>NZ_JAOCMB010000001.1:0-8462 GCF_056172655.1 Chryseobacterium sp. GTID13
CTACCGCAATATATGGTTCGCGTGGCTCCAATGGCGTTGTACTGATTACGACCAAAAAAGGTAAAAAGGGTAAGACCACTTATCAGTATACATCCAGCTTTTCACTGGGATCAACCATGTCAAAATTAAAGCTGATGAATACAGAGCAGTACCTTGCTATGAGGCGTGAGGCATTTGCTAATGACGGGATCAGTAAGTATCCTGCGGATGCCTATGATGTCAATGGAACCTGGGATCAAAACCGTTATACCGACTGGCAAAAGGTATTAACCGGTAAAACTGCAACAACGGTAAATCATCAATTTAGTTTCAATGGCGGTGGTGAACAGACACAATTTTTAGTAAGCTTAGGCTATTATGAAGAATCGACCGTATTTCCCGGGGATTTTAGGTTAAAGAAATTATCGGGTCTGGTTAATTTAAATCATCAATCGGAAGATAAGAAATTTCGCCTTGCTTACACTGGGATATTTAATCTGGCAGATAACTTTCTGCCAGCTCAGGATTTGTTTTCTAAGGCAAAAACACTATCTCCCAATGCGCCTTCACTTTATAAGGAAGACGGGAACCTGAATTGGGAAAATAACACTTTTACCAACCCGCTTGCTCAGCTTAATAGTTTTTATAAAAGTAAAACTGTAATGATGAATCACAGCATGATGCTTGATTATGCATTGACAGAAGACCTGAAAGTTGTTTTAAACGCTGGCGTTTCAACTCAAAACTCGATTGAAAATAGAATTAACCCATCAACCACATTCAACCCAAGTTTTAATTATGGTAGTGAACGCTCTTCTGTTAATCGCTTCGATCAAAATCTATTAAATTATATTATAGAACCCCGTTTGGAATGGACTAAAAAACTAAATAATCATAGCCTGATTTTTTTGCTGGGAACAACTTTTCAAAAACGGACATCCAATAGTATTTATACACAGGCATCTAATTTTCCCAGCAATGCGCTATTAGATGATCTGTCCGCTGCTAATGTTAAGTCCATAACAAGTCAGCCTGTTATCAATTATGCTTACCAATCTTTTTACGGCAGATTCAATTACCAATATCTTTCAAAATATTTATTGAACGTTACATTAAGAAGGGATGGCTCCAGCCGATTTGGTTTAAATAAACGTTATGGCAACTTTGGTGCTGTGGGAGCCGGATGGATATTTTCAAAAGAAAACTTTCTGAAAAGTCAATCATGGCTAAGCTTTGGAAAACTCAGGGGCAGTTATGGGATTACCGGTAGCGATCTTATCGGGGATTACCAGTACCTGAATAACTATATCACCACTTCCGCGCAGTATAACCAAACATCAGGACTAACACCCGCAAGGCTTTACAATCCTGATTTCAGTTGGGAATCTAACAAGAAACTGGAACTGGCACTGGAAGCCAGCTTCTTTCGTCAGAGATTGGATTTTTCAGTGGCATGGTTCCGGAACCGTTCGGCAGATCAGCTGGTGGGGGTACCACTTCCTGGTACTACAGGTTTCCCTTCCATTCTTGCCAACCTGCCTGCTGAGGTAGAAAATAAAGGATTGGAACTACAAATTGGCGGAACTTTAATCAATAAATCAAACTTTAAATGGAGAGCAGATTTTAATGTCACGTTTCCCAAAAATACACTGCTGTCATTCCCTGGCTTGGAAGGCTCAACCTATTCTAATACTTATGTAGTTGGACAATCGACTTCTATTGTAAAGCTTTTTGAATATACAGGTATCAACCCAACATCCGGAGTGTATACTTTTAGGGATGTTGACGGAAACGGAACGCTTAATGTTAAAGATCGTGCTGTTATAAAAGATTTATCGGTTGAGTATTTTGGGGGATTAATAATTCTCTTCAATACAAAAATTTCAGTTTAGATTTTCTTTTTCAGTTTGTGAAACAAAGTAGTGCCAATAGTTTAAGCCAGAGTTTTTTACCGGGAATAATGGGCAATCAACCTGTGGAATTTTTAGATCACTACTCGCCTGGCTCTTCCAGTGGACAATATCAATTGTATTCAGCGGGCTATAATAGTGCGGCGGTAACAGCCTTCAATAATTATACACAAAGTGATCAGGCAGTAAGTGATGGTTCTTTTTTAAGGTTGAAACAAATTACGCTTTCATACGCTCTTAAATTATCGGATAAAATGAATCTTAAGGTTTTTACTACAGGGCAGAATTTATGGACATGGACAAACTATTTCGGGGCCGATCCCGAAACAAAAGTTTCAAGCTTTCTGCCACCGTTAAAATCTTATACTCTAGGCTTTCAATTAAATTTTTAAAGACATGGAAACAATTAAAATATCTATATACAAGTTTAAATTTATTATCTACAGCTTTCTTGTATTTGCTTTCGTTAGCTGTGATCAGTTTTTGGATGTTGGCGATCCAAATTCGCAATTAACAGCAGATGCTGTTTTTCAGGATAAGAAAACCTGTGAAGCCGCACTCATGAATATTTATGTAAGCACACGGGATACCGGATTTTTAACAGGGAGTAATTCAGGACTAAGTATTCTATTGGGACTTTATACAGATGAGCTAAATTTTTACGCCAATAACCTGCCCTCTCACCGGGAGTTTTATTTAAATACCGTCAACCCGCAGAATCAGAACGTTCTTGATCTTTGGAATACTGCGTATGCTACGATCTATAAGATCAATTCTTTTCTTGAAGGGGTTGAAAAATCTACCGCTCTTGAAGCAAGCTTTAAAGCTAATGTTAGGGCGGAAGCATTAACCCTAAGAGGAATTATTTACTACTACCTCTATAATCTTTTTGGAGAAGTGCCCTATATTACGGGAACTGATTACAGCCAAAACCAAAGACCTTCAAAAGATAAAATTCCGGTGATCATTTCAAAGATTGAAGCGGATTTTCTAAGTGCGCATGATGCCTTTGTAAATTCTGGCATCTCCAATCCTAAGACAAGGATCAATATTTACAGCCTTAAAGCGTTCATGGCAAGATTTTATCTTACTAACAAAGACTGGTTTAAAGCGCAGCAATATTCCAGCGATGTTATTTTAAGTAGCGGTGCTCAACTGGAAAATAATCCGGCTAATGAGTTTAACAAATCCAGCACGTCTTCGCTATGGCAGTTTTCTCCCAATACAGCAACCGGTAATTCACTGGAAGCTACCGCCTTTGTCATCAACACAACACCTCCCGCATTTGTAAGCTTTTCCCCTTTAATGGTAAACAGTTTTGAGAGTGGTGATAACCGCAAAACCAGTTGGATCAAAACAGTTACCAGTGGCGCGGGTGTCTGGTACCAGCCCTATAAATACAAAGTGCTCAATCCGGCACCGCAAACGGTAGAAAATAGTATCGTACTAAGGCTCTCAGAGCAGTACCTGATAAGGGCGGAAGCCTATACTAACCTGAATGAACCCAACCTTGCCGAAGCAGATTTAAACAAAGTGCGCGTTCGCGCTGGTTTAACAGCCCTTTCAGGATCATCGGTAGCTGATCTTCGGGTGAAGATCAAAGCCGAACGGGTACATGAGTTATTTACAGAATTTGGCAACCGATTCTTTGACTTGAAAAGAACCGGAGCATTAAGCAAGTTAATGAGCCAAAAACCTAACTGGAAACCCTATCATGAGTTACTACCGATACCTGAAAAAGAAATCATCTTAAACCCTAATCTATTACCCCAAAATGAAGGATATTAAATTTTTGCGCCTCTTTAGCTTTTTGCTATTTATCTGCGGATATGGCCAAAACGCTGCCCTTAAAAATGATAGCGCGTTTAAATATGACGGATGGTACGACGTGAATTTTGTAACTACGAATAGTAATAAAAGCTGGTTTGTGTATTCTAAATATTTTGGAGAAGGAAAGTCTCAGATGATTTTAAAAAGCAGGTTGAATGGCAATTCCTTTGAAGTGGATAATGTCAAATTTGAGTTTTATGGAAATGATTATTTTGTTTCCATGTCAGATGCAAGGAAAATAACTATTTACGATCTACCAACCCTTGAAAGGACCAGTCTTGATGGATTTGGTAATTTTTATGTAATACCCGGTAAAGGAATGTTATTGGAGCAGGCTGGTAAAGAACCGGGAAACTCCCGTTTTAGTTTATGGGATTTTAAAAGTGGGAAAACCAAATCAATTACAAAAAGCCTAGCTAGGTATAAATGGGATCATGAAAAACTTCGGTTAACATTATTCTTTGCTGAAGGTATTGAGTTCTTTGATTTTAAAAACTCATTGAATTACAAGCTGGATTTACCGGAAAAACATTTTGTTGATCTGTGGTGGACAGATAATAATTACATTGATGTATTGTACACTGAAAACTCACAGTACTATTTAAAAAGAGTTCAGTTAGCTATAAAAAAACAGCAGCCTGCCGTTCCTATATCACTACCTGGTTTGACCGCTGATAAAATTAAAATTGCTCAATCTTTTGGGGATGAAATAGTCTTTGAAGTCGCTTCTGTAAACAAGAATGAAAAGCTGGCTGCAACAGATGTTGAAGTCTGGGGAACAGGTGATAATCATATATATCCTATTAAGAAATCGAGGGATGCTCGTCTTTCAGAAAAAGAATTAATTCTCTTAAAGTATAGTTCAGGAAATATTATTAATAAGTATAAAATTGGATTCCTGGATTATAAGTTTCTTGATAACGGCAAATTCCTGTTAATTAATAAAGAGAAACATCGAGATTATCGATTTCGTAATCACAAAATTGATATTAGCCTTCTAAACTTACACACAGGCATTGAAACATCACTTTTGAAAAATTTCATTGATGACAGTTGGTCGATATCCCCGGATAAATCGCAAATCGCTTTTTTTCAGGATAATAACTGGTGGCTAATAGATTTAAAAAACCAACAACAATTTAATCTTACCCAACATTTGCCAGCATTATTTGCAGAGGATAATTTTTTTGTTAACGAACCTTTTAAAAAGTGGTTATGGGGTACGGGTAATAAGGCTTATATCACAGACAAGCAATCTGTTTGGCAGGTCGATTTATCTTCAAAAAAGCTAAATAAACTGCTTAAGAAAGAAAATTTAAAATCATTCTATTCGATTCTTGATTTTGAGAAAATTATAAATCCTAAGAGCATCGTTATTAAGGAAACTACACCGGATGATCATATTATTATTTATCATTTGAGTAGTGCAAGATTAAAGAAGCTTTACAGTACATCCAATGCCATTAATGAATACCCTTTAATGAGGGGTAACAATATTTATTTTAGAGAAGAAAATTATAATGAGCCCCCGAAATTGGTCAGCCTGGATCTAAAAGGCAGCTCAGAAACCCTGATTACTTCAAATCCCGATTACCATCATTATACATGGAGCAAAAGAGAAAGGCTACAGTATTTATCGGCTACCGGTAAAGAGACCCTAACCGGGTTTTTATATTACCCGGTGGATTATACCGCCGGTAAGCGGTATCCGATGATCGTGCGTATTTACCAGAAGCAATCTGAAAAGGCTAAAGTATTTGAGCTACCTTCAGATAGAACACAAGGCGGTTTTAATATAAGTTTCCTTACCCGTCATAATTATTTTGTATTTCTGCCTGACATTGAAACAGAGCCTAACAGCCCCGGAGCTTCCGCTCTGAAATGTGTAGAAAATGCTGTGAAAAAAGTCTTGGAAAAGGAAGTTATAGATGAAGGGAATATAGGACTAATAGGTGCTTCTTTTGGTGGTTATGAAACTAATTATATCGTGTCTCATTCCAACCTTTTTAAAGCTGCTATCAGCGGTACAGGCATGTCAGACCTGACAAGTTGGTATTTTTCGATTTGGTATTTTGACATACCTACATTTTGGCGGTTTGAAGACCAGCAATCCAAAATGACCATGCCGTATTTTGGAAATCCACAACTATATTTATCGCAATCGCCTTTGCTTGCTGCCGATAAGATTAATACGCCGTTATTGATATGGGCCGGAAAAGAAGACACCAATGTAAACATGCAACAGAGCATGTCTTTATATCTCGCATTGAGAATTTTGAATAAGCCTGCCGTCATGTTGCTTTATCCTAAAGAGGGGCATGCACTTGTGAAAAAGGAAAATCGTTTGGATTTAGCCCAGCGGATTTTAGATTGGTTTGATCATTACCTGAAAGGACATACCAAACCCTGGATTGAAAAGAAATTAAAAAAGGACGGCAGTTAAGCCGTCCTTACTTTTTAGGGTTTGTATAAAACAACATCACAAGCCGTACCGGCTTCATTCATTGCAAATAGATCTACTCCGGGGGAAAGACTGTGTTGACAGAAGGTCGCAGTTGGGGTCTCTGTACAAGTCTCCGTCACCGGGGAACAATCAACTCCAGGGATATCTATTCTGTACGGCTCTGGATCGGCTGCTGTTTTAACCGATTGAGTGGTGAAAGCTGACACTACAGCTACTACAAATAGTGCAGCGGGAATCATTACTTTTTTCATAATTTACTATTTAAAATTTACGCCTACTCTTAAGGTTTTCGGCTTCCCCTGTTTTTGAACTGTTTTAAAACCGTCTGCGCAAAACGGTAACGAACCAGTTCATTTCCGGAAATAATGTATAGATATTGATCTGTTGTGAGTATTTGTGATAAACTGTTTTTTTGCCTGTTATTAATGTAGAAGCTACCAATGTACTCCTGCTGGTCAGTTTTGTATATGTCGATAATGGAGCCTCGTTGCCAGTTGGAACGGGATTCATATTTACCCATTAAGCCCGATTCATTAAATAATAAATTACGGAAAGCAACCATATTTTTGTTTACCCTTTTTGGAGGTGCCAACATTTTTGTTGTTCCGTCAGATGTTGTTTTTACGCTTACCTGCGCCTGGGTCGTTGTATCAATGGTGTGAAGACTTCTTATTAGTTGTAGGGAATCATCCATTACTAATACCTGGTTGCGATAATAATAGATGTAAATAAGCTTTTGCATTACTTCATCAAAAAGCAGCTTACCGTCCATATCAAATACACCATCTTTTTGCTTACTTAACCGGTTCTCGAATAATTGTACACTAACCTTACTCCGGGGATCAATAATGCCCAACACCTGCGAGTTGGTTTTGCTGCTGGTGGCACGAAAGCCGTAGCGATGATCATCTAACATCACCAATTGAGAAAAGTACGCTTGCTTATAACTGATCGTCTTTGCCTGTTGCGTGTGCAGGTCTCCCTGGTAAATAATGGGCACAGTACCATCATACAGGTAGACAAAGGGATAGTTTACTTTTGCGAGC
Source organism: Chryseobacterium sp. GTID13 (assembly GCF_056172655.1). Lineage (NCBI taxonomy): Bacteria > Pseudomonadati > Bacteroidota > Flavobacteriia > Flavobacteriales > Weeksellaceae > Chryseobacterium > Chryseobacterium sp. GTID13. The sequence goes on from NZ_JAOCMB010000001.1 coordinate 7,230, forward strand.
AGTGATTTGAAAGGATGATCTTTATTATCGAGGGTAATTTGAATCATCTTCCTGCTGTTCAAAGCAGTGTCGATTTCTGTTATATATAAAGGGGTGGTATAATTACCCAGATATATCTTGTCTTTATAAGCTCCGGCAAAATAAAAAGAGTTTACACCAAGATTGATCCTTTTATCTTCTATTACCGGGTGCTGAAGGAAACGGCGTGTAAAATTGTTCTCTTTTTTAATCGTGTGCTCTGAACTGATAAATAGTCCGATAACGATCAAACAGCTTATTATAGAAATAGAAGAAGTATACAGCACAGGTTTTATCCGGTAACCATGTTTTTGTTTTTCAAGCAGGAAGGTTCCCCAAAGGGCCAGCAGAATGCAGGCTATATTAAAAACCAGGTGCTGCGTCCATCCCAGTTTTTCGAGAATCCCACCGCAGGAACAGGGAACAAAATCACTGTAATTAAGGATAAGGTAAATATAAATCGTAAATCCTACCATTAATCCTAATGAAGCGTATAAGCCGGATAAGCGGGCCGTGGATATACACAGCATAATGGCTACTATCAATTCTACAATAATGACCGTATAGGAAATAAATCCCGCATAGGCGCTCAATAGCGGAGATTGTGCCAGCTGCACCTGGAAGTTTTCAAATTCCATTAATTTACTGATGGAAGCGTAAAAAAACAGCAGTACAAAAAAGTAACTGATCAGTGTTGGTATTAAGGAGGCTTTTTTCATCGCAGGGCTTGTTTGATCTGATCGTAAAGCTCTAGCTATTGGCTGTAAAAAAGATGGCAAATAGTAACAAAAACATCCTAAATAGTATCTTTTTTATCGCAAATAGTAGCGAAAACATCGCTAAAAGTAACTGCCAGCTAAAGGTGTCTTAGAAACCTTGGAATAGCCTTTAGATTAATATCATACATTTTAAAGATCCTGTGCATGTTTTTGTAATCTGAAAATCGGTTATTGTAGGCAATTTCTTTCAAGTTCAAATCGGTAAACAATAAGTCATCCAGCACATCAAGCATTTTGATTTTTATATAGAAATTATAGAAGGTTGATCCAAAATATTGCCGGCAATCCTTTTGAAAATGTTGATAGGGCTTGTTGAACTTCAGAACCAAACTACGAAGTGGGATTTTTTCATTCCGGCAGTACTGCTTCAAGCATTTTATTCAGGTATTCAGGTACTATGGTATTGTCGCTTATAAGTACCGACGGAATTTCCAGG
>NZ_JAOCMB010000002.1:0-1110057 GCF_056172655.1 Chryseobacterium sp. GTID13
CCGTAAAGAACTGGTATACAGTAGTAAAAATTTTAAACTTTTGTTTAATTTTTTCAGCTTTTCTTTCCAGAATTACGGTTTACTGTTTTATTTCAGTGTATATAAGGCTTAAAAACTCCGCATAAGATTTTTCTAATCCTATAATATCACCGGATTTCAGATTTAAACCGCCAATTCCGGAAGTATCGGATTTTACCCTCAACGAGGAGACCTGAAAGTATAGGTTTTCTTTATCTGATTTAGGCTGAACTTTAATTGTGGAGCCTAAAAACTTCTTTGTTGATATAATAAATACATCTCCGGAAATAATATCCCGGGTAAGGTAAGACCTTGGTGCCAGTAAATAGTCTTTTTTATTTATACTAATCTTCTGCTCTTTATCTGAAGAAGCAAAAATGTATAATTTACCCTCCTGATATTTTAATTTCCCGTTTGGGGTATAGTAAAGAGCTATCTTATAATTAGACGGATTAAAAGGCTGAGGGGTACCATCTATATTTTCAAATGGTTTAAATGAAAAAGTATTGGCCCCTATTTCTTTTGCTTTCTTATATATGAGAGAAAAAACAGCTGCATCATCTTTTGAGAATCCCTGAACCTCAATTTCTCCAAGATATTCTGCATCAGTTATGGTTTCTGCTTTTTTATAGAGAAATTTATCCGTATTGTCGTTTGTTTTCTCAACTTTTGAGAGATATACATTCTGTGCATTACATAGATGGATACAGAATATGGAAATGGCAACTGCCAGGTTCTTGATCATATTATTGCTGGGTTAGTATTTTGACAGAATCTTCGAGACTGTTTTCCCAATGTTTGGGTTCTATTTTATATACTTCTTCTATTTTATCTAAAGACATGGTGCTTCTGGCAGGTCTTTTCGCAGGGGTGGGATACTGATCCGTCGTCAAAGGGTTTAGTTTCACTGAAGAGTTTGAAAATTCAGCAATTTTTTTAGCAAATTCAAACCAGGTGGTTTCGGGGTAATTTGAGAAGTGAAAAATACCGAAGGTTTTGTTCGGGGCTTCGATAATATTCATGATTGCTTCTGCAAGATCGTTTGCATTGGTAGGCTGCCCAAACTGGTCGGCAACAATTCCAAGCTCGTCTTTTTGAGAGAACAGGCTAAGCATTGTCTTAACAAAATTTTTATTAAACTCTGAATACAGCCATGAGGTTCTTAAAATAATGGTTTTGGGATTAATTTCCAGGGCAAGTTCTTCTCCTTTTCTTTTTGATTCGCCATATACTCCGGTCGGATTGGTAAAATCGTCTTCTGAGTATGAAAGATTGGTGTCACCATCAAAGACATAGTCGGTGGAAACATGAATAAGTATACATTTATGATCTGCACAGGCCTGAGCGAGATGGGCAACTCCGTAAGCGTTTACAGCAAATGCCTTGTCTTTTTCTTTTTCGGCTAAGTCAACGGCTGTGTAAGCGGAAGCGTTGATACAGTAGTCCGGTTTGTTATCATAAAAGAAGTCATTAACCTGTTCTTCATTGGTAACGTCCAGAGTCTGGGAGTCTGTAAATATGAATTCGTAAGTATTTTCGAAATCGGGTGCAATTTTCCTGATACAGTTGCCTAACTGTCCGTTGCCTCCTATTACTGCTATTTTCTTCATATGTGATTCTTTAATTTTTTATTATGAATTTTTTGCGTTCTGAGACCTAAGGAACTTCACTCTGGACTGGAAGTCTTTCTGCTCAAGATCTACATAGAACTTATGAAATGTTTCTTTTATATCTTCGGGATGAATTTCGGATTTCCTTGTTTTAAGGTTGAAATAAATCACTGTAACCCATAGAACCGCATGTACGGTTTTTTCGTCGAGGCTTTTCATAAGTATTTCTACTTTGGCCGTCCTGTCCTGAATTTCTATTGTTTTGCTGCTGATCACAACCTGGGTATTGTATCTTACTTCTCTCAGGTAAGCAATTTCATTTTGAATGGCAATCCAGGTGCATCCCGTTTTCTTGGTATATTCTTCGTATGTGAATCCATAAAATGTTTCTACGTGGTCTTCTCTGGCGTTGAACATATAGTCCAAATATTTTACATTATTCAAATGTCCTATCGGATCACAATCGCTGAACCTTATTTTTACGGTTGTTGATACTTCTTTTTCCATAGCGCAAAAATAAAAAAACCGCCTCTAAAAGAGACGGTTAATTTATAAAACTTTGTTAATTTATTAGTTGATTCCTAATTCTTTCTTAACAGCAGCTGTAGCGTCTGCACCACCTTTGTATACAAGCGCACCAGCGTTTGCATCAAGGATGAAGTCGTAACCGTTAGCTTTAGCAACTTTCTCAATCGCGTCGTTCAGCTTTTTCTCGATAGGTCCGAAAGCTACATCCTGCTTAGCCTGAAGATCTTTCTGAGCTTTTTCCTGCATTTGCTGGATTTCTTCTCCTAATTTCTTCATTTCTGCTTCTCTAGCTGCATTTTCATCAGCTGTCTTTTTAGGAGCTTCAGTTTGATATTGCTGGAATTTAACCTGAGCAGCATCTGCTTTTTTCTTAATTTCAGCTTGTTTTGCGTCTAAGAAAGTTTTTATATCAGTGTCTGCTTTTTTCTTTTCAGGCATTGCATTAAGAACCCCCATTAAATCTACAGAAGCTAATTTTTGAGCTTTCGCCATACTTACCGATACAACCATTATTACCGCGGCAAATAATACACTTAATTTTTTCATAATTGGTAAAATAAATAATTTAATTTGTTTTTAGATTTTAATTTTAAGCAAAAGTTAATTTATATATTAATTTTTACTTTTACTGCTTGTCTTTTCTTTTTTATCAGATGGAGCAGATCCTTTTAATAAGATCGCTAATACTTTTTCTGTATAATCATATCTTGGCAGAAGGAAAAGCACATTGTTATCGGATTTATCAAGAACCGTGCCCAATCCGTTTTTCTCAGCCATTGTTTTAACGGCGGTCCAGATCTGATCCTGGAACGGTACAACCAGATTGGTTCTCAGTTTTGTAATCTCGCCATTGGCTCCAAAACGTAAGCTTGTTGTGGTCTTGATGTTTTTTTCAAGGTCCATTACTTCTTTTTCTCTAAGCTTCAGCTGGTCTCCTATCAACAATACTTTCTCACTTTCAAATGCCGATTTTTTCTTTCGTATTCTGACTGTAGGTTTTGAAGTTCTGACTGCCAGGTATCGATCTGAGAATTTAATCTTGCTTCTGCTTCTTTGTATTGAGGCAGTTTGTCTAAAATATAGCCTGTATCTACAATTCCAATTTTCTGTGCGTTTGAAAATCCGAAAAGCAGGAACAATACAAATGTGAAAATGATTTTAAGGTTCTTCATATGTGTGATTATAATGATTGGTTCATCAGGAAGTGTGTTTTCCATCCAGAAGGCTCTGTTCCGGAAACTGTTCTATCGAATCCGTAAGCAAAGTCAAATCCGATCAGACCAAATGCTCCCATATAAACTCTTACCCCAACTCCTACAGATCTTTTCAGCTGGAATGGGTTGTAGGTGCTCCATGAGTTCCATACGTTACCCCCTTCAGCAAAGGTAAGTGCATAAATTTTAGCGGTCTGGTTCATTGAGATCGGGTATCTTAATTCCAGTGTAAATCTGTTGTAGATTGTACCTCCCCCTCTTTGGGTAATGTCATCTATTTCTCCTCCATATGTTGAAGCATTTTCGTAGCCTCTCAATGGAATCAATTCACGTCCGTCATATCTACCTCCAAATAAACCTGTACCTCCTACGTAGAATCTTTCGAATGGCGGAGCTCCAAGCTTTTTGTTATATCCGTCCATGAATCCCATTTCAGCGGAAGATCTCAATACCAATTTTCCTACGACTTCGTTATACACGTCGGCTTTGAACTTGATTTTGTAGAATTCCATCCACTTATATTTGTCAACCGGCGACATTGTAGAGTAATCTTTGTTGCTGAACAATGAATATGGCGCGGTTAATTTCGCAGAAAGTTCAATATTCGAACCTGTTGTCGGGAAGATAGGGTCGATACCTGCTGAGTTTCTGCTTAAACCTAAGTTAAGACTTAAGTTGTTTGCATCTCCATAGTATTCTGTAGTATCTCCGAACTGGAATGGATAGTTACTGAATTTATAATTCTGGAACTGGATTCCTGTATATAACGAGAAATAGTCATCCGGCCAGTTCAATAGTCTGTTCAGACCCGCTGATGCGGAGAAGATATTAAGCTTCTGATCATTTCCACTGCTGTCGTTATATTTTACTCTCGAGGTGTTTACACTTACAGAAAGGGAAGTTTGTCTTGTTCCGAATAACCATGGTTCAGTAAATGAAATCCCATAATTCTGGAAATACTGTCCTGCCTGTGCCTGGATGGATAAAGTCTGGCCGTCACCCTGAGGTACCGGTTTAAAATCCTTAAATTTAAGGAAGTTCTTTAAAGAGAAGTTATTGAACGTAAGTCCTAATGTCCCGATAAAGCTGTTACCTCCGTAACCTGCCTGTAACTGTACCTGAGAAGATCCTTTTTCAACAAGACTCCAGTTTACATCTACCGTATTGTCCTGCGGGTTAGGATTAATGTCATATTTAATTTGCTGCGGATCAAAGAAAGACATCCCTGCAAGATCGAAATAGGTTCTTTTGATTTCTGTCTTTTTGAAAAGCTCTCCCGGTTTGGTTCTCAGGGCTCTAAGCACAACGTGGTCATGGGTTGTTGTATTCCCCTGCCATGTTACTTTGTTCCAGGTTGCCTGTTCTCCTTCATTAACTCTGATTTCCAGGTTTACAGCATCTCCCGATACGGATTTCTCCACAGGAGTTACATTAGAGAAAAGGTAACCGTTATTCATGTACACAGATTTGATATCTGAATCATCCTCTTTACCTCCGTCTTCTCCAACTTTTTTGTTAAACCCGACAGCATCGTAAATATCTCCTTTCTTATATCCTAATAATCTCTGTAAATATTCTGTAGAGTAAACGGTATTTCCGGTGAATGTAACGTCTCCGATATAATACTTTTTACCTTCATTAAGTTTTACGTTGATTTCGTAATTATTTCTTTTGTTTCTCCATACGGAATCTGAAACAATCTTAGCATCTCTGTAACCCAAAGAGTTATAGTAGCTGATAAGACTCTGTTTGTCTTCCTGATATTTTTCTTCAATGAATTTTGAAGATTTCAGGATTCCACCGATACCAAATCTTTTTTGTTTGGTTTCTTTGAATGCTTTTTCCTAAGCTTTGCATCTGTAACGCTTTGGTTGCCTTCAAATTCGATATGGTCAATTTTTACTCTTTTACCTTTTTCCACATTGATGGTCCAGTCTACCAAAGACGGATCGTTGGCATTTACTTTATCCTGAATGGTGATTCTGGCATCAGCATACCCTTTTTTCACATAATCCTTAGGGACTTTTGTTTTAAGGCTGGAAATAAGGTTTTGAGTAATCTTTGTTCCTGGCTTCAGATTGTTGTCTTTTGCCATCTTTTCGTTTTTAGACTTACCAATCCCTTTACCTGTGAATTTTACTTCTCCAAGTTCTTTAAGGTCTTCCAGGTAGAATCTTAAAATTACAGTCTGCCCTTCAATACTCTGAACATACACTTCAACTTCTGAAAACGATTGGGTATCCCAAAGCTTTTTCACGGCGTTGCTGATTTTTTGTCCAGGAATATCTACAGCTTCTCCTTTAGTTAATCCCGTAAATCTTAAGATCTGTGCCGGTGTATATTTTTTTACCCCATCTACAACAATGTCTTTAAGAGTGTAAGTTCCTGCTTCATTTTCTGCATGTACAGCATTATTTACTTTAGTGCTGTCCTGAGGAGTTACTTGTCCATAAAAATGTGCCGAAGCAGCAAACATGATGATGGGTAATAGTCTAAACTTCATTTTATCGAGTCTTTCTTTTCTTTAAATTTATTGGGCATTTATCTGGTCGCCAGTTAAACCGTATCTTCTTTCTTTATTCTGGTAATCTACAATACACTGGAAGAAGATATCTTTTGTAAAATCCGGCCAAAGGACATCTAAAAACTGTAATTCCGCGTAAGCAATCTGCCAAAGAAGGAAGTTGCTTATTCTGATTTCCCCGCTGGTTCTGATCAGCAGGTCTACAGGCGGAAAGTCTTTGGTATAAAGGTAATTTTCGAATAATTTTTCATCAATATTCTCAACATCAACTTTTCCTTCTTTCACATCGGAACTGATGCTTTTTACAGCGTTCAGTATTTCGTTCTGTGAGCCATAGCTTATTGCCAGTACTAAATTGCCTTTTGTGTTTTCTTTTGTAAGCTCTACTACACGTTCAAGCTGTTCTCTCACCAGGGGAGGCAGCTTTTCTAAATTCCCTATAACATGCATTCTGAGTCCTTTGCTAAAAATCTCTTCAGCTTCCAGCAAAAGGGTTTCCACCAGCAGGTTCATGAGTGTATTCACTTCGTTTGCAGGGCGGTTCCAGTTTTCTGAAGAAAATGTATACAGTGTTAGGTAAGGGATATTAATCTCATTACATGCATTAATGGCATTTCTTACTGCATCAATGGCATTCCTGTGACCGAAAGTTCTTTCTTCGCCACGTGTTTTTGCCCATCTTCCATTGCCGTCCATAATAATGGCGACGTGTTTCGGTAAATTCTGAGAATTTATTTTATCTTTAATCAACGACATATTAATTAATCACAATAACACGGAGGTCTTCCGAATGAATAGGTCAATCCTAAACTAAAAGTATTCATCCAGTCCTTAGACCTTTCATCCCCTATATTCCTTTTGCTAAGCAGCTCCTGTTCTCTTTCTTTAGAGACTGCATAATAATTTCCTGACTGCAGCAGCGAAGCACCGGTAGCAGGATCTAAAATATCTCCATTATAGCTAGACGTCAGATCTTTTGAAAGCAATCTGCTGTGATCCAGCTGATCTGTCAGTGTATATCTGAATGTAGCTTCTGCAAATATAGCCCAATTATGATTGAACTTGTATTTTAAACCTACCCCAAAAGGGATATGCATGGTTACTTTTTTTCCTAATGAGTATACCGGGGTACTTGTATAGTCAAGTTCATTAAGCGGCGCCTGTGCCACACCGTCTGCATCTCTTCTGAAATCATGTACAAGATCAGCTTTAGGGGCATCAAACATCAAAGCTCCTACACCACCAAAGATATAAGGACTTACCATGCTTACCTGCTCATTATTGACAGGGAAAAGATTGTATTCAAACATCAAACTTGCTTCGTATACATTATTTTTTCCGTATGAGTTTCTATTTACTCTATATTCTTCTTTTGCAGCCTTATCACTAAACTGGATCTGGTTATATCCTAAATCCAATCTAACGGTCTGGTGCGGGTTAAAATTAAATCTATATAATAAACCTCCATAAAACGGGAACCCCCAGTCTGACATTCTGTCTAAATCCAACGGCTTTTGTAAAATATAATTGGTCCGTCCGATATCCCCAACTAGGTTACTCATACCCAAACGAACTCCCAATTCGTTTCTTTGTGCTTTAACACTTACCATTCCCAGGAAGGCAATAAAGCTAAACAATAATTTTTTATTCATAAAAGAATATGGATTTATGGTTATTTTAAAATTTAATTTTTGCAAATATAAAACATTTTTATATTAAAGATATCCTTAATGTTTAGTTAAAAATAAACAAAAAAACATAATTTGTTATAAAGTAAACGGCAAAGTGCCAAAAATATTTCTTTATATACTATTTATACAATACAAGTAACTCCCAACATAAAAAAAACCCTCATTGGTGAGGGCTTTTTTTAATTTTCCTGAAAATTATTCTGATATTAAAAATCAAACCAGCGCGATTGTAACAGCAATTTGTTTAAATATAAAATAAAAACTGTTAGTCACTGTTTTCAAGAATAATTGTATCAGATGCAAATTCCGCTACCTAAACTGCCGCAATCCGGGCCAGAGCAAGTAACACAAATTTGTCCTGAAGGGCATCCGGCATTACTGAAACAATGTGTTGTAAGTGGCTGCAGCTGCTTCCCTCCATTAATCGTTTTTAAATCGTTTTTTGACAGTTTTTTTAGATTTTTCATGTTATTTTATTTAATTCTTTCACAAGATATAAAAAATAACATATATCACCATGTGTTGGAGTAATATTTAACAAGAAAATATTATTTCCTGTTAAATATTGCCTGTACTTTATTCCGTATTCTGATCAGGAGCGGTTCCTTATAATTCTTGTCTTCATCAAAATAACCATAGCCATATCCGTAACCATAACCGTAGCCATATCCATAGCCTTGTTTTTTATTGTAATCATTATAGATTAGCCCTAAATGATCAACCTCATGGTTGTGATATTTCTCCGTTATCATCTTCAGCATATATTTTTCAGTATACTCATGACGAACGATATAGATATTGGCATCAGAATATTTCATCAACTCATAAGAGTCAGCAACCAAACCTACCGGAGGTGAGTCTATGATAATGAAATCATACTTCTCCTTCAGTTCTTCCAGGAACCTGATGTTTCTGTCGCTCATCAAAAGCTCTGAAGGGTTCGGAGGAATCGGTCCGGAAGTAGCGACATCAAGGCCGGGAATTCTGGTTTTATTAATAATCTGGTCTATTTCTACTTCTCCGGTCAGATAATTGGAGATCCCGTATTTATTATCAATTTTAAAATCCCCGAAGATCTTAGGTTTTCTAAGGTCCATTCCAAGCAGGATTGTTTTTTTATCACTCAAGCCTATTACTGAGGCCAGGTTGATGGAAATATAGGTTTTCCCTTCACCACCAACGGAAGAGGTTATCAAAATTATTTTTCCTTTGCCATCTTCCTTATTGTTCTCCATCAGGAATCTCATATTGGCCCTGATTCCCCTGAATGCTTCTGCAACAGATGATTTAGGCTGTTCCAAAACGGTTAACATATTCTCATTGGTATTGTTCCCGATAACTCCAAGAAGCGGAATCTTCGTTGCACCCAACAGTTCTTTGATGTTTCGGATTTTGTTATCCAATGCTTCACCAATCAGGATGAATAATAATGGAAGCAGCAACAGACCGAACATAATTGCCGATTTTATTGCTTTTACATTAGGACCAATAGGGCCCTGTCCCAGATTCTTGGCAGGGTCAATTACTGTAATATCAGACTGGTTGGTAGCAACTTTCAGCTGTGCTTCATTCTGTCTTCCCAAAAGGCTGTTATAAGTAGCTTCAATCATGCTATACCCTCTTTCTGCATCAAGATATTTTCTTTCTTTTTCAGGGTATGAAGTCAGGTCATTATTGGCTTCAGCTACCTGACGGTCTATTTTATTGATCTCTTCATAATATTTTGTATAATAGTTTCTTAAAGCACCGGATGAACCCATTTTAGCCTCATTAATAAGCCTGTCTATTTCTTTCATAGGCTCGGAGTTCGGCTTATAGATGGTTGCCATCTCTCTTCTCTTCATATATAGGGCTTTAAGCTCTGTAACAGTAGCTGTAAAGAATCCGTCTTCAAAACCGGCAGCATTGGTGCTGATCATTTTATCAAAATTCTGGGCCTGAAGGGTATTTTTAATATTATTCAGTGAACTGATTTTGCTTATGATATCAGCCTTTTTTGCTTCAAGATCTTTTATTTTTTCTAAAGATTTTTCGTCTCTGTCTTTAATATTATACAGCTTCTCCGAAGTTTTAAGATAATTCAGAACCGCCGCACTTGAATCCAGTTTTTTACGGATACCGTCTATATTGGTCTGCAGATAAAGGTCTGTGTTCTTGTTAACGATATTTTTATCCGCCAGTCTTTTTTCTGAAGTTCAGCTACTGATTTATTCAGGAAGTTCACCGTGCTGTTAAGATTGAAACCTTTTTTGGAAATGATCATAATGGTTGCAATCTCTTTATCGAATTCCACTCCTATGGTAGAAACGATGTCGTTAACACTCTGATTGACCGAACTAAGATTTACAATAACATTATCAACCTTTATATTAGGAGTCGCGGTATTCTTGATAAGTCTGAAACGCAGATTGGGAGAATTATACCATTCGTTAACTCTTATCACCTTATTGGCAGGCCTGCTATACCCACTAACGGACTGAAACCCTTCTGATTCATAATTGTACAAACTGGTAGACTGCCCTTCTTCCGGAAGAATTACTTCATAAGAATCTCCCCCTTTGGAACAAGGGTAATAGGATAATTAATTTGCTGAAGGTGTTTTTTATCAATCTGAAGAAAAACCGGTGAATCGGTTTTATCAATATAGGTTGATTTGATAAGACCTTTGGTAGAATAATTAACAAACAGGTCAAGCTCTTTTACCAGAAACTCGTTATGGGATCTGGATAAAAGCATTTTTTAAGATAAACTCCGTCCTGATTTCCGCTCTGCCCCCAGATAAAGTTGATAGACTGGTTGGGTGTAAAATAACTGGACGTATTATTGGATATACTCAAAGAAAGATCTGATGCATAGATATTCTGTGCATAATATTTACTGTATACCCATGAAATAACATAGCCGATAAACAGCATGAATACAAACCAGTACCAGTTTTTGAGTATTCTTCTCAGGAAATGTTCGATATCAAATAATGCAAACGATCCATACTTTTCCTTCTGGGGTTCGTTTTTCCCTATGGTGGTGTCTTTGTCTGGAATCATGGTTAAAGGTTTTTAAGAAGCAGATAAATTGATAATGCTGTAGTAATTACCGATACCCCAGTGGTTAAAGTCTGTATAGGATCTTTTCCGAATCCGTTTAAGCTTTTTCCTCTGGTATTCAAATAGATTTCGTCACCGTTCTGTACATAATAGTACGGGGAATTCATAATATCTTCGCGGGTAAGGTCAAGTTTTGCCACTTTGATCCCTTCCGGCAATTTTCTGTGGATAACAATATTGGTACGGTCAACGGTTCTGTTCAAACCACCGTTAATAGCTAATGCTTCTGTAATAGTCAACGTATTTTTGTGAGCTACTTTTTCTCCGGAAAGACCTGTTGTTTCTACGTCTCCAAGAATGTAGTAGGTAATTCCGTCTGTATTCAGTCTTACTTCAGCTTTTCCTTCCTGGAAATTTTCGTTCACTTTTTCCTGAAGTTCCTGGGTAACATCTTCCAGTGTTCTTCCTTCAGCTTTAACATATCCTATACCGAAAACGTTGATATCTCCTTTGGAGTCCACTTTCAGACCGTTGAAATAAAAATTCATGTTCCCTCCCATTGCAGAACCTCCACTATTACCTGCTGTCAAACCAGGATTAGCAGCACCTCCTCCACTAGCTCCTCCGGAGGTATTTAAAGATGAATAAAACTGGGCCGCATCTCCCTTAGGCGTAGTTACAATATTAAGATTAAGAATATCATTCTTCGTAATTCTGTAGGTGGGAATATTGTAGGGAATAAGTCCTTCTTCATTGATTACCAGGCTCTCGCTGGGCTGTAAATATCTTACATCTTTTTTGGTGATGCAGGAAGTCATAAAAAAGGGCAGTAATAAAAATAAATATTTCAAATTCTTCATCATATTTGGGATGTTATTTGCAAAAGTAAAAATTAAATTCTTATTTTCTTATTATTTCTTAAATGATAAATAATATCTGGTAAATAAGCGCCAAAAAAGCCTAATAAAATAATTATCATTAAAAGGAGATTGATATCGATATGTCTTAAATAATAAGCCACAATGACAATCATCAGGTAATATACAATAATATAAAATGTAGATCGCCTGTGGGTAAGATTCAGCTTCAGCAGTTTGTGATGGATGTGGTTTTTATCTGCATCAAAAGGTGATTTTTTATTGCAAAGCCTGATAATGATTACGTTCAGCGTATCTACAATCGGTAAAATAAGAATGGCAACTGCTATTACCGGTGCAGACTGAAGGTGATATCTTGGAACATTAGGAAGTTCTCTGTCTATGAAAATATCAATAAAACAGATGGAAGTAAACGCCAGAAGAAACCCCAGAAGCATAGACCCCGTATCTCCCATAAATATTTTATTCGTCCTGTAATTGGATAGGTTATAGTATAAAAAGGCAAGTACAGTTCCTATGATAATAACGGAAAGAACCACGAGCGGGTAATTATATTCTCCCAGTCGGTAGTAGCTTATTCCAAAAAGGCCGCTGCAAATGACCGAGTATCCTCCGGCCAGCCCGTCTATCCCATCAATCAGATTGAATGCATTAATCAGAATAATAAAAGTAATGATGCTGAACAAAATACTCACGAAATAGCCCATTTCATAAATCCCGAATATCCCGAATAAGCTTCTGATCCTGATATCGGAACCTATTACCACCAATGAAGACACTACAATCTGTGCCACCAGTTTTTTATAAGCTCTCATGACAACAATATCATCCATCACTCCGATGTAAAGAAGAATAATTAATGAGGCAAATAAAAATTTGTACAAATCAAAAAGCTCATAGGCAAAAATCGATGCACAGATTCCTATTGAGTAAAAATGGCAATCCCTCCGAGATTAGGGATTTTCCTGAGGTGGGAACTCCTTATACCCGGCTCATCCATAAGGTTTTTCCTTCTGGATATTTTAATGATGGTAGGGATGGAGAAAAACGTAATTAAAAAAGAGAATAGAAAGCCTAATCCTATTTTCACGTAAAAAATAGAAACTCCTGATTCGCTTAAGAACAATTCAAAATTCTTCATTTTTTTTATTAAGCACATCATCAACATTCCTAAAAAAACATCGGGTTTATCTTACAAAAAGCTACCTATCAATGTTTTATATAATGACTGGAATAATTGTACTTATCATTTGTGTTACAACAATCTTCTTATCAGCTTCTTTTGTCCTGCAAAAAACAGCAGATAAAAAATCTTTTTTTCATCGGCAAAGATAAAAGATAATTCTTACCAAAACGATTATAGTTTAATATATCTCGAATTTTTATTTTTCTTTCATCCATAAAAACGGCCAGTTCAGCATCCATTTTATAAAATATTCCGCTGTCTTTTACAAAAGCCAGGTAAGCCAGAAAAGAATATACCCCTTCAAAGATCTGAAAATTTTTAAGCTCTTTCCTTTTGTGGGAATATCCTGATTTTTCAAATGCAGCTTCCACGTCTTTTACTGCTTTCAGGATATCAAGACCTTTTTCGGTATGAGTTTTTGTAATAGAATCCGTACGTTCCAGGTACTGATAATGAAAGTTCTGGGTCTGAGCCAAGACGCTACACTCCAGAAGTAACTGCGGGATCAGCTGAATATCTTCAAAATGAACTCCCTTTTTAAATCTTTTATGGTCGAAAAGCTCTTTTTTGAACAACTTATTGCAGGCAAAGTAGCTGAGATCAGAAAAAACAGAGAAGTGATCTTCCAGTTCTATTTTTTCAGACATATTGGGAATCTGGGTCAGCTTTTGGGTTACTTTCCCGTCCTGATCTACTTTCTGAATATTGCAGATGACCATTTTAGCCTGATGTTTTTCTGCCAGCTGCAGCATTTCTTCAAACATCGTTTCCGTAACGTAGTCATCACTGTCTACAAAACCGATGTAGGCGCCCGAAGCTCTTTCTATCCCAAAATTTCTGGCATCACTTAAGCCGCCGTTCTCTTTGGAAAAAGCTTTTATTTTCTCGGGAAAATTCTTTGCATATTCTTCAATAATAAGTCCTGAACGATCTTTGCTGCCGTCATCAACAACTATAATCTCAATATCCTGAAGAGTCTGGTTAACCAGGGAATCCAGGCATTTCGCCAGATAATTTTCTACGTTATACACAGGAACTATAACTGAGACCATCATTTTCTTTGTTCTAAATTAGCAATTCCGTTGGCCAGAAATTCGCTGAATTTCTGATACCCCTGTTTGTTTAAGTGCAGAGGGTCTGCATATAAGTCCCGGTTTTTATCGTAATCAGAGCTTACTTCATCAAAATTGAGCATGATTACCTTTTTATCCAGGCCGTCTTTTTTAATTCTTCGGACAGCGCATTTCTGTATTCCGGTATTTTAAATTGATTGCCTTCATTTAAAACCAGTTCAGCCCCCCTGTTGCTAAGGCTGCTGATTATATTTTTATTTTTAAAATTTTCTTCAACACCAAATTCCGGAAGGGAAACTATAACCGGCCTGATGTTATAATGAAGGAGCGTTTTAATGATCATCACCATATGATGGGTATAAAATTCAGGTCCCACATGGGTTGCGGCATCATTTACACCGGCAATTACGATACAGTAATCCGGCTTTTTTTCGATGATTTTTTTGGAGGAAAATTCTTCCGTGTCGTCTTTAAAAAGGTTTTCGTAAATCTTTTTGGTCTTAGCACCAGGATTTCCTGATGAATAGATCCCGGATTGTATACCTCTATCCAAAAGTTTTTTCTGTAAAAGCGAATCCAGATTCTGTCTTACGACCCAACTGTCGCCAATAATGCCGATCTGCAAACCATTTTCCGGTTTTGTACGGGAAGAAAAATAATCTTTCTCGCCGGCATAGGAATATTTATTCCAGAAATACACGAAGCAGAATACTCCGGCTAACAGAACAATACCAATTAATATTTTTTTTCATCTTATGTGTCGTTAAAAAGTCAGCCTGGGATTAAGCGTTCCTCTTTTTGCTTCTTCAAAATCTTTTTTAGAACATGGGATACAGTTTTCTATATTTTCATCTTCTCCAAAATACCAGAGATTGCTGAAGGTATCTCTTTTGAAAGCATACTGTTCATCATCAATCAGAACATAGAACAGTTCGTAATGCCTTTCTTTCGGATGAGACCGCTGGATATTGATCCCTTCAATCAGGTACCAGAGCATTTGTGCCAGCAGCTGGTGGTTGAGCTGGCTTTCGGAGTAAATATTATAATTAAAAATTCCGACGGATTTTAAATTCTCGCTCAGCCCTATTTCTTTCATATAGGCACATATCTCTCTCCTGTTCAGCCCATTCACCTGAGGATTCATGGAAAACGGCTCGCTGAAACTTTCAATGGCATCACAGTTTAAGGTGACCAGATCTGCTTTTCTGAAAAACGGTTCTGTTTTTTCCGTGGAATTCATCATTTCCGCCAGACGGACAATGTCAAACTGTACTTCTTTGATCAATCTTACCGAATCTGTTTCGTTCAGATGTTTCTGATAGCCCAGATGGTGATAGTTTTTGATGGAAAAATTTTTGGAACCGAGTATTTTCCCCAAAAAGGTGTGTTCATTAATTGTTTCGCCCTGCTGCAGGGAAATAATATTGCTAATCTGGGTATAGTTGATATTTTGTTTATGAAAATTCAATGTTGAGAATAGAGAAAAAGCAAAATCATTGGATCCTCCGATAATCACCGGAAGAGCTCTTTTGTAATGACATGCCGACAAAACTTCCTGAAGGATGTAATGGGAATCCTGAACGGATTTTCCGGAAACCAGATCTCCAAGGTCTACAACAGGAACTTCGAAATCAAGCTGTGAAAGCTTATAAAATTCTTTTCTCACTGCTGTAAAGTCCTGCACTTCTGCATCACCGCCCGCACCTCTGTAATCCGAGACAAAAAGAAGGACAATGCTGTCTTCCTTTATATCTTTTGTGATCCTGCTGCCGATCTGCCAGCTTTCTGCTTTGAAATTCCTTGGTGAAATGATAAAATCTTCAAAATCCATATGTAATCCGAGAACTTGAGAATACGTTAATTTATTTATTGAACAAACATACAAAAAAACCACAGCAAGTTGATATACTGCGGTATTTTTATTGATAAAAAAAGCCGTCAACACTTATGTTAACGGCTTTGTATAGTTAATTTACTCTTACTTTTTCTTGGCCACTGTCTTTTTTGCAGCGGTTGTTTTTTTAGCGGCAGGTTTCTTGGCTGCCGGCTTCTTTTTCTCTGCAAAAGCATTTTTATCCTGATCGGTAATCCATTTTTTAACCTCATCAAGGGATACTTCCTTCAGCTCTTCTGCTTCATATTTCGTATCATCTTTTTTCTTAGGGATCTTGAACATGGCTTTCCCGAATTTTACGAATGGCCCCCATCTTCCGTTTTCAATAGAGATTTTCTCTTTTTCCCATTGCTGGATGTATCGGTTGGCTTCTTTTTCAAGCTTGGCGTCAATCAGTTCATCAATATCGCTTTGGGAAAGGTTGTCGAAATTATATCTTTTCGGAACATTCACAAAAATATCTTTGTATTTGATGAACGGCCCGAATCTTCCTGTGCCTTTCGTTACAGGGTCTCCTTTATAAGTTGCGATCGGTGCATCCGCTTTTTTCTTTTCGTTGATAATTTCTTCTGCGCGTGCCTGGTTGACGGAAAGAGGATCTTCTCCTTTCGGAATGCTAATAAAGGTTTCGCCCCATTTTACATAAGGCCCGAATCTTCCGACTCCTACGGAAACCGGCTGTCCTTCAAATGCCTCAAGCTCAAATGGCAGCTTGAAAAGCTCAAGAGCTTCGGCTAAAGAGATGGTTGCAATATTCTGGCCTGCCATTAATGACGCGAAAATCGGCTTTTCCTCATCTTCCGTTTCACCGATCTGGATCATGGCACCGAATCTTCCGATTCTTGCATGAACGTTTTTACCGGTTTTGGGATCTACTCCAAGAAGCCTGTCACCGGTGGCTCTGTCTGCATTTTCTTCTACATCTTCAATTCTGGGATGGAACTTTGAGTAGAAATTGGTCATCATTTCTTTCCATTTCTGGTCTCCGTTGGCAATTTCGTCAAAGCTTTCCTCTACTCTGGCAGTAAATCCGTAGTCCAGAATTTCTTTGAAATTATCGGTCAGGAAGTCATTCACGACTTCACCGATATCTGTAGGTACAAATTTATTTTTGTCGCCCCCGAATTTTTCTTCAAGGACTTCTTTTTTGATTTTGTCTTTTGTAAGGGACATTTTCACCACTTCACGGGTCTGAGGATCAATCTCTCTTTTGTCCACATACTCTCTGTTCTGAATGGTCTGGATCGTAGGTGCGTAAGTAGACGGACGGCCAATTCCCAGCTCTTCAAGTTTTTTCACCAGACCTGCTTCCGTATATCTTGCGCTCGGTCTTGTGAATTTTTCTGAAGCAGTGATCTTTTTATAGCTTAAAATTTCACCAACACTTACTTTAGGCAGAAGCTTTTCGTTGTTTTCCTCATCATCATCTTCCGTTTTTACAATCCCGTAAGCTTTTAAGAAACCATCAAAGATGATCACCTCTCCCTGTGCTTCGAAATGTTGAGGCAATGAAGCGTTTCCGATTTCAATTACGGTCTTCTCAATTTTGGCATTAGCCATCTGTGAAGCCAGCGTTCTCCTGTATATTAACTGATATAATCTGTTTAATTGGGCATCACCGATGCTTTTTACTGCAAAATCAGTCGGACGGATCGCTTCGTGAGCTTCCTGTGCAGAGGCAGATTTTGTGGTATAATTTCTTGGTGATGAATATTCCGCTCCGTATTCTGAAACGATTTGTTTTTTTGCTCCTTCAATGGCTTCCTGCGAAAGGTTTACAGAGTCCGTTCTCATATAGGTAATATACCCTTCTTCATACAGTCTCTGTGCAAGACGCATGGTATTGGTTACATTGTATCCTAATCTGGAAGAGGCTTCCTGCTGCAGGGTAGAAGTAGTAAAAGGCGCAGAGGCAGAACGTGTTCCCGGTTTAGTCTCAACATTCAGAACTTTAAATTCTGTAGTTTTTGCTTTTTCAAGGAATTTTTCTGCATCTTCTTCCTTTTCGAAGTCTTTTTTAAGCCTTGCAGCAATCTCCTGCTCGGTTTTATTCAAGAAAATACCGTCCAACTTAAAGCTTGCTTTCGGAACAAATTCACGGATCTCTTTTTCTCTCTCCACAATTAACCTTACCGCTACAGACTGTACTCTTCCTGCAGAAAGTCCCGGTTTTACTTTTTTCCAAAGTACGGGAGACATTTCAAAACCTACAATCCTGTCCAGAACTCTTCTTGCCTGCTGGGCATTGACAAGGTTCTGATCAATATCTCTCGGGTTTTCAATCGCTTTTAGAATGGCATTTTTAGTAATCTCGTGAAAAACAATTCTTTTTCTGCTTTCCGGCTTTAATTTTAATTCGTCCGCCAGGTGCCATGCAATAGCTTCTCCTTCGCGGTCTTCATCGGAAGCCAGCCATACCATTTCAGCTTTCTTTACAGCAGCTTTAAGTTCTGTTACCAGCTTCTTTTTATCAGCCGAAACCTCGTAATCTGGACTGAATGTGGCAAGGTCTATTCCCATTCCTTTCTTAGGAAGGTCACGGATGTGTCCGAAACTTGATTTTACTTCAAAATCCTTCCCTAAATATTTCTGAATAGTTTTTGCTTTTGCCGGTGACTCTACGATTACTAAATTTTTCGACATTCTAAAAATTTTTTGCAAAAGTAAAGCTTTTTTATTATATACATTTTGTTAAAACGGTTTAATTTAATTTTTAGATGGGTTTAATAGGCGTTCCTGAGGGCATTTTCAGATATACCAAGTCCTTTAGAGAGTACGGTTTAGCGTAAAGTCCATCCTGATTGAAGCAGGTGATATAGAATTTTTCATCAATGGTGATAGATGTAAAACATATATAAAAAAGCAGAACAGGAACCCTATTCTGCTTTATCTAATACTATTTTAATCCTACTGTTTAATAATCTTCACAATTTCTTCAGCATTATTAATCCTGACCAGATACACCCCTGAACTGAGTGCAGAAAGGTCTGTTTTGCCGTTTTCAAATTTTCCGGATCTCACCAGCTGTCCGGAGACATTGTAGATCTGATAGTAATAGCCATCCTTTTCCGGTGCCTTGATATACAGGATATCTTTTACCGGATTGGGAAATAAAGAAATTTTATTGTTATTTACTTTTTCCATTACTTCAGCACTGCTCAGAGCCGCTGATGCTTTTCCCGAAGCCAGAGCTGTAACCGGTAACCTTGGAATAGGACCTTCCTCATTTCCCTGGGCATCATATTTTATTCTTACGCATCGGCAGCTTGTGGCAAAATACGGATCATTATTATCATTAAAGGCAATAAAGCGGTTGGCCGTAGAAGCAGCATCAAACATTACGTTCACTGACCTTCCCAGGTAATTTGAAGCCAAACCTGCCGTCCATACCGCAGGATACTGGAAATTAATGTTATTGAATGTTCCCGTAGGAGTCTGATTGGCGATCACATTTCTATATCCCCGCATACCTGAATTCGGATAGTTACCAACTACATAAGATGGTCCTATCAACATATAGCCTATAGTAGAAGTCGTAGACGGGTTTCTAACTCTGTATCCCGAGTAATCCGTACTTACACTATAAAATGTAGCTACATTCTTGTCTTTTTTATACCAGGGCGACTGTCCAAAGTCCTGGTTAGAAATCAAGGCTACGTTGCTAAGATCAGGAATTCTCCAGCCTTCCGGACACGGGTCAAAAGGAGATTTTTCACCGCCTCTTCCCCATCGGTCAGGAGCGAGATTGGGTTCATTGGCAAGCCAGTCGGTTCCATTGGTATAGTTGGGCATACTACTATTATAGGGAGCAAAAGTGCTTGGAATCATATACGTTAAAGGATTTTTCACGGAATAAGACAGCACTTTTGCTATTTTATCTGCCGGTTTATCTGTACTTTGGGCAACCGAAGCCGCGTAAGTATTATAAGGAACTATATAATTTCCTGACATATTATTGTAAGCAGCATATGTTAAAGTAGTATAGGCAATAGTTCCGGTTGCTGATGCTGTCCCTAAAAATATACTAAACGAACCTCTGTTATCCGCATGCTGGAATGTCGGGATCGGATCTTTTCGTCCCCACTGGTAATGCATTCCTGTAGAGGCCCGTATTTGGGCAAGCTCGGCAGCAGTAGGTGTAAGTGCATTGGCAACGGTTGGAAATGCGTCTGCTGCTCCAAGATTCCGGTCCATAAATTCTGTCTGAAGTATAACATCGGCTTTATTTACATAATTTATATAGTTCACCGCTTCCGTTGCCGGAAGCTCTGTTTTATAGACATAAGATCCCAGAGGAGAGTCGGTTATCCAGATATGCCAGCTCCAATACACCGGAGCAGTAATGCTTCCGTTATGCAGGGTTACAACTGCATTTCCACTTTGATTCGGATTGATGTCTACTGATATTTTTGAATCACTGAGGCTTTGAAGTGAATTAGGGAAGGATTAATGACTGATATCCTGTTAATCAGAGCCGTATTGGTGGTCCAGAGTACATTTGCTTTCAGACTGTTAAAATTCGCTGGAACCAATATATCCTGATTATTCAAAAACTGGCTCTGCACCGAGAAAGCTTTGCTTACAGGAATCTCTACCGTAAAAAGGCTTGATTTTTTAACAGCCTGGTAGGTATTGGGGTTATCGATCCCTTCTCTGTATTCTGCCGGAGGATCAAGATATTCTGAAGGAAAATCATAGTTGTCTACAATATAAAGAGGATCTTTAATACATCTGCATCCATTGGCCTCGGAAGTATACATTCCTGACATGGGCATATAAAAATATCGTCCCTTAATATTGGGATAATTAGGATCGGGCACATCCGGCTGGCCTTTGTCGGGGATCATAAAAAGACCTCTGGTAGTTACTGCAGGAGAAGCATCAAAATGTCTGGTCATGGTTGCCGTCCATAAAGCAACATGGTGCTGATCGGTATACTGACCCTGGTGAGCTGATCTTATCAGCTGCCCCGTTCCGGGAAAAACACCCATATTATTTCCTCCTGCATTGGAAAGATCAAAACCTAAATTAGGGTAAACCTTAAATCCAGTCATAAAAGATGGCATTCCGTTATCAGTAGGTTTTATGATGTGGTATTTATTGGTTTCGAAAACACTTTTCGCCATGTTGGTTCTGACTCCGAAAGGGGAAAAATCGAGCCTTATATCATCCACATAAGTCTGAGAGGCCAGGTTGGCGACAAGCATTGACGGCATTCTCCATCCGTTCGGGCATGGATCATAAGATGATTTATCTCTGTAAGGCCTGGCACTGGTATCGTTGTTATATCCGGTACTGATGAGTCCCTGGGAATTATCCGACCAAAGATTAAGTTCGGAAAGCCTGTTATCGGGCAGATTTGCTGAACGTCCGAACCAGTTGACCTGAAGATTGAGGTTATTATTATAATATGCCTGACCGCTGTTATCATCTTTGTTCACATAGATCAGGCTAAGCGGATTCTTTATGGAAAGCCTGATATTATTGGTCACTTCAGCATTTGAAAGGAGAACATATTTCGTAAGGTTATCAATATTTACAGCACCGGTCATGTTCTTTGCGCCTCTATGCCTTACTCTTCCTATAGAGCCGGAAACCTCATAGAAATCATTTCCTCTTGTCACTAAAGGCGGGATAGGATCTTTCCTGCCCCATTGATACAGGAGTCCGCCGCTTCTGTTCCAGTCCGAAGAAGTAATAGAGCTGCTTATAGCCCCAAGATTACGGTCCATCCACCCCCAATCGGAGTCGGGAATTGGTTCGACTGTTCCATCCGCTCTCATTCTTGCCATATTATCGAAGCTTTTATATTTAGATCCGTTGGTAGGATCATCAGTTACCCATATATGCCAGCTCCAGTATATTTCACCGTTTATTTTCAGGGCAATAACGGCATTTCCTTTCTTAGCCTTGTTGATGGGAACTTTTATTTTGGCATTTTCATTGGTGCTCATGACTTCGAGTGAGTATCCGGATCCGGATTTAATAAGACCATGGGTATCTTCCCACAGGACATCGGCTGTCATTTTCCCGGAAGGAATTCCGTCACTTTTGATGTACCCGTCGTCTTTCCACATAGCGTATGCTTTTTTTACCGGAATCAACAGGCCTTCACTAGCTTGCCTAGGATCAAAAATATAGCTGTTGGGAGCTTTGGTCCAGTCGGGGACTGCTAAAATTTTATTGCTGGGGTTCGTTAAACTATCCCCTACCGTAAGCACTGATTTTCCTGTCAAGGGCTCAGGAAAGATCTTTTTTACTTCTCTACTATTCCTGGAATAGGTACAGATCGACACTAGGCAAAAAATTGCCGCAAAATTTTTAATTAAATTTTTCATATCCTTAGACTTGTGTGCTATCAAAGGAAATACAACTTTTAAGCCCTCGTTACAAATAACCAATTAATATTATAAATAATTAAATTATACATTAATTAAATTAACAATAACAAATAATTAAAAGATTATAAATACAAAAACAGCAATTTCTACTTTTCACACAAAAGTAACTGTTTTTGTTAAAATTTCTTATGATTCAGCTCAATCATAAAACTTTATAATTCCAGAAAGTCAAGAAAAAAGACAGCTCTGTGGCTGTCTTTTTAATATATGATCAGTAATAAATTAATTTTACGGAAGAATATGATTTTTATAAAGATCAATGGTAAATCGACCTACTTTAATATTTATGAAGGAGGAAAACACTACAATGTTAAAGATAACAAGCGCGATGATAAAAGTATAAATCATCTTCTTCACTCCGCTTGAAACCACATACATTGCATTGGGAATCAAAACATAAGAAAACCCGACAAATGCCCCCACAAGCCTTGACGAGAATACAGGGTTATTCCTGAAAATAAAGTAGAAACAGATCCCGACAACAGCATAGTTTCTGTGGTATTCGTAGTAGGGATATTTCTCTTTCATTTTGGTATCGAATGTAAACAGGAAGAAGGTCAGAATCATCATCATCACTTCGGGAATCCCGAAACCACCGTTCAATCTTTCTGTGGATTCATACATGTATCCGTTTAAACCGTTCACCAGAATATTGTCTGAAGCCATACCCTCCAAAAAGCTTCCAAAGACACGGTATATCTCGAACGGTGAAAGAAATACAGAAATAATGATCAGGATGAGCATTATCGTTTTGTTCAATGGAACACGGGCCAGCCAGTACATCGGGAGGAACAGGTAGCTTACCGTATGTATTCCTGATGCCAGAAATATGAAAAATAAGTAGTGCCACAGCTTCCGCTGCTTAATATACCGGATAGCGAAATAAACAATAAATGTCCCAAGATTCTGCCTGATCTGTCCACTTTCCCCAACAAAGAAGTAGGGAACAAACATGAAAAGGGTAAATGTAAAGGGATAAAAAGTATTATCTTCCGTGTATTCTATCTTAAAAAAAATAGCACAAATAGCAATAACCAAAGTAAGCACATAAAAAGGTGCATTAAAGACATTCAGCAATATCTTATTGATCAGGGTATACAGCCACTCTACCTCCAGCTGGTCGGGCCCCTGCATATGAAGCATCTTCATGAAAATACTGTAGTAGCTCTTCGTATCGGAATAAATATAGAGCCCTTTATAACTTCCGTAGTCAGGTCCCACATTATCACGGAAACCTACCAATATAACGAGATAGATTCCTAAAAACCAGAACCATTTTTTATCTACTTTTTTTCCAAAAACCTCCTGTACACTAAAGAAAAGCATGTATACAATCGCAACAAAAAAATAAGGATGTAATAGACTCATGCTAATCTAATGTGGTTTTAATTGATTGGGCATACAAAAGTAAGATGCAAACCTGTACATAAGATAATGCAGACAGCAGAAAAGGGATACCATTATAAAATAGCAATCCGTTTGTTTTTTCATCATTTTTTTCAACATATCTAAAACAGATTCTTATTTCTTTAATAAAATATTGGTTTAAAATATATTTTAAGAGGGAACTTTTGCAAAAGTAGAATATTTTTTTATTCTGCCTAGAATATTTTGTTGATTTTCAGACAAAACTTATAGCCGAAATATTTTGAACTAATACTGAAAAAATTAAATTTGCAGACTTGATTCCATACGCTAATGCATCGTTTTTTTATATTTTTATATTATCTGATTTCTAAAAACAGGATTCTTTCAGTAATTATTGCTTTAGGAATAGCTGTTATATGCGGATTTTTTGCCTCAAAAATTAACTTTGAGGAAGATATCAATCAGATTATTCCTAAAAATGAAAAATCCGATCTTACGGCAAAAGTTCTTAAACAGCTGAATTTTTCGGATAAAATCATAGTCATTATAGAAAACAAATCCAAGGAAGACGGTTTTTTGCTCTCAGAAACAGCAGATACTTTCCTTCAAAAAATTGAACCTCTGAAAAAATATATCGGTGCCGTCCAGGGAAAGGTGAACGACAGTGAAATTTCGGAAACATTTGATTTTGTAAGTCAGAACCTGCCTCTTTTCCTCGATGAAAATGATTACAAGGAAATTGAAAGGAAACTGCAAAAAGACAGCATCGCCAAACAGGTAGAGAACAATTATGTTTCCCTGGTGTCCCCTACAAGCCTTGTCACCAAGGATTTCATTAAAAAAGACCCTCTGGGAATTACTTATCTGGGAATTAAGAAATTAAATGCTTTAAACATCAGCAAAGATTTTAAGCTCGAAGACAATTACATCGTCACGAAAGACGGAAAAAACCTTTTGCTTTTCATTGATCCTAAAAATAAGAGCAATGATACCAAAGGTAATGAAGCTTTCATCAATCAGCTTAACCAGATAAAGGACGATATCAATAAGCAGTTTAAGGGTAAAACAGAACTCAACTATTTCGGTTCCCCGGTGATTGCCGTAGCCAATGCACAGCAGATCAAAAAAGACATCCAGAATACGGTAATGATCTCCATGGCGGTACTGCTGATTCTGCTGATGTACTATTTCAGGAATTTCTTTACCCCCATTATTGTATTTCTTCCGACTGCATTTTCGGTGTTGCTTGCCCTGCTGATTCTTTATTTTATAAAAGATAAAATTTCAGCTATTTCCTTAAGCGTAGGAGCTATTCTTATTGGAATCACGATAGATTATGCCCTTCACATTCTCACCCATTACAAACACAATAATAATATTGAAGAGCTTTACAAAGAAATCACCCAGCCCATTGTACTGAGCAGCGCCACTACGGCCGTTTCTTTTTTATGCCTGGTATTTGTACGCTCTGAGGCCTTGAAAGATCTCGGCCTTTTTGCAGCTATTACAGTGATTTTATCCTCCATTACTGCATTGATTATCGTTCCTCAGCTTTACCATCCTAAAGAGAAAGAGGACAAACACAATGCGAATTTTATAGACAGGATCGGCTCTTATCCTTATGAGAAAAACAAACCTTTGATCATAGGATGCTCCATCATTATTATTGCCTGCCTTTTCGGTTTCAGACATGTGGGATTCAATGAAGATATCGGGGACCTGAATTATATTCCAAAAGAATTAAAGATAAGCGAAGCGAAGCTGCAAAAGCTTTCCGACATCACGTCCAAATCTATCTACACTATTTCCTACGGAGATTCTGAAGAAAAGGCGCTGGCAAGAAACACCCAGCTAAGCAGTTTCCTTGAGAAAGAAAAGCAGGAAGGAAAAATTCTGAGCTACAATTCCCTTGGAAACGTTGTACTTTCAGAAAAGGATCAGAAACAGAGAATTGAAGTCTGGAATCAATTCTGGAATGGAGATAAAAAAAGCCGCACGGTTTCAGAGCTGGTGAGCAGCGGGAATCAGTTTGGGTTCAACAATACTGCTTTTGATAATTTCAATGAAATTTTAAATAAAAACTATACCACTTTAAGCCTTCAGGATTATCAGAAAATCAAAGCTTTGCAGATCTCTGAATTTCTGAGCAACGAAAATGGATTTTACACCGTTTCCAATGTTGTAAAAGTAGATGAAAAGAAAAGAGATGCATTCATAAAAGATGTTGAAAAGAACCACGATGCACTGGCCATTGACCGTCAGCAAATGAATGAAAACTTCCTGGGACTACTGAAAAAGGATTTCGGCACGCTCATTAACTATTCTCTTCTGGCCATCATCCTTACCATCATCGTTTTCTTTAGAAATTTCGAGCTTACCGTTCTCACCATGTTCCCTATTGTACTGACAGGAATCGTGACGGCAGGTATCCTATATTTCTTTGGATTAGAATTGAATATTTTCAGTACCGTAGTCTGCACACTGGTTTTCGGTGTGGGAGATGACTTTAGTATTTTCTTGACAAAAGCCATGCAGAAGGAGCATACAACAGGAAAAAATGAACTTCCAACCTACAGAACTTCTATTATTCTTGCTGTTTTCACCACAGTTTTATCTATCGGTTCTCTAATCTTCGCCAAACATCCGGCATTGCATTCACTGGCATTAGTCGCCTTAATCGGGATGTTCTCAGTAATCATTATCACCTCAACGCTTTATCCGTTCTGGTTTAGGCTACTGATCACAAACAGGGCAAAAAAGGGCTTTCCCCGATCACCTTCGGGTTATTTTTAAGATCCGTCCTGTCCTTCTTTTATTATGGATTGGGAGGATTTGTCTTTTCACTGATCGGAAGTATGTTTGTCAAAAGGTCAAAAGGAAAAACATTAGATATCATTAAATGGATTTTAGCTAAATTTTTAACATCAGTACTGCACACCAACCCATTTGTAAAGAAAAGAGTGATAAAAAATCCGGCGGAAGATTTCAGCAGACCTGCCGTGATCATTGCCAACCATACCTCTTTCCTGGATACGCTCGCCATTGCTATGGCCACACATAAAATCATCTATCTGGTGAACGACTGGGTGTATGAATCCCCGGTTTTCGGAAGACTGGTAAGAGCACTTGGCTTTTTTCCGGTTTCCCAGGGAATAGAGAACGGAATGGAAAAACTGAAAGAAAAAATTAACCAGGGCTATTCTCTGGTAGTTTTTCCTGAAGCAGAACGTTCTTACACCAATGATATCAAAAGATTCCACAAAGGAGCATTTTATCTGGCAGAAGAGTTCGGCCTGGATATTCTTCCGTTGTACATCCACGGAAATTCCGAAGTCCTTCCCAAAGGAGACTTTATTATTTATGATGGAAGTATCACCGTAAAAGTAGGCGAAAGGATCAGTAAAGATGATGCCAGCTTTGGAAAAAACTATTCTGAAAGGACAAAAAAGATCAATGCCTATTTCCGGGATCAATTTGCGGAACTTCGAAATAAACTGGAGGACGAGGATTATTTCAGAAAAAAACTATTTTTAAGCTATCTCTACAAAGACAGTGAAGTGGTGAAAGAAGTCAAAGATGATTTTAATGCCAACAAAGCCGTCTATTTTGAACTGAACAAACATATTCCGAAAGACGCATCAATTCTGCATATGGCAGATGATTTCGGACAGAAGGATATCCTGCTCACCCTTTACCAGGCAGAAAGAAGAATTTTTTCTTTCATTAAAGATGAAGAAAGAAGAGCAACAGCCAAACAAACCTATCTGGTAAAAAGGAGAAAACTGAACTATATTAGCAGCATCCCGGAAATCAATAAAAAGATTGACATTCTTCTGATTTCGGATAAAGATTTTGATCTCAGTACGCTGAAGGAGCTTCCCGAGACCATTATCCTGCTGAACATACCACATTATGAGCTGAAAAATTCAGATTATCAGCAGAAATTCAGTTCGCAAGCAATAAAAATACTCAAAAAACACTAAATAAATATGAAAAGCATATTTTTGTAACCGCTAAAGAATATTAATGAAAAAAAACATACTGATCATTTACTATTCGCAAACCGGCCAGCTGGAGGATATTGTGAAGAATGTGGCCCGGCCTTTCGAAGCCAGAAAGGAAGAATACGATGTTACCTATTATAATATCAGGCTGAAAGAAGACTTCCCTTTCCCATGGCCGGGAGACGTTTTCTTCAACACCTTCCCTGAATCTTATCTTCAGATCCCTAAAGAGATTTTTCCGCCTTCCGATGAGATCCTCAACAAAAAGTATGACCTCATCTTATTCGGATACCAGGTATGGTACCTTACCCCGTCCATCCCTATCATTTCTTTCCTGAAAAGCAGTTTCGCGGAAAAGATTATGAAAGACACCGATGTGGTTACCATTTCTGGCACCCGCAACATGTGGATGCTTTCCCAGGAGAAGCTGAAGGTCTATTTAAAAAATCTTGGCGCAAAATTGGTAGGGAATATTGCTCTGGTAGACAGGCATGATAATTATACGAGTGTTCTGACCATCTTACGCTGGCTGACCACCGGACAGAAAGAGAAATCAGGCCTACTGCCGGCCGCCGGAATCTCCGATGAGGAAATTGCAGGCTCAGTAAAGTATGGGAATATCATAGAAAAACATTTCAGCAGCGGAAATCTCTCAGGTCTCCAGCCTGACCTGGTAAAGAATGGGGCTGTAGAGATCCGTCCTTTTTGGTAAGAGTGGAAAAAGTAGGTAATAAGATCTTTACCGTATGGTCCAACCTCATTATCAAGAAAAAGAGAAACGTCCATTGCTGATAAAATTCTTTAAGGTATATTTGATGGCTGCGATATGGATTATTTCACCTGTCGTCTTAGTTTTACACTTACTGACAACCCCTATATTTTGGTTTAAAAGACAAAAACAAAAAACATATTTACAAGGAATTAATTTAAAATAGAATGTACGACGTATTTATAACAAAAGCATCAACATATTTACCCAACAGCCCGGTATCAAATGATGAAATGGAAACTTATCTTGGTCTGATCAACGGTGTTCCTTCTAAAGCAAAATCACTGATTTTAAGAAATAACAAGATCACCACAAGATATTATGCTTTGGACAAAGAAGGAAATCCTACCCATACCAATGCACAGCTGACAGCAAAAGCTGTAGAAGGATTATTCGATGAAAATTTCAGGAAGGAAGATATGAAGCTATTGTCCGTTGGAACTACTTCTCCAGATCAGATGCAGCCTTCGCATGCTTCTATGGTTCATGGTGAGCTGAATATCGGAAAATCTATTGAAATTAATACCGCTACAGGACTGTGTAATTCAGGAATGAATGCCCTGAACTACGGATTCCTTTCTGTAAAAGCCGGCGTGCAGGAAAATGCCGTTTGTGCAGGTTCTGAAAGAATGTCTGCATGGATGACTGCAGATAAATTCAACCACGAAGCGGAAAATTTAAAATTACTGGAAGAAAGACCTATCATTGCTTTCAAGAGAGAATTCCTGAGATGGATGCTTTCTGACGGTGCAGGTGCCTTCCTTTTGGAAAATAAACCAAGAGAAAATCAGATTTCTTTAAAGATAGAATTTATTGATTTCTACTCTTATGCCCACGAAATTGAAGCCTGTATGTATGCCGGATGCGACAAGCAGGAAGACGGAAGCCTGAAATCATGGGCAGACTACCCCTCTGATGAATGGCTGAAAGAATCTATTTTTGCGATCAAGCAGGATACAAAGATCCTGGACAAATATATCCTTGTAAAAGGAGCAGAAAGCTTAAGATCCTCTTTTGACAAACATAATCTGGACCCGGCAAAAATAGACCATGTTCTGGCCCACATTTCCTCAGGTTACTTTAAAGATGGCTTAAGAGAGGAGTTTGCTAAAAAAGGGATGGATTTCCCTGTTGAGAAATGGTTCTACAACCTTTCTGAAGTAGGAAACATCGGTGCCGGTTCTATTTTCATTGCGCTGGAAGAATTAATGAATTCCGGAACGCTGAAAAAAGGAGAAAAAGTACTGCTTTGTGTGCCTGAAAGCGGAAGATTTGCTTACTCTTGTGCCCTGTTAACGGTTTGCTAATGGAAAACAGACTGCCAACCTCTGACCAGGAATTTGTGGGAAGTCTTATTCCGCAGCGTTTTCCGTTTGTCATGGTTCATGAGCTTACGGAATATTCTGATGAGCATCTTGTATCAGGGTTTGAAATCAGGGAAGACAATATTTTCATTCAGGAGGGTGTATTTCAGGCTTCAGGCCTTATTGAGCACCAGGCACAGAGCGTTGCTTTACACACAGGTTACAAATATTACCTGCTAGGAAAAGACGCTCCCACAGGATACATTGGGGCCATTAAATCTTTTGAAGCGGAAACTTTACCTAAGACAGGAGACCGACTGGAATCTGAAGTAACCATTCTTCATGAAATGATGGGAGTAACATTGGTGGATATCGTAACGAAAGTTAATGGCGTGATCATTGCAAAATCTCAGATGAAAACTGCCGTAAAATAAACTGTAAATGGAAATCAAGGAAGAAAATATCATTAATATACACAACTTTCTGCCGCACCGCGAACCGATGCTGATGGCAGATTATATCCTGGAACTGACCAAAGAAAAAGTTGTGACTTCCTTTGAGATCAAAGAAGATAATATTTTTGTCCACAATGGAGAATTTGCAGAGGCCGGCCTGATTGAAAATCTCGCCCAGACCTGTTCCTCCATTCTCGGGCAGAGCTTCTTTGAAAATCCTGAAGCAGATACCAAAGTAATCGGCTTCATCACCAACATTAAAAAGATTGAAGTATTTGCACTTCCTAAAGTTGGAAACAAGATCATTTCAAAAGCCTCGCTGATTTCCCAGTATGAAAATATCTGTAATATTTTTTGTGAGACGTTTCATAATGATGAGATACTGATCAGAGGAGAGATTAATCTGTTTATTCAGGAGGTGAAATCTTAGAGATCATTAAATTGATTTAATTATATAGCCGCACAATTTGTGCGGTTTTTTTGTTTTTAGCCACGGATGACACAGACACAGATCTTCACGAATGATTGCGTTGTAAAATAGGTTTCGGCTAAAGCCGGATTGGATTTCTGATATTATTAAGCAAACGGGCTAAAGCCCGTTCCTATTAAATGGATATCGTATTTATTTGTGAAGAAATATTTGTTTTATTTGTGGTTAAATTCCAATTATAAATGAAAAAGCGGGACATTTCTGCCCCGCTTAAAAAATTGCTATCCTAAAGGTTAGTATCCGAAGATCTCTTCAAGAGAAACTTCCTGGAATGTTCCCATTTTATTAATAGATTCCATATCCAGGTTTTCTTTTTTACCGATAATGGCTGTATTGTACTTTACCGGCTTCACTTCTGTATCGTAGAAGTTGGTAAGCTGAGGTAATGTCAGCCCCTGGATTTCAGCATAAATATCTTTTCTGATATCGTAATCAACCCCCAGCTTTTTCAGTGCCAGCTGATTGAAGAAAATATTGGTTCTGTTGATCCTGTTGGAGGCAATCTGCTTCAGTGCAGAACCTTTTGAGTTTTCGAACTGCGCAGGAACCTGAGGCAATGACACCATAAGATCATTCATCGCGTTTACTGCCAAAGGAAGCTTATTGGCCTGGGTTCCTATATAATTGGTGATATAGTTGGCGTGTCCTTTTTCTGTTGCATTAGCGTAAGAAACATAAGCTGTATAAGCCAGTGATTTACTTTCTCTGATCTCCTGGAAAACAATAGACGAAAGGCCTCTTCCGAAATATTCATTGAAAACATTGGCTTTTCCAAAGTTACTTAGGTTCACCTCGCTTCCTTTGGCTACTTTAGCCATTTCCATCTGCACCATATCGTAGTTCGTGAAATATACTTTTCCTTCTGCAGCAGGCTCCGGGTACTCTTTAGCTTTCGCAGGCTGAACAGTGGTTTCCGTGATATAGGGCTTAACCGCTTTTTCCAGACCCGACTGATCTTGTCCGTAAAGCAACACTTCATACGGAGACTGGTTCAGTACTTTGACCTTTTTCATCAACTCCGTTGCATCAATGCTTTCAAGACGTTCTTTGGAAACAATGTCTGTCATTCTGGAATTTTTACCATATTTAGCATAATTCGAAAGCGCAGCCATAATTCTTACCTTGTCTTTTTTACCGGCAGCTCTTGCTTCCAGTATCGTCTTTACAGTTTTCGCGTAAATTTCCTTATCTGCTTTTACATTGGTCAGCCAGTGATTCATCAGCTCAGTACCTTTCTTCATATTTGCTTCAAGACCGCTTAATGTAATAATTACCTGATCGTTAGACGTTCTGAAGCTGTAAGAGATCCCGAGTTTATAGAACTCACCTTTCAGCTGTTCAGGAGTATATTTATCCGTTCCAAGATATTCAAAAGGGTTACAGCAATCGGCAGTTCCTTATCATTATCTGTTCCGAAAGGGAAAATATAACTGATCTGTGCCACATCATTATATTTGTTCTTAACGAAGCTTATCTTCTTGTCTTTGATTTGTGAAGTCTGAATCGCAGTCTTATAGTCAATGAATTCAGGTTTCGTCTCAGCTACTTTATTGTTTAAAATATCTTTAAGGAAAGGAGACTGAGCTTCTCTGTTAAGCTTGATCGGAGTAATGCCAGGATTCTGTACACGAACCAGCTTATCATTCACTCCTTTTTCTTTGTAAACCACTACATAATTATCCTTAAAGAAATCGTTGGCAAAC
This sequence comes from Chryseobacterium sp. GTID13, assembly GCF_056172655.1. Taxonomy (NCBI): domain Bacteria; kingdom Pseudomonadati; phylum Bacteroidota; class Flavobacteriia; order Flavobacteriales; family Weeksellaceae; genus Chryseobacterium; species Chryseobacterium sp. GTID13. The sequence continues at coordinate 32,155 of NZ_JAOCMB010000002.1, forward strand.
TTTACAACATCTGCTTTTGTAATTTTTTCATACTGATTGATGTCATCCAGCTCATCCTGCCATGTTTTTTCATTGATGTAAGTATCATACAGGGTAGTTGCCAGTCCGTCTGCTGTTTCCCATGTTTTCATACGCTGTACCTTCTTGTCATTAACGATGGCTTTCAGCATCCAGTCAGGGAACTGACCTTTTTTCACTAAATCCAGCTGATCCAGTAACAGTTTTTTAGCCTCATCAAAAGATTGTCCCTCTTTAGGCGTTACAGACATGGTAAATGCACCATAAGTTTTAAAAGCCGATTCATAGGCTCCTGCTCCCAATACTTTTTGAGTCTGGTTCATATTAAGGTCAATAAGACCCGCATCTCCCCTGTTGCTCAGGATTTCTGCAACAACATCTGCTAACCTTGCATTCTGGCTTCCATTGGAATCCGATCTCCAGGCCAGGGTCATTCTTGGTGTGCTTGGACTTTTTACCGTTCTTGTGACAATATTGGCCATAGGTTCTTCGCTCACCATTTTTTTCATAGGAAGCTCCTTGTATTTGAAAGAACCGAAATACTGGTCAACAAGTTTGATTGTTTTATCAAAATCAAGATCACCTACTAAAACAACAGCCATATTATTAGGCACGTAATAGGTATCAAAATATTTACGGATAGCGACCATAGAAGGACTCTTCAGGTGTTCGGAAGTACCTATCGTCGTCTGCTGCCCGTTGGGATGTTTTGGGAAAAGGGCTTCCATCATGGCATAATTCACAAGACGGCCGTCATTATCCTGAGATCTGTTATACTCCTCGTAAACCGCTTCCAGCTCAGTATGGAAAAGACGCAGTACCAGCTCGGAAAAACGTTCTTTTTCTACTTTAAGCCATTTTTCAAGCTCGTTGGATGGGATGTTGTTCTTGTATACGGTTTCATCAAGCCATGTGTGGGCATTGGTTCCTGTAGCTCCCAATGAAGAAATGGCCTTATCGTATTCATTCGCGATCGCATATTTGGAAGCTTCCTGCGAAACCTCATCTATCTTTTTATAGAGAGCCTTTTTCTTTTCCGGATCTTTTTCTGCTTTATGCTGTTCATAAAGATCAGAAATCTGCTGCAGAAGTACCTTTTCCTTTGCCCAGTCCTGAGTTCCCAGATGTGAGGTCCCTTTGAAAACCATATGCTCCAGATAGTGAGCTAAGCCGGTATTGTCGCTAGGGTCATTATTAGATCCCGTTCTTACCGGAATATAAGTCTGAATTCTCGGTGCATCATCATTCTTCGCCAGGTAAACCTTCAGTCCGTTTTTCAAAGTATATACTCTAACACCGGACTGGTCATTCTTGACCGTTTCATAAGTATATCCCTGGCTATCCGTCATCTTTTGGGTTTCAAATTTCTGTGCCATTGCGCTCAGCATACAGAAAAGTGAAACGGAAATAAAAAATTTCTTCATAAGTTATTATTTAATTCAATTTCTAAAGTCTAATAAGTCTGTATTTGGTACATACTTGTTACAGCAAATCAGGATTATAATTTTTTGGATTAATATTTGAATTTACCTGTAAGGAACCTGTTTTTTGGCATCATAATTAATATGATTTACATATAATGTATTTTCACTATTTTAGCCAACTGATTAAAAAGAATCAAAAAGGTGAAGTATTTTTCATCTGAAATAAAAAAATAATACAGTTTACATGAAAAAACAAGACCTGCCTCAGGACGAAAGCAATCTGAAATCGGCAAACATGACCGAAGTCTTGTATGTGACCGATGAGAATGATAATTATACAACCGCCAACAGTATAGGCTGGGATGCTAAAAAAGCAGCCCTTGACGAATCTATGGAGCTTATCCATGAAAGGATTGAAGAAGCCAGACAGAATGTTGCCAATAATGTAGTAAGTCCTATCATTTATTTTATGGAACTGAATAAAATGGATATGCAGGTTCTTGCAGCCTATGTAGGCATGTGGCAATGGCGCGTAAAAAGACATGCAAAACCAAAAATATTTAAGACACTAAGCCAATCCGTACTGAAAAAATATGCCGATGCTTTCGGGATTTCAGTGGATGAATTAAAGAACTTCGACGGGAAATAATGCTAAAACATGGCATAAATAATGCCTCGGTTCATTCCGTCAATGATAAAGATAAAAGCAGCAAATGAAACTTAACTTCGAACACCATCAGACCGCACATTGCGAAAACGGTGTTGCCTCCAATCTGTTACTCAATAAAGGCTTAAAGCTCAGCGAACCCATGATCTTCGGGATCGGTTCCGGACTGTTTTTTGTCTATCTGCCCTTTTTGAAAGTGAATTTTGCACCGGGTTTCAGCTACAGACCGATGCCGGGTGCTATTTTCAGCAAAGCAGCCAAAAGATTGGGAATTAAAATCAAAAGAGAAAAGTTTTCCAATCCCAGAGACGCACAGTCTGCTCTGGAAAGAAACTTAAACCAAAACATTCCTACAGGGCTTCAGGTAGGGGTTTTTAACCTTACCTATTTTCCTGAGGAATATAAATTCCACTTCAATGCCCACAATCTTGTGGTATACGGAAAAGAAGACGGAAAATTCCTGATCAGCGATCCGGTCATGGATTATACCACTAGCCTTACAGAAGCCGAGCTGGAAAAAGTAAGATATGCCAAAGGCGCACTGCCGCCAAAAGGACATATGTACTATCCTACTTATATTCCGGAACATGTCAATCTTGAAGAGGCCATCAGAAAAGGAATTAAAGATACCTGCAAAAATATGCTGGCTCCCGTTCCGCTTATCGGAGTAAAAGCCATGCGATGGGTAGCAAAAAGCATCCCGAAATGGGCTGAAAAGAAAGGAACTAAAGTCACCAATCACTATTTGGGACAGTTGATCAGAATGCAGGAAGAAATTGGTACCGGCGGCGGCGGTTTCAGGTTTATTTACGGTGCATTCCTTCAGGAAGCGGCAGTTATTCTTAAAAATGACGAATTAAAAGAGCTTTCGAAAGAAATCACAGCTATTGGTGACCTTTGGAGAGACTTTGCCGTGGATATTGCCCGTGTGTACAAAAACAGGAATTCAAAAAGCGATATCTACAACAACCTTTCCAAATCCATGCTTCATATTGCTGATCTGGAAGAAGCTTTTTACAAAAAACTGAGAAAAGCGATCTGATATGGCAGAGAATATGATTGAGATTAAAAATCTTTATAAAAAGTATAAGAATGCCGAAGACTTCTCCGTCAACGATATTTCATTGGATATAGAGAAAAATGAGATCTATGGAATTCTCGGACCGAACGGAGCTGGAAAAACCACCCTGATCTCTATGCTTTCCGGATTGATCAAACCGACTTCAGGACAATTCAAAATCAATGGATTATCTCCTCAGAAAGACGGTTTCAAATTAAGACAGATCATTGGAATCGTTCCGCAGGAATATGCCTTATACCCTACTTTAACAGCCAGGGAAAATTTAATGTTTTTTGGAAGCCTGTACGGATTAAGCCATAAAAAATTAAAAAATCCATTGACGAATCCCTGGAAATCATGGGATTATCAAAATTTGCAGATAAACAGGTCGGACAGTTCTCCGGAGGGATGAAACGCCGCTGCAACCTTATTGCAGGAACTCTTCACAATCCAAAGGTTCTGTTTTTGGATGAGCCGACTGTGGGTGTTGATGTTCAATCTAAAAAAGTGATCATCGATTTCTTACAGGAACTGAATAAAAATGGAACGTGTATTATTTACACTTCCCATCACCTTTCCGAGGCGGAAGAGTTCTGTACAAAAATTGCCATTATCGACAGGGGAAGAATCCATGCGGTAGGAACACCGGAAGAATTGGTAGCGCAGATTGCCAATGCTGAAAACCTGGAAGACGTTTTCATTTCATTAACAGGAAAAGAATTAAGAGATGTTGTTGTATAAACTTTGGAGAAGCTTTGTAAAAGAGATCCTTCTTCTGAAGAGGGATATCGGGGGAATCGTGATTATTTTCGTCATGCCGTTACTGCTGATAGTAACCATTACCTTGATCCAGGATTCTACCTTTAAAAACCTTGAAGGCTCAAAGATCCCGATCATTTTTATTGATAATGACCGATCTGAGGTCTCAAAAAACATAAAACACGAGCTGGAAGCCAGTAAAACATTCCAGCTGCTGACCAATTATAATGAAAAATCTGCTCAGGATGCCGTATTTTCAGGAGATTACCAGATGGCTATTGTCATTCCTCAAAATTTAACGAAAGACCTGAATGCCAATATTGACTCCAAAGTTCAGACAATCGTAAGTTCGTTTGGTCTTGAGGGTGATTCTGCAAAGGTTAAAAAAGTGGCTCCAAAAGCAAAAGAAATTCACCTGTACTTTGATCCCGCTACCAATGCAGGATTTAAAAATTCAGTCATGAATTCCGTAAATAAAATGGTCTTTGAGATTGAAAATAAAAAGATCTACAAAGCATTCCAGGAACAGCTGGGAACTGAAGAAAACCTTGAAGAGAACAAAAACCTCATCAGTTTCAAAGAAATCACCCCAAAAAAGGAGCCATGGAAGTCATGCCGAATTCCGTTCAGCATAACGTTCCTGCATGGACACTTTTTGCGATATTTTTTATCGTGGTTCCTTTGTCTATCAATTTAGTTAAAGAAAAAAGCCAGGGTACAAGTGTAAGAGCCAGAATTAGTCCGACACCGTATTTCGTTCATATTTTAGGAAAAACATTTACTTACCTGATCATCTGTATCATTCAGTTCTTACTGATGGTAGCTGTAGGAATCTATCTTTTCCCGTATATGGACCTTCCGGCATTTGATGTTTCAGGAAAAATGTTCCAGCTTCTTGTCGTGACCTTATTTTCCGGTCTTGCGGCTATCGGGTTTGGGGTTTTACTGGGAACCATTGCCGATACACAGGAACAGTCTGCCCCTTTTGGTGCAACTTCTGTGGTGGTTTTGGCCGCCATCGGTGGAATATGGGTTCCTGTATTCTTAATGCCTGAATTCATGCAGACCATAGCCAAATTCTCTCCTATGAACTGGGGACTGAATGCCTATTACGATATTATTTTAAGGAACAGCGGAATCACAGGAATTGCCAAAGAACTTGCCCTACTGTTCGCATTCTATATTGCCATGGTAGCTATTTCTATTTTTTACGAAAGAAAACAAAATGCAGTCTAAAGAAAACATATTAACCTGTACCGAAGAAGTAAGGGTAAGATTCAATGAAACAGATCCGCTGGGAATTGTCTGGCACGGTCATTATATTGTTTATTTTGAAGACGGAAGAGAAGCCTTCGGAAGACAGCATGGACTTACCTATCTTGACATTCAGAATGCCGGATATGTAACGCCTATCGTAAAAAGTACCTGCGAGCATTTTCTTCCTTTAAAATATGGAGAAACATTCAGGATCGTTACCACTTTTGTGAATTCCGTATCTGCCAAACTGATCTATACTTACGAGCTTTTCAATCAGGATAATCAATTGGTTTGCAGTGGAGAAACTATCCAGGTATTCTTGGACAGCAGTGGAAATTTATGCCTTTATAACCCTGATTTTTTCAGGCATGGAAAGATAAAATGGGACTATAATGAAGAAGGAAATCTATATTACAGACTACAACTGCGTCACGCCTTTAGGGTTTGATGTTTCCTCCAACTGGAATAATCTGGTCAAGGGAAATTCAGGTGTAGCCCTCCATAAAGTAATTGAAAACCAGGAAGCCTTTTATGCTTCAATGATTGATACTGAAAAACTTGATAAAGAATTCAACGATAATTTTGAAAATCAGGATTTTACCAGATTGGAGAAAATGTTTCTTCTAAGCTTAAAACCTCTTGTTGAAAAGCACCCAATTACAGAAGAAACTGCCTTTATATTATCCACGACCAAAGGAAACATAAGTTTATTAAAAAACCAGACCGGATTACCGGAAGGCGTTTATCTTTCCAGTTTAGCCCAGAAAATTGCTGATTATTTCGGATTTAAAACAAAACCCATCGTGGTTTCCAATGCCTGCGTTTCAGGGGTAATGGCCATTGCCGTTGCTAAAAATATGATCCTTGCAGGAAAATATGAAGATGCTTTCGTCATTGCAGGCGATGAAGTTTCCGAGTTTGTTATTTCGGGATTCAATTCTTTCCAGGCCATTGGCACGGGACCTTGCAAACCTTACGATAAAAACAGAAACGGGATCAATATCGGGGAAGCTGCGGCGGCGATGTATATCACTTCAGGTCATTTCGAAGGACGAAGTGATGAAGCAATCTCACAAAACGAAAAATTCAGGTTCAAAATCCTTGGAGACTCTGCAGTTAATGATGCCAATCATATTTCCGGACCTTCCAGAACAGGGGACGGACTTTTTGCCAGCATCAAAACCGCCATGACAGAAGCTAATGTTATCCCCGAACAGGTTGATTTTATTTCTGCCCACGGAACTGCCACATTATATAACGACGAAATGGAAGCCATTGCTTTCAACAGAATGGAACTTCAGAATGTTCCGTTGAACAGTATGAAAGGATATTACGGCCATTGCTTAGGCGCTTCCGGACTTCTGGAAAGTATTATATCCATGGAAAGTGCCCGTCATGAAGTGCTTATCCCTTCCAAAAATTTTGAAGAAGAAGGCATTTCCCAGCCATTGAATATCATTAAAGAAAATCAGCCCGCAAAGATTAAATATATTTTAAAAACAGCGTCAGGCTTTGGCGGATGCAATGCGGCGGTTGTTCTGGAAAAATGTTAAATTGAAAATGATGAAGAAAACAGACAGCTGCACCATAGAACACTCAAAAATAACCGTTAACGATGCCCTTATTTTTGAAAGCCAAAGCGAAACATTTCATGACTTTGCCAAAGAAGCATATAAAAGCCTGGAAATCAGCTATCCTAAATTCCACAAAATGGATAACCTGAGCAAACTGGCTTTTCTGGCCGCAGAAATGATCCTAAAAGATGAAGATCACAACAGGACAGCAGTGGTTTTTGCCAACAGATCATCAAGCCTTGATACGGATTTTAAATACCAGGAAAGTATCAATTCGCAGGAAAATTATTTCCCGAGTCCTGCCGTATTTGTGTATACCTTACCGAACATATGTGTAGGCGAGATCAGCATCAAACACAAAATGCAGACGGAAAATGCTTTTTTCGTTTTGGATGAATTTGACGAAAATTTTTTAAACAATTATGCAGAACAAATCCTGCTGTCCGGAAAAGCGGAAAAAGTTCTCTGCGGCTGGACAGAACTTTATCAGGATAATTATAAAGCTTTTGTATATTTGCTAACCTTATAAAAATGTAACAATATAACAGTGTAATAATGTAACAATACTAAATTGGTAAACCGATACATTAATACATTGGTAAATTAAATACTTATGGAAAACCTAAAAACAGAATTGAAGCACAAAATTATTGAAGTCCTTAACCTTGAAGACGTTTCTGTAGAAGAGATCAAAGATACAGATCCGTTATTCGGCGGAGGTCTTGGCCTTGATTCTATCGACGCTTTGGAACTTATTGTTCTTCTTGATAAAGATTATGGAATAAAATTAGCTGACCCGAAAAAAGGAAAGGAAATTTTCCAGTCTATCGATACAATGGCTGCGTTCATTGAAGAAAACAGAACGAAATAAATTAATATACTAATTTAACAGTGTACCAATTGTCAGATTGATACACTGTTACATTATTAAAAACCATGAGCCGAAAAATTGCCATAACAGGAATGGGGATCATTTCTTCCATAGGACATAATGTGGAAGAAAATCTTATTTCGCTGAAAACCGGAAAACACGGAATTTCAGACATTGAAATGTTTGAAACCCGCCATGCCGGATCTATAAAAACAGGCGAAATAAAAAGATCTAATGAAGAACTTGTCCGCCAGCTTCAGCTGCCTGAAGATAATAATGTGACAAGAACCTCTTTATTAGGGATGGTTGCCGCCAAAGAAGCTGTAGAATCTGCCGGGATTACAGATATTAATGCCTATAAAACCGGGTTGATTTCCTCTACCAGCGTAGGCGGAATGGACATCACGGAAAAATATTTCTACTCTTACGAAGACTTTCCTGAAAAGCAAAAATACATCGACTCCCACGATGCCGGCAATTCCTCGCTGGCTATCGCCGATTATCTTGGGCTGAAAGGCATGGTTTCTACCATCAGCACAGCCTGTTCTTCAGCAGCCAATGCTATTATGATGGGGGCAAAGCTCATCAAAAACGGAGTTTTGGACCGAGTTATCGTTGGCGGAACAGATTCTCTTTCAAAATTTACATTGAACGGGTTCAATACGCTGATGATCCTTACAGATTCTTATAACACTCCTTTTGACAATGACAGAAAAGGCTTGAATTTAGGAGAAGCCGCAGCCTACATCGTTCTGGAATCTGATGAGGTGGTAAAAAAAGAAAATAAAAAAGTCCTCGCTTATCTTTCCGGCTATGGTAACGCAAACGATGCCCATCATCAGACCGCTTCGTCAGAAAACGGGCAAGGCGCTTATTTAGCTATGGAGCAGGCATTTAAAGTATCCGGACTGGCAAAAGATGACATCGATTATATCAACGTTCACGGAACGGCTACGCCCAATAATGATTTATCAGAAGGAATTGCCATGATCAGGATCTTTGGTGAAGATCAGGTTCCTGAATTCAGTTCTACCAAAGCTTTTACAGGCCATACTTTGGCAGCAGCGGCTGGAATTGAAGCTGTATTTTCCATTCTGGCCATGCAGCACGGCCTTATTTTCCCCAACCTGAATTTCAAAACAAAAATGCAGGAGTTTGATCTGATTCCTGTTACTGAGCTGAAAGAGAAAAGCATTAACCATGTTCTTTCCAATTCATTCGGTTTCGGAGGCAATTGTTCTACTTTAATTTTTTCAAAATCATGAGTGCGGTATACATCAACAGTGCATCCTGCATCTCTGCACAGGACACTTTAAAAGAGAATTTTTTTCAGGATCTGGTGGTCAAAAACACTGCTCAGATCTTAAAAGCTATAGAACCGAACTATAAAGAATTCATTCCGCCTGCCATGAGCAGAAGAATGTCTAAAACAGTAAAAATGAGTTCCGTAGCTTCCCATTATGCTTTAAAGGAAGCCGGAATTGAACAGCCGGATGCCATTATCGTAGGAACAGGAATGGGATGCTCACAGGATTCAGAAAAGTTCCTGAAAAACGTGATCGATAACAATGAAGAGTTTTTAACTCCTACATTCTTTATTCAATCTACTCACAATACCGTGGCAGGACAGATTGCTTTGGGCCTTCAATGCCATGCGTACAATTTCACATATGTCAACACCTCTTCATCACTGGAATTCTCGTTCCTTGATGCTAAACTACAGATCAATGATGGTGAAGCTGAAAATGTTCTTGCAGGTGCAGCAGATGAGCAGACCGACAGAACTATGGAGCTGTACCGCCTTAACCATACCATCAAAAAAGAAGAAAATCTTCCCGTCAATTATCTGCATTCGGAAACGAATGGGGTGATCTGGGGCGAAGCAGCAGCATTTTTTGTTTTAGGGAAAGATAAAACTGAAAATTCTTACGCAAAACTTAAAGATATTCAAATCATTAACAGACTGGATCTGGAAAAAACACAGTCATTTGTGACGGATTTCCTTGCTAAAAATAATCTGACCAACGAAAACATTGACGCTGTAATCTTAGGTTTCAGCGGAGATGCAAAATCTGATGTGTATTATAACAAAGCAATGGATCTTTTCCAAAATTCAGCTTTACTGTATTACAAACATCTGAGCGGTGAATTCAATACAGCGAGTGGCTTTTCAACTTTTATGGCCTGTCATATCCTGAAAGAACAGCAAATCCCTGAAATTATGATGATTAACTCAGAAAAAAAGACTGAAATTAAAAACATTCTTCTTTATAACAATCTGGCAGGTAGTGATCACAGTTTAGTGTTGCTGGAGAGAGCTTTTTAAGCGTAAAGGGACAAAATGGCAAAAAAGTAAAAAGGCTGAATGGCTAAACAGCTAAGAGGCTAAATTGTTGATTGAAAAACGGCTAAAATTTCCAAAGATGAAACATTATCCATTTATTTTATTTTATCTTTTCTGTAACGTTTTTATTTATGCGTTTCATGGCAGTTTTTGGGTCTATATCGCTTGTTTCCTGGCTTTTTCTGCTGTAGTGGTCTGGGGTTCTTTCGATATCGGCCTTGGCTATTTCGTGAACAGCACTACTCACAAAAGAACAAAAATCAATGAGGTCGCCCTGACTTTTGATGACGGACCTACTGAATTTACACCCCAATTTTTAGATTTACTTAAAGAACATCAGGTAAAAGCCACTTTTTTCTGCATCGGGAAACAGATCGAAAAATATCCTGAAACCTTTCAGAGGATTATTGCAGAAGGCCACACTGTTGGAAACCATACCTATTCACATTCCAATAATACAGGTTTTTTGTCTGCTTCAAAAATGACAGAGGAAATCAGGAAATGTGACGAAGTAATGTTGACAACAGGTAATATACAAAATAGCCTGTACCGTCCTCCTTTCGGGGTTACCAATCCAAGTATTGCCAAAGCTATCAAAAGAACTCATAAAAAAAGCATCGGCTGGAATGTCCGTTCGCTCGATACCATTACAGACGACGAAAAAAGATTTTTAAGAGAGTAACTACAGATCCGAAAAAAGGCAGCATCATCCTTCTTCACGATACCTCTGAAAAGACGTATAACGTATTGGTAGATTTATTGCTATTTTTGAAGGAGAAAAAATACTCGACATTTACAGTCGATTCAATTCTAAAATCAAAGAAAAATGATTAAAAATATTGCTTTTGGAGCATTTTTATTAGTTTCCGGCTTCATTTCTGCACAAATGACGGCGATGTCAGGAGCAGAAGCAAAAGCATTTGTGGCTAAAGTTTCTTCTGAAACCCAGGAGATCAAAACGCTGCAGAGTGATTTTACCCAGACCAAAAAGATGGATTTTCTGGACAAAAATATTGTTACTTACGGTAAAATGTCGCTAAAAACACCCAATATGCTGAGCTGGAGATATACAAAGCCTTACCAGTACAGCATTGTTTTCAAGGACAACAAAATTTTCATTAACGATCAGGGAAAAAAATCTTCTGTGGATGCGAAAAGCAAAACCTTTGAGAAGATTAATAAGCTGATCGTAGGAAGTTCGAACGGGAAAATGTTCAGCGATCCTGAATTTTCCGTTTCCTACTTCAAAAACGGGAACTTCAATGTGGCAAAATTCACCCCGAAATCTGCCCAGCTGCTGAAATATATCAAGCAGATTGAGCTTCATTTCCCTAAGAACCAGTCGACGGTTTCACAAGTGAATATGACGGAAGCTTCAGGTGATACTACCAATATTGTTTTCAAAAATACCAAGATCAATGCCGCAATTGCTGCTTCGGAATTTAGCTTATAGCCTTGTTTTTGTGCTGTTTGTTTCCTGTAAGACCTATAAGCTTACAGATGCAAAACCGGTTCAAAACTCTGAAAAAACAGTAGAAAATCTCTATTTTTCTTCCGGAGAAGACTATGTTTATAAATGCCAGATGGATATTTATAAAAATCACGTCAGCGGAATTCTGATCATCAAAAAGCTGAACGAAACGACTCACCGCGTAGCCATGACCTCAGATTTCGGAAACAAACTGATTGATTTCGAGATTTCTGAGAATGATTTTAAACTGAATTATGTTCTTCCGGATCTGGATAAAAAGATTGTGATTAATTTTTTAAAAACGATTTCCAGCAGCTGCTGAAAAGACAATATCCTGTGAATGAATCTTTTGAAAACGATCATTCTAAAATTTACCTGTCAAAGATTGATAATAAAGCCTATTACCTGTTTTTCAATAAGGAAAACAATCTTCTGAAAGAGATTATTTATACCAGAAACAATAAGGAAAAAATCGATTTTACTTTTGAGGCAAAAAAACATATCTTCGCGGATAGCTTAAACCTGCAACATAAGGACTTTAAGATCAATATAAAACTATTTCAGATAACCGAAAACGAACAGAATTAACATGAAAAAGCCTCTTTCTTATCACAGTCCCTTTATTATACATTTAACATGAAAAAATAGCATTATGCAAACCATTCTTACAGACTTTTACACTTTAGAATCTTATGAAAAGGGAGAAAACGGAAGTTTCACTGCCCATATTCATCTGAATAAGGATCATGATATTTTTAAAGGCCACTTTCCGGGAAATCCGGTAACGCCGGGAGTCTGTATGATGCAGATTGTAAAGGAACTTACAGAAGAGTTTACAGGTTCCAAACTATTCCTGAAAACAGCTTCCAATGTAAAATTCATGGCGATTATCAATCCTTTCGAGACCCCGGACCTGAAACTCCAACTGGATATTACTGAAAATGAAGAAGATGTTAAAGTAAAAAATACAACTTCTTTTGGCGAGACTATTGCATTAAAAATGTCAGTAAGCTATAAAAAATAATTTATGAAACTTTTCCTATCCCTCATCACCGCTTTTATTTTTTTCTTTCAAAGTGATTTAGAAGCCTTAAGAAACAGCTATGCAAAGGCCAATTCGTCCAATGCCAACACTGAAGCCTTTATTAACCTTGCTGAAAAGCAGTCGGGCTCGGATGCTGTAACAACAGGCTATAAGGCAGCAGCTAAAATCATGGAAGCCAAGATTGCCAAAAAGGACAGGAAAGCACTTGTAAAAAGCGGAGCCACCAGCCTTGAGAGTATTATCAAAAGTAATCCGAATAACATAGAGCTGAGAGTAATCAGATTAAGTGTTCAGGAAAATATTCCGAAAATAGTCGGATACAGAAGCAGTATGAAAGATGATAAAGCATTCCTGATCAATAACTACAGCAAGCAGAATTCAGCCCTGAAAAGCTATGTGAAAAAATTCGCAATGCAGTCCAAATCCTTTACAGATACAGAAAGAGCTTCCCTAAAATAAAACCATGACCCTTCCTGAAGTACAAAATGCAATTTCTGAAAAGAAGATCTGCGTTTTAATACCGACCTATAATAATGAAAAAACTCTGAAAAGAGTGATAGACGGCGTGCTGGACTACACCGGAAGCATTATTGTAGTCAATGATGGTTCTACAGATTCCACTCTGCAAATATTATCCCAATATGACCGGATAACGGTGATCTCCCTGCCTGAGAACAAAGGCAAAGGTAACGGGCTTAAAATCGGCTTCAGAAAGGCTAAGGAACTGGGTTATCACTATGCGATTACCATTGATTCCGACGGGCAGCATTATCCCGATGATATTCCTGTATTCGTAGAAGCACTGCTCCAGGAAAAAGAGGATGTACTGCTTATCGGAAACCGGAACATGTCACAGGACGGAATCCCGAAAAAAGCAGCTTTGGAAACAGGTTTTCCAACTTCTGGTTCTGGTTCGAGACCGGAATAAAACTTGAAGATACCCAATCCGGTTACAGATTGTATCCTCTGCTGAGAATTCCTAAGAAATATTTTACTCCAAAATTTGAATTTGAGATTGAGATTATTGTAAGAACAGCCTGGAGGCACGTTCCTGTAAAGAATGTCCCGGTAAAGGTTTTGTATGATCCGGCAGAGAGGGTTTCCCATTTCAGGCCGTTCAAAGATTTTACACGGATCAGCATTCTGAATACGATTTTGGTGACCATCACTCTGCTCTATATTATTCCGAGAAACTTCGTGAATAATTTCAAAAAAAAAGCTTTAAAAGGTTCATAAAGGAAGACGTACTGGAAAGTGATGGCAGCAACCGTACAAAGGCTTTTTCAATAGCCCTCGGCGTTTTTATAGGGCTTTCTCCTTTCTGGGGATTCCATACCTTGCTTGTTATCTCGTTATCTGTCCTTTTTAAGCTGAATAAAGTGCTGGCGTTTATTGCGTCCAACGTAAGTCTTCCACCTTTCATTCCTTTCGTCATTGCGGCATCCCTGTTTCTGGGCTCTCCTTTTGTACATGGCGACAGTAATATTTTAAACAGTGAACTGAATTTTGAGCTGATTAAAAATAATCTTCTTCAGTACGTGATTGGGAGTGCTATTCTGGCTACTTCAATGTCTGCCCTTTGTGGAATAGCAACCTTTCTTTTCCTGAATAAACTAAACCCGGAGAACAATTAACCGGAACGAAAATACTCCTGTTTTTTAATAAGAAATCATTACTTAAAGACAACATCCGAAAAAGATAACGGACTCATAACCATGGTCACAAATATGGCAAGAATGACTAAAACCAATTGATACTGATAGTAGGTTTTTGCTTCATCTTCTTCTTTTGTCTCAAAGGTAAATTTGATCTTCTCCGGCTTCCTTATAATAAGCCAGATAAAAGCTAAAATGATAAGGTTCAATACAACAGGAGCAAAAAGAAACAATTTGCTTCCAAACCCATCATTCTTTCCTCCGTATCCATGGATGGGAATGATATCAGGAATGGAACTGTATCTTGTAAACAGATAAGCAGTGTAAGCGATAATGATTATAAAAGGAACGCAGAATAGCAGTTTTACATGTTTGGGGATCATTTTAATTTCTTTAGCGTTTTTTTAAGGTACTTTTCCACATTCTGCCTGTCCGGAACGGTGGTAATTTCTTTTGTAAGAGCCTTTTCAAACTCAGTTTTGGCTTTCGCAAATTCATTTATTCCAAAGTAATATCTCCCGGCCTGATAATAGACCAGCCAGAAATCCGGATTCATTGATTGATAATAGGAAATAAAATCATCTTTTAATACGATATTCTTATGATCGATGGCATTATTCACTTCCGCCCCCAGTTTTTTGGATATTTCATAATGATGGTATTCCTCTGAATCTGCAAAGGGATCTCTGCCGATATTAAGTGCCGTTTTTGCCTGTAAACTTTCCTCTGCTTTTTTGTCCGAAAAGATCTCATTCAGATCATAACACACAAATTCTCCCAGCTGATAGGGATTTGAGGAAACCCAAACCAGTCTTTTTTCAGGAGAAAAAATAACCGCATGATGGGCCAGCAGCTGATTGATCGCTTTTTCATTTCCGTATCCTATTTTTTCACCTTTCAAACCTGATTTATCACGTAAAATGGCAGCCATTTTTTCAGGGTTCAGTTTTTTATTCTCCTGAAGAAGTTCCTGGAGCTTTTCATAACGGTATTGGGAATGACTTTCTATAATGTGCTTTTGGTTCCTTTTATCATCTTTGTAAGCTTCGGACTGAAAATGATTGGTACAGAAAACCCGGCTGGTATTTTCCACTTTATACACTCCGAAGTTTTTAGGCGAAACTTCAATAATTACAGCATTTTTATCTTGTGCACTGCCCACCAGAATAGATTCCGAGACGAAAACTTTTCTTTTTTTAGCAATTGCAATGGCTTCGTCAATATTCTTTGCATACTGCAGAATTTCCCGTGTTACCAGAGAAATCGGGGTTTTGGCAGTCAAAGGAATTTTAGATTTCCCGGCATTGATCGTTACGGTAATTCCTTCTTTATTCATCCCGGAAACTACACCGATCATTCCTGGCCAGCTTACAGACATATAGGGAATTCCGGTTTCCGGTTCTACAAATTCGACCAGCTTATTTTTAGCAAAATCGTCTCCAACATAGAAATCGAAATTTCTTCCGATGAGGAGATCCCCGTCTTCCGTATTTTCATTCCAGACAGCCAGCGAAGTACATCCTACCATAGCAAGATCCTGCATAGCATGCCCAATATCGTGAGCTCCGTGAAGATAAAGGCTCCGAAGGTATTTTGGAGCAATAAAATTGTACTTATCTGAGGAATATTGGGACAGTCCGTATAGTTCCGCCTGGTAATCTTCCCTAACGTTCAGGTACATTTTCCTGTTATACCATTTCAGGAACCCGCGAAGCAGTTTCTGTTTAAATTTTGAAGGAACAAAACCTTCCACTTTTGAGAAGAATATTTCTTCCTGTTTCTGCATCAGGTTTTGGGTTAAAGCTCCGTTGTTATATCCAAGCTGTAAAGGATTTCCTTTGATATAAAGCTCCCAGATCTGCTGCTTATTTTTGGTTAAATAATTCCGGTTGAAACTGAATGTAGAATCGTTGATCCTGTTCACTTCCGGAGTTTCCAGAGCATATGTGCTGGTATCGGGAATATGATGGATGGATTTTGAGACTCCACATGAAACAAGGGAAAGGATAAGGAAAAACTGAATTCCCCGGAACAAGGCGGTAAGTCTGTTATTTTTTCTCATGAGTATTGATCATTTGTTTCAAACGGCCGTCTATCAGTTCTTTTCCCAGGATTTCCGCACAGGTATTGAAAGCTCCGATCGTTACTCCCAGAATTCCATGCATATTCACAGATTGGCCTGTCAGAAACAGGTTATCAATTTTTGTCCTTGGAGAAACCATCGTTTTCAGCGGATTATCTGAGTTTTTCATGTAACCGTACATATTTCCTTCAAAGCTGCCGATATAATCCCTGTAAGACAGTGGCGATGAAGTATAAATGCTTTTTATGGAATGTCTGAGGTTGGGAATTTTCCTTTCCAGAGCGGTAATCATTTTTTCTGCCTTTTCTAACTTGAACTGTTCATATTTTAACCCTCTTTCATGCTCATCGGCAACGGTATTTACAGTTTCTTCCCAGGCTTTCA
Organism: Chryseobacterium sp. GTID13; assembly: GCF_056172655.1. Taxonomy (NCBI): domain Bacteria; kingdom Pseudomonadati; phylum Bacteroidota; class Flavobacteriia; order Flavobacteriales; family Weeksellaceae; genus Chryseobacterium; species Chryseobacterium sp. GTID13. The sequence goes on from NZ_JAOCMB010000002.1 coordinate 48,767, forward strand.
CCTCTTCAAAATCCATATAAGAGATCGCTGTAAGACTTTCAGCATAATCGGGATGGTATTTTGATGGCGTGGAGGAAAGCATGTAGGTTTCCGGCCAGTTTTCCTTGCTGTAGCGGAATGCCTTCCATATCATTTCTTCTGACGAATAGTGGTAAATATTATAATTGAAGTTCGGGAATGATTGTGGTTTCAGGACCAGATAAACACTGAAGCACGATGAAACGGGTTCCCAGCTCAAGACCCTGTTCAGAAAGGATTTCCTAAGCTTTTCTTCACCGATTAACTTAATAAAGGAACGTATTTCTATATTGGAAATGAATTTTTTCGCTGTATATTCCTTTCCTTCTTTTGTTTTTACGGAAGATAAGACTCCGGTTTCATTGAAAATAAATTCAGAAACCTCGGAATGCTTATGTACCTCTGCGCTATGCTCACGAAGCTTTTTAATGAGCAGTTTTGTGATCTGGCTTCCTCCTTTTACACATTTGTAAGCACTTTGAATATAAGAATTTACCGTCAGTGCGTGAACGTAAAACGGAATATTTTCAGAGTCGCCACCATATAAAAAATTGGAGCCCAGCAATACTGCCTGCAGCTTTTTGTCCTGGGTAACAGATTCTATAAATCTTTTGGTATTCAGGTGGAGAATTTCTTCATTGTAGCTTTCTTTCCCGACTACCTGATATCTTGGAAACTGGGCACATACATACTGGATTTCTTCACAATAGCTTTCTAAATTTTGTCTTTCGTTAGGGAAATGGGCCGCCAGCTGCTCTACAAAATTTTCATAGCCCTGCGCATGAGGATATTCAATGTTTTCATCACCAAAAGAGATCTTATCGTAGCTGTCTTCATCCATTTTATGCAGCTTCAGATCGTCCATAATTCCGAGATACGAAAAGAACTGATGAAGATTCTGTCCTTTTGAAAGACCACCCAGATAATGAACTCCGGTATCAAAGATGAGCTTCTCTCTTGAAAATGTCTGGAGATTTCCGCCGTACTGGTTGTTTTTTTCCAGGACACAGACTTTCAGGCCTTCTTTGGCCAAAATAAGAGCCGAAACAAGACCTCCCAATCCGCTGCCGATCACAAGTATGTCGTATTCTTTTTTCAAAAGAGGAAAAGTGTGTGTGTTTTTATTTTTACCGGAAATTCAGGTTTGGGAAAACGGTGCAAACCGTATCACATTTTCTGAATTGCCGGATGATTTGAGTTTATTAATTAGTTTTCGTTGTTAAAATTAGAAAAATTAATCAATATCATCCCAAAAATCAAAATAATTGAACCATTGAAGCGGATATTTTCTGATCATGGTTTCAAGATTCTGTACGTAGGAATTGAGAAGTCCCTGAGAATCACGATTTTTAATATTTTTCGCCACTCTTGCGTATAAGTGGTAATGCAGATTCTTTTCTTTCATCACATACACATAGACCACGGGAACGCCAAGTCGTGAGGCAATGAGGAAAGGACCGGCCGGAAATCTGGCACTTTTGCCCAAAAGGTCCGCTTCAAGATATTTTGAACCTTCAAAATAACGGTCTCCTGTAAAGCAGATCAGCTCATTATTGGACAAAGCCTGATTGATCTCAAAAATATGGGACATATCATCTTTGACGTAAATGAATTTGATATTGCTCTGTTTTATGGCAACACTTTCCAGGTATTCTTTGATTACGGTTACTTCCTGATCTGTGGTCACCAGATTGATCTGGCAGTCGAAATCGATATCTGCAAAGAAATGTTCTGCGATTTCAAAATTCCCGATGTGGGCGCTGATAAGCACTCCGCCTTTTTTTCAGCGAGAAGGCTGGTAAGGTTTTCAACACCATCAAATTCGTAGGTGTATTTTTCCCTTAAGCCGGCAGAAATTGCAGTTTTATCAATCAGTATTTTTCCGAAGGTAAAATAGCTTTTGAAGACGGAAGCCTTTGATTTCCAATATCCATAGCCCAGTCTTTTCTGAAAATAATAAAAGATGTAGCGGTTGCTTTTTTTAAGGAATAAAAAATAATAGGAAGCTACAAAATACAGGACAAAATATGAACTGCGTATGCCGATATTTCTAATGCACCAAACGAATATTTTATATCCCGTTATGGTTCCTTTAGATTTACCTTTCCACTTGTTCATAAGTACAGTTTACCAATTTATCAGTGTACCAGTATGACAATAACTTAGTTTATTGTTATACTGGTACATTGTTCTATTGTTACATTATTAAAAAATAAAGTTCAATCGATAGTTATGCGTTTTTTTCAGCAATTTTATTTTCAATAGTAGTGTAGAAATCATCAAATGTTACCATTTTTTTGAAATCTGCCTCGCCTAATTTCACCCCGAAATTAGATTCAATAACTACGACCATATCAATATAGTCCAGACTGTCCAGCCCGAGTGTTTTTTTCAGGTTGGCATCATTGCTGATCTCATCGCCATCCACTTCGAATTCGTTTACTAAGAAATCATTAACGATGTCAACAATTTTTTCCCTTTCCATGTTTTTAATCAAATTTTTTAACTATTAATGCGGAGTTGGTTCCCCCAAATCCGAAAGAATTCGACAAAAATACGTCAATTTTTTGATTTTTCGTTTTTGAGACCAAATTTATCTTTTTCGCCTCATCGTCAGGGTTTTCCAGATTGATATTCGGAGCTATGAAATCGTTCTGCATCATCAGAATGGAGTATACCACTTCACTTGCTCCTGCCATCCAGCATTCATGGCCGGTCATAGATTTTGTAGAGCTTACAGGAACTTCGCTTCCGAAAATTTCATGGATCGCTTTAGCTTCATTGGCATCACCAATTGGCGTAGAAGTCGCATGAGCATTGATATAATCGATATCTTCCGCTTTTAATCCTGATTGTTTCAGGGCTCTGTCCATGGCTAAGGCCGGTCCGTCAACATTTGGCGTAGAGATATGCCCTCCGTTTGAAGAAAAACCATAGCCTACAATTTCTGCAAGAATAGTAGCCCCTCTTTTCTGTGCAGATTCAAGGCTTTCTACAATAAGGCTAGCGGCGCCTCCGCTTGGGATAAGGCCGTCTCTTCCGGCATCAAAAGGTCTGGATGCTTTTGTGGGCTCATCTTCTCTTACGGAGAAAACGCCAAGTCCGTCAAAACTCGCCATTGAATATTTGTTGGTTTCCTGTGCTCCTCCACAGATAATCATATCCTGGAATCCGTTTTTGATCATCATGTAAGCAAGTCCCAAAGAATGGGAACCGCTCGCACAGGCTGCACTGATGGTAAGGTTGATCCCTTTCAGCTTAAAAATCGTTGAAAGGTTCATGGTTACCGTTGAGTTCATTGATTTGAAGATCGCTCCGGATCCCATCAATGTTGTATCTTTTTTCTCCCTGGCAATGTCGATAGATTCTACAACTGCCTGAGAAACACTGTCGTTTCCGTATAAAATTCCCACTTCGTGAGCATCCAGGAAATCCTGGTCTATTCCTGCCTGTTTCAGGGCATCTGTGGTAGCAAGATAAGCATATTCGCTTTCCTCTCCCATGCTTACACGCTGGCGTCTGTTCAGCAGGTTTTTAAGATCAGGCTTAGGCACTACTCCTGTAAGACCGGACCTGAACCCGAATTCTTTTCTTTCCTGTACTAAAGCAATACCGGATTTTCCTTGATATAGGGATTCTCTGACCTCTTCCAGAGAGGTCCCGATGCAAGAATAAATTCCCATTCCGGTAATTACAACCCTATTTTCCATTTATAATTAAGATTTTAGATGGCAGGTTACAGGTGGCAGCTCTTTACTGCGACCTTTTATCTGCTACCTGATTTATGAATAAATTCCCCCGTTGATGTTCACTACTTCCCCAGTAATATATGAAGCTTTCCTCGAAGCCAGAAAGGCTACAAGATCTGCCACTTCTTCGGCCTCTCCAAATCTGTTGGCAGGGATCATGGCTTTCATTTCGCTTTCATTAAAATCCTGGGTCATATCTGTTCTGATAAATCCGGGAGCTACTGCATTTACCGTGATATTTCTCTTGGCAACTTCCTGGGCCAGTGCTTTTGTAGCACCTACCAAAGCTGCTTTTGCTGCCGAATAATTTGTTTGTCCTGCAGTTCCTTTTACCCCGGAAACAGAGACCATATTGATGATTCTCCCATATTTGTTACGTAGAAGTTTCTGGATAAAGAAGTTAGTTACATTAAAAAATCCGTTAAGGCTTGTGCTGATCACACTGTTCCAGTCTTCACTCTGCATCCACATGAATAATCCGTCTCTTGTAATACCGGCATTGTTTACGATCACTTCAACAATGGCATCAGGTTTTTTGTCCTGCCATTCCGTTAAAACATTCAGGGTTTCTTCAGCATTGGCCACATCGAATTTAAGGATCTCTCCTGTGGCTCCAAGCTCTTCTACTTTAGCCAAAGTTTCCTTTGCCGCGGTTTCGTTAGAAGCGTAGTTGATGAGTATATGATAGTTTTTTCTTCCGCCAGTTTTATACAGACAGCTCTTCCAATTCCCCTGGAGCCGCCTGTGACAATTGCACATTTCATGTGTTAGTGTTTATTTAGGTTTAGTTTTTTTAAGTTAAATTCTGTTCTTCCTGTATGACAATTCATTATCACTGATAATTACATTGCCTTTTAAATATTTCTTTACTTCTTCCAGATACGGGTACATTACCATATCATCTGAGAACGCAGGAATGATCTTTCTTATTTCGTCATACAGCTCCCTGGTAGAAGACGACACTTTATCCTGAAAACCAAGGTATTCAACAGCCTGAATGATCGTGATGGCTTCAATCGCCAATACTTCAAATGCATTTTCAATCACTTTCCGGCAGATTACTGCAGCATTGGTTCCCATGCTCACAATATCCTGATTATCATTATTATTAGGTATACTGTGAACATACATGGAGTTCGACAGCATCTGACTTTCCGCAGTAGTAGAAGTCGCTGTAAACTGTACTCCCTGCATTCCGAAATTAAAGCCTAATTTACCTAAATTTACGAAAGGTGGCAAAATTTCGTTGATCTTTGCATTTAAGAGGTAATTCAGCTGTCTTTCAGCCAGCATAGTGAGCTTGGTTACAACGATCTTCAGCTTATCCATTTCCAGCGAAATATAGTCTCCGTGGAAGTTTCCGCCATGATATACATGTTTGTCCTCTACATTAATGATTGGGTTGTCATTGGCTGAATTGATCTCGTTTTCAAGAACATTTTCAGTGTATTCCAATGTATCTAAAACAGGTCCCAGGATCTGAGGAACACATCTTAATGAATAATATTCCTGAACTTTTTCCTTAAATACTTTTTCCTGCTCTTCAAAATGAGTATAAAGATGGTCTTCTCTTTTTCTGATCAGCTTACTGTCGGCCAAATGCTTACGCATTTTTTCTGCTACTTTCTGCTGGCCGTAATGTTTTTTGGTTCCGTTTAAAGCTTCGGAAAGGTGATCATCATAAGCCTGAACAATCTCGTTAATGGCACAGGAAAGCCTGATGGAAATATCCGTTAACTGATTCGCTTTGTATGCGTTAACAATTCCTATTCCGGACATAACAGAAGTTCCGTTCATCAAAGCCAGACCTTCACGGATCTCTACTTTAATCGGTTCCAACCCTTCTGCTTCAAAAACTTCTTTTGTGGCTTTTCTTTCACCTTTATAGAAAACCTCGCCTTCTCCGATCAGAACTAAAGCAAGATGGGCAAGCTGTACCAAATCGCCACTTGCGCCTACTCCTCCGTGCTCAAAGATCAACGGCGTAACATCTCTGTTGATCAACTCTTTAAGCAAATGAATAACAGACTGATGAACTCCGGAATTTCCAAGTGAAAGGGTATTCAATCTGGCCAGCATACATGCTTTTACTTCCTGGGCAGGCAGTGGGTTCCCGATTCCTGAAGAGTGGCTTCTGATCAGGTTATACTGAAGCTGATGGGTATCTTCATCACTGATCTTGAACTGGGCCATTGGTCCGAAACCTGTATTGACTCCGTATATTACTTTATTTTTCGAAAATTCCTTCAAAAACTGAAAACTTGTTTCTACTCTATCCAAAAGTGATTCGTCCAGTTCAATTTTTCCGTTCTCAATGATAATTTTTTGAAAATCCTTCAGTTCTAAAAAGTTATTTATTTTCATCAATTAAAAGTAATAGTTGCTAATTTTGTAAAATATTAATTAATTGTCACTAATTTAGCGGCAAAGATAGAAGTTATTATTAAAATAAAAAATCAAGATGAGCAAAGAATTTGTTGACGTTCTCGTAATCGGTGCTGGACCTTCCGGATGCGTATCTTCTTCATACTTAAAGAAGAACAATGTCAACGTAAAGGTTGTTGAAAAGACAAAGTTCCCAAGACTGGTCGTTGGCGAAAGCTTAATTCCCAGGGTAATGGATCATTTTGATGAAGCAGGTCTTTTTCCGGCTCTGGATAAAATGGGCTTCGAAAAAAGCTGGGAGCACGGTTTTTAAGAGGCAATGAAGTCTGCATTTTTGATTTCAGCGACAAGTTCGGTGAAGGCTGGGACTGGACCTGGCAGGTTCCCAGAGCTGATTTTGATAATACGCTTGCCCAGGAAGTAATCAACAAGGGAATTGATCTCGAGTTTGAAACAGAAGTCATAGATATCCGGTTCAATGGTACAGATTCTGTAACAACGGTGAGGAATAAAGATGGTGAAACGAAAGAGATCCATTCTAAGTTCGTGATCGATTCAAGCGGGTACGGACGAGTGCTTCCCAGGTTGCTTGATCTTGAAAAGCCTTCTAAACTGTCGCCTCATTCTGCCATTTTTTCCCATGTAGAAGATATTAACAGGGAGGAAGGCGAAGAAGGTACTCTTATTTCTTTTGATATTATTGAAACTGAAGTATGGCTTTGGGTAATCCCTTTTTCCAACGGAAATACGAGTGTGGGAATTGTAGGGCCTACAGAATATATTGAAAAGCTGTCTGAAAACGATGATACGACAGAGGCATTAAGAAAAGCCATTTCTCTTTCCGACTATTATGTAAAACGTTTTGGCAATGTGGATTTTCTTTTTGAACCAAGACATCTGAAAGATTATTCCTGCTCGGTAAAACAGCTGTTTGGGGACGGATATGCCCTGACCGGCAATGCTTCTGAATTCCTTGATCCTGTTTTTTCATCGGGAATGGCATTTGCCACGGAATCAGGAATGCTTGCCGCGAAATTGGCTTTAAGACAGCTTAATGGTGAGAAGATCGACTGGCAGAAAGAGTACACAGATTATATTCTTTATGGCGTGGATGTTTTCACTACTTATGTGAAGGAATGGTATACGGGAAATCTTCAGGAGTTATTTTTCCACAGACCTGAAAATGAAGATGTAAAGAGAAAAATATGCGCAGTTTTAGCCGGCTATGTCTGGAATAAGGACAATCCTTTTGTAAGAAAACACGATACTGTTATTAAGAATCTTGCCAACCTCATTAAAATGGAGAAACAGCAGGAACAATCATAAAAAAACGGTCTGAATATTTTCAGACCGTTTTTGTTTTTACTGAAGTGCTTTTTTTATTTCCGCCCCGAGTTTTTTACCGGTAACTTCATAAGCTCCTGCAATTCTTCCGTATTCCCAGGCAAAATCTTTATTCATCTTTTTCCCCTGGATTTTATCGGCCTGTAACCTCATCACCACATTTGAAGGATTATCTGTCTCTACAAACGTCAGGTCAGCGGTTAATTTTGCTTCCTGTGAACCGATCATTCCGCCGTACCAGCCTGCATAGATCCATTTTGCATCAATGATCAGGGTATATTTTGCTTTGGCATCGTTTTTAAAAGTTACTTTTTTTGATTTGCTGCTGACTCCTTTAAAGAAATAATTCAAATATTCTGAAGTTTTAAACTGCCCCCACTGATGTTCCCAGTTTTTCCAGACTGCTTCACTTTTTTTAGCTGTAATATCTGCTTTCCTGTTTTCAATATATTGTGCTTCTGTAAAGTTTTTCTCCTGATAAACAGCATTATCGAACTTCAACTGAACATTCACTTCGGTCTGGTCTTTTAAGAAATCGAAATTTCCGGATTCGAAGTTGATTTGATTTTGGGCAAAAGCCACTGTCGTCATTGCTACGAATAATAGCAATAATAATTTTTTCATGGTTATAAGTTTCTAAAAATTAAGTTTCAAATATATTATAAATATTGATCTGCTGAAACTGCTGTTACTTTTTTCTTTGTAATGATTTACCTTGAGCCAGCACTTTTTTCATGGTTTGTGATGTGTTTTTATCTTAAATCTATGAAGGTAATGGGTTTTCTGCTGTTTGGGTTGAAAACTGTTTTGGACAGAATATCAAAATCTATGATCTCAATTTTAGGACTTACCCTTAGCTTAGCCCGGAAGTGATCTCGAACTTCATTCACAAAAGTTTCATGATCCTGTTCTGTGCTCAGCTTGATAATAATTTCATCCAACCCTATTTCATTAGACTGGATAACAATCTGATAACATAAAATAGTATTGAAATCATTCAAAATATCATTCATAGCAGGTGGATAAAGCGTCGTTCCTTTGTATTTGATCATCTGCTGTTTTCTTCCGACAACCGGGCCCAGCCTCATCGTGTTTCTTCCACATTGGCACGGTTCATAATGAGCCTTTACAATATCTCCGGTTTTAAAGCGAAGCAAAGGAATAGCTTCTACCCCTAAAGTAGTGATGGTCAGCTCCCCGTTTTCTCCTTCCTGAACAGGAATTTCGTTATCATCAAGGATTTCTGTGATGATGAGTTCCGGGTGATGATGACCGCCGTTCTGGAATTCACATTCTGTAAAGGCAGTACTCATTTCCGTGGAGGCATAGGTTGAAAATAATTTAATATTCCATTTTTCCTTGATCTTCTGCGAAAGAATATTGTCGGTAAAATCCTGGTTTTTGATGCTTTCCCCAATACATACCGCTCCATAAACACTTGAGTTTTTATAATCCAGCCCGTTCTTTTCAGCATAATCTATCATTTTCAGAAGAAAAGACGGCACTGTGATCAGGTATTTGGGCTTATATCTGAAAATAGAATCCCACTGAAGCTCGGGAATACTGGGTCCCATTCTTACCACACTTGCCCCCATTTTCCTTAATCCCAGAAAATAGGCAAGGCCTGCCATAAATCTTTTGTCGATGGTAGTAATCATCTGAACGACATCTCCTTTCTGAATTCCGGCACAGGCAAAAGAAATGGATTCGTTGTAGGCCAGCCTTTCAAGATCATTGTCGGATAATCCAAAAGTGACCGGATCACCCAAAGTTCCTGAAGTGGTACTGTAATCTACAATTTTGTCTTGTGAAATACAGAAAAAATCATGATTATACTGTTGCAGATCATTCTTTGTTGTTGTCGGAATCTTTTGCAGATCTTCCAACGTCCGGATATCTGCAGGATTGATATTATTTTCTTTGAATAATTTCTGATAAAAAGGTGAATGAGTCTCAAGATAAGCCAGAAGCTCCTGAAGCTTTTGCTCCTGAAACTTTTTAATTTCCTGAATACCTGATTTTTCGATGGCCGGATAGAATTCCAATGATTTTATTTTTAAAAGACAAATTTATTTATTTAAAATTAAAAGATTGAATGATTAAAAGATTTAACAGAGGTTGTTTAAACTTTTATATTTAACCACTTAAGTTTTTTGGAACCAGGCTTTATGCATAATAAGTACACTTAAGTTTTATGAAAATCTTTGATTTTCATCTTATGTGAACTTTTCTTCTGAATCATATTAAACTTACTTAGGTGAACTAAATTGTTTAAAATGAAAACTTTTGTGACTTTTGTGGTTTTTTAAGTTTAAACAACTTTACAATTACTAACCGTTATTATTTACCGTTGGAAGGTAAAAGTTTGTGTATTGGTATTTCCTGCCGTATTGGTTGTTGTTACTTTTAAGACATGTGAACCAGAGCCTTTGGGACACTTTTCATCGAAAACATAGACAAAATCATCTTTTACGCGGGCAAAACGGAGCCATTTCCCGTCCAGTTCCGCCCGGAATGAAGCAATATCACCCACTTTAGCTGCTCCTTTCAACCGTAAAGAACTGCTGTTTATAAGGGTTCCTTCTTTCCAGTTCGCAGAAACAGAAGGCAAACTTTCATCCAGCAGCAGAACTGCCGTCCCGAGTCTGTTAAATTCTGCCTCCGCCCGGTCTCCGTTCCATTTTGCTTTTACAGCATCCGTATCACTTCCGTAATCAAACAGTATGACCAGTTTATTCTTTTCTTCATTTGATAATTTCCTGTTGGGCTTTATTTTCAGTGTAAAATAATCATGAACCGGAATGTACGGGGTCTGTAGAACAACAGTATTGGAAATTGCAGCCGGATGAGAGGCCGGTTTTTCATACATTTTAAAGTTCACTGCATCATACACTGCATTTTTACTAAGATTTATTGCCGCATTTTCGATACTTACTGTTTTTGCTTCATCCGGCTTCACCAATTGATCCGAAGGACTTACCTGCTGCGAATTTACAGCATAACGAACTTTTGTGACCAGCTTACTGGTGTTTCCGTTAACGTCCTTTAAAACAATTTCAATATTGTGAACACTATCATCCTCAAGGTGAATAATTCCTGTTTTACCGGATGAATTGTAATTTTTCAGTTTCATTCCCGGTAATTCAGATAAATGCTGGATGCTCATTTTATCTCTTGAAAACTTTGTGTAATCTATGCATCCATTAAGATAACGGGTATCGTCATAGCTTACTTTATCAATAGAAAAACTATAGATTAGCTGACCGTCCATCAACAGTTCGGCCTGATAAATCCCAAGATTAAATCCCTGATTGGCTTTATCCACAGCCTTAACGGCAAAGCTTATTTCCGGTGAAGTAACCTGGATAATATCTGTTGTATATCCATTTCCTGCCTTTTTAACCGGAATTCCATTTGCTCCGGGCTCATAGGTGCTGAAGCGGCGATCATACCAATAAAGTCCGCTAATCGTAGGCACAACACGGTCCGGAATATTAAAGCCAAAAAGCAAAGGATTGATGCATTCTTCCGTTTTAGTATCCCTGATTTCAAAATGTAAATGCGGTCCTGCCGAACCTCCTGTATTCCCGCTTAAAGCGATAACCTGGCCTTTAGTTACGGAAAACTGCCCGGGAGAAAAAGTGATATCCTGCTCCCATTTTTCGTCTTTGTACTGTCTTTCTTTTACATATCCATCCAGCTGGTCAAAATATTTATTGAGATGCGCATAAACTGTAGTATAGCCATTGGGATGGGTGATATAAACCGCATTTCCAAAACCGTAGCGTTCTACTTTTATCCTGCTTACATAACCGTCAGCCGCCGCAACAACCGGTAAATTTTCCTGGCTGTTCGTTCTGAGATCCAAGCCCATATGAAAATGGTTGGAACGGACGGCACCAAAATTGGCAGCCAGCTGCATGGGAATATTCATCGGGCTCCTGAAATAGTTTTGCGGATAATTATTCTGGGCTGATGTGGCAAAATAATTTAGAAAATAAACAACGAAGATGAGTTTACAGAAACTTTTCATACGCATTGGTTTGGGATCTATTGAAATTTACAAAATTTTATATTATTAGCAAATAGAATATGGATTTAAGTTCGCGTGAAAGGGTTTTGATTTAGCCACAGACTACACGAATTTACCCAGATGATGCTGTGAAAAATATGCCATTTATGAAAAGACATGATTTTAATTTAAAATTTGGCTAAAGCCTGATGAATATACTCCATTTTTAAAGCGGGCTAAAGCCCGCTCCTATTGAATAAAACAACCGTGAAAAATAGGGTAAACCGCAAGAAAAATTCACCTATTCACTCTTCACTATTCACCTTCAAACTTCATTCTGCATTTATATTTCTGAAATTGAACTTTTTAATAGATATAACCTAAATAAAACATATCTTATAAACCGACAAAAATCACTAAATTTGCAGACTTAATTAATCAACGATATTGAGATATTTACAATGAGCCAATTTAAAGAATACAAAAACCTCAACCTTATTGACATAGCCGAGAATGTATCGGAGTTTTGGAAACAGAATAAAACGTTCAGTAAAAGTGTTGAGATTCGCGAGGGTAACGCCGAGTTTGTTTTTTATGAAGGTCCGCCTTCAGCAAACGGTATGCCCGGAATTCACCACGTTATGGCCAGAGCATTAAAGGATATTTTCTGTCGTTTCCAGACGCAGAACGGGAAGCAGGTTTTCCGTAAAGCGGGCTGGGATACACACGGACTTCCTGTGGAACTGGGCGTAGAAAAGGAATTAGGAATTACGAAAGAAGATATTGGCAAAAAAATCTCTATTGAAGACTACAACAAGGCCTGCCGTGAAGCGGTAATGCGATATACTGACGTATGGAATAACCTTACGGAGAAAATCGGATACTGGGTAGACCTTGATGATCCTTATATCACCTACAAGTCCAAATATATGGAAACCGTTTGGTGGCTGCTGAAACAATTGTATGATAAAGAATTATTGTACAAAGGATACACAATCCAGCCCTATTCACCAAAAGCAGGAACAGGACTTTCTTCCCACGAGCTTAACCAGCCGGGAACGTATCGTGATGTCTCGGATACTACGGTGGTGGCACAGTTCAAAGCAAAGAAAGAAACTTCTGACCTGTTTAATGAGGTGGATGGAGATGTGCATGTTTTAGCATGGACCACTACTCCATGGACTTTGCCTTCCAACACAGCTTTGGCAGTAGGAAGAGATATTGAATATGTATTGGTTAAAACATTCAACCAATATACATTTGAGCCTATCACCATTGTATTGGCAAGGGTTCTTTTACCTAAAGTGTTCGGTAAGAAATATGCGGAAGGAACTGATGAAGATTTTGCAAATTATACTGAAGCAAGCAAAGTCATTCCTTTCAAAGTTATAAAAGAATTCACCGGCGAGCAGCTTGCCGGAACTCAGTACGAGCAGCTTATCCCTTGGTTTACTCCTAACGATTCACCTGAAAAAGCTTTCAGGGTGATCATCGGGGATTTCGTAACGACTGAGGACGGTACGGGTATCGTTCACATTGCTCCTACATTTGGTGCAGATGATGCGAGAGTTGGAAAAGAGAACGGAATCCCGCCAATGTTGGTAAAAGATGAGAATGACAATCTTGTTCCTCTTGTAGACCTGCAGGGTAAATTCATCAAAGGAGAAAATGTGCCTGAAGTATTCTCAGGAAAATATATCAAGAACGAGTATTACGATGACGGAACTGCTCCTGAGAAATCATGGGATGTGGAACTGGCAATTGTTTTAAAAACTGAAAATAAAGCCTTCAAGGTTGAAAAATATGTCCACAGTTATCCGCATTGCTGGAGAACTGATAAGCCGGTATTGTATTATCCGCTGGATTCATGGTTTGTAAAAATGACTGCTGTGAAGGACAGGCTGGTTAATTTAAACAAGGAAATCAACTGGAAGCCGAAAGCTACCGGAGAAGGACGTTTTGCGAACTGGCTTGAAAATGTAAACGACTGGAATCTTTCCCGTTCAAGATACTGGGGTATTCCGTTGCCAATCTGGAGAACGGAAGATCTTAAAGAAGAAAAGATCATCGGGTCTGTAGAGGAGTTGTACAATGAGATTGAAAAATCCGTTGCTGCAGGATTCATGAAAGAAAATCCTTTCAAAGGTTTTATAATCGGAAATATGTCTGAGCAGAACTATGAACTGGTTGATCTTCATAAAAATGTAGTGGACAAAGTCGTTCTTGTTTCAGATTCAGGTAAAGCAATGAACCGTGAAAGTGACCTGATCGACGTTTGGTTCGATTCAGGATCTATGCCTTACGCTCAGCTGCATTATCCCTTTGAGAATAAGGAAATGATCGATAATAACAAGGCATTCCCTGCTGACTTTATCGCAGAAGGTGTCGACCAGACCCGTGGATGGTTCTATACGCTTCACGCGATCGGAACAGCTGTTTTTGACTCTGTTGCTTATAAAAATGTGATGAGTAACGGGCTTGTTCTGGATAAAAACGGCCAGAAAATGTCAAAACGTTTAGGAAATGCAGTAGACCCGTTCGAAACGCTTTCAGTATACGGACCGGATGCCACAAGATGGTATATGATCTCGAATGCGAATCCCTGGGAAAACCTGAAGTTTGATATCGAAGGCATTGATGAGGTGAGAAGAAAATTCTTCGGAACACTTTACAACACCTACTCATTCTTTGCATTGTATGCCAATGTGGATGGATTCAACTACACAGAAAAAGAAGTGGAAAACCGTCCGGAAATCGACCGATGGATCCTTTCCGAGCTGAACCTTTTAATCAAAGAAGTAAAAGCATTCTACGAAGATTACGAACCGACAAGAGTAGCCAGAGCCATCAGCACCTTTGTGAATGATAACCTGAGCAACTGGTACGTAAGACTGTGCAGAAGACGTTTCTGGAAGGGAGATTATTCTGATGATAAAATCTCTGCTTACCAGACTTTATATACGTGTCTTGAAACAGTGGCTAAATTATCTGCACCAATTGCTCCTTTCTTTATGGATCAATTGTATCAGGATTTAAACAAGGTGACAGGAAAAGATAAAGGTGAATCTGTACATTTAACAGATTTCCCTGTAGCTGATGAAAGCCTGATCGATCAGGATCTTGTAGAGAAAACGCATCTGGCACAGAACATCACGAGTATGGTTTTCTCTTTAAGAAAGAAAGAAAACGTAAAAGTTCGCCAGCCATTGCAGAAAGTGTTGGTGCCGGTTCTTGATTCCAAAACGGAAGAGCAGATCCTGGCCGTTGCAGAACTGATCAAGCAGGAAGTGAATGTTAAAGAATTGCAGTTGATCAATGCGGAAGAAGCATCCCATTTAATTGTAAAACAGATAAAACCTAACTTCAAAGCTCTTGGGCCGAAGTTAGGAAAAGATATGAAAACCGTAGGCGGAGCGATTGCTGAGATGAATGCGGAACAGATTGCAAGCCTTGAAAAAGAAGGAAAAATAGATATCCAGGGTTACGAAATCACCCCTGATGATGTGGAAATCTCTACAAAAGATATCCCGGGATGGACGGTAACTTCTGACGGAAAAACAACTGTGGCATTAGATTTGACGTTAACTGAAGAATTAAAATCTGAGGGTATCGCAAGAGAGTTCATCAACAGAATTCAGAACCTGCGAAAAGATAAAGACTTTGAACTGACAGACAGAATTAAGATCTCCATCGAAGAGAATTCTCCTTTCCTTGAAGATGTTAAGAAAAATGAGGAATATATTTCCTCAGAGGTCTTGTCAAATAAAATAGAAATTGTATCTTCACTTTCAAATTTTAACGAAATCGAAATAGATGAGGTTAATTTTAAGGTAAATGTTGAAAAAAATTAACATATAGTTAATGTATTTCAAATTCCATTTCATAATTTTATTAAAAAAGAGAAAAGAATATGTCAGACGAAAGAGTTAGATACAGCGATGCTGATTTACAGGAATTTAAGGCTATTATCAAAGAAAAAATAGAAAAAGCAGAAAGAGATCTTCAGCTGATCAGAGAAAGCTTCATCAACGACCAGAATAACGGTACAGATGATACGTCTCCTACATTCAAGGCTTTTGAAGAAGGTGCAGAGACTTTAAGCAAAGAGCAGAACTCTATTCTGGCCGGACGTCAGGAAAAATTCGTCCGTGATCTTAAAAATGCTTTGATCCGAATCGAAAATAAAACCTATGGTGTATGCAGAGTAACCGGAAAGCTGATTCCTAAGGAAAGACTTTTAGCCGTTCCTCATGCTACGCTGAGCATTGAAGCGAAAAATATGCAGAAATAAGCCGTAAAGGTTTGTAAAAATAATATTGGGTTTATATCGTATTCGAGGATACTTTATAAACCTAATTTTTAATGTATACCCATGAGCCAAGTATTGATTTTAGCAATTATCATTGCTGCAGTTTTACTGTTTTTCAATAGGGAGCGGATCAAAAACAGATTCTTTCCCGACAAGCATAAAAACTACACCATTGATGATCAGTTTAATTCCGACAAACGCGAAAGGGAAAAAGAAATCGACCGACTTTTGAGTAAGATGGGCAAAAACGGAATCAATGATCTCTCTGCAAAAGACAGAAAAAGACTTGACGAGCTGTCCAAAATGTAATATATAAAAACAGAAAAGAAATGGAATCTATCATAGTACATCCTAAGAATCCTATGGAACTGAGCGCACTGAAAAGTGTTTTAAAGGAAATGAACATTAAATTTGAAAAGGCTCACACCAAAAATACGTTTCATACAGAAAAAGTGGCAAAGAAAATTTTCGACAAGAAAAACCCGGAGAAACCTTCTAAACCAAAAGGACTGTAATGAAAAAGATCTTAGCTATAACATTTTTAGTATTGTTAATTGATCAGGCTTCAAAAATTTACATCAAAACCCACTTCAACCTGGACGACAGTGTTTCTGTTCTTCCCGGCTTTAAATTGACTTTCGTAGAAAACCCAGGAATGGCTTATGGTCTTCATTTCGGCGGAATCATCGGAAAATATTTCCTGGTGATTCTAAGGCTTTTCTTAATCGGTGGGATGATATATATGTTTAAAAAATGGCTGAAGCAGGGCGCTTCCAATTATCTCCTGATTCCAATGGCTATTATTTTTGCCGGTGCTATCGGAAATATTATTGACGGAATGTTTTATGGACTGATCTTCGACAGCGGAACGGTTTACGACCAGAGCATCGACCGATGGATCGGTTACGGCGGTGTTTCGAAATTTGTTCCTTTCGGACAGGGATATTCTGCCTTTATGAAGGGCTGCGTGGTAGATATGCTTCACTTTCCTCTGGTAGACTGGTATGTGCCGGACAACTGGCCAATAATCGGAGGTAAACATATTGAATTCTTCAAATATATCTTCAATGTGGCAGATTCAGCTATTACAATAGGAGCTGCTTTATTATTAATATTCAGAAAAAAGCTTTCCCTAACGGACTTGAGTTTTAAAACAGTATTCCGGATGAAAAAAGTAATTAAAAATATTTTTAAAATTTTCCTGCTTCTTTTTGTAGCGGGAATTATTTTTATAGCCTGGGCCAACTACAGCATCAGAAAAGAAAGCAGTGCTTTTGTTTCTTACAATATTTCGGATGTTCCGGAAACCAAAGTGGCCTTGCTGCTCGGGACCGGGAAAAACCTCAACAACGGTATGCCCAACGCTTATTTTTACAACAGGATACAGGCTGCCATAGACCTGTATAAAAGCGGAAAGATCAGATACATTATTGTAAGTGGCGACAACAGCACCAAAGATTACAATGAGCCGGAAGATATGCAGCTTACCCTGATGAAATATGGTATTCCAAAAGACAGGATTATAATGGATCATGCCGGGTTTCGCACATTAGATTCCGTGGTAAGGGCCAAAGAAATTTTCGGACAGAATAAACTGGTGATCATTTCACAGAAATTCCACAATGAAAGAGCGGTTTTCCTGGCAAAGAAAAACGGAATAGATGCTTTCGGATACAACGCCAATGATGTCAATAAATACGCAGGCTTAAAGACCAACCTGAGAGAGTATCTGGCCAAGACAAAGGTATACTGGGACCTCCTTTTCGGGGTACAGCCGAAATTCGGAGGAGAAAAGATTATTATTCCATAAGGGCAAAACAGCAAATAGGCAAATTAGCCATTTCGCTTTTTTGCCCAAATACTACTATCTTTTTACATTTCCACCCATTAATGATCAATTTCTAAAATTTATTCCCTAAAACCTCGTAAATTTGCAATTCATTAATTTTTAATAAATCAAAAAACAAATGTCAAGAATTCTTACCGGCATTCAAGCCACCGGAACCCCCCATCTTGGAAATCTGCTTGGGGCGATTATTCCTGCTATTGAACTTTCCAAGCAGGAAGGAAATGAATCATTTTTATTTATTGCAAATCTTCACTCTCTTACCCAGATTAAAGATGCGCAGGTTTTAAAACAAAATACCTACGAGATTGCTGCGGCTTGGCTTGCTTGTGGACTGGATACAGAAAAAACATATTTTTACAGACAGAGTGATATCCCTGAAACCTGTGAACTTTCTTGGCATTTATCATGTTTTTTTCCTTATCAGAGATTAACACTGGCCCATTCATTTAAAGATAAGGCAGACAGGCTTCAGGATGTAAACGCCGGACTGTTTACCTATCCTATTTTAATGGCGGCAGATATTTTATTATACGATGCAGAGATTGTTCCCGTAGGAAAGGATCAGCTTCAGCATCTGGAAATTGCCCGCGATGTAGCTTCAAGGTTTAATAATCAGATGGGAGAAGTTTTCGTACTGCCTCAGTCTGAACTTCAGGAAGACACGAAATATGTTCCCGGAACAGATGGCCGAAAAATGTCTAAATCCATGGGAAATATCATTAATATTTTCTTACCTGAAAAGGAACTGAAAAAGCAGGTAATGAGTATCGAGTCCGATTCTAAAACATTGGAAGAGCCTAAAGATCCTGAAACAGATAAAACATTTGCCATCTATCAATTAATTGCAACTCCGGAACAAACTGAAGCATTGAGAGCGAAATATTTAGCAGGAAACTTCGGTTATGGTCATGCGAAAAAAGAGCTTTTGGATCTGATTTTAGTAAGATTTGAAAAAGAAAGAGAATTATTCTCTTATTACATGACCAATCTTGATGAACTGGAAGCAAAACTTCAGGAAGGAGCAACAAAAACGAGAATTATTGCTACAGAAACCATTAAAAGAGTAAGAGAAAGTCTTGGACTTTAATATCTCAGTATTCAAATAAAAAATCGGCATTCATTAAAATGAGTGCCGATTTTATTTTTATGACTTCCGATTTGATGAATAAGTTTCGGCGGCACCAAAGGTGCCGCCGAAACTCTTATAAATATTCTTTAATCTGCAATAGATGGGTAATTACTTTTAAACCTTCTTCCTGTTTATTTTCTTTATAAACATCAAAGAAAATCACATCTATTCCGTAGTTCTGGGCACCTACAACGTCCGCAATCCAGTCGTCACCGATCAGGATGCTTTCCTCTTTAGCAGCTTTTGCAAGTCCTAGAGAATATTCAAAAATCTCCGGATTGGGTTTTCTCACGCCAACAGAATCGGCACTGGTAATGGTTGTAAAATATTTATCTATTCCGGACAGGATGCATTTCCTTTCTGTTACTTCCTGGAAACCGTTGGAAATAACGTGCATCGTATAATGTTTGGACTTAAGATATTCCAGAATGTATTCCGCGCCTTCTACCAGCTCGTTGTGATTAAGGATCTTGTCCAGAAAATGTTCTTCAAAATATTGCGACAACTCTTCATCATCCACTCCGAAACGCTTGAATGTATCATAAAAACGGTGCTTTCTCAGATACTCCTTACCAATGATCCCATCTCTAATTTTTTCCCAGAGACTTTCATTGATTTCATGATAAGCAGAATGAAATTCTTCAAAGTCTATATTATAGTTTAAAGTAATTTCTTGCTTTTCAAAAAGGTCCTTAATGGTAAGGTAAGCGTTCTTACGGTGATCCCAGAGCGTATTGTCCAGGTCAAAAAAATGTGCTGAATTTTCATACAGCACAAAATTACTCTTTTAATTTTTGGAAACCGGAAAATTCTTGCTCTTGGTTTTTACCAATTCAAGACTTTTTGAGTAATTCAATAAAAAATCAATTGTTTGTTTCTTAGGTTTCAAAGTTTTCACTTTTAAGGAATCATTTTTTTTCATAGGCGAAAGTATGTTTTCCTATAAACGTGAATTTTTTAAAAATATTATCCTATCGTGTCAATACAATGTTATTTTCGTCCATGATTTTTCTCAGGTTGATCAGCGCATAACGTACTCTGCCCAATGTGGTATTGATACTCATATTGGTATGATCCGCGATTTCTTTGAAGCTCAGGCCGTCAAAAAACCTTAGTTTGATAACTTCCTGCTGGTTTTGTGGCAGAAACTGTAGCATTCTCAGAAGATCTTCCTGAATCTGCAGTGTTACCAGCTGATCTTCAATATTTTCCGATGGTTCTCTGATCAGATCAAAAATAGAATATTCGTCTGTTTCAAAAGTTGTTTCCGAAACTTTCACGTTTTTTGCTTTCAGTCTGAAATGATCGATGATAAGATTGTGTGCGATTCTTTTGGCCCAAAGAATGAATTTACCTTCTTCGTTATACCGGCCTTCTTTCAGCATCAGAATGATCTTCATAAATGTATCCTGAAAAACATCATTGGCCAGATCTTCATCATTAATTTTGTAAAAAATGAATGTAAACAGTTCTCTTTGATGACGATGAATAAGGGCTGATAAGGCTTCTTCGTCTCCTTTCTGGTAAAGGGAAATTAGTAGGCTGTCCGTTTTTGATTTCATAACTCTTCTCAATAATAAAAAATTTGCAGACCAGCAATTCTCCAGATATTCTATCTGGCCTTCGCTGTAAATACAAAACAGTTTTTTAGAGTAAAGTAAAATCTATAGGCGGTACGATTATTATATGGTGTAAATATAATAATTTTTTAATAACTGTTAACCTATTATTAAATTTTTACAATAAAATTTAACAAACATCACTTAAACATATCATGAATAAAGACAGTAGGAATATTTAATGTTAAATTAACATTTAACCCTTTCAGCTCTTTTCCGTTCAAACGGGCGTCTCCGATAGGAAATGCATACCCGCCGGTAAGGTCCAAAAGCCCGAAAAGTGTAACTCCTATTTTCGGTGCAATATATTTATTGGTTCCTTCAGCCCCCAGAAGCAAGTAATAGGAATGATAGAAATCTACATTTTTTTCAAAATTAAGAAGCACATCAGCCTGCAGTTTCGGCATGATGGCAAATTTGGAATTGGCGGAACCCATGAGCGCAGATCCGCCCAGCCTGTATATCACATCATCATTCTTCAGAAAAAGCAACTTACCTCCTACTTCTCCAAAGCTCTGATTCTGGTAAGTATATCCCACAGTAACCATTTTATGCATGGTATACTGTGCCTTTGCCGCCATGCTCAGGAAACATATAAAAAGTACGATAATGGCCGATCTAAAATTCATCATCTTTAATTATTTAAGGTGTAAAATTAAAAAAAACTGCCTTATCCAAAGATAAAGCAGCCTGTTTTATTATTCTTAAGAAAAATTAAATCCCAAAAGCGGCTTTAATTTCATCTACTTTGTCAAGTTTTTCCCATGTAAAGAACTCAAGTCCTGTAAGGGTAATTTCATTTTTCTGACCTTTATTGAACGTTTTATTAGCTGTATAATGCTCTTTCCCCATGTGTCCGTAAGAAGCCGTTTCCTGATAGATAGGGTTTCTCAGTTTCAGGTTCTGCTCAATAGCATAAGGTCTTAAATCGAAGATAGAAGAAACCTTTTTAGCAATATCCCCGTCATGAAGATCTACTTTTGCTGTTCCGTAAGTATTGATGTATAAACCACAAGGCTCAGCAACACCGATTGCGTAAGAAACCTGTACCAAAACTTCGTCAGCCACTCCTGCAGCCACTAAGTTTTTAGCAATGTGTCTAGTAGCGTACGCTGCACTTCTGTCTACTTTTGAAGGGTCTTTTCCTGAGAAAGCACCACCACCGTGAGCTCCTTTTCCTCCGTAAGTATCTACAATGATTTTTCTTCCTGTAAGACCTGTATCCCCGTGAGGACCTCCGATCACAAATTTACCTGTCGGGTTGATGTGGTATTTGATCTGATCGTTGAATAACGCTTTGATTTCTTCAGTTTGTTGAGCTACTACTCTTGGTACAAGAATATTTTTGATGTCTTCACGAATCTTGTTCAGCATTTCCTCTTCAGTTCCAAAGTCATCATGCTGTGTAGAAACCACAATAGAATCAATTCTTACCGGTTTATGATCATCAGAGTACTCAATAGTTACCTGGCTTTTTGCATCCGGACGCAGGTAAGCGATTTCGTTACCTTCTCTTCTTAATGCGGAAAGCTCTTTAAGGATAGTGTGGGCAAGGTCCAGAGCAAGAGGCATATAATTAGCCGTCTCATTAGTTGCATATCCGAACATCATTCCCTGGTCACCGGCACCCTGTGCATTGGCTTTAGCTTCGAAAGATCCGTCGTTTACAGCTCTGTCTACCCCCTGGTTGATATCCGGAGACTGCTCATGGATGGCTGAGATTACCCCACAAGAATCACCGTTGAACATATATTCTCCTTTAGTATAACCAATTCCATTGATTACATCTCTTGCAATAGTCTGCACATCAAGGTAGGCATCAGACTTCACCTCTCCTGCAAGCACTACCTGGCCTGTAGTTACCAGAGTTTCACAAGCTACCTTAGAGTTTTTATCGTATGCTAGGAAGTGATCGATTAATGCATCGGAGATCTGATCGGCAATTTTATCCGGATGTCCTTCTGAAACAGATTCAGATGTGAATAGATAAGACATATTATTCTTTGTTTTTTAGATTAAAATAAGTGAAGAAAAATAAGAATAATTGCCCAGAAAAAGAATACTGTTTTAGCATTTTTTTAGAGAGGTTGCAATCAGGTCAAATTTTTCCTCGTTAATAAACGTCCGCAAATTTAAGTACTATTTTTTTAATACTAAAGGATTTTGCTTACTAATTATAATTTTCTTAAAATTAATGATTTATATCACTTTACGGCCTTCTTAGTTCATTGCGGCTTAATGCTTACAAACTCCTTTGGATTGGCATGATAGTTAAGTTTAAGCTCTAAAGAGTTTTTGATGGAATGTGACAATTCATCAATAATTTTCTGCTTAAACGTCGGCTTATAATATATGATACTGATCTCCCTGTAAGGAAAAGGTTTCTTGAATCTGAAAACATTATCCTTCTGCTCCTCAGAAAGCTGGCTCAGCGCCAATTCCGGTAAAATACTGATACCTCCTACCTTATCCACCATATGAACTAAAGTCTGGATATTAGAAGCTAAGAAATCCAGATTCTTCGGCTTTAAAGTATTTTCTTTTAGGTGACAGATATTTTCAAACTGGTTTCTTAGGCAGTTTCCTTCTTCAAGAAGCCACACTTTTTCTACATTCAATTCTTCCGGAACTACATATGAGTTCTTTTTATTGGCTTCCGTATTGGAGCTGTAGATCATCAGTTCTTCATTGAAAAGAAAATCCTGGTAGAATTCATCAGCAGAATCGTACGGTGTGGAAATAATTCCTGCATCCAGTTCGCCTGCCTTTAAGGCTTTAATAATATTATCAGTTGTCATTTCTTTTACATTCATCTGAATTTTCGGATTTTCTTCCAAAAACTTAAAGATTTCTGTTGGCAAAATGAAAGAAGAGACAGTAGGAATGATTCCTAAATTGATAGTTCCTCCCAAAATATTATTCAAAAGATTGGCTTTATTTTTCAGCTCATTGACAGATTCTATAATTACCTTTGCCTGATCAATGATCTGAAGCCCTACATCTGTAGTACGGATCGGGTGTGTAGTTCTGTCGAATACCTTCACATCCAGTTCATCCTCAAATTTTTGTATCATCGCACTTAGTGTAGGCTGCGTAATAAAGCATGCCTGAGCTGCTTTACCAAAATGTTTGTACTTATCTACAGCGATAAGATACTCCAGTTGCTGAATGTTCATCTGATTAATATTATCTATTACAAAGATAAAATGTTTTTGCTATTTGTAATCAAAAATTCAAGTAAATTTGATATTTAATACGTCTGCATAAGACAGTTTACACGGGAAATCAACCATACAAATCATAACTATATGGATTCTAAAAAATTAACGCTCAGCAATGGCGCTCCTTATTTTGAACATCAGGACTCACAGACCGTAGGTCCGAGAGGCCCTGTCCTTCTGCAGGATTTTATCCTTCAGGAGAACCTTGCACACTTCGTCAGGGAAAGAATTCCTGAAAGAATTGTACACGCCAAGGGAACCGGTGCATACGGAACATTTACCGTAACCCATGACATCAGTAAGTATACAAAGGCTAAATTATTCTCAAAAGTAGGAAACTCATGCAGAATGTTTGCCCGTTTTTCTACCGTAGGCGGAGAAAAAGGAAGTGCAGATACAGCAAGAGATCCGAGGGGCTTTGCTTTGAAATTTTATACGGAAGACGGAAACTGGGATCTTGTAGGAAACAATACACCCGTATTCTTTATTAAGGATGCCAAAAAATTCCCGGATTTTATCCACACCCAGAAAAGAGTCCCGAAAACCAACCTGAAAAGTGCCACGATGATGTGGGACTTCTGGAGCCATAATCCGGAATCCCTTCACCAGGTTCTTATTTTAATGTCAGACAGAGGAACTCCTTACGGCTACAGACATATGCACGGATTCGGTTCCCATACTTTCTCCATGATCAACGATCAGAATGAAAGAGTTTGGGTAAAGTTCCATTTTAAAACAAAACAGGGAATCAAAAACTTTACGGATGCAGAAGCTGTAAAGATGGCCGGAGAAAACCCGGATTTCGCCCAGGAAGACCTGTGCAACGCCATTGAAAACGGGAACTTCCCAAAATGGACGATGTACATCCAGGTAATGACGGAAGAGCAGGCTAAAGATTTCAGATGGAATCCTTTTGACATTACCAAAGTATGGTTTCAAAGTGACTTCCCATTAATTGAAGTGGGAGAAATGGAGCTGAATGAAGTTCCGGTCAATTATTTTGCCCATGTGGAACAATCTGCATTCTCGCCAAGCAGCCTGATTAACGGAATAAGCTTTTCTCCGGATAAAATGCTTCAGGGAAGGCTGTTCTCTTATCCGGATGCCCACAGATACAGGGTTGGGGTAAATGCTCACCAGCTGGAAGTGAACCGATGTCCTTTTGCTGTCAACAACTATCAGAGAGACGGTTTTATGGCAGACTCAAGCGGATATCAGGATAAACCGAATTATCATCCGAACAGTTTTGATGATATCAAACCGGACCCGGCCTATAAGAATTATGAATATGAACTGGACAGTGCCCATGTTGCCAGTTACAACAGAAATGAGAATGACGATGACCATTACACACAACCGGGGCTTCTCTATACAAAAGCAATGAACGTTGAAGATAGAGAGCACCTAATCAGCAACATCGTAGGAAGCATGAGAGGCATTAGCGGACCGAAAAAAGACGAGATTATCAACCGTCAGTTATGTCACTTTTTCAGGACTAATATTGAGCTTGGCATGAAAGTGGCATCTCAGCTTAATATCAATATAGATGCAAATATGATGAACCACTCAAAATAGTATTTTGAACAATTCATCAATTAAAAGGAAAAAAAATAATATTTTTTCCTTTTTTTTGCAAAAAATTCATAATTTGCAAAAAATAATATTTTATAGTGGAAAAATGAGTTACGAAAATATATTATTAGAGAAGGAAGACCAATTAGCTATTGTTACCATAAACCGCCCGCAAAGCTTAAATGCTTTAAATGCGAAAACGATTCAGGAGATCAGTTCAGCAATGGACGAACTTAATGCGGATGAATCCTGCAGGGTAATTATCATTACAGGAAGCGGTGAAAAATCGTTTGTAGCGGGAGCTGATATAAAAGAATTCAGTGATTTTGGACAGGAAAAAGCCGAAGAACTGGCCAGAAACGGGCACAATACCCTGTTCAACAAAATTGAAAATACATCTAAACCTGTTATTGCAGCCGTTAACGGTTTTGCATTAGGAGGAGGTTTAGAGCTTGCCATGGCGTGTCATATCAGATATGCATCAGAGAATGCAAAACTGGGACTTCCGGAAGTTACCCTGGGATTAATCCCCGGATACGGAGGAACGCAAAGACTTCCTAAACTTGTAGGAAAAGGCATTGCCAACGAAATGATCTTCTCTGCCAAGATGATTCCTGCTCAGAAAGCAAAGGAAATCGGACTGGTAAATGAAGTATACCCTATTGAAGAATTATTAACCAAAACAAAAGAATTAGCGAGTATTATAGCCCATAACTCACCAATGGCTATATCAAAGGCAATACAGGCCGTTAACTTGTCTGACACGGATAAAGGTTTTGAATCTGAGATCAAGTATTTCGGGGAACTTTTTGAACTGAACGACAAGAAAGAAGGAGTTTCCGCTTTTTTAGAGAAAAGAAAGCCTAACTTCTAGATTTTTAATCCAAATTATTTCGAAAAAACTAATGCTGCGGTATGAATAAGTTTGATAAAGCTTATCTAAAAATGGCCCAGGAGTGGGCAAAACTCTCCTACTGTAAGAGAAAACAGGTAGGAGCTCTTATCGTAAAAGATAGGATGATTATTTCTGATGGTTACAACGGAACTCCTTCGGGATTTGAAAACTGCTGTGAAGATGAAGAGGGCAAAACACACTGGTATGTACTTCATGCGGAAGCCAATGCGATATTGAAGCTGGCCGCTTCCACGCAGTCTGCGGAAGGCGCAACGTTATATTTAACGCTGTCGCCATGCAAAGAATGCAGCAAGCTGATTTTACAGGCAGGAATTACAAGACTTGTGTATATTAATGAGTATTCAGACGACGATGGAATAGCGTTCTTGAGAAATCATGGTATTGAAATAGAACAAATATCGGACTGTGAACTAAAAAAATAAAGCACAAATATGACTTGGGATGAAAAGATCAAAGATTTTGAAATATTTCTTCGCTTCGAAAGAAATTTTTCAGAAAACACTCTCGATGCCTATATTCGAGACATCAAAAAATTAAAAGATTACGCCGAAGTGGATCTGGAAAATGTCGGTCCGGACTCTATCGGGTACGAAAATTTACAGGAATATATCTTCAATCTTTCCAAACAGAAGTTCAGCGAAAGATCTCAGGCAAGATGGATTTCTTCCATAAAAGCTTTCTTCAAGTTCCTTCTTGAAGACGAGTACCGGGAAGATAACCCTGCTTCGCTGCTTGAAGGCCCAAAACTGGGATTATATCTTCCTGACACCTTAAGCCTGCCGGATATCAATAAGATCATCGCAGCCATTGAGGCAGATTCTGATCTCGGAAAGAGAAATCACTGTATTATTGAAGTTCTTTACGGATGCGGATTACGGGTCTCGGAACTTATTGACCTTAAAATTTCGAACATCAATTTCAAGGAACAGTATATCAAGGTAAACGGTAAAGGCAACAAAATACGCTTCGTTCCTTTAGCTGATTATACTGCTGAGCTTTTGGAAACTTACATTAAAGAAGTACGTTCGAAAAATAAGATTAATAAAAAATACGAAGACACTTTGTTTCTGAACAGCCGCGGCACATCTATGTCCAGAGTGATCGTATTTCTGATCATTAAAGAACTTACAGACAAAGCAGGCGTAAGCAAAAAAATATCTCCACACACTTTCAGACATTCTTTTGCAACACACCTTTTACAGAATGGTGCAGACCTTCGCTATATCCAGGAAATGCTTGGGCACTCCAGCATTACCACTACGGAGATCTACACCCATCTGAAGACAGAAGAACTTCGGGATGTAATTTTGAGTTACCATCCGAGGAATATTAATATTGCTCAATGAAGCGGAGTTGCATCTGACTTTTGAAAAATTAATTAGAACAGATGAAATTATTGAAATACTGCCCAAGCTGTGGCAAAGAAACCCTGCACTGGGACGGCGAGAAAAAATGGAGCTGTCCCGAATGTGGTTTCACCCTCTATAATAATGTTGCCGGCGCGGTAGCCGTTGTTATCCGATGTGGTGACGAAATCTACCTTACCAGAAGAAACCGTGATCCTAAAAAGGGAAAACTGGACCTGGCAGGTGGTTTTGTAGATCCAAAGGAAAGCGCCGAGGAAACATGTAAAAGAGAGCTTTTTGAAGAACTTCAGCTTGATGTGGATATTTCAAATTTAAAGTATTTGGCCAGTCTTCCGAACGTTTACCAGTATAAAGAAATCGATTATAATACGATTGATCTCTTTTATGAGTATAATGTTCCGGAAAAATTTGAAGTGAACCTTGAGCTTTCTGAAATATCTGAGGCCGTGTGGATTCCTTTGAATGCACTGGACATTAACGATATTGCTTTTGAGTCTCAGCAGAGATTTTTTAAGGAATATATAAAGAAATAATTTTTGTATAAACTCCCGCAGACTTTGCGGGAGTTTTTTAATAGGTTTTTGATTTCAGCATTTCTTCAAAATACTGAACCAGCAATGTTCTTTCTGCATCGGAAAGGTTAGCTTCTTTGTGATAAACAATATAGCCGGGCATTGGCATCGTCTTGTTTTGAATAGTCTGGACAGATTTGCTCAGCATGCTCTCTTTCAGTTCCTTATTATAGGTGCCCCAGACAGAAAAATTGAGGTGTTCCCTGCCTTCATTAATATGGCTTTTTACAGACCAGGAAATCGGCGCAAAGTAAGCATATTTAGGATAAACCGTTTCATTGGAATGACAGTCGTAGCAGGCTCCTTTTATCAGTCCTTTAATCTTTTCAGGGGTCTTTTTCGTATCAACAAAGTTAACAGCTTTATCAACGGGTTTGTTTACCCTGTCAATGGGAATAAACTGGATGATTGCAAAAGCGACCAGTGTCCAGAATACTACTTTTTTCAACATCTTCATACCTCTATTTTACCGGAGTCAGAACTTCATTTCCGGATTCCGACTTCACCTCTTTGCTTACTTCCTTCTGTACGGTTTCTTTTGGTGTTTCCCCGGCAGCAGGAACCTCTGAAGGTTTAGGAACATTTCCTTTAGGATTATCTAATGTTCTGGTATCTTTCAGGTCCCATTCTTCCTTGGTTTCCCATAATGGGCGTACAATAGCTTTTTTGTAGAAAACATAGGAGTCTTCAGCATAGGTTTCTTTTTCAAAATCTGCCTCGTCCCAGAATTTATTTCCATTGTTATCCACAAGGATCCGCACGATATATTCGTTTGGCTTCAGAATATCAAATTTTATACTGTTTCCTTTGGTATATCTTGAATAAATAACTTTATCCGAAGCATCAAGAAGCTGGATCCAGTAATTGGCTTCCGGAGCATTTTGAATGGTAAAGTCAAGGCTTCCGAACTGCTCCACTTTCTCTGCCTCAAAGTCAAAACGTTTGGACTGTACATTTTTAGTGTAGTAGGATGATACAGTTTCTTTCGGAATGGTAAGCTGGTATTTTTTACCCGCCACAAAGTCTGAATGGATCAAAATCTGGTAAGGATCCGTTTCAGATATTTTTGCGGTAAATTCCTGGGTTGTTAAGCTGTCACTTTTTAAAGTCCATTTCTCCGGACTGATCTTATCGATAATATATCCGGATCTTATCTTAAAATCAGAATTGGGAGCCAGGAGAGGTCCACCATTATCATTTTCAAGATCCATTGCATTTTTCTTATTGTATTTATAGAAAACGGAAACCGTATCTTGCTTGCTGCCGGTATCATAACTGAATTTAAGATTTTCAGTCACCGTCTGTCCTACATCACTTTTCACAGGATCAAACCATATTTTTACGGTATCTGATTTGGGACGGTGAGTTACCTTAATGTCCTGAAGCTTTTCGTTGATGGAAGCCACTTTTACATTCTCAGGATTACCTTCAAATGTCATGATAACTCCTCCGGGACTTTCTTTCATTTCAACATACTTGAAAGGCTTTTTGGAAGGATATACTTTTAGATTTAATCCCGAAACAGACTTTTCAACATCTACAGATTCTTTTTGAAATCCTATTTTTTCTTTTCCCGGATCATAGATGGAATTACCGTTCTCGTCCTCAAAAGCAATGATCTTATACTTTCCGGGAGTAAGATAATTAAGCTCATAATAGCCGTCATCATCCACTTTTGTAATATAGTACGGCTTCTGTTTGTAGTTGATGGTATCCTTTACCTGGTAAAGACCTACAACCAGTTTATTTTCCCCTTCTTTCTTTTTAATAGCTACCGCATCCGATATTTCACCGCTTATATAAAGGTCATCCAGTTTATCTCCCGTAGAAAATGCAAAATTGAAATAACGCAGGATATTAGATTCATTATTATCGGCAATGGAATTCCCGAAATTGAAATTGTAAGTAGTATTGGCCTGAAGGGTATCTTCCCACTGGATCATTACAAACTTATTGGCAATATTGGAAGGAAGGATCCGCTTTATATTTTTGATAGGCGGAGATATGATCAGGTTCTTATTAATATCCTTTAAGGTAATATATTCGTCAAAATCCAGTCTGAGCTCACGGATATCTCTTCTCACATTAACTCTTGTGGTGTCGATATTCGAGCTTAAAAACTTTGGAGCGATGGTATCTTTAGGACCACCGACAGGGGCTCCCACTCTTGCGCATGAATGGACAAGAAAACAGATGACGAATAATAGAAGAAGTCTTTTCATAGATGTTTAAGCAAAATTAAACATTATTCTCCAAAAACTTCATGTCCGGCATTCAAAGTATCTTTATTGTCGTTCATTACGCTGTGCAGTTTATCTTTCTGAGCAGGAAAATCCTCGAATAATCCTGATAAAGCAAGGGCTGTATATACTTTACCTGAGTATTTATTTCCAATAGCCACGATCGTTACTTTTGATTTCAGAAGATGGGCAAAAACTGAATTGGTCCCATGCCACCACCCATTGTGATAAGTAAGTTTCTCTCCATTATCAAAAATCTTCATCCTGAAACCGAGACCATAATTATTCATTCCGGCTTTTTCGTTGCTGTAGGGCGTGAAAACCATCTGCATGAGATCAGGTTTTAAAAATTCTTTCGAAAACATAGCTTTTGAGAAATTATAAAGATCTCTCGGCGTAGTATATACATTTTTATCACCATAAATAAGGTCAAGCCTGTCCAGAGGATACAGCCTGTTTCCGCCATAATAAAAGGATTGGGCAGCTGTAGGTATATCTTTTTCCTGGAAAATATAGGTATGCTCCATTTTTAATGGTTTGAAGACCATCTCCTGCATAGCCTGCGGGAACGGGGTTTTTGTGATCTTCTCTATCAGTAAAGCCAACATGGCGAAGTTGGTATTGCAATACATAAACCCCGTGTCCGTATCTCTTGCCAGCTCAGGTTTATATTTAATGATCATATTCAGAATATCCTGATTGGTAATAAAAGCCTTTGAAAGCTCTGCCGGGGCCGGTTGTATTTTGGCAATAAAATATTCGTATTTCGGAAGGCCGCTTCTCTGGTCCAGCAGGGTCTGTACAGTAACATTCGGGTATGGAAATCCTGGAAAATATTGGGTAAGGTGGTCGGTCAGCTTAATTTTTCCGGCTTCTACCAATTTCATCATGGCCATTGCCGTCAACGTCTTCGAAACGGAAGCTACATGCAGCGGCGTATTTTTATCGATCGGCATCTGGTTTCCTTCTCTACCGAAACCTCTGTAGTTTTCGTACAGGATTTCATCTCCTTTTGCAACAAGAATCCCACCGCTAAGGTCGCCTCCTTCCCAGATCTTTTTATAATACTGATCAATGTATCCCGTGAGTATCCCTTTATCTCCAAGCTGGCTGTCTTCCTTGGTGAAAACATTGCTCAGGTCTACATTTCCGTAATTCGGAAGATTGGTTGGATTTTCAGCTGAGACTTGTTTGCCTTCAGCATTTTTTTTACAGGAAATAAGGGATAAAAAAACAGTTACAATAAGTATAAAATTACGCGTCGTCATGAGTATCAAAAAATGAGTGGCAATTTAATAAAACTCAAAATAAATTCTCGGTCCGAAGCTTACATTATGAATTATTTAACATAAAAAAGTGGAAATGTAAAATAATGGGAGGGCCAAAAGGCAAAATTGCGAAAAGGCAAAGGCTGATAGGGTAGAAAAACTAAAGGGCAAATAAGCTGATTCGCTATTTTGCCCTTTTACCTTTTTGCCTTATCAACAGTATGAATCTACTATTTTATCTACAATCACCTGTGCCAGTTTTTCTTTACTTTGATGGGTCCATCCGGCGATATGCGGTGTTACAATTGCTTTGTCGGATTCCAGAAGATATTTCAGGTCTTCATTTTCTGTTTCCAGATTTTCGAAGGATGATTTTTCATATTCCAGAACGTCAAGACATGCTCCTTTTACTTTTCCGGACTTCAGAGCCTCAACTAAAAATTTAGTTTCAACGTTTTTCCCTCTTGCAGTATTCACAAAGTAAAAGTCTTTTTTCATATCTGAAATAAACTTTTGATCTATAAGATAATGAGTTTCGGAAGTCAGTGGAATATGTAAACTCAGGATGTCTGCAGATTGCTTCAATTCATCCAAACTGACTTGCGAGGCATATTCATCGGAAAGCCCGGGAAGAATATCATGAAAAATCACTTTACAGCCAAATCCTGAAAACCTTTTGGCCGTAGCCTTTCCCATGTTACCATATCCTATAAGGCCAATTGTTTTTCCAAGAAGCTCATCTCCTCTGTTTTCTTCACGAAGCCAAATTCCGTTTTTCACTTCCTGCGAAGCAATAAAGAGGCGGTTCATCAGAATCAACAGCATTCCTACCACATGTTCGGCAACTGAATCTCTGTTACCCTCAGGAGAATTGATCAACTGAATTCCTAATTTCTCTGCAACTGGAATATCAATATTTTCCATTCCGGCTCCTACTCTGGCGATAAATTTCAGGTTTTTTGCTTTTTCCAGAAAGTTTTTATCCAATGGAATCCTGCTTCTGATGATGATTCCATCATAGTTTTGAATTTTATGACATACCTCATCGTAGGAAGATGTAAAGTCCTCTTCCAGGACAAAATTTTTAGCCAAAAGCTGTTCTGTGATGAGAGGATGGTTTTTATCTAAAAGGAGAATCTTCATTTTTTTTAAACACAAATATTTTTAAACACTAATGACACTAATTACTTCACAAATGACACCAATGAAATTTTACAATGTCCCATTGATCACTCTTTTTACCCCATTTTTAAATTGCAGGGTATTAAAATTGATCAGCATTCCAAGCTTACAGTTGCTTAAACGGAGATACGTGAGAATTTGAGCAAGATGTATGTCATTTAAAGATTCCACAGACTTAATTTCTAAAACAAATTTATTTTCAATCAGAAAATCGAGTCTGTAACCTACATTCAGTTTCACCTCATCATAAACCAAAGGCATTGGTTTTTGCTTCTCTACCAATAAATCATGTTTACTAAGCTCATAAAACATGCATTCTTCGTAAGCACTCTCAAGAAGTCCTGGTCCTAAAGTTTTATGAACAAGATATCCTGCTTCATATACAATTCTTGATATCTCATTTTCTGAAACACCTGATGTTATCATTTTTTTCATTTACTTAGCACAAATCATTTGTGGAAATTTGTGCAAACATTTGTGTAATTTGTGTTTAAGCCTCTTCGCAAAGGCGAATTTACAAAAGAAAGGGATTTATTTCTTATCTTTTTTGGATTCCTTTGTTTCTTCCGGCTCCTGGAATAATTTCTTAAGCTCTACAGATTCAAGAGGTTTCATTCTGCCGGAAAGGATCAATGATAGCTCTTTTCTTCTGAAAGCAGCAGCATGTCTTAGTTTTTCTTCTTCTGTTTCCGGGATCATATCCGGGATCGGAATAGGACGGTTGAACTCGTCTACCGCTACGAAAGTATAAATTCCTTCGTTGGTATGGACTTTCTTTTGGTTGATAGGATCATCCAGCCACACGTCTACATACACTTCCATTGAAGTAGAAAATGCTCTTGAAACTTTGGATTCCAGAACTACAACTCCACCTTCAGGGATAGGATGATTGAAAGAAACGTGATTTACAGATGCTGTTACCACTCTTCTCTCGCAGTGTCTGGCCGCAGAAATGGAAGCACAACGGTCCATTTTTGCCAGAAGCTCACCTCCGAAAAGGTTTCTTAAAGAGTTGGTTTCGTTCGGAAGAACAATATTGGTCATAATGGTCAGGGATTCTGACGCTTTTTTTACTTTTGCCATTGAGTCTTAGTGTTGTTTTGAACTGCCGGATTGGATTTAATACCCTTCGCAGCAGGTTTTGACAGGGAATCTTTTTTCAGTGAATCTGAAACAGCCTCTTCGGGACTGTGAACCATTACTTTAATGGTATCCTTTACAATTCTGTGTGTAGAAGTCTGCACGGAAACATTATCAAAAGATTTCTTTCCGAACAAAAGCTCTCTTTGGGTAATTGCCAGATACAGAATTCCTAAAACAGGAATAGCCAGCAGGAAAATCCAAAGAATAGATTTTTTAAACTTATAATCTTTTTCCTTGTTTACTGTGGTGCTGACTTTTTCACCGTTATTGATATCCGAGAGCCTGATCTCTTCAAGCCCATAGAAATCCGGATGTCCTGATTCTATTCTTTTTCCTTTAAAATGGGTTTTATCATCTTCAATATGAACTGTTCCGAGATTCTGAATTTCCAGAAACTGATCTGCCTGAAGCTTCTTTTTCCAAAAATCGGTCTGAATTTTCAGATCACTTCTGGAAGCCTCTAAAGACATCTGTTTTTCTCCGGCTATAAAAGCGGCCAGATCATCAGACTGTATTTCATAATCCACGGCAAAAACAATTTCACTTGCCGGCGGAAGGATACTTCCATTCTCGGAATTGATAATTGCCTTGGAATTTTTAAGCGAAAACACACCGAAGCCCGGAACCGTCACAGTTCCAAATTGTTTCAGATATTCTAAAATGTAAGCCGAAATATTCATTTGGCAGCAAATTTATAATTTTTTCGCGACTTTTGGAGACATTTATCAGATATAAAAAAGACCGCCGGAACAGTCTTTTGATTATTCCACATCAAAACGGGAATAGTATTATTTAAACTTTGGCGAAAAAGCGAAAAGGCTAAACAGCCAAACTGAATAAGCCAAGAATGCTGAGAAAGCAAAGAAAGGTAATTTGCGATTTTATTCTTCTACCTTTTAGTAATTTGCTCTTCCGCATTTTAGCCTTTTTGCTTTTTTGCCATCTTAGCATTTATTGAATTTTCCAGCTGATCCCAAACATAAAATTAGTTCCTGCCTGTGAAAAATAGTATGGATCTCCACCGTAAACAGCTCCATTGTTGACATATTTTTTATTAAAGAGATTATTCACCAGCAATTTTAAAGCGATATCATTATGGGCAATGGTAAACTGATACTGGGCATTGAAATCCGTCAGGAAATAATCTTTTAGCTGCAGATTTTTATCACCTGTATTATTCAGATACTGTTTTCCGACATACTGATTCGTTAAAGCAAACAGGAAGCTTTTCGAAGGGTTGAACTTCAGACCCACATTGGCAATGACATTGGGAGAGAATGAAATATCGGTATCACCCAGATTTTGAAGGGTTCCATTATTTTTAATCTTAAAATCAAGATTTCTGTTCTGGCTTAGGCTGACATTACCGTTTACTTCCCACTGCTTGGAAAGTTTCGCCAGCGCTCCGATTTCAATCCCTCTTCTATAGCTTTTTCCAGAGTTTGTCCTGATAAATGCTCCCACATTATTCAGTTCCCCGTTCAGTACTAACTGATTGACATAGTACATATAGTATAGATTAGCAGTTACGGCAAGAATCCCGAACTGCTTTTCTATTCCGGCTTCAAAATCGTGAAGCTTTTCAGCCTTTACCTCATTATCACTCATCAGATCATCCCTGTTCGGCTCACGGTGGGCATGCGCGTATGAAAGGAAAACTTTTCCGTTTCCGATTTTATAATTTACCCCTGCTTTTGGGTTAAAGAAAAGCCAGTTTTTATCCAGATTTCCGCCTTCTCCGTCTCCGGCGGTAAGGATCTTAGTATCATAATCGATATTTCTGACCTGGAGATCCCCGAAAAATTCGAAATGATCCCCGGTTCGCCACAAAGCTTTGGCAAAACCTGCAAGTTCGGTTTTTACTGAGCGGTTTCTGTAGTATTCATATTCGTTGATCTGAGGAAAATAGACTCCTGTAACATTTCCAAAATGTCTTCCGTAATACTGGTTGGCCACAACACCGAAATTAAGGTCAACCTGTTCCAATTTTCCGTAAAGGGTGGAAACTGCCCCATAAAAATCATTATTCAACCATTTTTTTCTGATAAAATCTGTTATATCTACAGGCGATCCGTTTACGATCGGTATCGGCAGATTATAATTGGAGTAATGGGTAGCATCCGCATCGGTTTCATCCACTCTCTTATAGTTTTCGTAATATCCTTTTCCTTTAGTGTAATGAAGTGTTGTTTCCAGATTCCAGTTATCACTGAATTTCTGTTCCCATAAAAGCTGGTAATGGTTCTGCTGATAATTATCCGTCTCATTATCATAAAATTTTTCCTCACTGGTAACCAGATCAGTATATTGCCCTGAATAGTTGAACTTTGGATTGGTTTCCCAGGTTGGCCTGTCGATCCCGTTCCATGCCTGGTAGGTTTTTTCTTTTCCCCCGAAGGCCATTAGACGAAGTCTTGTTTTACCTTCTTCAAATAATGCAGTGAAATTATAAGAATCCAGTTTGGAAAAAGCCCGGTCAATATAGCCGTCGGAATGAATGCGTGTATATCTTCCCATCACCGAAAGCCTGTCTTTCCAGAACTTTCCGGAACCTGCTTCCGCTGAATATTTATAGGTATTAAATGAACCGTAGCTGTCATCCGTCTTAAAATACATTTTCTCTTCCGGTTCTTTGGAGATTACATTAATACTTGCCCCAAACGCAGAAACCCCATTATTGGATGTTCCAACCCCTCTCTGAATGACGATCTGGGAGGCAGAACTTGTAAGATCCGGAACATTTACAAAAAAGTTCCCTGGCTTTCCGAATCGTTATACGGAACCCCGTTCATCATCACATTGATCCCCTTTCCTTCCACTCCACGGATCCTGAATCCGGTATATCCAACCCCGTTTCCGGCATCTGAAGTAGAAATAATAGAGGTTTGATTTTTCAAAAGAATCGGAAGATCCTGTCCCAGATTTCTGCTGTCTACATCTTTCTGTACATTGATAACTTCCTTAGCAACAGGCAGTCTTTTGGTAAAATTGACCGCTTCTATTTCCCTGACTTTCAGGGAATCTTTGTTTTGAGCCTGGATAAAGGCTGCAGCGCCTACAGTAAGCCCTAAAAAAATAATCCTTTCATTCTATAAATCTTTAAAATTTAATGAATAAAAGGGGCAGATTATGATGAGTTATCAGTAATTGGTAATAAGTAATATTTTGAGAACTTCTCATTACCTATTGCTCATTTTTAATTTCCCTAAACAGCATTATCCGTTCCAGGTTCATTGGGTATAATCTCAGCCTGTTAAAGCACCCCTTTATTTCAGCCGCAAAATTACAAAAAAAATGTGAGACGGGGGTTTTTGAGTTTCGGGGTATGGGTTTCGGATGTGGAGTTCGGGTTATTTAGTTGCGGGGTTGTTAGAATATTTTTATAACGATTAATCTAAATAGACCATTCTTAATGTAATTAAAGCAGTTTAAAATCGCCATTAAGCTTCAAGCTTACTGCTTATAGCCTACAGCCTTAGTACGTCTTATTTCTGGAATCAATATAATAATAATTTTTTCCGTCTTTTGTTACTTCAAACATTCTTCCCAGCTTCCAGGTAAAGTTTCTTTTTATATTGGAATATTCAAAAGGAATGATCACTTTGTTATTGACATCAATTACGCCAAATCTGTCATTATGAGAAGCTACAATCATTGGATTGGCCACATCATCACCTTCCATAATATATAAATACTGATACTGAGGATAAATCTGATAATCCCTGTAATCTGCGGCATTTACAAATCTGGATTTTTCAATAATGCCATAAAACCCGTTCAGAACATAAGCCTGGTAAAGCTGCTGTTTATAATTATCAGACTTACATTTTCCAAGGTCTGAATCTTTGAACTGATAAACTCTTTTTCCTGCCTTATTGATGCGGTAAGAAATCATATCTTTTTCCACTGTAGCATATTCATCTGTCCCGAATTTTCTTACTTTTTCGTTGGGAGAATTCAAAAGATTACAGTCTTCATAAAAAAACACGGCAATATGATATTCGGGCTTGATAATAAATTTTCCGTTCTGGTTCACATATCCGAATTTTCCGTCTTCCTTTTTGGGGATCAGCACCGGAAGCTCCTGATGGATCACCACAAGATCAGGATTCGGCTTAACTTCGGGAGAAGCCTTTTTTACAGTAGTTTTCGTTACATTTTTTATAGGTAGTTTCTTCACGGATTTCGTCTGTGAAAAAACGAAAAACGAAATAAATACACCCAAAAAATTCAGTACATTTTTCATATTCATCATTTGCCTGCAAAATTACGGCCAAATATAGAAATTATCAAATTCATATTTATAAAGAATCTAAATAATTTCATCTTATAAAATACTAAATTTTCGTACTTTTGGGAACCTTTTTAATTGTTTGATAATTAACGAATATTATCTCACATTGACAAAAAAAGGGGTAGATTATACTGACTTTACTCCTCTCAATTGCTTTCGAAAATAGCATTATCGTATTGTAATAGGCTGATAAAGAAACAGTGCTAACAAAACATTTTATTAATCTACATTTTTAAATTGAAAGATTTCTATTATTATGAGTATTTATAAGGATTACATCAAAGAGATTGAAGAAAGAAAAAATCAGGGGCTTCATCCAAAGCCAATTGACAGTGCTGAATTATTAAGCGAAATTATTACACAGATTAAAGACGCCGGTAATGCAGACCGATCGGACTCTCTTAAGTTTTTCATTTACAACACACTACCCGGAACTACAAGCGCTGCAGGAGTAAAAGCTGAATTTTTAAAAGAGATCATTCTTGGTGAATCCAAAGTAGAAGAAATATCACCGGCATATGCCTTTGAACTATTATCCCACATGAAGGGAGGTCCTTCTATCAGAGTATTGTTGGATCTGGCTTTAGGTAACGACATTTCTATTGCTAAAGAAGCAGCCAATGTTCTTAAGACTCAGGTTTTCCTTTATGAAGCGGATACCAACCGTCTGAAGGAAGCATTCAACAGCGGTAACGAAATCGCAAAAGATATTATTGAAAGCTATGCAAAAGCAGAATTTTTCACTAAGCTGCCGGACGTTGCAGAAGAAATTAAAGTAGTTACGTATATTGCAGGGGAAGGAGATATCTCAACAGATTTACTTTCTCCGGGTAACCAGGCCCACTCAAGATCAGACCGTGAGCTTCATGGTAAATGTATGATCACGCCTCAGGCACAGGAAGAAATCAGAGCACTTCAGGCACAGCATCCTGATAAAAGTGTAATGCTGATTGCAGAGAAAGGTACAATGGGTGTAGGCTCATCCAGAATGTCGGGGGTAAATAACGTGGCTCTCTGGACAGGAAAACAGGCCAGTCCGTATATTCCGTTTGTAAATATTGCTCCGATTGTTGGAGGAACAAACGGCATCTCTCCGATTTTCCTTACTACTGTAGACGTAACCGGAGGTATCGGTATTGACCTTAAAAACTGGGTTAAAAAGCTTGACGAAAACGGTAATCCTCTTCGTAATGAAAATGGAGACATTGTTCTTGAAGAAGCCTATTCAGTTGCTACCGGGACTGTTCTGACAATCAATACAAAAACAAAAAAACTATATAACGGCGACCAGGAACTGATTGACATTTCAAAGGCATTCACCCCTCAGAAAATGGAGTTCATCAAAGCCGGCGGATCTTATGCTATTGTATTTGGTAAAAAATTGCAAACATTTGCAGCGAAACTTTTAGGAATTGAAACTCCTGCTGTTTTTGCCCCTTCAAAAGAAATTTCCCACGAAGGTCAAGGTCTTACGGCTGTGGAAAAAATCTTCAACAGAAATGCTGTTGGAACAACACCAGGGAAGGTTTTACATGCCGGTTCAGACGTTCGTGTACAGGTAAATATTGTTGGTTCTCAGGACACAACAGGACTTATGACTGCACAGGAACTT
Source organism: Chryseobacterium sp. GTID13 (assembly GCF_056172655.1). Taxonomy (NCBI): domain Bacteria; kingdom Pseudomonadati; phylum Bacteroidota; class Flavobacteriia; order Flavobacteriales; family Weeksellaceae; genus Chryseobacterium; species Chryseobacterium sp. GTID13. Next base: position 88,568 of record NZ_JAOCMB010000002.1, read on the forward strand.
GAATCTATGGCAGCTACCGTAATTTCTCCAATCGTTGACGGTGCTTATCAGTCAGGTTGCCACACCGCTTCAGTATGGGATAAAAAAGCGCAGGCAAACATTCCTAAGCTGATGAAATTCATGAATGAGTTCGGTTTGATTACAGCCCGTGACCCAAAAGGCGAATACCACGCTATGACCGATGTAATTCACAAAGTTCTTAACGATATTACGATAGACGAATGGGCGATCATCATTGGTGGTGACTCCCATACAAGAATGTCCAAAGGTGTTGCTTTCGGAGCCGATTCCGGAACCGTTGCACTGGCACTGGCTACAGGTGAAGCCTCTATGCCTATTCCTGAATCTGTAAAAGTTACATTCAAAGGGAATATGAAAGAGCATATGGATTTCCGTGATGTTGTTCATGCTACACAGGCTCAGATGCTTAAGCAGTTCGGAGGAGAAAACGTATTTCAGGGAAGAATCATTGAGGTTCACATTGGAACACTTCCGGCTGACCAGGCATTTACCTTTACAGACTGGACGGCAGAAATGAAGGCTAAAGCCTCTATCAATATTTCCGAAGACAATACCTTAATTGAATCTTTAGAAATTGCCAAAAGCAGAATCCAGATCATGATTGATAAAGGTATGGATAACCATAATAAGGTTCTTCAGGGATTAATTGATAAGGCCAACAAGAGAATTGCAGAGATCAGGTCTGGTGAAAAGCCGGCTCTAACTCCGGATTCAAACGCGAAATATTACGCAGAAGTAGTTGTAGACCTTGATGCCATCGTTGAACCGATGATTGCTGACCCGGATGTAAACAACGAAGATGTTTCCAAGAGATATACCCATGATACCATCAGAGACCTTTCTTATTACGGAGGTGAGAAAAAAGTAGATCTTGGATTTGTTGGATCTTGTATGGTTCACAAAGGAGATTTAAAAATTGTTTCTCAGATGCTTAAAAATATCGAAAAACAACAAGGTAAAGTTGAGTTCAATGCTCCTCTTGTAGTAGCAGCTCCTACCTATAATATCATTGACGAATTAAAAGCTGAAGGAGACTGGGAATTTTTAGAAAAATATTCAGGTTTCGAATTTGACGACAATGCTCCTAAAGGTGAAGCACGTGTTGAATACAAAAACATGATGTACCTTGAGCGTCCCGGCTGTAACCTTTGTATGGGTAACCAGGAAAAAGCGGCAAAAGGAGACACGGTATTAGCTACCTCAACCCGTCTTTTCCAGGGAAGAGTTGTTGAAGATTCCGAACGTAAAAAAGGAGAATCTTTACTTGCTTCAACTCCTGTTGTTGTATTATCTGCAATTATCGGAAGAATTCCTAATATACATGAATACAAAGCTGCTGTTGAAGGTATTGACCTTACTAAATTTGCCCCTCCTATCAAGGAATTGGTTCAGGTTGGCCACTAACAGAACTTAAAGATAAGTCCTAGGACTATTTAAATGATATAATTGAAAGATTTTAGTCCTGCGGAATTTAAAATCTTTCAATTTTTGTTTAGAACCTTTCCATTTAAGACCTGTTAAGAATTATTTTAAATGAAAGTGGAAAAAGAAATTCCATTTTTTTCTTAACTTGATAGACGCAAAATATCCTGACTATTGATCAGAGTAATCCTTTTTACAGATCGAAGGAACAGAATTTGATGAAGTGTAAAGGACTATTTTCCGAAAGAAGAGGAAAGTATATTTAAAAGAAGAAAAATTAAATTAAGATATGACTTTTGACATTGATATGATCAAAAAAGTGTACGAGCGTTACCCTGAAAGAATTGCAGCAGCAAGACAAGTCGTGGGAAAACCGCTTACACTTTCAGAAAAAATCCTTTACACTCACCTGTGGGAAGGAAATGCTACACAGGCACATGAGAGAGGAAACTCTTACGTAGACTTTGCACCGGACAGAGTGGCCATGCAGGATGCTACTGCGCAGATGGCGCTTTTACAATTCATGCAGGCAGGAAAAGCTAAAGTAGCTGTTCCGTCCACTGCTCACGCCGATCACCTGATTCAGGCAAGAGTGGGTGCTGAAGCAGATTTACAGGAAGGTATCAACAAAAACTCGGAAGTATTCAACTTCCTGAGCTCCGTTTGTGATAAATATGGAATCGGTTTCTGGAAACCGGGAGCCGGAATTATTCACCAGGTTGTACTGGAGAACTATGCATTCCCTGGAGGTATGATGATCGGTACCGACTCTCATACGGTAAACGCGGGTGGTCTGGGAATGGTAGCTATCGGTGTCGGTGGTGCTGATGCAGTAGATGTAATGGCCGGAATGGCCTGGGAGCTTAAAATGCCCAAACTTATCGGAGTAAAATTAACCGGTAGAATGAACGGATGGACCTCTGCAAAAGACGTCATCCTGAAAGTAGCAGGAATCCTTACCGTAAAAGGCGGAACAGGATGCATCGTGGAATACTTCGGAGAAGGAGCAGAATCTCTTTCCGCAACAGGTAAAGGAACCATCTGTAACATGGGTGCTGAAATCGGAGCTACAACTTCCACTTTCGGATATGATGATTCCATGAGAAGATATCTGGCTGCAACAGGAAGACAGGATGTAGTAGATGCTGCCGACAAAATCGCAGAACATTTAACAGGTGATGCTGAAGTATATGCAAATCCTGAACAATATTTTGATCAATTAATAGAAATCAACCTTTCTGAACTTACTCCACACTTAAACGGACCTTTTACTCCGGACCTTGCTACTCCTGTAGCAGAATTCAGAGCAAAAGCTGAAGCCAACGGATGGCCACTTGAGGTAGAATGGGCATTGATCGGGTCTTGTACCAACTCTTCCTACGAAGATTTATCAAGAGCTGCTTCCATTGTTGAAGATGCCGTTGCAAAAGGAGTGAAGCCTAAAGCAATATTAGGGATCAACCCTGGCTCAGAACAGGTAAAATTCACAGCAGAAAGAGACGGGTTCTTAAATTCTTTCAGAAAATTTGAAAATGCAAGAATCTTTACCAATGCCTGCGGACCTTGTATCGGACAATGGGACAGAGAAGGCGCGGATAAAGGAGAGAAAAACTCTATCATTCACTCTTTCAACAGAAACTTTGCCAAAAGAGCTGACGGTAACCCAAATACACATGCTTTCGTAGCTTCTCCTGAAATGGTAGCGGCTGTTGCTATTTCCGGAAGATTGGATTTTAACCCGATTACAGATACTTTAACAGCTGAAAATGGAGAACAGGTAAAATTAGATGAGCCTAAAGGTTCTGAACTTCCTGCAAGAGGCTTCGCAGTAGACGACAACGGATACCAGGCTCCATCTGAAGACGGATCTTCAGTGGTAGTAAACGTAAACCCAACTTCGGACAGACTTCAATTACTGGAAGAATTCCCTGCATGGGACGGTAAAAACATTGAGGGAGCTAAGGTACTGATCAAGGCCTTCGGAAAATGTACAACCGACCATATTTCTATGGCAGGACCATGGCTGAAATACAGAGGTCATCTTGATAATATTTCAAACAATATGCTGATCGGCGCCGTAAACGCTTACAACATGGAAACCAACCACGTTAAAAACGAATTAACGGGTGAATATGGTGAAGTACCGGCTGTACAGAGAGCTTACAAGGCTGCCGGAATTCCTACAATTGTTGTCGGAGACCAAAACTACGGTGAAGGTTCTTCAAGAGAGCATGCAGCGATGGAACCAAGACATTTAGGAGTAAAAGCAGTATTGGTAAAATCATTCGCGAGAATCCACGAAACCAACCTTAAAAAACAAGGAATGCTGGGGATCACTTTCGCTAATGAAGCAGACTATGATAAAATCCAGGAAGATGACACCGTTAACTTCTTAGATCTTGACCAGTTTGCTCCAGGAAAACAACTGACTTTAGAATTCGTTCACGCTGACGGAACTAAAGACATCATAATGGCCAACCATACTTACAACGATCAGCAGATCGATTGGTTTAAGGCTGGTTCTGCCCTTAACCTGATTAAAAAACAACAGAATTAATTGTTAGAATAATTAATCATAGAAAAGCGGCTTCCTTCGGAAGCCGCTTTTTATTTTATACGATTTTATTCAGAAGGTTGCTTCGGTAACTTTCCCCGATCGGGATTTCCTGTCCTGACACCAAAACAATTTTCTTTATACTGATATTTTTAGTTTTGTCGAGATTAACGATAAAGGATTTATGAACGCGGACAAATCTGCCGGAAAGCTGGTTCTCCAGGGATTTAAGCGTATCCAGCACAATATACTCTTCATGGGAGGTCCTGATGTTCACATAATCTTTGATACTTTCAATATAAAGTATATCAATGAAATTAATACGGTGCTGCTGACCGGAAGATTTCACGAAAAAGTAGGATTCTCCACTTTCAGAAGAAGAAAAACGTTCCTGAGCCTTTAATGCACTTTTATAAAATCTTTCAAAAGAAACAGGCTTCAGAAGATAATCAATGACATTATGTTCGTAACCTTCCAGAGCGTATTCTGAATAAGCCGTCGTTAAAATATACTTTTTCTTTTCCCCAACAATCTTCATAAAATTGATTCCTGTAAGTTCCGGCATCTGAATATCCAGAAAAATCAGGTCAGCTTCATGGTTCTGTAAATATTCCAAAGCCAGGATCGGGTTTTCTGCAGAAAAAACCAGTTCCAGAAAAGGAATTTTTCTGACATAATTTTCCAGAAGGGATATTGCCAGAGGCTCGTCATCCACAATGATACATTTAATGGGTTTCATCAGATAAAGTTATTTTCAAATTTACAATAAACTCAGTTTCCAGGTCTTTTATATTCAGCTCATGTTTTTTTGGATATAGAATTTCCAGTCTCTTTCTGACATTTTCAATACCGATTCCGGAAGCTGTATCTTTTATTTTCTGATTTTTAAAATTATGAAGATAAAAATGCAGTACATTCTTTTCATCCGAAACTTTGAGTATAAAGCCCTTATTTCTGAAATCTCCGTGTTTGAAAGCATTTTCTACAAAAGGAACCAGAAGCATCGGAGAAATTTCCAGTTTTGGATTTGAAATATTTTTTTCGAAGACCAGCATTTCAGGGTTTTTGATCCTTAATTTTTCAAGCCCGATAAGACTTTCGATATAACCTATTTCCTGATCAAGACCAATGGCATCTTTTTCCAGGTCCTTCGTACTGTACCTCAGCAGTTCGCTCAGCTTTTCTATCGCAGGAAGCGACTTTTCCGAGTTTTGATAAACAAGAGAATAGATATTGTTTAACGAATTAAAGATAAAATGCGGATTGATCTGGGTTTTCAGAGCCTGAAGCTGGGCATGTTTTCTTTCTTCAATAAGTCTTGTACGTTCCGCTTCAATTTTAGAATAATATTTAAAAAACCAGAGATTTGTACTTACAAAAACCGTTAAGCTGGAATAGTATATATTGTCATAAAAATAGTACAGGAATGTAGTTCCTTCCTTATAATTCCTACGGCCGGTAAGTGCCGGCAGCAATACCTCTTCTATTGAGTACCGGAAGAAAACGAAAATGAATACCCCTATAAAAAAACCGATAATCATCATGTAAAATCTTTTGGGATCAAAAAACCTTGGGGCAATGAAAAAGTAATTCACATAGAAGCCAAGGAAATTGGCGAAAAATATGGTAACACTCAGGATATCCAGGCTTCTTGTATTGTATACCAATATTCCTACGATTCCGTTGAAAATGATCAGCAGCCAGTAAAAAAAGTGCAGGAGAATAATTTGTTTTTGCTTCATGTTCAAATGTAAGGCTCAGGACATTTAAATTCCTAAAGATTTCCGACGAAACCCCTTTTTTTTCCGATGAAAATATTTTGAGCGGATTAATCTACCCTGAAATCTAAATGATATTTCACAAAAAGAAGTTTGAAAATACCTTTGGAGCAAGATTTTAAACTATGAAACTGAAATACATTGTGATCATCGGCCTTTTTTCAACAACGATATCGGCACAGATTAAAAAAGACAGCATCCGGGAAGTGGAGCAGATCAACATTCTGGTAAAGAAAAAACTTCTGGAAAGAAAAGCAGACCGCCTTATTTTCAATGTGGAAGCATCTGTAGCTTCCCAGGGTATGGACGCTTCCGAAACCCTTGCCAATGTTCCTATGCTGAAAGTAGACGAAAACATGGGTTTGATCTCTATCACCGGAAAAAGTACGGTAAGTGTGATGATCAACGGAAGAATGCTGAATCTTTCCGGCAATGCCCTTTTAAACTACCTGAAATCCATCCGCTCGGAAAACATTGCAAAAATAGAAGTAATTACCACGCCTCCTTCGAAATATGAAGCGCAGGGCAACAGTGGTATCATCAATATTATCCTGAAAAAGAATCCCAACTTAGGTTTTAGCGGAAATATCAATACCAATCTGATCCAGAGAACTTATTCCGGTTTCAGTTCAAACGGCTCGCTTAGCTATCAGACGGAAAAATTCAGCAGCAGCCTTAAACTGACCTATTATGACTCAGCCAAACGTTCTGATGAAAATTACACCATTCTGGGGACATCCCAAAACTACAGCAATTCAGTACGACGCGATATGTGGAAGGAACTGACTCCGACTCTTAATCTTTCCTATAAAATCAGTAAAAATGCAGAGATCGGGATGGAATACATCTATGCCCATCAGAAATCCGGGATGGATATTGTTAATACAACGAAAAATATTGCTTCAGATCTTAGTGAAGAAAACCTTTTGACTAACACTTTTAACCGTGAAAAGCTTCCTACCCACACTTTAAGCGCTTACTACGATCTCAAACTGGATTCCCTTGGAAAAAAGCTGAGCATTGCCGGAAATTTTTATAAAAACAATTCTGATACTGAGGTCAGTTTTTCTACACTGAAGTCCTCAGATCAATCTGTACAGGATGTGAGAACGACTTCTTTGATTTCCCCTCAGATTTTTTCCGCTCAGGCAGACCTGGAGCTTCCGTTTTCTTTTGGGACGATCGAAACCGGAATAAAATTCAATCAGTTTAAAAACCGTTCGGATCAGAGATATTTCAATGTGAATGCAGGACAATATGTGGAAGATCTTTTAAGAGCCAATATTTTCGAATATCAGGAAGAAAACTATGCCGCCTACATCAGTTATGCGAAGTCTTTCGGGGAGCATTGGGAAATGAAGGCAGGCCTTCGCTATGAAAACACGAATGCAGAAAGCTATACCCCTTCTTCCGATTCGGGAAACCAATATAATTACGGACAATGGTTTCCATCTGCTTATGTATCCTATAAAGAAGGTAAAAATGTGTTCAGCTTTTCTTATTCCAGAAGGATCAACCGGCCAAGTATGGGCAACCTTAACCCTTTCCGCTGGTATTCGAATCCGTACTCTTATTCTTCGGGAAATCCTTTGCTGACTCCGGCTTATATCAACAACTGGGAGCTGGGATATACTTTCAACAGTAAATTTTCTGCCAGCATTTATTATCTGATGATGAAAAATGCCTTCGGACAGATCTCATATATAGATGGACTTTCACAGATCGGTACATATCTGAATTACTATAACAATAATTTCTGGGGATTGAATGCTTCTTATACGGATACTTTTTTCAAATTTTGGGAAGCCAGCATTTCGATCAATGCTTCTCTTCAGAATTCAACGGTATTCAATATTCAGGCAGAAACACAGAAAGGAAGCTCATTCAGCTACTCGATCAGCAATACGTTTACTCTGAATAAAAATAAGACTCTTGCCTTATTCCTGAATTATGATCATAGCCTTCCCTACAGAAATGTAAACTCTTATTTCTATTCTTTTCCGGAACTGACTTCAGGATTGAAAATTTCCCTTATGGAAAAGAAACTTCAGATCAATGCAACGGTTACCAACATTTTTGCCCAGAGATACCGGGGTGACAAGTATTTTACCGACAGCAGCCAGCATATGGATAATTACTGGGATGGCAGAAGCTTCCGTTTGAGTGTGAATTATACCTTCGGAGGCAGTAAAAAGAAGATCAGTAAGAAAAACATCAATTTCGAGGAAAAAGACAGAGCACAATAATTATTTAAACCATTAAGGTATAATAAGTTGTTAAGAGAATTAAGAGTTTATATCAAATTTTTACCTCTTCTTAATGGTTTAAAAACAAAAAACAGAGAATTAGTCTCTGTTTTTTTGTTTTCTCTTTCTATTACTTTAAAATTTAAATTCCACTCTTGCAAAAAGGAAACGCCCTCCAATCCCGTACTGGGAAACCTGTCTGGAATACACAAACTGATTATCCGCTGTCAAAGAGCTGATATTCGGACTTTTCGACGGAAGAATATTGAAGATATTATTACTTCCTATTGTTGATGAGATATTTTTATTAAAATCATAACCTACGGAAAGATCCGTTACAAAACGTTCATTCAGAACAAAATGCTCTCTGCTTTCGGTAACTCCGTCAAAATTGGCATCCAGCACATCAGCATCCGTCACTTTTCCGAAGTAGGAATTTCTAAGGGAAACGGTAAGGGCTGCAAGCCTCAATGTATTGGCAAGCGTAGCTTTTATACGGGGTACAGCTTCTTCAAAATACACTCGGTTAGGTTCAGAAAAATAATTATTGATCTGGCTTACCAGTTTAGGAGAAGCATGAATATCGCCGATTCTTCTGGTTTGGTTAAGATTAAGCCCAAGGTTATTTTCCAGAGATACCCCTTCCGAAATTCTTGAATTCTGAGAAATCGTAATATCTAATCCTTTTGTCTGTGAATCCACTGCATTAGCAAAGAAGTTGGCAGCGCTGGCCCTTGCAAGGTCAAATGCACTTTGCAATACCTGATCATCAGGAGTATTAACTGTTTCCGGACGGTAGAATAAATCCGTAAGCACTACTCTGTCCTTGATCTTTATGAGATAAGCATCCGCTGTAAACACCAGGCTCAAAGACGGAATCTTCCACGTAATTCCTGTACTGTACGATTGTGAAGTTTCCTGTTTCAGTTTTGGAATTCCCAAAGCTTGGGCTGCTTCGGAATTATTCCTGAAAGTTCCTACTTGTGTTGTTTGTCCCTTCTGTATCAATGTAGATGTCGAACTGTAGTAGATCTGCGCAAGAGAAGGTGCCCTGAATCCTGTGGAAACCGCTCCTCTCCAATTGAAATTTTTAGCCAGCTTCACATTGGTGGCCAGCTTATAATTAAAAGTAGAACCGAAATCTGAATAATTCTCGAAACGTACTGCTCCTTCCAACAGCCACCAGTCGGTGGGCTCAATTTCCACATCGGCGTAGGCCGCCAGACTGTTTCTGCTTCCGGAAACAGCATTATCAGGACTAAACCCTGGAAAAACCTGTGATCCGGCAGGTCTTACAGCACCGAAGAAGTCCGTTACCTTTTCATTGTCGGGAGTGGCGGCTGTTACTACACGGCCATTGATATCATAAGAAACATAGGAATTTTCGTTTCCTGCATTTACTTTATAGTTTTCATAACGGTATTCTCCTCCAAAAGCCACATTCAGGCCGTGAAGCACATCATATTTTTTGGAGAAATCAAGATTTAAAGTATTTTGTAAGAATTCTGAGCCACCTGCTTCAAATGTTCTTGGGGAATTCTCTCCCAATGAGGCATTAAATGTATTCACCACCCCAAAATTAAAGGCATTCTTTCCGAAAGTATTACTCAGATCCACATTCCAGCCATTCCATTTTCCTTTGATTCCTCCGGCTAAGGAATAATCATTCACACTGGCTTCAATTTGTGGAAGATATCCATTAGGAGTAACAGCATTGATGTTTCTTTCTGTGTTGGGCAGACGGTAAAATCCTCCGGCATTTCCTAAACGGTAGCTGTAACCTCCGAATGAATATACTTTCCAGTCTTCATTGACGGGAATTTCAGAATTGAAAAAAGCTGTGCGGACTGCAATTTAGACTGCCCTGCTCTCAGACTGAAATCTTTTCTTTCCAACCCCCGGTATTTAAGCTCGTGATCCGTAAAATCCTGGCCTAATAAGCCTTGTAATGCTGAAATACTGTTCGCTCCAGCTATCTGGTTTTTGAAATCCTGTGAAAAATAATCAACCTGTGATGCATACTGCTTAACGGTATTAATGATTTGCTGGGTATTGGGAGTATTGGTAATATTTTTATACAGTCCATCAATATTGACTCCATTCTGCAATGCCCTGTAATTAATCGCATTATAGGCATTAAAAATATTTCCCTGACGGACGCCAGCTCTTGAATAAGGATCTCTGTACTGTACGGAACCCGTTACATTAATGAAACCCTTCTCCCCGATTTTCGCCCCATAGTTAAGATCTGCAGAAATGGTCTGCCCGTCGATCCCTCCTGAGAAGTTATTGGCCACTGGCGAAGCATATCCTCCTAAAAATACCTGTCCTGAAAGTCCAAGCCTTTTCTTTAACCCTAAATTCACGACTCCTGCAATAGCGTCGGAACCATATTGGGCAGAAGCCCCGTCTCTCAGAACTTCTATTTTCTCTAAAGCAAAAGCCGGAATTGCGTTAAGATCCGTTCCTACCGAACCTCTTCCCGGAGTCAGGGTAACATTGATCAGGGATGACTGGTATCTTCTTTTCCCGTTAAGCAAAACCAGCACCTGATCCGGACCAAGTCCTCTTAAAAGAGCGGGATCTACGAAATCGGTTCCGTCATTTACCGTATGCGAGGTGGAAGAAAATGAAGGCACTACATAATTAAGCGCCTGGCTTATATTATTTACGGGACTTTGTCTCAGAATTTTAGAAATATTGATGATATCTACCGGAACCGGAGTTTCTGTAAGGGATCTTCCAGCCCCTCTGGACCCAAGGATCACCACATCATCGATCTTTTTGGAAGATACAGAATCCGTCTGCCCGAAATAAAATGCTGAAATAAAAGTTGCTGATGCTATGATTGTTTTTTTGTTGAAATTGTACATGTGTTTTTCTATTTTTTTGATTACTGATTGTTGGTTGATTTCAGGTAGTAAGATTCCTGTAACCTCTATTTGAGGTTACGATCAAAAGCCTGAATGATTGAATTATTTTTTAAAGAAGTCTAGAAACAACAACACATGCACATGTGGGTATGGCATGAGAACAGGTCAGAATAACGAAGCGGAACTTCATGATCTGAGAAACGAAATTTTAAATTGGTCTTGTGGTTTCCCTTGTCTTTAAACATTGATTTTATTTTTAAAACAAAAATGTCAAGATGGGAAGAAAATAGAGAATAAACATTTTTTCCGGGCATACCGGCTTATCTATTTTAGCACCTTGCTTGTTTTTGCAGGTTGCTATCCCATCTATGAGATTCTTGATAATTACGTGGCAAAGATATAATTATTTCGGAAATAAAAAAATAAATGCTCAAAATTTTAACTTTTCGCAAATTTCACCGTAACAAATGAGTTTTTTTACGTCTAACTGAATAGTAGTAAAAAACATTATGAAAAAAACTATATTCACGCTGTCTTTGCTGGCGTCTTTTTTTGCCTATTCACAGGAAAAAACCAATACCGGCACAGACAAGGAGAAACAGATTGAAGGCGTAGTCATTACCAAAACTAAAAAAGCCGTTGAACAGAAAGCGGACCGTACCATTTTTGATTTTTCCGAGCAGCCGCAGCTTAATAACGGGAATGTTCTGGAAGGTATCAAAAAACTTCCGGGACTGGTTTCCACCGATATCGCCGGAATGATGTACCAGGGAAAAATCCTGGATGTTTATCTGAACGGAAGACCTTTAAATATTACTTCAAACGAACTGAATTCTTTTCTTGAAGGGATGCCTGCCAACTCGGTAGACAGAATAGAAGTGATCACCCAGCCGGGAGCAGAATATCCAGCTACCTCAGGAGGTGCCATCATGAATATCATTACCAATAAGAACGCCAATAAGTATCTAACAGCAACCTATTCGGGAAATTATTCTTTTAGCAATTACGACAAATTCAGAAGCCGAACCACCAATTCTTTAAATCTGAATGCAAGAAATAAACTTTTCGGATGGCAGCTGAATGTAGGCCAGAATTACCGTGAAAGTATGCTGAATGGCGATCAGGATGTGCTTCTGCATAACAATACGGACAGAATCGGACGTGGATATTTTGCAAAATCAGGATTGACTTTTGATCTTGGGCAGGACAGATTATTGCTGAACTACGATATTTACCACAACAATAATGGCAATTATACAGCCAGTACAGGACTTGCCGACATTCCTGTAAGCCTTAATCCTCTCCAGTACCGGGAAGCTAATTATGAAGCATCCGATGTGGCTCATACCAATAACCTGAGACAGGAAGCTGTTGTAACGTATCAGAAGCGTTTCAGTGACAAGTCTCAAAAACTGGATTTCCAGTTCGGATATACCAAAGCCTCTTCTAAATTTTCCCAGGATAATTTCTTCCAGAGAGGCTTTTATACAGACCCTTGGCAGCCTTTCCTGAATGTAGGCGGAGAAAATGTACTTGATAATAAGTCGGATATGAGGGTAGCTAACTTCAAGGTAGATTATTCGCAGCCGATCAAGCTTCTGGACGGTGGAAAAGTAAGTTTAGGCGGTTTGTATGAAAGACAGGATTATGATACGGAAAGTAAAGGCCTGACCAACCTGGAATACCAGAGACAGACAGCATCTACCTACCTTGAATTTCAGGCAAAACTGAAAAAGTTTGATTTTACCTTAGGAGCAAGAGCAGAAAACTATGATATTTATGGAATTACACGAATTATAAAGGATAATGCTGTTGTAGAAAGAGATTTAACCCCTTTCAATAAATTCAAGCTTTTCCCGAATGCAAGCGTACAGTATAGCCTGATGAACCAGGTATATGTTGCAGCGAACTACAATAAAAAGATTACGCTGCCAAGCATTTCTGCCCTAAACCCGAACAACGTCATTTTTGCCAGCCCGAATACGGAAGTTACCGGTAACCCGGATCTTCAGCCTACGATCTTTGACAATTATGAATTGAAAGTTTCAGCATTTGATTATGCTTTCATCGGATACAGTGTAAGTTCTGCAAAGGATCAGGTAGCACAGATCATCATGAAAAACGGCAAAAACCTTTACAATAGGCAGGTGAATATTTCGAATATGAAAATCCACAACTTTAATGTAGGTCTTCCTATCCCTTTTATGATTTTCAGCAAGCCGATGAGCGAGATCATGAAGTTCAATTTTAATCCTGACAAGATTAATTTCATGTATCTGTATGCAGGTTATCAGAAACACGATATTGATAATTTAAACAATAAAGGATTCTGGATCTTTAATATCATGACCCAATTGCTTTTACCGAAGGATATCAAGCTGACGGCCAATTACAGCTATTTAACACCGAAAGCCGGGTATTTCTATTTTACAGCAGATAAACCATTCAATAATAACCTGGATATTACACTGACAAAAAAGTTCATGAACAACCGTCTTACCGTTTCTGTTTTCGCGAATGATATTTTCAACGGACAGGTAATGCAGGTGTATTCCAATCCGCCTGAAGGGCAGCCTGTAATGATCAGAAGTAAGTATGATACGAGAAACTTTGGAATTTCAATCAATTATAAAATTCCTACGAAGAATAAACTGGCCAAGGAAGATCCAAACATCCTGAACCAGACTAAGAAAGAAGATAGCAGCGTGATGCAGAATCCGCAGTAGTTTTCTATCCTCAATCCTAAAAATAAGGCAGTAAAAATATTTTTACTGCCTTATTTGTTTAAACAATATAATTAAAAACCGATAGTCTGGAATTTCCAGCTCAAAGTATCGATAAGGGTAAGCTGATCCGTTTGTAAAGGAAGCCCGGTGATCATTTTCAGAGCCTGCATGGCCATCATGCTTCCTACAATGCCCGGAAGTGCTCCCAAAACTCCAAGACTGTCACAGTCCGGGATATTTTCTTCAGAAGGCGGTTCGGGGAAAAGATCTCTGAGGTTCTTGCTTCCTTTGTAATTAAAAATAGCAACCTGTCCTGAAAAACCAAGTATACTTCCGTAGACTAAGGGTTTTCCTAATTCCGTACAGGTATCATTGATTAAATATCTTGTGGTAAAATTATCAGAACCGTCTACAATAATATCATACTGTGAAAGGATCTCTTCTGCATTGGAAGGGTTAATTTTTTGATCAATCCCGGTAAAATTCACCTGATGATTAAGATTTTTTACAAAAAGCTCCGCGCTTTTGACTTTTGAGATTCCAACTGTATTTTCAGCGTGAATGATCTGGCGGTTGAGATTATGAAGTTCAACCTCATCAAAATCGGCAACGCCAATATTTCCAACGCCTGCAGCCGCAAGATATTGGATGACCGGGCTACCCAAGCCTCCTGCTCCGATCACAAGAACTTTGGAATTGATGATCTTCCGCTGCCCTTCCAAACCAATTTCTTCAATAAAAATCTGCCGGCTGTATCTTGCAAAAATATCTTTGCTCATCTTATAATTGTTTTGAACCATTAAGGTTTTTTAAGGTGTTGAGAACATTAAGGTGCGCTTTGCTTTAAGATTTAAAATCTATTGATTTTTCTTAATTAAACTTAATAGCTTCAATATTCTTAATGGTTTAATTTTTCACTCCCGCTATATGTAGAGTCCCAATCTTTCATTACAGGATCATAGCCGGCTTTTCTGATAACATTTTTTACATCTTCCATGCTGCGTTCGTCGCTGGTTTCAAATTGCTCCAAAGATTCAACATCTACAGCGTAACCTCCCGGATTGGTTTTGGAAGCTGCACTCATCGTTGTAGCTCCCAGCGATATGATATTGTCTCTGAATTTTTCATTTTCCCTTGTGGATATTGAGATTTCGAGATCTTCATTCCAAATTCTGTAGGCACAGATCAATTGAAGAAGATCCTTGTCTTCCATGATAAAATTAGGCTCAATGATTCCTTCTGCCGGCCTCAGGCGTGGAAAGGAAACTGAAAATTTACTTTTCCAGTACTGTTTTTGAAGATAATCGATGTGGAGGGCATTGAAAAAACTGTCTACGCGCCAGTCTTCAAGCCCGAGCAAAACACCCAATCCGATTTTATGAATTCCCGCTCTTCCTATCCTGTCCGGTGTATCCAGCCTGAAATGGAAGTTCGATTTTTTCCTTTGGGATGATATTCTTTATAAACTTCCTGATGATAGGTTTCCTGGTAGACCAAAACCGAATAAACGCCTTCCTGATGCAGCTGCAGATATTCTTCTTCGGATAAAGGCTGTACTTCAACTGAAATATTGGCAAAATGAGGCCTCAGCAGGCGGACAGCGTTTAAAAAGTAAGAAATTCCCACTGTTTTGTTGGCTTCCCCACTCACCAAAAGTACATGATTAACTCCCATTGATTTTAAAACCGAGGCTTCAATCATCAGCTCTGTATCAGAAAGAGTTTTCCGTCTTACATTATTATCAAGGCTGAATCCACAGTAGGTACAGATATTCTGGCATTCATTGCTGAGGTACATCGGTGCATACAGCTGGATGGTTTTACCAAAGCGTTTCTGGGTAATCTGGCGGGTCATTCTGGCCATCAGTTCAAGTTCTTTTGCTGCGGCAGGGGAAATCAGGTTCAGGAAGTCGTCCAGATTTTTATGTTTTTTCTGAAGACTGTTCAGGACTTCGGAGTGGGTCACTTTCTCCAGCCGGTTTTTTACGTCTTCCCAATGATAGCGTTCAAAAACATCTTTAAAGCTGTTCATTACTTCTGTTTTATGATTCAAATAAAAAGGAGGTCAAAGGACTTGATGCTTCGGCATGATCAGCTATTACGCCCAAACCGGATTCGTATGCCCTTCTTCCGGCAATAACTCCTTCTTTAAAGGCTAAAGCCATATTCACAGGATTCTGTGCGACAGCAATGGCGGTATTAACCAGGACAGCATCTGCTCCCATTTCCATCGCTTTTGCAGCATCTGAAGGCGCTCCTATTCCGGCATCTACCACTACAGGAACGTTACTTTGACTGATAATAATTTCCAGGAAATCAAGCGTTCTCAGACCTTTATTGGTTCCAATCGGTGCTCCCAAGGGCATTACGACAGCGGTTCCTGCATCTTCGAGGCGCTTGCACAAAACAGGATCGGCATGGATGTACGGCATCACGATAAATCCGAGTCTGGCTAACTCTTCTGTGGCATATAAAGTTTCAATAGGGTCCGGAAGGAGATATTTCGGATCGGGATGAATCTCCAGTTTCACCCAGTTTGTTTCCAGGGCCTCTCTTGCAAGCTGCGCTGCCAATACCGCTTCTTTGGCTGTTCTTGCACCTGAAGTATTGGGTAAAAGATGAACTTGTGCAGGTTTTATAGCTTCCAGCAAACCATCTTCCGAAGATCCGGAATCTATTCTTTTTAAGGCCATGGTCACCATTTCACTTCCTGAAGCGATAATGGAATCGGTCATTTCCGAAAGGCTTCCGAATTTTCCTGTTCCTAAAAATAATCTGGATTCAAAAATCCGGTCTGCTATTATTAATTTCTGATTGTTCATATCATTGCTTTTTTAAATTCACTGATGACGGCCGGGCGGCTGGTGATTTCTCCCGAAACTGCAGCCCCATATATTCCAATTTGCTGAAGAAGTTCAATATCTTCAAGGACAACACCTCCTATTGCGTAGATTTTTGGAATGTCGATTGATTGTGCTTTTAAACTTTCAATAATATCCCGGTAACCTTCAAAACCAAGGATCGGGCTCAGCTGTTCCTTGGTGGAAGTGAACCTCAACGGCCCCAAACCGATATAATCACACGGCTCATTTATTCTTTGCAGGACATCTGAAGTAGTATTAGCTGTTCCTCCGATGATTTTATGGTTCCCCAGAATATCTCTCGCAATGTCAACAGGCCAATCTTTTAATCCTAAATGAACTCCGTCCGCATCAATATCTTTTGCCATCTGTACATGATCATTAATAATGTAAACGGCCTCATATTCTGAGCAAAGCTGCTTTGAAATTTCACAGAGGCAAAAAAATTCAGCTTCACCAGCATTTTTCCAACGGACCTGCACCCACTGTATGCCATGGTCCAGGGCTTTACGGATGTTGTTTTCCTGTTCTGCTTTTGTGCGTCCCTGAGATATGTATTGTAGTTTTTCCATGATTAAGTTGAATGAAAACCCAGTAAAGAAGGGTTACTTTTTAAAAATCTTTCTATATATAATTTTCCTTTCCTGCAGGCTGTTTCAAGGGTTTCTCCTTTAGCAAGGTGAGCTGTAATGGCCGAAGATAACACACATCCTGAACCGTGTTTGGGATAAAAATCAGAAGAAGCATGTGGATCTGGTTCCAATGAAATTTCTTTTCCCTGACAGATCAGAATATCTGTTCCTATTTTATCATTTCTATGGCCTCCTTTAACCAACACAGCGCAGGAACTCCCGGATGTATTGAAAAGGTCATGTTTCTGTAAAACATTATATTCATCATAATTGGGGGTAATCAGGTCAATCTTCTTTATAACATTGGTTAAAAGCGGTAAACTTTCAAGGTCAAAAAAGAAAACTCTGAAGTACTTTTTAATACCGGATCCCAAATGATCTTTATTTCTGCAGGATGCGATCGTATCTTTTCTACAATCTTTGTCAGAAACAATGCATCTTTTACTATTCCGATTTTTACGGCTTCAACAGGGTAATCTTTCATCAAAACATCTATAGCCGTTATGATCTCGTCCAAAGGCCTCCATTCTATGCTTAAACACAGGGATTCCGTCTGAACGGTCATCGCCGTGCAAACACTCAGTCCCATGACACCAAGCTGCTCAAATGTTTTAACATCAGCCAAAACACCTGCGCCACCTGAGGGATCAAATCCCGCAATACTCATCACGAAAGGGCGTTCTTTCTGCATTTTTTAAATGTATTTAATGGTTGGTTGCTATTCCAAACCGCACCTAACAGTGCTGCTCCGTCTGCTCCGTTTTCGAACACTTCACAGATGTTGTTTTCGTTAATTCCTCCCAACGCAATTAATTTTACTTCCTGGTTATTTCTATATTTCAGTTCTTCTATTAATGTTGAATCTTTCCCATAACCTTTTTTGGAGATGCTTGGAAAAACCGGACTGAAAAATGAATATTCCCATTCTTTTCCCAACTCATCATACGTTTTCATATCATGAACCGAAGTGGAAAGAATGTTTTTCCCTACATAAGACTTATAAATCCCGGCATTCCGGTCTGCTTCCCTGAAATGAAACCGGGAAATATGATGATCCTTCCCCAAATCACCATATCCGTGTAGTACCAACTGAGGATAAAACTCCTTATCGATACGATACAGGAAATTTTTCATTTCTTCCCGGCTTATCTTGGGCTTTCTTATATGAAGCAGATCCAATCCTTCCCGAAACATTTGGTTGATGACCTCTGGCTCGTTTTGAACCATTGTTTCGGGAGTGATAACGAGGATCATATATAAATTTCTTTTCCTTTTTCTATAAATTCCTGGGATTTATCCAGCATTCCTTTTTCTGCAGAATCGCGGATCTCCTGGGTAATTTTCATAGAGCAGAATTTCGGACCGCACATGGAACAGAAGTGGGCAATTTTAGCACCTTCCGCCGGAAGTGTTTCGTCATGATAAGCTCTGGCCGTATCAGGATCCAGCGAAAGGTTGAACTGGTCTTCCCAACGGAATTCAAACCTGGCTTTGCTTAATGCATTATCCCGGTATTGTGCTCCGGGATGGCCTTTTGCCAGATCTGCAGCATGGGCAGCTAATTTATAAGTGATCACCCCTACTTTTACATCTTCTTTATTGGGAAGTCCTAAATGTTCTTTCGGGGTTACATAGCAAAGCATTGCGCATCCGAACCAGCCGATCATCGCCGCTCCTATTCCGGAAGTAATATGGTCGTAACCCGGCGCAATATCTGTCGTTAAAGGCCCTAAAGTGTAAAATGGTGCTTCGTGGCATTCTTCCAGCTGCTTATCCATATTTTCCTTGATCATATGCATCGGTACATGACCGGGACCTTCGATCATCACCTGTACGTTGTGTTTCCAGGCAATTTTGGTCAGCTCACCTAAGGTTTCCAGTTCTGCAAACTGGGCAGCATCATTGGCATCTGCAATAGATCCCGGACGGAGGCCGTCTCCCAGAGAAAAAGCCACATCATATTTCTTCATGATCTCGCAAATCTCTTCGAAATGGGTGTACAGAAAGTTTTCCTTATGATGGTAAAGACACCATTTAGCCATGATGGAACCTCCTCTTGAAACAATTCCAGTTACCCTTTTAGCCGTAAGGTGAATGTATCTTAATAAAACTCCCGCATGAATGGTAAAGTAAGATACTCCCTGCTCTGCCTGTTCGATCAATGTATCTTTAAAAACTTCCCAGGTAAGATCTTCGGGAACGCCTTTTACTTTTTCCAGAGCCTGGTAGATGGGAACGGTACCAATAGGAACCGGACTGTTCCTGATGATCCACTCTCTTGTTTCGTGAATATTTTTCCCTGTGGATAGATCCATAATGGTATCTGCTCCCCAACGGCACGCCCAAACTGCTTTTTCCACTTCTTCTTCAATACTGGATGAAACGGCACTATTCCCGATATTGGCATTAATTTTAACCAGGAAATTTCTTCCGATGATCATCGGTTCACTTTCCGGATGATTAATGTTATTCGGAATAATCGCTCTTCCGGCAGCAATTTCATCCCTTACAAATTCCGGGGTGATTTTACTTTTTGGGGTATTGGCTCCAAAACTGTTTCCGGGATGCTGACATGCCATTTCACTGGAAACGGATTCCAGCTGCTCAATCCTCTGGTTTTCCCTGATCGCTACATATTCCATTTCAGCAGTGATGATTCCCTGTTTTGCATAATAGAGCTGCGTAAGTTCAGATCCTTCTTTTGCTACTTTGGGTTTGTGATCGTAGGCAAAACGCAGATCATCCAGACGCGGATCTGCGAGGCGGGCCTTTCCGTATTCTGACGTGATTCCGTTCAGGATATCCACATCTTTTCTGTCCAGGATCCATTGCTCCCTGATTCTCGGAAGTCCTTTCATGATGTCAATAGATGCATTTTCGTCTGTGTAGGGACCTGAAGTATCATAAATGGTTACCGGAGGATTATTTTCCAAAGTTCCATTGCTAAGCCTGGTAGGGCTGAGATGAATCTCACGCATTGCTACGCTGACAGGATGTATTTTTCCTTCAACATAAATTTTCCTGGCGTTCGGAAATGGCGAACAGGTGATTGAATGAGCCATAAGTTTTTGTTTTGTTAATGAGAATTATCCACCCTGAGTGGCGGTAATGATTAAAACTGAATCTTTGTCTTTAAGGAGTGTTTCTGCCCAGGCGGACAGTGGAATAATACGGTTGTTGAGAGCTACAGCAATCCCTTTTCTCTTTCCGGGTATTTCCATAGCCATCAGTGCTTCCAGATTGTCGGGAAGTACTTCAAATGTTTTCGTTGTGTGGTTGATTGTAAGTTCCATTCCTAATTTTTTATATCCTTTAGGAATGGCCCTTATTGTACAATAGAATGTACAGCAAAAGTCATTTACTTTTCCCTACGCTGGTATAATCCAGATCAGGTTCAAAGGGTAAAGTCTCAGTCTGCAGATTTGCAGACACCCCTAAAGTTGTGACGAAGTTAGACATTTTTTCAGAATGGGCAAAATTAAGTTTCAAAAAAACGAAAGCCCGGAATTGTCAACAAAATTTATATAAAAAAAGTCCTGCAAAAAATTGCAGGACCATTTTATTCTTCACAAGCTCTCCAGATCGCATCATTCTGCGGGACCGGGGCTATAATTTCAATACTTTCTTTAGTAACGGGATGAATAAATTCCAGTTTCCGCGCGTGAAGGTTGATTCCTCCATCGGGATTGGAGCGGGGAGCTCCGTATTTCAGATCTCCTTTTATCGGAACTCCGGTTTTCGACAGCTGGGCACGGATCTGGTGATGCCTTCCGGTTTCAAGATCAATTTCAAGAAGCAGATAATTATCAAGCGTTTTAATCACATGATAAGTCAGGATTGCTTCTTTTGCTCCTTCTGTTGCTTTAGGAAAAACAATGGCTTTATTATTCTTTTCATTTTTCTTCAGGTAATGAACAAGCCTTTGACTTTGAGGAATCATTTCTTTTCCTACAACAGCCCAGTATGTTTTCTTAACCTCCCTGTTCTTTACCATCTGTGTAAGACGGGAAAGCGCTTTGGAAGTTTTAGCATAAATAACCAGTCCTGAAGTAGGCCGGTCTATACGGTGAACCAGGCCGAGAAAAACATTTCCAGGCTTGGCATCTCTTTTTTTATAAAATTTTTAATGGACTCCAGTAAAGATTCATCACCGGTTTTGTCGCCCTGAACAAGCTGTCCTACTTTTTTGTTGACTACCAAAAGATGGTTGTCTTCATATACAATCTGCTCCTCCATATCTTATGAACGCCTTGGCCTGTTGGTAAGGGAAATAGCTACTCCTACAAAAAGACCAATTGTTTTAAGCATTACAAATTTAGAATCTTCCGGCAAAAATGCACCTCCTACACAGAGTACAGCTGTCCCATACATAGCATACATGAAGTTTTTATTGATAAGCATAGGGGCCTGAACGAAAAAACTCGCTCCGATTAACACATAAAAAACTTTTTTGTAAAGAAGGTTATTGATCTCCGGAGAAAATAAATTAAACCAGCCAATCACCATACATATAATGGCTGCAATTGATAAAATCCCCTGAATAGTCTGTTGATTCTGCATCAATTAGTAGCTTTCATTTTCATTAGGGAACTCCACACTTTTTACATCTTTTACGTATTGGGCTACAGCTCCTGTAATCTCCGTGTACAGGTCAAGATATCTTCTTAAAAATTTCGGACTGAAACCTTTGTTCATTCCAACCATGTCGTGATATACAAGAACCTGTCCGTCACAGTCGGGGCCAGCTCCGATTCCAATAGTCGGGATAGAAATGCTTTCAGATACTTTTTTAGCCAGATCAGCAGGAATTTTCTCCAGAACTACTGCAAAACAGCCTAATTCTTCTAAAAGCTGCGCATCAGAAATTAATTTCTCAGCTTCCGCTTCGTCTTTGGCTCTTACTTTATAGGTTCCGAATTTATAGATCGACTGTGGCGTCAACCCTAAATGTCCCATAACAGGAATTCCGGCGTTGATGATTTTTTTAATAGATTTAGAAATTTCTTTTCCTCCTTCAATTTTTACAGCATGTGCTCCTCCTTCTTTCATCATTCTCACTGCAGACTCCAATGCTTTCTCAGGATTACTCTGGTAGGTTCCGAATGGAAGATCGGCTACGACAAGAGCTCTGTCCGTTCCTCTTACCACACTTTGAGAATGGTAGATCATCTGGTCTAATGTGATGGGCAATGTAGTTTCAAAGCCCGCCATAACATTGGCCGCAGAATCTCCGATCAGAATGGCATCAACTCCTCCTGCATCCACCATCTTGGCAGTGGTAAAATCGTATGCAGTAAGCATTGTTATCTTTTCCTTGTCGAATTTCATTTTTCGCAAGGTTTCAGTCGTAACTTTTTTAATTTCAGAGTGAACAGACATAATTTATCTATTTTTTAAAAGTTAAAAAGTCGGCTTTCGCCGACTTAAGTTGTTGTATGATGTTTATAAAACTACGTGACCTAGTTTCATCAGTTTGTCGTGGTTCAATATTTTGATGTTTCTTCCGTCCACTTCTATGAGACTGTCCTGTTTGAATTCGGAGATTAAACGGATGGCACTTTCGGTGGCGGTACCAATAATGTTGGCAATTTCTTCCCTGGTGAGCGAAATTTTAATAAAGCCCTCAGGATCTACGCCTAATTTCTGTTCCAGAAGAATTAGGATTTCTGCCAGTCTTTCTCTTACTGTTTTCTGTGCAAGGAAAGTAATGGTATTGGATGATTCTCCCAATTCGTAGGAAATCTTCTGAAGCATTGCAAAAGAAAGCTGCGGGTCTACCTCCAGAAGGTACATGAAAACATCTGCCGGAAGGAAAATGCATTCAATGTCTGTCATAGCCTCAGCCTTTGCCTGGAAATTTTCCCCGCAAAGTAATGAACGATAGCCGATAATATCCCCCTCTTTGATAAATCTTAAGATCTGGTCTTTTCCAAAAGCTCCGGACTTTGAAAGCTTTGCGGCTCCTTTTTCTAAAACGTATACTCCTTTTGGCGTTTCCCCGTCCTCGAAAATGGTGTCGTGCTTTTGAAAACTTAGTTTTTTCTTACTGCTAATATATTTTTCAAAATCAGTGCTAGAAAGTCTTTCCTTAAATGATTTATCATTAAAAACTCTGGCGAACCTCTCTTCAATTGCAATCTGTTGTTCCTGCGACATTTTATATGACATTTATCACAAAAATAGAACATTTTAACGCGATAAACAAAAAAATTTGTTATAATTTTGTAGTTCAATATTTTATGGTGGTGAGCGAGAACTGTTTTCATTGTGGTCAAGGTATAGAAAAGGAGCGGATTTTATTCGATGAAAAGACTTTCTGTTGCAACGGCTGCAAGTCTGTTTACGAAATTCTGAATATCAATAATTTAACCAATTTCTACGAACTTAATAAAAGGGCAGGAATTCGTCCAAGTGATGAAAACTCTTCCCAGTTCGACTATCTTGACACTCCGGAAATCTTTGAAAAGATTACGGATTTCTCAGAAGGAAACACCAGTCTCGTTACTTTCAAAATACCCGTAATACATTGTTCTTCATGCATATGGCTTTTGGAAAGTCTTCACACCCTGAATGAACACATCAAGTATTCGCAGGTGAATTTCACCAGAAAAACCCTGCAGATTTCTTTCAACCATAATGATCTGAAATTAAGCGAACTAGCTAATTTCTTAACCAATCTTGGTTACAAACCTGTTATCAGCCTTGAAACAGCCGATAAAAATGTAGATCACCTCGATAAATCCCTTCTCATCAAATTTGCCATTGCCGGATTCGCATTCGGAAACGGAATGTTCCTTGCTTTCCCTGAATATGTAGGTGGCGAAGATTACTGGATGGAGCATTATAAGGGACTTTTCAGAACGCTGATGTTCCTTCTGGCGTGCCCTGTCGTATTTTATTCTGCTTCAGATTATTATAAATCGGCGTGGTATGGACTAAAAAACAAGATTGTTAACATAGATGTTCCTATTGTTCTGGGAATTTTCGTTCTTTTCGGACGAAGTATCTATGAAGTGGCTACAGATTATGGACCTGGATATTTTGACACACTGTGTGGTCTTCTGTTCTTCATGCTGATGGGGAAAATTTTCCAGAAAAGAACCTACAGCGCTCTATCTTATGACAGAGACTACAAATCGTTTTACCCTATTGCAGTTACCAAAGTAGACTTTGAAGGAAAACAGGATAACATCCTCCTTTCTGAAATCAAAGTTGGAGACAGAATTTTGGTAAGAAACCAGGAAATCATTCCGGTGGATGCTATTTTGATCAACGGAGAAGGAAATATTGACAACAGTTTTATTACAGGAGAAAGTGAAAGCATCAGCAAACAGCCTGGTGACAAGATATTCGCCGGAGGAAAGCAAATCGGCTCTTCACTGGAACTGGAAGTCATCAAAGATGTTGACCAGAGTTACCTTACCCAGCTCTGGAATAAGGAAGCCTTTAAGAAACACGAAACAGGCCTTGATACATTAACGAACAATGTCAGCAAATATTTCACATTCATTATTTTAGGCATTGCGTTGGTTTCGGGGATTTACTGGGCTTTTATTGATCTGAAAATCATGTTCCAGGTGATTTCGGCTATTCTTATCATCGCCTGCCCATGCGCCCTGGCACTTTCCGCACCGTTTACGTTCGGGCACATTATGAGAATCCTGGGCCGGAATAAGTTTTATGTAAAAGATACTTTAACGATTGAGAAGATTGCAAAACTGGATACAATAGTTTTTGACAAAACGGGAACCATTACGCACAGAAAAAAATCGAATATCAGATATGAAGGTTCCGAAATTAATGAATTTGATGAACTGAATATCAAAACATTATTAAAAAACTCCAACCACCCGCTATCCAAGTCTCTTTATGAATTCATAGAGGTTACCGACAACTATTTCCCTGTTGAACATTTCCGGGAAATTTCCGGGAAAGGATATGAGGCAAGCATAAGAGGAAGTGTTTACAAGATCGGTTCTGCCCGTTACAACGATCAGGAGCCTAAAAATCTTGAAACAGCGGTTTACATCAGTAGAAATGGTGAATTCCTGGGTAAATTTATTTTTAAGAATGAATACCGCCCTAAATTAAAGGAACTGTTTACAAAGCTTACCAGCTACAAAATATTCATCCTGAGCGGGGACAATTCTTCTGAAGAGAACCAGCTTAAGGAACTTATCCCGAACTACAAAGGAATGGCGTTTAACCAGAGCCCGGAAGACAAGCTTAATTACATCAAAAGCCTTCAGGATCAGAATATGAAAGTCGCTATGCTTGGTGACGGACTGAATGATGCAGGCGCGCTGAAACAAAGTAATGTGGGAATTGCTATCGCAGACGACACCAACAGCTTCACTCCTTCTTCCGATGTGATCATGAACGGCGATAAAGTAGTTACCCTGGACAATTACCTGAATGTTTGCAAAGGCTCGATCACTATTGTAAAAATGACATTCATAATCAGTTTTCTATACAATATCGTCGGTTTAAGTTACGCAGTTACAGGCCATATGCATCCGCTCTTCGCAGCAATCATCATGCCAATCAGTTCCATAACGGTAGTTACATTCACTACACTTTCGACCTGGATTCTGGGCCGGAAATATTTCAAAAAACAGGCGTAAAGGCCCTTATTTAGACTGATTTTAAATTAGCTGAAATCGGCATTTATTGATGAATGTCATTATTTTTCACTAAATTTGAACCCCGAAAATAGGTTAATTTTGTTGTCCAATGGATATTCTATATTTAATGATCCTCTGCAGTGTTTCTTTGGCTGCGATTTTCCTGGTCGTATTTATAGTGTATGCCCGAAAAGGACAGTTTGAAGATGACGAATCTCCGGCTGTCAGAATCCTTTTTGATAATGGAGAAATCAAGGAAAAGGAGGAAAGCGGCGACAAAGATAAAGACGATAAAAAGATAGGAGAGAATAATAAAATTGAAGAAAAAAGTGAATAGTTGATATGGAAACACAAAAGTTTAGTTATGACAACAGTATTGTCCGTGCGTTCCTTTATGCGACCTTAGTTTTCGGTCTTATAGGATTTACGTTCGGGCTTACGGCGGCATTAATGCTTTTCTACCCGGAATTGCCGGAATTTTTATTCGGTACAGATGATACAACCATCAAAAGCCTTGCATCAGGCAATATTCAAGGGTTAATAAACACTCATGGTGCATTTGGTTTTGGTAGAATCAGAATGCTTCATACCAATACCGTGATCTGGGCATTTGTATGTAATATCGTTTATACCGGTATTTATTACTCATTGCAGAGATTATTAAAAACAAGAATGTACAGCGATACATTATCATGGTTACATTTCTGGACTTGGCAGTTTATGATCGTTGCTACGTTCGTTACGTTCTTTATGGGGATCAATACTTCAAAAGAATATGCTGAGCACGAGTGGCCGATCGATATATTGATTGCATTCTCTTGGATTATTTTCGGGATCAACATGTTCATGACCATTGCAAAAAGAAGGGTAAGACACCTTTATGTAGCGATCTGGTTCTACATCGGAACATGGATTGCAGTGGCAATGCTTCACATCTTCAATAACCTTGAAGTTCCTTTATCTTTCGCAGGCTGGAAATCTTATTCGGCATATGCAGGGGTAAAAGATGCTATTGTACAGTGGTGGTACGGTCACAATGCGGTTGCATTCGTACTGACAACTCCGGTTCTTGGTTTAATGTATTACTTCTTACCGAAGGCAGCAGACAGACCGGTATTCTCCTATAAACTGTCTATTATTCACTTCTGGTCATTAATTTTTGTATATATCTGGGCTGGTCCTCACCACCTTCAGTATACAGCTCTTCCTGCATGGGCGCAGGCTGTGGGAACTGGTTTCTCTATCATGCTTATCGCACCGTCATGGGGAGGGATGCTTAACGGACTTCTTACCCTGAGAGGAGCATGGGATAAGGTAAGAGAAAATCCTATCCTGAAGTTCTTCGTGGTAGCTGTTACCTGCTATGGTATGGCAACATTTGAAGGACCGCTTTTAGCAACAAAAAACATCAACAAAATTGGTCACTTTACAGACTGGGTTATCGGTCACGTACACTTAGGAGCTCTTGGATGGAATGGTTTCATGGCATTCGGGGTTATCTATTACCTGGTACCAATTATGTGGAGAACCAAAATTTGGTCTGTAAAATTAGCTAACTGGCATTTCTGGTTAGGAACTTTAGGAATTATTTTCTATGCAGTACCAATGTATATTTCAGGATTTACACAAGGTTTAATGTGGAAGCAGTTCAACCCGGACGGTACTTTGATGTACAAAAACTGGTTGGATACCGTAACTGCAATCATTCCTTACTTCAAAATGAGATTCTTAGGAGGTGCATTCTACATTTCCGGAGCTATCCTGATGATCGTTAACGTAATTGCTACGGTAAGAAAAGGTTCTTTCCAGAAAGAAGTTCCAGCTGAAGCGCCTGCATTGGCCAACATCGGAAACAAACGTAAAGAAGGAGAAGGTACTCACTTATGGCTTGAAAGAATGCCAGTATTATTAGGTATTCTATCTTTCTTCACGATTTCCATCGGTAGTTCGGTTGAAATTATCCCTACCTTATCTCTAAAGAAAAGTGTACCAACAATTTCAGCTGTAAAACCATATTCACCGCTTGAACTTGAAGGTAGAGATATTTATATCCGTGAAGGATGTAATGCTTGTCACTCTCAAATGATCAGACCTTTCCGTGATGAAATTACCAGATTCAACGGTAAAAACGGACAGTATTCTAAAGCGGGAGAATTCGTTTATGACAGACCATTCTTATGGGGTTCTAAAAGAACAGGACCGGATTTGCACAGAGAAGGAGGGAAAAATCCAAGTTCTTGGCATTACAAGCACATGTATAACCCAAGATCTACTTCTGCAGGTTCTATCATGCCTCGTTATCCTTGGTTAATTGCTACCAACCTGGACAGATCCAAAATGGTAGACAAAATGAAGCTGATGAAGAACACGTTTGAGGTTCCTTATACCAAAGCTGAAATAGATTCTGCCAATTCATGGGCAGACAACCAATCGAAGAAAATTGTAAAAGATATCTTCTCTGAAGCCAATGACCTTAAAGTGGCCTACGCTAAGAGACCTCAGGGAGAACTTGAGAAAAAAGAGATTGTAGCTCTTATTTCTTTCCTTCAGAGATTAGGAACAGATATCAAGACGACAGAAATAAAAACAGCAAGTACTAACTAAACATTAAAAGGTTCACATGATTCCTCAGAACTTTAAAGATATATTATCCAATACAGAAAACGCTGGTTTTTACCAGACGCTGGCTCTGATTTTCTTTATGTTGTTCTTCGTAGCTCTTGTAGTGTATGTTTTTACCAGACCTAAAAAATATTACAAAGAGGAAGAAGAAGCTCCGCTTGGGGATGATGAGGATGACGATTTTAATTTAAAAAATTAAACTATTTATTATGAAACAAAGAACACCTGTTGTTGTAAACATCTTAATAATAACCGGACTTTTAATAGTTTTTTATTATTTGTTTGTACAGAGTTATTCGTTCCTAGCTTCGCCTTATTTCTGGGGAACTGTGGTGATCAGTGCTATCTTGGCCTACATCCACAGCGCCATCGGAGATTTGATTGAAAACAATAAATTCAAAAAACTATCTCCGGAAGAAAAAGCAGCTTACCTGGCAGAAAAGAAAATTCCTTTCTTAAGAAGAATGTATGACAGTGCATTCAAAAAACAGTCTGCTACAGAAGAAAAAGATATCCTTATCGATCATGGTTTTGATGGGATTATGGAGCTAGACAATCAATTACCGAAATGGTGGGTAGGTTTATTCTATTTTGGGACTGCTTTTTGTATTGTATATATTGCAGCCTACTCTTTCACAGATTTCGCACACCCGTTGAGCGAATATGAAAAAGAATATAAAGAACAGATGGCAAGTATTGCAGCATACGAAGCAAGCCAGCCTCCTGTAACTATAGAAACAGCAAAATACTCTGCTGACAATATCGCGGAAGGAAAAGAACTATTCAAAACCAACTGTGCATCTTGTCACAAAGAAGACGGAAGCGGTGGTATTGGTCCGAACCTTACGGATAACTACTGGATCAACCAGCCTGAGAAAACTTTATTCAAAAATGTTTTCCACATGGACTGGAACGGTTCTCCTACCAACCCTGCGATGAGACCATTCGGTAAAAACGGAGAGGTTTCAGGAGCAGAGATTGAAAAGATTGCAGCGTATGTATATCACATCAATCAGGAACAACCGCCAGTGACGCCGGCTCAGGGAGGAGCAGCTCCTCAGGGAACCGAAGCGCATTGGGAAAAAGAATAATTTTAAAAAAATTAGAAACATATGAAAAAAACATAATTTGTTATTAGATTAAAATAGTAACGAATTATGTTTTTTCTTTTTAAATATATTACAATATGTCAGACATAGAAGAAATAGAAGTACGCGGCGGACAGGGACAGGTTCTGGACCCTGAAACTTACAGAGATTCTATAGGGACAATGGAGCAATCCGGTAAGAGAAAATGGGTATTCCCAAGGAAACCAAAAGGGAAATACACCAACTATAGAAACATTGTAAGCTATATTTTATTGATTATTTATTTTACGGTACCATTTCTGAAAATTAATGGCAACCCGTTCTTTTTATTTAATGTTATTGATAGGGAGTTTTTCATTTTCGGACAGCCTTTCTATCCACAGGACTTTTTTATCCTAACTTTAGGTGCTATCGCCTCTTTAATATTTATTATCATTTTTACGATTGCGTTCGGAAGAATTTTCTGCGGATGGATATGTCCTCAGACAATTTTTATGGAATCTATCTTCCGTAAAATTGAATATCTTATTGAAGGTGACCGAAACAAGCAAATGAAACTGGACAGACAGGAGTGGAACAGCGAGAAGATCTGGAAACGAAGCCTTAAATGGACGGTTTATATAATTATTTCATTAATCATTACCCACTTTATGCTGATGTATATCGTCGGGTATAAAGAAATATTCAGAATTATATCAGAAGGGCCGTTTGCCCACCCTACCAATTTCATCGTAATGGTGCTTTTCACTGCTGCATTCTACTTTGTATTTGCATGGTTCAGAGAGCAGGTTTGTACGCTCGTTTGCCCATACGGAAGATTACAGGGGTTTTGATTGACAAAGATACCATCAACGTTTTCTACGATTTTAAAAGAGGGGAAAACAGATCAAAATGGAGAAAAGGAGAAGACCGTAAGGCAGCCGGAAAAGGAGATTGTATCGACTGTCATCAGTGCGTGGTAGTATGTCCTACAGGAATTGACATCAGAGACGGGCAGCAGCTGGAATGTGTAAACTGTACAGCATGTATCGATGCGTGTGATGAAGTAATGGACAAAGTAGGCCTTCCAAGAGGATTGATCAGATATGCATCCGAAAACGAAATTGAAAACCAAACTCAGTTTAAGTTTACGGGAAGAATGAAAGGCTTTGCTGTAGTTCTGGTTCTGTTGGTAGGATTCTTAGGATTCCTTCTTTACAACCGTGGAGAAATGGAAGCAAAATTCATTAAACCGGCAGGAAGTACATTCTTTGTAAGAGACGGAAAAATTACCAATACTTACAATTATACCTTCCTGAACAAGACCAACGACAAAAAAATCGTTACGATAAAAGTTATTGAGCCGGCTCACGGAGAGATCACTTACAGTGCATCCAGCAAAATACAGGTAGACAGAGACAAAATTTCGAAAGGAACTATCAACATCAGCTTCCCTGAAAATGATATGAAACTTTCAAAACAGAATATAACCATCGGGGTATACGATATGAAAGGTAAGCTTGTAGATTCTTACCAGACGTACTTCGAGGGGCCATTCAAACTGCAATTTTAATTTAAAGAAGAAATGAAAAACTTTAGTTGGGGACACGGTGTTGTAATTGCATTATTTGCATTTATTGTTTTCATATTATCCATGCTGTTTCTTTTCCCGAACGGGCAGAAGAATTCTGAAATGGTAACCGATAATTATTACGAAGAGGAGCTTAAGTATCAGGATGTAATTGATGCTAAAAAAAGAGCAGACGACCTGCAGGAAAAACCGGTATACAGCCAGGAAAAAAGCGGAATTAAAATCACCTTTCCAAAGGAATACAACAATACCAATACTACGGTAAAATTTGTTTTAAACAGAACCGACGACCAGAATTTAGATATCAAAAAATCTGTAAAGCTTGATGCTTCACAATCTTTTATAGTACCTGCACAGGTATTAAAAGTAGGAAATTATACCTTAAGACTGATGTGGACAAAAGACAAAACAGACTATAGAATGGATTATGATGTGATATGGAAATAGGGCTTATTTTATCGGCTATTGCATTAGGATTTGCCTCCGGTTTTCACTGTATCGGAATGTGCGGCCCTATTGCTTTATCGATGGGATTGACTAAAAAACAGGCTACGAATTTTTATCTTCAGAATTTAACTTATCAATTTGGCAGGATAGTTACCTATTCATTATTGGGTGCCATTCTGGGAATTGTAGGGGAAGGTTTTGAGATGGCAGGCTTTCAGCAGTATCTTACCATCATTGCGGGAATCCTTCTGATCATCATGGCTTTGTTTTCATTTGGCGGAAAAGACTTCGCTTCCAGAATCCCTTTTCTTTCTAAATTTTTGTTTTCAGTAAAATCAAATTTAGGAAGATTACTTCAGAAAGCAGATTACCGCTCAAGATTTACAACCGGACTTCTTAACGGATTTCTTCCGTGCGGAATGGTTTACATGGCTCTTACAGCCAGCCTTGCCGCAGGAGGAGTATGGCAGGGAGCTTCATATATGGCTTTATTCGGGCTTGGGACTCTTCCCTTCATGTTTGCGGTAGTTTTAGCCGGAAACCTTATGAATCAGGCTTTCAGAATTAAAATTTTAAAAGCAGTTCCTGTTATTATGATTATCCTGGGCGGATTATTTATTCTGAGAGGTCTTGAACTGGGAATTCCTTATATCTCACCCAGAGCCGAAGCGATGACGATTTCTAAAGATCATAACGGTGCCAATTGCCATATTGAAGGGCACGACCACAGTTCAAGCAACTGCCATTAATACAGGAATACCGATAAAAATTATTATCGGTACAGAATAAAAAAACGGACTGAAATTTCAGTCCGTTTTCGGTTGGTATCTGTTTTGTAATACATAAGATAACACTAAAAATTTTCAGTAATGATTAAACAGATAAATTTTTTATGGGCTGCTATTTTCGCTATAGTTCTCCAGTCCTGCTCTATCAATACAGAAACTACCTATTACAAAGATTCTGCAACCAGCATGCAGTCGAATATCCTCATGGATAAAAGTGTAATGGGAATGATGAGCATGATGGGTTCTGATCCGAAGAAACTGAGCGACCTGGATAAACTGCCTACTGACTGGACAAGTCTTTATAATGTTCAGAAGCACGGAAAAATAACTCTTAATGAGGATTCGGTGAAAGTGCTGAAAAAAGTCTACATGAAAGTGGACAAAGATAAAAACGAGATCGTAGGTCTTTCCCTGAAATATGATAAACTTATGCCAACAGAAATCACCCAGCTTCTGGCCAGCGACAAACGTCTGAAAAAATTCCTTTGCAGGATATTGCCGTTTGGGATGGTAAATCACTCACAATTAATACAGATAAATTCAATTCCGATGGTATTCTTAAAATGCTGGAAGAAAAGGAAACGGAGGAAAAAACAGTTCCTAAGACCAAAAGTGATTCCATTGAGGCCTATGGTAAACAAATGGCTTCCGGAATGGCAGGAATGCTGAGAATGTTCAACCTTACATTTTCCAACAGGCTTAAATTTCAGAAACCCATCAAAAGTATTGAAGGTAAACATGATTTCGTAAAACAGATCGATAACAAAACGGTTGAAATCGTTGTAAGATCCAATGACCTTGTAGACGGCAAAAATCTTGTCAATAAAGATAAGAAAGTGATTATTACAACGGAATAGTTTTTCTTTAAAACCAATATAAAATCCCCTTCCAAAACTGAAAGGGGATTCTTTATTATAGTGATATACTATTTTTAGTTGATCAGATCGAATCTTGCATATTCCGCAATTTTCTTAGGAATTCTGATTCCTTCAGCGGTCTGGTTGTTTTCAAGCAATGCAGCCATAATTCTTGGAAGGGCCATTGCAGAACCGTTCAGCGTATGAACCAGCTGAGATTTTCCTTCTGTCTTGAAACGGCATTTCAGACGGTTCGCCTGGAAAGTTTCAAAATTAGATACAGAGCTTACTTCCAGCCACATTTCCTGAGCAGCACTCCATACTTCAAAATCGTAGGTCATTGCTGATGTGAATCCCATATCACCACCACAAAGTCTCAAGACTCTGAACGGAAGTTCAAGGTCGGTAAGAATTTCCTTGATATGCTCTACCATTTCTTCCAAAGCAGCATAAGAGTTTTCAGGCTTTTCAAGTCTTACAATCTCTACTTTTTCGAACTGGTGAAGACGGTTCAGACCTCTTACGTGAGCTCCGTAGCTTCCGGCCTCTCTTCTGTAGCACTGAGAGAAAGCCGTATTTTTAATAGGAAGATCCTTTTCTTCAAGCAATACATCGCGGTAAAGGTTCGTTACAGGAACTTCTGCCGTTGGGATCAGATAAAGATCATCCAAACCAATGTGGTACATCTGCCCTTCTTTGTCAGGAAGCTGTCCCGTTCCGTATCCTGAAGCCTCATTGACCACATGAGGAGGATTCACCTCCATATACCCCTTTTCAACATTTTTATCAAGGAAATACTGAACCAAAGCTCTCTGAAGCCTTGCTCCTTTTCCTAAATAAACAGGGAAACCTGCACCTGCGATCTTTACCCCAAGTTCAAAATCGATCAGGTTATATTTTTTGGCCAGTTCCCAGTGAGGAATAGCTCCTTCTCCAAGGCCTTCCACATCGTGAGACTGGTAAATATTTTCATTATCTTCCGCAGAAGCTCCGCTTTTTACCGCTTCATACGGAATGTTTGGAATCTGGTATAAAATATCCAGCAAAGCCTTCTCCGTTACATCCAACTGGGACTGCAATTCTTTACTCGACTCTTTAAATTGTGCTGTTTTAGATTTTGCAGACTCCGCCTCTTCTTTCTTTCCTTCTTTCATCAAAAGCCCGATTTCTTTGGAAATTTTGTTGATCTCGGAAAGCTGGGAATCTAATTCAAACTGGATTCTTTTTCTTTCGTCGTCGGTAGCAATAGCATCGTCTACCAACCCAAGATTCTTGAATTGTCTTTTTTGAAGACCTTCTAAAACGCGTTCTTTATTGTCGCGCAAAAAATTGACTTGTAACATTTTATTGAGATGTTAAATATTAGATGTTAAACTTAAATACTAAGCTAACAGTTTTGCAAATTTAAAATTATTTTATGATAGTAATGGTATTTATAGCATTGGGTGCATCCGCAGCTTTGGTAAATACTACCTGATTATTGTAAAGAACCTCAGAAATTTGAAATACCGAGGGCGTCCAGCGGTATCTGATCTCCATAGAGTCAATAGTGGTTTCAACAACGTTATTGACCGTCCTTCTCAATGCAAATGCCATTTTGGAATGGTAAGTCCTGTTATCAGGTCCCAGAGAATCCATTGTCAGCCTTTTTGCTCCTCTTATATACTCAAAGTAGTATAAGGAATCGGTGGTCACTTTAAGCGGTACAGATACCGGAGCAACGTCAGTAGCCCCAAAAGCGTCGTTCACTGCATAGGAAGAGTAGGAACCGTTTTTTTAGCATTCAAAAGGTCCTGTCCCGCACTGTTTCTTATATAAATATTCATGATCTGGTCGATTCTCTGTAAAGAATCTTCATCGCTTCCACATGAAACCGTTAAAAACAGGATCGCTGTAAGTTGAAATAGTAAAATATGATTGAGCTTGAATTTCATCTTCCGTTAATTTTCAATAATCTTTTTTATGCAAATGTATAATTATATATTTGTTCTCGTAATATTTT
Source organism: Chryseobacterium sp. GTID13 (assembly GCF_056172655.1). NCBI lineage: Bacteria > Pseudomonadati > Bacteroidota > Flavobacteriia > Flavobacteriales > Weeksellaceae > Chryseobacterium > Chryseobacterium sp. GTID13. The sequence goes on from NZ_JAOCMB010000002.1 coordinate 123,678, forward strand.
ACCATGTTTTTAAACAAACTCAAAAGATTAAACAGCAGCCACATCACCACTATCTTTAAAGGAAATTTTATTTCCAAGTTCGTTTTGGTGATCGGCGGGCTTCTGCTGGCAAAATATTACGGCTCCTCCGAATATGGTATTTTCAGCATTTACCTGAGCGTTATGAGCATATTTACAGTAGTTTTAGGGCTCGCTCAGGAACATATGATCATGCTGGAAGGTAATGAGCAGGATGTGAATAATAATTTCAGTGCGGCCGGGATTATTTCAGCAACTGTTATGTTTCTGGCTTTCCTGCTGGTTTTTATACCTTTCGATATTCCGAAGAATATTTTATTTCTGGGGATATTTACAGGCTTCATCTATTTATTTACAAACAATGCAAAATTTCTTTTAGCCAAGAAAAAATTATTCAAGCTGGTATCTGTATTAACCATTATAGATTCTGTGGTAAGTTTTCTGTTTCAGGTGTTATTTGTATTTATTAAGATCGAAAATGGGCTTGTTATCGGTAGCCTGATTGGATATATTGCTGCTTTTCTTGCCGCTTTATACTATTCAAGGAAATATATTGTAAAACCTGATTTCAAAAGATATATTGCTAATGCTAAAAAGCGTCCCGAACTTTTTAAATACTCTTACCCTTCTACGCTGATCAATGCTTTAGGCAATAATATCATGCCGATTCTGATATCGCTTTATTTTGCAGATTCGCTGTTGGGAGAATATTCGTTAGCGGTAAAAATAATGTCTGTTCCCCTTCTTCTGATCTCATCATCCATTGCAACGGTTTATTATCCGAAAGCAGCGGAGATCAATAACAGCGGTAGAAGCAGAAATGAATTGTTTGCCTACACAAAGAAAATGAGCCTGATGAATTTCTATATCATTTTCGCGCTTTATGTACTCATTAATGTGATCGGGATTCCTGTTCTGGAAATGTTCTTCAACAAAAACTGGGAACATCTTGGACTTTTTATTTTCCTGATGTCCTTCGGATATCTTACCCGCAGCCTGATCAACCCTATTTCAGATATCCTGACGATCCTTAAACGTAATAATGTAGCCCTGGTTTTCAATATCTATCTTTTCCTGGCTAATATTGCCGCGATCTTCATCGGAAAAGAAATGGGAATCAGCTATCTGGTGGGGATTTTTTCCGGTTTCTTGTTTATCGGCTATGGATTTTTGTATTTTTACATCATGTTTATTCTGAAGAAAAATGAATCCGATTAAAAAATTTATTGAATACCAGATTTTCCATAGAATTAATAATTTTTTCTATCCCGAATATTACCGTCAGAAGTATGATTATATGCTTCCGCATGTTCTTTTTTTCATTATCTGGTTCCTCAAAAAATTTTAAGAATTAACGGAAGTGTTCCGTGGCCTGTCCATTTTACTTCAGTGATCAGAAACCATCCAAAAATAAAAAAAGGAATTCTTTGTGATCCGGGGGATAATCCCAATATTTATATTCAGGCCAATAATGGCATTATCATAGGAAATAATGTAGGTTTCGGGGCAGGAACTTCCCTGATTTCTGCGAACCATAATCACAATGATCACAGTATTCATGATGAATGCGGCCCGATCGTTATTGGAAATAATGTTTTTGTGGGAACCAATTCGGTAATCCTTCCCGGAGTAAAAATAGGTGACAACGTGGTCATCGGGGCAGGTTCTATTGTGGCTAAAGATATTCCATCCAACTCCATTGCCGTAGGAAATCCATGTAAGGTGATCAAACAAAAAGAACCTTACATTGAAGACTTTACCAAGACTGTTTTCAACCGAAAACTGCCTGAAGGCTTCAATCTAAAGTTCTGATTGGTTATTTTATAATTGTTTAGGCAATGCCCGCAGCCCAGCTTTTTTCCAATGGCAGCAAAAAGTGGCTTAAAAAGTCCAGGTAGGTATTTTTAGAAAAATCAAAAACCTGGATATCTTTTGGCAGTTCGCCGTTTCTCAACTGAGATTTAAAGTCCTGCAGTTTCAGGGTTTTGATCTGTCCGTCCTGTACAAAGCTTGCTTTCATTCTGTCGAAAAGTCCAAGCTGGTATTGTTCATCTATTTCACGCATTACCTTCCCCAGGGCATCAATGCTGCATCCTGAAGCCATTTCCTTCTCTTCATCTACACACACCACGATAAACTGATTTTTTTCAATCTTAAAAGATGAAGCAAGCGGTTTTCCATGGGCGGCCCATGTCGCCAGGAAATCGAATAGCTTTTCTGTGATAGCTTTGGCCTCTTTGGTTTCAAAAGATCTTGATGCAGGGTATATAATAACTCTGTAGTCGCTGGTTTCTACTATATTGGATTCTTCAATTTTCATATCCTGTCGGTTTTAAAGTATAAAATTAAGAAATATTCCTGAGTTTATGATAAAGAAAAACCCAGACCTAAGCCTGAGTTTTTGTCTATTTTTAATGTAGATTTTACAAATCTTCTGCTTCTGCAAGAAGTTCTACAATATCTTTTACGGCTACTTCCGTGTTCTTGTTAAAGTGTTTTACACCATCCGTCATCATTGTGTTACAGAAAGGGCATCCTGTAGCAATCACTTTAGGCTCAAAAGACAATGCTTCTTCCGTTCTTTCGATATTGATGTCTTTATTTCCTTTTTCCGGTTCTTTGAACATCTGTGCACCTCCTGCTCCACAGCATAAACCGTTGGTTTTGCAACGCTTCATTTCCACAAGTTCTGCATCCAGCTTTTCAAGAAGCATTCTTGGAGCTTCATATTCGTCGTTGGCTCTTCCGAGGTAACATGGGTCATGGAAAGTGATCTTTTTCCCTCTGAATGCACCACCTTCTATCTTCAGTCTTCCTTCTTCCATCAAAGTTTTAAGGAACTGGGTATGGTGAACTACTTCAAAGTGGCCTCCAAGGCTTGGATACTCATTTTTCAGGGTATTGAAACAGTGAGGGCAGGCAGTAACGATCTTTTTCACTTCATAGGCATTCAGGACCTCAATATTGGTAAGGGCCATCATCTGGAAAACGAATTCGTTCCCGGCTCTTTTTGCAGGATCTCCGGTACAGCTTTCTTCCTGTCCCAGAACGGCAAATTCAACTCCTATTTTGTTTAATATCTTGCAAAATGCTTTTGTAATTTTTTTGGCACGGTCGTCGAAACTTCCGGCACATCCTACCCAAAATAAAACTTCCGGGGCTTTTCCTTCGGCAGCGTATTCTGCCATTGTTTTTATACTGAAATCCATTCTTTTCAATTTGAAAATGTGAGAATTTGGAAATTTGAAAATGAATTAAAAGTATAATTTTCAAATCCTCAAATTGATTAATTATCTAATTTTCATTGGCCCAATTCAGACGGTCTGCCTGGTTATACTGCCATGGAGCAGCATTGTTTTCCACATTCGTCATCATCAGATTCAGTTCCTGAGGAGCAGCAGACTGTTCCATCACAAGGAATCTTCTCATTTCGAAAATGATAGAAAGCGGATCCAGCAATACCGGACATGCTTCTGTACATGCATTACATGTAGTACAAGCCCAAAGTTCTTCTTTGGTAATATAATCGTTCAGAAGTTTCTTGCCGTCGTCTACGAATTTTCCGTTTTTGTCGATATTTCTTCCTACTTCTTCCAGCCTGTCTCTTGTTTTCATCAGGATGAGTCTCGGAGAAAGTTTTTTACCTGTGATATTGGCAGGACATACGGAAGTACATCTTCCGCATTCTGTACATGAATAAGCATTAAGCAATTGGACCTGGTTAAGGTCGAATATATCTTCTGCACCAAATTTAGACGGAACATCTGCAGCATCTCCCTCAGCCGGAGCGGCATAAGGATCTGCGTTAGGATCCATCATTAATTTGATTTCCTTTGTTACTGAATCCAGATTATTGAATTTTCCTTTTTTATCAAGATTAGCAAACCACGTGCTTGGGAAAGCTAAAATAATATGAAGGTGTTTTGAGTAATACAGATAATTCATAAAGAAAAGAATTCCCACAAAGTGGAACCACCATGCACTTCTTTCAACAAAAACCAAAAAGCCATTGTCAAAGCTGAATACATTTAAGAACGGAACAAAAAGCATTTCACTTACCGGAAAAGAACCTATATGATGAAAACCTTCTACATTTCTTGCCTGCAAAACAGATTCTGAAGCATTCATGCTAAAGAACGCTACCATCAGTGCGAACTCTATGACCAGAATCCAGTTGGCATCGTTTTTAGGCCAGCCGAAAAGCTCTTTCATATTGAGTCTTTTTACACCATAGAAATTCCTTCTGATAAAGAAAATAACAACCCCGATGATGACTAAAAGAGCCAGCACCTCCAATGTTGCTGTAAAGAAACTGTAGAAAGTATCTCCAAAAACGGAAGCCAGGAATCTGTGGGTTCCGAAAATTCCGTCAACAATAATTTCTATCAGTTCAATATTGATAATAACAAAACCTACGTATACAAAAAGGTGAAGGACACCTGCCACAGGACGTTTCCCCATTTTGCTCTGGCCCATTGCCACTGTGGCCATGGTTTCCCAGCGTTCGGCTTTCCTGTCGCTTCTGTTGATTTCTCTTCCTAACCTGATATTTCTGTAAATCTTTTGCAGGCTTTTTGCAAACAGCCAGAATCCTGCAATTAATAAGATCAGAAAAATAATGTTATCGATGTATTGCATAAGGTGATTAGTCTTTATTGTTCTTACCGAAAACCGAGAAATTGATGTATCTCTTAGGGTTTGCTTTCATGTCTTCAATCAAAGAATTCAGGTTAGTGGAAGCAGAATTCAGGTTATTGTAAAGCTGTTCATCCTTCATTAATTTTCCTAAGCTTCCCTGTCCGTTATCGACTCCAGCTATTACCTGATTAAGTTTTCCTACTGTAGCGTCTAAACTTGCGATTGTTGCATTCAGTTTTTTAGTATCAATGCTTTCAGCAAGGTTACCGTATTTATCCAATGTTACTTTTCCGCTCTGCATGGTAAGACTGGCATCATCAAGTACTTTTTGTAATTTCGGATCGTTATGTCCTACAAGGGTATTTACGCTTCCTGCTGTCGTTTGTAAAGCGCCTACTGTTTTGTTAAGATTGGCTAACAAAGCTTTGATCTCCGCTCTGTTTTGCCCGTCTACCAATTGATTGGCATTGGCCATCAGTGAGTCTACACGGTGTAAAACAGTTTGCAGTTGATCCTTAACCGGACCTACCTGAGAGGAAAGGCTTCCTAAAGTCCCCAGTTTGAAAGCGCCCTGTAAGGTATCTCCGTCTTTTGCAGTAGGACCTCCGTACACAAGGTTTACTCTCATTTCTTTTCCTGACATCAGGCCAGGTTCAAAGATTTCAAGGGTTGAATTTTTGGAAAACTCAAATTTGTTATCCACAGTAATTTTTACCACAAAACTGATTTTCCCGTCTTTTGCTGTTCTGGGAATGATCTTATCCACCTGCCCAACTTTCAGACCATTGATGGAAACTGCGGATGACTGTGCAAGCCCTTCCACATTATCGTATTTTGCGTAAAATATATTGTCGGTAGTAAAAAGACTTCTGCCTTTCATGAATTGAAACAACACCACAAAGCCTACAATAGCTATAAGTGCAATCACACCAGCTTTTAATTCTTTACTCAACTTCACTTGCTAAATTTTTTCTAATGAGCAAATATAACACATTTTAAATTAATCTTTTTCTTTATTGTTCTGCGTTAAATACAAAAAAGCGGCAGAAAATTCTGCCGCTTTTATATCTGTAAAAATTAATCTCTTACTATTGCTGATTTCCCAGCTTGTTCCAGATCTCGATTCTGTAATCTTTGATATCTGCATTGTCCTGAAGGCTCTTCATCCAAGCCTGTCCGAACATTCCTGCATTTCTCTGGGTAATAGATTCCGTAAACTGCTTAAGGTCACCCGGCTGCTTGTTAACAGTTTCTGATTTTTTGATTAAAACATAAACTCCTGTACCTCCTTCGATAGGATTGGAAAGTTTTCCTTTGGCAACACCAAAAGCAGCTCCTGCAACTTTAGGTTCCATAGCCCCTGCTACTGAAGGGTTAAGCATATTAACCTGAGCAGCCTGTTTTGTTGAAGCAAACATTTTAGCAATCTGATCTAAGCTTGAAGCTTTAGCTCCGGCAATTTTATCAGAGATCTGCTTAGCCGCCAGTTTATTTTTAACGATCACTTCAATCTGATCTCTTACAGATTCAGGATCTGCAAGACCAGCTTCCTGTTTTCCGTTAAGATAAGCTACAATTTTATCTCCTGTACCTTCTACGGTAAAGAATTCCGTATCTCCTTTTGATCTTTTCTTGTCGAAAGCCCAAGCCAGGATTTCACCGTCTTTATCTGTACCAAGTCCCTGAAGCTGGCCATCAAATCTTTTGGCTGCTTTAGGATTGGAGAACTGATAGTTTCCTTTTTTGGCAATATTCACGAAATCGTTGAAAGATTTCCCTTGTACCTGCTGGATGAATCTTCTTGCTTTTTTATCAGATTCAGCTTCTGTAGCATCTGAAGGCTTCACTTCTTTTACAAGATTAGCTACCTTATAGCTCATAGCTCCGGCTTTTTTATCTTCAATATTGATAATATGGTATCCGAACTGCGTTTCTACTACTCCTGTAGCTCCTTTAGGGTTATTAGCCAGATAAGTAAGGAACTCAGGAACGAAAGGTGTTTCCGGAGTGGTCCATCCTAAGCTTCCGCCTTGTGCTGCAGAGTTAGGATCGTTAGAAAGTTTCAGGAACTCTGTAAATCTGGCAGGGGTAGCTTTTACAATAGCTCCGATAGAGTCTGCTAATTTTTTAGCCTGCTCTTTCGATCTTGTTACCCCTTCTCCTGCAGGGCTTCCTTTGAAAGCAATCAGGATATGTCTTGATAATGTGGAATCTGAAGTCTTTTTATCTAAAAGTTTTGAAACCACATAGAAATTCTGCTCTTTATAAGGTCCGAAAGTCTGTCCTATAGCCGCAGTGGCAATCTGTCCTTTAATAGTCTGAGGCAATTGGGCAGGCGATAAATACTGGTTGTTAAACGGCATATCAGAATTTGCCATTACGAACATTGAGTCGTTCTTTGTATTCTGGAAGTTTTCTGTACCTCCGCTTGCATCCGTACCTGCTGAAAACAGTTTATTGATCTCCTTCTGAGTTGCTGCATCATCTGCAGGACTCGGTGTAGAAGGAAATATACAATTCCGATGTTTCTGCTTGGTTCAGCTTTGAACATTACAGGATGCTGCTTGATATAATTTTCAAGATCTGCTGTTGTCACATTAATCTTCGTCTTCTGAAGGTAAGCCGCATAGTCGATCTTTACAAAATCGATATCAGCTAACTGGTCTCTCTGCTTCATCAGCTCTTCAGCTTCTTTCTTACCAGTAGTGATCCCCGCAGAAATATTAGTGAACACCTGTCTAGCCATCAGTCTGTACTCCACAGTTTTTCTGGTTTTCAACCACTGGTTGTACCCTTCAGGGCTGGTGCTCTTTAATGTTTCAATTTCTTTTTTAAGCTCTTGAGTTTTAAAATTACCTTTCTCATCAAAGAACTGTTTGTTCTGGGCAAACATCTGATCATACTGGATCTGACTCCAGAAATAATCATCCGTCATTTCAAAGCCTAGTTTTTCAAACTGTTGCTTGATAAGTTTAGATTGTACAAGTAACTGCCAGGCCTGCTCTTCAAGTCCCGTTTTTGGACGGCCTTGCTGTTCAGCCTGCTGCTGCAGTACGAAAAGCTGATCATTGAACTCTTCGCGGGTGATTTTCTCACCGTTTACTTTTCCTAAAACATCAGGATTTTTTCCAAAAACCTTGTCGATGCTATCGGGGTTTACCAAAAACGCTAAAAGCGCCAATGCAATCACTCCCATCAAAAGCCAAGGCTTACTCCTAATCTGTCCTAAAATTGCCATTTTATATATTATAGTTTTTTATCAGTTTGCGAAAATACACATTTTTAAGAAATTAGAGAAGCGGAAGTCCTTTATTTTAATTTTTAAAATGAAAGATTATTAAAAAAGGAAATTTTGGCCATATTTTTTAGCAAAAAACAAATGGCATAGGTATTGTGCAATTTAGAGAACTATAATATGCCACACGTTTTCAGCGCATATTATAAGATTTCATTTTAACGATTTAAAACGAAAATGACAATTTGTCATTTTATATAAGTATGACAGAATTTGAAGATATGAGTTTAGAGGAAATGATCGGCGATGGATTTGACATTGTGGCGGAAGAGATCAATCTTTCAGACTTTTCGGAAACCGATAAGAATTCCGAACAGAGAATATTCCCTATACTTCCTGTAAGAAATATGGTCATGTTTCCCAATGTGGTAATTCCTATTACTGCCGGAAGAAAAACATCGATACAACTTCTTGAAGAGGCACAGAAACATGGTGATTTCATAGGAATCGTAAGCCAGAAAAATTCAGATCTGGAACAGCCGGGCGAGAAAGATATGTACCAGACCGGTACGCTTGCCAAGATCATCAAGATCATCAAACTTCCTGAAGGTAATATTACTGCTATCACTAAAGGTTTCCACAGATTCAAGATCAAAAAGATTGTAGAAAGCCAGCCTTATTTTAAAGCGGAAATCAGCAAACTAAAAGATTCGCAGCCGAAAAATAAGGAAGAATATGAAGCTTTGCTTGAAAATATCAAAGAATTAGCTTTGAAAATCATTGAGCTTGATCCTAATATTCCGAATGCAGCCAATTTTGCGATCAAAAACATCAATAACAATGATGATCTGTTGAATTTCATCTGTACCAATGCCAGCTTCCCTTCTCCATCAAAGCAAAAACTGCTTGAAGAGAAGAGCCTTATGGAAAGAGCCAACAAGTGCTACGAGATGATGCATGAGGACTTCAGAAAGCTGGAACTGAGAAACCAGATCCACCAGAAAACCTCAAAAGACCTTGATAAACAGCAGAGAGAATACTTCCTGAACCAGCAGATCAGAACCATCCAGGATGAGCTTGGAGGCGGTCCGGAAAGTGATGTGGAGGATCTTATCAATAAAGCAAAAGCTAAAAAATGGAGCAAAGAAGTGGAGGAACATTTCCAAAAGGAGATCAACAGGCTGCAACGCCAGAATCCCAATGCTCCGGATTACAATGTTCAGAGAAATTATCTGGATTTCTTTACGGATCTTCCGTGGGAAACCTATACAAAAGATACCTTTGATATTGCCAAAGCTGAAAAGATTTTAGACAAAGCTCATTTCGGGCTTGAAGATATCAAAAAAGAATCCTGGAACACATGGCTGTTTTGAAATTAAAAAACAACATGAAATCCCCTATCCTATTGCTTGTAGGGCCTCCGGGAGTAGGAAAAACTTCTTTAGGAAAATCCGTTGCTGATGCTTTGGGAAGAAAATATGTAAGATTATCCCTTGGTGGACTTCATGACGAAAGTGAAATCCGCGGGCACAGAAAAACGTATATTGGTGCAATGGCCGGGAGAATCCTGCAGTCTATTAAGAAATCTGGTACTTCCAATCCTGTGATTGTGCTTGATGAGATCGATAAGATCGGGCAAGGCCTTCATGGTGACCCAAGCTCCGCTCTTTTGGAAGTTCTTGATCCTGAGCAGAATAAAGCATTTTATGATAATTTCCTGGAAATGGGTTATGATTTGTCTAAAGTGATGTTTATTGCAACCGCCAATTCACTTTCCACGATCCAGACTCCTCTTCTGGACAGAACTGAGATCATTCAGATTGCCGGATATACCATGGAGGAAAAAACAGAGATCGCGAAAAGGCACCTTATAAAAAAACAGCAGGAAGAAAACGGTCTGGATAGCAAATCCTTCAAACTTGGAAATCCTGAACTTAAGCATATCATTGAAGCACACACTTCAGAAAGCGGGGTAAGAACCCTTGAAAAAAGGATTGCTTCCATTGCAAGATGGGTAGCTCTTCAGACCGCTCTCATGAAGGAATACGATCCGAAGATTACCGTTGAAAAAATAGATGAGATCCTGGGAGTTCCAAGACCGAAAAGCCTGTCTGAAATCACCGGAGTCCCTGGTGTTGTGACAGGACTTGCCTGGACAAGTGTGGGCGGAGATATTTTGTATATCGAAAGTATCCTGAGCAACGGAAAAGGCAGTCTTACAATGACCGGAAACCTGGGAACTGTGATGAAAGAATCTGCAACCATCGCCCTGGAATATATTAAGGCTAAACACGATGAACTTGGAATACCTCAGGAAGATCTGGACAAAAAGAACATTCACGTTCACGTTCCGGAAGGTGCCACACCAAAGGATGGACCTTCGGCCGGTATTGCTATGCTGACCTCCATGGTTTCATCGTTTAAGAATAAAAAGTAAAACCTCATCTTGCGATGACGGGAGAAATAACTTTAAGAGGTAAAGTATTGCCTGTAGGCGGAATCAAAGAAAAGCTTCTTGCCGCAACCAGAGCAGGAATCAAAGAAGTAATCCTGTGCGAAGCTAACAGAAAAGATGTAGAGGAGATCAAAAAAGATTATCTGAAAAACCTCACAGTGCATTATGTCAACAGAATGGAAGAGGTCATCGACTTTGCCATCGAAAAATAAAACATATCAACTCTCAATAAGGAAACGCGTCTCAGATTTTTGGGACGCGTTTTTTTATTATTAATTTCAAAAAAATGAAGGTGGCAATAGCTGTAATTATTAACAAACACATACCACACTGCCGGACTACGGCATTTATTTTGTTAAAAGAATTATGTTAATTAAACCAAAAAGACCTTTCAAATGGAAGGCTTTTCTTATTTTTATACAACAGATTTGAAAAAAATATGAATTTTCTTAGACTCCCTTTTCTTGTTAATCTCACACTTGTCGTAATTTCCATTATCGGCCTTGGATATCTTCTGGCACTCGGACAGAGTATCTTAGCTCCTTTTTTCCTGGCTTTTTTAATGGCAATGCTGTTTCTGCCTGCTGCCACTTTTATGGAAAGAAGGCTGAGATTTCCGAGATCCATCTCAACAATGACTTCAGTATTCATTATGCTGGCCATTTTATCGGGGCTTATCTATTTTTTCGGATCACAGCTTTCTGATTTCAGCAAAGACCTTCCGCATCTCAGGGTGCAGATGACCACAGTTTTTAGTGATCTGCAACACTGGATTTCGAAAACATTCAATGTAAAAATAGATGAACAGCTTGATTATATTAATCAGGGGCTCAATAAATTATTATCCTCTTCAGGGGTAATCCTAGGCTTTACTTTCGGAATATTCTCCAGCGGTTTTGGCTTCATTGTATTCTTCACGCTGTTTTTTATTTTTATTCTGAACTACAGAAGAGTTCTCAATAATTTCATTGTAACCGTTTTCAATGAAAAACATAAGGCAAGTGTACAGGAAGTAGTTACCGAAATCCGGGTGATGACGAAGAAATATATTTTCGGGCTTTGTCTGCAGGTTCTGATTGTATCCATTCTTTGCTCCATCCTCCTTACCGTTCTTGGGGTAAAATACGCCATACTTCTGGCTGTTCTTACAGGTTTACTGAATGTAATTCCTTATCTGGGAATCTGTATTTCTCTTTTAATATCATGCTTTATTGCGTTCGCAACGGGCACACCTTCCACCTGCATCTATGTAGCTATCGGATATATTGGTGTACATATTATTGACGGAAATATTGTGCTGCCGTTTGTTGTAGGCTCAAAAGTAAAGATCAATGCTTTATTTTCTTTTATCGGAATTATTTTAGGAGAGCATCTTTGGGGAATTGCAGGAATGTTTCTCTGTATTCCGGCTATTGCCATCATTAAAATTATTTTCGAGAGAGTGGATGGTTTAAAACCCTGGGGTAAACTGCTCGGTGAAGAGGAAAAACCTGATAAAAAGAAGAAAAGCTATAAGATTTCCAAGAATATTACCATTAAAGAAATGGACTGATTATTAGTAATGAGCAATAAATAATTAGTAATAAAATATAAAAGGCTGTCTCAGTTATTGAGAGCAGCCTTTAATTTTATAATGCACAGAATGGACTCATTCCGCTTGGGCATATCTGGTCGCATGGAATATAAGACTGGTTGTCCGGACAGTATCCCAGGTTATCTCCCGGATTAGTGCCGCCGCCTCCACCTCCCAGACAAGGGTCTCCCGGTGGAATTATGCAAGGACAGCCTACAGGCACAATATCACAGATGGGCTCTCTTCCGCCTCCATTAATTTTTTTAAATTTTCACGATCCAGTTTTTGAAGATTTTTCAGCATAATACTTTGTTTAGTTTGATTGGTAAAACAAATATATTAATTCATAATACAATAATACATGACATCATAGGATAAACTAAAAATATCAACAAAATTATTCACAAATAATTCAATGAATACTATTTTTATAGTACATTTGATGTAAAATCAACAATTATGAAAATCGTTAAATTTATCTTTGCCCTGCTTTTCGGTCTTATGTTTATCAATGCCGGATTAAACAAATTCTTTAATTATATGCCAATGGAAAAGCCAACGCCTGAGCAAATGAAACTTTTTGCAGCATTTGGAGAAATTCACTGGCTGATGCCTCTGGTAGGAATTGTAGAAGTTGTTGGCGGGCTATTATTTATTTTCCCAAAAACAAGAGCATTAGGAGCCATTGTCATTTTACCTGTAATGGTGGGAATTGTAGTTCATGTATTCACAATGGACAAATCTACTATGGGAATGTCCATCGCAGGAGCTCTGTTCCTGATTAATCTTTGGATGATTATTGATAACAGAGAGAAGTATAAAGCTTTAATCAGTTAAAAGATTTTAGATGACAGGTGACAGGTAGTGCAGCGCATATCACCTGATACCTGCCATCTGCAACCTGCTACCTTTTATACAAATGCACTGAATCCCGTTATTGATCTTCCTACAATCAGGGAATTGATCTCTTTTGTGCCTTCGTATGAGTAGATGGCTTCGGCATCTGCCACAAATCTTGCCACATCATATTCAAGCAGAATACCGTTACCTCCCATTACCTCTCTGGCTCTGGATACGATATCCCTGGTTCTCAAGGTACAGAAAACTTTGGCCAGTGAAGCGTGTTCATCCTTCAAAATTCCTTCATCCTGCATCTCAGACAGCCGGAAAACCATAGTCTGCATCGCAGTAAGGTTGGAAAGCATTTCCACTAGATGCCCCTGAATCATCTGGAAAGAGGCAATAGGTTTCCCAAACTGTTCCCTGGTTCTGGTATATTGCAAAGCACTTTCATAAGCACCCCTTGCACAACCGGTTGCCATCCAGGCTACTCCCGCCCTGGTCATCCGTAAAACTTTTCCGGTATCTTTAAATGAATTGGCGTTCTGCAGACGGTTTTCTTCGGTTACAAGACAGTCTTTTAAAGTAATCAGTCCGTTTTGAACGATTCTCAATGCCATTTTTCCTTTGATTTTTTCAACGGAATAGCCGGGATTATCTTTTTCTACAATAAATCCTTTTACTTCTCCGCTATCAAGATCTCTTGCCCAGATAATAACCAGGTCGGCAAATGTTGCGTTCCCGATCCATTTTTTCTGACCGTTCAGGATCCAGCCTTCCGGTGTTTTCTTACAGGTTACGGTTAAGCCTCCTGCTGCCCCGGATCCTACTTCGGGTTCTGTAAGTCCAAAAGCTCCGATTTTTTCAAATTTCTGCATCTGGGGAAGCCATTTCTGCTTCTGCTCTTCCGATCCGCAGATATAGATAGAACCCATGGCAAGCCCGGACTGTACCCCGAAAAAGGTAGCTATAGAAGCATCAATTCTTGCCATTTCCATAGCAATGACTCCTTCCATCAGAAAAGGCATTCCGGGACAGCCGTATCCTTCATAAGTTACTCCACAGATATTTAGTTTCTGGAATTTCGGAATCAGTTCAAAAGGAAATTCGTCCCTTAGCCAGTAATGATTCACCAAAGGCTTCACTTCTTTTTCCATAAAAGCTCTCACTTTTAGCTGTATTTCACGCTGTTCCGGGGTCAAAGTATGGTAGATATCATAAAAATCACCATCAATGGGAGGAAGTTCCCGCTTTTTCTTGTTGGGATCAAGCATTTTCATCATTCCGTTTAGCTGCTTATCATCAAGTTTGGAAAAATTCTGCATCAGTTTCGGCAGATCAACTTTTTGAGAAATGGCACTCAACTGATCAAAATCGATGGATCTGAATAATTCTATTGCGTTTCTGATTTTAGAAAAGGTATTTGACATAGTAATGTTTATGGGATTGGTTTGTAAAAGTTAAGCAAAAACTGCTCCGAAAACAAGTCATCTCACACCCATCTATTTTACAAAACACACATTTACAGATCATTAAAACCGAAATATTTCTTTACAAACTTTTTACGGCCGATTTTCAAACGTTACAAAAGATCCTGCCGGAACTTTGGCTTAAAGAAACCCACGAAAAATCAACACTATGAAAACGACTTACATTAAATTATCTCTGTCAGCAGTTCTTTTATTAGGAATTTATTCATGTAAAAAAGGCGAGATAGCTAATACTGAACGGGCAGATTACGGTAGTACAGATTCTGCAGCTGTAGCTGTATCAGACAGTGTATCATCCGCAGCAAGCATGACCGTAAAAGATAAACAGTTCATTAAAACAGCTGATGTGAACATGGAGGTAAAAGATGTTTACGAAGCAACAATTTCTATTGAAAAAATGGTTCAGGATCTGGGAGGATTTGTAACGCACAGCAATCTCCATAGCAACGTAATTTCGGAGGACACTTACAATACGTCCGGTGATGAAGCCATGCTGATCAAAAAATACCAGACCGAAAATGCAATGCAGGTACGGGTTCCTACAGAAAGATTAGGAGAACTCCTTACCCTGATTAATGATAAAAAACTTTTTCTGAATTTCAGGAATATCAATGCTGAAGATGTCACCTCAAACATCAGGTATGCAGAAATGGAAGGAAAAAGAATAAAAAAGACCAGTGAAAATATCGACCAGCTGAAAACCAATAAGGACAAAGTAAAGCTTGATAATGATAATATGGCAGAAGGCAACCTGCAGCAACTTGCCAACATGGATACTGCAGACAATATAAAATACAGTACTGTAGATATTTATATTAAAGAACCGAAGCTTCGCATTGCAGAAATTGCAGTAACCAATACCCGGAATATTGATCATAAATATAAATTCAATTTTATCTATGATGCTAAAAATGCTTTTGTAGAAGGATTTTACCTGATCCAAAAGATTGCTGTAGGATTGATTACCGTTTGGCCTCTTATATTAATCTTAGGCATCATATTCTACTTTTTGAGAAAAAGAAAACCGGCCCAGCCAGCACACGCAAAGACCACTGAACAATAAGCTATCCTAACCTATTGGTTATCATCATAATTTTAGATTTTACAGACCTCCTTTTTTGGGAGGTTTTTTATTTTTTTGAAAAAAAACTGTAACGTTGATAGCACCTGCCTTACCTACTGTTTAAAGAATAGAAAAAATCAAAAAACAAACCATATGAAAAACTTAGTACAATTGGGATTCGCTGCATTATTATCTTTAAATATAATAACTCTAGAGGCACAGAATAAAAATACTGAAAGCAGTACCCTTTGGGAGATCTCAGGCAACGGACTTACAAAATCTTCCTATCTTGCAGGAACCTTCCATATCATGTGCAGTCAGGATTTTGAAATAAAACCGAAAGTAATGAAAGCTCTGGAAAAATCTGATAATTTCGTGATGGAAATCAATTATACAGACCCTTCTGAAATGGCCGCCATGCAGAAAATGTTCAAGGGA
This sequence comes from Chryseobacterium sp. GTID13, assembly GCF_056172655.1. Lineage (NCBI taxonomy): Bacteria > Pseudomonadati > Bacteroidota > Flavobacteriia > Flavobacteriales > Weeksellaceae > Chryseobacterium > Chryseobacterium sp. GTID13. Next base: position 139,428 of record NZ_JAOCMB010000002.1, read on the forward strand.
GATAAGAAACTTTCGGACCAGCTTGGTTCAGAGGAAGCAAAAGAACTGGATAATATCCTTATTACCGGTTATGGGACCGATCTTAAGAAAATGGATAATTCAAGCTCACAAGGCCTGTATGCATTGATCTCAATGAAAGCCATTCCATGTCCTCAGACCGAAATAAAGATGTATGAAATAGAACTTCTTCAAAATGCCATTAAAAATAAAAAGAAAGTTTACGGTCTTGAAAAGGTTGAGGATCAGATGGCGTCCATTAGTAAAGCATATAACCTGAAAGCGGTAATCGGACAGCTGAAAATGGGAAAACATTATGAAAAATTACTCAGAGAAATGATCACAGCATTCAAAAAAGAAGATCTGCAATCCGTCTACACCCTTTTTAAAGACAATAAAATAATGAATGCAGAGCAGGAAAAAGCAATGCTGACTGACCGGAATAAAAACTGGGCAGAAAAAATGCCAGATATGATGAAAAAGAAAGCTCTTTCTTTGCTGTGGGAGGCGCCCACCTTATGGGCGAAAACGGAGTGATCCAGCTTTTGAGATCAAAAGGATACACGGTAAAGCCGGTGTCAGGCTTATAAACTAACCAAACCATGAAATTATCGTGAGCAGTCAGACTGAAACCGAATTTTTAAAGCTTGTCAACCAGCACAAAGGTATTTTATACAAGACCTCCCGTATCTATGCGGATTCGTTGGAAGACCGGGAAGATCTTCAGCAGGAAATCCTCATTCAGCTCTGGAAGTCTTACCGGAATTTCAAGGGCAACAGTGAATTTTCCACATGGATGTACCGGGTTGCCATCAATACCGCCATTACCTATCTGAAAAAGAGAAGCAGCGGACAAGCAATCAAACGGAGGTTCCCCAACATTTTGAAATCCAGAATGAAGACTACAACCCTTCAAAGGACAGGCAGCTGGAAATTTTCTACAGCGCAGTCCAGCAGCTGAAGCCCCTTGAAAAAGCAGTGATCTTCTATTTCATGGAAGGAATGTCCCACAGGGAAATTGGCGACAATTTAGGACTGAGCGAAGGAAACGCCCGTGTAAAACTGAACAGAACCAAAGAAAAAATACAGCAAATCATAAAAAAATCAGGTTATGAATTTTGATCAACTAAAAGAACAGTGGAATAATGAGGATAGTAGCAGCGTCCACATTCCCAACACCATAGAACAGCTAAAGAAAAGCAAACATCCTATTGAAAAGATCCAGAAAAGCATGAGAGCAGAATTTCCGATGCAGATTATTGCCATAATTTTCATCGCATTTTTTCCGCAGCAATTAGGATTCCCTACGTCACAATACGTAATTTATTACACTTCGTATGCCGTGATGGTGGTTATATCTTCTTACTATCTGTTTGGCTTTTATCAGTTTTATAAGCAGACTGAGCTCTATTCAGGAAATACAAAAAACAGCCTTTGGAAGATTTATCACGAACTGAAACTCAATATGGAAAGATATCAGTCTTTCGGATTTCTTCTTATCCCTCACGTTTTGATTACTTTAGGGCTGGCATTCTATAATGTAATGATAAAAAAAGGTGAATCCTTAGAAAACATTTCAGATTCTTTTCAACACACTTTGATCATAAGTGTTCTGCTGGGAACTACAGCAATGGTAGCCGGCATTGTTTTATGGACGAAATATATCTACGGAAGAAATGCCAAAAACCTTGAAAATATCCTGAACGAAACAGACGAATAATTTTCTTAACTACTTCCACTAAACAATAACCATGAAACCTCAGACTTGTTCCGGGGTTTTCTTTTTTAAAAAATTGTTATTTATATCGCTCAAATTGATCTGAGGTTTTATTTTTCCTTAAATTTGCAGATCAGAAATAAATGATATGGATTTTGAATTTTTCTGATCCGCTGTTATCTTCTGAATCAACATAATTCTAAAAATATGCTATCAAAAATAAATCCTATACATACCAACAGCTGGAAAGCTCTTGACGAACATTTTGCAGGCAACGACTTTGATATGAGAAGTCTTTTCCAGTACAATCCAAATCGTTTTAATGAATTTTCTCTAAAGAGAGATAACTTCCTTTTTGATTATTCTAAAAATCTTATCGATTCCAGAACCAAAGAGCTGTTGCTCAATCTGGCCAATGAGTGCCAGCTGAAAGATGCTATCTCCAAAATGTTTTCCGGTGATAAAATCAATGAAACGGAAGGAAGAGCTGTTTTACATACAGCTTTAAGGGATTTTTCAGATAAAGAGATCATCGTGGACGGTGAAAACATAAAGCCTCAGATCAAAAGAGTTCTTGACCATATGAAAGCTTTCTCTGAAAAAATTATTTCAGGAGAACATAAAGGTTTCAGCGGAAAAGAAATTACTGATGTGGTTAATATCGGGATCGGAGGTTCAGATCTTGGACCGGTGATGGTTGTTTCAGCTTTAAAGCATTTTAAAACAAGATTAAACGTTCATTTCGTTTCAAATGTTGACGGAAATCACATTGCTGAAACGGTTAAAACCCTTAATCCTGAAACCACACTATTCATCATTGCTTCCAAAACCTTTACCACCCAGGAAACCATGACCAATGCCAATTCGGCAAAAGACTGGTTCCTGAAAGCAGGAAAAGAAGAAGATGTGGCCAAACATTTCGTAGCCTTGTCCACTAACGTTGCAGCAGTTAAACAATTCGGAATTGCAGAAGAAAATATCTTTGAATTCTGGGACTGGGTTGGAGGAAGATACTCACTCTGGAGCGCTATCGGCCTGAGCATTGTTCTCGCAGTAGGCTATGATAATTTCGAGCAGCTTTTAAAAGGAGCCCATGATACTGACCAGCATTTTCAGACAGCAGATTTTTCTGAAAATATCCCGGTTTTAATGGGACTTTTAGGCATATGGTACCGTAATTTCTATGCTGCAACTACCTATGCAATTCTTCCTTATTCACAATACCTGGACAGGTTTGCCGCCTATCTTCAGCAGGGAGATATGGAAAGCAACGGAAAATGTGTTGACAGAAACGGTGAATTCGTCGAATATGAAACAGGCCCTATCATTTGGGGAGAACCCGGAACAAACGGACAGCATGCCTTCTACCAGCTTATCCATCAGGGAACAGAACTTATTCCTGCAGATTTTATCGCTTATGTAAAAAGCAGCAATGCAGTTTCTGATCATCAGCCGAAACTTTTAGCCAACTTTTTTGCCCAGACTGAAGCGCTTGCCTTCGGAAAATCTGAAGAAGAAGTAGAACAGGAATTAAGAAATGAAGGAAAAAGTGAGGAAGAAATCGACAGGCTTCTAAATTACAAAGTCTTTCACGGGAATACACCTACCAACTCTATATTATTCAATGAATTAACTCCTTTTTCATTAGGACAGTTAATCGCATTATACGAACATAAGATCTTCGTTCAAGGAGTGATCTGGAACATTTTCAGTTTCGACCAGTTCGGGGTGGAATTGGGGAAAGTTTTAGCCAATAAAATCCTTCCGGAACTTGAAAATGGTGAGACCATCAATTCTCACGACAGCTCTACGAACGGACTGATCAATTATTATAAAGGAAATAAATAGCAGATGTCCGCATTAAGGTCATATTATTATAAACTTCCTCCCAGTCTGAGGCTTTTGGGGAGAAAGATCTATTATTTCCCGATAGACCTCTACGACGGGCTTACCGGAAAAAGATCCAAAAACGAGCCTAAAAAAGGAGATATTTATGTGGGCGGAAGCGACTTCATTCCCCATGGTATCCGGCAGGTAAATGCCCTTAAAAAATATATCGGACTGCAAAATACGGATCGTGTTCTGGACGTGGGGTGCGGGATCGGAAGAACGGCAGTAGCCCTTACAGAAGTTCTGGACAAAGGAACCTATGACGGCTTTGACGCGGTGGAAAAAGGAATTAACTGGTGTAAAAAAACATCGGCAATAAGTACCCGAATTTTAAATTCAAGTTCACCCCGATTTACAATGACCTGTACAATACGTTCAGCCAGAAAGCAGAGAATTTTACATTTCCGTATGAGGATGCGAAGTTTGACAAAGTATTTCTGTTCTCGGTGTTTACCCATATGCAGATACCCGAGATCAAAAGATACCTTAGCGAAATCAGCAGGGTTTTAAAAAGTGAAGGCCAGTGCCTGGCCACATTTTTTCTGTATGATGAAACTAAAAGGAATTCGGCACCATGCCGTTTCCCCACCAGTATGAAGGCTACAGGCTGATGGACGATAAGGTAACCGCGGCCAATATTGCCGTAAGTATTCCTTTGCTGAATCAGATGGCTGCCGAAGCCGGATTAAAAGTAACCACCATAAAAGGAGGATTCTGGAGAACCGATGTAGAAAAGGAAGGTGCGGATGAGTTCCAGGATATTGTTGTATTCAATAAAATCTAAATAAAAGTAAAAAAGTAAAAATGGCAGAAATTCTTGACGGGCTTAAAGTGTCCAAAGAAATAAAAGCAGAGATTAAGGCTGAAGTGGAAAAAATCCTTGAAGGCAGGAAAAGAGCACCGCACCTGGTAGCTATTCTTGTAGGAAACAACGGAGCAAGCAAAGCCTATGTGAACAGCAAAGTAAAAGATTGTGAAGAAGTAGGATTCCGTTCTTCCCTTTTAAAATTTCCAAGCACTGTTTCCGAATCTGAACTGCTGGAAAAAATTGATGAGCTGAATAAATCCAAAGAGGTAGACGGTTTCATCGTTCAGCTTCCTTTACCGGATCAGATCGATCAGGAAAAAATCATTATGGCTATTGACCCAAGAAAAGACGTAGATGGTTTCCACCCTGAAAATTTCGGAAAAATGGCTTTGGAAATGGATACTTTCCTTCCTGCTACTCCTTTCGGAATTTTGACATTATTGGAAAGATATAACATTGAAACCAAAGGAAAAGACTGTGTGATTATCGGAAGAAGTAAGATCGTAGGAAGACCTATGAGCATCCTGATGGGAAGAAAAGACTTCCCGGGGAACTCTACTGTGACTTTAACACACTCTTATACCAAAGATATTGAAGAATACACTAAAAAAGCAGATATAGTTATTACCGCTTTGGGAGATCCTCACTTCTTAAAAGGAGATATGATCAAAGACGGAGCAGTAATCGTAGATGTAGGAATTACAAGGGTAGATGATGACTCACCAAAAGGCTATTACCTTGCCGGCGATGTGGATTTTGACAGCTGCGCAGCCAAAGCAAGCTGGATTACACCGGTACCGGGAGGAGTAGGCCCAATGACCAGAGCCATGCTGATGAAAAACACCATCATCGCATACAAAACTTCGGTCTATAACGACTAATTTTAAAATGAACAAAGAAGAAGATATTTTATTAAAAGAAGGTAAAATGCTCCCTGTGATGGAGCATTTTTACACTTTACAGGGAGAAGGCGCACACACCGGAAAAGCATCCTATTTCATCAGATTGGGAGGCTGCGATGTGGGATGCCACTGGTGTGATGTAAAAGAAAGCTGGGATCCCAACTTACATCCGCTGATGAATGCAGAGGAAATTGCCGAAACCGCAGCAAAACACTGTAAGACAATTGTTTTAACAGGAGGAGAACCATTGATGTGGAATCTTGATATCCTGACCGGAAAATTAAAAGAACTGGGATGTACCATCCATATTGAAACCTCAGGAGCCTATCCGATGAGCGGGCAGATCGACTGGATCACTCTTTCACCAAAAAAAACAGGACTTCCTAAAGAAGAAATCTATCAGAAAGCAAGTGAGCTTAAAGTGATCATATTCAATCAGCATGATTTTACTTTTGCACAGGAGCAGGCGGCAAAAGTTTCTGCCGGCTGTAAACTTTATATGCAGAGCGAATGGAGCAAACGCGATGAAATGTATCCAAAAATCACTGATTTTATTCTGGCCCACCCGGAATGGCAGGCTTCGGTGCAGACTCACAAGTACCTGAATATTCCGTAGGTCATTTTTTATCACAAAATGCCGGATCAGTATATTTTTTATTCATATGATTGTTTTTTTGTCTTAAATACTTAAGTAGCAGAGCAAAAGTTTATAATATTCATAGAATCACGAAATATACCGTAAAAATTATGTACATTAGCTCTTCGTATCCGTTATAACACCGATAGATGCAGAGAATTCGATACTCTAGATACCTGAAATCGATTATTATTTTGCTTGACCTTTTGGTTATTGCATCTATCTTTATATTCTTTTTTATAAGCCGGAACGAGCATTTAAAATACCATGAAGAAACCTGGTATCAGAATATTTTTTCCCTGATATTGCTGTTTTTGTTCTGGATGCTGCTGAGCGGCAGGACAAAAATTTATAATGTTCAGAGGAATCTTACCTATACCCTGTTTCTGGAACGCCTTCTCATTCATTTCCTCACTTTTATATTCGGCGTTCTGCTTATTGGGAAAGTGAGTAAAAATGTATTTTTCAATTCGGATATTTACTGGCTTTCGTTTTATCTTTTTTCTTTATTTTCCTTTCCAAATCGGTCATTTATTTTACTATAAAATATTTCCGTTCGCTGGGGATCAATTATAGAAATGTAATGTTTCTGGGAGAAACGGGATCTACAGAGATTTTAAAGACGATATTCCAGGACAGGAAGGATTACGGATACAAAATATTTGAGTATGATAAATCCGAGATCAGTCCGAATGAGCTGGTGGGCTTTTGGAAGAAAAATGGGATTCACACCCTGTTTTTATCTACAGAGAACCATTTTACTGAAAGCATAGAAACTGAGATCTTCCGCCTTGCCGAAGACAATAAAGTTCATGTCTCATTGATCCCCAGCATTACACAAAGCGATTTTTTCTGTACGATCTGGGATATATTCAGACGCAGCCGGTTCTCAGCCAGGCAAAATATCCTCTGGATTATTACTCCAATTTTCTGGTTAAGAGAAGTTTTGATATCGTTTTTTCAATTACCATATTGGTTTTAGTATGCTCGTGGCTGTTTCCCCTCATTGCTTTGTTAATAAAAACAACGTCAAAAGGGCCTGTTTTCTTTGTTCAAAAAAGGTATGGCTTCCATGAAGAAGTATTTTCATGTCTGAAATTCAGAACGATGATCGTTAATAATGAATCGGCAACAAAAACGACAGCGGAAAATGATGTGCGGATCACAAAAATCGGAAAATTCTTAAGAAAAACCAGCCTCGATGAACTTCCTCAATTCATTAATGTTCTGAAAGGCGAAATGTCTATCGTAGGTCCACGGCCTCATATGCTTGCCGTCGACAATTTTTACAAACCTAAAATCGGAAGGTACAGTTTAAGAAGCATGGTATCGCCGGGAATCACGGGACTTGCGCAGGTAAGTGGACTTCGTGGGGATTATGGTGATGTGGAGGTAGAAATGAAGAAACGTATCCTGGCAGACACCTTCTATGTAAGGAACTGGAGCTTTGTTCTGGATCTGGTTATTATTTTAAAAACCTTTTTCCTCGTTATCGGCGGCGATAAAAATGCAAAATAACGGAAACAAGGCATAAAGAAGATGATTGAGGAATCATATTTGCTTCTAAGGTTAAATAAACCTCAGGCATTCCACTGAGCCTTAACCTTAATTAAATAAAAAAGTCTAATTTAGCAGCATGTTAAAAAAGTTTTTCACAGCAGTAGGAGAATACATTATCCTTCTAGGTAAATCCTTGCAGAAGCCCCAGAAAATGAGGGTTTTTTGGAAGCTGTTCATGAGAGAAATCAATGATCTTGGGGTCAATTCTTTTGGATTAGTCATCTTTACTTCCATATTTGTGGGAGCTGTAGTCGCGATCCAGATGTTCAATAACTTTGATTCTTCCTCTTTCCCTATTCCACCTTCGTTTGTAGGATATGCTACAAAAGCGGTTTTGGTTCTGGAATTCTCACCCACCATCATCAGTCTTATCCTGGCAGGTAAAGTAGGATCATATATCGCATCAAGTATAGGAACCATGAGGGTTTCCGAGCAAATCGACGCACTGGATATTATGGGGGTGAATTCTCCCAATTTCCTGATATTTCCTAAAATCATTGCCTGCATTATTTTCAATCCCCTGCTTATTGCCATCAGTATCGTATTCGGTATCGGGGGCGGATATCTTGCAGGTGTCCTGACAGGTAACTGGACGGAGAATGACTATATTGTAGGTATCCAGATGTATATGCCGAATTTATTTGTGTATTACGCATTTATAAAAACCATAGTATTTGCTTTTATTATTGCCACAGTTCCTTCTTATTTCGGATATAATGTAAAAGGAGGATCGCTGGAAGTGGGTAGAGCCAGTACACAGGCTGTAGTGTGGACGATGGTATTTATTATCATTTCGGAATTAATTTTAACCCAATTAATATTAAGCTGATGATTGAGGTAAAAGATCTTAAGAAGAGTTTTGATGAAGTTGAAGTACTTAAGGGAATTTCAACATCATTTGATAAGGGAAAGGTAAACCTGATCATTGGGCAGAGTGGATCCGGGAAAACGGTTTTCCTGAAAAGCTTACTGAATGTGTATCAGCCTTCATCAGGAGAAATCCTTTTTGACGGAAGAGATATTAATACAATGACCAGGGACGAAAAACAGCACCTCCGTTCTGAGATCGGGACGGTATTCCAGGGTAGTGCACTTTTTGATTCCCTTACGGTGGAAGAGAACATTATGTTCCCGCTGGACATGTTTACCAACCTTACTTTCAGGGAGAAAAAGAAAAGGGTATTTGAAGTAATAGGCAGGGTACACCTTGATAAAGCAGGCAGAAAATTCCCTTCTGAAATTTCCGGGGAATGCAGAAACGGGTTGCCATTGCAAGAGCTATCGTGAACAACCCGAAGTACCTTTTCTGTGATGAACCGAATTCCGGGCTGGATCCTTATACATCCAATGTAATTGATGATCTTCTTCTCGAAATCACCAAAGAATACAACACGACAACCATCATCAACACCCACGATATGAATTCCGTGATGACCATTGGTGAGAAAATTGTGTACCTGAGGTTAGGAATTAAAGAATGGGAAGGGAATAAGGATATTCTGATTACTGCGGGCAATAAAAATCTTATTGACTTCGTTTATTCTTCAGAACTGTTTAAAGAACTGAGAGAATATTTACTTGAAAATAATAAAACGATTGAAAATACAATCACTAAAATAGATGATAATGAAAAAGGTACTTAGTATAGCATTAATCGGTTTTTCAATGTTTGCTTCCGCGCAGATTTCTCTGGCAGGAAAAGCTAACCTGATATTCCCGACAGGCTCTCCTTCCTGGAAAAACATTAAAGGAACGGTAAATGATGCCATTGAAGGAACAGGAAAGAACAATGCAGGTTTTAATGTAGGGCTTTCACTAAAAGTGGGGCTTCCGGGTTCATTATATGTAATGCCTGAATTATACTACACGCATTTCAAAAATGAATTCACTACGGAAAATACTACTTTTGATGTAAAAAGCAACCGTCTTGATATGCCCGTTTTGTTAGGCTACAATCTTTTGGGAGATATGCTTGGCGTTTTTGTAGGACCTGTTGCCAGCTATAATCTGAGCAAGGACAATACTTACAACGACTTTAAGGAAAATGCTAAAAACGATTTCACAGTAGGATACCAGTTCGGTGCTCAACTTGAAATCAAAAAGCTGATCATTAATGCCCGATATGAAGGAGCCTTCAGCAAAGACGAAAGAAACTTCATCAATAAGGTTTCCGGTTCGGAAATCAGATATGACAACAGACCTAACCTGTTCTTAGTAGGAGTAGGCTATAAGTTTAAATAATTTGAAAATAACACTATAAAAAAGCCCTCAAAGTTCTAAATTTGAGGGTTTTGATTTTTTTGAAGTTCTGCTTCGCGTCTGGCAATTTCTGCCGCCTGCTTTTCCAGCTCTTCTTTTTCTTTCTGTAATTGTTTGAATTCTCTTTTTTCTCTTCAGCCTTTATTGCACTTCCTTTACTTACATACCCTACCATTCCGCCAATAATAAGACCAATTCCCACTCCGGCCATTACTCCCATCATATGTGAGATGGTAATTCCTCCTACCGTAAAGTCAGTGGTCAGATAAAAAAGCAATGCCGAAACGGCAAGCAGTATAAGTCCGGTAATTGATAAACTTTTCATAAATATTGTGTTTAAGTGGTTATATTGAAAAAAGCCTTACCCAATTTAGTGAAAAATTAAATAAGGCTTTATACAAGATTAAATTTCTGAATAATTATATCTTCCCTCCTGCAGCTTTATAATATTCCAAAGCTTTCGGAAGGTTTTTATTGATATCTGATATCCTGGTTTCCGGATTAGGGTGGGTAGAAAGGAATTCAGGCTGTCTTGCTCCTGATGAGGCCGCTTCCATCCTGTTCCAGAAAGGGATTGCTTCTCTTGGATCGTATCCTGCCATAGACATAAGATACAGCCCCATCTGATCTGCTTCCGACTCCTGGTTTCTTCCATATTTCAACAGGGCAACCTGTGATCCGATAGGATACACTTTTTCGAAAATACCGGCCCACTGTGAATTGGAAATGGTTCCGCCCAAAATAGAGCCTCCATATTGCGCTACCATAGCCTGTGAAATTCTTTCATTACCATGTCCGGCCAAAGCGTGAGACACCTCATGCCCCATTACTACTGCAAGACCGTTATCATTTTTTGTAACCGGAAGAATTCCTGTATAAACAGCTACTTTTCCGCCAGGCATACACCAGGCATTCAACTCACTGCTTTGTATAAGATTGAATTCCCAGTTGTAATTGGCAAGATCTGCGGATCTTCCTATGCTTTGATAGTATCTTTCTGCTGCACTTTTTATTCTGCTTCCTACACTCGTTACTCTTTTTGCATCTGCAGTTCCTGTGATGATCTTAGATTTAGACAATGTCGTTTTATATTCCTGTGCAGACATCGTCAAGATTTCCGAATTATTGGCAATCTGTAATGAAGATCTGCCCGTAATCGGGTTGGTAGTACAAGCTACAGTTGAGAGGGCAACTGCTCCTATTCCTAATAGATGTGTAAATTTCATAGTTGTTTGAGTGTTAATAATTCAACATTTACAATTTTTATTCCAAAATGGTTCAGAAGGAATATATTTGCATACAATTTGCTATTTAAATTTAACAATTATTACGGTTATGAAAAAGTATATTTCACTTATATTTATTTTTGGATTTCTTTTTTATTCCAAAGCTGTTCCTCACAGGCTTCATTAGATTCCAAAACGGTTGATGCACTTGTAAGTTCCGATGAATTTACTTTTCATGCACAACATGCAAATCCTATGAACTATGATGTAATTAATGTAATGGGATCTATACAGAATGCACCGTCTACAAGAATGCTTCAGCTTGATGGCGAAAACTATACGATAGAGCTTAAAAAAATAATATGGAAGTGGTTCTTCCCTATTTCGGAAGACAGTTCAATCCTTCATACAATACCGCTGATAACAGCTACCGTTTTACCTCCAAAGATTTCACAATCAGCAAATCCCAGAACAAAAAAGGAAACTGGGTTTTAAAGATCAAACCTAATGACAGACGAAACGTTGACGAAATTATTGTAGAAGTTTTTAAAAGCGGAAAAGCATTTGTTTCTATGAGAAGTAATGACAGACAGCCTATTACGTATGACGGATATATTTCGAAAAATGAAGAATCCCCAAAAGAAAAGGATAAATTTTAGTCTTTAGACAAAAATTTTTCAACAAATAATTTTGCTTCAGTGCTGGGATTAGAAACCATTTCTGAAGCATTTTTTTTGTGCTGTATATAAGCTGCCTCTACGGAATCGCTTCTTTTCATCATGGCAAGAATATACTCCTGAACCCAATATTCAAAGCGTTTTTCTGCCTGCAGGGTACGGACTTCATTAAAGCGCCCTTTCTTCTTTTTAAGTTCTATAAACTCATCAATGCTACGGTAAATTTCTCCCAGTCCTTCATTGTGAAGCGCAGAACCTAATAGTACCGGAATTTTCCAGCCTTTTTCTTTGGGAGGAATGAAATCCAACGCCCGTTTCAGCTCCAGTCTTGTATTTTTTGCTTTCTGCAGATTGTCCTGATCCACTTTATTGATGAAGATAAGGTCCACCATTTCCATAATTCCGCGTTTGATACCCTGCAGCTCGTCTCCGCCTCCAATAATTTTCAGGAATAAAAATACATCGGTAATATCGGCTACCAGAACCTCGGATTGCCCTACTCCCACTGTCTCGATCAGGATATAATCGTAACCAGCGGCTTCGCAGATCATCATCGTTTCAAAAGTGGTGTTGGCAACGCCTCCCAGGAACCCGGAGCTCGGGGAAGGACGGATAAAGGCATTTTCTTCTTTGGCAAGTTCCTCCATCCTTGTTTTGTCTCCCAGAATACTCCCTTTGTTGATCGAGGAGCTTGGATCAATAGCCAGAACAGCTACTTTTTTACCTTTAGCAATAGCAAGTCTCCCGAAATTTTCAATGAATGTGGACTTTCCTGCGCCGGGAACCCCGGTAATTCCTATTCTTACGGAATTCCCTGTAAAAGGCATTATTTTCTTCAGAAGGTCTTCTGCCTGGGTTCTGTGCTCGGATTTTTTGCTTTCAACTAATGTAATAGCTTTCCCGATCAGGCGTTTGTTGCCTGACTGTATTCCATCGATGAGTTCTTCTGTAGAAAATTTCATTGATTCAAAAATATAAAAATAACCTTCAAACTCCCCTACAAACGGGCATTAATTTTATTTCTTCTAAATTAAAACTAAAGGCTGCTTTATCAACAGGAGAGGGAAATTCCTACATTTGTTATCAATCAAAATTTAAGAAACATGAAAAAAATATCCGCGGCTGCATTATTTACCTGCATTTTACTGGCTTCCTGTACTCCCAAAGCCTCTACAGCAGGACCTGTAGGACCAGCCGTATCTACTGCAGAGCAAATAGCACAGGGAAAAACAATCTTTGAAAATTCCTGCGCAAGATGCCATAAACTGCCGGATCCTGCATCGCATACTTCTGTACAGTGGGTCGGAATTATGAATTCAATGGCACCGAAGGCAAAACTTACGGACGAGCAGCATCAATGGGTATATGATTATATTGTTTCTGTAAAAAAATAACCAAAAAGTCAAGATATGGATATGAAAAAAGTAATTCTAAGCATGATCGCAGGTGCAGCATTCATGGTATCCTGCGGACCTAAAAGTACCGCTGTAACAGGGCCAAAGTACACTGCATCTGAAAAGCTGGTTCAGGGTAAAACCATTTTTGAAAATTCATGCGCCAAATGCCACAAACTTCCGGATCCTGCCAAGCATGATGATCAGGGATGGATTAAAACTTTAAGCAGAATGGCCCCTAAAGCTAAATTAAGCACTGATCAGCACCAGATGGTGTATGATTACCTTATTTCTGTGAATAAAAAATAGGGTTTCCAAAGTTAAAAAACAGAAAATTGAGGGTATAAGCAGCAAAAGCTTATACCTCAACTTTTTTGGGCTATTTTAAGACAATTCCCAATCCCGGTTTTCCGGACAGAATTATTTTCCCGTTCTCTACAAAACTTCCTGAGGCATAATCATTGGAGATCAGGTTGGCGCCGTCCAGATCGGCAAAATCAGTGAGTCCTGCAAGCAGGCAGGCAGCGGAGATTCCAACCGTAGATTCGGTCATACAGCCGATCATAATTTTATATTCCAGTTCTTTTGCCTTTGCGATCATTGCCAGTGCAGGGGTCAATCCGCCACATTTCATGAGCTTTATATTAACGCTTTTATAATAAGGGATTAATTCTTCCAGTGAATCTATATTCTGGCAGTCCTCATCCGCCATCCAGTTGGCAAAACCTTCCTTTTTTAAAATTTTATATTGGTCCACCGGCCGCGGCTGTTCCAGGTACGAAAACTTCTGAACTTCACTGTTTTCCTGGAGCCAGACACAGTCTTCCTCTGTGAAGCTGGCATTGGAATCTAATGCAATATTATGATTTGACCTCAACAATTTTTCAATATTGTCTTTATTCAGTCCTTTACATTTTACTTTAAATTTGTTCCAGCTGCTTTTTTCAATCTTTTTAATCTGCTCGTCCACATTTCCGACTGATATGGTGATGGAGCTTTGGACCAGATTTCCCAAAGGAATACTGTTCAGTTCAGTAAAGCTTTTATTTTCAAGTTTTCCAAATAAGTCCCAGTAGGCGCAATCTAAGGCAGAAACCAGGAACGGATGCAGATCCAGCCCTGACAGAAAACGGAAAAATTCTTCCGGATGAACGACAGATTGTTTCTCAAGTAAAGGCTGTATTTCTTTTAATCTGCTGATCAGGCTTTTCAGATCAATCTGATAATAATCTATGGCAACGCATTCGCCGTATCCTTTGCAGTTTAAATAAGATAATTCAATCAGCAGGGCTTCTCTCGTGTCATAATTTCCATAGGCAATTGAGAAAGTTTCTTTTAGCTGAAGTGTTTTTATTGTATAATTTATTCTCATATCCTAGCTAATCCAATTCTGAAGCGCTTTAACTTCAACCCATTTTCCATTGATCTTTTTATAAACGACTGTATATCCGCTTCCATTTAAATAGCCACAGGAAGTTGAGCTTTGCACAATACACATTGTTTTATCTTTATTAAAGAAAGGCACTGAGAAACTTCGAATGCAGGTACTTCCAAATTTTTTATTAAACTCAGTCCAAAAATCACTTTTTCTATTTTCATCCAGTTTATGAAGCTCTTCATCAGTTACATACCGCAGTTTTTCGTGAATTTTAGTTTTATCAAGTCTAAAATCAGCTACTATTTTTTCCTGATTTTTATAGTAGGCAGAATCATTTTTCGAAAAAACCGAGTCATATTCCAGAACAAATCCCAACGGTCTGGGCTCATCATTATTTTCATCCTTATTAAGATAAACTGTTCTTAATGTACTAACAAGGATGTAAGAGTTCTTTTCAAATGATAAACTATCGTTATCAATTAATTGATTTAAAACTTCATATCTTAAATTAAGGTCTTGATCTTTTGGTTTAACCGTCAGTTTTGAATCATTTTTTTTGCATGAAATAATGATCAGCAGGAAGAAGATAATATAGGGCTTCATAAGTTAAAGCTACAAAAAAAGAGACCAAAAATGGTCTCTTCCACGATTTTATACCTCATTAATTTATCTTACAATGAGTTTTTCAGTCTGAATTTTTTCACCCTGCTTGATGTGAACCATATACACTCCTTTTTGGAATCCTTTGGTAGAAATTGCTTTCTTGGATTGAGGATCTCTGGCATCTGAAAAGACTAATTTTCCGGACATATCAAACATTTTTATCTGTACATCCTGAGAAGACCCATCTAAATTCCCAACAAAGAATTCATCATAGGTCGGGTTTGGAAATACAATAAATTTATGATCTGCTGTTTTCACATCCTGAGTAGATAATGCCGCATTACATTCCGCTGGAACAGTAAAATCTTCCACCTGATCATTGGCGGTTGCCTTAACTCCTGCTGAAGCATTAACGCCAAGTCCTCTTTTCGCAAATGTTTTCCAGATCATACATTTGTCAAGCCCTCCGTTTCCTACGGCATCTGCCTGAAGTATGGCATCTCTCCCATCAATGAATGTAGGGCTGCAGGCCTGTAACTTAAGACCGTCCACAACCAGCTGCAGAACTTTTGCATTTCCGGAAGTTGTGCTTGCCAGTACATCACTGTTATATCCATATTTTTCTACGTATTTCCACGTTAAATCCCAAAGCATGGTCGCCCATATAAATCCTATGGCATGAGGACCTGAAACGGTATTTGTTCTTCCATAGGTATAATTATTGATCCCAAAATCAGGAGAATATTTGGCAAGCCTGATTCCGCCTCCAGTTGTTGGCTGGTCTGCCGAATAGGTTGACATTCCTCTGGCCAAAGCTGAAGTATCGCCCGGTCTTGTCGTAAGCATTAATGCAAAGAAATCGGACCATCCTTCACCCATCTGTTCTGCACTGTTGGTTGTAGAAAGACAGCTGTATCCCTGCCCTGTTAACCTGTTTGAAATACCATGTCCATATTCATGGGCTATGATACCGTTATCAAGGCTGGAATGTTTGAATCCATTGAAATCATTTCCTAATGTCAAATTGATCGTATTTCCATTTCCAAGCTCCGTCACCATATACAATCCTTCTGTTTTTCCGATGTTGATGGCAGGAATGTTCACCTGGCTTCCTGAAGCTCCTGCTCCCATGCTGACAGGGGTATCCGTAGAAGGCCTGTAAACGATGGCGCCTATTGCCCCGGCATTCTGTGCATTCAATACTTTAAGTCCATATTCACAGGTTACACTTGTTATCACTGCAATTTTACCGGTAAGGCTTCCGGCTGCAGGTGGGGTACAGGCATCTGCAGGTACTGAAACAGCAAGATCGCCTGTCACAGTCTGCCCATCAAACAAAAGAGGTCCGAAAGATGCGCTTCCGGTCATTACTTTTGGTCTGCTTACCGCTGTTGAAGGGGAATTATACTGATATCTGGAGATAGGATCTGCAGTAGTCTGCGCCCTGTCCCAAAGATACATCTGCATCCTTGGAGCCTGAAGATAGGTTACACCTGATATGATGGTTTCATATCCCGAACTGAAATTGGCATTGTTCAGGCCGCTTCCATCAAAAGCTTCAGCATTTACAGCATCATTCCCCATTCCCCCGTTCCCGAAGTTGTTGGTCTGATAATTTCTTGCCGACTCTGTAAACCCGAATTTATAAAAGACGTCATGCATCTTATTATTCATATAGAACAAATTGGTGATGGCAGCATCTCTATGGGTAAAAGGATTGATGTACCTCCCTTCTGCATACGGGAAATCGAAATTTAAAGTAGCTCCGCCACTTGGTGAATAACCTGCAGTATTGGAATTTGTCTGATCCGAATAGGCATAAACATTATTTCCTCTGGTATTGGTGTAATTATTGGTTCCGTCAGAATGCCATCCCTGCGGAGATACCGTTATATCCCATGGATTATTAATAATTGCACGGGGTCCAAATGTAGGTGCTTCCACAGGAAGCGGAAAAACATTATAAGAAGCATTAGTGGGCACCAAAAGATTGCCTGACAAAGGCTGATTCATTGCCCCTGCAACTGTTTCTTCTGATACCAGATACTGCTCTGCATTTATTTCCGAACCATGATCCGAACTATCTGTATGAGTAAAATTGCAGTCCAGGGTTAAATTATCTTTCGTAAGAATTTCGCCTGTCTCTGCATCAGCAATGACATGCCATACATCGGATGATTTCTTATCTGAAACAAATAATTCTTTAGCCAAAACATAGACTCCGTTTTTTTCAAAATATACATCAGGAAGATAATCTACCTTGGAAATTTCATTCAGATTCAGTTTTTGCTTAAGAAGATCTTCTGAGAAGCGTTCTTTAGCTTTTCCCTGGCTGGCAACAGAAATATTCTTTTTAAAATCATTTTTTTCGGAGATCACCTTATTTTCTTTGATCATCACTTTTCCCAGAGCATTATACACTCTAAGCCCGTCAAAGGTCTGCTGAACATTTACGATATTTACGCCCAGACTTTTAGAAGGATCTTCATTCAGAATAATGACGCCGGCTTTACTGCTGGTGCCATTTTTCTGGGCTAGCTGCCCGCTTTTCTGATAATAATCCTGAATAAGCCGGTCCGAATTTTGTGCATTTATTTTGCCAAAAGCAAAGAACACGGCCACCGACACCGGCCATAAAAATAATTTTTTATCCATAACGTTGTTTTTCCCGTACTAAAGTTATGATTTTTTTATGATAAAAGATACATTACCTCCCATTTTTAATAAAAATGGTATTTAATTATTTTTTAGCTTTTTTTCCAGGTTTTTTCTCCATTTTATTCTTTATAAACCTGGCTCTGTTTTTCAAAAAGTCTAACATTGCCTGGTTATAACTGTATTTTCTCGCCTCTTTTAATGGTTCCAGCGATTTTTTATACTCTAATCGGATTTCATACAACAGCGATTTTTGTATCAATATTCTTGCTTTGTTTATTCCTTTTATTTCTAATGCATAACCAATCAGTTTTTCAGCTTCGTCAAGATCTTCATTATCCAGAAGGCATTTTATATAATGCTGGGGTGTATTGAGATTGGTTATATTGCATTGCATAGCTTCTTCGAAATAGATTTTTGCTCTTTCGTAATCGGCAAGCATTTCACTGTGAATTCTACCCATCAGGCAGAGGCTGTCTGCATCTTCAGGATCATAGGACAAGGCATAGTTCAGCGCTTCCAGGCAATCTGGAAGGCTGTACGGATAATTGTCCAGTGCTTCGAAATAATATTTACTTTTAGTTAAGGTCATGTCTATTGTTTTTAAGTTCTTTTTTCAGGATATTTCTTTGTTTTTTGAATGATTTATCCTGATGGTTCTTTTTGAAATCTGTTCCGGAAAATGTACGGACCGGGTTTCCTCTCTGCACCTGCAGGTGGTTGTTCCAGGTATCCTGCATTCTTTTTCAAGATGTTTGATATAAAGTCCGGTCACTTTTTCTTTCAGTCTCATAACAGCCAGCTTCTTATTCTCCAGCTGCGAACGTGAATCCTGTGCAAATACACTTTCCTTTGTGGGTATATGAACCGCGCGAACAGCTGTATTGACTTTGTTCACATTCTGGCCTCCGCTTCCCTGGCTTCTTGTAGTCTGAAACTGAATATCTTTTTCGCTAAAATGGATCTGTTCGAGTCCTTCCAGCTCGAAAACACCGATAAACCAATTGCTTCTTTTGTGCAACTTTCTGAATGTACTTTTCCCGATCCAGCATATGCTTCCCAGCCATGTTTTTAAAAACTCCGTCAGGTCTTTTGCTTTTAAAAGAATGGTTACGGATTTCAGGGTCAGATTTTCATCACCATTTTCCCGGTGGATGATTTCATAATCTATTTTATTATTTTTTATTTCTTCAAGGAAGACCTTAAGAACTTTTGCAGTTACCCACTGACATTCCAAAGGCCCTCTTCCTGAAGTTATTTGTATAAGTTTTTCCATTTTTTAATTTAATTTTGGCATTGCGCTTAACGCAGGATGTCCTACAGGATCAATGCCTTTCTGTAATAATTCTTTGGCAGCCATGACGGCCCAGCATTTGTCGCTGGAATGAATATTCCTGTAAAATGTCAGCAAGAGTTCCGGTTTAACCACAGTAAAGCCATTGATTTCAAAAGTTTCCAAATCATTTCTTTCAAAAAAATCGATGGTAATCCTGTGAGGCTTTCCGTTTTCGGGCTCTATTGTTTTCTCGTATCTGCGGAAATTTTCGTCACTCTGCAAATGATCATACCGTGTCCATACTTTCTGAAATCCTTCCTGCTGAAGGATCATCACAGCTTGCGCTGCATTTTCTTTTCTTACAAAAACATCAATATCCTTGTGATCATGGGCATGTTTATATTCCGTATGCCCTTCTTCTGACATAAAATGCCAGGCCCAGCCACCTGATATAATGACTTTATCTTTTAATTTATTCAAAATTTCAAGTCCGTGCAGGATTCTGAATTCCGGCCAGACTTCTCCGTATCTTTTTATGTTATGAGGTGCTCCCATTTTTTTAATTTTAAAATAATTCTTTATTAAACCTTATAGGTTTTTGAAACCTATAAGGTTGTAAAGTTTAAGATTCATTATTTGTCCATTCTCACAATTCTGGGTTGAAATGTTCCAAGAATATCTACCAGATCACTCTGTGCATTCATTACTTCATGAATGTCTTTGTAAGCCATTGGTGCTTCTTCTGTATTTCCTCCCATCAGAGTAACTTTCTTCAGCTTCAGCTCTTTTTTGATATCATTCTGGGTGAAAAGGCTTCTGCATTCTCCTCTTGAGTAGGCTCTTCCCGCTCCATGTGATGCTGAATTCAGTGAATCCGGATTTCCTTTTCCACGAACGATAAAGCCTTTAGCCGTCATAGAACCCGGAATCATTCCCAGTTCATTTACATTAGCCGGAGTAGCTCCTTTCCTGTGAACAATCACTTCTTTTCCATTATGAATCTCTTTCCATGCAAAATTGTGATGGTTTTCAATTCTTGCCTTTACTCTTCCGCCAACCGCTTTTACCAATCTTCTGTGAATGTCATCATGACAGGCAGAGGCATAATCTCCGGCAAGATTCATCGCAGTCCAATATTCCAGGCCGAGATGAGTACTGAGATCCAGCCAAGCAAACTGCTGAGCTTCTTTGGGCAGCGGACACTGGTCTGCAGCTACTCTTGAATAATACTGAGCAATTTCTGCCCCTAATCCCCTGGAACCGCTGTGTGAGAGGATTCCCAGGTATTTTCCTTTCGGTAATCCGATCTGGTCATCTTCTTCCGTGATTTCCACTTCCCCGAATTCTACGAAATGATTTCCGCCTCCGGAAGATCCCATCTGTTTAATGGCTTTTCCTTTTAATCTTCTCAAAACCGGGATCATATCGAAGGTATCCCTCTCAAAGATTTCATGATCTATATGAGATTTATGGGTTTCGTACATCCCGAATTTGGTGTGCTCTGCAAGGGCTTTTTCATATTTGTCCCTTGCTCCATCAAGATATGAAACCGGTATATCCAGAATACTGAGACTCATTCTGCAGCCAATATCCATTCCCACTCCATAGGGGATTACTGCATTTTCTACTGCGAGAACACCTCCTATCGGAAGTCCGTAACCGCTGTGGGCATCTGGCATTAAAGCACCTTGTGTTGAGATTGGCAGCTTTAAAGCAGTGTACAGCTGGTTTTTTGCTTCTTCAGAAATGTTGTTTCCAAAGATCCGGAAGGAAGCACGCTGGGTATTGAGTATTCTTTTTTCTGTTTTTCTGGATGAGAGCAGCGATTCTGCAATCTGTCCGAAAGTCAGGTCTTTTTCAAAGTTTTCAGGGTTCAGGAGGATTTCTTTTAAAATAGATTTTACATGATGAATATTCTTCGTTGCAAAATTTCTTTTCATTACCTCCAGAGCCACATTGACGCTTTGATTATTCGGATAACCGAGTTTTAATATATCTTTTCCTTTTAGTTTTAAATTTCCCATTGTTTTTATTTTAAGACATAAGATACCAGACACAGGATTCAAAATTTTGATCTGTGCATGTTCTTTTTATCAACTAAAATATTAGTTGAATGATTTTAATGAGGAACAATAGATTGAATTCTAAAAAATCCAATGCTTCTGTTCTTCTGATATTGAAAAAATTCCGGGAAAACTTGAGTTTAAGTATTGCGCAATAAAAAACCCGAAATCTTTGCGACTCCGGGTTTTGATATTTCGTTGTACTATTATTCTAAGAGTATACCAAACCACGAAGCCTTACCACTGTAAGCGGTAATCCAACTGTAGAATTCTGATTAAATCTGAACATTTGCTTCGTTGTTTTTAATGGGTTAAACTTGATTTTCAAGTGCAAATATATTAATTTTTTTGAATATCCAAATTTTTAATAAAAAAAGCCCGGATTATTTTATCCGGGCCTTATATTTTTGAGAGATTAATCTTTCGATCCTAAGCTGTCCATCTCATCATCCATTCCTTTAACTTCATTGGAGTGATATACTCTTTCTGATCCAAGAAAGTAAATGTTATGTCTTGCTTTGGCGATTATCCCGTTATATTCCTGCTCTGTCATCCCTTCAGGAATGGTATCGCGGGGTTCTGACGGTCTCCGATAGACTTCAAGTGCACCGTTTTCATTTAAAACAGACTTGGCTACTTTTGCCCGCTCGAGGTCATCCGTGTACACAATAACATTGCTTCTTCCTATACTATGTTTGCGATAGGCCTCCAACATTTCTGCATCGTGCGCAAAGACATAGTCGAAAAACCCTTTCGTCTGCTCGTCTTCCTGATGATCAGTTGACATTCCACTTTCTACTCTGGACTTTGAGATAATAATATCTGCTTCGTCAAATCCTTTTTCTTTTAAATCTTTTTTAATTTCCTCTGTATCTACAGTCACCGGAAATACTGAAACTACTGTATAAGCCATAATGAAATTTTTCATTAAACTATACAAAAGCCATGCAATTTATCCTTTATAAGAATGTTAATTTAGAAATTTTTCAAGAATTTCCACGGCACATTTAGGAAGATTGGTTCCGGGACCGAAGATAAAATCTGCACCGTTGGCGTACAGAAATTCATAATCCTGCTGCGGAATAACACCTCCTACCACAATAGTTACATCATCTGCACCCAGCTTCTTCAGCTCTTCCACGACCTGCGGAACAAGGGTTTTATGACCTGCTGCGAGAGAAGATACCCCAAGGATGTGGATGTCGTTTTCTACAGCCTGTTTGGCTACTTCTTCCGGGGTCTGGAATAATGGGGCCACATCGACATCAAATCCCATATCTGCAAATGCGGTAGCTACTACTTTTGCTCCTCTGTCGTGCCCGTCCTGCCCCATTTTGGCAACCATAAGCCTTGGGCGGCGTCCTTCTTCTTCTTCAAATTTCTGTGTGAGATGAAGGGCTTTTTCAAAATATTCGTTTTTCCCTGCGTTCATGGCATATACTCCAGAAATGGTTTTAATATTGGCTTTATATCTCCCGAATGTTTCCTCCATGGCATCGCTCATTTCACCAAGGGTAACTCTTCTTCTGGCTGCTTCTATGCATAATGCAAGAAGGTTTCCTTTTCCTGTCTTTGCACTTTCGCGGATATCATTCAGAATTTCTGCGACAGCTTCAGGATTTCTTTCTGCTTTTATTTTTTCCAGTCTTTCGATCTGCTTTCTGCGGACTTCTGTGTTATCGATATCCAGAATTTCAATACCATCCTGTTTCAGTGCTGTTCTGAATGAGTTTACTCCGATGATAAATTCTTCCCCACTGTCGATTTTAGCCTGCTTTTTAGCGGCCGCTTCTTCGATCCTCATTTTTGGAATTCCGGCTTCGATGGCTTTGGTCATTCCTCCTTCCTGCTCTACCTCATCGATGTATTTCATAGCCTCTTCGATCATCTGCTGGGTAAGGCTTTCTACAAGGTTACTTCCGCCCATAGCATCTACCACATCGCAAATTCCGCTTTCCTGCTGAAGAATAATCTGGGTATTTCTGGCAATTTTCGCTGAATAGTCGGTTGGAAGCGCGATGGCCTCATCAAGGGCATTGGTATGCAGCGACTGTGTTCCGCCTAAAGCTGAGGAAAGGGCTTCGATGGCCGTTCTCGTAATATTATTAAAAGGTTCCTGTTCTGTAAGGGACCATCCTGAGGTCTGGGAATGCGTTCTTAAGGCCAAAGATTTCTGATTCTGCGGATTGAACTGTTGCAAAAGAGTAGCCCAGATATATCTTGCGGCACGCATTTTTGCAATTTCCATAAAGTGATTCATTCCAATGGCCCAGAAAAAGGATAATCTCGGGGCAAAATCATCAACATTCATTCCTGCTTTAATTCCTGTTCTTACATATTCCAAACCGTCTGCAAGGGTATAAGCCATTTCCAGTACCGGGGTGGCTCCTGCTTCCTGCATGTGGTATCCTGAAATAGAAATTGAGTTGAATTTCGGGATGTTCTGGGCTGTATATTCAAAGATATCTGCAATGATTTTCATGGATGGAGCCGGCGGATAGATATAGGTATTCCTTACCATGAATTCTTTCAAAATATCATTCTGAATGGTTCCGGAAAGAAGTTCCTGCTTCACGCCCTGCTCTTCCGCAGCAACGATATAGAAAGACAAAATAGGAAGTACGGCGCCATTCATGGTCATGGATACCGAGATCTGATCTAATGGAATTTCATTGAAAAGGATTTTCATGTCTTCCACAGAATCGATGGCTACTCCTGCTTTACCAACGTCTCCTACTACCCTGGAGTGATCGGAATCATATCCCCGGTGGGTAGCAAGGTCAAAAGCTACGGAAAGTCCTTTCTGTCCTGCGGCAAGGTTTCTCCTGTAAAATGCATTGGACTCTTCTGCTGTGGAAAATCCTGCGTACTGCCTAATCGTCCACGGCTTTTGTACATACATGGTGGAATACGGACCTCTGAGATAAGGAGCAATTCCCGGAGAAGTCTGTGTTAAGGATTCATTCTTAACATCTTTGGGGGTATAAGATGATTTTAACTCCAGACCGTCTTTTTCAAAATTATAAACCTCTCTTTCCTGAGGTTCTACATTAAAATCCGGTTTTTTCACAGAAATTGTCTTTCGCATTCCAATAATTTTTGTCTGCGTAAAGTTAATTTTTTTGAACGAAACATGAAACTTATGTTAACTCACAGTTTTACTGAAGTTTAGTATATAAAAAAGACCGGACAATTGCCCGGTCTATCTTATTGATGCACTTCCTTATTATTTTTTGATAAGTTTGGTATTGTAAGTGTTTTTATCATCTTTAATTGTGATTACGTACACTCCTTTTACAAGCTGTGCCACATTAATTCTCTGACCATCAATCTGACCCTGCTGAACGATTCTACCGTCTGCACTGTAAATGCTGTAATCTGCTTTTCCTTTCAGGTTTTTAACTTCTACGAAAGTATCTGCAGGATTTGGATAGATCGATATTTCTGATGTTTTTACTGTGTTTACATCGTTTACAGCCAATCCGCTTGTGATTTTCACAGAAAGATCCATAACACTTCCTGCCTGGTTGGTATTTCCGCAAGCATTGCTCAACGCACTGTTGAAATTTCCTGCCACTCTCATTCTGAGAAGCTTATCTCCGCTGTATGCAGTTGCCGGAACGGTAAATGTTGCTGTCTCCGTTCTGGTTCCTGTTGCAGAAGCAGAAGTCATTACTTTTTCTGTTGCTTCAAAAACACCGTTTCTGTTATAATCGATCCAGGCATTTACGGTAAACGGATATTGAGCATAGCTGGAAGAGCTTCCTGCCAGTACAGAAATGGTGTATTGGGTTCCTTTTGTAAGGTTTACTACCTGTGCCGAGTTTTCACTTACGTCTTTGTATGATCTGAAAGTTCCGTCGGTATAGTTAACATTGGCAAGCTGAACACGTGCAATAGTTCCTAACTGATTGATTCCTGTAGTCAGCAAGCAGTAATCTATACCGGTTTTTAACCCTTTTGTTTTAAAGGCATAATTGTTTGAGAAGGCTCCCGGTACACTGTTTACCACAGCTGCAACCTGTACTTCAAAATTGGTTTCGTCTTCTAAACCGGTCAGAACTACAGAATTCACTGTACTTGTTGTATTGGACCAGTTGGCATCGCCTACTTTTCTATAATTTACAGAATAGGTAGCAGCTCCCGGAACACTGTTCCACGAAACCCTTGCAGTGGTTTTAAACACTTCCGTATCTAACACGGAAACTCCCGTTGGTGCTGCTGAGGTAGATGTTGGCGCAGCTCCTACATTAACTGCCGGAGAAACAGCGTAGAATATATTCCCTATTGCAGATATCCTTAGTTTAACAGCTCCTGTTAAACTTGCCGGCATCTGGGCAGTATAACTTCCGGTGTTTGGTACTGAAGCTGCCAGATCTGTCCAGGTAACTCCGTTATCTGTGGTGTAATCTATTTTAACATTAGCGACATTATAAGGAGCGGCTGTCGTATTGGCTACATCCCACTGTATTGTGTTTGATGCATTATTGTATAAAACCGAGGAAGTGGTAAGACCGTTAAATTTAAACGGACCGTCATTTCCTACAACGACTGTAGTTTCAAGGGAAGAAACCATTGGTCTTGTAGGGTTTGCATCTCTTAATGTTACAGCATATTTTAAAGTTCTCGGAATATAACTTACCGTTTCCCAGTTTGTTTTATCCGTAAGCTTTCCGTCCATTACTGCAGCAAAACTTGGGAAATATCTTCTTCCACCCGCTGTACCAAAATATGATCTTGCTATGCTTCCTTCAGTGTTGTATCCCCATCCACTGTCTCCTGAAATGGTATTATTGGCTCCAACACTGTCATACTGCTCCCATGTGTAAGTAAACGGATCTCCCTGGGCATCTGTTGCAGAAGCATCCAGGTAATAAGCCGTTCCTTTCGGGATATTTTTTGATGTAAGCGGTGAAATCACCGGGGCTGTATTGGTTGTAATATCTGCAGAAGTTCCGCAGGCTGTTTTTGAATCAAGACTTGTTAATATCTGATTGATAGAGGAATAGTGGAAATAAGCATCAGAATTCATCTGTACATTATCTCCTGTAATTCCTGCATAGGCCATGATGGTAGTTCCTCCTCCGGGTTCTATATTTACTCCGGAATTTTCTGATGAATGGGAGAATGTATGGTTTCCACCAAGCTGGTGTCCCATTTCGTGGGCTACATAATCAATATCAAAAAGGTCTCCTACCGGGTTTGTATTTTGTGTAAATGCGGATCCTTTTGCTAAATTCGTCGAGCTCGTAGGATCTTTACATGTAGAACCGATAGAACCTGCATTTCCGTTTCCTCCGGCTGCATTAAATACGTGTCCCATATCGTAATTGGCATTCCCTACCACGGAGGTCAGAGTCTGCTGCAGATTCAGATTCAGGTTTCCGGTATAAGGATCTGAAGTAGGATCTGTATATATGATCGCCGGGATATCCTGAATAATGGCTTTAATCCCAAATTCCTTTTCAAATACGCCGTTCACACGGGTCATGGTGGCGTTCATCTGGATTACTGTATTGGTAGTTCCTCCGGCAGGATCGAATTTTTTGGTGTATTCTCCTGTGGTGGAAAGGGCAAGTCTGTAGGTTCTGTATTTTGTAATGGAAGGTCTGCTGGTAATGCCTACGTTAGAAAGATTATTTCTTCCATGAATTTCCAGTGACTTAATATCTTTAGCATTCTTTTCTTCCGTAGTACATTCAAAGCCATTATCACTTGCTGTTCTTTTGGTTTTATAGAAAACACCATAGGTTTGTTTGTCCGTAGTGATAGGCTCAATAAACTGAAATACTCCGTTTTTGATAATCATGGATTGAATTTCGGTAGGAGCAGTACTGAATCTTACATATTTGGAAGGGTCATCAACCCCCACTCCTACATATGACCCCAGCTGATAACGGTCTGCCATAGATTTTTCTACAACAGGATCGCTGTATACCGCAAATTTTTCAATTTTTCCTTCTGCTGTCGGAAGAGAAATAATTACAGGTTTTGCATCTTTACCTGTTTCTACCGCATCTTTCAGAATATTTCTGAGAGATGCCAAATCTACTCTGTAAGAGTACTGAACTTCAACTTCTTTCCTGATTTGAGAAGTTTTCTGGGACGCAGGTTCCCACCTTTGTGCAGTAACAGACGCCAGACCGGCAGACAGTGCACAAACCAGTAAAATTTTCTTTTTCATAATTACAGTGATTTCGAAAAATTATTAAGCATTTTTACAAAAATAGAAATTAAAACATAAATATTAGCATTAAAAAAGTTTATTTAATGTTAAATATTAAAATTAACAATATGATATATAAAATCTGGAGGGCACACACCAGGATATTAAATAAAAAAAGACCGGGCAAATGCCCGGTCTCATTATTAATATAGTTACTTATTATTTTTTGATAAGCTTAGTATTGTATGTGTTATTATCATCTTTAATAGTGATCACATACATTCCTTTAGCCAAACTAGCTACGTTAATGATCTGATCATTAAGGTCTCCACTTTGAACCAATCTTCCGTCTGCGCTATAGATTTTGTAATCTGCTTTGCCTTTAAGGTTTCTAACACCAACAAAAGTATCAGCAGGATTTGGATAAATCTCAACTTCAGATTTTGTTGCTTTAGTTTCTTCTACCGCAAGTGCGCTTCCGAAAATTTTCACTGAGAAATCCATTACGCTTCCTGCTCCACTTGGAATAGTTCCATTAGTACCGCAAGCATTATTTAATGCAGTAGAATAGTTAGATGCCACTCTCATTCCCACTACTCTGTTTCCAACGACAGCTGAAGCCGGAACCGTAAAGTTACCTGATACATTTCCTACTCCTACACCACCTGAAACCTGGCTGTAGTTTGTTGCAGGGCTTGTATATACTTTCTCAGTGGACTCATACACTCCGTTTCTGTTATAATCAATCCACACGTTATAAGTCATAGGAGCTCCCTGTGTATAAAGACCGAAAATAGTGATAGGATAAGAGTTTCCTCTGATAAGGTTAATCACTTTTGCAGGGTCCTCACTTACATCTTTGTACGATCTGATATTTGTATCAATATGATTCACATTGGAAAGCTGCACTCTTGCAATGTTTCCTACTGCATTGTAACCTGTATTTAAGATACAGTAATTAACTCCTGTTGCCAGTGGTTTTGTTTTGAAAACATAGTTTGAAGAGAAAGCTCCCGGTACGCTGTTTACAACAGCTGCTACCTGTACATCATAAGCCATTTCGTCTTCAAGGCTGCTTAATAAGATTGAATTGGTTGTACTTGTTGCATTAGTCCATGCTGAAGTTCCTGTTTTTCTGTAATTTACAGAGTAAGAGGCTGCTCCCGGCACACTGTTCCAAGATACAATTGCAGAATTTTTAAGTACATCTGCTGCTGTAGTAGATACTCCTGTTGGTGCTGCTGTAGTTGAAGTAGGCGCAGCTCCAATTGTTACTGCAGGAGATACTGCATAGAATATGTTATTGATAGCAGATATTCTGAATTTAACAGCACCAGTTAAGCTTGCCGGCATCTGTGCAGTATAAGTACCTGTGTTTGGCGTAGAAGCTACCAGTTCTGTCCAGGTTGTCCCGTTGTCAGCTGTATAATCTATTTTTACGTTCGCAACATTGTAAGGAGCAGCATTTGTATTGGCTACAGCCCACTTAATTGTGTTGGATGCATTGTTATATAAAGTTGTAGATGATGTAAGACCGTTAAATTTAAATGGTCCGTCATTTCCTACATTCACTGTTGTTTCTAAAGAAGAAAGCATTGGTCTCTGAGGATTCTCATCTCTTACAGTCACTGCGTAATGCAATAATCTTGGAACATAAGAAACAGTTTCCCAGCTAGGCTTTGTATTATTTGGTAGGCTTGCTTTATTGGTCAGAATTCCGTTCATAACCAAAGGTAAACTTGGGAAGTATCTTCTTCCGCTTGTGGTTCCGAAATAAGATCTTGTTAATGCTCCCTGTGTATTGTAGCCCCATCCGGCATCTCCGGAAATCGTAGCATCCTCGTCTACACTGTCATATTGTTCCCAAGTATATTTTACAGGATCTGTATCTGTTGCTGTAGCCTCTAAATAATAGGCTGTTCCTTTAGGAATGCTGTATGCTGGAAGCGGAGAAATAACAGGTGCTGTATTGGTTGTAATGGTTTGCGAAACACCACAGGTTGGCTTAGCATCAAGGTTGTTAAGAATCTGGTTAACAGAAGCATAGTGGAAATAAGCATCAGAATTCATCTGTACATTATCCGCTGTGATTCCGGCATATCCCATAATTGTAGTACCCCCTCCCGGCTCTATGTTTACACCAGAACCTTCTGTGTTGTTGGAGAAAGTATGGTTTCCTCCTAACTGGTGTCCTAATTCATGGGCTACATAATCGATATCAAAAGAGTCTCCTGATGGAATTCCATTGGCAGGAGAAGTAAACCCAGAACCTTTGTAAGCTACCGGAGATCCCTGATCCAATGTCATATCATCACTACAGATACAACCGATACATCCGGCATTACCACCTCCTCCATCGGCACCAAATAAATGTCCGATATCGAAATTGACTTCTCCTACGTTGTTGTGAAGAGTATTCATCAATTCTGCATTCCATGCTCCATCACCTACACCCACATCTGAGTCTGAATAAGGATCCGTAGCAGCATTGGTATAAATAACATTCTGATAATCCTGAACAAGAAGTTTAATCCCGAAATCTTTTTCGAAGACTCCGTTTACTCTCGTCATCGTAGTGTTTATCTGTGCAACAGCTTGCGGAACACCTCCGAAATAATTGGTATATTCCGCAGTAGTTGACATTACCAGTCTGTAAGTTCTGTACTTTGTACTTGCAGGTCTGTTTGTAATTCCTACATTAGAAAGCTTTTTTTACCGTTCTCTTTAAGGAACTGGATATCTTTGCTATTCTTTTCGTCTGTTCCGCACTCGAATCCCTGCTCGCTGCTTGTTCTTTTTGTCTTATAGAATACTCCGTAAGTCTGCTTGTCTGTAGTGATCGGCTCAATGAACTGGAATTCTCCGTTCTTGATGATCATAGACTGCATTTCTGTAGGAGATGTACTGAATCTTACATATTTAGAAGGGTCATCAACACCTACTCCCACATATGATCCCAGCTGATATCTGTCTGCCATAGACTTTTCCATTACCGGATTGCTGTATACCGCAAATTTTTCAATTTTCCCTTCTACTGTAGGAAGTGAAATAATAACGGGCTTAGCATCCTTACCTGTCTCTACTGCATCTTTTAAAATGCTTCTAAGCGATGCCAGATCTACCCGGTAAGAGTATTTTACATCAACTTCTTTTCTGATTTGGGATGTCCTCTGCGATGCAGGTTCCCATCTCTGTGCATTAAAACTGGCAACACCAGCAGCTAATGCACAAACTAGTAAAATTCTTTTTTTCATAATGATCTACAAGAATAGAATTAATAAATTTTAAATATCCATAGCAAAAATAACAATTTAACGCATAACACCACCAAAAAAAATAAGTAAATTCAATTAAATTGACTATTTTTTTTATTTTATGACATTAGTTAGCCATTTAATTATTTTCGTTTCATATGCATAAAATGATATAAAATTTACATCTTTATCAATTTCTTGTTTAATTGATTATTTTCACTTTGTGATCCCTGTTCTTAATTTTAAACAACGATCTACATGCTATCTTATAACAAGTATCGGCCGCTCTTCGAGCGGCCGATACTTTATTTTAATTCAAATTCAATTATTTCAGTTTTGTTATTCCCATTTCATAAAGGGCAAAAGAAATAAGATCTGCATTTTCACTGATTACCTGATCGGTTGCTCTTCCTGCACCATGACCGGCATTTTTTTCAATTCTTAATAAAATTGGGTTTTTACAGCTCTGCTTTTCCTGAAGCTCTGCACCGAATTTGAAAGAATGTGCAGGAACTACCCTGTCGTCATGATCGCTTGTAATGATCATTGTGGAAGGATAGCATATTCCTTTTTTCACATTATGTACCGGAGAATAGGATTTAAGATATTCAAACATTTCTTTGCTGTCTTCTGCTGTTCCGTAGTCATATGACCATCCTGCTCCTGCTGTGAATTTATTGTATCGCAGCATATCCAGAACGCCTACCCCGGGAAAGCAACTCTTGCAAGGTCGGGACGCATTGTTATAGTGGCTCCTACAAGCAGTCCGCCGTTCGATCTTCCGGATAATGCCATATATTCTTTTGATGTGTATCCTTTGCTTTGCAGATATTCTCCTGCAGCGATGAAGTCTTCAAAAACGTTTTTCTTTTGCATTTTCGTTCCCGCATCATGCCATTTTTTACCGTATTCACCACCTCCGCGGATGTTCGGTACAGCATAAATTCCTCCGTTTTCCATCCAGATGGCATTAACTACAGAGAATGAAGGCTGAAGGCTGATGTTGAACCCTCCATAAGAATAGAGAATCGTAGGGTTCTTACCGTCCAGTTTTGTTCCTTTTTTATAATTGATCATCATTGGAATCTTAGTTCCGTCTTTTGACGTGTAAAAAACCTGTTCAGAAACGTAATCCTCTAGATTGAATTTCACTTTTGGTTTTTGATAAACTTCGGATTTCCCGGAATCTGCATTAAATTTATATGTTGTTCCCGGTGTAATATAGTTGCTGAAAGAGAAGTAAAGCTCTTTTTCTTCTTTTTTCCTCCAAAGCCGCTTACATTTCCTTTTCCCGGAAGAGCAATTTCTCTGATCAGTTTTCCTGTTTTGTCAAACTGCTTTACCTGATCAATGGCATCAACCATATAAGTCGCAAAGAAATATCCGCCTCCGGTAGATATTCCCAGTACATTTTCTGTCTGTGGGATCACATCTTTCCAGGTTTCCGGTGAAGGATTGGCAATGCTGGTTTTTACAAGTCGCATATTCGGGGCATCCTTATCGGTAAAGATGAAAAGGTCGTCGCCCTGAGTATCTACAATACTGACATTAATATCAAATCCTTTATTGATCTGCACAAAATCACCTCCTTTCTTTAAATCTTTGATATACAATTCGTTCCCATTGGTTGCATTGGCAGCAGAAATGATCAGGTATCTCTGGTCTTCGGAAACTCCGGCTCCAAGATACCTTCTCGGTGTCTGATCACCTCCGAAGATCAGTTTATCTTCAGACTGCTTTGTTCCCAATTTATGAAAATACACTTTGTGTTTGTCGGTCATTCCGGAAAGTACGGTTCCTTCTTTCGGCTTATCATAGCTCGAATAGTAGAATCCTTCATCACCCTGCCATGAAATTCCGCTGAATTTTACATCGATCAATGTTTCATCAATCTGTTTTTTGGTAATAGCATCGATGATGATGATCTTATTCCAGTCGCTTCCGCCTTCAGAAATGGAATATGCAGCAAGATTTCCTTTTTTGTTGAATGACAGATTGGAAAGAGAGGTAGTTCCTTTGTCTGAAAATTTGTTCGGATCTAAAAATATTTCCGTGGCCTTGGTCTTATTATTTGTTCTGTATAAAACAGACTGTGCCTGAAGACCATCGTTTTTATAATAGTAGGTATAATCTCCTTCTTTGGATGGTGCTGAAATTTTCTCATAATTCCAGATTTCTGTCAGCTGGTTTTTGATTTCGTTTCTGAACGGGATTTTCGAAAGATAATTCTGGCTGAATGCCACTTCATCATCTACCCATTTTTTGGTGGCCTGGGAATCATTTTCAAGGTCTCTGAATGGGTCTGCCACAGCATTACCAAAGTAAGTATCGGTCTGATTTCCTTTTACGGCTTTAGGATAATTCATTTTTTGAGAATAAAAAGTTGCTGAAAACAGAACTCCAGCGGTTAATAAGATAGGCTTAAAATTCATAAACAAGGGTTTTCTCAAAAATACGCAAAGTATATGGAATAAAAAAAGCCCTGAAAACAGAGCCTTTATTTAATTATTTTTAAGATCATTATTTAGATCCGAAACTTTCAAAATAAAAATCAGTCAGTCCCGAAACAATTTCATCCGGGCTGCCATTCCAGTAATATATTTTTCCATCTTCATTAAGTTGGTATAACCTGAAATTCTGCTCCGTTTCTACAGTTTTATCTGCATTTTTAAAATTCTGTACACTCTGAACCAGATATTTCTTAAGGTCTTCCGGCTTAACTTTCTGGATATCTCCAGCCGGTACATCGGGAAGCTTTGCAGGAACTTTGAAGCTTACGACATAGGTAACCTCAGCAATTTTCTGGTCTTCAATATATTCATTCTGAACAATTTTTACTTCTTTAACGGAAAGTTTACCGTTTTTAAAATTTTCCATCATAGCCGTAAAATATTCTTCAGCTTCTTTTCTGCAGGCATCTGCCGTGGGCTTGGAAAAAGCGGAAAGAAAATTATCTGTACTTTCTTTCATCATATCCTGGGAAACGGTTTTAAAATCTACCTGATAGGCATTTTCTCCTTCCACAGTCGGCTTTAGATAATCATTCAGCTTAGAAAGCGCAACATTGTCATTTTTCACAAAGGTTCCGAAGTACATTTCAAAAACCTCAGAGGGCTTTTTTACCTCCGTCTGTGCCAGCAGGTTTTGGCTGATTAACGCCAGCATCAGTAAGACAATGATTTTAATATTTTTCATATTTATATTGAGTAATTTAATTTTGTGCTAGTTAAAACTTTTAAAATAGGAATCGTTCAGCTTCCATACCAATTCCTGAGGACCTCCGTTCCAGTAATAAGTATTTCCTTCTTTTTTACCTGATACAATCTGTAAGCCTGCTGCAGGGTAACTTCCTTTTTACGCCCTGAAAAAGCCTTTGTCTGCTTTCTTAAATAATTCTTCAGCTCACCGGCAGTCATTTTCTTTATATTGACCGTTTTCAGTTCAGCAGGGTTTTCAGGAACATTGAAAATAAGATCTACGCTGAGCTCCGTTACAAAGCTGTTTTCTGCAAATTCATTTTTTACTTCCTGTATGCTTTTTAATGTGTACCGGGTATTTTTCAAGTTATTTAAAAGCGCTTGATAATATTCATTGGCTTCCTGTTGACAAGCATCGGCTTTCTCTTTCGGAAGATCTGCAAGAAATAATCCTGTAAGATTCTGAACTTCCTGCTGGTCAGATTTCTTCAGATCCATTTTATAGGTATTTTCAGCACCAAGGAATGGGATCAGATAGCTATTAAGCCGGTTAAGTGCCTGCTCATCCTGTTTCACAAAAGTATCAAAGTACAACCCAAATACCTGCTCAGGCTGCAATGCCTTCGTCTGGGCAAAAAAGTTTTGAGCAAAAAACAGGGTCATCAGGAATAAAATTCGCATTATTTTTCTCATGGTCAGTTTAAATTCAATGATTTTTAAGCAAAAAAAGCTCCTGAAATCCAAGAGCTTATTGATTTATTTATTTTAGTAATTTTCTTCTTCTCCTTTCATCTTTTCTGCATTTTCTGCCATGATGACTGCATCTATCATTTCAGAAATATCTCCGTTCATATAAGCGTCCAGATTGTACATAGATTTGTTGATTCTGTGGTCTGTAACCCTTCCCTGAGGATAGTTGTAGGTTTTGATCTTGGCAGAACGGTCTCCCGTGGAAACCATGGTCTTCCTCTGCGCTGCAATATCTCCCTGAACCTCCTGAAGCTTAATATCATATAGTTTTGCACGAAGCATTTCCATTGCCAGCTCACGGTTAGCCAGCTGAGAACGGGCCTGCTGACATACGACCACCAAACCTGAAGGCTTGTGGGTCAGCTGTACTTTAGTCTCTACCTTGTTAACGTTCTGTCCTCCGGCACCTCCTGAACGGGAGGTCTGCATTTCAATATCTGCAGGATTGATCTCTACATCCACTTCTTCAGCTTCCGGAAGCACTGCTATGGTAATGGCAGAAGTGTGAACTCTTCCCTGAGATTCTGTTTCCGGAACACGCTGTACACGGTGAACCCCGGATTCGAATTTCATGATTCCGTAAACACCTTCACCTTCCACCTTCATGATCAGTTCTTTGTAGCCTTTTGCCGCTTCATTAGAATCCGTCACTTCATGTCTCCATCCTTTTGATTTGAAATACATGGTGTACATTCTGTAGATATCTTCCACAAAAATAGCTGCTTCATCACCTCCTGTTCCGGCACGTAATTCCACAATGATGTTTTTGTCGTCTGCAGGATCTTTAGGAATCAGTAAAACTTTCAATTCTTCTTCCAGTCCTGGAATTTTAGCCTGGGCTTCCAGTTTTTCCTCTTTTGCAAGGTCTACAAGATCCCTGTCTGAACCATCAGCAATAATTTCATCAGATTCTTCAATGGCATCAAGAGCACCTTTGTACTGATCGTAAACTTTCACAATCTTACCCAAATCACTGTATTCTTTATTCAGAGAAGAATATTTTTTTGATCTGAAATAACATCAGGCTGTATAATAAGGTCTGCAACCTCATTATATCTTTGTTTAATAGCTTCTAGTTTTGGAATTAATGATTTAGACATTCTGCAATTTTTGAGAGTGCAAAGATAAGAATTTATTACTTCAAATTAAAATTCCTTTGATCTCTAATTTTCTGATCATTAAGACCTATAAAGGTTAAGAACAACAAAACTTAAACTATTCTGCAGTCTTTTTAAAAAATTTCCTGTCAATAACATACAAAACCAGTCCGAAAACCACAATTCCAAGTCCTATAATACTTTCTTTAGGATTATGGATAAGGGTAAAATAGAGGATATAAATGCTGAAAAGCAGGAAAACAGCAGGGAAAATGTAGAATATATTGGATTTGAATATTTTCCGCTGAGATTTTTTAAGAAAAAAACGGTGGAAATGGAAAGACTGGCAAACAGCTGAAGAATAAAGGCTGTATACACAAAAATCTCCTTAAAGCTTCCCGTTAAAATAATTACAGAAGCAATGACGGCATGAGCAAAGATGGCCCTTACAGGAATTCCTTTCTTGTTGTTCACGGCAAGCGGCCTCCATAAATGATTTTCTTTCGCAAAAGCCTGGGTTAGTCTTGAACCTACCCACAAATAGCCGCTGATGGTGGCAATAAGCTGTAAAGCAATGAAAACATTGACCATCTTTCCAAAGCCTGCCCCAAGCATATTACGCGCTGCTTCTCCCATAACATCTTCTTTACCTGCCAGCTGGCTTACAGGAGTATGTTTCAGCATGATAAAATTTACCAAAAGATAGCTTACTGTCACGAAAACGGTTCCTATAATTAAAGCCTTGGGAAGGTTTTTCTGGACGTCTTTTATTTCCCCCGCAATGTAAGAGGCAGAATTCCAGCCGGTATAGGAATAGGTAACAAAAACCAGCGAGGTGGCAAATGCAGGAAGCATGATCTCGTCCTGCCAGCTACTGCTGAATTCTAAACTATTTCCCGCATCCGATCCCGAGAGTCCCACCCCCAGAATGACAAGCACAATAATAAATGTGATCTTGATAAAGGTAAAAAAATTATGAAACCTGCTTGATGCTTTAAGACTGAATGACAAGGCTGCCGCCACAATGAAAATGACAGCAGTGGCAAAGCCGTTCCCAAAAGTATAATTAAAAGCCGAAAGGTATTTTGACATCGCAAGTGCAGCCAAAGCTACCGGTGCAGAAAACCCTATAATCAGGGAAATCCAGCTGACGAGGTATCCGAATACAGGATGGTAGGTTTCCTTCAGGTAAATATAATCTCCTCCGTTCCCTTTAAAGTAAGATCCCAGCTCGGCATAGCAGAAAGCCCCGAACAGTGCGAGAATCCCGCCGATGATCCACAGCAGGAAAATACTGTAGGTGTTGGTAATATCAGACAGCTGAAAGCCTAAAGTAGTGAATATCCCCGTGCCTATCATATTGGAGACCACGATAGCGGCAGCGGTTTTCCAGCCGATCTGGTGTGTAGCAGTACTCATTAAACGTTAAAAATTAAAATTAAGCCTTCCGAAGAAATAGTTCCCCAGTGTTCCCATCTGAACCGGCGCATATTTAAATACTCCATAATATGAATTTTCATAGATCTGACGATCCGGGAAAACATCAAAGACATTATTGGCTCCTATCGTCAGGTTGATACTTTTCGTAATATCATAGCCTACACTTACATCGGTAACAACTTTTGGAGAAAAGTTTTGAACTTTCCCAAAGGGATACCCATCCCGTATGACCTGACCAAAATACGTATTTCTTACCATGAAATTGAATTTCCCAACGGCATAATTAAGACCAAGAGAGGCTTTTGTCTTAGGGGAAAGGGTTTCAATGATATTCACCTGATCCGGTCCGAAATATTCATCCTGTGAAGGAACCAGGTTTTCCGGAAAATGAAAATCCGTAATCTTAGTTTCTGTGTAATTTCCTGCCAGGCTGATATTTAAATTTCCGCCACCAATTTTCCAGTCGTAGGTAACAACAACATCCACCCCCTTAGTTTCAGTATCTATAGCATTGGCGAAAAATCTTCCGCTTTCCACATTATATTGAGCCAGCCTTGGGTCTTCAATATTACTGGTGATCACGATTCTGTCTTTTACCCTGATCCAATAGCCATCTACCGTGATAAACAAACGGCTGGCAGGTTTCAAAGTAAATCCTGCACTTGCATTGACGGAAGTTTCCTGTTTTAACTTATCAAATCCCAGGGCTCTGGCCGCATCACTGTCGTTCCTGAAAATTCCTTTGGTGACGATTCCTAATCCGGAAGTGGAGATATCCGCATAGGAATTATTAAAGTACTGCTGTTGAAGGGATGGGGCTCTGAAACCGGTTCCTACAGCTGCCCGTATTGCATAGTCTTTTATGAATTCGTACCTCACTGCCAGCTTGCCGTTCAAGGTATTTCCGAAATCTGAATAATTTTCAAATCTTCCTGCAAGGTCTATATTTAATTTTTTAGCTAAATCATAGGAAACATCTGCATAAACGGCTGTAGAATGTCTTGATTTTTTCAGTGCATTATCCGGCGAAAAACCAATAAAAGATTGTGAGCCTCCGTTTCCCTCCACTTCAGATCCCGGAACTGCAGGATTTCCATTGATATCATAGCGGGTGTAAGAGGCTTCATCTCCCGGTTTGATCTGATACTGTTCAAAACGGAATTCTCCTCCAAAGGCTACATTAAACTGATTGATATTCTTAGAAACATCAAGATTAATAGTATTTTGAAGGAAACTGTGTGCTCCTGCATAAAAACTTGTAGGAGATTTTACCCCCAATGAAGCATTGTTGGTATGGTCTACATTATAATTGAAGGTATTGCTTCCGAATGTATTGCTTAAATCGAGCAGCCAATTGTTGACATTATATTTGGCTCCCACGGCATAAGAAAAATCGTACACCTGCGATCCCAGAACAGGCTGAAAACCATTTGGGTAAATAGCAGCCACCACATTATCTGTTTCTCCCGGCAACCTCCTGAAACCGAAGCCTTTTCCTTCTTTAATGCTGAAACCTCCGAAGGAATACAGTTTAAAGCTATCACTGAACGGATATTCGGAGTTAAAAAACAATTGGGCCTGCCTGATCTGTGCGTCTCCGATCTGGAAATTAAAATCATCCCGGTTGAGCCCTCTTTCTTTTATAATCCTGTCGTCTTCTGCTCTTGCTGCCTTCGGATCATCTGCAAACTCATACGCAAAATTACTTCCGAAGATATCAAGATCGTGGTTTTGGGTTCTGGTGGTTTTTCCTCTGTGGCTTAATTGTAATGAAAGATTCACATAGCTGTCTTTCTTTCCGAGGGAAGATCCGTAGTTGATTCCGGCCTGGTAGGTTTCCCCGTCATTTCTTCCGCTGATTCCGTAGGATGCTGTTGCCGAAGCTCCGATATCTTTTTTAAGGATGATATTTACCACTCCCGCAATGGCATCGGAACCATATTGTGCAGCGGCTCCGTCTCTTAGCACTTCAATCCTGTCAATAGCAATTACCGGAATCGTGCTGAGGTCTGTCCCGACAGATCCGTTCCCTACTGTATTCTGATAATTGACCAGTGAAGTGGTATGTCTTCTTTTTCCATTGACGAGCACCAATACCTGATCAGGGCCCATTCCTCTCAAAGTCACCGGATCAATATGTTCTGTTCCGTCGGAAGCTGACTGTCTTACGGAATTGAAGGAAGGAATCACATAATTCAGAAGATCCTGAACTGTCGTCTGCGGGGCAGATTTCTGTAGTTTTTCTATATTGATAACATCTACGGGAACCGGTGTTTCCAGTTTGGTTCTTTTGGCATTCCGGTTTCCTACAATAATTACATCTTCGATCTGGGTTCCTTTTTCCTGCTCCTGGGCATTAACCAAAACAGCTCCCAGCAGGATAACAGACAGGCTTAATTTTTTCATCTTTGTCCTTGTAAATTAATCATAAATATTTCCCACGGACCTCATCCGCAGCTATAAAAGACTTCAAGAAATGGAATTACTGTCAGAATATTGACTTTTCTCATCTTCCCCATACCGGGTTGGAATTAGCACCTTTACACTTTTTAGAGCCGTGCAGGTTGCTAAGGTTTCATAGGGCCAAATCCCTCCACCTTTCTTGATAAATCTACTGCAAAAGTAGACTAATATTTTTAATTTTCAAAAAAGAGGTTTATATTTTCTATGCTGTCAATAAAAAAGAGGGACAATCTATCATTATCCCTCTTTTTTTATTTGATGATCATCTTCTGGATGGCCATGCCTGTTTCAGACCTCAGATGAACCAGGTAGGTTCCCGGAGGATAACTGGCTTTCAGTTCATAGGTTCCACTTTCATTATTAAGCTTGAACGAATCTATTTTCTTCCCGCTCATATCAAAAATGGAAATTTCCCCATTTTTAACTTTGTGATAAACGAGTTTTGCCAAACCGTTCTTTACAGGATTATCTGCAATCTGAAGGGATAGTTTGTTAGCCGCATTCACATCAGATGTTGACAAGGCTCCTGCATAATTTCCAAAAATACGGAACTCACCCGGCTGCAGTGTAATAGGAGCAGTGGTAGAGGCAACAGTGGAAACAGAGTTATCCATCAGATTCTGCCATTGTCCTGTATAAGGAAAATAAGGAACTACATTCTGTGCAGAAGTAGTATAATTGCCCAAAACAACGATGTTCTTCACGCCTGCTATTGAATTGTCATATACATAAATCCTT
This sequence comes from Chryseobacterium sp. GTID13, assembly GCF_056172655.1. Classification (NCBI taxonomy): domain Bacteria; kingdom Pseudomonadati; phylum Bacteroidota; class Flavobacteriia; order Flavobacteriales; family Weeksellaceae; genus Chryseobacterium; species Chryseobacterium sp. GTID13. The sequence goes on from NZ_JAOCMB010000002.1 coordinate 179,575, forward strand.
GTAATTAAACCTTCAGGATCATTCGCAAGGTTATTCGATTCTACACTATATGTTTTTGATTTGAAAACAGGATAAGTATTTCTGATATTGATAATTTTGGCCCAGGTATCATACACTGATTTTCTGTTCGCATTGGTATCATATCCTAAAGTAAAGGCAACAGGCTTTTCATCGGTTCTGCATCCGCTGCTGATCGTACCGTCTGCACATCGGTTGATACTGAATTCATAGCCAAGCTCTCCAAACTGCCAGATCATTTTCGGACCGGGAATCGTAAAGAATGTGGCTCCGAAAGTTTTCATTCTTTCAAGGGCCGTATTCAGGTTAGTTACATTGTAAGCTCCGTTAGAAGCACCATACGCAAGGTTTTTAAACATTAATCTTTCTTCATCATGACTTTCTCCATAACCCACCGCAGACATATTAGTGAAGCCGTGAAGGGTATGATTCATCCTGTCGTAGTTGCTGTTTTCCTTGTAGCCCATTGTGTTTTGGTTGTAAGGATCAGTCTGTTTGTTCCAAAGCATTACTCCTTTTCCTTCGGCAATTCTGTAATTCGCCCACTGCTGTTCTTCTGCATCTGTTCCTAAATGCTCGAAAATCATGTAGGAATTCGGGTCTATTGCCCACTGCTTGTCAGCATAATTCTTCATAATATCTACCCTGTCCTGCTGGTAAGCATTGGTACAGGTTTCATCGTTTTCAGAGCAGCTTTGGGTAAATCCTTTGGTAAGGTCCCAACGGAATCCGTCGATATGATATTCCGTCAGCCATTGCTGAAGGCTTCTTTCAACATAATATTGTGTAGCCGGACTGGTATGGTTAAAGTCATTAAATACGTTATAAGAATGCTTCGGAACCTGGTTAAAATAAGGGTTATTGGCAGCAATATCACCATAACCGTCACCATCCGGATCAATATTCCAGAGTCTTGCTAACGGCGAACGTCCTGTTGCATGGTTAAACGCAATATCTAAAATAACGGCTATTCCGTTCTGATGGCACAGATCAACAAATTCTTTGAATTTCTCGGGAGTTCCGTAAGCTTTATCCAGCGCATAGTGGAAAGAAGTATTGTATCCCCATGAAAGATTACCTTCGAATTCCATAATAGGAAGAAGCTCAATGGCATTGATATTTAAGTTTTTTAAGTAGGAAATCTTATTGATCAGTGACTGCCAGTTTTTTTCCTGGGTAAAGTCTCTCAGCAATAATTCATACACAACAAGATCTGCCTTGGCCGGTCTTTGAAAATTGGTTACCTGCCAGTTGTAAGGAACCTGTCCTGTTTTAAACATTGATACTTCAAAATTCTGTCCGGCCGGGAAAGGAGGCAAATTCGGATAAGTAGTGCTTGAAATCCACTGGTCATCATAAGAAGATAAAATTTGAGGAGAGAATGGATCTGCAACAATTCTCATGTCATTTGTTCTGTACTGGAAGGTATACAACTGTTGTGGAGTCAGCCCGTTCAGCTCAATCCAATAAAGATCAGGGTTTGTCGTATCCCTTTTCATCAGGTAAGTATCATTCACCGTCCAGTTATTAAAGCTTCCGATGACATGTACAAAGTTTTTATAAGGAGCATACAGGGCAAGGCCTACTTTGGTCGGGTCTGTAGGGCTGTAATTAATTCCCTGTCTTATCCAGCCCGGAATGGCTTCAGAAACTACATTTCTCGGAACCTGCAGCATGAACGTGGCATTCTTGGTATTTGAATTGGCTGTTGCAATCAGTTCCATATTGGCATCCTGAGTTACCGTATAGCTAAAACTGTAAGACTGTGAAGGTACAGAAGTAGAATTTACCACTGTTCCGTTCGCTTTAAGCTGAAATGTTGCCGCAACATTCGTTGTTGCAGTAATATTAATGGAGTTTCCGGCCGGAACAGAAGTTAAGCTGTTGGCTGCCGGGTTCGTCATGCTTAAATTTAGAACCCCAACATTTACAAAGGTGTCCGAAGTCTGGTGAGACCCGGTTTTATCCTTCAATAAAAAGCCAAATCTTCCGATTCCTGTTCTTCCATAAAAAGTAGTTGGAGTAAAGGTTATGGAATACGTATCGGTTCCTGAATTGTAAGTAAGTTTATTCAGTTCATTGGAATTATTCCAGCTGCCATTGGTAGGGCAATCCTGACTATTCTGGTAATTGGTATCCAGAGACCACGACCAGATATAAACGGCATTGTTCGAAATGCCCCAAGCTGCTTCATCAACCTGGTCACCTGGCACCGTTAACGTAATAACATCTGTTTCATTAAATGGATTCGGAGCAATCGTATAATTGACTTGCCCAAAAACAAACGCTGTAATAAACAGGTAAATAAGGGAATATAATTTTTTCATTTATCTTATTTTTTATCGAATATAGGATTTATTTTTCTTTATATCCTTCATTTTTTTATTTACAGAAAAAGACCCGTGGATGTTTTCACGGGTCTTTGCAGGAAAAGTAATTGTAATGAACTATCCTTTAAAATAAACTAATCAGGAAATCCTGCAACAAAAGGTTTATAAAAAGCCCTTGTTGATCAACCCAACGGAGGTGGACTTAGTTTTTAATAATTTTCTTAGAAAAAACCTGGCCGCTCTTTAATTTTAATTCTACAATATAAATTCCATTCGGAAGTCCGTTCATATTGATTTGATTATTAACAAACTGTACATTAGTAAGTCTTTGCCCTGCCATATTAATCACATTTATAGTCTCAATCAGTGAATCTGCCTTGATATTAAGAATCCCATTGGTCGGGTTAGGATATATTCCCACTGTTCCTGTATTTTTTATGATATCAGATGTCCCAAGTGCAGAAGCGGTCTTTATACATCTTACCGCTGATCCCTGTCCTCTCATTGCTCCCGAAGAAGGGTTGGCAATGGTAGAACCTATGTATAAATATTTACCTCCTGAATTGGATGTATCCGAACTCCAGAAATATCCTCTCTGCCCTACAAATGTAAGCGCTCCGCTGGAAGAGCTTCTGTATCCGGATGCGGGAAGTTTCAAGTGACTGTTGTAAGCGGTTCCCGGATTGGCAATATTTTCTGCATTCACAATACCTGCCCATTCTGCCTGCGATGGCATTTTCCAACCTGTTCCTACAGCCCGGCAGGGATCTGCTCCTACATATTTGGATACATTTGCAGGATCTGAGGCTGTCCATTTATCGGTAGCCTCAAACGTTCCCCACCATGAAGGTGAGCCAATGATAAAAGCATTCATGCCGGCTAATCCGTCCGGTGAATTTGGTGATGCCGGAGCTGCTGTTGCTGAATTTCTAAGCTGGTGCCCGTCATCCCATCTTCCCCATTGGAAAAGGTCTCCATATGAATTCTCGTCACCCATGGCAGAGGCAATCTGGGAGCTTCCCAGGTTTTGCTGCAGCCATATATTTCCGTCACCTCCTCTTACTGTTGCGTAGGTCACCTGCTGTCCGCGATAATTAAAAGTAACGCATCCTGTGTCTCCCGCATTGCTTCCCGGATCTGTATTGGTACAACCCGGCGGAACACCATCCAACGGAATTCTTTTTACTCTGGTAACATTGTCAGCGTAAGCCAGAACCAAGTAATTATTCGCCCTGTCTATAGCAAGGTCATTATATTTCGCCTGCCCATCAGAAATAAAATTTCCGCCTAAAGTCACCCAATCCTGGATAGCAGCATCAAATTTATACACCGTATTTCTTAAAAGATCATCATTTTCAAAGCGGCTGGCGACCACATACGGCTGTCCGGACTGAGTAACCGCTATAGCTACGTGCTGCACCTTTCCGCTGGAAAAATTAGCCTGCCCAAGCTGCACCCATGCATTCCCTTCAAATTTCTTGACATTCAGTTTCTGTCCGTTAGCCGAACTTGATACATAAGCCACATACAAATTGTTATTTCCGTCTATAGCAATATCCGAGGTGTATTGTTCCGAAGACGAAGCGGCATCCACAATACTTCCTCCAACCAGACTCCAGGCATCTGTAGCTGCGGCAGAAGTATTATTCTGATATACTCTTACCCCGCCGGATATACTGCAGGTGTACACTTTCTGATCAGATCCTATAACCATTTCCGCAAATGTTGCTCCATTGGAAAATCCTGTATTTCCTACCTGTTCCCAGGCTCCGTTTACATAACGATGTACTGTTCCTGAATCCTGACCTCCAAACGTAAAAAGCACGTTGGAAGGAGAAACGGCAGAAGCGTGGTAGTTGGCCGCTGACGTTGTAACATTCGGAAGCGACGACCATGATGTTCCGTTAAACTGCTGTGCTGCAATTCCCGAACCCGGATAACCGATCTGACTGGTATAAAAAATATTCCCGGAACCGTCTAACGACAGAGAGTTAAATGTTGCCGTTCCTTCGGTAATTCCCGGCGAACCTCCTACATATGCCCATGAAGTTCCGTTGAATTTCTGCACAGAGCCTTTACCTACAGAAGTATCATAATAAGAAAGGTAATAATTGCCCGCCTGATCAACAGCCAGGTTATTATAACTGCTGCCGGCTGCCGAAACTCCCGCTGCACTTCCAACATCTTCCCATTGCTGGGCATATAGATAACCGCCTGCGATAGTCAACAAAGCTAAACCTGTCCTTATTTTACGCATCACAGAATGTAAATTTTGAAACATATTTAATATTATTTTTAATTATTCTAAATTTAATTTAATTTTGCGCAAAATTACTTTTCATTCTTAACCCTGAGTTATCATTTTCAAACTTTTTGTTATCCGGTGTCAGGGTTTTGCTTCAAAAAATATATCATCACGTAAATCATTGTGTATGAAGAATTCCTCGAAAAACGGATTGCTTTTCAGCTCCGACCACATCAAGATGATCATGCAGGAAGACGACCGGCCTGAAAAGTTTTCAAGATTACATATGATTGAAAGCCAATCGAGTTTTAGTCTTCTTTTTTTCTGAGCCCTAATATTACACTGGAAGCGAATGACTGTGAAACAAAGCTCATGTTCAGAAAAAACCAGTATATCCTCCATTATTCTTCTCAGGAAAGCACAGCCGAACTTTGGACGGAAAGCCAGGAAATTATAAAGTATATCCAGATACAGATCAACTACCAGTATATTTTTAACCTTATTGATCCCGAATCGAGCAGAGAGAATGCTGAGATTCTGGAAAATATGATCCGGAACAATTATATTTTTCTTCACAAAAAAACTCCTCCTTCCATGACCGTGGAAATGCACATGATTTTAAATGAACTGATCAGCTATTCAAAGAAAGGAATGATGCAAAGGTTATTTGTTGAAGCCAAAATTATTAAGCTTCTCATTCTTATTTTTGAACAGTTCAATGAAAAAAGCAAGGCCCAGGAAGAGCCGGGTATTTCTTTTACCGTTAAGAAGTTCATTGATGAGAATTATCACAAAAATATAAGAGCAGAAGATATCGGAAAGCTGACAGGCATCAGCCAGAACAAGATCAGAAAAGAATTCAAACACCAGTATAATATGACCGTAACGGATTATATTTCGGAACTGAGAATGCTTAAGGCAAAGAAAATGATCATCGACAAGAATATTATGATCAAGGAAATTGCCATTGAATGCGGCTATGAATACGTTCAGAATTTTACCCGGGCATTCAGGAAAAAATTCGGGGTTTCTCCTGAAAAGCTGAGAAACGGGTAATAAAAATAAAAAACCGCTTAAAAAATTAAGCGGTTTGTATATGTTGTTTTGCTTTGATATTACTTTTTCAGAATTCAGGTGAAAAAGCAATGACAATCAATTAATGATGATGTCCGTGATCGTGGATGAAAGGTCCGTTTCCTTTAGGATTGCTGAAGATTACTTCTACACCTTCCTGTTCGTTAACTTGTTTTCTTCTGATATCTTCAGGGTCGAAAGGTTTTACTTTTCCGAAATATTCTTTCAGACCTTCAGTTAACCACATTGGGATTACCAGACCGAAGAACATAAAGATACACCAGAACCCTACTAGGAACATCGTTACAAAGAATATAGTCCAAAGGAACTGGTAGAACGGCCAAAATGCTGATAAAATCGTTATCATTCTCTTAAAGATTTTAGGCAAAAATAGGACTTTTTTGTTTTGTACACAAAAGATAGAAGCCCTATTTTATAATTTATTTTGATTTTAAACTAATTAATGGGCGAGATTGGCAAAGAAATCGTTGCCTTTATCGTCCGTAATGATGAATGCAGGGAAATCTTTCACTTCAATCTTTCTTACTGCTTCCATCCCCAGTTCCGGAAAATCTACCACATCTACAGACACAATATTGTCTTTGGCAAGGATAGCGGCAGGACCACCGATAGAACCAAGATAGAATCCTCCGTACTTGGCACATGCATTGGTAACATCCTTGCTTCTGTTTCCTTTGGCCAGCATGATCATACTTCCGCCATGGCTCTGGAATTCATCAACGTACACATCCATTCTTCCGGCAGTGGTTGGTCCGAAACTTCCTGAGGCCATTCCTTCCGGAGTTTTTGCAGGTCCTGCGTAATAGATCGGGTGATTCTTGAAATATTCAGGCATTGGTTTTCCACTGTCGATGATCTCTTTGATTTTTGCATGGGCAATATCTCTTGCAACGATCAGGGTACCGTTTAGTTTCAGTCTTGTTTTAATAGGATATTTAGACAGCTCAGCCAGGATTTCAGGCATTGGCTTATTTAAATCTATTTCAACAGCTTCTTCCAAATGTGGCGGAGTTGCGGGTAAGAATCTTTTCGGATCCTGTTCAAGCTGTTCAAGGAAAATACCGTCTTTTGTAATTTTCCCTTTGATATTTCGGTCTGCGGAACATGAAACTCCCATCCCAACAGGACACGAAGCAGCGTGACGAGGAAGTCTGATTACTCTTACATCATGAGTAAGGTATTTTCCTCCGAACTGAGCCCCGATAGCACTTTCCTGGCATATTTTCTGAACTTTGGCCTCCCATTCAAGGTCTCTGAAAGCCTGTCCGGCTTCGTTCCCTTCTGTAGGAAGATGGTCGTAATATTTTGCAGATGCTTTTTTCACGGCAGCCAGGTTCGCTTCAGCAGAAGTTCCCCCGATGACAAGTGCCAAATGGTATGGCGGGCACGCTGCCGTACCCAGATCAGAAATTCTTTCTTTAACGAATTCTTCAAGAGATTTTTCGTTAAGTAATGATTTGGTCTTCTGATAAAGGAATGTTTTGTTGGCTGAACCTCCTCCTTTTGTTAAAAATAAAAATTCGTAATAATCTCCTTTTTTAGCATAGATATCAATCTGTGCAGGAAGGTTTGACCCTGAATTTTTTTCTTCAAACATGGTTAAAGGAACTACCTGGGAATATCTGAGGTTTCTTTTTTGGTAGGTGTTGTAAATTCCTTTGCTTAAATATTCGCCGTCATCAACGCCGGTATATACATTTTCTCCTTTTTTCCCCATTACAATCGCCGTACCCGTATCCTGGCATGAAGGAAGCGCACCTTCAACGGCAACCGCAGCATTCTGCAACAGGTTATAGGCAACGAATCTGTCGTTATCAGTAGCTTCCGGATCGTCGATGATTCTTCTCAGGCTTTCAAGGTGTGAAGAGCGGAGCATAAAAGAAACATCTGCCATTGCTTCTTCAGCCAGAAGTTCAAGACCTTTAGGATCAATGGTCAAAATTTCTCTTTCTCCTAATTTTTCAACCTTTACGTAATCTGATGTAAGCTTTTTGTACACCGTATCGTCTTTCTGGATCGGATACGGATCCTGATATCTAAAATCCATTCAATTTTTGTTTGTGCAAAAATACGGCATCCTCAAAAAAGCATGAGTAAAATCAGTCATCTGTATTGATATTTATAATGATTATAAATTGCGTGATTCTGCGTTTATGATTAACTTTATAAAAATTTCAATTACAATGAATTACAGAATCGAAAAGGATACTATGGGAGAGGTTCAGGTGCCCGCAGATAAGTTTTGGGGAGCGCAGACTGAACGTTCAAGAAATAATTTTAAGATCGGGCCGGAAGGTTCCATGCCCCACGAAATCATTGAAGCTTTTGCCTATTTAAAGAAAGCAGCCGCCTATACTAATACTGATCTTGGAGTTCTTTCCGCAGAGAAAAGGGATATGATTGCCCAAGTATGTGACGAAATCCTAGAAGGGAAACTGAATGATCAGTTCCCATTGGTAATCTGGCAGACGGGCTCAGGAACACAATCGAATATGAACGTTAATGAAGTGATTTCCAACAGGGCCCATGTTAACAATGGAGGAACTTTAGGAGAAAAATCTGAAATTCATCCGAATGATGACGTAAATAAATCCCAGTCTTCCAATGACACCTACCCTACTGCCATGCATATCGCCGCCTATAAAAAAGTGGTAGAGATAACGATTCCGGCAGTTGAAAAATTAAAAAATACCCTTGCTGAAAAGGCAGAGGCTTTCAAAGATATTGTCAAAATCGGGAGAACCCACCTTATGGATGCTACTCCTCTTACCCTTGGACAGGAGTTTTCAGGCTACAAAGCTCAGCTTGAATTCGGATTAAAGGCTTTAAAAAACACGCTTCCCCATCTTTCTGAGCTTGCTTTAGGAGGAACAGCCGTAGGAACAGGATTGAATACCCCGAGCGGTTACGATGTAAAGGTGGCGGAATATATTGCGAAGTTTACCAATCATCCGTTTATTACTGCTGAAAACAAGTTTGAAGCATTGGCCGCACACGATGCTATTGTAGAGGCTCACGGAGCTTTAAAGCAGCTGGCTGTTTCTTTGTTTAAAATAGCCCAGGACATCCGTTTACTGGCTTCGGGTCCGCGTTCGGGAATCGGGGAAATTCATATTCCTGAAAACGAGCCGGGATCTTCTATCATGCCGGGGAAAGTGAATCCTACACAGAATGAAGCAATGACAATGGTTTGCGCCCAGGTTCTCGGAAACGACACTACGATTTCTTTTGCAGGAACGCAGGGGAATTATGAACTGAATGTATTTAAGCCTGTGATGGCCTACAATTTTCTTCAATCTGCCCAGTTAATTGCCGATGCCTGCATCTCTTTCAACGACCATTGTGCAGAAGGTATTGAACCGAATCATGAGAGAATTAAAGAACTGGTAGATAAATCATTAATGCTTGTTACTGCACTGAATACCCATATCGGTTATGAAAATGCAGCAAAAATTGCAAAAACAGCCCACAAAAACGGCACTACTTTAAAAGAAGAAGCTGTAAACCTTGGTCTTTTGACAGCAGAGCAGTTTGACGAATGGGTGAAGCCTGAAGATATGGTAGGAAGCCTGAAATAAATTTTAGAATTATAGATTAAATAGTTTAAAAGCCTCAGAAATTCTGAGGCTTTTATATGTTTGTTTCTTTTGAAATAGCTAAACTGCTGAAGGTGAAGCCACCTGATCTGCAAAATACTGTTCCAGATCACGTAATGTCTCAGGATTGGTTTTAATATCTTTCACAAGTTGTCCTTTGTTCACCACAACGATTCTGTTGCAGACTTCCGTAGTATGGGAAAGGTCATGGCTTGAGATCAGGAAAGTAACGCCTTCCTGCTTTGAAAGTTCTTTGATCAGGTTTTTCAGTTTAATCTGGGTAGAAGGATCTAGGTTAGCAAAAGGTTCGTCCAGGATAATGATTTCCGGATTTCCGATAACAGCTCCTACAATTCCCACTTTTTTCTGGTTTCCTTTGGATAGATCGCGAACGTATTTTCCTGAGTTCAGGATCTCTCCGTTAAAAAAATCATGAAAAGGTTTCAGAAACTCATCGATGGAGGCTTTATTTTGTCCTCTCAGTTCGCCGATGAAATAAAAATATTCCTCCGGAGTAAGATAACCGATCAGGAAAGTATCATCTACAAAAGCAGATACTTTATTTTTCCAGGCTTCGGACTCATTGACCTTGATATCTTCAATGCTCACAAAACCGGTGGTCGGCTGTATGAGGTCGAGCATAAGACTGAAAAGAGTAGTTTTTCCTGCCCCGTTATTTCCTACAAGCCCGAATGTTTCTCCGTTAGGAATTTCAAGGTGATCAATATTAAGAACCGTTGCAGTTCCGTATGTTTTGGATAAATTATTGATAGTAATCATAGGTTAGCCTTTATTTTTGAATGCGTCCAGCGTACTGTACTTTTCGCTTTTGTATTGTTTAACGATGATATCGAATATTTTTTCTCTGAATAAAAATCCTGCAAGTCCTAAAATTGCAATACTCACAACCCCGGCCGTAATTCCAAAGAAATATTTTGTAACGGCAAAAACACCCATCGGAAGAAGCATTTTAGGAATCAGAAGGAGCATAGATTTGAGATTAAAACTGCCTTTCTGGCCTATTCTTTTTTCCTTTGAATTCAGATCGATCTGGGTTTTATTGTAGGCTCCCGACCAAAGGGTCAGCTGGGAATTTACCCCGATATTATAAAGCCCTGCCGCAAAAAAGGTGACATAAACTTCCCATCCGAAATAGGCATAAAATAATGCAATAACCACTGAAGCTGCCGTCACAATATTAATCAGCCACCATTTTGCCTTAAGATATTCTTTGTACGGAACATTCAGTGTCATCATTAAAGGATAATATGAACTGTCGAAGGCGGGTACTCTCTGCCCGAAAAGAAACTGAAAACCTCCTGTAACAAACAATCCCATGAACATCATCATGGCAGGCGTCTTATATGCTGTGGACGTATACATGAGCATTCCGTAAAAAAGAAAGAAAAAGCTTCCAAGCAGAATACCTTTGGTTACTTTATTGCGTCTCAGCATTTTAATATCATTATTGATAAATGTTCCGATAACACCATATTTGTTTAAAAACGCAATATTTTCTGTTTTCCCGAATTGTTTCTTGGCTTCCAGTCCCTGATCAAGGTAAAATTCCTTATGGACATAGTTGAAAACTATTTTCCACAGTCCGAAGAACAGAACAGCCGGAATTGCAATTAAGTAAGGACTATGATAAAAGCCGTATACAAATTTCTCCGAATAAGAAAGCACAGGCACAATATTATAATAGCCTAGACCGGCAACAGCAGCCAATATACACCCTATGATAATAACAACGGTTTCTTTATCATTGAACAGAATATTGATAAAGTTATTAAGATAGAAGAGCAAAGAAATCCCGATAAACCAGGTGAGAACCCCAATAACACTATACCCGTTGAATAAAGCAATGATGGAGAATGTGATGAAAAACAGGGAATTCAGCCAGCTCAGGGGCGAAAGAAAGGTTTTCACCAGCATATAATTCACCAGTGTATTCTTCGGAATATTCAGCGTCAGGAATGGCTTGATATTCTGGGTGGGCATTTCCTGCCAGATGTACTTTAAGATCAGATCTACACCCCATGCTACAATTAAAAGTTTTGAAATCACGATCAAAGGGTCCTGATGCATTTCATTCCTCACATAGAAGAATGCTGCAAAAGCACCTCCCGCCAGACATGCCATAAAATAGAGTATCGCTATAAAGCGCAGAATCTTCATGAAAAGGTTTACGCCTACAGAAGTACCACGGAAAAAGCTTTTAATTTCAAGCCTTAGGAACTTTAGAAACATATTTTAGTTTTTATATTAGTAAATATAATGTAAAATATGTTACAGTTTTTTTAGCCGATTAATTCTTTTGCCTGTGCCAGCGCTGCCTCAGTAATCTTGCTTCCGGAAAGAAGCTGGGCAATTTCATTAAGTTTTTCTTCGTTGTTAAGAGGGATAATCGTGGATTGGGTTTTGCCGGAAATATCGCGTTTTACAACTTTATAATTATCGTTTCCTTTAGCAGCAACCTGTGCTAAGTGAGAGATAACGATAAGCTGCATATCTGAAGCCATTTCTCTCATCAGATTTCCGATCTCTTCTGCTACCTTCCCGGAAACTCCGGTATCAATTTCATCAAGGATCAAAGTTGGAAGTTCATCACTTTCTGCAATGATCTTCTTCACCGCCAGCATTACCCTGGATCTTTCACCACCGGAAATAGCGGTCTGAATCGGCTTTAACGGAAATCCTGAGTTAGCCTGGAAAAGCAACTGGATATTTTCTTTCCCGAATGCATTAAATTCAGATACACCCTGAAGCTCGATATCAACTCTGGCTTTTTCAAGACCTAATTTTTTGAGAAGTCCCTCAGCTTTTTTAATAAAAACAGGAATTGATTTTTTCCTGTTCTTTGAAAGTTTTTCTGCGAGATCCAAGAGTGTTTTCTCTTTTTTAGAAATATTGTCCTCAATCTCGGCAATATGGTCCTCAAGTTCTGAAGCTCCTTTCTGTTCACCAGCCAACTGGTCTCTCAGCTCTTTCAGCTCAGTAATATCAGAAACATTATGCTTTAGAAATAAGGAATTGATCTTATTATTAAGCTCAATAAGGATAGCAAGGTTAGCCGGGTTGATCTCTATTTTTTCGGATTCGTTTTCGAGTTCGGAAATAATGTCTTTCAGCTCTACGAAAGAGGTTTCAAGCCTTTCATCTAGCTCAGAAAAACCATTGGAAACTTCTGCTATTTTTGAAAGTTTACTTTTCGCTTCATGGAAGAAAGAAAGTATCCCTACTTCTTCCTGATGAAATCTTGAAAGGATCTGTACAAGATTTTCAGAGATCATTTCTGCATTTTCCTGAATGGAAAGCTGGTTCTGCAGATCTTCATAATCTACATCGTCAAGTTTCAGCTCTTCCAGCTCGTTCAGTAAAAACTCTTTGTAATCACTTTCTTTTCTGTTTTCCGAAAGCTGGGTCTGGAGTTTTTTTAGCTGTATTTTTAAGCTCTGGAAATCTGAAAACTCATTCTGATAGTCTTCAATCGTTTTTTTATTTTCAGAAAGTCCGTCAATAATTTTAAACTGATATTCCGACGTGAAAAGGTTTGAGGTTTCAAACTGGGAGTGGATATCAATCAGTTTTGAAGACAGTTCTTTAAGCACATCCAGCGTTACGGGTACATCATTGATAAATGCCCTGGATTTTCCGGAAGGAAGAATCTCACGTCTGATGATGGTATGGTGCTCGTAATCGAGATCATTCTCAACGAAGAATTTTTTGAATTGATTATTTAAGTCGAATTCTGTTTCTACAATGCTTTTTTCTTCTGATTGGGCAATAGATTTTGTTTCTGCCCTTTCGCCGAGGATCAGTCTTAAAGCCCCTAAAATAATTGATTTTCCTGCTCCGGTTTCTCCGGTAATTACCTGCAGGCCGTTATTCAATGATACTTCCAGGGTATCAATCAAGGCAAAATTTTTAATATAAATTCTCGAAAGCATGGATAATAGCTGATTACTTTAGGTAATGCAAATATAGAATTAAGTATTCAATAACTTAAAGCGAAGGGTCTTTATTTCCACTTACTCCACTTATTCTCCGAATATTTAGGCGTGAAAATCATCATCAGCTGTTTAAGATCATTCATCACAAGTCCTCCATTATTTCCTGAATTGAAAATATTGAAGATCTCATCACTTTTATTATCAAGAAACAGATTGAAATAATAGGATTGCTGGAAAGAGTTTTCATACCTTTTCAGCTGCATAAGAGCATCAAAGATCACTTTTTTAGCGGCAGTCTGATCCTGGTTGAATAAATTATCCAGTCCCGCTCTGTGATAGGTGTACATGGTGGAACGCAACTGGCTCCAGTTCGGGTTGATAATTTCGTTGATCAGTATGGTACGGCTTCTTGGTTCATTGATGACGTTCCAGCCTTCATAGTTTCTGTTCTGAGAGTTCTGGGCAATCTGCTGGGCTTTTGCAAACCATGGTGTACCGCCCAAAGACTGGAAGCTGTCTGCATCATAGCCTAAGATGACGTAAACATAAAAGCTTATCACATCAATCAGGTTTTTGCCGGAGAACTGTCTTTCATTGAATACAAGATTCTCATTTTCAACATATTCGAAAGAAAACCTCTGGTCCTGAAGGTTGATAAGCGGAGATTCGTAGGTGGTACTGAATACCGGGCGAACAGCCTGTATCACAATGCTTCCCTTGAAACGGTTTCCGTCTCTTTCAGCGATAACAACGGCAAAATTACATTTGATCTTTTCGAAATTCTGAAGTTTCTTCCCTGTCCAGCTGGTATTATTGATAAAGTCTCTAAGGCTTTTTTCCAGAGCTTTATAGGCCTGCTGGTTACTTCCTCCCAGCTGCTGGGAGTTGATCTGTACAGTGGCAAGCAGTTCCTGGGAAAAACTCAGATTGTATATAAAAAGCAGTAAGAATAGGCTTATGATTTTTTTCATTATCTAATTAAAAATTGAGAACGGAAATTTATTAAAATTATTCTTAGTATTACGATAAAAACATACAGAATTAATTTAAATCCATGAACCAGTCATTAACTGGTCAAAATTAATAACTCAAACCGAAGTTAATGAATTTATAAGCTCTAATAAATATAAGTACATTGTGAAAGAAAGGAATTATCGATGCTTTGCAATGAATAAAACTTAAAAGCAACAAACTTAATATCAATGTAATGTGTAAATTTGGATGTTAGATATCATTGTAAAACAAAACTATCAATGAAAAAAGACGACTTAATTGCTTTTGGAAATTACAAATGGCAAATACTTGACATTAAAGAAAATAAAGCTCTAATAATAACCGAAAAAATAATTGAATTACGTTGGTACAATGATGAGTTTTTAGATATAACTTGGGAAAACTGCTCATTAAGAAAATATCTTAACCATGATTTTCTCAAAACTTTCAACAAAACTGAAAGAGCAGAAATAATTACGGTAAAAAACAATAATCACGATAACCCTTGGTTTAAAACGAAAGGGGAAATGAAACCATTGACAATATTTTTTTGTTAAGTCTCGAGGAAGTTTGTAAATACTTCGGTGACAGCAGCGAAAATTTATCTCGAAAGGACAAACAAAAATGGTTAATAAACGATGAAAATAATCAAAAGCGACAAGCAAAATTTGGAAAAGAAAACCATTGGTGGAGACTTCGCTCACCGGGATATTACTCCCGAACCTCTGCAAGTGTCAATTCAAAAGGTAATGTTTATGTCCGTGGCAACGGTGTTTATGGAAGTCCTAAAGACGGAGGTGGAATTCGCCCTGCATTATGGCTAAAAATAAAAATTGAGTTTTAGCTCGACGAACAAAAAACAAAGACAAATTAGTCATTAATTTGGCAAAGTGCAGGTTGAAGAACTAAAACTCAATTTTTTGGGTTTCTATTCCTCCATACAGTTCCGTTATAAATCACCCTAAAAGTTGAGCCTCAACAAAATCCAGGATATCCCGGGCTACTTCATCTTTGGATTTCAGATCGAATTCCGTCTTTCCTGTTTTGGTAAATATCTTGATTTTATTGGTATCGTTTTTAAAGCCTGCCCCTTCATCACGCAAGGAATTCAGCACAATCATATCGAGGTTTTTCTTTTCCAGTTTTCCCCTGGCATTTTCTTCTTCATTCTGAGTTTCGAGAGCAAATCCTACAAGAAACTGGTGGGTTTTCTTTTCGCCCATTGTTTTAAGAATATCAGGGTTTTTAACCAGTTCAATAGTTAAGCTGTCATCATTCTTTTTAATTTTCTCTTTGGCTACTTCTTTTGGAGCATAATCGGCCACTGCAGCGCTGGCAATACCAATATCCACGCGGTCATAAAATTCAAAAACTTTATTCAGCATTTCTTTGGCAGAGGTTACTTTATGGAGCTCAATATTTTTATCGTCAGTTGCCTGAGAACTCGGGCCGGAGATCAGAATAACCTTAGCGCCCCTCTTTGAAGCTTCTTCAGCAAGTGAAAACCCCATTTTCCCGGAAGAATGATTTCCTATAAACCTCACAGGATCAATGGCTTCATAGGTAGGTCCGGCAGTGATCAGTACCGTTTTTCCTTCCAAACTTCTGTTTTGATTTATTCCGGAAGTAAAGAATTTTTCAACGGTTTTAAAGATGGTTTCAGGTTCTGCCATCCTTCCCTGTCCTACCAGGCCGCTGGCCAGTTCACCGGTTTCAGCAGGAATAATGATATGTCCGTAATCTTCTGCCAGCTCAATGTTCTGTCTGGTGGAAGGGTGTGCGTACATATCAAGATCCATTGCCGGAGCAATGAATACAGGACATTTTGCAGACATATAGGTCGCAATTACCAGATTGTCACACATGCCATGAACCATCTTGGCTAATGTATTGGCTGTACAAGGGGCAATGATCATTACATCGGCCCACAGGGCCATTTCCACATGGCTGTTCCAGGTACCGTTATCGCTATAAAAATCTGAATATACAGGTTTTTTGGAAAGGGTTGAAAGACTTAATTTGGTAACAAACTGTTCTGCATCGGGGGTCATGATCACCTGGACATCGGCTCCTTTTTTCACAAAATCCCGGATCAGGAAATGGATTTTATAGGCTGCAATTCCACCGGAAACAGCGATAAGTATCTTTTTACCGGAAACACTCATTTAGTTTTAATTTTTTGAAATACTAAATTACTTCTTTTTGCATAAAGACGGTTATAAACAGACAAAGGTCATAAAAGAAACGGATTCCTTTATGACCTTCATATATAAAAAACACAAATGTTTATTTTCTGTCTTCTGTTTTTCTGAAATAGATATCTTCATTCAGCCATTCTTCGATTGCGATAGAAGTAGGCTTAGGAAGTTTTTCGTAATGTTTTGAGATTTCAATCTGTTCTCTGTTTTCGAAAACTTCTTCCAATGTAGAATTGTGCACAGCAAATTCGTCCAGTTTATTGTGAAGCTCCGTACGGATCTCCGCATTGATCTGCTCTGCTCTCTTTCCCATGATAACAATAGCTTCATAGATTGAACCTACTTTATCTTCAATCTTGTCTTTATCGTAAGTAATAGTATTTACTTCTGCTTTTGTATCTTTTACACTCATTTTGAGAAAATTATTTTATTTTAAGATGGCAAATTTACGAATTATCTTTGAATTTTGAAAGTGGCTGCCGGCGGAGGGGTCTGAAGTGCCGCACTATCCCTCTGGATCTGCATTGCCTTCTTTTCATTGCTGATCTGATCTTTCACCTGCTGGTCCGCTTTATTCTTTTCTGCGATCTTATCCGCTTCTTTTTTCTGTCTTGCCGTTAATGCTGCAATTCTGGCTTCTGTCTGTTTTTTTACGACTGCAAAATTTTCTTTTTCCTTCATCAGCTTTGTTCTAAGATCTACAGCTGTTTTGGAATATTCTGTATTAGGAAGTTCTTTTTCTACGAGTCTTGTATAAGCCAGCGCACTTTCTATACGCTCGTCTTTAAGATCGTATACAGATTTTAAAGCCAGTTCATAACGAGATTTCATGATGTAATCATAAATCTTCGGACGAAGTTTTGTACTTGGGAAATCTTCCAGTACGTTATCAAAAGCTACGTTGGCAGCTTTGTATTCAGCCATTTTGAAGTACTGTTTTGCATTTTCATAGGCTTTGAATTCTAATTTATAAGACAACTCATCAATCAGCTGGCTGATATTTTTAGATCTTTCAGAATTCGGATAATTCGTCAGGAAGTCCTGAAGTTCATTGATTGCTGTTTCTGTAGTAGACTGGTCAAGATTATAATCCATAGAGCCTTCATAGTAACATAATGCGGACATATAAGCTGCTTCTTCTGCTCTTGGATCTTTAGGGAAACTTACGGCAAAGTTTTTAAACTGGTGTCCTGCCAGCTTATAACTTTTGTCATAATAGTTGGCATAAGCTGTATTGAAACCTACATTAGGAAAATCATCTGTTCCTGCAACAAGGTTAGTAAGCCTGTCATATAGAGCCAATGCATTCTTCCATTTCTTTTTGGCAAAATTTTCATTGGCTGCCTTTAAGATAAAATTCTTGTCAGCACTCTTCATTGCTCTTTCCTGCTGGCTTACGCATGAGGAAACAACTGCCACTGCAAAAAGACCTAAAATATATTTTTTCATATAAAAAATTCAACAGTTTCCGGGTTTTTCCGATCTACTAATTTGCAAAAATATAACTTTTTTGCCAATACATTTCTTTTTATGATTATTTAACGTATTTTAGTTGATATTGCCTACCAAATTATTAATTGGTAAAAATTATCTTATAACATTTTTATTTTACAGGTTCTCTTAGAATCGTCCTTAATTTTTCAGGAGCGGTTTTTCTAAAGTCGGAAAGATAAATTTCATGATGTATGCCATTTCTGGACAGTCCGTTGTTATCCATAAAAACACTGATTTTTTTCAACGATTCCGGTTCTGTGGAAAATGGTCCTAAATGCATGATTTGAACCGATCGCCCTTCCTCCAGCGTAAACCATTCAACGGATGTGGCTTTTTGTATATTCTTTTCACCGGAAATTTTTTCTATTGCCTGAGAGAGGTCTTCAGGGGTAACAAATTCAGGCATACGGATCATCAGCCGATATTCCCATTCACTTCTGGGAACTTCAACCGGGCTATTATCAATGGTTTTTCCAGAGTATTTTTTTCATCAAACCACCAAAGCCCTTCCAGCTTTGAGACTACAAAATCCTGATTCTTTTCCTTGTAGCTGAATTTTAGATTATAAGCAATAGAATACAGTGCCTCAATATTCTTTTTAAAAGGTTCTCCGGACGGATCCCCTTTACCGCAAATTGAAATAAAAGATGCTTTTTCAATCTGCACCAGCTGCGGCTGGGCTTTAGCTGTATAATACGTTTTGTATTTCTTCGTAAGATCCAGTTTTTCCATATTAATTATTTTAAGTGTTTTAAATTTTCGGTGTATCCCGATCTAATTAATATGCAAAGTATATTTTTTTCACTAACGGATTTTGAGATTTATAATCATTTAACGCATTTTAAGACTGCACCTCCTAAATCTTAATCGGCAGCGTATCCCAAAATGGCAAAAACACTGAGTAAAAGATTCATTCTTACTTTTTTCTCGGCTTCTTTTGCATAGGCTTCTTCATTTTTGCTCGGCACATACAGCTCATAGAAGTTTTTATTCCTGATTACGAATAATGTAGAACCAATGATCATAGTAAGGATATCTTCAGGCTTCGGTGTAAAGGTGAATACTCCTGAAGCAACTCCTTTTTTGATGACATCATCCAGTTTCTTTACAAACAGCTGATAGAAATCCAGCAGTTCATCCTTTAAGTTTTCCGTATGTCTCAGCTCCTGGGTGACGAATCCGTGGAAATAGTTGTATTTGAATAGTTGAGAAACAATGTATTTGATGATCTCTCTCAGCTGCATCTCAGGTTTGCCATCCTTGATAGTATCTGCAAACTCGGAAAAATTTTCTCTGGTTTTCAGAACACGGTACTGATAGAGATAAGACATCATTTTCTCCTTGGACCCGAAGTAATAGGAAATCATCGCTACATTAATGTTTGCCTTGGAGCAGATGTCCCTCACAGAGGTTCCATCGTACCCTTTTTGGCAATAAGCTCCTCAGCAATATCCAGAATATGGATCTGTTTTTCTGTAAATTTTTTCTCATGAAGTGCACTTTGAGTAAAGTTAAGAAATTTTTAACAAATTTATAAACGTTCGTTTAATAATTTTAAATTAAATCTGAAAAACGCTATTTTTGAATATGGAATTTTTTGATTTTCACCATCATAAAAAATATATCAGAAACGGAATTTATAATCTTGAGAAAGGAATTCCACCTGATTTCCCTTATTCTATAGGAATTCATCCCAATGATATTGATGTTAACAACCTGGAGCAGCAATTTTCATGGATGAGGAGTATGATGTTTCAAAACTGTTTTGCCATTGGAGAGTGCGGTCTGGATTCTTTGGTTCCCGTGGATCAGAAAATTCAGGAAGAAGTTTTCTTAAGGCAGATCATGATTGCCAATGAAGTAAAAAACCCATTATTATTCATTGTGTAAGAAAATTTTATGAAGTTATTTCTTTCAGGAAAAAATCCGGGCAGCCCATGATTATTCATGGTTTCAACAAAAAAAACAGATTGCTGAAGATCTTCTGGCTCATAATTTTTATCTGAGTTTTGGAAAAGCTGTTTTGTATCATTTATCTTTGCAGGATATTGTAAGGAATACACCTTTGGACAGGATGTTTTTAGAAACTGACAATGAAGCTTTTAATATTGAAGAACTGTATTTAAAAGTTTCGGAATTAAAGGATATTTCTTTGGAAAAACTGAACGAACAGATTTTAGAAAATTTAGACACGATAAAGAATGGATAAGTATTGGCTGGAGAGAACGGAACTTCTGATCAAAGAGAAAGGACTGGAAAAACTGAATAAAGCAAAGGTATTGGTAATAGGCTTAGGCGGCGTAGGATCTTTTGCTGCAGAGTTTCTGGCCAGAGCGGGTGTAGGAAATATGACGATCGTAGACGGCGATACGGTAGATATCACTAACATCAACCGACAGCTCCCTGCCCTGCATTCTACTGTAGGTAAGCATAAAGTGGAAGTGGTTGCGGAAAGGCTTCTTGACATTAACCCTGAAATTAATTTAGTCAAGATCAATGAGTTCCTCAATCCGGAAAGAATGGATGAAGTTCTTGATTCTGATAAGTTTGATTATGTTCTGGACTGCATCGACAGCGTTACGCCAAAACTTTGTTTAATCAAGGCTGCCAGAAAAAGAAAAGTAAAACTGATAAGCTCTATGGGAGCAGGGGGAAAAACTGATCCCAGCAAAGTAATGGTCAGGGATATCAGCAAAACTCAAAACTGCTATCTTGCCAAACAAATACGAAAAAGACTTAAGAAGGAAAAGATCAATAAGGGTTTCAGATGTGTATTTTCTAATGAACTTCAGCAGGAAGAAAGCCTTAAAATGACTGACGGAACCAACTATAAAAGATCCTTTTACGGCACCATCAGCTATATTCCGGCGATCTTCGGCTTATATGCTGCAGCTGAAGTGATCAATTATTTAGTGAAACAAGATTAATGCAGAACTTTACCTACTCCAGACAAGAAAAACTCAAGAAAAACACTGAGATTGCTTTACTTTTCGATAAAGGTAAATGGAGAAGCTGTGGAAATCTGAGAATTATCATCTTAAAAGACAAACCCAACCTACCTGTGGAAAGCCAGAAGTTTGGGGTTTCCGTTTCTAAAAGGTATTTCAAGAAGGCGATACACAGAAACCGTGTGAAAAGACTTCTAAGGGAGTGTTATCGTCTGAATAAGGATCTATTTAAAGAAGCTTTTGGAGAAAAGACCCTGGCCATGATGTTTTGGGTATCTTCTGAAATGCCTGCCGGATTTCAGGAAGTGGAGGAGCAGTTTATTAAGCTTTGCCAGATGCAGAAGAAATCTTAATAATGTAATAATCTATCAATGTAACAGTTTACCAATTAATTTCTTGTGTAAATTGGCATAAAGTTGATTTTTTCGGCCACAGATGGCACAGATTTTCACAAATGACCGTGAAAAGTTGTTGTTATTAATTTCTGTGTACATTTAAATTCTTTACAAAATCTTGCATAGTTTTTGTAATTTTAGGGGAAACAATAAATCTGAAAATTAAAATGTTAGATCATGTTCCCTATTTTTCTTACATCCTGAGTGCCTTTATCGGTATAGGATTGGCTGCTGCGACAGGCTTCAGGGTTTTTCTGCCCATGTTTGCAGTAAGCCTTGCCTCTTATTTCCACTGGATTCCAATGAGTGAGAATTTTGAGTGGCTTTCGGGGCTTCCCGCCCTTATTACCACCGGAATTGCTACTGTTGCTGAAATTTTAGCCTACTATATTCCGTTTGTGGATCATCTCCTGGATACGATCTCAGTCCCTTTAGCTACTGTGGCGGGCTCGGTATTATTTGCCAGTCAGTTTGCAGATCTGGGAACTTTTCCACAGTGGGCGCTTGCCTTAATTGCGGGAGGAGGAACAGCGGCTACGATCAGTTCCGGCTTTGCAGGGATCCGGGCGGCTTCTACTGCTACTACGGGTGGATTGGGTAATTCTGTCGTAGGAACCACTGAAACTGCAGGAGCAGGAGTTATGTCTATCCTGGCAATGGCAGCGCCAGTGATTGCAGCTGTTTTTGCCATCATCCTGATTATTCTTGTCGTTATTTTCGGACGGAAAGCGTGGCGGAAACTGCGGGGCAGTAAAAATGCTGCTGATAATATATAAAACAAAGGCTGGACACTTCTGTGCTCAGCCTTTTTTATATCTTTTAAACCCGTTAGCTTTTACTTCTGAAATCTTTTATTTCCTGTATTCTGGATTGGAAATATTCCTTTTTCTCAGGGTTTTTATTGATCAGAATTTCAAATGCCTTGATGGCTTTGGTGTAAAGTTTCTGCTCGAAGTAAAGATTGGCCAGTGTTTCGGTCATCAGATGGGAAATATCGTCATTCTTTTCTTTGACAACGTAGGTACTTTCGTCTTTTAACTGGCTGATTTTCGGATTATTTTCAATGAAAGCCTCAATCACTTTCTCCTGAACGGGGATTTTATCTTTTTTAACGGGCTCTTCTGCCGGTCTGTCGATCTTAAGCCAGCTCTGCCAGGTATTGATAAATCCGGGAACATTGCTGTCTGCAGGAGTCTGCTTTGAATTTTCAGCTTTAATTTCCTCTACAGGCTCTTCTTTTCCCGTTTTATCTACTGCCAGACTGGAAATATCCGTACCAAAGAAAGAAACATTCATAACCGGAACTTCTTCTTTAGATTCTTTTGCTTCAATGATTTCTTCTGAATTTTCAACTTCTTCATTTTCCTCTTCTGCAATTTCAGGTATTTCTATTTCAGCTGCCGGAAGTTTTTCTTCCGAAACTGTTTCAGTTTCTTTTTGTGGCTCTTCAACCATTTGTGGAGCTACTTCTTCCCGTTTTTCTTCTATAGCAGGAATTTCTTCCTGTTTTGGAGCTTCCTGATCAGATGCGGGAATTTTAGTTTCCTTGCTGATCATAGAATCGGGCAAATGAGAGTCCAGACTCATAGGCTTCCATGCAGAAACCGGCTGTACAACAGGTTCTTTATCTTCTTGTTTCTCCTGAACTTCTGGAACAGGCTCTTCGTGGCTGATCGGTTGTTCTGCTGTATCTTTTACGATTTCAGCTACAGGTTCTTCAGCAGTAATTTTCGGTTCCTCTTTTTCAGTGGACCAGAAGTGGAAGCTTTGGGTTTCTGCAAAACTGATCTCATGGTCAGCCGCTTCAGGCTCTTCTTTTTCTTCCTGTGGAGCGGGCTGCGCTTCTTTCATTTTTTCTCCACTTCTTCGATGAGACGTCTCATTTCTTCCTCATGCTTATTAACATTTGGCTTAGAAATTTCAGGTACTACAGTTTCGTTATCGGTATTTCCCTGAATCTTAACATCCGGCATAAACTCATCCATTCCGTGGAAACTAATCTCTGCATGGGGTTCGCTTATAGCTTCATCTTCATTCTTTATTTCGGAGCCAGCCTGATTTTCTGCAACTACAGGTTCTTCAACAGTACTATTTTCTTCTGTTTCCTGAGGTTCTTCTGTTTCCGGAGTTAATGTTTCCACTTCATGGAAGCTTACTTCACTTTCTTTGTTGATAGTCTGCTCTTCTGTGGGACTGTCTATTTTATTTTCTTCAACAATCACTTCCGGGGTGAATGCTACTCCAGCCTCTGAATTTTCCTGTTGCTCATTGTTCTGATCTTCTGTTGTATCAGCTGTATCAACACTTTCCTGATCAGGAACGGCGGTAATGGATTCGGCTTTTTGAGTTACTATCACTCCTGATTCCAGGGTAGATTCAAGATCAATTACTTCGGTGTTGGTTTCATCAAGGAAGTTTTCTTCACCTTCAAACAGAATTCTGTTTCTTTCTCCATTGACGTGAATATGTTTGATTTCCTGTACAGGCTCTATCATACTTGCCGCTTCTTCATATTTTTCCTGCCTATTTCCGGAAGACTCTTCTCTTTTTATAGGGAAAGCCTTACTCTTGTAGGAATATTTTACTGGCTTTTCGAGTGCTTTAGAAGGCTGCTTATCTTCTGTAATTTCCGGTTTGGATTCCCCTTTACCATTAATCAGCTGATAAAGAAGCTTTTTATCGGTGGTATAAGCTGCAGTTGTGGAAAGCTCCTTCTGATAGTTTTCTTTATCATAAAGGTGTACCCCAAACAAATGAAGCGCCCTGATGTTCTGAACATAGGGAAAAGCATTGATTTCCTCTTTCAAAAGACCAAGGTCTTCTGACTGTATATTTTTAGGGCTCTTTAATAATTCTAAAACTCTGGGATTCATCTTACCAATTGGCTACAATATCGTTAAATATCTTATTAATAATTCTGTCTGTCACAAGCTTCACCTGGGAAGTTTCTATCTGACTCTGGCTCAGGTCGTTGTTGTAAACCGCTTCATCCGTATAAGTTCTGTCAAAGCTGGAATCCGGATGTATTTTGTTCTCATAGTGTACCTTTACACTGATCGTCAGCTTGCCCTGTGCCTGCTGCACCACCCCTCCTGAAGGATTCGTCAGTGTATTGGAGCTGATGGTGGCAGATGAGAAACTATAATCGGAAATTTCACCTTCTATAAGAATATCAGGGTTTGATTTTGTTCCTTTTAATGTGGTTCTCTGCAGGAATCTGTTCTGGATATCAGTAGAAAACTGCTGGGAAAGGGTAGGATTCACAAGCGCTGCGTTATTCGGAAATTCATTGATCTGGACGGTTTTTTCATCCGTCAATGACGATCCGGTAAAGGAATAGCACTGATGAAAAAGTGAAAGGATTACCAATCCAAATATTATTTTTAATTTACTCATACCTTTTTTTAATTTACAGACTGATGTCTCTTACAAGCCCTACCTTAATCCTCTAAGTTATATTGTTTTATTTTCCTGTAAAGGGTTCTCTGCGAAATCCCAAGCTCGTCTGCCGCTCTGTTCCTGCGTCCCTTATACTTCTCTAATGCCTTGATTATCAAATCTTTTTCATTATTTTGAAGTGACAGGGATTCCGGACGGTTTTCTTCTATTTCTATATCCTCAATATCTTCGTAACTGTCATCCGAATTTGAAATAATCGTTGGGGAAGACTGTACCACCGGGGATTTATCTTCAAAATACAGTAAAGAATTCTGGCTAACAGGCTGCGTTTGTTCTGCAGAATAGATCCTGTTGATCAGATTTTTTCCTGATTGCTTAAATCTGCCGTTCCTCTGTTTTTAATAAGCTCTGAAGTTAAAGATTTTAAATCATTGATATCACTTCTCATATCAAAGAGAATTTTATACATAATTTCTCTTTCGCTTCCGAAATCATTTTGCTTCTGGGCGCTCTGATTATTCACAACCATCGGAAGATGGCTTTCCATAGGAATATATTCGGCAAGTTTTTCAACGGTAATATGCCTGTTTCTTTCCACAACGGTCATCTGTTCTACAAGGTTTCTCAGCTGGCGGATATTTCCGGGAAAACTATAATTTTCGATATAATGAACGGCACTTGGATCCAGCTCCAGTTCCGGCATTCTGTATTTTTCTGCAAAATCTATTGAGAATTTTCTGAACAGCAAATGGATATCTCCTTTTCTCTCTCTCAAAGGAGGCATATCGATCTGAACGGTATTCAGACGATAATAAAGGTCCTCACGGAATCTGCCGTCCTGAATGGCTTTCATCATGTTGACATTGGTAGCTGCCACAATTCTCACATTGGTTTTCTGAACCTGAGAGGAACCTACTTTCATGAATTCTCCACTTTCCAGAACTCTCAGAAGACGTACCTGGGTCTGCAGGGGAAGTTCTCCAACCTCATCAAGGAAGATCGTTCCTCCGTCTGCTACCTCGAAGTATCCTTTTCTGGTTGCTGTAGCTCCGGTAAATGCTCCTTTTTCGTGACCGAAAAGCTCAGAATCGATAGTTCCTTCGGGAATTGCGCCACAATTGACCACGATATAGGGCTGATGCTTTCTTTTGGATTCGGAATGGATGATTTTTGGAATAAATTCTTTTCCGACCCCACTTTCTCCTATGACCAGAACGGAAATATCCGTTGGTGCCACCTGGATTGCTTTTTCTAAAGCCCTGTTGAGTGCCGGGAAATTCCCGATAATTCCAAAGCGGTTTTTTATGTTTTGTAAGTCGTTGCTCATAAGTAAATTTTTGATTATTGATTTAATAATCTACAGCTCCTCGATCTGTTTTCTGTAGATTTTGTTGAAGTGATGGGTGTAGACATCTTTCATGGTCTTTCCTTCATCATAAGTCATTAATGCTAACTTTTTTAAATCCAAATAATCTTTGTTTCTGATTTTAGAAACTTTACTTTTAAAATATATATTCTCGGCAAAGTTGTTCTCTTTGCTCTGCTTTTCGAAATTTTCTAAGGCTTTGTCGTATTTGCCCAGCTCAAAATAGGTGACTCCCAGCTGGTAATGGTCATATATCCCTTTAAAATAACCTTTGGATGCCAAAAGGTTTTCAATGATGCCGACTGCTTTTTCTTTCTGCCCTAACGCACTGTAAGACATGGCTCTCACCACATCCAGATGATAGTCTCCGTTTAAAGATCTTCCCAGGTCATCAGGATAATACTTTTTTAATTCTTCTAAATCCCTGATAGCTCCTTTATAATCTCTCAAAAACGGGAACTTACACCACCCTCTGTAGCCTAAATGCATTTTAGGATCTACAGCCACAGCTTTATCTATAAGTATTTTCCAGGTCAGGAAATCTCCGTTTTTAAGATAGGGAACGGCTTTCTCCATATAGGAATTGGAGAAATCGGGACAAAGACCAATCGCTTTGTCAAAAGCTTCCTGGGATTCCCGGCTGCCTTGTCTGTCCGAAGCCCAGTTGTACTGCTCACAAGCTTTTTGCAGTTCTCACCCTCTACTGCATTACAGTTGACCTGTGCAATAGTATTGGTGTAAACGATAAGCAATAAAAAGCTAAGGTAATACCTCTGAAACTTTTCCATCTTCAATTTTATAGGTTAAATACTGATAATAGTCTGCTTTAAACCTTTTTATCTCTTTAGGAATCCAGCCGTCCAGCGATTCTGTAAACCGCAGAAGCTTTTCTTCCAGTTCTTTATCCAGTTCTGTTTCCCTGAGATCAGCATCCATCTGCTGAACTCTGAACAGTCCTGTTTTTCCTTCACAATTTACTAAAAATCTTACGGTAATATAACCGTTCATTTTACTTTCGGAAGATATTTTTTCTTTCTGGAGTTTTTCTATAATGGCCAATTTCTCTCCTTTATAGTCAAATCCATTCTTTCCCTGATAGTATTGAATACTGATCATTTTTTCGGGAGTACATTTTTTAAACGCAGGATCATCCAGCTTTTCATTGAATTCAATGTCTCCTACTGTTGCGGGATATTTGCTTATTCCTTTCTCCGTCTGACAAACCATCAGCCCGAAAGAAAAGAATGCAAAAAAACAAACCGCTTTAATCAACTTATAATTATTCGGCTGTTCTCCCTAAAAGTGTGCCCTGGGTATTATCATAGACAAATACGTCCACAATGTCACCAATTTTCTGCCCTTCAAGCATATCAAAGACACAAACTGCATTCTGGGAATTTCTTCCTTTCCACTGGTTTTTATTCTTTTTAGAGGTTCCTTCAATCAGAACCTGATGGATTCTTCCTACATAAGACTGCATTCTTTTTCTGGAAAGCTCTCCCTGAAGCGCAATTACCTCAGCCAGACGTCTTTGCTTTACCTCAGCAGGAATATTATCCTCCATTTTTTTATGAGCCGGTGTTCCGGGCCTTTCGGAATAGGCAAACATATAACCGTAGTCATATTCTACTTCTTTCATCAGACTCAGAGTATCCTGATGATCTTCTTCTGTTTCATTACAGAAACCAATGATCATATCCTGTGAAAAAGCAATATCAGGAACGATTTCTTTTGCTTTTTTAATTAAATCGAGGTATTCTTCGCGGGTATGCTGTCTGTTCATTGCTTCCAGCATGTTGTTGCTTCCACTTTGTACCGGAAGGTGAACATATTTACAGATATTATCATGCTTCGCAATCATTCTGAATACATCAAGACTCATATCCTGAGGGTTTGATGTGGAGAATCTGATCCTCATTTCAGGAACTGCTTTAGCCACAAGATCAAGAAGCTGGGCAAAATTAACGGCTGTAGCCTTCTGCATTTCGGAAGCTTTGGCAAAATCTTTTTTAGGACCTCCGCCATACCACAGGTAAGAGTCTACATTCTGTCCTAAAAGGGTAATTTCTTTATATCCGTTGTTTAAAAGGTCCTTACATTCCTGAATAATAGAATGCGGATCGCGGCTTCTTTCTCTTCCTCTGGTAAAAGGAACTACGCAGAAAGTACACATATTGTCGCAGCCTCTGGTAATGGTTACATAAGCCGTTACCCCGTTTCCTCCCAAACGCACAGGATTGATATCTGCATACGTTTCTTCTTTTGAAAGGATAACATTAATAGCATCTCTTCCGTCTTCGGTTTCTTTCAGAAGGTTAGGAAGGTCTCTGTAAGCATCAGGACCTACTACAAGATCTACCAGCTGTTCTTCTTCCAGGAATTTGGTTTTTAACCTTTCCGCCATACATCCCAACACTCCAACCGTCATGTTCGGTCTTTCTTTTTTCAGGTTTTTAAACTGGGAAAGACGCATTCTTACGGTTTGTTCCGCTTTTTCACGGATGGAACATGTATTTAAAAGGATAAGGTCTGCTTCTTCTACTTTCAGGGTGGTATTGTACCCCTGTTCATTAAGGATAGAGGCAACAATTTCAGAATCAGAAAAGTTCATCTGACAGCCGTAGCTTTCCAAAAAGAGTTTTTTAGAATTCTCAGGCCTTTCAGCGATAGCAAAAGCTTCTCCCTGTTTTGTTTCGTCTATATATTTTTCCTGCACAATAGTCGTTTTAAAGTTCAATGCCCGGCATTTAAATTCAAAGCATGGTAATGAATTTTAAATCCCAAACAGATTAGTCTGCAAAGATACAAAATATTGTGACAGAATGGCAGGAGATTATTGCGGAGGATAAAAAGTCATCGGAAGCCTGAAAAAAGATTCTACAGCTTCTCCGTTTTTACTGGCAGGGGTCCATTTTTTCTTTCTGATTCTTTTGATTCCGTCGAGAATTCTTTGATCAAATTCAGCATTTCCGGAGGACTCTTCCAGCTTTATATTTTCCATTTTTCCTTCCTTGCTTACTACAAAGTCACAACCAATTTAAAAGGCTCATTCCAGACAAAATCACTAAGATCAACCTGCTTTGCTACTTCTGCCCTAAAACTATTGATCCCTCCGGGCATGGCACGCTCGGATTCCTGCGCTGATACATTCAAAGAAATACAGTCAGTACAATAAAAAATATTCTAATCATGGTTTTCTACAGTTATAGATCTGTAGCTATGGAGGAGAAATTCATTTTCAGTTTGATCCGTGAGGTAACCGGTTTCCCGTCACATGAAGCTGGAATCCAGTTTTTTTGATGCGTCTTACCACATATTTCATATCATCAAAAAAGTAAGTACTGTTGGCTACTTTAGGACTTCCTTCAATATTAGTGACTTTTCCGGTTTCATCAACGGTAAGGGTGAATGTAAAATCACCGTTAAGAACATAGAAGTCAGAATTGAGGTAATCGTACATGAATTTCTGAAGGGTTTGCTTATAAACTGCCACACCGCCCTCAAATGCAGCCGCTTTGAAATCATTACAGTTTTTCACGGCAACCTGCAAAAGGGGTTCCCTGATATCTATTTTTAAGAGGTTTTTATTGGTTTCAGTGATCTGATTATCATCTCTTTCTTCAATATCCTGGGCAAATGCAAAATTTGCTATAAAAAGTGCTATAAATAAAGTAAAAACTTTCATAGGCCGGTTCATTGTTTATTAAAATTGCTTTAACAAAGTTAGTTATTTAAATGCTTTACAAAAAAGAAAAAACTTCAGGCTGTAACCTGAAGTCTTAATCATATTTTGAAATCTATTTTTATGCATTTGAAGTCTGAAGCTGGGCTTTGCTTCCTGTTTCTCTTAACATCAAAGAAATCAGAACTGCCAATACAATTCCTGCGATCCAAAATAATATGGAATGCTGAAAATGCATCTCTCCTGAGGAAGCTTCCAGGTTTTTGCCGAACCATCTGCTGAATAACGGGCTTACCAATGTAGTCACTCCAAAGGTGATAAAATTAATGGCACCGGTTGCACTTCCTTTTACATAATCCGGATTGGTCTCTTTAATAATAGAATAAGGTATCATCGCAGCTCCGGACCCAAGCCCGAAAATGAACATACTTACTTTAGCAGAATACAGTTCCGGCAGATAGATAAGCTGTAGAAAACTTAGGATCATCAGGACTGCCCCTCCGATCAGAACAGGTTTCCTTCTTCCCAGTTTATCTGTAATAAAACCTAAAAGCGGACATCCGAAAACCCAGCCGAAAGCCACCATTGCACTTGTAATAGCCGCATCATGAAACATAAATCCTTTATCTTTTTCAAAGAAAGCTACTCCCCAAGTCATTGCAAATATAGTGGTTGGTGCGAACAGCAGGCCGGAAATAAGACCACACAGCCAGGATTGGGGATTTTTAAAAACAATTTTATAGGGTTCTAAATAACCTACTTTTTTAGCGGTTTCTCCAGACTGTACTTCCGACTGTTTTTCCCCGGGAATAACCAGGAAGAGACAAAATGCTGTAATAACGGTAATGATACCTGACCAAAGCCAGAAAGTATCTATATTGACTCCTTCTTCCACCCACGGTCCTACAACAAACTGCCCTGCCGTTCCGCCAAGCATTCCGATACATTGGGTAAACCCAACAGCAGTAGCCAGAGATTTTGAAGAAAAACCTTTGCTTGCGAGATAAACACATCCCGGAAATGCAAAAGCACATCCTGCACCCTGCAGCAATCTTCCCGCCACACCTCCTGAATAAGCGGACGCCAGAAATAACAGACAACCGATCCCGAGAATTAATGCACCCGCAAAAAGTGATCTTTTCCCGCCAAACTTATCCAGGGCAATTCCGGCAATAAGGCTGCAGGTAGAATAGGTATAATAATAGGTTCCGATAAGGCTGACAAGCTTCAGTTCAGTAGTACTGAAATTGCTGACGAGCTCTGGAATCATTACGGCGGGTGCAGATCGGACCACATAATCCAGAAAATAAAATACGAGCCCAAATAACCATGCTATTATATAAAACCTTTTTAAGGAAACACTCATTACAGAAGTCCTTTAATATGTTTATAGTTTGTTTTTACGGTCTCCAGTACTTCTTCCATCTTACCGCCAAGCATCAGCTGGGCCATAGATTTTGTCATTCCCATCACCTGGTCGAAGTCAATTTTCGGAGGAAGAGCCAACGCGTTCGGATTGGTAAATATATTCAGAAGGTAAGGTCCGTTATAGGCCAGACATTCTTTAATGGCATCTTCTACTTCTTCAGGCTTATGGACATTTTTCCCGGGATAACCCATCGCATGGGCCACCATGGCGAAATCAGGATTAATCATATCGGTCTGGTTATCAGGCATACCACCTACTTCCATTTCCAGCTTTACCATTCCAAGGGTTCTGTTGTTAAATACAATCAGCTTCACCGGCAGTTTGTACTGAAAGATCGTTGCCATATCTCCCAAAAGCATAGAAAGACCTCCGTCACCGCACATCGCAATGACTTCTCTACCCGGATGGGCCAAAGAAGCTCCTATGGCCATTGGCATAGCATTAGCCATCGATCCGTGGTTGAATGAGCCTAGCATTTTTCTTTCTCCTGTTCCGGTAATAAATCTTGCCCCCCACACACAGCACATTCCTGTATCTACCGTGAAAATAGCATCTTTTTTTGCCAACCGGTCCAAAGTATGGGCAACATATTCCGGCTGAATGGCATTTTCTTTTCCAAAATCCTTCACATAAGCAAACTGGCTTTCTTTCACTTTCTCATAAAATGCCAATTGCTCATTAAGAAAATGAACATCTTTTTTCTTCCAGCAAAGGCAAGAGTGCTTTGATAGTTTCTTTTACATCTCCTGCCAGTCCCATCTCCAGCTTCGCCCTTCTTCCAAGCCGTTCCGGAGCTTCGTCTATCTGGACAATTTTATTTTTTACCGGCATGAATTTCTGATAAGGAAAATCGGTTCCCAAAAGAATGACAAGATCCGCTTCGTGCATTGCATGATAGGCTGAAGGAAATCCAAGCAGTCCGGTAAGCCCCACTTCGTTAGGATTGTTAGGCTGAATAGCCATTTTTCCGCGGAAAGAGTACCCTACAGGAGCTTTTAAAAATTTTGACAATTCTATTACCTCAGCGTTTGCTTCTCCTGCACCAATTCCACAATAGAGGGTTACTTTCTTACTTTCATTAATCAAGCCTGCCAATTGCTTCAATTCATCATCGGAGGGTCTTATGACAGGGTTGGTCCTGAATATTTGGGCAGAAGTTGATCCTTCTTCGGCATCAAGCTCTGACACATCTCCCGGAAGTCCTATTACCGCTACCCCTTTCTTCGAAATAGCGTGCTGGATGGCCGTCTGTAATGTTCTCTGTACCTGTTCGGGTCTCGTGATCATCTGGTTATAGTGACTGCAGTCATCAAACAGTTTGATGGTATTCGTTTCCTGGAAATAATCCATTCCCATTTCATCGCTGGGGATGGTAGAAGCAATCACAAGCATCGGAACGTGAGATTTGTGCGCTTCATATACTCCATTAATCAGGTGAACGTGACCCGGGCCGCAACTTCCTGCACATACTGCAAAACCGTCAAGTTCTGCTTCTGCCGCTGCTGCGTAGGCTCCTACTTCTTCATGCCTTACATGAATCCATTCGATGCTGCTTTTTTAACGGCAATATTAAGGTGGTTAAGGCTGTCACCGGTTACTGCATAAATTCTTTTCACATTGGCATTTTCGAGCATCTCAACAATCTGCTCTGCTATGTTTTTGGCCATAATTACTCTGTTTTGGTTGATTTTAGGTGAAAAATAGGATTTAAAAAGGATAATAATTTTCCTATTCCTATCAAATTTAGCTAATAAAATTGGAACCTCCACCCGGATCCAGTGTTAAAAATTGGTAATTTATCCTGAGTTCTTTTCCTTTTTAAACCTCACAGGTTTTAAAAACCTATGAGGTTTAGCACATCAATAAATCCTAAACAAAACAGCCACCCAAAAGGTGGCTGTTACTATACTATCTTCAAAACTTTACATGACTATTTCGATCTGGTTTCTCAGAAGATCTTCAAATTCATCTCTTTTACGGATCAGGTGTGCCTTTCCGTCTAAGAACAATACCTCAGCCGGTTTTAATCTTGAATTGAAATTCGAACTCATTTCAAAACCGTAAGCTCCGGCATTGTGGAAAACCAGGATATCACCTTCTCTTACTTCGTTCAGTTTTCTGTCCCAGGCAAATGTATCCGTTTCGCAGATGTTTCCTACTACGGTATAAATTCTTTCAGCACCTTTAGGGTTCGACAGGTTTTCGATCATATGGTAAGAATCATAGAACATCGGACGGATCAAATGGTTGAATCCTGAATTGACACCTACAAAAACAGTAGCTGTTGTCTGCTTGATCACATTGGCTTTTACTAAAAGGTAACCGCTTTTTCCTACCAGGAATTTTCCAGGTTCAAACCACAATTCGAATTTTTTCCCTGTGGATTTTGAAAACTCAGAAATTACTTTTTCTACTTTTTTACCTAATGTTTTCACATCTGTTTCTTCTTCGGTGTCCTGGTAAGGGATTTTGAAACCGCTTCCCATATCCAGGTACTTAAGGTTAGGGAAATGCTCGGAAAGCTCAAGCATGATATCCAATGCCTGAAGGAAAACATCCGGATCCTTGATCTCGCTCCCTGTATGCATGTGAAGACCTTCCACATTCAGGTTGGTACTTTTCATCACTCTTTCGATATGGCGAACCTGGTGAATGGAAATCCCGAACTTGCTGTCGATATGCCCCGTTGAAATTTTATAATTTCCTCCTGCAAAAATATGTGGATTGATCCTTACAAGAATAGGATAGGTATTTCCGTATTTATTCCCGAACTGTTCAAGAATAGAAATGTTATCAATGTTAATATGAACTCCGAAAGTCATTGCTTCCTCTATTTCAGCAAGGTCTACACAATTGGGAGTAAACAAGATTCTTTCTTTAGGAAATCCTGCCTTTAACCCAAGTTTGACTTCATTAATAGATACGCAATCCAAAGAGGCACCCAGGTTCTTGACATACTTAAGGATATTGATATTCGTCAATGCCTTAGCTGCATAGAAAAACTTGGTGTGTTTTAAAAAAGAAGATGTAAGTTTCTCGTATTGAGTTTTAATAGATTCAGCGTCATAAACGTACACCGGTGTGCCAAACTCATTGGCGATCTTTAATAATTCTTTTGAATTCATAATTTCATTTTAACATAAAAAAAGGCAGATTCTTCAAAAAAGAGCCTGCCACATTAATTATTTTTTATGCAAGACAAGTCTTTTAAATATTCCAAACCTTAGAGAACTTTACAGCTCCCTTTTTACCAGTTTTTATTTGTTTAAAATTTTGCATTGCTTATTTTTATTTTTGCAAAAATACTATTTATTTTTTTATTCTGAGAAAAATGATTTGAAAAGCAGATTCTTATGAAATCTGTACAATATAAATTCCTGTTATTTTGGTAACGGCAGCGTCTCGAAATCACCGCGAAGCAGTGCAAGCTGAAGATCATTATGCAAATCCGTAGAAGGAAGAGGCAGATCGATTTTGAGTTTCGAAAGCTTACTGAGAGTCTGAATCTGGGTAAACAGCTCATAGAAACCATAAGAGGCTACTTTTCCGTTTTCAATGATCAAAAACAGTTTCTCACCCAGCTTTCTCCCTGGCCGAGCCAAAGCTCATTCCTTTTTCTGAAATCTATTTTTTTGATAAAAGCATTGATATCATTGAACTCTTCCTGCAACCCTATAAACTGTACCGCTTTTGTTCCCTGGGTAAACGACCTGAACTTAAGGATAGGCCTTTCGGTCTTATTCAGCTTATTTTTTTCAACGATATATTTATTGTTCCTGAAATAAAGTCCAAAAGGAAATACTTCTCTTTTCTTGATGTTCTTGGAATTCAGGATCAGTTTTGCAATAATATCCGTTCCTGTAAGTTCATAATTGATCTGTTCAACGTCATTCTGTATCTGTTCCCATTTTTTTGACTTGGAATTGAACACTTTTTTGGAGAACTTATTGATATCCTGAACATAGTCTGATAAAATAATTTTCCCTGCTTCGTTCTGGAAATAAACAAACCCTTTTTCGTTCGGAAGATCCTGGGTCAGAACCTTGATCTTGTTGATATAGGTTTTCGCATTGGTTTCATCATGCTGTTTCTGGATGATCTCATTTTCAGTATCTTTTGATATTAAAAGCTTGAACAGCTCCAGCGTTGCCCTTGCATCCCCTTCGGCCCTGTGATGATTCGTTAAAGGAATTCCCAGCGATTTCACCAGCTTTCCCAATGAATAGCTGACTTCATCCGGGATCATTTTTTTGCTAAAGGAATGGTATCTAAAGTATTGATCTGAAAGTCGTAACCCAGCCTTTTAAAAGACTGGCGCAGCATCCTGTAATCAAAATCAATATTGTGACCCACCAAAGTGGTATTTTGGGTAATTTCAATGACTCTTTTTGCTATTTCATGGAATTTAGGAGCTGTTTTCACCATTTTAGGGGTGATGCTTGTCAGCTTCTGTACGAAAGGAGTGATATCACTTTCGGGGTTAACGAGAGATATAAACTGGTCAGTAATTTTCTGACCATCATACCTGTAGATGGCTATATCTATAATGCATTCATTCCTGTAACCTGCACCATTACTTTCTATATCAATAATCGAATACATTGAATTCTGGTTATACTCCTGTTTTTATCATTACTATTTAATCAACTGCTGAAAACCTAATGTTATGAGGCTTAATACATAACCTGTGCCATAGGTTTTTAAAGACTGTACTGCATCAGTGTTATCCTGTTTCGGATAAAGGCAGCTTTGCGAAAATAACAAAAAATATATCAAAAAAAGTAAAAACAGCTTTTATATCACCCGTTTCCAGATTAAAAACAGCCGGCTGGAGGCAATAAAAAGCTGACACTCTTTACATAACAAAATATTTTGCAGAAATTTAATTCACTTCTTACCTTCTTCTTCCGCCCAGCCCAAACATTCCGAGAAGAGCTTTTGCTCCCTCCCGCATCAAAGTACTGGTAAAAGTCCTTCCTGCTTTACTTTGAAGCACCTGCTCAAACATTCCCGGTTCTTCTTTCACCGGTTTTGTTTTCTGTGAAGGCGCCGGATTCTGAGCGGCCTGCTCCATTCTGCTGGTCAGAATTTCATAAGCAGACTCCTTATCAACAGGCTGTTCATATTTAGCTACTAAAGAAGAATTTCCTGTCAGTTCTGAAATTTCTGCATCATTCAGTACATCCATTCTTGATTCCGGAGAAATCAGATAGGTATGAACAAGCGGTGTAGGAATCCCTTTTTCGTCCAAAGCAGTGACAAAAGCTTCTCCGATCCCGAGATTCTGGATCAGAGTGGCTGCATCGTAAAATTCGGTTGTAGGATAGTTTTCTACCGCTTTAGTAATTTCTTTTTTATCTTTTGCGGTAAAGCCTCTCAAAGCATGCTGTATTTTCAGACCAAGCTGGGACAGTACATTTTCCGGAACATCGCCGGGAATCTGTGTAATAAAATAAATTCCCACTCCTTTGGAACGGATCAGCTTTACCATGGTTTCTATCTGTGACAACAAAGCTTTTGACGATTCATCGAATATCAGGTGGGCTTCGTCTATGAAAAGAACCAGTTTAGGTTTCCCGCTGTCACCTTCTTCCGGGAAGGTCATATAAATTTCGGCAAAAAGCGAAAGCATAAACGTTGAAAACAGCTGCGGCTTATTCTGAATTTCCGCTACCCTTAAGATATTGACCACTCCTTTTCCGTCCCTTGTTTCAAGAAGGTCATGAACATCAAAGCTTAATTCACCAAAAAAATCAGCGGCGCCCTGCTGTTCCAGAGCCACAATAGATCTCAGGATCGCTCCCAGAGAAGCTGGTGCAATGGATCCGTAGTTGGCAGCCAGTTCAGCTTTTCCCTGTGCATTATCCGTTACATACTGCAAGACTTTCTTTAAATCATTAAGGTCAATTAACGGAAGACCCTTATCATCACAGTATTTAAATACGATAGACATAATACTCTGCTGAGTATCATTCAGTTCCAGGATCTTGCTTAATAATACAGGGCCGAATTCTGTAACGGTAGCTCTTAATTTTACTCCTTTCCCGCCTGATATGGTCATCAGCTCTACAGGAAAAGCCTGTGGATTATACGGAAGCTGGGTTTTTGCATACCTTTCTTCAATCACCGGATTCATCTGGCCGGCTTCTGCAATTCCGGAAAAATCCCCTTTGATATCCAAAACCAATGAAGGAATTCCTGCATGGGAAAGCTGTTCTGCAAATACCTGAAGCGTTTTTGTTTTACCTGTCCCCGTGGCACCCGCAATAAGGCCGTGCCGGTTAATTGTTTTTAAAGGAATGGTAACATTAACTTCCGGTACCACTTCCCCGTCCAGCATTCCTTTTCCGAGTATAATATGTTCTCCTTTAGGAGTGTATTTTGCGTTAAGTTCTTCAATAAATTGTGTTTTATCTGCCATCTGATCTTTTTTTAAACTTATAAATATAAAATTTTTTATAAAATATTGGACCACTAAAGTAATAATACAAAATAATATTACAGCAACCGCGTAGATATCAGTACTACATAATTATTTCCGTTTTTTAAACATGATAAAAAACATTCATTAAAATCTGTGCCCTTTACTTCCCGTATTTTATTCGGAAATAAAGGGTTTCATAGCTCATCACCCATGAATATTGAAAGAAACTATCGTCCGAATTTAACAATTCGTTTACATTTCATCTAATACTTCGTATCTTTATCTAAAATTTAAAAAAGACCCAATGAAAATTGAACAAATATATACGGGCTGTCTGGCTCAGGGTGCCTATTATATTGTATCAGAAAATGAAGCTGCCATTATTGATCCGCTGAGAGAGGTAAAACCTTATCTGGATCGCCTTGAAAAAGACAACGTCACTTTAAAATATATTTTTGAGACCCACTTCCATGCTGATTTTGTTTCAGGACATTTGGATCTAAGTGAAAAAACAGGAGCTCCTATTGTTTACGGACCCACTGCCCAGCCTGCATTCGAGGCTATTATTGCGGAAGATAACCAGATCTTTGAGATCGGAAAAATAAAAATAAAAGCACTGCATACTCCCGGGCATACCATGGAGAGCACCACCTACCTTTTAATTGACGAAAACGGCACCGAAACTGCTATTTTTACCGGTGACACTCTATTTTTAGGGGACGTAGGAAGACCTGATTTAGCACAGAAAGCAACCAATCTTACCCAGGAAGACCTTGCAGGAATTCTTTACGACAGTCTTCAGAACAAGATTATGCCGCTGGACGACAGTATAACGGTTTATCCCGCTCATGGTGCCGGTTCTGCCTGTGGAAAAAATATGCAGAAAGAAACAGTGGATATATTGGGGAACCAGAAAAGAACCAATTACGCACTGAATCAGCCGGATAAGGAATCTTTCATCAGAGAGGTTCTTGATGGCCTTACCGCTCCTCCGAAATATTTCGGAATGAATGTAGCCATGAACAAAGGCGGATACGAAAGCCTTGATGTCGTAATGAACAAAGGACTGAATCCAATTGCTGCAGAAGATTTCGAAGCTTTGGCGGAAGAAACAGGGGCTTTAATTTTAGATACAAGAAGCCCGGCAGAATTCCACAAAGGATTTATTCCGAACTCTATCAATATAGGACTTAAGGGAGATTTTGCCCCGTGGGTAGGAAATATGATCGTAGATGTAAAGTACCCTCTTTTGCTGGTGACCGATGAAGGCACTGAAGAGGAAGTAATTACAAGATTAAGCAGAGTCGGTTTCGATAATGTTTTAGGATATTTGAACGGTAGTTTTGCTGCTTGGAAAAATGCAGGTAAAGAAACGGATGAGATCAAAAGAATTTCCCCTGCTGAATTTGCTGAACAATTCACGGAAAATGCTATGGTAATCGATGTAAGAAAGTTAAGCGAGTATTCTGCCGAGCATATTGACAATGCATTTAACAAGCCGCTGGACACGATCAGCGACTGGGTAAAAACCATTGATGATTCTGAACATTTCTTTCTTCACTGTGCAGGAGGATACAGAAGCATGATTGCAGCAAGCGTTCTTAACTCACACGGAATCAGAAACTTTACTGAAATAGAAGGAGGATTCAACGGGATTAAAAAGATAGAAAAACTACCTACAACGGATTTCGTCTGCCAGTCAAAAACATTGTAGGATGCTGAAAAGAACAATTTCCGGATACATTTTAGTATCAGTTTTAGCTTTAACATCCTGTAAAACAGCAGGTACAGCTGTTATACCAAAGCCAAACATAAAAGAAGTTGTGAACAGCGGAGATGTAACCCTGGTAGATGTAAGAATTCCGGAGCAGTATGAGGCAGGAACAGCAAAAGGAGCGGTCAATATTCCTTTGGCCGAGCTTCAGAGTAATATCGGTTCGCTTCAAGGCAAAAAGGTTGTGGTATTCTGTAATAAAGGGATTCAGGCTGATCAGGCTATGGAAATCTTAAAGAAAAACGATGTGGAAGCCTATGACGGTACAACCTGGAAAAATGTGAAAGCAATCCAGGATGAAAAACAGTCAGGAAAATAAAAATATTATACTGCTAAAGCTGATGAATAAATCTTAGCAGTTTCAATAAAACCAAAAATTATGTCACAAAAATTTCAAGAAATCATCAATTCGGAAAGACCGGTACTTATTGATTTTTTTGCCACCTGGTGCCAGCCGTGTAAGGTACAGTCCTCTGTTTTAAATACAGTAAAGGAAAATGTAGGTGAAGGGGCAAGAATCATTAAAGTAGATGTAGACCAGTATCCTGCTCTGGCAGCGCAATATGGGGTAAGGGGTGTTCCTACACTCGCGGTCTTCAAAAACGGAGAACTTTTATGGAAAGAAAGCGGAGTCCATGATGTGAATACGCTCACGGAACTGCTTCAACAATATTCTTAGACTGTGATTTTTTCACAGTTTTTTTATTTTTACATTCCACAGATTTCACGGATTTACACAGATAATTGAGAATAGAATCCGTATCGATTCGTGAAATCCATGGAATTTTTATACAAATTATTAGTATTTAAGGACAATTTTTCTCATACTCTTTTATGATTCCAATGTAAATTTCAGCCTGCCTGTTTTGTATTTTATCTCCAACGATATAAAATAATTTTTTGGTTTGCTCCCTGTCCTTTTTTACTTCTTGTAAAGTTGTTTTATAAATTTCCTGATATTCTTTTTGTAAGGTTTTATCCAAATGCTTTTCCTGCATCATTTCTTTCTCAAAAGTATTTAAATACTGATTAAATGAGCTACAATTTCCGGCAATCGCTCTGAAAGCATCAACGATATTTTCAATAGATGATCCCATCTTAGAATTGAACTGACTCTTTTGTTTTACGGCCAAAACCGTGTACGGTTCACCACTTTTTTGGATATAAAAGTTTGAATGGGTATAATAGCAGGCATTCAACCCCATACATTCAAATACATTAGAACTGTATAATTTAATTTTTCCGTCATAGAGCAAGTATTCAAACGTTTCGGCTGTATCATTTGAAAGGTTTCCTTTCTTATCTACCGTTTTTACTTTAATTTTTTCTTGAATTTGAGAAATTTCATCACCATTATAATAAATAATCTTTCTCACCTCTTTAGAGTTTATTTCTTTCGTCTTCTCACCTGCCTGTGGTGTATATTGAAATGCAGATATTCTGTTGTGGACTATTATTTGTCCCATATTAATAGTTTTAGTAACTGCATTAACAGAGTTTGCTTTGAATGAAGATCCATCTTCCAACTGAAATTCAGCAAAATCATTTTCTTGATTACGCTTATTTTCCTGAGCGTTTATAACCAAATTCAAAATACAGAAGACAATAAACAGTAATTTTTTATTCATATATTATTCTTTCTAATTATAGGCTTAAAATTAAAAAAAATACAATATACTTTTAAAAAAGAATAAAATATCTCAAAACAATTATAAAAATTCAAAAAATATTAAAATCTTAATTTCCGAATTATTTAATTTTAATCTGAAAATCATCTCTGTCATTCAGGAACTGGAAATGCTGCCTGAAATCTTTCAGTTCGTCCATATTCAGCTCCGCGGAAACAATATTTCCGTCCTTTTGTGAAATTTCTGTTCCATCTGCAAAAAAGCAACGCGAGCTTTCCTGATAAAAAAGGCCATTTCCATCTGTTCCGATCCTGTTTAAACCAAAAACAAACGAAAGGTTTTCTATTGCCCTGGCTTTTAACAGATGTTCCCAGGCTCCAACTCTTTTTTCCGGCCAGTTGGCCACATATAAAATAGCATCATAATCATCATTATTTCTTGCAAAAACAGGGAACCGAAGGTCGTAGCACACCTGTAACAGAATCCTGAATCCTTTATAATTTACAATAACCCTCTTATCTCCGGGAGTATACACTTTATCTTCTCCTGAAAAAGAGAACAGGTGCCTTTTATCATAAAAGACAGGCTCTGAGTCGGGCTGAACGAAATACATTCTGTTATAAAACTTTCCGTCCTGCTCTACCGGAGCACTTCCGCAAACAGCGGCATTTTTTTCTTTTGAGATTTTCTTCAGGAACTCAAGGGATTCTTCATGTCTGTCTGAAACTTCATTGGCATCCATACAGAAGCCGGTAGAAAACATTTCAGGAAGCAGGAAAATATCTGCTTCGAGATTTTTAAACTGTTCTTCGATGAATTGGAAATTCTTTTCTTTGTTTTTCCAGACAATATCTAAATTAAGTCCTGTAATTTTCATAAACTTTGTTAAAAAACTTCAATAAAAATACGATTTTCCATTGATTTCGGTTCTATTTTTGATGAGGATATTTCCATTATCAATTTAAAAAGTAAAATTATGAAGAATTTGTTTTTGGTGCTGATGATCGCTTTTTTCGGAACGATAGCCAATGCACAGGCGTACACAGGTAAGGGCGACCAGAAAGTTCAGGCGGGATTAAGTGCCTGGGGATACGGAACAGGAATTACGGGAACCTATGATTACGGATTGAATAAACTTATATCTGTAGGAGCCGGACTTAATGTTTATTTTGATAATTATAAAGATCATGACAAAGACAACCTTATTTTTGCTTTCGGAAGATTGAATTTCCACCTTAATGAAGCGCTTGACTTACCTGCAAAATGGGACATCTACCCTGGCGTTGACGTTGGTGTTCTTGGGAAGGATTTCGGAATCGGAGCCCATATCGGAGCACGCTACTTCTTTACCGAGAAAGTGGGTGTTTTTGCAGAAGTAGGCAACAACGGCAGCATCGGTGTTTCTTTCAACCTGTAGAATTCACGAAATATATGACAAAGCTTCTCATTTAGAGGGGCTTTTTTATTTGGCATAGTTTTGATAATTGTTACCTTTGCAAATTAAAATCTAAAATTTATTAATGGAATTAGCAATCAAGATTTTCCAGTTCATACTAAGTATTTCTATTTTAGTAGTTCTTCATGAGCTTGGACACTTTTTACCGGCAAAATGGTTTAAGACCAGGGCTGAGAAATTCTTCCTGTTTTTCGATCCGTGGTTTTCAATCTTTTCAATGAAGAAAATCAACGGAAAATGGCAATATAAATTTCTTTCCAAAAACCTTCCGGATACGGAAACTATCGTAGTAGACGGAAAAGAAACGGAAGTTCCCATCGATA
The DNA here is from genome assembly GCF_056172655.1 of Chryseobacterium sp. GTID13. Lineage (NCBI taxonomy): Bacteria > Pseudomonadati > Bacteroidota > Flavobacteriia > Flavobacteriales > Weeksellaceae > Chryseobacterium > Chryseobacterium sp. GTID13. The sequence continues at coordinate 222,321 of NZ_JAOCMB010000002.1, forward strand.
CTTCAAAACTTCCGGACAGCGACTGGAGAAAGCATCCTGAGCAAACGAAATACGGAATCGGATGGCTTCCTTTCGGAGGTTATGTGAAAATCGCAGGAATGATCGATGAAAGCATGGATAAAGAGCAGATGAAAAAACCTGCACAGCCATGGGAATTCAGATCTAAACCGGCCTGGCAGAGGTTAATCATCATGCTGGGAGGGGTTACGGTGAACTTTTTCCTTGCGTGGATCATTTTCGGATGTCTTTCTTACTTTAATGGTGAGAGTTCTTTCGATACCACCAAAGTGGAAACTCCTATGCATTATACCAATGTTGCCAAGGCAATGGGTTTTAAAGATGGTGATAAGATCTTAAAAGTAGACGGAAAGGTTCAGAATAACCTGGATAAGCTGTCTTTGGATATTTTATTAAGTGACCAGGTAACGGTTTTAAGAAACGGACAGGAGCTTACTTTTAATACGAATGATGACGGGAAGGCACTCGCTTTTAAAGATGAGAATCCAAGAGCATTCCTTACCCCAAGATATGCTGCTGTAATTGATACAATCGTAAATCCTAAAACTGCTGAGGCGGGATTAAAAACAGGTGATCAGGTCGTTTCAGTAAACGGGCAGAAGATTAATTATTATGACGAGCTGCAGGGTACTGTTGTAAAAAACGCAGGCAAAACCATTAATGTAGAAGTATTACGAGCAGGAGCCATACAGCCGCTAAGCCTTCAGGTTTCTAAAGAAGGAACATTAGGAATAGCTTCTTATAAGCAGCTTGAAAAGTTTGCCAGCACAAAGCATTTTACTCTTATTGAATCTATCGGAAGAGGGTTTACAAGAAGTATTGAAAGCTTAACTTACCAGGTTAAACAGTTTAAACTGGTCTTCAATAAAAAAGTACAAGGTTATAAGAAAGTGGGAGGTCCACTGGCCATTATTAAGAATATGCCGGTAGAAAAGTCTAAAGACGGGGCTGTATCCGTAAACTGGAGCCTATTCTGGAGCTTTACGGCAATGTTCTCCGTTTGGCTGGCATTCCTGAACCTTATTCCTATTCCGGGGCTTGACGGAGGTCACGTTTTGTTTACTTTATGGGAAGTAGTTACAGGGAAGCCTGTTCCTCAAAAAGTACTGGAAAATGCACAGATGATCGGGGTTATCTTCCTGTTAGGATTGATGTTACTGATCTTTGGAAGCGATATCTTTAAGGCGCTTACAGGCAGTTTATAATTTTTTTGAATTTTTTCTGAAAAATATTTGTACGGTATAAATATTCGTCCTATATTTGCACCACTTAAAACAAAGGACATTCCTCCTTAGCTCAGTTGGTTAGAGCATCTGACTGTTAATCAGAGGGTCGCTGGTTCGAGCCCAGCAGGAGGAGCCAAGAAAAGACTTACATTTTGTAAGTCTTTTTTATTTTCTATACATTTTGTTTATTCGATCTGGATTAAAGGAACAGGATATCATTCGCTATAAAGATTTTCTACCCATCAATTAAACTTTATTTTCGGCATTTATTTCATAGCCGCCTGATTAATTGAAAATCTGATGAAATATTTCTCGCTGAAATTCAACATTTTTAGTTAAAAACATCCGTTAATTGGGGATAAAATTTGCCTGATATGAATATTCCTTTTATATTTGCAACACCTTAAACAAAGGAAAATTCCTCCTTAGCTCAGTTGGTTAGAGCATCTGACTGTTAATCAGAGGGTCGCTGGTTCGAGCCCAGCAGGAGGAGCCAAAAGACTTACAGAAATGTGAGTCTTTTTTGTATCCAATGTAATCAAGTACTTAAAGTCTTTTTCTTAACACACTACCAATTGTTACCATTCTTTTATATTATACTCAAATACATTAAAAACGAGTCTTTATTTACAAGCTGAAGAAAATCCGTATATTTATTGTCTAAAACGACTGATTACCAATCAAATAAAGTATCACTGTAAAGTTCTTAACCAGCAGAAGCTACCAAGCAATATTACAGCAGAAGTAAACAAAATGAAAGTCATTGAGTACAAACCAACAAAAACACTGGAACCTTTTGTAAAGGCTATCAAAATTATTGAAAGCCAAGAGGAAATACAAAACAGGGTGCTGCCAGGAACTTCAATCGCAATAGCTTTTTGTTTTAGTGGTCAAAACTCATACACTATAAACTCGGATCAGATCGTATTGCCCGGAGCAATAATTTCAGGGCTTCGAAAATCAGTCCGGCTCATCAATTATTCCCAGAATACTTCTACGCTAATTGTATTATTTACAGAAAGCGGAGCTGCCGCATTTTTAAAGAACCTCTTTACGGTTTATTTGAGAAAAGCATTTTGCTTGATCATATTGTGAATCCTAGTGATGTTAGAAACGTCGAGGAAATGCTATGTGAAGCAAAAAACAACTTTCAAAGAATAAAAATTGTGGAGCAGTTCTTATTAAAAAGATTAATCAATCCAGATCCTGACCGCATTATATCAAATGCTGTTGCTCAAATTCAAGAAGCAAAAGGTCAGATTAAAATAAATGAATTAGCAGATAGTCTACACATAAGCAACGATGCCTTTGAGAAACGGTTCAGGAAAAGCATAGGTTCATCCCCAAAAAAGTTCGCATCCATTGTCAGGATGTCCGCTATTATCCCTCTAAAAGCAAACGTTCGGCTTTTGGACACTGCTTTTGATGCAGGATTCTACGATCAAGCCCATTTCAATAAAGATTTCAAACTTTTTACCGGACAAACACCAACTGAGTTTTATAAATCTGCCGCCTTTTGGTAAATCAATGAATTTTTACAATGATTTGAAGAGACCAATCTTGAAATTTGTATCATTAAATTACTTTAACAATGAGCACAAAATTCAAAATAATTCTGACATCTGTTTTGTTATCAACTCAAATTCTTTTGTTCTCTCAAAGCAAATCATTTAAAAATTCCCAACCAATGAACAGTGCCAAAAACAAAGAAACCATAAGACTTCTCTACAACTCTATATTTAATACCAGACAATTTGAAAAATTACCGGTTTTAATATCAGATAACTACACAAATTCTATTGGAGCAAAGGGTATAGCCGCTTTCCAAAAGTCAATTACTGAATTAGCCAACGCTTTTCCTGATGCCCGGTGGAAAGTTGAGGATATCATTGCTGAAGACAATAAAGTTATCGTCAAACAAACATTTACAGGCACCCATAAACTTAGGTTTCAAGACATCAATCCCACCCACAAAATGGTTTCTGTAAAAGGAATTGCAACTTACCTATTTAAAAATGGAAAAATTGTTTTTAGTGAAATTGAGACAAACCGTTTTAGCTTTTTACAACAATTAGGAGCTTTACCAAATCCGCCGGAACAACGTGATAATTCTAATATTGTTTTTCTAATTGATCAATTCTTTATCCCGAAATCTTCCATTGCAGAATTTAAAGAAAAGATGGATTATAATAGAGCTTTTATTAAAAGTCTTTCAGGATTTATTCGTGATAAAGTTTTGGAAAACCATGATGATAATGGAAATCTGATCATCATTACTATTGCAGAATGGCAAAATCAACATAAGCTGGATGAAGCAAAGATTTCTGTACAGGAAGAATATAAAAGAATCGGATTTAATCCAAAAGATTTTTACGAAAGGTTGAATATAAAAATAGAACGTGGGCAGTATCAAACTTTTCAGGAATAGAACATCAAGTACCGGTCTCATTGTTTTAAAGAAAATCAAGACTTACAGAAATGTGAGTCTTTTTTTGTGCCTTCAAAATACTTTATTCACAATTGAATCTCAATCTGCAGGATTCTCTTTTTCTAATTATCCACAATAAACCAAAAGTGTTAGTAATTCTTTCATCATCCATGATGAGAAGAAGGCATCATAAATGATCATATTGCTGTGGAAAAAAATGGGTTTTATCAATAACTGACTTATATTAAACAAAATACAATGTTAATAACCTGTGGAAAAACTACCAGTAAGCTATTAACAAGGTTATGAAAAACATTTATAATTCCGTGAATAACTTATGGATAAACCCTTAACAACATCTTGAAAACCTATTAACAATGCATTTGAAGTTGTGGAAAAACTGTGAAAAAGCTGTTAGTTTCAATATTTTAATCCAACTTATTCACAATCTCATTTCCATATCAAAACCTGTTATGATTAACTCATTAAATATCATAATCTTTTACTGTTATTTTCATTACATTTGTAGTTTTATGAATTTTTGCATAAAACGTTAAAAAATATGAACTTTTTTGAAGAAACTGCACGCTTTTTGTTTGTGCTAATTGCTTGAAGAACCAAATGATGTTAAACAACAACTCTAAATACTATAATCTCTTTTTTCTGTTCTTTATATCCTGCCTGGCATATGCCCAAAATACAGTGAACGGAAAAATTGTAGACGCAAAAACCAATAAAGAAATTTCCGGAGTGGATATCTTTATTAATGATAAAACTGAGCCTTTTCTGAAGACCACCCTGGGAAGTTTTAGCGTTCAGTCCGATACTATTATTTATAAACTAAGGTTTTCGAAAAAGAGCTACTCCACCGAAACCGTTACGATTACTCCTGAAAACGCGGCCAATGTTTTTGTGCAGCTTTCACAGGAAAAGGTAAGCAACATCGGTGAAATCGTCATCCACAACGAAAAACCCAAATACAAGAATAAAAAAGAAAATCCTGCTTATGCTATTATGCAGGAGGTATGGAAAAGGAAACGAAATAACGGCCTTGAGAAATTCGATACCTATACTTATAAAGAATATGAGAAGATCCAGTTTGACGCAAACAATCTGGACAGCGCTTTTATGAGTAAAAAAATCTTCAATAAACTGGATTTTATTTTTGATTATGCAGACTCTACAGCGAGCGGAAAGATAGGACTTCCCATCTTCCTGAATGAATCCGTGTACGAAAATTACGGAGAAAACAAACCCGGGAAAAAGACAAAAAGATTACTTGTTGCCCAAAAAACATCAGGATTTCAGGATAACCAGGTAATTACCATCACCGCGAAAAATCTTTACCGGGATATTAATATTTACGACAATACTTTAAATTATTTCGATATAGGATTTCCAAGCCCCGTGGGGACAAACGGGTTCAGTACCTATGATTATAATCTGACAGACACCATTTCTATCCATGGTGAGAACGCTTACAAAATAAGATATCAGCCTAAAAGAAAGGATGTTTTAGCGTTTCAGGGCTATCTTTATATAGACACGGATAACTATGCCGTTTTAGGAGCCACATTAAAGTCTACACAGAAGATTAACGTCAACTTCATCAACAGCATTTCCACAGAGCTGGAATATGACAATCCTGATGAGAATACGTTTCTCCCTAAAAAATTCATTACAGAAATAGAGCTTACGCCTTTTGCAAAGAAAAGGACGTCTAAAAGTATTATTGCCAAAAGGACGGTCGATTATTCCCAATATGATTTCAACAAACCTCTTGATGATAAAGTTTTCACACGAAAACAGGAAGAATATGATGACAAATTTGTAGATAAAGATGATGCTTACTGGCTAAAAGCAAGACCAGACTCATTATCCAAATCAGAACAGGGCGTTTATGAAATGCTTGACAGGCTTCAGCAGACACCAAAATTCAACCGTATCGTTAAAATCTATGAAACACTTGCATCAGGATATTATAATGCATTTAAAGGCATTGATATCGGTCCTATTTTCTCAATTTACGGTAAGAATGAAGTGGAAGGTGACAGAATAAGATTAGGAGCAAGAACTTACTTTGGGCAAAATGACCCTTGGAGACTTCAGTTCTATACTGCATATGGATTCAAAGATCAGCAGGTTAAATATGGTGCGGAAGGCCGCTACATGTTCAATAGAGTCAACAGATTTATGATCGGTGCCGGTACGAAGAGGGATATTGAGCAGCTGGGTGTGCAACTTACCACTGATGACGGAATTATGGCCCGTACCTTTGCTTCATCCACTCTTTTTGCAAGGGGAGAAAACGCTTCTTTGAGTTCCATCAATAAAACCAATATTTTCGCTTCCATTGAACCATGGAAAAACTTCCAGGTTCGTGTAGACGGGACATTACAAAGCATAAAATCAGCAAATCCTGATAAATTCAGCCTAATGTATTACCGGAATGGTGATCTGAGAAAAACACTTAACGACTCTCACGTTACTTTAAGCTTAATTGCAAGGCCGGGAGCAAAGTTCTCCCAGACAGGAGTTGACCGCTACGAACACGGAACACTGGCCCCTACCATTATCCTTAAATACACGAGAGGTATCGAAGGTCTTTTTAACGGAGATTTCAACTATAACAGACTCCAGTTTATGTTCTATAAACCGATACTAATCGGAAGCTGGGGGAAAACCATCGTAAACTTTGAAGCCGGAAAAACTTTTGATACAGTTCCTCTGGCTCTGCAGAATGTAATTCCCGGAAACCAGTCATATAGCCTGGCACAGAATACATTTTCACAACTTAACTATTATGAGTTTGTAGCAGACACTTATACGACATTACATCTTGAGCATCATTTCAACGGAAAAATACTTTCTTTTATTCCTTTGATCAAAAAACTTAAGCTTAGAGAAATCGCTTTCATCAGAAGCGCTTACGGAACTTTAAGTGATGCTTCCAAGGCCATTAATGTAGATGGATTCAAATATTCAGCACCAAGTGAGCAGATCTATTTTGAATACGGATTCGGAATTGAAAATATTGGAATCGGAAACCTTAGGATATTCAGGGTTGATTTTAACTGGAGAGGTAATTATCTCGACAGGCCGGATATTTCAACATTTGGAATAAAAGCAGGGTTCCAGGTCGGATTTTAAAATATAAGCTCCTTATCGATATGATAAGGAGCTTTTTAATCCAAATGATTAGACTACTATATCAGTCACTCTAGAAAAATTATCATATTTAAAACTGCTTAAGAGTCCATTAAATTTTAATATATAACTGTATACAGATTTGTGTACTCTAAAACGAAGCAAATCTGACTCATAATGCCTAATATAAAATCCCTGGCAATAACCAGGGATTTCTTTTTCAATAACTTATTTATCTAACATTAGCATCCGCATGGATCCGGATCTATGATCATATTGGGACATCTTAATCTCTGCTGTGCAGTCCAGGAGCACCATTCTCCACAAGTGGTTGCAGGAGGAGGACATGCTAATGCACCACCATCGATAGTCTTCAGTTCTTTTTTTGACAGTTTTCTCAAATTTTTCATAGTATTTTGTTTTAGTTTTTGCCTACTCTTATGCTTTTCGGCTTCCGCAAAATAATTTATTATATGGTTACAAAACAAATATATAAATATTTCACTACAATTAGAATATTTACGAAATATTTTTCTATGAATCGACTGAATGGATAATTTTGAAAACATTGATTAATATAAGGAAGAATAATATTCAGATATTGGATTAATATCAGCAGAAGCGTAAGCTTAAACAAGGTGGGACTAAGACAAAAGATCCAATCCGTTTGTTTCAATACATCAAGATACCTGGTCATTTTGAACAGTATATTAATGCTCTCGCAGATTGGGCAGATCAAGCAGATGTTTAGTAAAGTTTGTTTTTAATATTTATAGAGAAAGAAGCCCGTATGAAGGTAAAGACAGCTAAAAGAATTAGTTTTCACACAGATCACTCAGATGGCACAGATCCGTTATTGAAAAAAGTATTCGGAGCAGCCTGGAAGTAGTTTAAGTTTTGGCTAAGCCTTCTATTTGTTTCTGTTGTTGTAAAGGGAAAATAAACAGCTCGCCCCTACAGGGCTGGTAAATAAATCTAAAATATTCATATCATATCAATCATATCATATCATCTATTAACCGATCGCTCCTACGGAGCTCACCGTCTTTGAATTGCTTATTGCTTATGGCAGGGTTTAGGGTTTAGGGTTTAGGGAAAATTACACAGATTAATTGTATCATTTTTCATCTATTACTCATTACCCATTACTTATCACTCATCACTCATCATTTATAGGATGGTGTATATAACAAAAAAAAGTCTCACACAAAACTGTATGAGACTTTAAATAAAAACTGGCGGCGGCCTACTCTCCCGCTTGTCGCAGTACCATCGGCGCTGGTGGGCTTAACTTCTGTGTTCGGAATGGGAACAGGTGAGCCCCACCGCTAAAACCACCCTAAAGAAGGTATATAAGGTCGCAGGTTATTGGTAAGAGGTTGCAGGTTTTCCCTGCTACCTGATAGCTACCATCTGCTACCTGATTTTATCGATAAAAACTTTCACAAAGACAAAACCTTGTCTGCGCACAAAAGAACTTGTTGTATTTTTTAATCATTAAATTTCTTAATCATTAAATAATTATATAGCAACCATAGGCTATAAATCTACGGGTAATTAGTACTACTCGGCTATGCTGTTACCAGCTTTACACCTGTAGCCTATCAACGTCGTCATCTCCAACGACCCTTAAAAGATGTCTCATCTTGAGGCGAGTTTCGCACTTATATGCTTTCAGTGCTTATCTCTTCCAAACGTAGCTACTCAGCGGTGCACCTGGCGGTACAACTGATACACCAGAGGTTTGTTCAATTCGGTCCTCTCGTACTAGAATCAAGCCCTCTCAAACATCTAACGCCCGCAATAGATAGAGACCGAACTGTCTCACGACGTTCTGAACCCAGCTCGCGTGCCACTTTAATGGGCGAACAGCCCAACCCTTGGGACCTTCTCCAGCCCCAGGATGTGACGAGCCGACATCGAGGTGCCGAACCTCCCCGTCGATGTGAGCTCTTGGGGGAGACTAGCCTGTTATCCCCGGAGTACCTTTTATCCTATGAGCGATGGCCCTTCCATACGGAACCACCGGATCACTATGTCCTGCTTTCGCACCTGATCGACTTGTAGGTCTCACAGTCAAGCACCCTTATGCCATTACACTCTACGCACGGTTACCAAGCGTGCTGAGGGTACCTTTGAAAGCCTCCGTTACTCTTTTGGAGGCGACCACCCCAGTCAAACTACCCACCACGCAATGTCCTTCTAAAAAGAAGTTAGGCTCCAAGTAAGTAAAGGGTGGTATTTCAACGTTGGCTCCACCAACACTAGCGTGCCGGCTTCAAAGCCTCCCACCTATCCTACACATTACTTACTCAAAGTCAATACGAAGTTATAGTAAAGGTTCACAGGGTCTTTTCGTCCCATTGCGGGTAATCGGCATCTTCACCGATACTACAATTTCACCGAGCTCGTGGCTGAGACAGTGCCCAGATCGTTACACCATTCGTGCAGGTCGGAACTTACCCGACAAGGAATTTCGCTACCTTAGGACCGTTATAGTTACGGCCGCCGTTTACTGGGGCTTCAGTTAATGCCTTCGCTTACGCTAAGCACCTTCCTTAACCTTCCAGCACCGGGCAGGTGTCAGACCCTATACAGCATCTTTCGATTTAGCAGAGTCCTGTGTTTTTGATAAACAGTCGCCTGGGCCTCTTCACTGCGGCCACCATTGCTGATGGCGTCTCTTCTTCCGAAGTTACGAGACTATTTTGCCTAGTTCCTTAGCCACGACTCACTCGAGCACCTTAGGATTCTCTCCTCGACTACCTGTGTCGGTTTTGGTACGGGTTGCTTCACTTCGGCTTTTCTTGGAAGCGAGTTCACTACAGCAGCTTCGCCCGAAGGCTAGGCCTTGACTATTCCGTCAGTCTCCAGTAGCTACGTCACTCCGTCCCCTTTTTAGTGTGAGCAAGTATGGGAATATTAACCCATTGTCCATCCACTACCCCTTTCGGGTTCGCGTTAGGTCCCGACTAACCCTCAGCTGATTAGCATGGCTGAGGAAACCTTAGTCTTTCGGTGAGGGGGTTTCTCGCCCCCTTTATCGTTACTTATGCCTACATTTTCTTTTCTGTCCGCTCCACAATACCTCACGATACTGCTTCGGCGCAAACAGAATGCTCTCCTACCAGATATACCCCTAAGGTATAAATCCATAGCTTCGGTAATATGTTTATGCCCGATTATTATCCATGCCGGACCGCTCGACTAGTGAGCTGTTACGCACTCTTTAAATGAATGGCTGCTTCCAAGCCAACATCCTAGCTGTCAATGCAGTCCAACCGCGTTGCTTCAACTTAACATATATTTGGGGACCTTAGCTGTTGGTCTGGGTTCTTTCCCTCTCGGACATGGACCTTAGCACCCATGCCCTCACTGCCGCAGAACATTTATTAGCATTCGGAGTTTGTCAGGAATTGGTAGGCGGTGAAACCCCCGCATCCAATCAGTAGCTCTACCTCTAATAAACTCATTTGCGACGCTGCACCTAAATGCATTTCGGAGAGTACGAGCTATCTCCCAGTTTGATTGGCCTTTCACCCCTACCCACAGGTCATCCGAAGACTTTTCAACGTCAACCGGTTCGGTCCTCCACTCTGTGTTACCAGAGCTTCAACCTGCCCATGGGTAGATCACAAGGTTTCGCGTCTAATACTACTAACTAAGCGCCCTATTCAGACTCGCTTTCGCTCCGGCTCCGGACCTGAAGTCCTTAACCTCGCTAGTAACATTAACTCGTAGGCTCATTATGCAAAAGGCACGCCGTCACCCAACTTGTGGGCTCCGACCGCTTGTAGGCGTACGGTTTCAGGTTCTATTTCACCCTTCTATTCGAAGTGCTTTTCACCTTTCCTTCACAGTACTTGTTCACTATCGGTCTTTCAGGAGTATTTAGCCTTGGAGGATGGTCCCCCCATATTCAGACAGGATTTCACGTGTCCCGCCCTACTCATTTATCACTCAAATATGCCTTTCATATACGGGGCTATCACCCTCTATGGCTGCACTTTCCAGTACATTCTATTAAACATATAAAAGCTTTTGGGCTAATCCGCTTTCGCTCGCCGCTACTTACGGAATCTCTTCGATTTCTTTTCCTCCGGGTACTTAGATGTTTCAGTTCTCCGGGTTTGCTTCCCCTAAGGGATGACATGTCTTCAACATGACGGGTTGCCCCATTCGGATATCTGCGGATCTATTCGTGTGTGCCGATCCCCGCAGCTTTTCGCAGCTTACCGCGTCCTTCTTCGCCTCTGAAAGCCTAGGCATCCGCCATACGCCCTTAACGATTTCTTTCCTATTTTTGGTTACTCAAGCGCTTTTATGCGCTCGGTTTTCTCTTTGTGATGTCTTTACCGTTAATGTCAATGATCTTAATATCTTCTGTATTATTGTACATCGTATTTATGTATTAATGATGGCTCTCATCATTATGAGCATACATACTTCCAATATACCAATACAAACTGTGGAGAATAAGGGAGTCGAACCCTTGACCTTCCCGATGAATCGGGACGCTCTAGCCCCTAACGGCTATAATCCTTTGATCTTATGTATAAATATCTTCTATTCTTGTTATATTTCTATAACTTGGTGGAGAATAAGGGAGTCGAACCCTTGACCTCCTGCGTGCAAGGCAGGCGCTCTAGCCAGCTGAGCTAATTCCCCTCTAGTCAGACTAAGAGATTCAAGATGCTAGATTCAAGACTTTCAATTCGTTGTCTTGGCTCTTGGCTCTTTTATCTTCCCGTCTTTTCAATTAGTAGTCTCGGGCAGGCTCGAACTGCCGACCTCTACATTATCAGTGTAGCGCTCTAACCAGCTGAGCTACGAGACTGTCTTGTGGACTTTCAGATCCAAGATGCTAGATACAAGACTTTCATTCGTCTTGGTTCTTGGCTCTCGGCTCTTGTATCTCTTTCCCTGTACTAATTTCTAGTGGGTGTGTATTTTTTTAATATAAATCAACCAAATAAAAAACTAAAGCTTGAACTTTAAGATAAGTCAATGGTACCGAAGTACCTAATTTTGTTTAACGTTCTTCAACGCTCTAAAATGAGATGTTCCAGCCGCACCTTCCGGTACGGCTACCTTGTTACGACTTAGCCCTAGTTACCTGTTTTACCCTAGGCAGCTCCTGTTACGGTCACCGACTTCAGGTACCCCAGACTTCCATGGCTTGACGGGCGGTGTGTACAAGGCCCGGGAACGTATTCACCGCGCCATGGCTGATGCGCGATTACTAGCGATTCCAGCTTCATAGAGTCGAGTTGCAGACTCCAATCCGAACTGAGACCGGCTTTCGAGATTTGCATCACATCGCTGTGTAGCTGCCCTCTGTACCGGCCATTGTATTACGTGTGTGGCCCAAGGCGTAAGGGCCGTGATGATTTGACGTCATCCCCACCTTCCTCTCTACTTGCGTAGGCAGTCTCACTAGAGTCCCCAACTGAATGATGGCAACTAGTGACAGGGGTTGCGCTCGTTGCAGGACTTAACCTAACACCTCACGGCACGAGCTGACGACAACCATGCAGCACCTTGAAAAATGTCCGAAGAAAAGCCTATTTCTAAGCCTGTCATTTCCCATTTAAGCCTTGGTAAGGTTCCTCGCGTATCATCGAATTAAACCACATAATCCACCGCTTGTGCGGGCCCCCGTCAATTCCTTTGAGTTTCATTCTTGCGAACGTACTCCCCAGGTGGCTAACTTATCACTTTCGCTTAGTCTCTGAATCTTAAAAACCCAAAAACGAGTTAGCATCGTTTACGGCGTGGACTACCAGGGTATCTAATCCTGTTCGCTCCCCACGCTTTCGTCCATCAGCGTCAGTTGTTGCTTAGTAACCTGCCTTCGCAATTGGTGTTCTAAGTAATATCTATGCATTTCACCGCTACACTACTTATTCCAGCTACTTCAACAACACTCAAGACATGCAGTATCAATGGCAGTTTCACAGTTAAGCTGTGAGATTTCACCACTGACTTACACATCAGCCTACGGACCCTTTAAACCCAATAAATCCGGATAACGCTTGCACCCTCCGTATTACCGCGGCTGCTGGCACGGAGTTAGCCGGTGCTTATTCGTATAGTACCTTCAGCTACTCTCACGAGAGTAGGTTTATCCCTATACAAAAGAAGTTTACAACCCATAGGGCCGTCGTCCTTCACGCGGGATGGCTGGATCAGGCTCTCACCCATTGTCCAATATTCCTCACTGCTGCCTCCCGTAGGAGTCTGGTCCGTGTCTCAGTACCAGTGTGGGGGATCACCCTCTCAGGCCCCCTAAAGATCGCAGACTTGGTGAGCCGTTACCTCACCAACTATCTAATCTTGCGCGTGCCCATCTCTATCCACCGGAGTTTTCAATGTCGAATGATGCCATTCAACATATTATGGGGTATTAATCTTCCTTTCGAAAGGCTATCCCCCAGATAAAGGCAGGTTGCACACGTGTTCCGCACCCGTGCGCCGCTCTCAAGTCCCCGAAGGAACTCTACCGCTCGGCTTGCATGTGTTAGGCCTCCCGCTAGCGTTCATCCTGAGCCAGGATCAAACTCTCCATTGTATGTTTTTCCTGACCCTCTCAAAGTTATTTAACGCTTTAGTTTTTTTCCTTACTTGGTTGTTATATTGTATGTCAATGATCTTTTTTCTTTCCGCTTTTATAAAGAACTTTTTTCTGTCGTTCTGCTCCTTATTTGCGGTTGCAAAAGTAATTATTTATTTCTAAATGACCAAATGTTTTTCAAAGAAAATTTAAAGTTTTTTAAGTAACCTTAACCTCTTTACTAAACCTTAATCGCTATCGCTTCTGCTCCCCGTTTAACCGGACTGCAAAGATAGGAAAATTTTTAAACCCGGCAACTTTTATTTCTAAAAATTTAAGGCTATCCTTTCTTATCCTCTTAAAGCTTTTTTAAATACTTAATGCTTATCTAAAAGCTCTTCTGCGCTTACTGTCTACTCTCGTTTTCAGTGGGGCAAAGATACATCCTTAACACCACACAAAACAAAATCTATTTAACATAAAGTTTAATTCCAGTTCATATTAAACCGTAAAGAACTGGTATACAGTAGTAAAAATTTTAAACTTTTGTTTAATTTTTTCAGCTTTTCTTTCCAGAATTAAGGTTTACTATCTATTTTAGTATATATAAGGCTTAAAAACTCTGCATAAGATTTTTCTAATCCGACAATGTCACCGGATTTTAAATTTAAACCGCCAACTCCGGAAGTATCCGATTTTACCCTCAACGACGATACCTGAAAGTATAGGCTTTTTATATTCTAACATATTGATCTTATTGGGACGGGACAAAACAAAAAAACCTCAGCAAATGCCGAGGTTTAATTTATAAAACGCTTAAATAATTATGCGTTTGGCTCTACAGATACAAAAGATCTGTTGTTTGCTTTCTTTCTGAAAACTACTTTACCGTCTACTAATGCAAACAAAGTATGGTCTTTACCAATTCCCACGTTTTCACCTGGGTGGTGTTGCGTACCTCTCTGTCTGATAATAATATTTCCGGCAATAGCATCTTGTCCTCCGAAAATCTTCACACCTAATCTTTTAGAGTGAGATTCTCTACCGTTCTTGGAACTACCGACTCCTTTCTTGTGTGCCATTTTATTACTGGATTATTTGTTAAGTGCTTTAAATTGATCGATGTTCTTAATGATAGCAGCATCTACTTCTTCATGAGTAAGAACAGTTTTTTCTAATTCAACTTTAACCGCTTTACCTAAAGTAATTAAAGTTTCTCTGTTTTCTTTAGACTGAGACAGGTTGTTTTTCTTCAAGTGATAGTTCAGTTCGTGATCTTCACCAAAGTTAACCGTAGCGTTGTCTGAAAGAACTTCAGCTTTCACAGTTTCTTTTTTAGCAGCTTTCTTTGTACTTCCGTCAAAACCAGTGATACCAGTGATTTTAATTTGAGTTAAAGATTGTCTGTGACCGTTTTTCACCTGATAACCTTTTCTTCTTTTCTTTTTGAAAACGATTACTTTATCAGCTTTTACGTGGTCTAGGATCTCTGCATCTACAGTGATTCCGCTTACAGCTGGGGCGCCTACAGTGATTGAACCATTTACAGTAAGAAGAATTTTATCAAAAGAAACTTTGTCTCCTTTTTCTCCTTTTAAACGGTTTACAAACAACTTCTGGTCTTGCTCAACTTTGTATTGAAGCCCTGCTATTTCTACAATTGCAAACATTGTTTATAAAATTTTTAGTTATTTCGAGGTGCAAATATATGAATATTTTCTAAATACCTTACAATCAGTTCTGTATTTTTTTGTAAAAAACTAAATAAAAAATCATTTCACTAAATTTTGAATAATTTTTTACATAAAGTGCTCATACATAACAGATAATTTTATACCTTCGTTATCACCAAAAAATATTTTA
Organism: Chryseobacterium sp. GTID13; assembly: GCF_056172655.1. Classification (NCBI taxonomy): domain Bacteria; kingdom Pseudomonadati; phylum Bacteroidota; class Flavobacteriia; order Flavobacteriales; family Weeksellaceae; genus Chryseobacterium; species Chryseobacterium sp. GTID13. The sequence continues at coordinate 237,556 of NZ_JAOCMB010000002.1, forward strand.
TATGAAAAGAAACTTTAAATTCTGCTTATTAGCAGGAGCCATTGCCGCTTTTTCATTATCAGCGTGCCGTGATGACAAAATGGAAGAATCTGTACTTCCGGAATCTCAATCTGCCAGCGCCAAGATCGAACAGCCCGGAGATCTTGAAAAAGCTGTTCCTATGTAGACCAATACTGGAGCTCAACAGCTGTTCTTAAAACAGGACTTCAGTACGCAGCAGATACCAATTTTATGAATGCGCAGATGACTAAAATTGCCAGCCTTTGGGGAAGAAGCAACCCAACCTTACGATTTGTAGATGATCCTTCTAATTTTGGTTCTACCTACAATGCAATTTCCTATTCCACAGGAAAAATCTACTATGGCTACGCCATTTATGCAGATGCAAAAAATAAAGGAGGCGATATTGTGAATGCGATGATCCTTGCTCACGAATACGGGCACCAGCTACAGTACATTTTCGGACTTCCTAGTGTAAGTGAAAACACGGCAAGACCTAATGAGCTCGAAGCAGACGGTTTCGCAGGTTATTACTTGAGAAGACCAAATGGCTACAACAAAACCAATTTCTCAGAAATTGCCGCAGCCTATGAGTTTGCACAAAGCATCGGAGATTACCAGACGTCAAGTGCGAACCACCACGGAACTCCTCCTCAAAGAAGATCTGCAGTACGTTTAGGATTCCTTCTTGGACAGTATGATCTTACTGCTGCCAATTTTGATTACAACTTCTTCTACTATTATCAGGGAGTATTGAACGGCACTTATAAAATGGGCAAAAATTCTGTAAATCCAGAAATCGATGCCTATATGAGCAAATATATGGATGAACTTAGAAAGATCCAGACCGGAGAAATCACTGAGGAACAATTTAAGCAACTTAAATAAACATTCATTTTTAGCATATTTAACAAAGGAGGCAGGCAGCAATGTCCTGTCTCTTTTTAGTTTATTTGATAAATATCCCAAAGTTTATTTACTTTTGAACCATATCCTATAATAATGAACAGAGACCTCTACATTGATTTTGCCAAGGGAATGGCAACACTTTCTATCATATTTATCCATACCGCTTTCTGGTCGGGGCAATTTTACATTCCCGCAGAAGTAAGGGTATTTTCCCTGGTTTTTGATGTAGCTCTCTTTTATGCCTTAAGCGGAATCACCTCAGGTTCGAATATCGAAAAAACATTTTACAGATTGCTAAAGCTTCAGATCACTTATATGATCTTTGTAACATTCCTGTTCTTCCTGGATTATTTTTTTAAAGTCTTTGGATTAACGTTTTTCTCTATGGAATGGCTTCAGAGCTTTTACTCAACATTTGGGTCTAAATATGCAGCTACCGGTGTTTCGGATGTTCCACAATGGCAGAATCTCGGCAACTGGTATCTTCACCAATATACGAATGCTGATACATTCCCCGTTGTGATGGGAAGCTTCTGGTATCTGAAAGTCTATTTCATTCTGGCCGTTTTCGGAGTCTTAATACTCAGGTTTTTCCCAAAACATATCGACTGGTTTATAGGGCTATGTCTGGTATTAACTTTAATATTTAATGTTTTTCCGGAGTATTACCCTGGCGGACAAGTCGGTTATGTTGCCTTTTATCTTGCCATATTCTTAATAGCCAACAGAATGCGCGGAAAGAAAATTCCAACCCAAATTATTCCTGTCCTGTATGCGGTAGTGGCAACAGCTTTAATGTGGATGTTCTGGTATTACGGCAATGAAATTTTTTATAAGATCAATAAAAATAAATTCCCTCCGAAGATTCCTTATATAATATGGTCTCTGTTTTCATTGACCACACTATTTGTACTTTACAACAGATTAAAAATTACAAAAGAAAACTTTGTAACCCACATCGGAAAGAATGCTATCTTTTTTTACTTTGCGCAGGGGATAAGTTCGTCGTTAGTGTATTTTATCGTTGTCTCTCTACAGGAAAATATGCCTTGGTGGCTGCTTATGATCCTCATTTACGTAATTAATATAATCCTTGCCTTCATAATTGCATCGGGATTAAAAAAGTAGATGATCTGGGTTGGAAAATTCTTGAGTTTTTACGAAAAAAGACTTCAATAAATTAATCTTTTTTTGAGCCTCTTGTTAAAAGAATAATAATGATAAGAAGCAGAGCAACCCCAATAATAATATACACCGGGTTGGTATACCATTCCGTGGTCGTGGTGCTTGTACTTGTTGAATTGACAGTCTTATCAGCTGTTACCGTACCGTTGTCGTTATTCTGCGCAAATGACATTGCAGACATAAAGATCATAACTAAAAAAGCTAACCCTGTGTTAAGCTTATTCTTTAATGTTGTAAGTGTTTCCATTGTTTAGATTTTTAATTATAAATATAGAATATCAAAAAAAATACCAATATTTCAATTCATTTTTATTAAAAAACAATTAAACCTTTTTTTAAATTTTAATAAAACTTCTTACTTCTCGCAATTTATTTTAATTTTACAAAAAATTCAAAACATGTTTAAGTTGAAACTTCCTACCGATCCAAGGTGGGCAAATATTGCAGAGGAAAACATTGAGGAAATTTTAACGGATCATGCATGGTGCGAGCAGAAAGCCGCAACCAATGCCATCGGCTTAATTACCATGCTTCCTGAATATCCCGGGATTGTCACAGAACTTCTGGCCATTGCGCAAGAAGAGCTGGATCATTTCAATCAGGTTCATGAGATCATTAAAAAAAGAGGATATGCATTTGGCAGACCTAGAAAGGATGATTACGTAAATGAGCTGGCCAAATTCATTATCCAGGGAAGCAGAGAAGATCTGATTGTGGATAAAATGCTGTTTGCCGCCATGATTGAAGCCAGAAGCTGCGAAAGGTTCAAAGTTCTTACTGAAAATATTAAAGATGAAGAACTGAAAAGATTCTATAAAGAGCTGATGATCTCTGAGGCCAATCATTACACCACCTTCATAGGATTTGCAAGACAGCTCGGAGACCCTGAAAAAGTAAACAAACGCTGGGATGCATGGCTGGAATACGAAGCCAGCATTATAAAATCATACGGAAACAAAGAAACCATCCACGGATAAAATAAAAAGTAAAAAGACCACGTTGAAAAAACCGACCTTCGAAAATATCACCAATTTTTTTCTGAAAAATTTTTTCAGGGACTGGTTATTATTGGGCCTATCGGGCTTACGATCTTTGTGATCTGGTATATTGTAAGTGCTATTGACAACATTATTCCTTCCGTCGCAAAAGAGATTCCCGGACTGGTTTTTATTTCAACCATACTGATGACTGCTGTTCTGGGTTATCTCGGAAATAAGTTTGTGGTTGGAAAATTCTTTTTCGACACAATGGACCGGTTTCTTGAAAAAACTCCGGGAGTAAAACATATCTACACCCCTACAAAAGACGTCATGTCATCGTTTGTGGGTGATAAGAAAAAATTCAATGATCCTGTATGGGTAAAAACCAATGAAAATCCGGAAATCTGGAGAATCGGTTTTCTTACCCAAAAAGAAATGTCGGACGTTGACAAGCACAATTACGTTGCGGTATATCTGCCCCACTCCTATGCTATTTCAGGATGGGTAATTGTTACTGAAGAAAAAACATCAAACCCGTAGTGGGAATGACTGCAGCTTCGGCCATGAAGTTTGCGGTAAGCGGCGGTGTAGCCGGTTTCCATTCGGATGATAATATATTTAAAGCACCGGAGTAACTTCTTCCGCTCCTTTTTAAATATATATTGATGAATTTGAATTTATTTCAAACAAATTTTCTTTACAAACAATCTAATAAAATATTTTAACGCATGAAATTACCGTACGCGGAACCCTTCCGTATCAAAATGGTGGAAGAAATCCGCCAGTCTACAAGAGAAGAAAGAGAGCAGTGGCTTAAAGAAGCAAATTATAACCTTTTTAACCTTAAATCATCACAGGTTTTCATTGATCTCCTTACCGACTCAGGAACAGGAGCCATGTCTGACAGACAATGGGGCGCCCTGATGACCGGAGATGAAAGCTATGCAGGGTCACGTTCTTTTGAACAGCTTCAGAACACCGTTGAGAAAATCACCGGATTTAAATATTTACTGCCTACCCACCAGGGAAGAGCTGCTGAAAACGTCCTTTTTTCCGTTCTCGTAAAAGAAGGTGACGTAGTGCCCGGAAACTCTCATTTCGATACGACCAAGGGGCACATCGAATTCAGAAAAGCACACGCTATTGACTGTACTATTGATGAAGCTTTTGACATCAATGATCTTCACCCGTTTAAAGGGAACATCAATTTAGAAAAACTGGAAGAGGTTTACAAAAGCCATCCGAAAGAAAATATTCCTTTCTGCCTGATTACCATTACGTGTAATTCTTCAGGAGGCCAACCCGTTTCTCTGGAAAACATGAGAGCTGTAAAAGAATTATCAGACCGTTATGGAATTCCTGTTTTCTTCGACTCAGCAAGATTCGCAGAAAATGCTTATTTCATCAAAAAAAGAGAGCAGGGCCAGGAAAACCGAAGCATCAAAGAAATCTGTAAAGAGATCTTCTCTTACGGGGACGGAATGACGATGAGTTCTAAAAAAGACGGATTGGTCAATATCGGAGGATTTATAGCTTTAAACAATGAAGAAGTTTTCAGAAAAGCTTCCAATTTTACCATTATCTATGAAGGCTTCATCACTTATGGAGGAATGGCCGGAAGAGATATGGCTGCTTTAGCCGTAGGACTAGACGAGGCAACTGAATTCGCTTATCTTGAAAGCAGAATTTCACAGGTAGAATACCTTGGTAATAAACTGATCGAATACGGAATCCCTGTTCAGAAGCCGATTGGCGGCCACGCTGTTTTTATTGATTCCCTGAATTTCCTACCAAAAGTATCCAGAGCAGAATATCCGGCACAAACCTTAGGGTTGGAGATTTACAAGGAGGCAGGAATCAGAACTGTAGAGATCGGTACATTACTGGCAGACAGGGATCCTGAAACTAGAGAAAACCGTTATCCGAAACTGGAACTTGTACGCCTTGCTATTCCGAGAAGAACCTACACGAATAACCATATGGATTACATTGCAGCAGCAATCAAAAACGTTTATGAAAGACGTGAAGAGATCTCCAAAGGATATAAAATAACCTGGGAGCCTGATCTGTTAAGGCACTTTACAGTTCAGCTTGAAGAAGCATAAAATTGAAACCGGGATTTATTTCCCGGTTTTTTGATGTATCAGCTTTAAATAACTCCACTTTTCCATAAAAGCAACATAATGCTATGCTTTTCATTTTATTTTCAAATAATTTTAAATCATATTCAATTATTTTTTTCAATTAATGAATGTTTTTAATTTACATTTGCACTTATCAAATAAATAGTTTACAGGACGTAAGCTGAAACACTAACTGAAAAAATCCATTATTCCGAGATGAACAAAATTGCTGTCGTGGGCGCCGGCATCTCCGGCTTAAGCATAGCGAATTACTTAGAAAAACACCAATTAGATTACCATATTTACGAAAGGAGAAAGAAAGATGATCTTACCGGTCATGGCTTTCTGCTTCCGAAAGAAGGAATAGAATATCTTTCACAGATCATTGATCCGTCTGTACTTTTTAAACGAGGTAACTTTTTAAAAAAATATATCCGGTATTCCCATACAGGAAAAATACTTGCAGAAAAGGAGCTGCAGGATGTCTTTGTTATTGCCAGAAGCTCCCTGATTGAGATCCTTACCCGGAATATTCCGGCTGGAAAAATTACCTACGATGAAACAATAGCTCCATGTGATGCCCAAAAAGGAAAACTGAAAAAGCAGGACGGAACCTACATAGGCGCTGATCTGGCGATTGTGTCGGATGGTTCTAAAAGCCGTATCAGGAGACAAATATTTGAGGACGAAGTGATGCGATCCGTACAGGAAAGCGAAATTGTCAATATCATCCAGAACAGGGATATTGCCGACCGCCTGGATAATAATTTCATGAAATACCACCATGAAGACGGCGGACTGACATTTGGAATCCTTAAACTTTCCGAGGACACAGTACTTTGGTATTCACAGTTCGACAATGAGAAATATAAGATCAGCGAGCAATGCTCTGTTGACAACCTTAAAAACTATATGTTTGAAGTTTTTGATGACTGGGATCCCATGGTGTCTTCTATCGTTAAGGAATCCGATTACAAAAATGTACATTTGTGGAGGGTTTATGAGCTGGAAAAACTCAATCCTTTTTATAAGGACAATATTGTTTTCATCGGTGACGCCGCTCATCCGCTTATTCCCTTCACGAGCCAGGGGTAACCTCAGCATTAAAGGATTCTTTTGCACTGACTCAACATCTGGTTTCAGAAAAAGATCCCGCTGAAGCATTCAGAAAGTATGAAGCTGAAAGAAAACCGGAAATAGAAATCCACATCAGGAACGGAAGGATTCTGCTGGATCAGTTTTTAAAACCGCTTCACGAGCAGACAGAAAATATTTTACCCATATCATATAAATAAAGAAATGTTTACCAATAACGATATCAATTTTGATGCTTTAAAGAGGAAAGCCTATAACGGAAGATGGGCAACTATAGAAGAAGGGGTCATCCCTCTTACTGCCGCTGACCCGGACTTCAGAACCGCTCCGGAAATAGAGCAGGGAATTATTGAGTATATAAAAGACGGCTATTTGAGCTACGGACCATTCTCCGGACTTCCGGAGTTCAAAAAAACGTTGCCGAACATTTTAACACAGAAAAACACGGCAACTTTACCCCGGAAAATGTACTTGCCGTCAACAGTGCCGCGCAGGGAATGTTCCTGATCGCATCCTATGTTTTAAAGCCGGGAGAGGAGGCTATTATCTTAGATCCCGTAGACTTCCTGTTTAAAAGATCCGTGGAAGCAGCCGGCGGAACCGTAAGATTATGCCCGGTAGATCATATAACGGGAGCTATAGATTTTGAAAAACTTATAGAGCTCATCAATCCAAGAACAAAACTGATCAGCATCTGCAACCCCCACAATCCACTGGGAAAAGTATATTCCAAGGAAGTGCTGAAAAAGATATCAGAAATTGCGTCCGCCCATGACCTTTGGGTAATGAGTGATGAGATATGGAGTGATATTATTTATGATGATAAAGAATTCTATACCTATTCTTCGGTTTCAGAAGAGGCGAAGAAAAAGAGCTTTACGGTATATGGATTTTCAAAATCATTTGGAATTGCGGGGTTGAGAATCGGTGCCGTTTTGTGCAACGACCAGGAAATCCTTGATGATTTTACAGAAAAATCCAATTTTAATTCTACGATAGAAGGAGTTTCAACACTTTCACAGATTGCAGGAAGTGTGGCTTTGGAAAAGGCAAAACCCTGGTATAAAGAATTCTTGACCCACCTTCAGCACAATAGAGACCTTGCTTTTGGTATCCTGAACCGTTCAGAAATCCTTAGCCCCAATTTACCTGAAGCTACTTTTGTATTATTTCCGAAAATTAAAAATAATTTAACCAGCGATGAGTTCACCCGCCATGTATTACAGCATGGAAAGGTAGCCGTGGTTCCAGGATCAGAAAGATGGTTCGGAAAAGGAGCGGAAGGACATATCAGAATCTGCTTTTCCACGTCCCGGGAAATTTTAGAAGAAGGACTTGATCGAATAATCAGAAGTTTTTAAAGTTAAAAATTTTCTTTATTTCAATGTTTTAAGTTTATATTTTTCTTTATTTAATGAAAATTTAACTTCATTTAAATAATTCTTACACAATAGCGTATTTTCATATTGATTTAATAGTAAAATTCAATATTTTTGATATAATCACTAACTTAAATATGAAATATGAGATTGAAGTACACGAGCATTCTTTTTTAGGAACGGCATCAATGCTGTATTCCCAAAATACTAATGACACCATTTCCAAAGAGTCAAAAATAGAGGAAGTCTCCATTACCGGAAGCCGGAATAAAAAGAGAACCGTTACCAATACCCCTGTTCCTGTTGACGTCATTGACATCAAGCAGGTAAGCCAGTCAACGGGGCAGATAGAAGTCAACCAGCTTCTTCAGTTCAGTGCACCTTCATTCAATTCCAATAAACAGTCCGGATCGGATGGAGCCGACGCGACGGATCCGGCAACATTACGCGGACTTGGACCGGACCAGACCCTTCTTTTACTGAACGGAAAAAGGTACCACCAATCTTCCCTGATCAACGTTTTCGGAACAAAAGGAAGGGGAAATACAGGTTCGGACATGAATACCATCCCCATCGGGGCTATAAAAAGGATTGAAGTACTCCGTGACGGAGCTTCCGCACAATATGGTTCTGATGCAATTGCCGGGGTTATCAACGTTATTCTTAATGACCGCAATCATGGCTTTGAAGGCAATGCTTTTTATGGAATGAACCTTTTTAAAAGTCCGGGAAACAATGATGTTGTTTCGGATCATAAAGTAGACGGAACAACCTTCGATTTCAGCGGAAATTTAGGAACAAGAATAGGAAACAATGGTGGTTTTGGTAACTTCACCGTTGAATTTGTCAATAAAGACCGTACCATAAGAAATGCCAACCCTGAAAAGGGCTATGAGTCTCCAAGAGAAAAATTTGGTGATGCAAAATCCCAGAATGTTTATTTCTTCGGAAACGTAGAACTGCCTTTGTCTGATGGCTTAAAGTTCTATTCCCGACAAGGGTTTTCTTACCGTAAAACCAATGCCTATGCATGGACAAGGACACCGGATGCGGACGGAAATATTCCTGAAATATATCCTAACGGTTTTAACCCGATAGAGGATACCAGCATTACGGATTTCACGTTCGATAACGGTCTAAAATTTAAAGTAGCCAATTGGGACGTTGATTTTTACAATGCATTCGGAAGCAACAGGTTTACTTATCAGATAGACAATACCATTAATGCTACCCTGGGAGTAAAGTCACCGACGAGTTTCAATGCCGGCGGACATGCTCTTTTACAGAATACAACCGGATTTAATGCTTCAAAACAGTTTAAAGTACTGGAAGGTTTAAACGTTGCTTTCGGATCTGAATTCAGGTACGAACAGTTTGAGCTCATCAAGGGAGAAGAAGCTTCTTATGCCATGTATGACATCAATGGAAATGTGGTAACCGCTGATACTCCGGAAGCTTTGTTAGTGACCAATCCGCTTTCCGGTGATGTTCGTCCTGGTGGTTCACAAGGTTTTCCCGGATATTCCCAGGAATTTAAAAAAACAGGAACAATTTTGCCGCTTATGTAGATACCGAACTGGATATTACCAAGAAATGGATGGTCAGCGTAGCCGGAAGGTTTGAAAACTATAATGATTTCGGAAGCACTTTGAATGGTAAATTTGCGACACGATATGCATTTACCCCACAGTTTGCCTTCAGAGGATCCGTTTCTACCGGGTTCAGAGCTCCTTCTTTAGCACAGAAATATTACAGCCTTCAGTTTACGAATTTCCAGGGAGGAAATCTTGTTACTATTCAGCTGGCTTCCAATGACAGTGATCTTGCGCAGCAATCAGGAATTTCCCAGCTAAAGCAGGAAACCTCATTGAATGGAAGCGCCGGATTTACATTTAATACTGCAAAATTTACAGCAACAATAGATGGTTACTATATTAAAGTAAAAGACAGAATCGTACTGACCGGTAACTTCTCCCGAGACGATCTTCCGCAGGAAGTTCAGCTTAAATATCCTTTTATTGACCAGGCACAGTTCTTTTCCAATGCCATAGATACCAGAACAAAAGGGGTTGATATTATTTTAAGCTATACCGATGATCTGGGCCCGGGGAAACTTACCGCTACTTTAGCCGGAAACTATAACGATATGGAGATCACCAAAGTAAATGCTCCAGATAAGCTAAAAGGCAAAGAAGACATCTTCTTGAGCGCAAGGGAAAAAGCATTTATTTTAGCTTCCGCTCCTAAAACAAAGGTTAATCTGAACTTAAACTACAAAATTAATAAGTTTAATGCCAATGTTCAGCTTGTAAGGTTTGACAAAGTGAAATTAATCGGGTACGGGGATGCAGATGATTACCAGCTTTATGGCGCAAAGGTAACTACCGATATTTCTTTTGGGTATGAATTCTCCAAAAACCTCAACCTGACTATTGGAAGCAAGAACTTATTCAACCGTTATCCTACGTTGCAAACCGCTGCTGTAGATGGTAATACGGAATCAGGAGGAATTTTTGACCCTGTCCAGATGGGATTTGCCGGCAGACAGGCTTTTGCAAGACTTAATTTTAAGTTTTAAATATTATTTTTTTATGAAAGAGACTGTACCAGATCATAACTGTAATACAGTCTCTTTATCTTTATTATTTTTTAGAAATTTTATATAATTTCCCACTGTCTGTCACGGCATACAGATTGCCATCCATCCCATCCAGAACATCTCTGAAACGCTCTTTTTGATCAGCAAGCAGCCGCTCTTCTCCTACTACTTTATTATCTTTCATCACAATCCTGTTAATATGTTCACCGCTAAGACATCCGATGATTAGATTTCCCTTCCATTCCTCAATATTTCCGGTATAGAAAGTAACTCCGCTTGGAGAAATTACAGGATCCCAGTAATAAACAGGCTGTTCTGTACCTTCTTTTTGAGTAATTCCGTCTCCTACTTTAGCTCCGGAGTATTCAATTCCATAGGTTACATCTCCCCAGCCATAGTTTTTTCCGGGCTGTATCAGGTTGATTTCATCTCCTCCCCTTGGACCCATCTCAACATCCCAGAGTGTTCCGTTCGGATCTATTGCCATTCCCTGTGGATTTCTTATTCCATAAGCATAAATTTCAGGTTTAAATCCTTGTTTTCCGATAAATGGATTTCCGGGAGCTGGCTTACCATCTTTTGTGATCTTCAGTATTTTTCCCAGGTAATTATCTGTTCTTTGAGCATACACTCTTGTTTCCTTGTCAGATCTTTCCCCGGTACTTACAAACAGGTTTCCGTCTTTGTCAAATGCCAGCCTGCTTCCATAATGTTTGTCTCCATCATAGGAAGGTTCAGCACGGAAAATAACCTTAACTTCCGATATATTTTTAAGATCCGCTGAAAGCTTTCCTTTTGCCACAGAGGTCAGGTTTCCTTTTCCAAACGGTTCAGAGAAACTGAAATAAATAATCTGATTGGTTTTAAAATCCGGATCAAGAGCCACATCCAGCATTCCTCCCTGTCCTTTTGCATCTACTTTTGGGAATCCTTCAATTTTTGAGACCTGCTTCCCATCTGCAGAAACCACATTCATATAACCGTTTTTATCAGTAATAAGAAACTTTCCGTCGGGCAGGTTAATGATTCCCCAGGGCCGGCCAAGGTCCTTATTAAGAACTTCCACTTTATAAGCGGTTGTTGTTTTTACAGCTTTAATCCGGGTTTGCCCCTTAAAAGCCGGTTGGTAGTTTGTGTTCGGTTTTCCGGTTTCTACGCTACCATCGTTTCCTGTCTGCTGGGCATTCGCATTATTCTTTTTACACGAAGATAAAAGTAAGAATACACTGAGTGCCGGTACATAAAATTGATTGAATTTCATAGCATTATGATTTGGTGTAAAAAGATAAATAGAAAAATAATGCCATAAAAATTTATACTTATAAATTTTATAAATAAAGAAAAATGTTACCTATGTAGCGTTTTATTTGGTTCACAAAAGAGGCGATGAAAAAATTTCCATCAAAACAGTCATTTTCAAATACTTTATGAAGGCTAAAATTTTCTTTCGTATTTTTGTTGTATACATCATTTCCTATGAAATTTAATCTTCAATCAGAATATAAACCTACAGGCGATCAGCCACAAGCCATTGAAAAGCTTACCGAAGGCATTGAGATCGGCGAAAAATACCAGACTCTTCTTGGGGTAACAGGTTCCGGGAAAACCTTTACCATAGCAAATGTTGTACAGAATGTACAGAAGCCTACTCTGGTTCTTGCCCACAACAAAACCCTGGCAGCACAGCTATTCATGGAATTTAAAGAATTTTTTCCTGATAACGCCGTTGAATATTTTGTAAGCTACTACGACTACTATCAGCCGGAAGCTTATATTGCCACAACCGGAACATATATCGAGAAAGATCTCAGCATCAATGAAGAGGTGGAAAAACTTCGTCTTTCTGCAACAGCCAGCCTTCTTTCCGGAAGAAGGGATGTACTGATCGTAGCTTCCGTTTCGTGCATCTACGGTATCGGGAACCCTTCAGAATTCCATAAGTCACTTATTTCACTGGCTATCGGGGAAAAAGTGACCAGAACAGCCCTGCTTCATTCATTAGTTAATGCATTATATTCCAGAACCTTGGGAGACTTCCAAAGAGGTACATTCAGGGTAAAAGGAGATGTTATTGATGTCTTTCCGGCTTATGCTGATAATGCAGTAAGGATTCAGTTTTTTGGGGATGAAATTGAAAAGATCCAAAGTTTTGATCCTGTGGGCGGCAATGTTGAATCTAATTTTGACCAGATCCAGATTTACCCTGCCAATCTTTTTGTAACATCAAAAGAAACTCTCAACGGAGCGATCAGAAATATCCAGGATGATATGGTAAAGCAGGTGGATTTTTTCAACTCCATCGAGAAGCCTCTCGAAGCTAAACGACTTCAGGAAAGAACAGAACTGGATCTTGAAATGATCAAGGAATTAGGCTACTGTTCAGGAATCGAGAATTATTCAAGATATCTTGACGGAAGACTTCCGGGTTCAAGGCCATTCTGCCTGATCGATTATTTTCCCAAGGACTTCCTGATGGTTATCGACGAAAGCCACGTTACCGTTCCTCAGGTTCATGCGATGTACGGAGGCGACCGCAGCAGAAAGGAATCATTGGTGGAATACGGTTTCAGGCTTCCTGCCGCGATGGATAACAGGCCTCTTAAATTTGAAGAGTTTGAAGCCATGCAGAACCAGGTAATTTATGTTTCTGCAACACCGGCAGATTATGAACTGGAGAAAACCGGCGGAGCTTATATTGAGCAGATCATCCGTCCGACAGGTCTTTTGGATCCGGTAATTGAGGTCAGACCGAGCATCAACCAGATTGATGATTTAATGGAAGAAATCCAAAAGAGAGCGGATGCTGATGAAAGGGTTCTGGTAACTACCTTAACGAAGAAAATGGCCGAGGAGCTGACTAAATATTTTACGAAATTCGGGATCAGAACAAGATATATCCACTCGGATGTAGAAACTCTTGAGCGTATCCAGATTATGCAGGATCTTCGTTTGGGGCTTTTTGATGTATTAATCGGAGTTAACCTCTTAAGAGAAGGGCTTGACCTTCCTGAAGTGTCCCTGGTAGCCATTCTGGATGCCGATAAAGAGGGAATGCTCAGAAGCAGAAGATCCATGATACAGACTGTAGGGCGTGCTGCAAGGAACATCAATGGTAAAGCCATCATGTATGCGGATAAGATCACCAAATCCATGCAGGCTACTTTGGATGAGACAGAATACCGCCGCAGTAAGCAGATACAGCACAATGAGGCGAACGGACTTGTTCCCCAGGCTTTAAATAAAAAGATCTCAGAAAATCTCGTAGGAAGAAGCAAAGACTTCCCGGATCCGAAATACACCCAAAAAGAGATCCTTCAAAAAGCTGCTGAAACCAAAGCAAGCTACGGTGGTAAGGACATTGAAAAAATTATCAGCCAAAAGCAGAAAGAAATGGAAGCGGCAGCCAAAAACCTCGACTTTATAAAAGCTGCCAAGCTTAGGGATGAAATTGCAGCATTAAGAGAATAACCCATCCTATGACAAAAATTCCGAGGCGGCATCTTCGATGCCGCCCCGGAATTTATATTTTCTAGTTGTCAGAAAATTCAGTTTCTATTTTATAGAAGCCCTGATCGGAATCAGAAGGTCCATTAATCCGTTCAACTTAATTTCGTAAACGGTCGAAAGCTGCATTCCCAATTTACCTTTAGGCATTCCTTTCCTGTTAAACCATTCCAGATAGCTTACCGGAAGATCGGCCAGAATAGTCCCTTCATACTTTCCGAAAGGCATCTTCACGATACAGATCTCTTTTAATATTTCCGAATTTACTCCTTCCACTTTTTATACAATTAAATTAATTTTTCCTTCCTGATCATCGTCTGCATCCGGTAGTTTGAGCTCAGGAGGTGTATCTTCGTCTGAAAATTCATTTCTGTAAACCTGAATCAGAAGTAAGGTAAACGAAATAAGGATCGGTCCGAAAATTAACCCCATAAAACCAAATAAATTCATCCCCATGATAATTCCGAATACGGTATTGAGCGGATGAATATTTTCGAGTTTCTTCAGGAGGGTAAAACGAAGCAGGTTATCCGTAAGCCCGACCACGACTAAACAATAGGCAGCCAAACCAAGTCCCTGACCTGTATTGCCTTCCGCAATCATGAATATACATACCGGAATATAAACAATAGCCGCTCCTACAACCGGAATCATGGAAGCAGCAGCCGTTAAGGCAAAAAGAAGGACCGGGCTCGGAGCACCGAAAATAAAGTACCCTACAAGACCAACAATCCCCTGCCCTAAAGCTACAACCGGAATTCCGATGGCATTGGCCATGATCAGTTTTCTAAGCTTATCGCCGATTAAGGAAATATTCGCTCTTTTCAGTGGAGCGGAAGAACTTAGAATTTTTTCAAACAGCCTTGGCCTTTCCAGCATAAAATAAAGGATAAAATACATGGACATCACCACAGTAAGGGTATTAAATGTCCCGCTGAGTGCTGAAGTGGAAAACTTCCCGGCAGAACTCTTCACTTTATCCATATTCTCCTTGCTGAGAATATCAAAACCTGTTTTTGAATAGATATATGCATGTATTTTGTCCAGAAATACATTAAATTTTGTCATGTAAACCTGAGCATTTCCCAGTTTCTCTATGAGAAGATCGGCAATGAAATACACCGGAAGAATAAGAATGATAAGACTGGCCAGCATCAGCACAAGTGATGAGAGCCAGGGCTTCCACTTTTTTCTTCCTGCAGATAGAAATTGTATTTTCTGCAGACCACATAAATAGTGATTGCTCCAAGTACTGATGGTATAAACAATGAAAGATTAAAACAGATTAATGCGGTCAGCACCAGAATGATGGCGAGGAGGGCAACTTGTTTTATCGCAATATTACTTATCTGTTTATCTTTATTCATTCTTTTTCTGTCTTCTTATTTTATTTACTTATATGCAATTTGTCTTGGCTTACCTAGAAAAGCACAATATGCAGAATACATCACGACCATCATGAAAGGAGCCGTTAAAATAACCCCGATTCCGCATAAAATAACTCCGGCAATAGAGATTAATGCTCCCAATACGGTTGTACCAAGAAACGTTCCGTAATTTTCTTTGGCAATATTGAAAGACTTTCCTAAAGCTTCAGTAGCTGATGCATTTTCGAATAATAAAATAGGATAACCCAACAGAAGTAAAGGATAAACAAAAATAACCGGGAAGAAACAAAGCATCATGGCAACGCTTGAAATAATCCCTGAAAGAATACTGTAGATAAGGATATTCACAAAATTCTGCTTGTATCCTATAAACAGATCTGCAAAATCAATCTGGCTTTTGGTATTGTATTTATTAACAATGTAAATTAAACCTACATATAAAGGGGCAAGCAAAATTCCCAAAAGACCTGAAAGTGAAAGATACAGCGAAAAACCGGGAGCATTCCAGTAGCTGAAGTTTGAGTAATCCCCTCCCGCATCTCTCATTTCCTCCATCATCGATGCAGAATTGAATCCGCTTACGGTCTGAATGATGAAACCTCCTATAATATAAATCACCATAGCGACAACTCCATAAAGAAAAACTCCTTTATACATTTCAAAAGCATGGGAAATAATGGATCCTGTATCCCTGTTTGGAACCGAACCCTGTTGATCAAATTCGTTAAATTCTGACATAGTTTAATATTTAATGGTTTCACCAAATTTAACTTTTTTGGCATAAAAACACATTAAACCTACTTAAAATTTAACTTTTTTCGGAGAAAATCGTTTTATACAGAGAGTAAATCATTGCATTCCAAAAAGGAAAGGTAAATAAACCGCCTACAAAAAACAGGGCAAACCCAACATATTTAAAGATAACCGCAGCAATGACACATACAAGGATTTCCAGAAAGTAAGTTCTTAAGGCCTGCAGGTTTAGCGGAATAGCTTCAAAGATTCTCTTATTGGTAAAAAACATCAGCGGTGCCACTAATAGGGTGACAAATATCCAGATAATAGCAAGAATAATAGTCTGAAAAGTATAGATATAAACAAATAACCAGAAAATATAGTACCCGATGTATTTGAAAAAATTAATCCCATTGTAACCTGCGAGAAGATCTCCAAGCTCAAGTTTTTCGTTAAGGTCAATTTTCCTGTAAATCTGGTAAAACCCAATGTTAAGAGGGTAAAGAAATACGGAAGTCCCGATAATAGCCCACGAAAAATATAGAAAACCCGGGTTCGACTGTATTTTCAGGATTTGTGTGGAATAAGCCTCCAGGCCGTCTTTCGCATATTTGGCAGCTTCTGCATACTGGGCCAAAATACCGTACTTCCCTTCAAGGAAGAAAATCACAGTAAAAAAAATTCCAAAATAAAAGATTGAAAATATTAACTGAAAGAAAAGAGTCTTGCTCCAGTAGAAAAAAGCCTGCTTCAGTATAAAATCTATTCCCGGTTTCTGAGGATATCTGCTCTGCATTGAAAAAAATTTCTGCAAAAGTAATCATCAATAATTATTTTTGCAGGATGTTTTCAATGAATCATCAAAAATTTCTGGAAATGGACGAACTTTCTCTTCAGAATGTTCCCTATTTCTTCATGATCGATTTCCTTTCGGAAAATGTAGAAATCTATAAAGAAAATGAAATTGAAAAATCAGGTTTATTAATTGATTTCCAGGGATTTTCAAACACTAAACAAAGCTACGAACTTAACAAAAAAGTGGAATGGAAACCGTTTCCGGAAACCCTCGAAAGTTTTAAAGAAGGTTTTGACAAGGTTCAGAAAAATATCCGTCTTGGAAATTCCTATCTTACCAATTATACCCGGAAGACCGAAGTTCAGACCAATTTAAGCCTTAAAGAAATTTTTTATCACTCAATTGCGAAGTATAAAGTATTTTATAAAGATTTTTTTGTATTTTTTTCTCCTGAAACTTTTGTAAAGATTATAGACGGCAAAATTTTGACGTATCCCATGAAAGGCACTATTGACGCCTCTCTGGAAAACGCGGCTGAAGTTTTGAAAAACGATAAAAAAGAAAAAGCTGAGCATTATACAGTAGTAGATCTTCTGCGGAATGACCTCAGCATGGTAGCAGACAATGTGAAAGTTGATCAGTTCCAGCATATAGACCTCATCAGGACACAGCAAAAAGACCTGTATGCCATGAGTTCTGAAATTTCAGGGACAGTAAAGCCTGAATTTGCAGGAAAGGTAGGCAGCATTATGAAAAAACTACTTCCTGCGGGATCAATTCTCGGAGCACCAAAGCCTAAAACGCTGGAAATAATCTTGGATGCAGAAGGATACGACAGGGGATATTATACCGGAGTATGCGGCTGGTTTGACGGTGAAAACGTTGACAGCTGTGTCATGATCCGCTTTATTGAAAAGGAAGGAGACAAACTCTATTTTAAAAGCGGCGGCGGTATCACCCACATGAGCAGGTTAGAAGACGAATATCAGGAAATGAAAAATAAAATCTATGTCCCAATTCATTGAAAGCATAAAAGTAGAAGACCAGGAAATTTTTCTTTTGGAACTACATCAGAAACGTGTTAACCAGACTTTTTCCCACTTCGGGAAGGAAGGCTCTATTGATCTCGCCAAAATCTTCAAAAATCTTGAGCATGATGAAGATGGTCTTTTTAAACTTAGACTTTCCTATGATCTGGATAAGAGAGTACGCACCATGATGATTCCCTACGCTATTCCTGAAATACAAAGTTTCCAGCTGGTAGAAAACAACAGTTTCGACTACTCTTTCAAGTTTGAGGACCGTAAGGAACTTGATAAAATGAAAATGAAGTCAAAGGCTGAAGAGATCATTATTGTCAAAAACAATCATATTACCGATACTTCTTTTTCCAATATTCTTTTCCTTAAAGGTAAGGACTGGTTTACGCCGGCTACTTATCTCCTGAACGGAGTGCAGAGACAGAACCTTCTGAAACACAAGAAGATCAAAGAAACAGAAATCACCCTTCAGAACATCAAGCAGTTTTCTCATTTTCAACTGATTAATGCCCTGAATGACTTTGATGATATGTTTATTTATCCCATCGACAGAATTACCAATCTGCCGGGGAATGAAGAGTATCTGGATCTTTAGTTCCCTTTCATGAATTCGAAGTAAGCTTTCTGTACATCCGCACTGTTCTTACCATACGTATTCACTTCCAGTATTTTAGGCTGTAAATCCGGTTTGAAGAAATTCTCCAGAACCCGGTCAAGGGTAGGCTCATCCTCCACTTTGATATAGGCAAAGCCAAAATGTTTGGCTAAATGCTCTGCATGCTTACGATGTTTTGTAGCAATAAATTCATCCAGTGTATTCGGGTTGGCATTACCCGGCCCCGGAATAATTTTAAAGATATTCCCTTCACCGTTATTGAAAATAATAATTCTTACAAATGGCGGAATATACTGGTTCCAAAGACCGTTGATGTCGTAGAAGAATCCCAGATCTCCTGTAATAAGCAGTGTCGGATTCGCATTTTTAATAGCAAAGCCCATGGCTGTAGAGGTAGAGCCATCTATGCCACTGGTTCCTCTGTTACAGTACATTCTTCTTTTTCCAAAATCAAACAGCTGGGCGTATCTGATCGCCGAGGAATTACTGAAATGGATATTATAATTCTCCGGAATGGTCTGCGAAGCTTTATTAAAGAAATAAAAATCCGAAAATTCAACCATGTTCAGGAATTGTTCATGTCTGGCATCTTTTTTATCCCTTAAAACATCCCAAAGGTTAAAATAAGGCCTTGGTTCAAGGTTGATAAATTTCAGAAGCTTGGAAAAGAATACTTCCGGCTTCACCTCTACCTTTTCTGTAAGAGAGAAATAAGTATCCGGCTGCCATACCTCATCCAGGTGCCAGTGCTGCTTCGGGCGTGCATTCCTTAAGAATTGTTTTACCTTTTTGGAAACCACGTTCTGCCCTACTGTGATCAAAAGGTCAGGAGCATAGGTTTTATAATCTTCTTCAGTGAAATTAAAGATATAACGGTCAATATGTCTGAAAAACTTTTCGTGATAGAGATTGGAATTGGCTTCACTCAATACGACAACAGAATGGTTTTTAACCAGCTGGGTCAGCTGGCTTTCCAGTTCCGGGCTGTAATCTTTTGTTCCCACCAGAATCATAATCCTTTGGGAGGTATGCCAGTCTGCAATCAGGTTGGAAGGAATCTCATATTCTTTATGCCTGATCGTTTTTTCAACAGTAGGGAAAGACGGAAGCTCTGAAACCAGCTCATATAATGGTTCCTCTAGCGGAATATTGATATGCACCGGCCCCTGCTTTTCAAAACACAGCTCGATGGCTTTTTTAATAATGTCAAAATTAACGTCTTCAGCATTTTCTTTACTGTCTTCCAAAAGCTGGAAGTCACCATAAGAATGCTGGTGAAAAATATCTTTCTGCCTGATCGTCTGTCCGTCAAAAATATCGACAAAATCTGTAGGTCTGTCGGCAGTCAGGATCAAAAGCGGAACATTCTGATAAAAAGCTTCAGTAACTGCCGGATAATAATTGGCTACAGCAGAACCGCTGGTACAGGTTATTGCCACAGGCTTCTTCTCACTTTTAGCCATTCCCATTCCTACAAAAGCAGCGCTTCTTTCATCTACAATACTGTAACAGTTGAACGCATCAGTTTCAGAAAAATGAATGGCCAGGGAGCATTTCTGGACCCCGGGGAAATGATAATATCTGAAATTCCGTACTGCTGAAGAAGATGGGCAAGTATCTGAATACTTCTCTTAGAAGAATATTTTTTCATACAGCAAATTTAACTGATAAATACTTATTTTAGAATTATTTCATTTAAAAAAAATGTAATTTTGTAATTCGTAAATTTCTAAAAATGGATAAAATACCTAGTGTAGACCTGCGTGATTTCCTTTCGGACAACCCGGAACGCAAACAGAAATTTGTAAATGAAATCGGAAAAGCTTATGAAGAAATTGGTTTTGTAGCCTTAAAAGGCCATTTTCTTGATGACAAACTAGTAGATGAACTCTACGGAGAGGTTAAAAACTTTTTTGACCTGCCTGTAGAAACGAAGCAGAAGTATGAAATTCCAGGAATCGGCGGCCAGAGAGGTTACGTAGGATTCGGTAAAGAAACCGCAAAAGGTTTCAAAAAAGGTGATTTAAAAGAATTTTGGCATTTCGGACAGTATGTGTCTGATGATTCAAAATATAAATCCGAATATCCTGACAACGTAATCGTTGAAGAGCTGCCAAAATTCAACGAAGTAGGTAAAGAAGCCTACCAGATGCTTGAAAAAACAGGACAGTATGTATTAAGAGCTCTGGCTCTGTATCTTGGTCTGGATGAGTTTTATTTTGACAACAAGATTGCTGAAGGAAACTCTATTTTAAGACCTATCCACTACCCTCCAATTACCCAGGAGCCTGATGACGCGGTAAGAGCTGCAGCACACGGGGACATCAATCTGATTACCCTTCTGATGGGGTCTCAGGAAAAGGTCTTCAGGTACAGAACCACAACGGAGAGTGGATCGATGCGATTGCAGAACCGGATGAACTGATGATCAACGTTGGCGATATGTTATCGAGACATACCAACAACAAGCTGAAATCTACCATCCACAGAGTGGTTAACCCGCCAAGAGAGTTATGGGGAACATCAAGATACTCCATCCCTTTCTTTATGCATCCGGTGAGTGAAATGTCACTGAATGCTCTTGAAAACTGTATTGATGAAAACAATCCGAAACTGTATGAAGATACTACAGCAGGAGAGTTTTTACATGAAAGGTTGATAGAATTAGGACTTATCAAAAAGTAACATAAAAAAGTCAATAATTGATCTGTTTATGATTGACCGCCTATGGTGGGCAATGCTCAGGATTAATTATTGACTTTTATTTTGATGTATTAAAAAAATTAATTCGATTCTACCACATTTTGTTTTAGTTAAAAATATTTTAATTATCTTTACTTTACTATCAAATTTTTAATTAAAACAATATGAAAAATTTAAAAAAACTAAACAACAGCCAGTTAAAAAGTATCTCCGGAGCAGGAGGAATTAAACTTCCGGAACCTGAATTTTGCATGTATTACTGCAATGGCACCGTAGTTTGTGCTACATGCAGCGATGATTTCCAATGCCCGGATAACACGATCTAAGGTTGACAATCACAACAAATAAGAAAACCGCGCCTTCAGGTGCGGTTTTTTGTTTTTATATTTTGGCTGAAGCCATTGGAATTTTTATTTTTATTGTGAATGGGCTAAAGCCCATTCCTATTGAATTTTACAAAAAATTTATAAATTTCTGTTATTAATCAAACAACCTCAGCTGCTGATCTTTCGCCCCGGTAAAATTCGCTGTAGAAAGTTTGGGAAATTCTCTTCCCTCAAAATATTTCTTTCTGCCGATCTTAAATGTATTATGAATCATTTCAGCGATATTCCCCTCTCCTCTCTGTCTTTCAAAATATCTTTTATCACCCAGCTTTCCGCCACGCATGGAACGGATGAGATTTAAAACCTTTTGTGCCCTGTCCGGAAAATGAGCTTCAATCCAATTGACAAAAACAGGCTCTACCGTATCATTCAGTCTTACCAATGTATATCCGAAACTTAAAGCTCCGGCGTCTGAAATAGCCTTTAAAATCGTAAGCGGCTCATCACTGTTCAGTCCGGGAATAATGGGCGCCACCATAACATGTACGGGGATTTTGTTTTCTGTGAGAATTTCTACCGCCTTTAATTTATTCGGAGCCGAACTTGTCCTCGGCTCCATTTTTCGCCTGAGATCTTCATTAATTGTAGGAATGCTCAGGGATACGGAAACAAGGTTCTGCTCCGCCATAGGCTTTAATATATCCAGATCTCTCAGAACAAGGGCATTTTTTGTCAGAATATTGACAGGATGTCTGTAGTCCAGGCACACCTGAAGCATTTTCCGGGTGATCTCAAACTGTCTTTCTGCCGGCTGGTAGCAGTCGGTATTCCCGGAAAGAAGAATAGGCGCAGGTTTATAGCCTCTTTTCTGAAAAAATTTCTCCAACAGTTCCGGGGCATTCTTTTTCACCATGATCTTTCTTTCAAAATCAATTCCGGCACTGTAGCCCCAATATTCATGGGTGGGTCTCGCAAAGCAGTAAGAACATCCATGTTCACAACCCTGATACGGATTCATGGAATATTCCATGGGAAGATCCTCACTTTTCACCTGATTTACAATGGTTTTCGGAAAAACTTCGGTAAAGGAGGTTTTTACCGTTTCGAAATCTTCATCTTCAGGCTCATAGGTATACCTGTCGAAACGGTTGATTACGTTTCGCTGAGCTCCCTGTCCTTTTATGAATTTTTCGTTCTGCATGATGATGTAAAATTAGAATGGATTTTTTATAAAATAATGAGTTTTAACACTAAGTTATCCACAAAAAAATCCGGCCTCTTCAAAGGGACCGGATTTAAACATAATTAAATATATTCTTTTACTACTTCAGCGCATAAAATTCCACTCCGTGATATTCATCGTCGTGGTTTTTTCCATCAAAATGTCTGTGATAATCCGAATAAGTATCACTATATGCTTTATCTTTTTTTGTCAATATCTTTTTTAATCCAATAAAACCTAATACTGCCAAAAGACCAACTCCTCCTGCCAGTAAAACGCCAACTTCTTTTTTCATATTTTGTCCGATTTATTAATGTTGTTATTGCAAAAAGTATACCCATTTTATTTTTTACAATTATAAATTTTGTTAACATTAAGCTTTATGTCAATGAAAGATGCAATTGGCTTTTTTATTTAAATTTACTCTATCAATGGTTTAATTATTGTACTCATCTTAAAAAATAATATTATGGATAATTCAGAAAATACAGACCGCATGACCACCCTGAGCCAGGTTATGAATACTTTATCGGAAAGAGGTATACAGAGAGAATTCAGAATGAATGAGGCCTGTGAAATGAAATTTGAGAATTCAGAAAAAGTGTATCAGCCTTCCGAACTTACTATTTTAAAAACATACCGTTTTGAGGGCGACAGCAATCCTGATGATAATGCCGTATTGTATGTGGTAAAGGACAATGCCGGAAACCGCGGAATGATCATAGACTCTTATGGTGCAGACAGCAACTATCCAGGGGAAGAATTCGACAAATTTTTAAGAGATATCCCTATTCAGGAAAGTGATGAATTTAATTTTTAACAGCTTTACCCCTTAAGATATATCCCGGAATTATTCAGTTCCGGGTTTTTCTTTTTCTTGAAAACACCTTTCAGAAAGCCTTTCTTTTCCTTTTTCTGCTCCTGCGGCTTAGACTCTTTATTTGCTTTGATATCCTGTTTCAGCTCTTTTACCGTCTGTTTCACTTCTTTTACAGATGAAACGGCATTTTTTACGGTTTTCTCCGTTTTATCGACATTCACTCCTATTAAAGTTTTCTTCAGTCCCTGCTCAATTCCTTTCCAGAAAAGATTAAAAAACGATTTTGTAGGATCTCTTTCAACATTTTCCACCGCAACCGCCTCCGGAAACTTCCCGGAATCTGAGCGGATAAAAAGATTGGCAACAGCCGTCAGAACTCCTTTTTTCTCATGATTGTCTTTATTTAAAACAGCAATTTTAAGATCCTTATGCTTCAGGTTGAAGGTTCCGTTCAATCCGGAAGGATTACCTTTAAAATTAAAAAGCATTTCCTGGATGGTTCCGGAAGTAGTCGTCACATGAAGATAAGGCCTGATAAACGGATTAATGCCATTGGCCGGAAGATTGGCTGTTCTTCCTGAAATTGCAAACCTGTCATTCTGGTCCGCCACATCAAAATTCCAGTTGACGGAAAGCGGGGCCAGGTTCATGAATGAGCAGTCGATCTTGATGTCCACTCTTGTAGGCTTTCCTTTTGTTTTGGCAGAATTCAGGTTCTTAACATTCATATTAAAGTTACTGAACGTAAGCTTGCCCGGTCCTGCACTTTCCGGAGTATCTTCTTCGTATACCAAAACTGAATTCTTCAGGTCAAGATGATTAACCGTCATTGGAATTTTTATAGACCGGAGCAGTTTAGAATACAAAGGCTTTATTTTAGGATCATCTTTAGGAATTTTACTTCTGAAAATATTGGCATCAGCGGAAAGAACCGTTACATTGGATGCATTAATCGATTTGCTGTCCGAGAAGAGATCCCAGGTTCCGTCTGCCGCTATCTGTGACACCTTAATATCGTAGAGATCACGCTCCACAGGTATCATTCTGATAAACTGGGCTCTCGAAACGAGAGGCTTCATGGCAAAATTATTAACCTGAATCTTATTTTTATTTAATTTTAAAAGTCCGGCGTTCAGATGATAGAATTGTGTTTTATAGGCAAAATTCCGGGTGGTCAGGAAATAGTCTTTAATTTTAAAAGAAAGTCCCTGATTATTGGGCTTTGGTCCCAGCTCAATACCATTAACCGTTGCGTTAAGATCATGAAATGCCAATGGCTGCATTCCTTTATCATATACTATATCAGAATTTTTCACAGACATTTTGCGCACAATCACCGACTGAATGATTCCAGGACCGGAATTCACTTTCGGCTTATTGGCTCCGGCCTTCACAGTTCCATTTACATTTTCGACAAGGAGATCTTTAAGATCCAGATTAAGCTTTCTGTTAACAAATTCAAACTTGTTGATATTAAATGCAATATGATCGGTTTTCAGATCCATAGAACCTTTTCCGGCCTCAGGTATTCCCGGGGATAGTATCAGATTCCTGATTTCACCGCTTTTAGGGTTTAAGGCAACACTTTCAACTGTAAAATTCTGATGATTGGAATACTGTATATCTTTTCCTGAAAAATGAAAGTCTTTGTATCCGACAGGAATAACCTCTTCTGCAGTGACCTTATCAAATTTCAGCTGATTAACTTTTATATTCAGTGTTTTTGCAGAAAGCAGCCTGGTTCCGTCAGGTTTATTAATGATTACTGCAGCATTATTGAGGTTTATATCCTCTAAATTAACCTCAAAATTCAGTTTTTTTCTGCTTTTACAGGTTTTATTCCAGTATTGTAAACCGTTAGAGCAGGATTTTGGAAATCAGCATTCGCCAGGGTAATTTTATTTTTTGCCAAAACAATGTCTGTGAATTCCATTTTAGGGATAGAAAATTCAAACAGTTTTGTTTTTTGGGATAAAACCTTTTAAACTGGTTAAAATTTAAAAGAGGAATCAGGCGGAAATTCCCAACCGACATCTGCCCATTTGCTGTAGTGATTGTTCTGATGGTAATGGCATACACATTATCCGGCCGGAAGAAAAAGTTCTTTCCTTTAATATCATACTTATCAAAAACCACCGGAAGTTTATCTTCTACAGATTCTTCAGTCATCTGAAGGTTTTCTACAAAAAGATCAAGTTCCTGAACGGACAAAAACTTCTGCTTGGTATGCTTGAAAATATTGATCGTTCCTTTATTGACCCTGATATTTTCAAACAGGACAGGATTTCTTTTTTCCCGGTCCTGCGGTCTACAGGCCTGGCAAGAATAATATTCAAATTGGGCTTAGCCAGCAGGAGATCAGATGAGCTGATCCTTTTATTGAAAATAGCATCATAAATCCCGAACCGGCTGATCTTTAATGTATCTATGGTACCTTGAAGACCAATGACATTGGTATTCTGTGGATTTTTGCTGTTAACTGTTATTCCCGATGCAAAAATATTTCCGGATCCAAGATCCACATCCAGATTTTTATAGGAAACTTTATAGTCTGTATTTTTCTTTATATAACCAGGAAGCTGGGTTTTAAGCCATACATTCAGCCCGAAATTTGCCGCAAGAAGAATAAGCAGAAGAATTCCCAGGCCTATCAATAACTTTTTAACCCATCTTTTCATATATGTGTGTGATTTTTTGTAATTTTAAATATAAGGTTAATTTTTTATATTTAACTCAATTACATAACCTTCGTGTCCTCTTACATTCATAAAGTTCCCTCCTTCAAAACTGAGATATTGTCCTTTAATCCCTCTAAGCTTACCGGTAAATTCAGGTTTTTTGTCCAAAGTAAATGAAGTTATTTTTTCAGGTTTATCAAAAGGATAATCGAATTTCCATAAATTTTCTCCTTCGCTGTAGAACTTCTGGAAATCCTCAGGAAAATATTGTTTAATCTTCTGTTGGAAATCGGCAAGATCTACTTCGCCTTCCAAATCATCCTGAAGCATTTTCTTCCAGTTTGTTTTGTCCGGAAGATGTTCCTTTAGGGCAACTTCTATCATTCCTGCTTCGTAGCGGTTCTCTGTCCGGGCAATCGGAAGGGCAAAAGTGGCTCCCTGATCGATCCATCTTGTCGGGATCTGGGTATTTCTTGTTACCCCAACTTTTACATCTCCGGTATAGGCCAGATATACGGTGTGAGGCTGAAGCTGGATTTGTTTTTCTACTTCAAGATCACGTTCAGCAATGTCCAGATGGGCTGTGGAAAGTTCGGGACGAATAATGGTATCACTAGCATAAGGACTTTCAAAAAAACAGTTTTTGCAGAATCCCATCCTGTAAACAGGCTTGTTTTCTCCACAATTCACACATTGAAATCCTGTATGTTTTATCGTTAATTCCCTTCCAAACAATTCATTCATGTGGATCAGATCTCCCGAAAGATTCAGATAATACTGAATGGGTTGATCATCGAAGCTTGTCATCTTTAAAATTTGCCCTTGAAACTGCATACTGTTTATATTACTTTTTTAAGTAAATTTAATGATTATATTTTTCAAAAAGTAAATTTATATTTTTGTGCCATTAAAAAACCACAAATGACTTATCTTGTAACTGGAGGAAGCGGCTTTATCGGATCTCATTTAATAGAGCGATTATTAAGAAATGGACATTCTGTCATAAACGTTGACAATTTTGATGATTTCTACAATTATCAGATCAAAATTAAAAATACATTAGAGTCTATTGATAAAATTCCGGATTTTGAATTTTCGGACAAAGAGACCGATATTGAACGTCTGGTCACTTTTTCACAGTCGGATAAATACCAATTATATTACCAGGATATCCGGGATAAAAAGGGCCTTGAAGTTATTTTTAAAACCCACAGAATAGACCTTGTCATCCATCTTGCAGCCCTTGCAGGAGTACGTCCCTCTATTGAAAGACCTTTGGAATATGAAGAAGTTAATGTACGCGGAACCATGAATCTGTGGGAACTCTGCAGGGAGTTTAACGTTAGCAAATTCATATGCGCCTCTTCATCAAGTGTTTACGGCAACAATGAGAAAATCCCTTTTGCAGAAACAGATAATGTAGACAATCCGATATCACCTTATGCCGCAACTAAAAAAAGCTGCGAAGTTTTAGGCCATGTTTACCATAATCTATATCATATAGACATTATCCAGCTCCGTTTTTTTACAGTATATGGGCCAAGACAGAGGCCGGATCTGGCAATCCATAAATTTACAAAACTGATCTCCGA
This sequence comes from Chryseobacterium sp. GTID13, assembly GCF_056172655.1. Lineage (NCBI taxonomy): Bacteria > Pseudomonadati > Bacteroidota > Flavobacteriia > Flavobacteriales > Weeksellaceae > Chryseobacterium > Chryseobacterium sp. GTID13. Next base: position 265,246 of record NZ_JAOCMB010000002.1, read on the forward strand.
AGATAAAGAAATACCTTTTTATGGGGACGGAAATACGGCCAGAGATTATACTTATATTGACGATATCATTGATGGAATCACGAAATCAATCCTCTATCTGGAGACCCATTCCGGAGTTTATGAAATCATCAACCTTGGAGAAAGTGAGGTCATTACTTTATCTGAAATGCTGGGCACCATAGAAACTACCCTGGGAATTTCTGCCATCAGAAAAAATCTGCCAATGCAGCCGGGAGATGTCCGGAAAACCAATGCAGATATCACAAAAGCGAAGACATTAATTGGCTACAAACCAGACACAGACTTCCAAAATGGCATAAAAAAATTTGTGGAATGGTTTTTGAGAAAATGACAGCATGTAAGTTGTTGACACTGCTGTAATGCAGCTCATGAAGGACAATGAACAAAAATTAATCAAAAAGAATTGAAAATCAAGTATAAAAAAGCGTATAATATAAGCTAATTTTATACTTTTGCAAAAAAATCAGAAAATTATGTACTGGACATTAGAATTAGCCTCATACCTAAGTGACGCACCTTGGCCAATGACAAAAGCAGAACTTATTGACTATGCAATCAGAACTGGTGCACCAATGGAAGTAGTGGAAAACCTTCAGGCAATTGAAGACGAAGGAGAAATCTATGAATCTATCGAAGAGGTTTGGAGTGATTATCCTACCGACGAGGATTTCCTTTGGAACGAAGACGAATATTAATGAAAGCAATAAGCTTTGAGCATTAGCTTAGAGCTTATTTGCCCTTTTTTATATACACAATTCACACGTTAAGCGTGTCAGTAAAACGCTTAAAGCATATTGTTTTAAGCATAAAGCAAAAAATTTATGAGTTTTTTAAACAAAGTTCTTAAAGGGTTTTTGGGAGACAAAAAAGCGCAGGACCTAAAAGAAGTAAAAAAGTTGTAACAAAAATCAAAGCTGTAGAACCAGCCATTCAGCAGTTGACTGATGATGGGCTGAGAGAAAAAACTGCTGAATTTAAAGAGAACATAAAATCTTCAACCAGCAAAATAACAGCGCAGATAGAACAGATAAAAGAGCAGATAAAAAATTCAGCTAATGTAGATGAAAAAGAAGCTCTTTTCTCAAAGATTGAATCTCTGAAAAAAGAATCTTACGAAATTGAAGAGAAAGTTCTGGCACAGATCCTTCCTGAAGCTTTTGCCCTGGTAAAAGAAACGGCAAGAAGATGGGCTCAGAACGGAGAGATCCGCATTAAGGCAAGCGACTGGGACAGACAATTGGCTGCAGCGGGTAAAGATTTCGTAGAGATCCAGGGAGATACTGCAATCTGGAAAAACTCATGGGATGCTGCCGGAACTCCTGTAGTTTGGGATATGGTCCACTATGATGTTCAGTTTATCGGAGGAGTTATTCTTCACAGTGGTAAAATTGCCGAAATGGCAACCGGTGAAGGTAAAACTTTGGTAGGAACATTACCTATTTACTTAAATTCACTTCCTGGGAGAGGAGTTCACGTAGTAACCGTGAATGACTATCTTGCCAAAAGAGACTCGGCATGGATGGGACCTCTTTACCAGTTCCACGGAATGAGCATCGACTGTATCGACAATCACCAGCCGAACTCGGACGGAAGAAGAAAAGCATACAACTCGGATATTACTTACGGAACGAATAACGAATTCGGTTTCGATTACCTGAGAGATAACATGGTGACTTCACCTTCAGAGCTTGTACAGAGAGAACTGAACTTTGCTATCGTGGATGAGGTTGACTCCGTATTGGTAGATGATGCCAGAACACCGTTAATTATTTCCGGCCCGGTTCCACAGGGAGACAGACAGGAATTTGATGTCCTTAAGCCTTCTATCGACAGAATCGTTGAAGTTCAGAAGAAAACAGTTTCTGCGATCTTTAACGAGGCTAAAAAATTAATCGCGGCAGGCAATACAAAAGAAGGAGGATTCAAATTGCTTCAGGCTTACAGAGGTCTTCCTAAAAACAGACAATTAATTAAATTCTTATCGGAAAGCGGAAACCGTGCATTGCTTCAAAAAGTGGAAGCTCAATACATGCAGGACAACAACCGTGATATGCCGATCGTAGATAAGGATCTTTACTTCGTAATCGAAGAGAAAAACAATCAGGTTGATCTTACCGATAAAGGGGTAGAATATATGTCTCAGGGGAATTCCGATCCAAACTTCTTCGTACTTCCGGATATCGGAACAGAAATCGCTGAAGTGGAGGCTAAGAACCTATCCAAAGAAGAAGAATTTGAAGCTAAAGAAAAGCTTTTCTCTGAATTTGCTGAAAAATCTGAACGTGTACACACGATGAGCCAGCTGTTGAAAGCCTACACATTATTCGAAAAAGATGATGAGTATGTGGTTATTGACGGTGAAGTAAAGATCGTTGACGAGCAGACAGGCCGTATCATGGAAGGAAGACGTTATTCAGACGGTCTTCACCAAGCAATTGAAGCTAAGGAGAACGTAAAAATTGAAGCAGCTACACAGACTTTTGCTACCGTAACGCTTCAGAACTATTTCCGTATGTACAACAAGCTTGCGGGAATGACGGGTACTGCTGAAACGGAAGCAGGCGAGCTTTGGGAGATCTACAAACTTGATGTTGTGGTGATTCCTACAAACCGTCCTATTTTAAGACATGACAAACAGGATTTAGTTTTCAAAACTAATCGTGAAAAATACAATGCCGTAATTGAAGAGATTGAAAAATTAACAGCAGCACAAAGACCTGTACTTGTAGGTACTACTTCTGTTGAGATCTCTCAGTTGCTTTCAAAGGCATTACAATTAAGAAAAATTCCTCACCAGGTACTGAACGCGAAGCTTCACAAGAAAGAAGCAGAGATTGTTGCCGGAGCCGGACAGCCGGGAGTTGTAACTATTGCAACGAACATGGCAGGTCGTGGTACGGATATCAAGCTTTCCAAAGAAGTAAAAGAAGCCGGAGGTTTAGCCATTATCGGTACCGAAAGACACGACTCAAGACGTGTAGACAGACAGCTAAGAGGTAGAGCGGGACGTCAGGGAGACCCTGGTAGCTCTCAGTTCTACGTATCTCTTGAAGATAACCTGATGCGTTTATTCGGTTCTGAAAGAATCGCGAAAATGATGGATAGAATGGGTCACAAGGAAGGTGAAGTTATTCAGCATTCTATGATCAGCAAGTCTATCGAAAGAGCTCAGAAGAAAGTGGAGGAAAACAACTTCGGAATCAGAAAGAGACTTCTTGAATATGATGATGTAATGAACAAGCAGCGTGACGTGATCTATAAGAGAAGAAAGAATGCTCTTTTCGGGGATCACCTGAAGTATGACATTACGAACATGATCTTTGATGTTGCCAATTCAATTGCTGCTAAAGGAAAAGCTACCGGAAACTATAAAGATTTCGAATTCGATATCATTAAGTTCTTCACGATGGAATCTCCTGTTTCTGAAAATGAATTCAAGAGCAAGCAGGTGGCAGAATTAACGGACATTGTATTCAAGGCAGCTCAGGAAGATTATAAAATGAAGCTGAACTTACTGAAAGAGAAGTCATTCCCTATCATTGAGAATGTATATCAGAATCAGGGTTCAATGTTCAAAATGATCCAGGTTCCTTTTACAGACGGCCACAAAACAATGACTATTGTTGCTGACCTTAAAGAAGCTTACGATACTCAATGTGAAAGCCTTATCAATGATTTTGAAAAGAACATCACCTTATCCATCATCGATGAGAACTGGAAACTTCACCTTCGTGAAATGGATGACCTGAGAAGATCTTCTCAAGGTGCCGTGTATGAGCAGAAAGATCCGTTGGTGATCTACAAACAGGAATCATTCCACTTATTCAGTGAAATGGTTGACAAAATGAACAAAGAAATTATTTCTTTCTTATACAAAGGAGAAATTCCGGCTTAAGAAATCAATAATAAAATCTTATAAAAACCCCGCTTCAGCTACGCTGAAGCGGGGTTTTACTATTCATCACCTAATAAATTTATGACAAAAATCAATTTTATTATTTATTTAGAACAATTAAAAACAATATATTTGCAGAAAATTTGAGTTATTCATGAAAAATGTACTGATCTGCGCCTCAATGTTGGGCTCTATGATGGTTTTATCCCAACAAAAAGATACTATTAAATCTAACGATATTGAGGAAGTTGTTGTCAACGGAAGATATTATCAAAAATATAAACTCAATGAAGTTTCCGGATCATTAAGACTGCAAACCCCTCTTATTGAGCTGCCACAGAACGTACAATCCATAAGTGGGCAGGTTCTGGCCGATCAGATTACATTAAACATGTCCGAAGGAATTGTCCGTAATGTAAGTGGAGCCAGAAAAGTAGAACACTGGGACAATGTTTACTCCAATGTTTTCATGAGAGGAGCTAGTATAGCCACTTATATGAACGGAATGAATGTTTCTTCCACATGGGGGCCTATCAATCCAGACGCATCTATTATCGACAGAATAGAATTCGTAAAAGGACCAGCCGGTTTTATGGGATCTATGGGTGATCCTGCCGGATTTTACAACGTGGTAACAAAAAAACCAACCGGAAAATTTGCCAACAGCGTAAGATTTACAACAGGAAGCTATAATCTTTTCAGAGGAGAGGCAGACCTTGATGGAGTTCTTGTTAAAAATGGTGTGCTGGACTACCGTTTAAATTTAATGAGAAGCTCCAACAAATCCTGGACAGAAAATGATAAAACCAGTAAAATAATCATAGCACCGTCTATTACTTTCAGACCTACAAAAACAACAACATTTACCGCACAGTATAACTATCAGTTTTTAAAATTCAATCAGCCGGGAGCTTATCTAATGTCTAAGGACGGCTATGCTTCATTAGATGTTCATACTAATTTTAATGATCCTAACTTCAAAAAAACAGAAGTGAAAGATCAGAGCTTATTCTTAAGCTTAGATCAGAAATTATTTAAAGACTGGGTTTGGAGTACACAGTATGCTTATATGGATATGAATTATGACGGTGGCTCATGGTGGGGCGGTTATTATGGTTCTGACCCAAATATCCTTAGCAGATCTTTAAGCAATTGGCAGGCTCTAGGGAAAAATAATATATTCCAGACTTATGTGAGAGGAAGTTTACTAACAGGTAATATTACTCATAAAATTATTGCCGGATTCGATTACGGAAATAGAAAATACCAGGCTGATTTCTCTTATTTAGGAGATGGAGGATCTATTGATGTTCATCATATTGTTTACGGTGTAAATCCAAGCACACTCCCTTCTGAAAGCGCTTATTATCTGAACAGAAATGCTGATTACTACAATGATCAGGGTGTGAAATACACCTCTTATTACGCTCAGGATCAAATAGAAATGCTGAATAATAAGCTACGCATTACACTTGCAGGAAGATATACCAGTGGTACAACATTCTCTGGATATCCTAATTTAGATCCTATAAAAGCTGATCAGGCCGGAGAATTTACTCCAAGAGTTGGCGCCAGCTACTCCATTAAAGATGACTTTTCAGTATATGGAGTTTTTGATAAAACATTTGTTCCTCAATCAGTAGCAAGCTACACCAATACAAGTATTTCTGCTCCTTTAAAAGGCCAGAATATTGAATTCGGACTAAAAAAGGACTGGTTTAACGGAAAATGGAACTCTACTTTTGCAGTTTATGAAATTAAAAGAAAAAATATAAGTGTAGAAGATAAAGAACACGGCGTACTAAATCCTGACGGTATCACCTATAATTTCCCATACAGGTTGGCAATTGGAGAACAAAGAGCAAGAGGATTTGAAGCAGATATCAAAGGGGAAATTGTACGAGGATTAAACGTTGTGATTAACTATGCATATACAGATGCTGTAGTAACAGAAGATACTGATCTTTCAAGAATAGGATCGCCTGCTCCCGGAAATGCGAAAAACGTACAGAATACCTGGCTAAGCTACAGGTTTGAACAGGGAAATTTAAAAGGATTCGGTATTTCAGCAGGATATCAGTATCAGGGAGGAAGACAGTCGTGGTTCGGAACAACAGCAAAATATGATCAGAGCCTTAAAGATTATTTTGATACCAACATCGGGATTTCTTATGTTGCTAAAAAATTCGATGTCAATCTATTGCTGAATAACGTTCTGAACAGAAAGCTTTACAGCGGGTACAGATCAGACGACGGTTCGTATGCTTGGATATACAATGCTCCGCGTAACTGGAGACTTTCAATAGGATATAAATTTTAATAAATAAAAGCTAGCCTCTCCGGAGGTTAACTTTTTCTATGAAAAAGAAGCACCACCATAAAAAGAAACCTTCTTTTACAAAGAAATGGTCTGCCAAACTGCATCTGTGGTTTGGTTTATCCGTTGGTGTCATTATTTTCATCGTTTCTCTAACGGGGACCATGTATGTTTTCAAAGATGAGATTCAGAACATTCTCAGAAAAGATGCTATTTATGTAAAGACGAAAACCATTCAACAAAATCCACTTTCCATTGAAGTTCTTAGAGAAAAGGTTTCTCTGGAAATGAATGAAAAATACCCTGTCAGTTCCATTGAAATTTCTTTAGATAAAAGCAAGTCCTACGAATTTCTTTATTACGAAAAAAATAAGAAAGCATGGAATTACTTTGATGAAGTGCTCATCAATAAACTAGTGTACGTAAATCAGTACACCGGAGAAATTACAGGAATTTATAATGAAAAATATGACATTTTTCCTATTTTAAAAGCTATCCATTGGAGCTTACTGCTAAAATCGGATTGGGGAAAATATGTAGTGGGAATTCCAACAGTTCTGTTCATCATTATGCTGATCACAGGAATCATCCTCTGGTGGCCTAAAAACAAAAAAGCAAGGAAAGGACGTTTCTGGTTCAGCTGGGAAAATGTAAAGACCTGGAAACGTAAAAACTATGATCTTCATAATGTGTTAGGGTTTTATGCTTCGTTTTTAGCGCTCATAATGAGTGTTACAGGAATCTATTTTGCCTATCCGTATGTGAAGAATGCCTTCAATTTTACATTATCAGGTTCACTTGAACTGCCAAAAGAAAAAGAAATCAAGTCTCCCGATTCCCTGATGCAAAAGAACAGTTCGGTTTTTGACATCGCTGCCGGACAGACCGAAAAACTTTATGCCTCATCTTCCAGTTTCAGAATTCCATTGAACGGAAAAAACAAAAAAGGAAAAGAATTAAAAAATATACCGGTTACCATCTACGGAAAAGATGGACGTTTCAGCGAAAGAAATACACTGGTTTTCGATAAATATTCAGGAAAACTGCTGGCAGAAAAACCTCATCAGACACTGAACAATGCAGAAAAATATGCCAACACCAACTATGATATCCATACCGGATCCTATTTCGGGCTGTTCGGAAAAATTCTCTGGTTTATTACCGGGCTCATCTGTACTTCGCTTCCTGTCACCGGATTTTTGGTGTGGTGGGGAAAACAAAAAAACTAGGAAAGAAAATATAATGAAAAAAGCGCTTTTATCAGCCGCATGTTTAGGCTCTGTATCTGTTTTTGCACAGGTTAAGGATAGTTTGCAGACCAATAATGTAGATGAAGTCGTAATGACTGCTTCCAGAAAAAAGAAAACATTAAAGAAATTCCAAGCTCGGTAACGATCGTTGCTGAAAAACAAATTCAATCGCAGCTGACCGTCAATTCCGATATCACCAGCATTCTTCAGTATACAGTTCCCAGTTTGGGAACCAATTCCGGACAGACTTCCAATACAGGTCAGACCCTGCGAGGAAGACAGGTGCTTGTCCTTATTGACGGAATTCCGCAATCCACACCGTTAAGAAACGGAGCAAGAGACATCAGAAGCATTGATCCTTCTGTAATTGAAAGGATTGAAGTGATCAAAGGAGCCTCATCTATCTATGGAAACGGTGCAGATGGTGGGATTATCAATTATATCACCAGAAGAAGCCAGACTGATAAAAAAATTGCCGGAATTACCCAGGTAGGCTTTACAGGTCAGCCGTATGGCGGAACTTTAGGAGTAAGAGCCAGCCAGCTGCTATCCGGAAAGATCAATAAATTTGATTATGTCTTGTCTTTAGCCTATGAAAGAACCGGATATATGAAAGATGCCGACGGTGTATATCTTACCCCAACCTACAGCACAGCAAAGATGGATAATTATAACGGAATGCTTAAAATAGGTTATAATATCAATAGCGACCAGAGAATTGAAGCTTCTTACATTGGATATTCTTCCAGATCAGATCTTAACTTAGGTTTAAAAACCGGTAAATATGGAATAACCCCAACCATTGGTGAAGGACAAGGAAAAGGTCTTGAAACCACACCACAGGGAACACCGAGAAACCATAATTTCAGGATCAATTACGACAACCAGAATCTTTTCGGGGGAACCACATCACTGAATTTCAATGCATACATGCAGGATTTCAGAACCGTTTACGGATACAGCGATACATTTTTGGGAGGAGGACAATCTAATGTCATTTCCAAAAAATATGGCGCGAGATTCAATTTTGATACAAAACTTTGGAATGCTATAAATTCCCAGGGTGAAATCATGTACGGAATGGATATCCTTAACGATCAGACCGTTCAGAAACTTGAAGACGGCCGCTACTGGACTCCTGACATGAATATGACCAACCTTGCTCCTTTTGTTTTGGTTAAAATCGATTTACTGAAAAAACTGACCATCAAAGGAGGTCTCCGTTACGAAAACATGAGCGTTAAAGTTGGAGATTTCAATACTCTTTCTTCTATTAAAAGTGACGGAACTTTTACAACAAGCATCTTTGTTACCGGTGGAAAGCTGAAATACAACGCTTTAGTGGCCAATTTAGGAGTACGATACAATATTGAGCCTTTCATTAACCTGTTCGGTAGTTTTTCACAATCCTACTCTATCAACGAGCTGGGAAGAATTCTGAGAACATCTACCCAGGGAACCATCCAAAACCTTGAAACGAAACCGATCATCGTTAACAATTATGAGTTGGGAGCAACGGGGCAGATTTCAAAATGGATCAATTATGAGATTACCTCTTATGTAAGTACCTCAAAGCTTGGGGCTTCATTCGTACAAAGCGCAGACAGAGCCTTAACCATACAAAGATCACCGGAAATTGTTTACGGTGTGGAAGGATTTCTCCATTTTACCCCTGCAAGATGGATCAGTTTCGGAGGAAGCTATAGCTGGATGGAAGGAATTACCTCGATTAAAGATGACGGAGATTATTCCGCAAAAATCAACAACAGCAGGATTTCTGCTCCAAAAGTACTGGCGTATGTTCAGGTAAAGCCCATCCCGACTTTATCCATAGGTTTTGACATGCTGCATGCCTTCCAGCAGGACAGGTTCCAACCCAATGCAAAAACAGGAATGTTCGTATACGGAGAAGGCTATGTTCCGGAATACACCGTTTTCAATTTCAAATCCGGATATGAAATCAATAAAAACTGGAAAGTGTCTCTGGGAATTGAGAATATATTCAATACCATGTACCAGCCTGCCATTGCCTGGTGGTCTGCCCGTGACAGCGAATTCGTGAATTCACCGGGAACAAGAGGAACTTTGATGCTGGAATATAAATTTTAATTAAACTAAATAAAAGTTAACCTATCTTTGCAAGACTTTGACCTTCAATATGAAGAAAAAACATCATCATAAAAAAAAACCAGGATTTTTAAAAAATGGACTGCCAGACTGCATTTGTGGCTGGGTTTAAGCATTGGCTTTCTGATCTTTATCATTTCCATTACAGGAGCACTTTATGTGTTTAAGGATGAAATAGAAAACGTTACCCGAAAAGATGTTATTTACCACAATGAACAGAATATAGAACAGAAACACGTTCTTCCTATCCGGGTAATAGAAAAATCTGTTGCAGAGCAGGTAAAAGAAAAATACCCCATCCATTGGGTCAATATTCCGATCGATAAAAAAATGTCCTACGTTTTTTACTGGTATGAACACGATACAAGCGCCTGGAATTATTTTGATGAATTTCCTATTTACAAAGCAGCCTATGTAAACCCTTACACAGGAAAAGTTCTCAGAACCTATGATGAAAAGAACGGTTTTTTCAATATTGTAAAGATGATCCACTGGAGCTTTTTATTAAAGCAGGACTGGGGAACTTATGTGGTGGGAATCCCAGTTATTATTTTCGTTATCATGCTTATTACCGGAATTGTTCTCTGGTGGCCTAAAAATAAAGCAGCAAGGAAACAGCGTTTCTCTTTCAAATGGAAAAACATCAAAAGCTGGAAAAGGAAAAATTACGACCTTCATAATGTACTGGGCTTTTATGCCTCCATTTTTGCCCTGATCTTCTCCATTACCGGTTTGTTTTATGCATTTTTTGTAGTACAGGCAATGATTTATGTGATCTTTTCCGGCGGAGAAACAAAATATCCGGATTTTTCCCACATTAAAACCAAAGCCCCGATAGAAGTAAGAACGGAAGGTACGCTGGACAAGATCATTGCTACCGTTAATCAGAAATACCCGGATTCTTTCGGTTTTGCGATCGACCTTGGCCATGAACATATGGATGACCACGAGCATCCTAATTTTGAAGTATATGTAAAACATCTTTCCTATTCTTATCATAAAAGCAGCAGCTTAATTTTTGATGAAAACTCAGGAGAACTGCTCCATACCCATGACCCGAAAGACAAAAATTTTGGTGAAAAAACGGTCAGTGCTAACTACGATATTCACGTCGGAGCTATTTTAGGCCTTCCTACAAAAATTATCGCATTCATTGTCAGCCTTATATGCGCATCGCTTCCTGTAACAGGATTTCTGATCTGGTGGGGAAGAAGAAAAAAGAAAACGGCCAAACCGGCTTAAAAGTTTTTTAAATAAAAGTTTTGTTAATAATCTATTAATACAATCTTTTTTATATTTTTAACCCTTTAGAATTTATAATTAAATGTCATTAATAGATTTATCAAAACAAGTTGCTCTCGGAATTGATATCGGCGGAACGAATACAAAGTTCGGAGTGGTAAACCACCGCGGTGAAGTTCTGGAAAAAGGAAGCCTGAAAACCGACGAGTACGAGAAAGTGGAAGACTTTATCGACGCCCTGTACGAAAAGGTTCAGCCTTTGATCGAAAAATACGGTGCCGAAAAAAACTTTGACGGAATCGGGGTAGGCGCTCCCAATGCCAACTATTATAAAGGAACTATAGAACAGGCTCCAAATTTACCCTGGAAGGGCCTGGTCCCTTTCAGCCAGCTGATGAAAGCCAAATTCAACCTGCCTTGTACCATTACCAATGATGCTAATGCTGCAGCCCTTGGGGAAATGCTTTTCGGCGCTGCACGCGGTATGAAAGATTTTATCATGATTACCCTTGGAACAGGTGTTGGAAGCGGAATTATTTCTAACGGAAGCCTTATATACGGCCACGATGGTTTTGCCGGAGAGCTTGGACATACTATTGTAAAGCCGGGCGGAAGAAAGCACTGGAGCACAGGATCCGAAGGAAGCCTTGAAGCCTATGCCTCAGCAACAGGAATAGCCATTACCGCTAAGAAGATGAGGGCTGAATTCCCTGAGTCCCTTTTAAATCAATACCCGGAAGAATCCATCAACTCGAAAACAGTTCATGAATGTGCGCTGAAAGGAGATCCAATCTCTATTGAGGTATTCAGATACACAGGTCAGAAACTGGGTGAAGCCCTGGCGAATTTCGTTATGTTTTCTTCACCTGAAGCCATTCTTTTATTTGGCGGTGTAATCAAAGCCGGTGATTTTATTTTAAAGCCCGCCAAACTGCATATGGAGAGAAACCTTCTCCCGATCTTCAGAAATAAAGTGAAACTTGTTTTCAGTGAGCTTGACGAAGCGGATGCTGCCATTCTTGGAGCAAGCGCCTTGGTTTGGGAAAAATAACTGAAATTATTTTAAATAACAGAAGCATCCTTTAGGGTGCTTTTTTTGTTTTAAACCGGCTGCTGATCTTTATGTAAATGAATTTCCCACAGATCCCACAGATTTCACAGAATCTTGTATATAATTTTTAAATTCGAAGTTCTTATCTGATTTGTTTTAAATAAAGAGTTTTATTTCTTAAAGAATGATTCGTGTACATCTGTGAAATCCGTGGGAAATAAAAAATACATTCCAGTCAATTTTATAATTGCATTTCTATATCCCCAGCAATAAAAAAAGGTAATATCAATTATGCTTTAAATCATTTGATTTCTCTTAGCAAATGAAAAACTTTTTCATATTTTTGATTGGTTTTTTACTCAATTTTATGCAATTTCAAGAGAAAAGCCGGTAAATAAAATAATTAAAGAATAATGGATAATAATAATTTAGAGCAGGTCACTTTCGGGGGCGGATGCTTCTGGTGTGTGGAAAGCTGCTTCAATATGCTTAAGGGTGTTCATTCTGCCATTTCAGGCTATTCAGGAGGGCACAAGGATAATCCTACTTATGAAGAAGTTTGTACAGGAGAAACGGGACATGCCGAAGTGGTACAGATTACCTTTGATCCGAAGATCATTTCCTACGCACAGTTAATGGATGTATTTTTCTTCCTTCATGATCCTACCCAGCTGAACAGACAGGGCAACGACATCGGAACCCAGTACCGTTCCGTAATTTACTATAAAGACGAAGCGGAAAAGGCCAAAGCTGAAGAGGCTCTTAAAAAATCCGAAGCATCGGGAAAATGGCCTGGAACATACGTAACGGAAATCACCCAATTTGAGAAGTTCTGGCCTGCAGAACAATATCACCAGGGTTATTATAACGAAAACCCTACACAGCCCTACTGCAGCGCGGTAGTAGGACCTAAGATCCAGAAGTTTAAAAAACATTTTGGAGAACTGGGAATGCTGAATGAGGCTTAAAAAAGAAAAAAGCGAATATCTATAGGATGTTCGCTTTTTTTATATAAGTCACTCTTCCGTTTCTATTGAGTCTTTTTGCTTACCAGCATATTTGTAAATAATAAAAGATGTTGATTTCCTTAATTCCCTACCATTGTCCGGATCTATTCCATCGTCTGTAAAAAATTCAACTTCGCTATTGTATTTGGAATACCATGTTCTTCCAAGAGCATTTACATCTGTCAGAGTATCTTTTCTCATAATTTTTTTGAAATGCAGAAATTGATGTTCATTCATAGCCTTTATTTCAAGCCCCGGCCTAATATAACTACTATCCGTTGCAATATATCTTTCCCCATTCCAATACATATATTTCTTTTCAATAGCAGGTTTTGCGTCTGACATTAAGCTCATAGTGAATGAAGGCTGATTATTAATTTTCTTATTATTAGAAAATACAACATTTCCTGTAACAAGACATATAAGCAAAGCAATTTCCATAATACCTAATCCATTTTGTTTTAAAAAATCAGGCATTTTGAAATGCTGCTCGTTAGTGATATTAATATGTAGTTTCGAGAATTTTTCAGACAATGTCTCCTCATCTTCATCTACTTTTATTTTGACAGTTGTTTTATTAGCCGTTTCATCTTTTTTAACAAAAGTTCTGGAAAAATCTGTAAAGTCTTTATAGTTCAAATACTGACTTAATTTATTAAGAGTATCTGTATCTATATTGATCTCCTTATCATCCCGTATATAACCATCAAAATATCGGATAAGAGTCTTGTCTGAAATCCTATAGGAAAGATAATCTTCAAAATAAGACCATAAGTAAACGGCTATTGCACTTTTAGTTTCTTTGCCAGATTCCTGTCTACCTTTTTCAAATACCTCACGAATTAATAGTTTTTTCTTGGACATATTTAGTTTTTAAAGACAATTACAAAATAGGTGATTTTCGACCGTGTCGCATTACGGATTCCCATAATGAAATTCCTGTCCATTTCCTGTCTATCGATGTCCATGTTTTGTCTAACACCTGCCTCATCATTTGTTGGATATTTGTTCCAGAAATCAGTGACAAACAAAACATTAGAAAAACAAAAGTACGAAACTGATTTCAAAATCACCAGATAAAACGGAGGAAAACTCCGGGTTGGGAAGCAGATGTTTCTCCTCCGTTTTTGAAGGTTTACTTCCCAAAAATTTAAGAAGCGCTTCAAATTTTTTAACCGTGTAACACTGCTTACGATCTGTTTCGTGGGGAAGAACACCAGTGCCAAATTTTAAATTTTTAAACCAATGTTAGAATTAATATTGATGCTACTGGGATTAGCATTTTCAAATAACAACGCCAATACGACATCATGTAATAACAACCAAACGCAAACAACAGTGCAGCTGGCCGATCCGGGAGAAGGACTGGATCCGGGAGATGGAGGCGGAAATGGTAATGGTCACGGAAATGGAGGAAACACAGGGGGAAATACCGGCCAGACACCGCCTTCTCCATAATTGAGTATTTCATTTTTAAGGAACAGATTGTATAATCTGTTCTTTTTTTTATTTTGTAAGAAAAAACAATACTCATGAAAAAAATATTTCTCATCATTTTATCAATACTTCTTTTTTCATGCAATAAGAAAAGTTCCGAAAAAATTTTTATCGCAAAAGCATATGTTGATAAAGCAAAAAAAGATACCACGGGCTCTTCTTTCTATTATTTCAATCTGGCCAAAAACTCATATTTTGAAGCGAAAGACTCTGTAGAAGCAGCCAGATCATTAGTAAATATGGCTATTATTCAGGAAAGTAAAGGCGATTACTATGGAAGTATCGAAACTTCTCTTGAAGCAAATCGTTGTCTGGAAAAAAACAAGATAGCCTAAGCCGCAGAATATTAGCTTCCAGCTTTAATAACATGGCAATTTGCTCTTCTTATCTATATAACTTTGATGAAACTATTAGATATTATAAAAAAGCTATTCAATATTCAGATGATATTGAAAATAAATATATGTATCACAATAATCTTGGCGCAGCATTAATAACATTAGGAAAATATGCAGAAGCCCAGAAAAATATACAACTGTCATTATCAACTAAAGACAGTTTAAAGTATGCAATGTTCATCAATAATATGGCAAGGGCAAAGAATTACGAAGACAAAAGCTACGATCCTTTACCCGAGTTTTATAAAGCTCTGAAAATACGTGAAAGAATTGGAAAAGATGAAAACTCCAGTTATGCAGCTTTATCTAACTATTTTTTCTATATAGATAAAAGTAAAGCTCTGTACTATGCAAATAAAATGCTGAATACTGCGAAAAAAAACTCAAGTTCAGAAGATCAATTACAGGCATTGCAAAAAATAATAAACTTAGATCCAGATAATTACTTAAAATATTTTGAACAGTTTCAAGCACTTAATGATAGCGTACAAGTTTCACGAAGCAAAGCAAAAAACCAATTTGCCACCATCAGATATGATGTAGAGAAAAAAATGCTGATAATCAAAAATTAAAAGCTGACAATTCAAAAAAGGGGAACAATATCCTAATCCTCTTAATAGCCTTGGTCTTAGCTTTTATAACTCTTTTATGGTATAGAAAAAGACAAATCACTCTTAAACAAGAGAATGAAATTAAATTAAAAAACGATCAATTAAGGATATCCAAAAAGGTCCATGACGTTGTCGCCAATGGCATCTACCAGGTCATGACAAAAATAGAAAACCAGGAAAATTTTGATAAAGAAAAGGCATTGGATGAGCTGGAATTTGTATATGAAAAATCCAGAGATATCTCTTACGAAAAGACCGATCCTGAAAATGACATTAAGGACTGGAAAGAGAAAACTTCTAACCTTATTGCTTCTTTTAAAAACGAAAAAACAGAAACCTATACGGTAGGAAATGAATCCGATATTTGGTCAGGCATTTCTACGTCTACTTTTGAAGATATCTACCAGGTTATCCGTGAGCTCCTTGTTAATATGAAAAAGCATAGTCAGGCTTCCCGGGTTGTTTTTAAATTTGAAAGAATTAATAACTTAATCAAAATCCAGTATACAGACAATGGAATCGGAATTCCGGGAGATATGCTTTACAAAAACGGATTGACAAATACGGGAACCCGTATTGATGGTATCCACGGAGAAATTATTTTTGACAATAAATCTGAAAAGGGATTGAAGGTCAACATTTCATTTCCTGTTTCTTAAAAGCCTCAAAAGAATGTTTAAAAAAATTTTAATAGCCGAAGATCACGAAAGCAGCAGTATTTCTGTTCAGAAAACCCTCGAAGACCTTAATATATCCAACGCCGATTATGCATATTACTGTGATGATGCGTTAGCCAAAGTAAAAAAATCCATCCGGGAAAATAACCTTTATGATTTGCTCATTACAGACCTTTCTTTTGATGAAGATCACCACAAACAGGATATCAAAGATGGAAAAGAGTTAATCCTCAAAATACGGGAACTGATCCCCAATCTGAAAGTCATTGTTTTTTCCGGAGAGCATAAATCCGGAATTATAGATTCTCTTTTTAATGAATATCAGATCAATGGTTTTGTCCGAAAAGCCAGAAATGATTCCAAAGAACTGAAAAGAGCCATTGCTTCTGTTCATATCAATGAAAACTATCTGTCTCTTGACCTGAAGCAGGAAGTAAAGAAATTGAATAATTACGAATTTACATCGTTTGATATTACCCTTGTTTCTCTTCTCTCCCAGGGAGTATTGCAAAAAAACATTCCTACTTATCTGCAGAATAACAACATTAAGCCAAACAGCCTGAGTAGTGTAGAAAAAAGGCTGAATAGCTTAAAAGAAAACCTCAATGTAGCAAGCAACGAACAACTTGTGGCTTTTTGTAAAGACCTGGGGATTATTTAATTCTGTTTTAATGTTTTACATAGACCTTTCAATTTTTTTGAGAGGTTTTTTGTTTTACGGAATCCCGTAAGGAAAACTCTTTTTCCCGGTATAATTTTGAAAAAGAAATTTAAACATAACCGACCTATGGATCTCAAATTAAAATTAGAACAGCTGCATCAGAAAGTCGCTGCATTAAAAGATCAGATTAACACTGAAGAAGCCACAAAAAATGCCTTTGTCATGCCTTTTATACAGATTTTAGGCTACGATATTTTCAATCCTACGGAAGTCATTCCTGAACATATCTGTGATATTGGAACTAAAAAAGGAGAAAAGGTAGATTATGTTATCCGAAAAAATGATGATCCCATCCTTATTATTGAATGTAAACACTGGAAAGAAAGTGCAGATGCTCACAATTCCCAGCTACACCGTTACTTTCATGTTTCAAAATCAAGATTTGGAATTTTGACGAATGGAATTGTTTATAATTTCTATACAGATCTCGAAAAACCGAATATTATGGATGAGAAACCTTTCTTCACCATTAATATTGAAGATCTGAAAGACAGTTCCATCAAAATACTGGAAAGCTTCACAAAAAACGGCTACAATTTAGAAAGTATTCTCGATTCTGCAGAAGCCTTAAAATATATAAAAGCAATCAGAAAAGAATTCGAAAAGGAAATTGAAAATCCTTCCGACGAGATGGTGAAACTTCTGGTAAGCAGATTTTTCGAAAAATCCCTCACTGCAAGTAGGATGACTCCTTTTAAAGAGTATACAAAAAAAGCACTTACCATTTCAATCAATGAATCTATCAGCTTCAGACTAAAATCTGCTCTAAGCATTAATGAAGAGATTGAAAAGCAGGAAGAAACTGTAAAAACGTCTCCTCCCATTGACGACAACAATGAATCTGGAATTGTAACTACAGAAGAAGAACTTGAAGCATTCCAAATTGCAAAAGCTATTTTAAGAGAAAAAGTTCCGTCTAACAGAATTGCTCATCGGGACACCTTATCTTACTTTGGAGTTTTGCTTGATGATAACAATAGAAAACCACTTTGCAGGTTTCATTTCAATACGGCCAATAAGTATATCGAAACTTTCCAGAATGGAAAAGATGCCGGTGAAAAGATATTGCTTAGCAACCTGGATGAGATATATAATTTCAGAGAACAACTTTTGAAAACCCTGGAAAACTATTCTTAAAACATTTTTCCAAATGAAGAGTTGTGAAAGCAGGTTGTAACTATTGCCTTGATATCAAATAACTAAAAACAAATAAAATGAATTTAAAACAATTTTTAAACGAAGAGCAAGACCCGAGAGCTGTAGAAAAGCTTTTGGAAAAAATAAACAGCCTTCTTACTTCTCAGGAATTTGTAGAATATATTGCTGTTCAAAAAAACCCGCAGTTAATTTCTCTCCAGACTGTATCGCCCTTACCAACAGAAGAATTATTTTCTGTCGCCCTAAAAATTTTGGACTTTCGATGGAATTTCAGGATTACAGCTGGGTTGATATTGCCGACTGTCATATAAAGGAAGGAATATTCGGGGCTACGTTCACCATGAAAACAGTAAGAAACCTTATCAACATGATGGATTATCTCCCAAAAGCACAAGCCAGAAAACTTTATCAGTTCGCCCAGGAAATGGAAGAGCAAATGAAAGGTTTAAGAAGAGAAAAAGATCTGGAAACCAGAAGAGCATCCGCAGGTGGAGTTACGGTAAACAATGCGACTCCCATTATTGCACAGCCTCAGCAATTTCATCAACAGAAACCACAGCTGATAGAAAATGAAGACCCATTCAGCCTTTTGCAGAAATTGAAAGGCTTAATGGAAACCGGAATTATTTCACCGGAGGAGTTTGAGGAAAAAAAGAATGAAATTTTATCTAGAGTCTAGTCATATGAAATCGAAATTTACTGCCGTCATGTTAACCTTGTTTTTAGGTGGGCTCGGCATCCACCGTTTTTATCTGGGACAAAATATAATGGGAATTTTTTACTTTTTGTTCTGCTGGACATTTATTCCTTTGCTGGTTTCCATCGTTGATTTTTTTGCTTTCATTTTTATGTCTGAAGATCAGTTTAATTACAGATATAATTCCCGGACAGGATTTTAAAACACTTATAATACCTTATATACATATGAGAAACCTATTATTCACAACCCTAATCAGTATAGGCTTACTTCTCCCGGTAACCTTTACAGCAACATCAAACACCATAGTTTCCAAAACAGAATTATCATCTAAAAAACAAAAGAAAAAAACGAAGACAAAAAGGAGCAAAAGCAAGACTAGCAGCAGCTATAGTTCTAGAAGATCAAACTACTACTCATCAGACAAAGGATGTACTTATAACGGAAACAAATTATATGTTGGAAAAAGAGGAGGCTGCTATTATTATTCAGGAAACAGCAAACAATATGTAGACAGATCATACTGCTCGGGATGCAACTGATACAATCAAAAACTAAAAACATTCAACATAAATAAAAAAGCGAAGATTTCTCTTCGCTTTTTCTATTTTCTGATCATTTCCGTATGTGGAATATCATCCTCCAGATATTTCTTTCCTGTATCTACAAATCCGAATCCGGAATAAAATCTCAATAAATAATCCTGCGCCGAGATTTTAATTTCAGAAGTATGAAAACGGTTTTCAATAGTTTCTACAGCATATTGGATAAGCTGCCTTCCAAGATTTTTTCCCCTTGCCTGTTCTGTGGTAAGCACCCTTCCCAGAGAAGTTTCATCATATTTGATTCCTTTGTCAAAAACCCTGCAGTAAGCTAAGATTTCTCCATCTTCTTCCGCCCAGATATGGACAGCCTTCTGATCGTAATTATCCAGATCAGAATAAGGACAATTCTGTTCAATGACAAAAACATCAATACGGGCTTTTAGGATCGCATACAGTTCAGGAACCGTAAACTCATCAAAGGTTTTAATTTTCCAGATTATATTACTCATCAAAACTTACGCTGTTGTTTTTTAAAAAATCATTTGTTTTCTTAATAAAGTTCAGGATTTCATCGCCTCCTGTTTTCTTTTCCGCAGAAGTTACATACATTTCAGGCAGGTCTTCCCACGTCTTATGCAGCTCATTCTTATAGTTTTCTACATTCTGAATGGCAACGTTCGGTTTCAGTTTATCTGCCTTCGTGAAAACAATCGAAAAAGGAATTCCGCTTTCCCCGCACCATTGGATAAATTCCATATCTATTTTTTGTGGAGTATGCCGGGAATCTACCAGAACAAAAAGGTTCACCAGGTTTCTTCTGTTCAGAATATAATTC
The DNA here is from genome assembly GCF_056172655.1 of Chryseobacterium sp. GTID13. Classification (NCBI taxonomy): domain Bacteria; kingdom Pseudomonadati; phylum Bacteroidota; class Flavobacteriia; order Flavobacteriales; family Weeksellaceae; genus Chryseobacterium; species Chryseobacterium sp. GTID13. The sequence continues at coordinate 285,295 of NZ_JAOCMB010000002.1, forward strand.
GTGATCAACTTCTCGAAATCCTTTCTGATAGATTTTGAGACCTTAGCATACCCATAGCCCGGTAAATCCGTAAGATACCATTCTTCATTAACTAAAAAATGATTGATAAGCTGCGTTTTCCCCGGAGTTCCGGAAGTTTTAGCCAGATCCTTATGATTCATCATCGCATTGATCAATGATGATTTTCCAACATTAGACCTTCCGATAAAAGCATATTCCGGCATCGTAGGTTCAGGACAGTCCTGCCATTTTCCGCTACTTTTCACAAAACTTGCTGTTTTAATAACCATCTTTCGAATATTTTTTAGAAAAACAAACCATTAAGAGCTTTCTTAATGGTTTATTATTATTTGTTTTAAACTTTATCTTTTAACCAGTTGTAGAGAATTTCATTAAACTCATCCGGCTTTTCCATCATCGCAGCATGCCCGCATTTGTCTATCCAGAACAAATCCGAATTGGGAATAAATTTATGCATATCCTCAGCCACTTCAGGAGGCGTTACATTATCCTGCCTTCCCCAGATCAGACACGTAGGAGTCAATATCTTAGGAAGATCATTCAGCATATTATGTTTAATGGCGCTTCTTGCCAGCATTACCGTCTTTATTCCTTTCATCCTGTCGTTTACTACAGAAAAAACCTCGTCTACAAGATCTTCTGTGGCAACAGCCGGGTCATAAAAAACCTCTTCTGTCTTCTTCCTTATATAAGAGCGGTCGTTTTTTCTCGGGAAACTATCCCCGAAAGTTCTTTCATACAGTCCTGAACTTCCGGTTAATACAAGATTCTTTACCAGATCCGGTCTTGCCAAAGTCATGATAAGCCCTACATGCCCACCCATAGAGTTTCCTACAATGGTAACAGGTCCGGAGATATGACTTTCTATAAACTTGATAATATATTTTGCAAGAGTGGTAAGATTAGTATTAAGTACCGGTAGATCGTAAATAGGTAACTGAGGAACGTATACCTTGAACCCCTTTTCCGAAAAAAAATCTACCATTTTATCGAAATTACTCAAACCACCCATTAAACCGTGCAACAGCACCAATGGATGTCCTTCTCCCGCCTCTACAAAAGTATATTTCTTTCCTTTTTTTGTACTAAATATCATAAAATGCCTTAATAAAGCTTTGCAAAAATACAAATTAAACCTCAAAAAAATTTTGATTACCCTAATTTAAAGTAAAAATAATATAATATCACCCTTTTTCTTTACTTTTTTCAAAACCCCGTTATTATGGGCCAAATAACAGTTTTTACAACAGGCATTATATCAACCACTTACCCTGTTTAAATTCAATCCTTAATAAAACTTATTAACATTAAGTCAAAAAGTGGGAAAAAGTGGGAAATTTTGGAAATTATTATATAAATTTGTCCCAAATGAAAAGTTTCATTGGAACATATGAGTGTAAAATTGACGACAAAGGCCGTTTAAAAGTTCCCTCCTCCCTGATCAAACAGATGGAAAACTTCGACGATAAGGCGTTTGTAGTCAAGAGATCTGTGTTCCAGCCTTGCCTCGAAGTCTATCCCATGAATGCCTGGGACAAACTGATGGGCAAAATAAATAAACTGAACAGATTCATTAAAAAGAATGCTGATTTCATTAGAATGTTTACGGCAGGGGTAAAAACAGTAGAGCTGGACAATGCAGGAAGACTTCAGATCTCAAAAGATCTGGTTCATTTTGCAAACCTTCAGAAAGATACCGTGATTACCAGCGCAGGAGAGCTTTTTGAAATTTGGGATAAAGAAGCCTACGAAAAGGTAATCTCAACCAATGAAGCTGATTTTGCGAACCTGGCCGAAGATGTAATGGGATCTTTTGAAGAAGAATAAACCACACTTGCCGTAAAAGCAGGTAAAAACACAATTAAGTATGTACCACAACCCCGTTTTATTGAAGCAGAGCGTTGATGATTTGGTGACGAATCCTGACGGAATATACGTGGACTGCACTTTTGGAGGAGGAGGCCATTCAAGAGAAATCCTGAGCAGACTTTCAGAGAAAGGAAAACTTTTCAGTTTTGACCAGGATCTGGATGCCCTTAAAAATACAATTGATGACCCAAGGTTTACACTGGTTAATCAGAATTTCAGGTTTTTGGAAAATTCCATGCTGATGTACGGCTTTTCCCAGATCGATGGAGTGCTGGCAGACCTTGGAGTATCATCTCATCAGTTTGATGAAGCAGAAAGAGGTTTTTCAACAAGAAATAACGCTCCTCTGGATATGAGAATGAATGTGATGCAGAATCTTGATGCCAAGAGAGTCATTAATGAATATGAAGAAAGCGAACTTGCTGATATCTTTTATCATTATGGTGAGCTGAGAGAAGCAAGAAAACTGGCAAGAGATATTGTTCATCACAGAAAAACAAAAGCCATTACAACCACTGAAGATCTGAAAAAGCTTTTCAACTATCTTCCGCCTCATAAAGTCAATAAGTTCTACGCACAGCTTTTCCAGGCGATAAGGATAGAAGTTAACCAGGAGCTCGAAGCGTTGAAAGAAATGCTGGTTCAGGCACTCAATATTTTAAAACCCGGAGGAAGGCTCGTGGTCATCTCTTACCACTCACTGGAAGACCGCCTGGTAAAAAGATTCCTGAAAAACGGAATGTTTGAAGGCGAACAGGAAAGAGACATCTACGGAAACTATAAAAAAGTATTTGAATTGCTCAAAAGTAAAGCGATTATCCCCGATGACAAGGAAATTGAAGAAAACTCCAGAGCAAGAAGTGCAAAAATGAGAACAGGAATTAAAGTGTAAAGGTGAATGAGTGAATGGTGAAGAGTTAATTTTAAAAATTGACTATTGACAACAAAAGAAAATTCACTGCAAAGCAAATTGAGATAAAAGATTTTGGCAAAAAGAACAACAAACCGCCCTCAGAAAAAGCTCACTTTTATAGATATCATAAAAGGAAACTTTCTGAACCGTGATGAGATCAAAACTCATTACAAGTATTTTTTACTGTTGTTTGTTCTGATGATGGCAATGATTTACAGCAATCACTTAGTCAACAAAAAGATCAAAATTGTCAATGCATTAAAAGAAGAAACAGAAGAATATAAATCAAGAAACGCTTACGCCCAGAGTAAGCTGATCAAAGTAAAAATGGAATCGCAACTGGGGAAGGAAGTCGCCAAAGACTCGCTGATGACTTTGGAAAATCATCCTCACAAACTGCTCATAAAACTAGACAGTACAGATGCAAAAACAAAATGAATACGATAACAAGCGTAAAAAAACGTTAAGGTGGGGCTATCTCTTCGCAGTGGGAGTTCTGTGCGTATTTGTGATGTTTCTTGCCAGGATAGTAATCCTGCAAAACACTAATGTTCAGGAGATTAAAGACGATTACATTAATAAAAATTACCGTGAGGCCACTTTGAAGGCCGCCCGCGGAAACCTGTTTGCCTCGGACGGATCCATTCTTGCCACAACCGTGATGCGCTACGATATCTATCTTGATTTCAAAACCATGAAAGATACGATCTACAGCAACAATATTGGTGCGCTGACGGATTCCTTAAGCAAGATGTTCGGAAAACCCAGAGCAGAATTCAGACAAAAATTTGACGAACAGAAGAGAAAGAAAAATCAATACTATACTTTGGTAAAAGGCCTTGATTTCGATCAGTATGACCGTATCAGAAACTTTCCGATCTTCAAAAAAGGAAAAAATAAAGGAGGTTTTATCGTAGACAGGAATTATAAAAGAGAATTGGCCACCTCAGAGATCGGGGCCGGAACTATCGGCATGGATAATGGTGAAGTTAAAGCCGGACTGGAAGGCGCTTTCTCAAAATACCTTACCGGAACCGATGGTAAAAGATTAGAGCAGAGAATCAACTCTTCCCAATGGAAACCGATCGATTACTGGAAAGTAAAAGAACCGGTAGACGGAGAGGATGTTTACACCACCTTAGACCTTAGAATTCAGGATATTGCCCACTCTGCTTTAGAGAAGCAGCTGATCAATTTTGAAGCAAAACACGGAACGGTGATCGTCATGGAAACGGAAACCGGGAAAGTAAAAGCGATGGTTAATCTGAGGAGAACAGAAGATGGAGAATATGAAGATTCTTACAACTATGCTATAAAAGATAATATTGAGCCGGGTTCCACCTTTAAAACCATTTCACTTTTAGCCGCGATGGACGATGGCTTCATCGATGAAAATACTACCGTGAACGTAGGAGGCGGAGTCTGGACCTATGCTAAACAAAGAATTTCAGATGGCCACGGCGGAGGAACTTACGACATAAGTGATGTTTTGGCAAAATCAAGTAACGTGGGAACGGCAAAACTGATCACCAAATATTATGCAGACAAACCGCAGATTTTTCTTGATCACCTGAAAAGATGGAAATTATTCGATAAAATGGATATCGAGCTTCCGGGAATCACAAAACCGAAGATCGTAACGCCGGAAAATAAGAGATGGAACGCTGCTACATTAGCCTCTATTTCTTACGGATACTCCTCAAATATTAACTTATTGCAGCTAACAACCTTCTATAATGGCGTTGCCAATGGCGGTAAAATGCTTAAACCTCTCTTCATCGACAAAATCATGAAAGACGGCAAAGTAATCTATAGCGCCAAACCAGAGGTGATGGTTAATAAAATGGCCTCAGAAAAAGCCATTAAAATGATGACCAGCGCCTTGACTAAAGCCGTAGAAAAAGGAACCGGACGAAGCATCTTTACCCCTAACCTGAAAATGGCAGGGAAAACAGGTACCGCAAGATTTGAATACTGGCTTCCGGGCCCTATGAAGTACCGCGCTTCATTTGCCGGATTCTACCCTGCAGATCATCCAAAGTATACCTGTTACGTAATGATCAGCGAACCGAATACCGCAAAAGGCTTTTATGGCGGATCCGTTTCAGCACCGGTATTTAAAGAAATTGCAGGAAAAACATTCCTGAAAACACCGCAGAATATAGAAAAAGAAATGCTGGTAGACAGAAAAGTGAACCTGAATAAAATGGTAGAGCCTAATGTTAAAATAGCTGTCAATAATAAACAAATGCCAAGCGTAGTCGGATTGATTGGGAAAAACATCATTCCACAGCTGGAAAACTTAGGGTACAGAGTTGATTACAAAGGCGTTGGAAGGATTAAGGAGCAATTTCCTCTGGAAGGTACTATAATCAGCAAGAACCAGAGAATTTATTTGTCTCTGCAGAATTAAAATAAGAAAAACCAGTCCGAAAGGACGATTTAACAAGAATAGGATAAAGTCCTATTGATAAAAATGATAATAACAGAATTATTAAAAAGAATCCCAGTTTTAGAAATTCACGGTGACGATACCCGTGAGGTTTCAGAATTGGTTTTCGACAGCAGAAAGGTTACGGAAAACTCGCTCTATGTAGCAGTGAGGGGAACCGTTGCAGACGGACATTCATACATTGCATCATCTGTTGAAAAAGGTGCAAAAGTAGTAGTGTGCGAAGAATTCCCTGAAACATTGAATGAAAATGTAACCTATATCAGGGTGAAAGATTCATCCAAAGCTTTGGGACATCTGGCTTCTAACTTTTACGGAAACCCATCTCAGAAGCTTAAGTTAATCGGAGTTACCGGAACCAATGGAAAGACTTCGGTATCTACCCTTCTTTTTGATGTATTCAAAAATTTAGGCTATGATTCAGCACTGCTTTCCACAGTGGAAATCAGGATTGGGGAAAAAATTATTCCTGCAACCCACACCACTCCGGATGTTATTACCATCAATAAAATTTTAGCTCAGGCTGTTGAGGAAGGCTGTGAATATGCTTTCATGGAAGTAAGCTCTCACGGAATTGCCCAGAACAGAATCGAAGGGCTGCATTTCAAAGTGGCCGGTTTCACCAATCTTACCCACGATCATTTAGATTATCATAAAACCTTTGATGATTATCTGAAAACAAAGAAAAGATTCTTCGATGAACTGGAAGATACAGCCATAGCCATCACCAATGTGGATGATAAAAACGGAATGGTAATGCTTCAGAATACAAAGGCAAAGAAAAAATCTTACGCCATGAAGACCATGGCAGATTACCACGGGAAATCTTTAGAAATTGATTTCAACGGAATGCTGCTGAATTTCAATGGAAAAGAATTCTGGACAACATTGACAGGAAAATTCAACATTTATAATTTACTGCTGGTTTTCGGAATTGCTTCCGAGCTTGATTTTGAACAGGATGAAATTCTGCAGGCGATCAGCAAGCTAAATAGAGTTTCCGGAAGATTCGAAACCTTCAAATCAGACGGCGGAATCTTCTTTATTGTAGATTATGCCCACACTCCGGACGCTTTGGAAAATATTCTGGACAGCATCAATGATATCAGGACAAAAAATGAAAGGCTGATCACCGTTTTCGGATGCGGAGGCGACAGGGATCACTCGAAAAGACCTGAAATGGGGAATATTGCCACCAAAAAATCGACTCTGGCAATCATCACCTCAGACAACCCGAGAACAGAAGATCCTGCCCAGATCATCAAGGAAATTGAAGCAGGCGTTGAACCTCAGAACTTCAGCAAATACACTTCAATCCCGGACAGAAAAGAAGCTATAAAAATGGCAATCAGGTTCGCAGAACCAAAAGATATAGTGTTGGTAGCCGGAAAAGGCCACGAAAACTATCAGGACATTAATGGTGTGAAACATCATTTTGACGACAAAGAAACGATCAACGAACTTTGGAAGTTAATGAGCAAATAAATGATTTGGATTAAAAAATTTAGAAATTCAGAGATTAAAAAACACAACCCGAATTTCTAAATGCTTAATCTCTTAATCTTTAAATAAAAAGGAACATGTTATACTATCTATACGAATATCTAACCAGTCAGGGAATCCATATACCGGGATTGGGAATGCTGAGATACATTTCTTTCCGTGCCGGTATTGCCGTACTGTTTTCTCTTGTCATTGCCCTTGTTTATGGTAAGAGGATTATCAACTATCTGCGGGCAAGACAGATGGGCGAATTGGTACGTGACCTTGGATTAGACGGGCAGAAGCAGAAAGAAGGGACCCCTACCATGGGAGGACTCATCATCATTATTGCGACGATTATTCCCGTACTGCTGTTTACCCGGATCACCAATGTGTATATCGTATTGCTGCTGGTTTCCATGTTATGGATGGGTGCCATAGGGTTCCTGGATGATTATTTAAAGAAAATCAAGAAAAATAAAGACGGCCTGAGCGGAAAATTTAAAATTGTAGGCCAGGTCGGATTAGGGCTAATCGTCGGAATTACAATGTATTTCCATCCGGACATCACCGTTAAAAGAAAATATGCAGATGCAAAAGTAGTGAACCGAAACAATGTAGAGCAGAACTTTATGCCTACGGAAAAAATTACCGTTTCTACCGTACCGTTTGCCAAGAACAACGAATTCGACTACAGTGGAATTCTGTTTTGGATGAATGATAAAGATGCCCACGAATGGGCATGGATTGTCTTTATACCCATCGTTATTTTCATCGTAACGGCTGTATCAAACGGTGCCAATATTACAGACGGAATTGATGGGCTTGCCGCAGGAACCAGCGCAGTCATACTGCTTACCCTTGCCCTGTTTGCCTACCTTTCCGGGAACATCATCTTTGCAGATTACCTCAATATCATGTTCCTTCCGAACATGGGGAAACCACCATCTTTGCCGTGGCCATGGTAGGTGCCGTTATCGGTTTCTTCTGGTACAATACCTATCCGGCACAGGTATTCATGGGAGACACCGGAAGTTTAATGCTTGGAGGAGTGATTGCCGTTTTAGCCATCATTTTGAGAAAAGAACTTCTGATTCCTGTTCTATGCGGGATCTTCCTGATTGAAAATATATCTGTCATGCTGCAGGTTGTAGTTTTCAAATACAGAAAAAGAAAATACGGGCTGGAATATGCTCAGAATAATAGATTTTTTAGAATGTCACCATTACACCACCACTATCAGAAAGGAGGTTTCCATGAGAGCAAGATCGTGAACAGAATGATCATCATTGGGGTAATGCTGGCTATTGTATGCCTGATCACATTAAAAATGAGATAAAAATTTTGTGTAAAGTATGAAGTATTAAAACAAAGCCAAATTACATTAATACAATTTACATTATACATTTTACAAAAGAATAAATATGAAAATAGTTGTTTTAGGAGGTGGAGAGAGCGGATGCGGAGCTGCTTATTTAGCTAAAAAACAGGGTCTGGAAGTTTTTCTTTCAGACAAAGGAGCTATTAAGGATAACTATAAGCAGTTTTTAGCCGAAAATGAAATTGAATTTGAAGAAGGAAACCACAACGAAGAAAGAATTTTAAATGCTGACTGGATTGTAAAAAGCCCTGGAATTCCGAAAAAGGCAGAAATCGTTCATAAAATTCATGAAAAAGGAATAAGACTTTCCTCTGAAATTGAATTTGCATCAGAATTTACCGATGCAAAGATCATCGCCATTACAGGAAGCAATGGAAAGACAACAACAACTTCCCTGATCTACTACATCCTGAAAAACGACGGACTGAATGTAGGACTGGGAGGAAATATAGGATACAGCTTTGCCAAGCAGGTGGCCGATGAAAACCATGAATATTATGTTCTGGAAGTAAGCTCTTTCCAGCTGGATGATATTCAGAACTTCAGACCGTATATTTCTCTATTGTTGAACCTGTCGCAGGACCATTTGGACCAATATAACTACAATTATGAAGAATATGCTTTAGCCAAATTCAGAATTGCGGAAAATCAGGAAAATGATAACTTCTTCATCTACAACAAAGATGATGAAATGAGCAAAAATATCCTTGAAAAGCTGGAAATAAAAGCGAAGATGATTCCTTTCTCAACCAAGGAAAAATTATCTGAAGGAGGTTTTATTAACGATGATGAGATTGTGGTAAAAATGAAGGACGAGTTCTCAATGAAAATTGACAAGCTTTCCCTTCTTGGAAACCATAATGTAGCCAATAGCTTAGCCGCTTCAATAGCCGGTAAAATATTGGAAATCAACAATGAAAGTATCAGAAACTCTCTAATGACTTTCCAGGCGGTAGAGCACAGACTGGAGTTTGTAACCGAAATCAACGGTGTAAAATACATCAACGATAGTAAGGCAACGAATGTAAATGCCACCTATTACGCCCTGGAAAGTATGAAAAACCCTACAGTCTGGATCGTTGGAGGCCTGGACAAAGGAAATGATTATACAGAAATTGAGGATCTTGTTAAAAGAAAAGTAAAGGCAATTGTCTGCTTAGGAATAGATAACACGAAGATTATAGAATTCTTTAAAGACAAAAAAGAATTTATTTATAACACGTCAAGCATGGAAGAAGCCGTGAAAATATCAAAATCACTTGCAAAAAGCGGTGATACGGTGTTGCTTTCACCATGCTGCGCAAGTTTCGACCTTTTCAAAAGCTATGAAGACAGGGGAAAACAGTTTAAAGAGCAGGTATTAAAGGAAATGTAAAAAAGTATTGAAGTACTCATGTAGTAATGATTTAGATTCATAAATACATTTTATATGAATACAACAATACAGAATATAATATGGACGAACAGAACACAGAAAACAGAATTGAATTGCTAAAGGGCGATAAAGTACTTTGGATGGTCATCCTTGTGATCTCCATTTTCTCTATTTTCCCCGTATACTCAGCAAGTTCAAATCTTGAATATATTGTTAATAACGGGACCACAACAGGTCACGTCATCAAGCATATGTTCTTTGTAGTCTTAGGTCTGGTGATTATGAGAGTCGTTGGAATGATCAAATATGAGTACATCGGAAAGCTCAGCAGCATCCTGCTTGGGCTCATGATTGTTTTGCTCATCGTTACCATGTTTACGGGTCAGACCATTGACGGAGCCAGTGCTTCAAGATGGCTGAAAATTCCCGGAACGCCCATTTCATTCCAGCCTTCATCATTTGCTTTCCTCATGCTCATCATTTACCTCTGCAGGTATCTGACCAAAAAAATAACAAGGGAAAGGCTTCCGATAGAGAACATTATGTATATTTTCGGGCCTATCCTGCTGGTTTTTGTACTGGTTGCAAAAGATAACGGCTCCACAGCATTGATGATTCTGATGGTTTCTGTAATTGTCCTCATTATCGGACAGCTTCACTGGAAATATATTGCAGGATTTATCTCCTCATCCTTTATAGCCATTATATTATTTCTGATCATTGCTCTGAATACCAACCTCATCGGCGGAAACCGTGTACATACCTGGATGAGCCGTATCGAAACATTTACCTCCAGCAAAGCAAAAACAGCTGATGTGGATGATGAGAGTGTAAAAGCAAAAAACTATCAGGTCATGCAGGCCAAAGCAGCCATCGTACATGGCGGAATTACAGGAATGGGGCCAGGGAAAAGCGCATTAAAACAAATGCTCCCACAATCTGCCTCCGACTTTATTTTTGCAGTGATTGTAGAAGAATACGGACTAATCGGGGCAGCCTTCCTTATCAGCCTGTATCTCATCATGATGATCCGGATTGTAATGATCGCAAGCAAAATGCCCGCCTTTTTCGGTTCCCTGCTCGTGCTCAGCCTCGGGGTGATGATTTTTGTCCAGCTTGCTGTGAACATCGCTGTAGCCATCAACCTGATCCCGGTAACAGGACAGCCATTACCGCTGATAAGCTATGGAGGAACCTCCATGCTGGTTACCTATCTCCAGCTTGGAATTATTTTAAATATAAGCTCAAGAATCCAGATATATGATGAAGAAGGAATGGGCAAAAAACAAAGTGTAGCAGAAATTAATGATATCGCTTAGGTATCAGTAACAAAATAAAGATGAACAAAAAACTGAAAGTAATATTATCCGGCGGTGGAACAGGAGGACATATCTTCCCGGCTATTGCCATTGCAGATGAGATCAGAAAAAGATTTCCGGATACAGAATTTTTGTTCATAGGAGCCAACGGGAAAATGGAAATGGAAAAAGTTCCACAGGCCGGTTATAAAATTGAAGGTATTGATATCGCCGGAATTGACAGGGGAAATATGCTTTCTAACTTAGGTCTGCCTTTCAAAATTCTGAAAAGCCTTTCTAAATCAAAGAAGATCATAAAGAACTTCGCACCGGATTTTGCAATAGGAACAGGAGGTTTTGCCAGTGGACCTGCTTTATATGAAGCCAGCAGGCTGGGAATTCCGATCTTTATTCAGGAGCAGAATGCCCATGCAGGCGTAACCAATAAGATATTGAGCAAAAAAGCTCAGGCCGTTTTCACAGCATATCCGAAAGTAGACGGTTTTCCTGCTGAAAAATAAAATTCCTGGGAAATCCTATTCGTGAGAATATCGTTACAGGAATGTCAGAAACAGCCCTGGCCAAAGAAAAAATGGGTCTTGATAAAGACAAACTTACCATTCTTTCTGTAGGCGGCTCTTTGGGTTCCAGAACATTAAACAATGCCTGGAAAGCTAACCTGGAAAACCTGAAAGAAAAAGAATATCAGTTGATTTGGCAAACCGGAAAACTGGATTACAATGAATTAAGCAACGAATCCCTGATCTCGGATCTCGGATCTCAGATTCAGTTGAGAGAATTCATCAAAGATATGGAACTGGCCTACTCTGCAGCCGATGTTATCGTGTCAAGAGCCGGAGCCATTGCCATTTCAGAGCTGGCAGTAGCTAGAAAGCCCGTTCTCCTGGTGCCTTTCCCGTTTGCAGCGGAAGATCATCAGACCAAAAATGCCATGAACCTGGTTGAAAAAATGCAGCCCGAATGGTAAAAGACTCTGAAATGCAGGAAAAATTCTGGAATACACTGGAAGAAATCTGCAGCAGTGAAAGTGTAAGAAACGAAATGTCTCAAAACCTGGAATATTTTGCCAAGCCAGACGCAGCAAAAGAAATTGTGGATGAGATATTTAAAACTGTAAAAAGTACAAAGTAAAATGTATTAATGACAAAACATACATGAATACATTTTACAAAAATACATTAATACAAAAAGAATGAAGATTTTAGAAACATATCAAAATTATTACTTCGTAGGAATCGGAGGTATCGGGATGAGTGCTTTGGCACGCTATTTCAATGCTTCCGGTAAAAAAGTGCTGGGTTATGATAAAACCAACACCAAGCTTACGGAACAGCTGATGAAAGAAGGAATTGATATTGTTTTTGAAGACCTCATTGATGAAAGAATAACCCAACTTCAAAAAGAAGATACTCTGGTAATCTATACCCCTGCTATCAAAACTTTAGGAATTCTGGATTACTTTAATCAAAATCAGTTTGAAGTTTTAAAACGGGCAAAAGTTCTTGGTTTAATTACTGAAAATACAGACTGTATTGCCGTAGCAGGAACTCACGGAAAGACAACCACTTCCACTTTGGTTTCTCATCTTTGTAAAGAGGCAAACCTTCCGTTTTCATGCTTTTTAGGTGGTATTTCTGAAAATTTCAGATCCAACTTCCTGTATAACGGGACAAAATACTCCGTTGTGGAAGCAGATGAGTATGACAGAAGCTTTCTAAACCTTTCCCCGGACTGGGCAGTAGTAACTTCTACCGATGCAGACCACCTGGATATTTATGGTGACAAAAACCATATTGAAGAAGGCTTCAAACAGTTTGCAGCCCTTGTTCCTGATGATAAACAGCTATTTGTAAGAAAAGGCCTGGATATCGGCAGGGACCATAAAACATATGCCGTAAATGAGGTAGCAGATTACTATTCGGATAACCTGCGTATGGATCATGATAAGATTTATTTTGATTTCCATACTCCGGCAGAAACCGTAAAAGATTTTGTTTGGGAAATTCCGGGAATTCACAATGTGGAAAATGCTACTGCTGCACTGGCTATCCTCCACAATTTAGGCGTAGATTTTGAAACGCTGAAAAAGGCTATTGCCAACTTTAAAGGAATTAAAAGAAGATATACCAAACATATTTATCCGAACGGTAAAATTTACATTGATGATTATGCCCACCACCCTACAGAAATCAATGCAGTAGTGGACTCCATCAAAACTTTTTATCCGGATAAAAAACTTCTCGTTGTTTTCCAACCGCACCTTTTCAGCAGAACAAGAGATTTTGCCGATGGTTTTGCTGAAAGCTTAAGTAAAGCAGACGAGCTGATCCTTCTCGACATTTATCCTGCAAGAGAACTTCAGGAAAACTTTGAAGGAATAACCTCTGACTGGTTATTGGAAAAAGTGAATTTAGATAAAAAAGAAAAATCGGACCTGTCCGGTGCTTTCGGAAAAATAAAAGAAAAAGATTTTGACATTCTACTTACCGTAGGCGCAGGAAACATCGATACCCTGTACGATCCTATTTGTGAATGGGTTGAAAAAATGTAAAAAGTAGTAAGGTATTTAAGTATTCATGAATTTACAAACACAAAACCATGAATACATTTTACACCACTACATGAATACAATTAAAGTATGAAAAATAAATACAGAATATCAAAAATTGCTGTCACAGTGATCATCCTTGGATTACTGCTGAGTTTCTCATTGAAGAGATTCAGCGGCCAGAAGATTACGGACAATAAGATTTCTGTAAAAATGAACGAAAAAACACCCGTATACTTCATTGATGAGAAAGATATCCGGGAAATTGTAAAAAAAGAAAACCCTTCAGGAAAAGTCGGGGACCTGAATATTCCAGTGCTTGAAAAGAAGATCAATGCCCTTCCCGCAGTAGACAGCGCCAATGTCTACTTAAACCTTAACGGGAAGCTTTACCTGGATATCAAGCAGAGAGTGCCGGTTTTCAGGTTGAATAAAGAAGGAAGGGATTTTTATGTGGATGAAAAAGGAATCGAGTTTCCTATTTCAAAGACCTATTCCCATCCCTGCATGCTGGTAACGGGAAATGTGAAGCCCGATGAGTACAAAAAGCTGGCTGAGCTGGTTGAAAAGATTGATAAAGATGAGTTCAGCAAAAAATTCTTTATCGGAATTTCGAAAAGCAAGGACGATTATAACCTTCTGACCAGTGACGGAAATTATAAAGTAGAAATAGGAGATCTGGATAATATTGAATTTAAAGTAAAAGGCTTAAAAACCTTTGTGGAAAAATACCTCGTATTCCAGGATCCGCAAAAGTACAGTATGGTGTCTGTAAAATATCAGAATCAGATCGTAACCACTTTAAATCCATATTTTAAAGAAAACGACAGTATTCTGAAAGCAGGAAACAAAGAGCTCGCTAACGCTCCGGTTCTTGCAGCCGTAAAAAAACCGGAAATACTGCCCAAAACAACCGAAGCTAAAAAAACAAGAACAACTTCAGCAAAGCCGAAGGAAAAAATAAAACCAAAAGCGACAACCCAACCAAAGGAAACCAAAAAGACAGAGAAAAAACCGGCCGGAACAAAGCCGAAAGCTAAAGTAAAAATAGAATAGAAAGAGTCCGGATGGACAAATAAACATAAAATTGGATAAGTCCAATTGTAAGAAAAAGTAGAAAAAAATCAAATCGACATAAAATGGAAAATCAAGAGTATTCAGTAGGTCTGGACATCGGAACAACAAAGATTGTTGCGATTGTCGGAAGGAGGAATGCACACGGGAAGATAGAAGTTCTCGGCGTTGGAAAGGCCAAAAGTCTTGGAGTTCATAAAGGGATTGTGAATAACATTTCACAAACCATCAACTCCATCAAGGCTGCCGTTTCTGAAGCACAGTCCAGCGCAGGAGTTCCTATCCGTAAAGTTACAGTAGGTATTGCAGGAAAACATATCCGTTCCCTTCAGCACTCGGACTATATCATGCGTGAGCATCCGGACAAATTTATTACAGACGACGACATCGAGGCACTTAAAGATCAGGTAAAAAAGCTGGTCATGCTCCCGGGTGAAGAAATTATCCATGTTCTTCCCCAGGAATATAAAGTGGATTCCGAAGGTGAAATTCAGGAGCCTGTAGGAATGCACGGTAAACGCCTGGAGGCTAATTTCCATGTGGTGGTAGGACAAATGGGCAGCATCCGGAACATCGCAAGATGTGTAAGAGAAGCCGGCCTTGAAATGGAAGCCCTTACCCTGGAACCTTTGGCATCTTCAGAAGCTGTTTTAACCAAAGAAGAAAAAGAAGCCGGCGTTGCTATTGTAGACATAGGCGGCGGTACTACAGATATTGCGATCTTCAAAGACAATATCATCCGTCATACCTGCGTGATTCCTTACGGAGGCGGGATCATTACGGAAGATATCAAAGAAGGCTGCTCAATTATTGAAAAGCATGCAGAACAGCTGAAAGTAAAATTCGGTTCTGCAGTTCCGGAACTGGAAAAAGACAGTACATTTGTTACCATTCCCGGACTTCACGGAAGACCGGACAAGGAAATTTCCTTAAAACCCTGGCGCAGATTATCAACGCCAGAGTAGAAGAAATCCTGGAAATGGTGAATACAGAATTAAAAGCTTACGGAGCATTTGAACAAAAGAAAAAACTAATTGCCGGGATCGTTCTTACAGGAGGCGGATCCAACCTTAAGCATCTTCGTCAGCTGGCCAACTATACGACAGGTTTTGACAGCAGAATCGGTTTTGCCAACGAATATATTGCCAACGATAAAAACCAGTACCTGAAAGGCCCGGAATTTGCTACATCAATCGGCTTGCTGATGGAAAGTTTAAAGATCCGTGACAAAAAGCAGGGAGCCGAAGCAGAACAGGTGGTTGAAGAAAAGCCCGCCAAAGCAGAAGCTGCTGTAACACAGACAGAAACAGTTCAGCCCGTTCAGCCGGCAGCCATAGTTCAGGAGCAAACCATTGCCAGCGAGCAACAGGAAAACAGAAGAGCAAAACTGACTTTCGGGCAGTCGCTTATGGAAAAAGTTAAAAAATTCTTTGAAGAAGTAGAGTAAAGCATAAACGATGAATGATAATTGATCAATGATGTTACCTTATCAATTATTATTTATCAATTATCAATTATAAAAAGCATAGTTATGGAAAACATAGATACACAAGGATTTTCATTTGATTTGCCAAAAGGAAATTCATCCATTATAAAAGTAATCGGTGTAGGTGGCGGTGGAAACAACGCTCTGAAGCACATGTACGAGAAAGGTATTTACGGGGTAGATTTCGTGATCTGTAATACCGATGCCCAAACTCTGGATAACAACCCTGTTGCCAATAAAGTACAGCTGGGAACAACCATCACAGAAGGTCTTGGTGCGGGAGCAGATCCCGAAGTAGGAGAAAAATCGGCTATCGAAAGTATCGAAGAGATCAAAGCAGCAATGGGCCAGAATACCAAAATGGTGTTCATCACTGCCGGAATGGGTGGTGGTACCGGTACCGGAGCAGCTCCTGTCATTGCCAAAGTTGCCAAAGATATGGGCATCCTTACCGTAGGTATCGTTACCGTTCCTTTCAGCTTTGAAGGGAAAAGAAGACTTGAGCAGGCAGAAAACGGTCTTGAAAAACTAAGAAATAACGTTGATTCACTTATTGTGATCAATAATGATAAATTAAGACAGCAGTTCGGAAACCTTGGATTCAAGCAGGGATTCTCGAAGGCCGATGAAGTTTTAACCAATGCCGCAAAAGGGATGGCAGAAGTTATTACAGGTTACTTTGATGTAAACATTGACTTTAGAGATGCCAAATCCGTACTTCAGAACTCAGGGACTGCATTGATGTCTACAGGTATTGCTTCAGGTGAAAATAAAGCAGAAGAAGCCGTTAAAAAAGCCCTTGACTCTCCGTTGTTGAATGACAACAAGATCACAGGTGCTAAAAACGTCCTTCTATTGATCAGAAGTGGTGCTGAAGAAGTAACCATGGATGAGATCGGGGTAATTATGGACCATATCCAGAAAGAAGCCGGAAATACAGCCGATATTATCTTCGGGGTAGGGGCAGATGAGGAATTGGGAGATTCTGTAAGCGTTCTTGTAATCGCTACCGGTTTTTCAAATGACAGCAAAAAATTTGCAGGTCCTACAGAAAAAATCAGAATTAGTCTTAATGACAGCCTTGAAGCTCCAAAAGCATCGCCTTTCAAAACCAGAGAGGAAAGAGAAACTACGTCTGAAACAACGCATGATTTTGGAGGAAAACATACTTTCAGACTCGATGATGAAGACAGCGATATCCCTCAGTTCGGATTGAAGTCTTCTGAAAAAAATGATTATTGAGGAAGAAGAGATCAAAACAGAAATAAGATTCTTTGATAAAGAGGAAGATGTACAGAGCAATCCTGCTAACAGCTGGAGAAATGAAGAAGAGCAGCAGGAAGAATCCTACAGTCTTTTCTCTTATGATGAAGAAGGAGAAGACCCTAATGATCTGGAAATCGAATCTTTTAAATTTGATTTTGATGCCAAAAAAGATGACACTCCGTCTACACCGGCAACCCGTGTTTTTTCAGATGAAAAGCCGGTTGAATTCAGTTTCTTTGTCAATAATCAGCCATCATCCAATGAGCCTAAAACAGATTACGGACAGCCAAAGGCAGAGTTTACAACATCTTCGGCAGTAACTGAAATTCCGGTTCAGGCAGCTGAAACCATCTTCCAGACAAGACAGGAAGAGCCAAAAGCGGAAACAAAACCTGCTTTTGAGGAAAAAACAGAAACGGAAGCTCCAAAACCTGCAGAATCTGAATTCACGTTTGTGAACAAGGCTGTGGATCAGGAAAGAATTCTGGAGAGAAGAAATAAATTAAAAGAGTTCAACTCACGCTATCAAAGCTTTGACAGCACCAGTGAATTCGAGTCCGTACCGGCTTTTAAAAGAAAGAATATCTCCATTGACGGAACCAATGCATCAGATCAGAACATCAACACCTATCTGTCTGACAACAATGGATCTATGCAGGTGAGAGAAAACAGATTTTTAAATAAAGACGTTGACTAAATTGCTATAAGCAATAAGCAGTAAGCTGCAGGCTTATCTTATCCGGAAGCCAGTTTAAAGCCTACTGCTTATTGCCTAAAGCTTAAAGCAAAAAAAATGAGTTTAGAAAATACTATAAGTGAAGCTATTAAAACAGCAATGAGAGAGAAGGACAGAGTTGCTCTGGACTCTCTGAGAGCTGTAAAAGCACAAATTTTACTTCTACAGACTGAAGCAAGAGGCACTGAAGTTACTCCCGAGCAGGAAATTGCCATTCTGCAGAGAATGATCAAGCAGCGTAAAGATTCTTTCGAACAGTTTTCAGCACAGGGAAGAAATGACCTTGCTGAAGTGGAGGAAGCCCAAATGAAAGTAATTGAAAAATTCTTGCCAAAACAGCTTAGTCCGGAAGAATTGGAAGCGGAAATAAGGAATATTATTTCACAAACCGGAGCAGAGTCTGCAAAAGACCTGGGAAAGGTAATGGGAGCCGCTTCAAAAGCATTAGCAGGAAAGTCAGACGGAAAAAGTATTTCCGAAATGGCTAAGAAACTGCTTTCATAATTACAGGAGACGCGTTTCAGAATTCGGACCATTCAACTCCGGAACACGAAACACAGATCCCAAAACAGGATATCCAACCTTTGCATATCGATTTGATTAAAGAATCCGGGAACGCTGGCGTTCCCGGATTCATTTTTGGATATTCATAATTATTAATTCAGTTATCATTATTTAAAACTGAATGAGAGCATCTGCTTTAACCGCTGAAAATCAGGTTGTGTTAAATAATTTGAGTGCTCGAGGGAAAGCGGTAAATGTTTTTTTCATGGTCAGTTGTTTTAGAATCATTTCAAATTTAATAAATATTTATCATTATTCATAGTTTTATTTCATCTTTTTTGGATATTATTGAAATATTAATATTGCATTAATTTTTTATGACTAAAGCGTTGATAGTTTTTATATATTGATGAAACGCAAAGAATTGTTTAACTTTGTACTGATAAAAACAAAAAAATATGTATCCAACAGATTTGGTAATGCCTATGAAGGCAGAACTTACAGATAAAGGTTTCGAAGACTTAACAACTCCTGCACAGGTAGAAGAGGCTCTAAAGCAGCCCGGAACTACCCTGCTGGTTATTAATTCAGTATGCGGATGTGCAGCAGGAGCAGCAAGACCCGGAGTTGTATATTCCCTTACAGGAGACAAGAAACCTGATCATTTAACAACTGTTTTTGCAGGATTCGATACAGAAGCTGTAGCAGAAGCAAGAAAACACCTTGCTCCATTCCCGCCAAGCTCACCTTGTGTAGCTCTTTTCAAGGACGGAGAACTGGTTCACATGCTTGAAAGACACCATATTGAAGGGAACCCTGCAGGAGCTATTGCAGCAAATCTTCAGGCTGCCTTTGATGAGTATTGTTAAGAAACAATAAGTCTAAATATAAAACCGTTACATAATTTGTAGCGGTTTTTTTATTTAACACGATAAAAATTCTCTGAAAATCCAAATATTATTATATTTGTTGGAATGGCAACAAAGGCACTTTTCAATACGGTCGTCAACTGGTTTATCCGTCAAAGGATAGATCAGATTCAGAATTTCATGGACCATCCCATTGAAACCCAGAAAGGTATACTCTTTTCCCAGCTCTTTCATGCTGAAGATACTGAATACGGCAAGGCATATGGTTTTAATTCCATTTCCAGTTACCAGGACTTTAAAAATAAGGTTCCGATCGTTACTTATGAAGATTTTGAACCTTTTATTGAAAAAGCCAGACAAGGGCACAAGGATGTAAGCTGGCCCGGCTACATCAAGCATTTTGCAAAATCATCAGGAACCACGAACGCGAAAAGCAAATTCATCCCGATATCTACGGAAAGCCTTGAATACTGCCATATGAAGGCAGGAAAGGACATGGTTTCCATCTACGCCAACAATCATCCGGAAAATCAGCTCTTCACGAATAAAAACCTTCGACTGGGGGAAGCTCTGAACTTCACGCTGATTTTAACACCAAATTCGGGGATCTTTCAGCGATTTTAATAGACAACCTTCCGTTCTGGGTAGAAATCACCACAACTCCAAGTAAAAAAGTCTCCCTGATGTCCGAATGGGAAAGCAAGCTCAAAGCCATCACCTCGGAAGTAAAGAATGAAGACGTAGGAAGTATTCTTGGAGTGCCGAGCTGGATGATGGTTCTTCTTCAGAGGGTACTAAAGGAAACCGGAAGCGGGAGTATTTCTGAGCTGTGGCCTAATTTAGAGGTCTTTTTTCACGGTGGAATCAGTTTTAAGCCCTACAGGGACCAATACAGACAGATCATCGGAAAAAACATCAATTACTACGAAATTTATAATGCCTCCGAAGGCTTCTTCGGAATACAGGACCGTTCGGACAGCGATGAAATGCTTCTGATGCTGGATTACGGTATTTTCTATGAATTCATTCCGATGGATCAGTTCCATTTTTCCAATCCGAAGGTCGTCAACCTGGAAGATGTTGAAGTGGGAAAAAACTACGCAATGGTGATCACCACGAACGGCGGATTATGGAGATACCTGATCGGAGATACCGTTGTTTTTACCTCAACCAATCCTTTCAGAATAAAAATTACGGGAAGAACAAAACATTATATCAATGCGTTTGGGGAAGAACTTATGATTACCAACGTGGAATCTGCCCTTTCCAAGGCCTGTGAAGCTACGGGAGCAAGCATTACCGATTTTACCGGAGCGCCTGTTTTCATGAAAGAAAATGAAAGCGGAGCTCATGAATGGATCTTTGAATTCAGCCGGTATCCGGATGACCTTGAACGTTTTACCGACGCCTTTGACCGTCATTTAAAAACAATTAATTCTGATTACGAGGCCAAAAGGTACAATAACCTTACCCTTAAAAGGCCGATCGTACATATTGCCAAACCCCGATTATTCTATCGGTGGCTGGAATCTAAAGGTAAACTCGGCGGGCAGAATAAAGTTCCCAGACTGAGCAATGACAGGGAATATATTGACCCTTTGCTGGAGCTTAACAAGGCAGGCTCAGAAAGAGAGTCAGAAGTTGAAAGATAGAAGGTATTTTGACACTAAAAAACAGTCATTAAAAATGCATAAAAAAACGCAGCTGAAATTCCAGCTGCGTTTCTATATTTTAGTATTTTACTACTTTCTTAAATCCTCCTTCAGTTTTTTGGCTCCTTCTTCTACTTTTGAAGCTCCTTTTGCGGCGGCGTCTTTAACATCTTTGCTCACCTCCTGAGCTCCCTTTTTAATGTCACTGCCTACTTTATTGGCTCCTTCCTTAATATCGCTTCCTGCTTTATTAATGCCTTCTTTTGTTTTCTGTGCAGCATCATCTATTTTGTTTCCTGCAGCATCAACTTTGGCTTTTACATCTTCTTTTGCTTTATCTATCTTAGCAGTATCTACAGATACAGCCGGAGATTCCGAAACTGTAGTGGTAGTTGTTGTTAAGGATCCGTCAGCATTTTCAACCTGCTCCGTTTTAGTCGTTGATTTTGTACACGATACAGCGAATAGCGCTATGGCAGCAGCTGCGAAAATTTGTTTTTTCATATTGTAATTTTTTAAAATGTTTTTCTGTTGATTTATTCTGTTTTTGTTCCGGCGGCCGGCGCAGCGTCAGAATTTTTCTGCTTTTTCTCTGCTTCTGTTTTTTTCTTTTCCTCTTCCAGCTTCTTTTTGTTTTCTTTTTCAAGTTCTTCTTTCAGCTTCTGTTCTTCTTTCTGAAGTTTCAGAGCTTCTTTTACAGAATCCTGGTATTTCTGGGAAGACATTCTGATCTGGCGCACAATATCGATTGAAGTGGCACCCGCTGAAAATGAATCAACTGCTGCTGTATCATAGTGAACCTTCATTTCCTGTTCATTTCCGAAACCGGGCGTTTCTTTCTTTGAACAGGCTGCCAGCAAAAGTGACACCATAAAAAGGGCAGACAGTAAATTTTTCATGGAACTAATTTAGCAGAAATTCTGCAATTACAGGATAATGATCCGATAATTTTACAGATTGGTCCACTTTATAGCTTAAAGGAATAATAGATTTGGAGGTAAAGATATAGTCGATTCTCAATGGAACCTTATAATCGTGAAAGCTCGTGGAAGCGCCGTTTCCTACCGTAAGGAAGGCATCCTGAAGATCTTTTCCAAGATTGTAATATTCGTAAGAATTGGGTACAGAATTAAAATCACCCGCAAGGATTACCGGATAAGGTGAAAAATCGATCACCTTCCTGATTTTTTTGATCTGATCTTCATGCGCCTTAAAAGTAGGGGTCATATGAGAAAGCAGCGTGGCAATTTTCCCTCCTTCTTTTGCAAAACCGTCAAATTTAAGCATCGATTTATGAAGTCTGAACGGTTCAAGATAAACATTGACCACTCTTATAATTTTTCCGTTGATATCTATATCCGCATAAAAGGAATTCCCTCTTGCCTCGTCTTCAATCAGAGATTCCTGTCTTAAAATGGTATGCTTGGTTTTTAAAATGACGGATGGATATTTAATCATATCCTTTCTTATAGCGCGGTTGGTATCTTTTTCCTGAACAAGAATGATATCTGCATTCTGGTCTGTAATGTATTTTTTTACTTTGTCCCAGCCGAAATCACCATATTTTACATTAAAAGTAAGAACTTTAATATCTCTGATCGATTTTAAATTTTCTGTTTTGGGAGAAAAATTAACCCAGCGTCTTACGGGATTATAAAAAGAAGCGCTCCAAGTGCAAAAGCAATTGCAACTTTTTTTCTTTTGATTACCCAGACAAGAGTGAGCAGAATGTAAACGATAATAAGATATGGGAAGCCCAGAGACAGTAGGTTGAGGGCACCTAAGAAGTTAGGTGGTATCCATGCATTACCCAGTGTGCATAGCAGCAACACGGCAACAACGATATGTATAAATAGCAGTAATTGACTCAGCTTCATGGAATACAGACTTGGGTACTCTATTCCATTCATCAAAAATCCTACCAAGCAGAAAGATTTTAACTAATTTTATGATAATTAGTTATTTATTGAAAACGTTCCGATGACAGGATAATGATCTGAAAGCTTTATGCTTCGGTCAACTTCATAACTAACCGGCTGTATGGTTTTTGAGGTAAAAATATAATCGATTCTGATAGGAAATTTGTAATCATGGAAGCTTGTGGCACTCCCTTTCCCGGCTTTTACAAAAGCATCCTGCAATCCATCCAACAGATGATAATATTCATAGGAATTGGGTACGGAATTCAGGTCTCCCATTACAATCACAGGATAAGGTGAGTTTTCAATTCCTTCTTTGATACTTTCTATCTGATCCTGATGTTTTTTGAAAACAGGAATAAGCCTTTTAACAATATTCTTCAGTTTTTGCTCATCTTCTTCTTTTACCCCGTCCATTTTTACCATTCCTTTTTCAAATTTGAAAGGCTCCAGATAAATATTGATAAAGCGGTATACTTTTCCCCGGATTTCAATATCTGCCTGGGAAGCATAAGCGTTATTGCTATCATAATTGCTATTGATAAGCTCTTTGGAGTTGATGATTTTATGTTTTGTAAAAACCTTGGTAATCCCATTATTATCAATAACCAGCATTCCTTTTACAGAAACTTTCTTTCCGGCTTCCTGCAGCATTACCACATCAGCATTGGCATTGGTGAGATAATTTTCGATTTCAGAAGCTCCCATCAAACCGGCTTTCACATTAAAAGTGACTACCTTAAGATCTGCTGTTTCTTTTGCACCGGAAGAAAAATTCACCCATCTCTGTACAGGAACCATAAAAATAAGCCCGGCCAGCATAAATATAAAGGTTCTCTTTTTCAAACTAAAAAGCCAGAAAATAGTGAATAGTATGTAGATAACAATAAGGACGGGAAACCCTAAGGAAAGCAGGTTGAACCACGGAAATATTTTAGGCGGAACATATGCATTCATTAAAGTACCCAGCAAGAGGAAAAAGACACCTACATGCAGGATTAATATGACAAGACGGAAAACTTTCACAGAATTTTAATTGAATCTATACAGATGTTTTCTCCAGATCCTTGCAAGAATCCAGCCAACTAATGCTCCACCAACGTGAGCCAGATGGGCAATACCCCCTCCGTTTCCTGAAACGCCCAGATATATGGAAACTAAAATAACGATAGGCATCAGATATTTTACCTTCATAGGAACAGGGATAAACATCATCATGATCTTTGAATCCGGATAAAGTGTTGCAAAAGCAGCTACAACTCCGAAAATAGCTCCGGAAGCACCAACCATAGGCGTTGTTACAATATTCTTTACATTCTCCAGCAAACCTCTTTGTGTGGCAATAGATTCTGCTGTTCCGGTGAATTCAACATTGGCGCCTGACAGATAAGCATTAACATTAAATCCAAGCTGTTGTAACTCACGGGTAAACTGCTGAACTTCTATAAAATTCCATAAATTAAAAAGGAAAAAAGCTCCCAATCCGCTTAAGAAATACAATATCAGGTACTTTTTATCACCCAATGACTGCTCCAGAATAGGCCCAAAGCTGTATAACGTCAGCATATTAAACAAAATATGCATTATACTTCCATGCATAAACATGTGCGTAATAACCTGCCATGAATGGAAAAAGGGCGAAAAAGGATAAAACCCCGCAAGATATTCGATTGCCTTACTTCCTAAAAAATAAGAGGCAACAAATACGATAACATTGATAATGATAAGGTTTCTGGTGATCGGCGGTATATTGTTGAACATTTTTTAAAATTTGTTTTTAAAGTCATTAAACGGAACTTCATAAAAGCATCTTTTGCCATCCGGTAAAAATTCCGGGAAGCCTAAAGCGGTGAAATCTTTGATCATCTGTTCCGCATCTTTTTTATAGATGAAATCAAATCTTGATTTGGACTGCATTTTATTCCACTGGTTGAGATAGAACTGCATAAATTCTTCTTCTGTCTTGTAATCCAGGATCTCAAAAAGGTTTTCCAGGAACTTCATCGCCTGGGTTTCTTTCAGACCTTCCGGAAGGGCGTCTATTCTCAGCACGCTTTCATGTGCAATTTTCATGTCAAACCCGAGTTCAGGAAGAAATTTTTTGAAAGAATTGTATTTATTCTTCTCTATTTCGTTCATATGGTACTCTAAAGAAAAGAGCAGCGTATGACTGTTTGGGTTAACGTTGGGTTTCTTCGACGTCTTATTATTTTCGGAAACAACCAGCCTGTGCATTCTTCCAAGATCCAGCATCAGGGTTACATCTCCTTTATTGAACAGCCAATAACCATTCGGCAACCTCATCAGATCCTCATCAAAATCTTCGTCTTCAAATAAATTGATCTTGGAAGGTTCTGCTGTAATATTAATATTCTGATGGTACATTTCCGTAAGATTCTGGATTTCTTCGGGACGTACATTTCTTTCTTCAACAAATGGGTTATAGTCTTTATCTACGATAATTTCCGGCATCCTGATGACTCCCCCGCTGCTGTTTCCTTTACTTGGGAAAGGTTTATTCATCATGGCATCCATTTCAGGGTCTTTGTCAAAATCAAGGCTTGGCGAAACATTGTAAATTCCCAGCGATCTTTTAATAGTGGAACGAAGAAGAGCGAAAATCAGGTGCTCATCTTCAAATTTCACTTCTGTTTTCTGGGGATGGATATTTACATCTATTTTTTCCGGATCTAATTCAAGATAAAGGAAAAATGTAGGAACATAACCCGGTAAAAGCAATCCTTCGAAAGCTTCCTGAACTGCTTTATTGAAATACGGACTTTTGAAGTATCTTCCGTTCACGAAAAGAAACTGTTCTCCCTGGATTTTTTAGCTCCTTCCGGTTTTGCAACGAATCCGTGAAGCTTACACCAGATGATATCTTCTTTGATAGGAATCAGCTGCGGCTGCAGCTTACGTCCGAAAACATCTACAATACGCTGCATCTGGCTGCCCTTTCTCAGTCTGAAAACAGCTTCATCATCATGAAATAAGGAAAATTCGAGGTTTTCATGAGCTAAGGCAACGCGCTGAAATTCATCAATAACGTGTCTGAATTCAACATTATTATTTTTAAGGAATTTTCTTCTGGCCGGAACATTGTAGAACAGGTTTTTCACCAAGAAATTGGATCCGTCGGCAGTCTGTATCGGGTCCTGAAACTGAAATACACCGCCTTCAATGTAGATATTGGTTCCAATTTTGGCATCCTTCTGCTTCGTTCTCAGTTCAACCTGCGAAACAGCAGCAATAGAAGCCAATGCCTCCCCACGAAATCCTTTTGTGGCAATCTTGAAAATATCTTCTGTTGCTTTGATCTTTGACGTAGCATGTCTTTCAAACGCCATCCGGGCATCTGTTTCAGACATTCCTTTGCCATCATCCACCACCTGGATCAGGTTTTTTCCGGCATCCCTGATAATCAGTTCTATCTTGGATGCACCCGCATCAATAGCATTTTCCAAAAGTTCCTTCACAATGGACGCAGGCCTCTGCACCACTTCTCCTGCCGCAATTTGGTTGGCTACATGATCCGGTAAAAGCTGAATAATATCTGACATAAAACGTATAATCAACTTACAAAAATAGGCAATGGAAACCGGAATTAAAACATTAAAACCGTGAATTAAATTTTAATTATCAACATTTTAATCACATTTCCTTTATCCTGTCTGGTTTTTAATACTTCTGCAAAGTTGGGAAATGAAAGAGGGAAAAGAGCTTTGTGAATAGTTCTGTTGTTTTTTAACGCAAAGTTTTATTTTAAGAGCTTATGATTTAGAGCAGAGCAAAGGATGCGGCAAAGCCGCTGATTAAGCGGGAGGGTATGCATTCGCTTAATCAGATCAATCTCTGATTGATCATTACTTTTTAAACTTAAAAATGAGCGGTGTCAAAAATAAAACTTTGCGTTAAAAAATTAGGAGCTCCCTTAGCAAACAGGATTAAATACCCATTTGAATGAATAAAAAAACACCCCTTTTCTACCATCGAAAAGGAGTGCTTCACAGCTAGTTTACACAAAAATAATATTGATATTTATTTATTTTATTCATCAAAGACAAGTGTTCTTTTTTCTTTCCTTTTGGGGATCCCGTGAACTTTATCATACAAATAAGCCAGTACATTGGGTTTTTTATAAATTTTGCTGTAGCGGTATTTGGTATTGAAGTGCCTGATATGGATTTTATAGGCATCATACCCGATCACAATCAAAAGACACAGACTGATCACATAAAATACCCTGAATTCAAGATAATAATACGTGAGCCCCGAGAATACAGCTCCCAATACATAGGCAACCATAATACTCATAAGCAGTTTTGCCCTTCCTATCAGCTCACCATTCTTCCTGTATTTTTTCTGGGTAAACATGGAAAACAGAATCCCAAGATCGGTGGTTGTACCTGTAAGGTGAGTGGTTTTCACTGAGAAATTGGAGATACTGGCCGTAAGACCGTTCTGAAGTCCTGTTGCAAAAAGCATCAGCGCAACCAGATATTCCGTTTCCTCCAATGTTTTCTGATAATAAAACTGACCGTAAATTCCCACAAAAAGCAAACATATGATTTCCAGCACAATCGGCATTGCATGGGCAAAATATTTACTTTTCTTATTAAAGTTGATCACGATGAAGTTGGACAAAAAGCTTCCGAAGAAGAACAAAAAGATCCAGGCTCCAACCACAGCTACCTGCGTCCAGTTTCCTTTGCTGATTTCCGCAGCCAAGATGGCATAATGCCCCGTTACGTTTGACGTGAAGGAGAGAAATATTAACAGAGAGGCAATATTTATAGTACCTGCAGTAAATGCAGTCAGCGTCCCCAATCTGATATTGTCTCCCAACGTTCGGCTGTTACTATAATTTCTTAACATTTTTTTATTCTTTTAATATTGTGTTTATCTATTTTTTTAGGCTTCAACAAAGATTTCAGCCAATTTTCCTCTTTCAGGAAGTCTTTCAGGAATTTCAACTTTAATTTCCTGAACCTTAATATCTTTGCACTTTCTGATGTAAGGAGCAATATCAAACTTCCCTTTTCCTTTACTCTTAATAGATGGGGAGTAATAGGCTTCCTCAATATTTTCCGCTTTCACATAATTGTTGAATGTTCTCTGAAAGCTTCCTGTGAAAATATCGCAGACGATCTTATTGACCAGATGAGGATACTTATTTTTGATGATTCCATAGGCGTCACAGAATTCCTGCGGCCTGATTTTATTAAAAATAGTGCTTTTCGTATTGAACAGAAGGTCCCTGATAGAATCTCCCAGCTCATATCCTGAAACCAAAAGAATGTTATACTGATTCTGGTCTTCTGATGCTTCTTTCTCTTTCAGTACTTTTTTAATATGTTCAGTGACTCAAGAGAGTAATCCGTGGCAATTAAAATGGTTTTGGTCATATCTTTTAGATTTAGGTTTGTGTTTTCTTATTTTGATGTTACAAAACTAAAACGGCAAGATTAGAAGTCTTTTGGAATGGAATTAAAATGTGATTAAAGAGATTAGAATGAGATTAGAATATTGTTAATGCCAGTTAACATAAGGAAAATAAGGCAAGACTTCAGATGTCAGATATCAGACATGAGACTTTTAGGCTGAGATTAAGAAAATGAATGATGAGTTTAAGTTATAAGAAACAAGAGCCAAGAATCAAGATGCAAATCGATAGATATGAACTCAAACCCTAAAACACTCCGACTCTCAAACCCATACCTTGCATCCCGTACCCCGTATCCGGTCCATTAACTTTCCGGTCGCGTACTATAGAAATTAGGAAAACGCATCTGTACTGTGGTTCCCTGGTTTTCGTGGGAACTTACGATCAGTTCGCCCTGGTGCATCCTTACGATGTTTCTGGCCAATGGAAGCCCGATTCCGTAGCCTTCGTAGTTTTTGGTATTGGAAGCCCTGAAGAACGGGTCATAGATTTTATTCATCTCAACTTCCGGAATTCCAATCCCGAAATCTTTTACGATAATATATACATCGGTGTCCGTAGCTCCCAGCGAAACTTTTACCTGCTGGAAATTGGAATATTTACAACCGTTGTTGATGATATTAGCCACCGCTAGGTGCAGCAGCTGTTCATTTCCCTGAACCTTTAATTTTTTAGGATTGTCCGGAAGCATACTGATATCCAGATAGATATTGTTCCTGGAATCGATTTTCCTGAGAGTTTCAATCACATCCCAAAGCAGCTGATCGATCCTCACCTTATCCATTTTCTGAATCTTTCCATCGAAACCGGTCTGGGCGATCATTAATAATGCCTTGATCTTTTTATCCAGTTTTTCTGCTTCGTCGAGGATAATTTCTAAGGTTTCCTTGTATTCATCGGCGGTTCTGCTGATAGAAAGCGCAACATCTGCTTCACCCATAATGGATGTCAATGGTGTTCTAAGTTCATGGGAAACGTTTCCGATCAGGTGGTTTTGGGTCTCAAATGAGGTTTCTATACGGTTCAGCATTCCGTTGAAGGTATCTACAAGCTCATTCAATTCTTTATTGTCCGGTTGTGGCTCCAGTCTGAGGTGAAGATTCTCAGAGCTAATCTCTTTTACTTTCCCGGTAATCTTTAAGATAGGTTTGAATAAGGTTTTAGACAAATAAAAAGAAAAGATCATGCTGAAAAACAGCGAAAGGACGATACAGGTGATCAGCGTTCTTTTTAAAAACCCAAGATAGTAGATTACATAATGATTTTTGGCAGAAGCAATGGCAATATAGTCCTTGTTCTCATACCTGAAGGTCTGCCCGATGTAGTAAAACTCTTTATCATTATAATTGGCCTCCCCTTTTTTAACGATGCTTTTGAAAAAATAATCGGGAATATGAACTTCCTGTGAAATTTTTCTGAAATTGGAATCCGTAGGAACCGCAAACACATAGTCTCTTTCCATAGGAAGTTCCTCGTCATTCAGGCTGTTGAGGATATAATTTTCGGGAAGGTCAAGGTGATCTTTGCTTTTTTCGATCTGAACAATGGTTGCCGTACGGATTTTCAGCAGCTCATAAAATCTCTGGTGCGAAAAGTTGACAATTGAAAAGTAAACCAAACCACTGAACAACAGAATGATAGCAGTAAACACCAACATTAAGAGCACCATCGTTTTGGTCTGATTTGTGACAACTTTTTTAGACATTCATTAAGATTTTTTCAGCACATACCCCATTCCTATTACGGTGTGGATCAGTTTATTATCATCCTGGTTATCCAGTTTTTTCCTTAAATAGTTTACATAAACATCTACCACATTCGTTCCCAGCTCATAATTTACGCCCCAGACTGCATCCAGAATTTCAGCTCTTGAAATTACTTTTTCAGGATTATTCAGGAAGTAGAGCAGAAGTTTGTATTCTGTAGAAGTTAAAGAAATTTCATCTCCCCCACGGGTCACTTTTTTGTATAATCATTAACGACCAGATCTGAAAACCTGAAAACATGCTCGCTATCCGGTTCCGGTTCAGCAATTTCCTGGGAGCTTACTCCATTGCTTCTTCTTAACAGGGATTTCACACGGGCGACCAGCTCAATGAACTTGAATGGTTTTACAAGATAATCATCACCTCCGCTTTCCAGGCCCAGCACTATATTTTCGGAGGTTCCCAAAGCTGTTAAAAACAGGATCGGAACATGCTGATTGGTTTTCCTGATTTCTTTGCAGACGTCCAGACCGTTCATTTCCGGAAGCATAATGTCCAGAATTACCATATCGAAATCATTGGCCTGTACCAGCTGTACTCCTGTACGCCCGTCGAAGGCAACAGAAACTTCATAGCCGTTTTCCTGAAGTCCTTTCTTTATAAAAGATACAACACTGGTTTCGTCTTCGATGAGGATAATCTTTTTCATTGAAATAAGGAATTTCACAAAAATAGGGAAAAAGAGCGAATAGGGAAAAAGGGGAATAATTTAAGGACTGAGAGGCAAAAGGGCAGAAAGGCGAAATGGCTAAAAGGTAAAGGGTTAAAATGCTAGAAGGATGAGGGTGCCTTACGGTTTGGGTAGCTGCTGTAAGAGTAAAAAGATACCGGTGCGGGCATTTCTATTCCATTCCGATATCTTTTTTATTTAAATATTGAATTCCAGAAGCATCTGCGTATCACAACGTTCATAAGCAGAATCTGATACTGGCATATGCTTAAAACCAAGCTTTTCATACAGTCTGATGGCTGGCACCAGGATGGAATTGGTCTCCAGGAAAATACTTTCCGCTCCTGATTCTTTAGCTTTTTCTATTAGGGCCTTTCCTACCAGATAACCTATTTTCTTTCCCTGTGCTTCAGGGCTTACCGCCATCTTTGACAGTTCAAATTTAAGCGGCAGGTCTGACATTTTTACCAAAGCACAGGTTCCTACCGGTTTATTATTTAGTAAGGCAAAAACAATATGCCCGCCCTTGTTAATAATATGCTCTTCAGGATTGTCTAAGAGTTTATAATCCCCTGCCTCCATTGTGAAAAAGGTTTTGATCCATTCTTCATTTAATGCTTTGAAAGCTTCTTTATACTGAGGATCATAGCTTATAATTTTTACTTCACTATTTGTATCATTCATTGTTTATAAGGTTTAGTTAAATTCTTTTTTTCACCATTTTTGCCAGTTTTTCAAGGTCACTTTCCACCCTGTCTGTCCATTCCAGGGCATAGTTAAGGCGCATACAGTTCTGATATTGGTTATATTGGGAAAACATTCTTCCCGGGGCAAAGTTTATTTTCTGGCTCATGGCTTCGTCATAAAGATCTTCCGTGCATATCCTTTTATCCAGCTCCAGCCATAGCATAAAGCCCCCTTTAGGTTCCGAAACCTTGGTATTGTCCGGGAAATACTCCCCCACCGATTTCTGAATCTGAAGATAATTCGCATACAGTTTTTTCCTGAACATTCTCAAATGGTGGTCATAACGGCCGTGTTCCAGAAAATCAGCAATCACATCCGGGTAAAGAGATGGGCTGCAAACAGTCTGCACGAGTTTCTGGCGGATCACTTTTTCCTTGAATTTTCCGGGAGCAACCCAACCGACCCGGTAACCGGGAGCAAGGGTTTTGGAAACCGATCCTATCCACATCACAAGCCCTGCTTCATCATAAAATTTACAAGGTTTCGGTCTTTCCGCTCCGAAGTACAGATTCCCGTAAATATCATCTTCAATTAAAGGAACATTATAATGAGTAATAAGTCTTACAAGTTCTTTTTTGTTCTCATCAGGCATCTGGAAACCCAGCGGATTATTGAAATTGGTCACAAAACAGCACGCAGAAAGCGTAGGCAGAACTTTTTCAAGGCATCAAGGTCTACTCCGTAAACCGGATGGGTTGGAATTTCCACTACCTTTAATCCCAGCTGCTTGATCGCCTGAAGCACACCAAAATACACCGGGCTTTCCACTGCAACGGAATCCCCGGGCTTGGTTACCGCCATGAGACAGGTATAGACTGCATTCATTGCTCCTGAAGTGATTACCAAATCATCTTCCGTGATTTTCCCTTCCAGAACCATAGCCCATTTAGCCGTTTCCCTGCGTAGATGCTCGTTTCCCTGTACCGGTTCATAATCTGTCCCGCTGTCATTCTTCCTTTTAATCACATTAATCATAGATTTCTTCAGCTTCGCCAAAGGAAGAAAACTTTTCCCCGGAATACCTAAAGCAAACTGGGTAACATCAGTCCCGTCAATGGTTCCGAATACCTTATCAATAAGATCTTCGGGGCAGTTTTTCCTTTCTGCATCTTTCATTGGAGCTACGGAAGGTAATGCCAGCTTTCTCTGGGAGGTCTGGCTTACAAAATAGCCATATTTGGGACGGGATTCAACTAAAGAACGGCTTTCCAGCTCCATATACGCCTGCTTGACGGTATTGAGGCTAACATTATATAGTTTCTGGGCACTCCTGAGTGAAGGCAATCTGTCTCCAAACTGCAGGGTATCACTTTTGATCTGTTCGGTGACTGATTTTGCTATTTTAAGATAGAGAACATCTTTTGACATAAGGCCTGAGTTTTAAGTAAATGTACAAATTCATTTCAGGTTTATCCTACGCTCAGCCAGCCGGTCATTCTTTCGATACTGCTTTTCAGCTGATCTGCATTCCTGAAATTTCCCGAATTATTCTGTTTAAAATAACGTTCTGCACGAAGATTAAAATTCTTTTTTCTGAATCTGAAAGTTCATTTTTCCCATATATGGTAAATGAAATTTCTCCTTTTCCATTCATAATAAGGCTTGCAAATCCTGCTATCTGATTATTTTTCTTCACCAAAAGAAAAGGAACACCAAATTCTTTAGTAAGCTTGGAAGAATTCTGTACCTGCAGAAAAATATTTTTAAAAACGGTATATCTGAAATATAAACCTCAGCATACTGAAGCTGGTGTTGGTTGCGAATAACAGTTTCCATAATATTCTGTTTTAGTATAACAAAATTATGGGGTATTCATTTAAGGATACAGATACAGAAGTTAATATTATTTTGGGTACAGATTGAGTTCAAAAACATTAATCTTATCGTTTTATATTTAAGCAGAGCTGAATTTTTTTAACGCAAAGTCTAATTTTAATGCTGGGTAGGTTTAAGGATGCAAAGGGAGGAATCAATCTTTGATTGATTTAATTAAGCAGCTGTTTTACTGAATGTTTTTTACTGTGATATAAAAATAAAAAACTCTCCATTGAAATTCAATAGAGAGTTTTCTTATGGTGCGGATGAAGGGACTCGAACCCCCACGCCTCACGGCACCAGATCCTAAGTCTGGCGTGGCTACCAATTACACCACATCCGCTGGTTGTTTATTCTTTTATGTAAAGAGCTGTATCTTTTTTGTGGCTACAAATATAAAACATTTTGCTTTAAAATAATAACCCGAAGATATAAAAACGTACAAAAAACTGAATAAATAAACAGTTCTCACAAACCTTTTAAAACTAAAAAACTCTCCGTTGAGATCAACAGAGAGTTTTAGTACCCCGGGCGGGACTTGAACCCGCACGCCAAAAGAGGCACAGGATTTTAAGTCCTGCGTGTCTACCAGTTCCACCACCAGGGCATGGTGTGGAGCGAAAAACGGGATTCGAACCCGCGACCCCAACCTTGGCAAGGTTGTGCTCTACCAGCTGAGCTATTTTCGCATAGTGCGGATGAAGGGACTCGAACCCCCACGCCTCACGGCACCAGATCCTAAGTCTGGCGTGGCTACCAATTACACCACATCCGCTGGTTTGTTGTTTATTTTAAAGAGCTTGCTTCGTTTTTGTGAGTGCAAATATAGGACTTTTTCCCTTCTCTCCAAACTTTTGAGAAAAAAAATTAAAATTCACACATTTTTTTTCCGCTCCTTCTATTATTACATTTCATTTTCTTACTTTTACAACGTTAACAATTACAATATGGAATTACAAGGAACGGTAAAGAAACTTTTTGATGCTCAGACATTTGCAAGCGGCTTTCAAAAGAGAGAAATGGTTATTTTGACTCAGGAACAGTATCCACAGCCGATAAACATAGAATTTTTGTCTGATAAGATCAGTTTATTAGATAACCTTAGAGAAGGTGAGACTGTAAAGGTGGGAATCAACATCAGAGGAAGAGAATGGGTATCTCCGCAGGGTGAAACCAAATATTTCAATTCTATTACAGGATGGAGAGTAGAAAAGGTTATGGATAACGGATCTGAGCCTACACAAGCTTCTCCGTCTCAATCTGCTTCCCCGGTATCCAACGAGAATCCTTTCGCTGGAGATGATGATGACGATTTACCTTTTTAATTAAAAAATAAGATCCAATATAAATCCTGCTTTCTCAAGTGGGATTTTTTTCCAAAAAATGGTCCGATTAGACGAAAACGAGATTTCATTCCCCGATCCTGAGCTTTATGACGGTCATGAAGGACTGGTTGCCTTTGGAGGTGATCTATCCATAGAACGCATTTGGTTTGCCTATCAGCTGGGAATTTTTCCATGGTATAATCCGGGAGAGGAAATATTATGGTGGTGTCCGGACCCAAGATTCGTCCTGTTTCCTGATGAAATAAAAGTTTCCAAATCGATGCGGAAAATACTTAACAGAGGTATTTTTACTTTTTCAGAGAACAAGAATTTCAGGGAGGTTATCCTGAATTGCCAGCAGGCAAGCAGAAAAGGACAGACGGGAACCTGGCTTTCGGATGAG
Source organism: Chryseobacterium sp. GTID13 (assembly GCF_056172655.1). Taxonomy (NCBI): domain Bacteria; kingdom Pseudomonadati; phylum Bacteroidota; class Flavobacteriia; order Flavobacteriales; family Weeksellaceae; genus Chryseobacterium; species Chryseobacterium sp. GTID13. Next base: position 320,330 of record NZ_JAOCMB010000002.1, read on the forward strand.
CTGATGGAATCTTTTATCAGGCTTCACGAATATGGTTTAGCCAAAAGTATTGAAGTGTGGCAGGACGGAGAATTAGTCGGCGGGTTTTACGGTCTTCAGATTGGAAATGTTTTCTGCGGGGAAAGTATGTTTGCCAAAGTAAGCAATGCTTCCAAAGCCGGCTTTATTCAATTTGTAGAAAAAAACAAAAACACCTTAGATCTTATTGATTGTCAGTCTCATACCGAACACCTGGAAAGTCTGGGCGCCAAAATGATTCCCAAAAAGAATTTTTAAAAATCCTACACAAAAACAATGAACGCCAATAAAGAAAAATGGATCCTCCTGATTGTATTAACCCTGATCTGGGGATCTTCTTTTATTCTGATCAAAAAGTCTCTTGAGCATTTCAGTCCCTATCAGGTGGGAGCGCTAAGGGTGCTGATTGCCGGTATTATTCTGATGCCTGTTGCGGTTTCAAAATATAAGCTTTTCCCTAAAAAGCATTTGAAATGGCTTATTCTGGCTGCATTTACAGGAAATTTTATTCCTATGTTCCTGTTTCCGATTGCAGAAACGGAAGTGAGCAGCAGCATTGCGGGAATCATCAATTCTATGATGCCGATTTTTGTCATTATTGTGGGCGCACTGGTGTGGAAGTTTGAAACAACAAAGAAACAGATCGTTGGCACGTTAATAAGCTTTGCTGGCGTTTGTTTACTGGCTTTTGGCGGTGACGGCGAGGGCGGAAAATTCAAACTGATTCCTATATTACTGCTGTTATTGGCTACGTTGTGTTATGCAATGAGTACTACAACTGTGAAATCTAAACTGATGGAGGTTTCCTCTACGATTTTATCAGCATTTGTTTTCTCATTTGTTTTATTTTTCCCTTCCCTTATTGCTTTGGCATTCACAGGATTCTTTTCAACCTTTTCTTTCAATGAAGATAATATGCTGGGACTGATGTTTGTAAGTCTGTTATCCATCTTTGGAACAGGACTGGCTATGACGCTGAATTATCGTTTATTAAAGGTATCTACTCCGCTGTTTGCCTCAACAGTAACCTTGCTGATGCCTATCGTTGCTATTATCTGGGGATTTCTGGATGGTGAAAAGCTGAGTTTTTTACAGTTTGTAGGAGCGGGAGTTATTATTGGAGGGTTAATTTTCCTAAGAACCAAACCAGGCACTATAAATAAGTAAATTATATTAAAACTGATATCAACTAAAAATCCTGCATTGCTGCAGGATTTTTTATTTATGATCGTAATTAAATCATTTAAGAATTCTTCTTTTTTACTTTTGCTTTCACTTTTTTCACCTCATCCTTAATGAACGGATATTTTTTCTGCATATCCGTAGCAAGAGAAGAATCGATGTTTAAAGCTTTCTGAAGAGATTCTGCGCCTTTTTCCGGATTTCTCAGGTTGAAATAGCAGTTGCTTAGCTGATAATAAAGCTCTGCCCTGTTGTGTACCTTGATGGCTTTATCCAGAATAGTGACTGCCTCTTCATATTCTCCCAGAAGCATCAATACTTCCGAATAGGCATACCAGTTGTAAAATCTTGAAGGCTCCGCATCTACCAGTTTTTTAAGACAGCTAAGGCTTTCTTCAAATTTTCCGGAATCGATGAACAGGAAGGCCAGTCTTTTCTGATAGTCAAGGTTGCTGTCATTAAGCTGGGTGGCTTCTTTTGCAAAATGCAGGGCTTCTTTCATACCGCCCATCTCTTCATAAAGATAAGACTGCTCCATCATGGACAGATAAAACTGAGGATCTTCTCTCAGGGATTTCTGAAATGCATTCAGGGCCATTATGGACTGTTTCTGTGCTTTGTAGCACAATCCTATCTTATAAAATGTAAATGCCTTGGTATATTCCAGCTCAAGCATTTCCTCATATACTTCCACGGCTTTCTGGTACTGCCCAAGGGCTTCGTAACAGGCTGCTTTATTGGCATATACTCCTACAGAACTTGAATTGATCGCCAATAAGTAATCATATCCTTTTATGGCTTCTTCATAGTTCTTTCTGTTGAAGTAAAACTGCCCGTACTCGAACCATGCGGTTTCGGAATAGGCAAATTCATCTAAATATTCATTAAGAAAGGCAATAGCCTCCTCGCTCTTATTCAGGTCGCTGAAGCAGATCATACAGTTTTCAAGCGAATATTCGTCTGTAGGATCTTCTTTCAGGGCTTTTCTGTAGTGCTTAAGAGCGTTAAAGGGATCTCCCAAGTTTACATATTCGTCTGCAATAAAGTTGTGAAGGAAGTTCTCTTCTTCTTTCAGTTCTAGTGCTTTCTTGCAGATGTCAATGGCTTTTCTGGGATTTCCCAGGTTCGAATAATACTTCGCGTAGCAGACCATAAAGTCTGTATTTTCCATAGATGAACCTTTCAGTTCGTCTATGAGTTCTTTTGCGGTATTATAATCTTCCCATTCCAGAAGAATCTCAAGTCTTTTGATCTTGATATCCAATGAATTCGGGTGAAGCTTAAGGCCATAATTAACAGCATTGTCTGCGTAGTTAAAATCTCCCAGCTCCAAATAATAAACAATAATATCTTCCAGCTCTTCGGTATCGAAGTAGAATTCATCATTGTTTTCCATCATTTCCTCGAACTTTTTTACAAGTTCATTTCCAAAATACTCTTCCAATAGTGTCGTCTTCGTCGGCCAGATGTCTGAATATACATTACAAACCTCGGCAAACTTTTTAATTAATAATAACTTCTGAAACTGAAATTCAAATGTTTATGCAAAGTTGCAACTTTTTTTGAATTAATTTTTCATAAATTTCTATATTAAAGATAGTAAAAAAAGAAAAGAGATAAAAGGATTGTGGATAAAAAAGTCAAATTGTGGTTAAATAGTCAGAACAAGTCTTTTTCCAGCCGGAATTTCGGTGTTCCACAGCGCTTCTACGTTTTTAATGTCCGCTGTTTGTGTATCTATTTTAATATTACCGGCTACTGCTGCCTGAAACATTTCGGGAATAATTTCTGTAAAAAGCAGATGGGTTTCTTCTTTTGTCCAGCTTCCCAATCCGGAACCTGAAATCTGAATATCTGTTCCTCTCAGAATCTGCGAAGACAGCTGAATGATATCCCCGCTCATTCCTCCTACAGAAACCAATCTGGTTTTGTGAGAAAATGTTCCGTTTCCTTTCAAAGCATTCAGCATCATCTCTACAGAATGCCCCCAAAGGTAGTCCAAAATAATATCAACAGGGGTTTCGCTGTGAATTTCTTTAATTTTTGTTTTAAAATCTTCATCGGATTGTTTTAAAGAAATTACCTCATCTGCACCCAACGTAAGAAGTAATTGTAAAGATTCTTCGTTTCTGCCTGTGGCAATAATTTTTTTGGCGCCATATAATTTGGCTACCTGAACTGCAATTTTTCCTGTAACCCCGGTTGCTCCATTAATCAAAACGGTATCGCCAGGTTTCATCCCTGCTTTGAACTTCAGCCCCATCGCCGATCCCATTACTGCATTGGGCAATGCCGCGGCGGTAATAAAATCCAGCTCTTCCGGTACGGGAATAATAAATCCTTTTTCAGCATTGACCTTCCCGGCTGCGGTTCCTTTCTTACTGAAAAAATATACTTTCTGCCCATTGTCAAGGTACCCGGCTCCGTCTGTTCCTATAATTTTGGGCTGATGTTTCTCGCTGCTGACGGAATAATGGCTTCCGCCTGCAATAGCTCTGTCAAGATTCTTGATCGATGCTGCCTTTACTGTTACCTGCACTTCATTTTCCCCAGGTGTTCCCGGATCCGGAAAATCTGCATATTGAGGAATACTTCCTTTTTCAAATACAACTGCTGCTTTCATTATTTAAATTTTTATACAAAATTAGGATGAGGATAGTCTGCAGTGCAATAACATTTGTTATCAGTTGTTGGTTAAAGCATCCTCTTTTAAGATGGCACTCTTGATACGGCTAAGATGTACCGTGGTAATCCCCAGGTAGGAAGCAATATAGTGCTGCGGGATTCTTCTTATGATTTCCGGACGTTCTTTGGCAAGACTGAGGTAGCGTTGTTTTGGGGTATCCTTTATAAATGAGAAAAAATGCTTCATATAGTCGAATATCCTTTCAAAAAGAGCATCCATGAATTGGGTTCTCAGCTCGGGATCTTCGTATACCTCAGCTAAAATAGCTTCTGCATCTTCTTTTTTGATCTTCCATAAAATGCAGGGCTCTATGGTTTCGAAGGAGACCATGCTTGGAAAGCCTTTCCTGAAGCTCTCAAGGGATGAGAACATGGTATTTTCCATAAAGAACTGAAAGGTCACATCTTTCCCGTCATTGTTGTACCAGGCCCTTGCAATTCCTTTTTCAATATAGTAAGCACTGTCTGAAATTTCATTTTCCTTTAAAAGCAAAGTTCTGGCAGGAACTTCCATGCGCTCAAAGCAGCTAAGAAATTTCCGCCATTTTCCTTTAGGGAAGTGAAACCTGTTCTGTATATGCTCAAACATCTGTAAGAAAAAGAACGGAACATTTCTGCTCCGTTCCTGCTTTATTTTAGATTAAACTTTTAATTTTAGCAATCATATCATCTCCCAGTTTATCAGCTTCTTCCTGTGAATGGGCTTCAGTATAAATTCTGATGATCGGTTCCGTATTTGATTTTCTCAGGTGAACCCAGTTCTTTTCGAAATCGATTTTCACTCCATCTACAGTTGAAACTTCTTCATTCTGGTATTCTTTTTCCATTTTGGCTAAGATATCATCTACATTGATCTCCGGCGTTAATTCTATTTTCTTTTTACCCATGAAATATTCCGGATATCCGGCTCTTAATTCGGAAACGGTTTTGTTTTCTTTGGCCAAATGGGTTAAGAATAAAGCCGCTCCTACCAAAGAGTCTCTTCCGTAATGAAGATCAGGATAGATAATTCCTCCGTTTCCTTCACCGCCGATTACTGCATTTTTCTCTTTCATCAGGTTGACAACGTTTACTTCTCCCACAGCACTTGCAAAGTATTCCGAATCGTGATTTCTTGCAACATCCCTTAAGGCACGGCTTGAAGAAAGATTGGAAATTGCAGTTCCTTTTTTGTGTTTTAGCAAATAATCTGCTACTGCAACCAAGGTATATTCTTCTCCGAACATCTCCCCTTTTTCATCAATTAATGCCAATCTGTCAACATCCGGATCCACAACGATTCCCAAATCTGCATTTTCTTTTTTTACAAGCTCACAGATGTCTCCCAAATGCTCTTTTAAAGGTTCAGGATTATGCGGAAACTGTCCGTTGGGCTCGCAGTATAATTTTATTGTTTCGCAGCCCAGTTTATCCAGAAGCATTGGGATTGCTATTCCTCCTGTAGAATTGACAGCGTCCAGAACTATTTTGAATTTTTTAGCTTTAATGGCTTCAACATCTACCATCGGCAAATCAAGGATCTGCTGGATATGAATGTCAAATCCATCTTCTCTTGTTTCGTACTTTCCAAGATCGTCCACTTCAGCATAATTGAAATCTTCGCTTTCTGCCAGGGCCAATACTTCAGCTCCGTTTTCTCCACTTATGAACTCACCTTTACCATTCAATAGTTTAAGGGCATTCCATTGTTTAGGGTTGTGAGAGGCTGTCAGGATAATTCCTCCGTCTGCTTTAAGCTCAGGAACCATTATTTCCACCGTTGGCGTTGTAGAAAGCCCGAGGTCCACTACATTAATTCCCAGTCCCTGAAGAGTGGCTGTAACAAGCGAAGAAACCATTTCCCCGGAAATTCTGGCGTCTCTTCCTATAACCAGGGTTAAATTCTTTTTATTTTGTGTATTCTGAAGCCAGGTTCCGAATGCGGAAGCAAATTTCACCACATCCAAAGGGGTCAAGTTATCATTTACTTTTCCTCCTATTGTCCCTCTGATCCCTGAGATAGATTTAATTAATGACATTCTGATATTATTATTTTAATTGGTTGTATTCCCGGCAAAGATACTCAAAAGACCTTATAAGTTATAAGATCGGAATTTTTTCCTGAATTTTGTCATAATTTCTTTCCACTACTTTTGGCGGCGGAAAACGATAGCCTATGTAAAGCAATCCGAATATATTATTATTCTGCACATTCTGGTTATTTTTCTCGTTATAGGCATATGCAGTAACATTGAATTTCCCTCCAAACAGAAATCTGTCGGTATTATATCCTATATGAAGTCCTGTCGCAAACCTGAGGGTTAAATATTGTGTATTGACTTTATTGGCTTTGGATCCGTTTTCAAGAATATCCCAGCTGCTGGAGAACATTCCGCCAAATCCCAGAGAAACATTAGGTGCAATATTGACTCTTTTTCTGGCTCCGGGAACCCAGTTGTAAAAGTAGCCCATACTTGCCCCGAAACTGTACTGGGTTTCTTTACTTTTTTGCCCGTTTAAGATATCCCTGAACACCGAAAGATCATAGTCCAGAATGGGAACCCAGCTTCCACGGCTTTCTTTCTGCCATTCTCCCTGGGTATAAATACTTTTCAGGGAAAAATTATCTTTCAGAACATAGGCTGTGGATCCTCCAAAGCTTTGCACTCTCAGATCGGGGAACTGAATGTACGGATCTCTTCCTTCTTTCCAGTCCGGGAAAAAATCGCTCATATTTTCCATGTAAAATCCTTTTACATTTTTATAATAAACGGTCTGGATAAATTTTTTCGGGAAAAACCGGAATCTCAGATCAGTATATGAACTGGTCCCTTTAAGCTGGTCATCATTATTCCCGGGAAGGAAGCCTGGTGTGAATGAAATGGTGGCACTGATAATTCTGTAATCAATGGAAAAAGAGGTCCTGATTTTATTATTTATTGTAAAAATGGTTTCCAGGGGTTTGTCTTCCGGACCTTCTGTAAAAATATAGTTCTCAATATTGGTATCAAGGTTAACGCGGACCATTACCTGATCTGCATAGGATTTGATTTTGGTGGTATCTGCCTGGGCTTTTACCAGAACTATGGAAAGAAAAAATAATAAGGCAACTGATAATTTAAGATTCAATTTGAAATAGTTTTAGTTTCTAAAAATGAAAATACTACTATTTTTTCAATTATAAACTTAAAAATATAATCAGGAACATCCGCAATCCTTGTCGCAGTTGGTTCTTTTGGAGCTGAATTTTTTCGGTGCAAAGTTTTTTCTGAGTACTTTAAATAAAGAGTAACAGGCAAATGCAACGATCAATATAATGATTACGTACTGAAAAATTAATGAGGTATCCATTATTTTAAAATCTGATAAGCTATTAACGACACAAAATATGCCAAACCGGTCATCATTGCCACCTGAAAGCCGGTCCATTTCCAGCTTTTGGTTTCTCTGTAGACTACTGCAAGTGTGGAAACACACTGCATTGCAAATGCGTAGAATAAAAGGACAGAAATACCTGTGGCAAAGCTGAATACTTTTTCGCCATTAGGTTTTACGTCTCTTCTCATTTTATCGATTACTTTTACTTCGGGTGCATCATCTTCCAGGCTGTACAGGGTAGACATTGTTCCTACGAAGACTTCTCTTGCAACAAAGCTGGTTAGAATCCCCACTCCCATCTTCCAGTCGTAACCTAGAGGCTCAATAAGCGGCTCAATTCCTTTGCCCATTTTAGCAAGATAGGAATGGTCGAGTTCTACATTGGTAGCCACCAACTGATCAGGCTTTTGTTTTGGGCCAAAGTAACTTAAAAACCATACAATGATGCTTACAATAAAAATGATCTTTCCTGCTCCTGTAACGAATTCCCACACTTTGCCCAGAACCATTTTAAGGTCGTAACCGAAAAGCGGTTTTTTATAGGTAGGCAAATCCATTACCAGGTAAGTCTTTTCTTTATTTTTGATAAATTTCTTAAGAACAGATGCTGAAAACAATGCCACAAGAAACCCTAAAAGGTACATTCCCATCAATACCAGCGCTTTGTATTTAATTCCGAGGAATGATCCGTCTGAAATAATAAGCCCGATAATAATACTATACACCGGAAGCCTTGCAGAACAGGTCATGAAAGGAGTAACCAATATAGTTAATAGTCTTTCTTTTACATTTTCGATATTTCTTGTAGAGATCACGGCAGGAATGGCGCAGGCGGTTCCGGATACAAGAGGGACTATACTTTTTCCGTTCAGTCCGAAAGGGCGCAGCAGCCTGTCCATCAGGAATACAACTCTTGCCATATATCCTGAATCTTCCAGCAAGTATAAGAAATATAATAAAATACCAATTTGTGGTGCAAATACTACAATTCCACCTATCCCGGGGATAATTCCGCTTGAAACCAATGAATTAATGGGTCCTTCCGGAAGATGTTCCCCTGTAAATGCAGCCAGCCATGAAAAGGTATCGTCGATCCAGTTCATCGGATATTCCGCCAGGAAGAAAACGCTTTGGAAAATAATTAAAAGAATCACGAGAAAAACGACATAGCCCCAGAATTTGTGAACCAGTACTTTATCCAGTTTTTCTGTCAGAAGTTCTTTGAACTGTGCTTTTTTAGAGATTACATCTGCCAGTATTTTATCTACGTTCTGATATCTTCTTACCGTTTCCTGAACCTGAAGCCGTTTCGGAACCAGACTTTTGGTTTCCGGTTCGTTCAGCAGGTCTTTTATTGAATCTATTTTTCCCAAATCGGAACCTAATGAAAGGCTCATCCAGGCTTTATACTCGTTGTCGAGGCCTTTATGAACTGCTATTTTTTGTATAAAAGCTTTATGCTCGTTCGGGGTTTCAAATGAGATCTTACCGGCTTTTTGGAATCCGTTATTCAGGACCGCCTCTTTGATCTTGTCTATTCCAATCTGCTCTTTGGCATTGGTCTGGATAATTTTGATACCTAAAGCATCAGAAAATTTTTGGATATCAATGCTGATTCCTCTTCTTTCCGCCTGGTCTATCTGGTTAACGACCAGAATCATCGGTATGCCAAGGTCCTGAATCTGCTGAAAGAGAAGCAGCCCTCTTTTTAAGCTTAATGCTTCAAGGATATAGATGACCCCTTCATAGTTTTTCTGCTCATCAATAAGAAATTTGGAGAAAATAGCCTCATCTTCGGAACTTGGATATACACTGTATGAACCCGGAAGATCGATTACTTCAACTTCTTCGTTTTTATAAATATAATTTCCTGAATGGCTTGCAACGGTAACTCCTGCATAATTCCCGGTCTTTTGTTTTTTATTGCACAGTGCATTGAAAACGGTGGATTTTCCTACATTAGGGTTCCCGACCAAGAGGACCTGTTTTTTCTTATTTTCCTGCATTAATTCAATTCTTCAACAATAATATACTCTCCCTCTTCTTCACGAAGAGCGATGCGGCTCTTTTCCTCTCCAAACTCAACATACATGGGACCCTTGAACGGAGCCTGGTACAAAACCCTGAAAATAGTTTCGGGCAGAAGGCCCATTTCTATAATTTTGTTGGGCATTCTCAGCTGATCATTATCATAACCCAAAATTTTCCCCATTTTATTTTTAGGGAATCCACTTAATTTATGTAAGTTAATCTCTTCCAAAGCCAGATTTTTTGTAAGGGCAAATATACGCTATTTAAATTTAATCTAAATAACAAAAGAGATGAAAGAAATCAACCCAAACACATTGCTGTATCCGGGTTGATTTAATAATATAATTTAGTTGATATGAATGCTTATTTTTTCTTCTTCTCCTGAGCTTGTGATGAAATTTCGATCGGATTATCATTGGCATTAAAGAAATCTTTTGCCTGCTTTTCCTGTTTCTTCGCAAATTCGCCAATAGTAAGGTCTGAACCCGGCATTTTCATACTCATCATTTCAGGTGTTACTTTCTGACGAAACTCAGCCATCGGATCTTGTTTAAAGCTTGCGTAAGCTTTTTCAAATTTTTCCTTAGTGGTAGGCGTTATCGTTTGAGGAATTCCATATTTTGCATTTATTTTGTCGGAATAAGACATCTCATCGTAATTAGAGATTTTCTTATTTCCGCTTAGCTTCCAGGAGTAGTTTTTCTCGGAATCTTCGATCTTAACAATTAAGCCCGGAAGACCGTAAAATTTGTAAGGTCCATCCTGAAAAGGAATATCAGTACTGAACCAGGCTGTCCATTTTCTTCCTCCAAATTCTGTAGTGGCTTTCTGTGTATTATATTCACCTACTTTTTCTTTTTCCGGTAAAATGTTCCAGTTGAATTTAATGTCATCATCGTATCCAAACAGGTTCATACTTACTCTGTCGATATACTGCTCCTTCATTTCAGGATAAGTTTTTACGATTTTGTATGAGAACTTAGGCATTTTAATAAGCTTGGTTACATCTTTCCAGCTTTTTGTCTTTTCCATTTCTTCCACAGCTACTTTAATAATGGAATCCTGAGCGGGAATTGTATAATCCTGATAGATGGATTTTTTACTTGTAATGTCCAGAATAGCCACTACTTTATCCATCTTGGTGGAATCTTTCTTCGGTTTAAAAGTAAGTTCGTAAAAGAACCTGTTTGCTGTTTCTTTGGACTCTTTGGAATCCTGTGCCGATGCAAAAGCAAAAAGGGCAATAAAGAATACAGAAAATAGTTTTTTCATTGTAATAATGTTTACTTAATTAGTTATCAAATACTGAAATATGTTACAGTTTTTTTTCAAAAATTCACCTTAATAGATATAAAAACCTATAAATCAAAACATTACATTCTTTTCGAAACTAATCAGAAATAAAATTATGATTTCTTTAAAACTTCTGATCTTTAAAAGCCTTATCTTTAAGTACTTAAAAAAACAAAATATTATGGACACTTTATCTCAATTAAAATCCGAACTGGAGGGAGAATTCCAAACCACAAAAAAATTTATTGAACTATTCCCCGAAGGAAAAAACGATTATGCTCCTCATGAAAAAAGCATGAAAATGATGCCTCTTGCCACCCATCTCGTAGAAGTTTTTGAATGGCCGAACACTATTTTGAAAACTTCTGAGCTGGATTTTGGTAAAGGCGATTACAAACCGACTGTTCTTTCTACAAAAGATGATCTTATGAAAAAGCTGGAAGACGATTATCAGTCGGCAAAAACAGCATTGGAAAATAGCACAGAAGACGATCTTAATCCCAGCTGGACAATTAAAAATGACGGCCACGAACTGGCAAGCTGGAGCAAATATGGCGCGATTCGTCATGCTTTGAATCAGATCACTCACCACAGAGCTCAACTTGGTGTTTATTACAGACTCAACAACATTCCTCTGCCGGGAAGCTATGGCCCTTCTGCGGATTATCAAGGTTTTTAGAAGACAAAATATATTTTAAACAAAAAACCAATCTCGTTGAGATTGGTTTTTTTATTTAATTATGCTTTCTATTTAAAGTTGAATTTTACGGTAAACATGACCTGGCTTGGGCGAAGCTGTACTCTCGTATATGCAACACTGTTTGTCATCTGGTTGATATTATAAGTTTCAAAAACTTTTCTATTGGCAATATTCATCCACTTCAATTCAAAATCAATTTTCTTTTTAGCCCATGTGAACTGATAAGACACATCATAAAAAGCGTTGTTATATTTATTCTGGCCGTCACTTGTATTTACCTGATCCCAATTGAATCCTATTGTATGATTTTCTACAGGATAGAAAAATGCACCTAAATTATGATTAAAGCCTGTATTGATCCCTAATCTTCCTCCTTTATCGTTCAGTCCTATATTGTCTTGTTTGTTTCTGGAAAAATTAAGATTATAATCTATGCTCATCCAGCTGAAATAAGTATTATTTAGTTTAAACCCATAAGACTGGGTATTATTTTTACTTAAATACTGAATATTATCAAGGAATGCATCCGATTTAGACAAGGTATTGCTATAGCTTACAGAAGCATTTGTTTTAAATTTCGGAAAATATTTACCTACTTCTATGCCCAACCTGTTGTTCTTTGCATGGTTTTCCTGTTCTCTGTACTGAATCAATGTAAATCCTGTATTGATGTCAAGGATCGGGGAAGCCAAGAGATTTTTCTTACTGTCACTTAAGGAGTAATTTACATTGAAAAACAAATTATTCAGAGGGTTTCTGTACTCAATTCTTGCCCCAGCGCTCTTTGAATTGGTTTGCGGAATAGGGTTATTAGGATCCATTACACTAAATCCTCCCGGGCTTTGCAACATATATCCGGCATATGCAGACTGTACATCGCCGAAATTATTGCTGATATTCCCATTCAGACTTGCTTTCCAGAAAGAGGCGAAGGAGTACTGAACAAATAGATTTGGGGTAAATGTTGTTTTATTAAGCGATTTATGAACGTTTCTTAATTCATCCTCAGCTTTGATACTATTGAAGTTTACCGGAGCATTAGCAAAAAGACTCCATGCTTCGGATTTATAATTTATTCCTAAAGATGCGTTAGGGTTAAATTCCGTAAACCTCAGATCATTTTGATAGGCTGGTCCGTCAAAACTTGGAGCCACATCATTCGGAATATCCGGATTAGGAATGGCAGTTCCGTTAAAACGGGTATTAAGGTTTTTTGATGAGAAATCAAATCCTACCTGAGGGGTAAAGGTCCAGCCTTTCTTGGAAAAACTGATGTTGGCAGAATGGGACGTCTCCAAAGTCTTCAGCCTGAAATTCTGGATTACAGATGTTCCCGGAGCAAAATTGATTGCCGTAGCAGAATCTGCTACAGGATTTTTATATAAAATCTGAAGATAGTTGGCAGGTGAAACCTCAAGGGTCTGCTTGTCGTCCTGATAACTGATATATGATTTAAAATTAACCATCTTTTCTTTCCACGGAATGATGGTACTTAATGAGTTCTGGAAAGAAGATGTTGGAGATTCTACAGCCTCATTTCCAATTCTTCCCACTCTTGTGGCCACCGCCCTGTCTGCATTCCAGAACTGGCTGAAACTTGTTGTGTTTTTAAAGAAGCCCTTCTTTGCGTTTTTAGTAAAGATAAGTTCTCCTTTCACCTTATCTGTATAAAAGTTGTTTCTGGTGCTTGTCATTATTGTAGATCCCGGCTTATTATTTCTTGGGCTGTACACGGTTTCTACAATATCTTCTCTTTCCACCGCATTATTAGTATAATTGGCATTAGCCTTAAGCTCCCATTCTTTCTTTTTATCAATATTGGTAAGATAATTGGCTGACAGATAATGTACATTGTTCATTAAATATCTTTTTACAGGAAGATTGGGAGTGCTGGCATTTTCTACATTCAGCCAGTCGTTTTGAGCGGCATTGATTCTTTTTCCTTCCCATCCGCTTCCGAATGCCAGGATATTTCCTTCATTTTCCACCTGCTCACCCATGTTGTTGGTTTTATAGTTGACCACCCACTGGCTTTTCTGCCCGAAAAACATAGGCGTCAGTTTGACGTTCCAGAGCCATGGATCTCCAAAACCGGTTCCCACTTCCCTCTTCCGGTCATGGTAACGGAATTTTTTAACTTGATATTGATAGCCGCCTGATCGGAAGGCACTTTATCCTGAAGGATCTTTACCGGCTGGTGGTTTTCAAGGACTTCCACTTTCTGTACGGCGTCTTTCGGAAGCGAGTTGTTGATGGTTCCGTAACCTCCTTCCATGAGGTCTTTTCCGTTGACGTAAAATTTATTGATGGCATTTCCCTGGTAAAGAATACTTCCGTCTTTATTGACTTCTATTCCAGGAATTTTTCTCATCACATCAGCAAGCGTCCTGTCATTTTTACTGTCAAATGCTTTAAGGTCATACGCAATGGTATCTCCTCTTGCGGTAATCATCTTGGTTTTTAGCTGGACTTCTTTTATTTCTGTTGCTTCAGACTGCATTTTGAATGTCAGGGTCTGGTCGCTGTTGCTGATCTGTTTGGTCAGAGGTTTTTGGTTGAATGCTTTCACTTTCAGGTCTACATTGGGCTCTGAAGAAGTGAAAGTCACTTTATATTCCCCTTTGGAATTGGTGATCCCGTAGGCCAGAATGGCATCCTTTCCCGGTTCTTCTATGGTAACGCTGGCACTGGGAATAGCGGATCCGTCTTCATCGGTAATTTTCCCTGACACTGTTTTCTGTGCAAAAGTGAGCACGGTGAAAAAAAGCATCAGAAATAAAGAAATCTTTCCTTTCATAATTTATTATTTGCCTAATTAGTTTGCTGGTCGTGTTTTTTGTTACACTTCTATAAAGATGTGTTTTATAGATAAAGGTTAAATTTATATCACTACAAATATAGTTATATTTTTCATTTACTAATGTTCTGACGGTCATTTTTATCAAAATGATATGTAAATTTTATTTTAATCCCTCGTTTGGTATGCAAAATCCTTAAATTTATCCTGCAAAAAATAAATTCTGAATATTTATTTTCTTATCACTGATATTTCTTTCATAAAAGAAAAATGATTCATTATAAAGGGAAAATTGAAATAATTTCAGGTCTTATTTATTTTTTTAATTTTTAATTTAGTCTAAATAGTTAAAAATGATTTGAATCATAGATTAAAAAAAACTTAAACACTGATTCATATATATTTATTTAATAATTTTGTAACATAAAATTTATAGAATGGGAATTATTTTAAAGCCTATAGATGTTGTAGATGATATTTCCAAAGAAGATTTCTACGAAAAGTATCTTAAGGCGAGAAGGCCCGTTGTCATTAAAAATATGGCAAAAAAATGGCCTGCTTATCAGAAATGGACAATGGAATATATGAAGGAGACGGTAGGAGATGTTACGGTTCCTTTATATGACAGTTCAAAAGCTGATCCCGCAGCTCCAATCAATACTCCAACGGCTGAAATGAAGTTCGGGGATTATATTGATCTGATTCAGAGAGAGCCTACCGATCTTAGGATTTTCTTCTTCGATCCGATAAAGCATGCTAAAAATTTATTACAGGATTATATTTCTCCCAAGGATCTTATGGGAGGTTTTCTGGATAAATATCCGTCCATGTTTTTTGGTGGCAAAGGTTCTGTAACCTTCCTTCACTATGATATTGACATGGCTCATATTTTCCATACGCATTTTAACGGAAGAAAGCATGTGCTTCTTTTCGATTATAAATGGAAAGAAAGACTCTATCAGCTTCCTTATGCTACCTATGCCCTGGAAGATTATGACATAGAAAACCCGGATTTTACTAAATTCCCGGCCCTTGACGGTGTAGAAGGAATTGAGTGTTTCCTTGAACACGGGGATACCCTTTTATGCCTACCGGATGGTGGCACTGGATGAAATACCTGGACGGAAGTTTCTCTATCTCTCTGAGAGCATGGGACAAATCCTGGGCAGTAAAGGCTCATTCTTTATGGAACCTTACCGTACAGCGTAAGTTTGATGATATCATGAAGGCCAATTTCAAGAAAAAATATATGGACTGGAAAGAAAAAGTAGCCGTTAAAAGAGCAGAACTAGCTTTGAAAAGAGGTTTACCGAAATAAATATAAAAAGACGTTTCATTTGAAGCGTCTTTTTTATTGTTGTATGTTCAGCAGAAGCTCTTCCATATTCCTTGTCACTTCATTGCATGAGAAGCAGGCTTCTTTTCCATCCTGGGAGAACCATCTGCATTGCGACCGGATGGGGCAAAAGAAAAGCTCGGTTTCTTTATGGTTATCCAGATTCTGCACTTTCCGGGAAAGAGAACATCTGGATTCTTCTTTATTCCATTGTGCACATCCTTTTTCAACACATTTACCGGTAAAGCGGAAACGTTGCTCAAGGTTGTTCTTATCTTTATTCTGATCGATAAAGTCTTCTGTGACGGTGAGAGGGGTAATGAACCGTACCTTCCCGTCTTTGCTGACCACTCCAAAAAGCTGTGCCCCAACTTTTCCTATATAGCTGGGACACTTCTTTGAAGTATTGGAATTAGCCTCCATAATTTTTTATTTGAGACTGAATGTCTTTCACCTGGCTCTGAATGTCGATTCCTGGTTTGAAAATAATGATGCCCCAAGGGAACCAGTCTTTTATTTTCAGTGGTCTTATAAGTCCTTTGAAATCCCTGTGAGCTCCAAAAGCCTGAGTATTATCAATTTTTGAAAGTTCGGAGAGAACTACATTCTGAATTCCTCTGTCAATGTTTTTCAACTGCTCGTCTGAAAGGTCTACGCCTTCCAATGAAACGAAAAAATGCTTTTTAGTTGCCATAACTATAGTTTTTATTGGTTTTATAAAGCAAAGTTCGTTTGAACAGAACAAAAAAAGGCAGGAAAAACACCCTAATTACATAGGGCGAAAACCTGTAAATTAATTTCTGATTATCAATTATTTAAATCAAATAATTATTCTCTATAAGATTCTATAAACCGGATATTGTCTGAATGTTTTTTCCTCGAAGTACGGAGAATTCCTGTAGATCCAATCGAGCTGTGCAGTTCCATCTTCTGCAAACTTTTTATCTGCTGATTTTTTGGCTTCAAATGCATCTTTTAATTTTCTATCGGTCTTTAATAGTTCCGAAGCGGTGTCTTCAAAAATGTAAGCGGAATAATATTCTTTCTGTGCTAAAATCCCGTCAAAAAAATTCCAGTTAAAAAAAGAGTCTAAAGCCTCAGGTTCAAGTGTTTCTACGATGTATTTCACACCAGGATGACCGGTCGGAATTAAATAATCTCCAGCTGAAAAAGTGAGTTTTTTTCTTCTATTTCCACGCTTGTATCGTAGTGAAGATAGTGTCCTTCGTAAGGGTTTTTAACAGTTTTAAAATCTTTAATCTTATAAGACTGAACAGCTGCCATACTGTCTTTCTGAAGCCTAGTCATCTGGATTCTGTTTCTTTTCAGTTCTTCAATCACCCGATACTGGGATTGCGGAACCACATAATATTTCGGAATGGTAATATATCCGGTAGGAACTGCTGTGGTAAAAAGCTTTATCTTTTTTGTAAAAGGCTTGTTTCTGTCGTAATACAATCTTGGCTTGCCGGAAATATCACTGGGCTTGTATTTTCCTTCATATCCTTTGAAATCCATGGTAGAGAATTGTGCAGAGTCAATTTTCCAGCGGATTCCATACTGCATTCCGGCTTTATACTGTTTCAAATTCTCGACACGAAGCTGTTTTATTTTCTGATAATCCTTCTCTATATTCTGAAGGTTCACCAGCATATACTTATAGGTTGCATCCACTCTTTTATCATAAGGTTTCAGCATATGCGTTTCAGGAACGGTTCCCAGGGAGTTAAATAACGATGTATATCCTGTGGAATACCTCGGAGAGTCTTCAAAAGCAGCAAACCCTTCATCCGGTACATCCCCGTGAATATTGACATAAGGGGTACTTTCGTAGCCCTGTTTTTTCATATCCTCCAGGTTTTTAGCCTGATAATCATTGTAAAAATAATTTCCTAGGGTATTTCCAAGCCGTTCTTTAAAGGTGGAAATATAGGTGAAAATATACTGATAATCAGCTCCGTTACTCACATGATTGTCTATAAAAACATCCGGCTGCAGCCACTGATATATTTCCTGGAAACTTCTGGCGTTTCTGGAATCTGCTTTAATAAAATCCCTGTTCAGGTCATAATTTCTTACATTCCCCCTGAAGCCGTATTCTTCCGGCCCGTTCTGATTGGCTCTTGAATGGGAACCTCTGTTCAGCATTCCACTGACATTGTAAGCTGAGATTGCCGCAACGATAAAGTTTTTGGGTGTTTTTACTTTCCCGGTTGCCAGATCACGGATCAGCATCATTGTAGCGTCTATTCCGTCCGGCTCACCCGGGTGGATCCCGTTGTTGACGAAGAGAATCGCTTTATCTTTTCTCAGTTTTTCGATATCTTTTTCCGGAAAGGGGTTATAAATGACCACATAGATCGGTTTTCCGTTGTCGTCTTCCCCTTTTTTAAGGTACTGGACCGTATTAAAGTTTTTAGAAAGTTCCTGGTAGTAGGCATTCATTTCTTCATAGGTAACGGTTTGGTTTCTGTTTCCCTTTTCAAAAGGGGTTTGAAATGAATTTTGGGCGAATAGCCAGGAGGAGCTCAGGAAGATCAGGAGGTATTTCAGTTTCATTGAAGCAGTTTTTGATCTTTCAAAATTACTTAATGATTTTGTTTAAGCTTTTATTTTTAACTATAAAAAGACACAATTTTTTGAAATAAACCGGGAGATTGACTGTTTTCTAAAAGTTATTGTGGCTCATTTCTTTTTTTCTCGCTGATTTTGCAGATTGCGCAGATTTTTTTAATCCTTGTTTTTTAAAGGACTTATGTACCTATGATGTCAGTATTCCGGCCCTTTTCGTTGGGATATAAGGATGGAAGCGGATCGCTCTGCCAGAATTCCCTGGTATTGATATCCATTATCGAGAGGGAACCTGTGAAGGCGGCTCCGGTATCCATATTCCAGATATTCGCCTTATTCACCGGATGATTAATTCCTATATCCAATGTCGGTGTGTGTCCTATAAATATTTCATCATACAGAAGTAATCTTTTCGGATAAAGCTTAGAATCTTTCCTTAACTTTTTGTCCATGGCAACGGCTGTTTCCCAAAGGGTCCTGTCCCACCGGTAATTGCTTGAATAGACTTCTTTTTCAGGGCCATGCATTGATGAATAACCGGCATGAATAAACAAGCGGTTTTTCTGATCTGTATGGTAGTTTTTCATTCTCTGAAAGAATTCAAGGTGAAGCTGCAGGTCTTCCAGCGAATAGTCATTATAACTTTCTACAGTACTTTTGCCTCCATTGAAAAGCCATTTATCCGGCTGGCTTCCGGATGACAGCCAGTCTTCACACCAGGCATCGTGGTTTCCTTTAATAAAAATACACGGCTGTTTTTCTGACAGATCTACGAGAAAACTGATGACCTCAGCAGATTGGCTCCAACCATCCACATAGTCTCCCAGGAAAATAAGATGGTCATTATCTGTAACTTCCGCTCTTTCGAAAACCTGTTTCAGAGCTTTGAAACCTCCATGAATATCTCCTACGACTAATGTTCTGCCCATCTTACTTTGAAATATATCTGGAATCTACAAAATCTGTCAGCCAGACTCCGTTTGCTGAAAGATAGAAAGGTATTCCATTATCGTACATTTCCTTTGTCCTGATCGTCAGAATAACAGGTTTTCCGTGACGCATTCCTACTTTGGTGGCCGTTTCCTTATCTGCGCTCAGGTGAACATGCTGACGGTTTCTTTTTTCAATTCCTTTTTCAAGAATGGAAGAAATATTGGAATCCGCAGTTCCATGATACAGGAAGTCAGGCGGCTGGGCGGCTTTTAAAGCCAGATCTATATCGATGGAATGCCCCTGGCTGGCTCTGATCCTGGTTTTATCTTCATTAAATGCAAAACGTTTTTTATTATTGGTTTCCACTACTTCTTCAAGGTCTTCAAAACTGAAGTGCATTCTGCCCTTTGCGGCTTTTGCAATCAGTTCACTGACGTCTGCCCATCCGTTTTCATCAAGTTTCAGCTGAATGGTTTCAGGCTGATGTCTCAGAATAAGGCTTAGAAATTTGCTTATTCTTTTGTTTTCTATTTCATTCATTGTCTGTGTGTTTATTTCATTAATTTCTTGTGAAGCTTTTCACATAAAGCTTCAATATCATTTTTTCTTACCAGCTCATTGACCCATTCTTCCAGAATATTTTCAAACCCATAATAGATTCCTGCAAGTCCTCCGGTGATGGCTCCGGTTGTATCTGTATCTTCTCCTAAATTTACAGCTTTTAAAACAGCCTCGGCATAGGTTTCTGAATTCAGGAAGCACCATAAAGAGGCTTCTAAACTGTGGAGAACATAGCCGCCTGAGCTTATTGTATACTCTTCAAATTTTGAAATATCATTTTTTAAAACCCTTTCAAAAAGCTGTATCTCTTTTGGGTTAAAACCTTGATTATCTGCAAATTTCAGGACTAATTCCTGAGTATGCTTATAGGCATCCTGTTTATCTTTCCCTTTAATTAATTCAATTGCAAAAATCACATAGATAAAACAGGCAAAAACAGAACGGAAATGTCCGTGAGTAATTGAAGAAACTTCTTTTACCGTTTGATATAATGACTCAATATTTTCTTCATTTTTAAGGTAAAAAGCCAAGGGAAGGATTCTCATCAAAGAACCATTCCCGTTGTCTTCTTCGAATATGTTTCCGGAGAATTTCGCACTTTCTCCTTTGATTAGTCTTGCAATGGAATGTCTCGTGGTTCCTCCAATATCAAAAAGCCTTCCGTGAGCGGTCCAATGGCCGTATTTATTCCACTTTACAAAGCTTTGCCCTATCTTCTCTAAATTATATCCTTTTGTGAGTTCTTCCGCAAGGCAAAGCGTTAGAGAACTGTCATCACTCCATGTTCCTTTCGGCTGATTCCAGGATCCAAACTCCTGCATTTTTACAACCGGAAAATTTTTCAAGGTTTCTCTGCTCTTGAATTCTACAGGAACACCCAGCGCATCTCCGACACACACTCCAAAAATTCCTGCTTTTACCCCATTTTCCATTATGCAAGATCTATTAATTTATCAAACAGCAGCTGCATTCCCCGGGTTGCTGATTCTTTCATGACAACAGCCCTTTTCCCGTAGCCAAATCCTGTTTCGTTGGGATTGATCACCACCAACAGACAGTCATCTTTGATTTCATGGATCAATCCGGCTGCCGGATAGACCTGAAGAGAGGTTCCGATAACCACCAGGATATCCGCATCCTTTACCTTTTCCTGTGCTTCCTTATATAATGGAACATCTTCTCCGAACCATACGATGAAAGGTCTCAGTTGAGCGCCGTCTTCTGCCTTATCTCCGATCCGGATGTCTCCTTTTTGTTCATAGATCAGGTTTTTATTATTGCATGAGCAGGATTTAAACAATTCGCCGTGAATGTGAAGAATATTGGTAGATCCGGCTCTTTCATGAAGATCATCTATATTTTGAGTAATAATCTGAACATCAAAATGCTTTTCCAGTTCGGCTAACAATTTGTGAGCCTCATTGGGCTGTACCTCATGAAGCTGCCTTCTTCTCTGGTTATAGAACTCGAGTACCAGTTCCCTGTCTTTTCTCCAGCCTTCCGGACTGGCTACGTCTGTTATATTATGGTTTTCCCAGAGACCATCCCCGTCTCTGAAAGTTTTTATTCCGCTTTCGGCACTGATGCCGGCGCCGCTTAATATGGTTAGTTTTTTCATTGGTTTGTTTCTTCTTTATAAGAATTTATTAAACTAATAAAGTCTGGGTCAGTTTTGTAATTATCCCAATCACTATCGTTAGCAACATAATCAACATTTATTAACTTTCTCTCTAATGTTTCTTTTAAATATATTAAAGCATTTTTTTTATCTCCTAACATTGAATATATACATGATAGATTATAAGGATTACTTCCTAAAAGATATCCCTTTTCAGCTTTTTCTAGAGCCTCTAATAAAACTTTGATACTATCTTCATAACTCAATGTATTAGAGTATTTCATAAGTCCTACTATCCAATGTTCATAGGCAAGCATATTATTCGGATTTAATTCCAAGGCTTTTTCAAAATTTTGAAAGCTATCCCAAAACAAAAGCTCATTCCCATCAACAATTGCAGCACGTAAAAATGACATTGCTAAGCGATTGCAGATTTCATCGTTCATGGGATCTAACTTGTGAGCTTCTTTAAATACCTTTGTACTGCTCAGAAACAGATTGCTATTATCTTCTATTTCTGCTAACATATACAAAGAACTTCCCCAATTAAAGAATACGTTACTATTTTTATCATTAATTTTTATTGATTCTTCAAAATATTTAAAACTTTCTATGAATAAACTATTATCGTTTTTTTCTTTTGCAATTGTTGATTGTACGATACCACAGTTATTATAAATATTATCATCAGTAGGATTTTGCTCTATATTTTTTTGAAGATTTTTAGACTTTCCATTAAAAGATTTATATCTTTTTTCTTCTTTCCATATTCATAAAGTGACAGACCTAAACCATTTAAAACTATTTTATTTTCAGGAAATATTTGTACTGCTTTTCTAAAAATATTATTACATTCTTCAAATAATTTATCATCATTTTCTAGAATTGCTAAATTTTTTAAAGCAGTTCCAAGATGATTTAATACTTCTATATCTCTCTCATCAAATGATAAGGCTTTTTTATACATTGAAATACTTTCAGCTAATACTGTATTATCATTATTCATTTTTGAAAACTCATCTAAAGAACGTCCCCAATTAAAATAAACTTCCTTATAATTTGGATCAAAATTTATAGCCATATTAAACTTTGAAAAGGAGTCTTTGAAATATTTCTCTTCTTTAGTTATTTCTCCTACATGAGCTAATGCTGTTCCCCAGTTGTAGTATAATCTAGGGTTTGATTCTAGTTTTGCTGCTTTATCAAATAAATCGAAAACTTCATCAAACACAAAAAAATCTCCTTTAAACATAATTTCCTCACAAATAATAATTGCAAGATTAGAATACATAAGAGGATTTGTAGGATTAAACTTTAATCCTTTTCTTAAATTTGCAATTCCGTATTCTAAATCTGCTTTATTTTTATTTTGTCTAAAATCCCTTCCTTTTTCTATTCCCCATTCTCCATAGTAATTTCCTAAAGTTAGTTTAGCCTTATGATAATTATTCTTTTCTATTTGATCCTCAAAGATGATTGCATCCTTAACTGAAAAGTCATGTTTAATAGCCTTCTCGATTATTCGTTGAATTAATTGCTCCTCACTTTCTTTATTTTCAATAATACTTATTGCTTCTGATACTTGGCTTTTACTAATCTCCATTCTTTCTTGAATTCCTTCAAACAAACTTTTATGCTCGCTATTTTTATCAAATTGAACATCGCGAACCGTTTTCAGCATTGCTTTTAAAAAAGAAAATGGTTTATTAAAGATTTCAGGAGTTTGTAAGCCTAATTCCGAGTGTATTTTTAAAAAGAACGAATCAGAATCATATCCTTTTATATGATAAGCATTTGTTCGAGAATTAGTAAATAGCTTTTCTTGAACTTTATTTGAAATAGCATTGTCGTTATATCCAATCCAATATAGCTCATTTTCAAAACTTCCTACATTTGCAATTTCATCTAAAATCTCATCCTCTCCACTGTAGCCGACAACAATCCACGTTCTATTATGGCAAATTCTTTCAAAAATTTTTGGTATAGACTCTTTTACTTTTATCAATTCTCCTTCTGCATTTAACAACCATTGTCCATGATGCTGTCCGTGAAGATAAGTAATTGATTTTTCCAAAAATGTTGTCGTTGTAAAATCATTTAGTATCGACACATCATAGACAGGAGGAATAAAATTAAACATTGCACAAGCCTTGAGCATTAAGTCATCAAAGTTTACAGTAAGCACATAATCAATAAGTCCTTCTTTCAACATCTGAGCCAAATATATATGTGTTACATTTAGTCTTACTTTTTCATTATTTATGTAATTATAGAAAAGACTTCGTCTTTCTTGAGCTGATAATGCAGACATTAATTTATAGTAATCAGTTTTATCTTCGCTTTTTAGTCTTTTAATTGAGGGTTTATCAATATGTATTTCAAGAATATCTTTTATTATTTCTCCAACTAAAGGTATTCCTGCAGATGCCGAAGCTCCTGCACCTAAAAATACAATCGGCTTATTTTCTTTTTTATTTTTTGCTTGTCTTATTAAATAAGCTATATCTTCTATTGTTCTATTGCTTTCCATCAAAATGTGTTATTTAGTTATTCAAAATCATAAACATACACTGAAACATTATTTGTAAGTAATGTTTTCTGAATAATTGGTTCAATTTTTTCCCATTTCCCTCCTGCCAATCCGCAACCAATCCTCGGCATATGTACTTCTGCATTAAGCTGTAAAGCTGCATGAGACAATTTTTCCAGACATTTTTCTACTGCATCATATTTTATCGGCGGAACTTCAACTGAATGTGTAACAGTTTTATGCTGTCCAATCATATTGCAAATCCAGATATCCGATTCAACCTCAACAATCTGAATTTCTCCAAGATTAAAGCTCTCTTTGCTTTTAAACCATTTTCGATATTCTTTTTCAGGTTGCTTCCATTTTTTAGAAATTGCTACAACAAAGCCCTTTCCCCAGCCTCCAATATCGTTGCAGATGTGAGCAATAATTTTATTTCCTTTTGTCGAAGGATTTGTTGCATCTCCTTTCAGGTAGTTTATCCTTTTTATCTTTCCTGCATCTTTACAATAAGCTTATTAATTTCAGTATTTCCAGATCTTTTAAAATCTTTTCCCACAAATACCCTGATCACCTCAATCTCTCCCACAATTGCATCATTAAAATCATCCAGTTCTTCAGACGGAATCCACAATTCATTGTGATTTCTGGCCCCAACGTTCTGTGCCGGATACTGATTGATTGTTTCTTGCTTTACATTAAACTTTGTGACAAAACCCAGATAATTCCCGGCTTCATCCCTTGCGTTCCATTTTTCAGCAATTTCTGAAGCGTAGCTTTCGTCCAGGACGGGATAAAAAATAGGTTGCCATTCCAGTCTTGGCGGAAATTTTTTATAACCATTTTCTGCAATCAGGATCATTTCTTTTTCACCTACCGGTCTGTATAATGTTTTTGTCTTCATGGTTTAATGTATCGGCTCTATCAAATATAAGCCATTATTTGATTAAAAAATTGGTTTAAAATCTTTTGAATATGGGGAATATGAACCGTAAATTCTGTCGAATTCCTGTTTTATATTTTCTGGTTTAAACTGTTCATCGATCTGATCCAGGCAAGTTATAACCAGGTTCTTTTTGGTCGTGGTTACGTAAGCTCCGTCCAAAAGAAGGGCATAATTCAGTAAATCATAATCCAGATCTCCCAACCTGAAGTCTTTCTGATATTCATTAAAAATACAGGTTTCCTCTTCATTATTCTTCAGTTTCAGTTCCTTCTCATTGCTCATCCAGCCGCTTCCGTGACGGGTAGAATAGATCCGGGTCACATAAAACATTTCAATGTCTTCTATTTTCAGAAGCCTGCAGATTTCGTATGCATTTTTAGAGGTAGTATTGGCATAAGTCACATTGGGAAATACACCATGATCCATATCCAGAAGAATTCCCTGGCTTCCTTCAAAAATGAGGTTTTCGAATTTGTTCAGATAGTTATAGTCACTTATTTTCCAGTCAATTTCATCTATTGCTTTCAGAAAATCACTCAAAGCCTCATCTACATGTTCTTTATCCATAAAACCATAGTAATAGGCGATTCCCTTCAATTTCTCAATCAGCATTGTTCTTGGTGCTATTAAATCGGCTGCAAATAGCTTATAAGGGCTTTCCTGTCTTTTCATGGTGGCACCAATGCCTTTTCCGCAGGTTCCGTGATCCAGATTTCTTGTATCGGTCCTGTTTTGCCAGACATCAAACGGAGTGGTCACTTTGGCTAAAGGGTGAATATGCAACTCTACATTTCCGTTTTTTTGCATTAATTCCTTTCTTTCATTTAAAAGAAAAACAGGGTGAATGGTGCAATGCTCTGTAAAATAAGACGGTAATCCCCGAAGTGTTCCGCTTCCAAAGCTGGAATGAATATGCTTTTTATCATCAATCATTACCGTGTGCGCCGCCTGCTGTCCTCCGGAAAACCTGATGACCACAGATTCCGGGTGTTGCTGTGCCAGAAAATCTGTTGTGATTCCCTTTCCTTCATCACCGAAACCCAACCCTATTACTATCTGTGCCTTTTTCATGACTTAAAACATTTGAATATGATCGAATCCTATATTACCTGCTGTTCCTGAACCTCCATTTTTAAAAGTCTCACAAATGATTCCTTTAATAACGTCCGGAATTTCCCTGTGATCAGTTATTGAAAGACAATTCCTTCCCAGCAATTCCTTCCAGCCTCTATCTGCCCTCATTGCCTGTTCTGAATGAAGAACGCTGATGTGGTAAACCTCATACCTTTTCCTCGCTTCTTCCAGTAGCTCATAATGAGTGTAGGTATGCTGTCCTGCCCCCATAATTTCCCTGATCGCTGATGCAGGAAGTGTTTTTAAGCAAGGTTCGTCTCCTACTGTAAAGAGAATTCCTTTCTGGTTCCTTTTTTCAAAAGCATCGGTTCTGGTATGAAAAGCGGCAAAATACCACGCCAGAAGATAACTTTCCCCTGCATTTCCACCACCACCGGATTCAATGTATGTTCGGGTAAGCCACATATCCAGTTCTTCGTCGCCGGACTCAAACTGGCCAACCTGCAGAGGATAATTATCACATTCATGATCCCCGATTCCAAGAAATAAGAGTGCCGGATCCGGAACGCCGCCCTGGATAATTCCGCCCATTAATTTGGGAAGGCCTTCTTTTATAAGTTCGTGAGGAATATGCCCCATACTGCCTGTTACATCCAGTCCTAAAATAATGGGAACGGAGTTCGGATGCACCTCAGAATCTCTGGATTCCCTGAAAGAAATACCTTTTGGGTTCATAGATTCATGAGCTCTTCCCAATGCATTCTGAGTGAAAATTTCACCTGCGGATTTAAAACCGTAACCTGCTTTTCTTGCTCTGTCAAAACGAGCATCCATATCGTATCTTGTACTTCCCATAACTAAAATATTTTACCGAATAAATATTCAAATCTTTTTACTGCCACTTCCAGCTGAATATTTAAATTTCTGATTGTTAATAATAATTCTATGTCTTTCTGAACAAATGCCTCCGGCTGAAAATCCGCAAAAGTTAAACTGTTCCTGTCTAAAGGACTGATATCAATAAGTCCTTCCTGCTCCCGTTCCAGTCTTTTTATTTTAAGCCCGATGTCTTCTATCCTGCGCCTGTAAATCAATTCGGAATCTGCTCCGATGGTACGGGCCCGGTCTTCTCTGATCTGGTCATTATTTCTCTGTAATGACTCGATAAATCTTGGTTTTAACTCGTCTTCCATCTTTAAACTTATTTATTTGTGTTGTTTTTACGCTAAATAAAACTGACATAGTAATGCCTATTTCTGTAAAGGATTTTACTTATTGGAATACATTACATCGGTTCTCAAAACATATTTCATTCCGCTGATCAGGGTTTTTCCTTCATGCCTTAACGGATGGTAGAATACTAATGCTGACCCCTTTTTTGGAGCTACAGTGAACAGGTTTTCGAATTCTGTCTCTCCTCCTTCAAAATCATCATTTAGATAAATCATAAACGTGTAAAAACTCTTCTCATGTTCGTTTCTGATATAGCTTCCGTCTCGGTGCATTTTAAACCGCTGTCCGGGAGAATATTTATAGACTCTGAACATTTCATTAAAATTCAACAGTTTATAATTTTCATGCTCCTGAGGAAGAAATTCAGATGCTTTTTCAAAAAGGCTTGCTGCCATATCATTATCGAAAACCATCAATCTGTCATTATTTCTGATTCCCTTACTCATCATTTGCCTTCCATGCATATTGATTTTAGCTTCTTCAAATACTTTTTCCTCTGCCATCGCTATATAACTTTCACATGCTTGCGAAGTAAGGAAATCTTCGATGAGGAATATCTGCGGGTGTAATTCTGTCTTTTCCATGATTGATATTGTGTTTGGTAATTATAATTTATTTTCTTAATTCATCTCTAACGTCCATTAAGGCAAAACCCAACAGGTTTTCCCCGTCCCATAAAGCCGGATTCACTGCTCTTGAATCTGATTCCAACATCCCTATTCCCCATATTTTATCGTAAGGGCTCGCTTCAACAAGCACTTGATCATTAGTAGACAATAAAAAATTTTTAAATTTAGGGTTTTGTGAAAATTTAAGAAGATTCGCTTGTTTTACTATCTCATATTTATTCTCATCCCAAATTTTCGGATCAAAATTCTCAACTCTTCTTCCTAAGCTCTTTGCCTGATTTGGTGTTTCAGATCTTATTATTTTCTCTAAAGCCTTTTCATCATTAAATAATCTTGCTTTTCCGGCCATCATATAATGTTCTGCCGTTTTATAGATCACACCGTTTTCTTCAAACTGAATGGGAAACCATTGACTGAAACAAGCCTTGGTGATCTCATCTTTTACGGTATGTCCCCAGAAAAACAGAAATTCTAGTTTGTTTCCTTTTTGAAATCTTTCAATGATATTTTGTAAAGTGTATTTCATGATTGCGTTATTATTACACAAATGTAAAACAATATCATTTTATAAAACAAATTTATTTGCGTTAATTTTACGCTATTCATTTAATGCTCTGATTATCAGTATATAAATTTTATTATCTTGATGTTAAAAAGTGCACAAATGATACAAAGTAACAATTAAACTCTATTTCAAGTTTAATATTAATTCAGAAAAGATTGGATGAAAAGTTATTTAATCTCGAAATAGAAGCCTTCTTTTTCTAGCTCTTCATATTTTTCCTTGTTAAAAGTAAAGAGCTTTCCAGGTCTGCCGCTGCCTTCTTTTTTCACATTATTGGTTTCATTGAGCAAGTCGTAGCTCATGATCTTTTTACGGAAGTTTCTGCGGTCTATTTCACGGCCGATAATGGTCCTGTAGAGATTTTCGAGATCTGAAAACGGGAATTCTTCATTCAGGAGATTAAAGCCGATGGGTTGATACTGAAGCTTGGTGCGGAGTCTCTTTAACGCAATATCGATTATTGATTTATGGTCAAAAGCAAGTGACGGAAGTTTATTAACACTGAACCATTGGGCATCTTCTGCATCAGAGTCTGCAAAGAGTTCATGATAGGACGGGTTCACAAGGCCCAGATAAGCCACAGAAACCACCCTGTTTCTTGGGTCACGGCCTACGTTACCAAAAGTATAAAGTTGTTCCAAAAAATCAGGCTTTATGCCCGCCTCTTCATAGAGCTCTCTTTTCACCGCATCATCCAGGTTTTCATCATCCAGAACCAGCCCACCGGGAAGTGCCCAGCCTCCTTTGAACGGATCAATTTTTCTTTTAATCAATAGAATCTGAAGATCCTGTTTATCAAAATACCCGAAAATAACGGCATCAACAGCTACTTTTATATCCTGAATTTTTTTGGAGATCCCATTTTTAGTTTGCGTTACGAATACACAAAGGTACAATTTATAAATGAAACAACTTCTGCAAAAAGTCAAAGAAATAAAAACAAGTGGAATCACTTATCCTAAAACGGTGTTTTTCCTTATTGATTTCCTGACAGATATACTCAACTTTGGGATAAGAAATAAAATTACACCATCATGAAAACATTATTAAGAGCCTTTATTGTGGTCATTATCATCATAGGAGGAGTTTTGATCATTGTCGTAGGGAAAAAGCCTTTCCCTGAACCTGAATGTCTCGTATGCGGGATCAATCTTGTAAGAACATTGGGAATTGCTGAAGTCATTCTCGGCATCGGAGCACTGGCAATACAGGCGAATCTGACTGAGAAGCAGCGTAATTTCTGAAAAATAAAAGACCGGTAAATTACCGGTCTTTTTTATATTTAATCGTTTAGTTTCAATACTGCCATGAATGCAGACTGCGGGACTTCTACCCTTCCGATCTGTTTCATTTTCTTTTTACCTTCTTTCTGCTTTTCAAGAAGTTTACGTTTTCTGGAAATATCTCCTCCGTAACATTTTGCGGTAACATCTTTTCTCAAAGCTTTGATGGTTTCCCTTGCGATAACCTTCGTTCCTAATGCGGCCTGAACAGCGATATCAAACTGCTGTCTCGGAATCAGCTCACGAAGCTTTTCACACATCTTTTTCCCGATATAATATGCATTACTATCGTGGATCAGTGAGGAAAGGGCATCTACCATATCCCCGTTGATCAGGATATCCATTTTTACAAGCTTGGAAGCTCTGAATCCGATCGGATGATAATCGAAAGATGCATAACCTTTGGAGATCGATTTCAATCTGTCATAGAAGTCGAAAACCACTTCTGCCAACGGCATATTGAAGACCAGCTCTACTCTTTCTGAAGTTAAATAACTCTGGTTAACAATTTCTCCTCTTTTTTCAATACATAGGGTCATTACTGCTCCTACGAAATCGGATTTTGTAATAATGGAAGCTTTGATAAACGGTTCCTCTACTCTATCCATGATGGAAGGATCCATCATTTCTGAAGGGTTATTGATCAGGATCGGAGTTTCAGGATCTTTTTTGGAATATCCAAAATAAGATACGTTCGGTACCGTAGTGATCACGTTCATATTAAACTCTCTGTCAAGACGCTCCTGAACGATTTCCATGTGAAGCATTCCAAGGAATCCGCAACGGAAACCGAATCCTAAAGCAGCTGAACTTTCCGGTTCAAATACCAGTGAAGCATCATTCAGTCTTAATTTTTCAAGAGAGAATCTCAATTCTTCAAAATCTTCGGAATCAATAGGATAAATTCCGGCAAAAACCATCGGCTTTACTTCTTCAAATCCTTCAATAGGCCCTGATGCCGGTTTCTCAAAAGAAGTGATCGTATCTCCTACTTTTACTTCTCTTGCATCTTTAATTCCGGAAACCAGATATCCCACATCCCCACATCCGATTGTTTTTTTAGGTACCTGCTTTAATTTCAGTGTTCCTACTTCATCAGCTCCGTATTCTTTACCGGTAGCAAAGAATTTAATCTTTTCATTTTTGGAAATGCTTCCGTTTACTACTTTGAAGTAGGCCTCAATCCCTCTGAACGGGTTATAAACTGAGTCAAAAACCAAAGCCTGAAGCGGTGCGTCCGGATCTCCTACCGGTGCAGGAATTCTTTCTACAATTTTTTCAAGCAGATCATGAACCCCTTCTCCTGTTTTCCCAGAAACTCTTAAAACATCATCGTAGTCGCATCCGATGAGATTCATGATCTCGTCAGTTACTTCCTCTGGGTTTGCAGACGGAAGGTCAATTTTATTAAGAATCGGAATAATCGTAAGATCATTTTCCAAAGCCAGGTACAGGTTACTGATGGTTTGAGCCTGAATACTTTGAGCAGCATCTACAATAAGAAGTGCGCCTTCACAAGCGGCAATAGAACGGGAAACTTCGTAAGAGAAGTCTACGTGTCCCGGGGTATCAATAAGATTTAAGATATATTTTTCTCCTTTATACTCATAATCCATCTGAATAGCGTGAGATTTAATCGTAATCCCACGTTCTTTCTCCAGATCCATATCATCCAGGGTCTGAGACTGCAGCTCTCTTTGGGTAACGGTATTGGTATACTCCAAAAGACGGTCTGCCAAAGTACTTTTACCGTGGTCAATATGAGCGATTATGCAAAAATTTCGTATGTTTTTCATTTAAGAACGTTGTAATTTGCAAAGATAAAAAAAGCAGGCAGATTATCTCTGCTTAATTTTCAGTGTATCATTTATTTTTCAAAGATATAGGCACCAGTTAAAGAATCTAAGTAAACATTGGATTCCTGAGTAGATTTAAAACCAATTCCATTCATTGCTCCAGCATTGGAATTGGACCCGGAATCAATAGCTGCTCCAATTAGTGCACCAACTATACCTCCGGCTACTGCTCCTACAAAAGCTCCTCCTGTTTTAGCTTCAGCAAAGAGATTTGCTCTGGAAGTATAGATGTAAAATCCTTTCGAATCTTTCTGAAGCATATCGAAACCTACAGGGGTAAGTTTATAAGCCTTTCCTCCTTCTACATAACAGTACATTTCAGAAAAAGAAGTCTGAAGGTCTCCCTTTACCAGCCTGGTAACTCTTCCTTTTTTATTTTTGTCAACAGAATAACCGGGGTTTGGCTCCTGATTAAGAAATCCTTTAAAATCATTATAGACACCATCTTTAAGCTCTGAATTAGTATATACCTTATAATTATCTCTCAAATATTGATCATAATTATTAATTTCATTTTCAGGAATAAACGAACCAGAAACAACACCAGAATAGGAATTTTTAATGAATTCGGCTATAATATCAGATATCAAAGAAGCCAGATAGTGTTGTGGATGAGCTACCTTTTTTGGATTGCAGACAATTACATTATTAAAACGATTAATAAAATAATATCTATCTTTTCTCTTTATAAAACTTGAAATCTTTATTTTTGCTTTGGCATAAGGATATTCTTTACCTCCATCTTGCTCGTCATATACTTTCAATTCTTCCAACATCAGAACAATATCCATATTTCCCAATTTTTTATTGTTCTCTAAAAACCAGTTTTCAAAGTATCCCTTCAAATCCTCCTTCTTAAACTTTACTTCTGCAGTTTCTTTCTTATCAGTAACAGTACCAATTATTTTATCAGTACGATTATCTATTAAAGTTAATGATTGGACTAGTCCCTTTTTATCTTTTATATTTTGTTTAAGCTCAATAATTTCAGTTCTCTGAGCAAATAAAGATAAAGACAATAACATTAAAATAAAGAAGAAGATTTTTTTCATATTGAATTTTCCGCAAAACTAAGAATTCATTTCAAAATTAAACGGCTCTCACAGAATAAATCTGTAAGAGCCATTATTTTTATTCCTCTGAAAAATCATATTCTCCGGTCAGCGAATCAATATAAACTTTTCCAACATCTCCATTCTTCATTTTCTTCTGTCTTGCTCCCTGCTCTATTGCTCCGGCAACTCCACCAATTAAACCAAACATTCCATATGTACTGTTCATTTGTACAGGGAAAAGATGCCCACGATTGGCAGTAACATAGAAGCCTTTTTCATCTTTATCAAGATCAAGGAAGCCTGAGAATGTCATTTTATGGGCTTTCCCTTTTTCTACATAGGCAAACATTTTATAGGCAGGAATTTTAGTTTTCTTTCCATTTTCTTCTTTCACTGCTCTTGTAATATCTCCTTTATTATTGAGCTCAAAAGTATAGCTTCCGGACTCAGGGGTTTGGTTGAAGAATGAAATATAATTCAGATAAATTCCGTCTTTTAGCTGGCCTTCTTTTAAAGCAGCATAGCTATTGTTTACATAATTACTGTAATCTCCTAACTCGCTAAACGACAACGAATTTCCCACCGGATTCAATGAATAAGATTTTTTGATAAATACTGAAAAAATAGTAGGAATATTTTTCACCATCAGTTCAGAAATCTCCTTATCATAAAAAGTAAAGACTGTATCTTTTTTATAGAGAAACTGATACTTATCTCCTTTTTTTGCGAAAGTCTGAGCAGAAAAATCTATTTTCCCCTCTGTCTTTTTGCCATCAGAATCTCCCGTTGAAAGCTTTAGCCTTTTTAAGACCATAACAAACTCGTTTGATGCACCCGTTTGATTACTCTTTAAATACCATGCACTAAAATCGTTATCGGGCGTTGTAGGAAAAACAACTTCTCTCATTTCTTTTTGTTCTCCGAAAGGCAGCGTTCCAATTTGTTTATCTTCTCTCTGGTCAATTACTTTAAAGGATTTATAGGTATTTTCAGTGTAATTTAAAATGTTGCCTTTGAACTTTATTACTTCTTTTGTTTGTGAAAAAGAAATGATAGCTGCAAAAGTAAACAGCAACTGCATCAGTTTTCTCATTATATTTTTTGTGCAAAAATAGTAATTCATAAATATTAAACGGCTCTCACAGAATAAATCTGTAAGAGCCGTCCAACATTAAAAAAATAAACTATTATGGGTTTTGTTTGGGCCTTGCCATATTATTGTACCCGGAATGAGGCTTTCTTTCATTCATTTTATCTCTCATCATTCCTTCAGTCTGGAATAGCTTTAATACTTTCTGGCAGGGAATTACCTGCTGCATCTTGTCAGCATATTTCTTCCTGTTATCCAGCAGCTTCTGTCCCACCTCGAAGCTCTGCTGAAGTTTTGCTTTGGCTTCCTCATCAGATAAGGTTTCCGGATTAAAATTAGAATTAAACTGGCTTTTTATCTGTTTCTGATTATCTAAATACTCATTATAAAGCTGAGTAAATTCTGTTTTATCGCTGGGATCAATATCGAGATTTTCCAGCACCATATTATTCCTGAACTTTTTAAGAAGTTCTTTTCTCTCCTCGGGAGAAAGATTGTTTATTACCTCTTTTCGTTGTTTAGGGTCCATTTTTTCCAGTCGTAATCTGTCGTCTGCCCATTTTGCGCATTCAGACCAAAACCATAAATAATAAAAAGTGTAAATAATATCTTTTTCATCTTTCTTTTAATTATATAAATCTAAATAAACGTCCTGCGTGGAATTACTTGCCAGTTCTGATATTTCAGAATTGGAAAACGTATCCAGATATTCATTCATTTTAACTTCCTCTTGTTTAGTGACTGCTTTTGCAGGTTGTGAAGTTGTTTTATGGTCAACTTCCTTCACCGGGTTGCTTGCTATAGTTTTATTTTCCTGATTTACAACTATTTGATTATTATTTTCAACAGAAGTTAAATCTGCTTCCAGTGTTTCATAAGCTCGTTCACTTTCTGTTTTAGGCTTCTGGTTATTCTCGACTAATGTTTTTGAATTCAACACATTTTCTGCCGTATCATGATCAGAATTGAAAACATACGTTGCTCCAAATATCAAAGCCAATGATGCCGCAGCAGCATACATCCAGTTTAATTTAAAAATGGGTGCCTTTTTATTCGCTTTCACTTCGTTCATTACATTATTCTGGATATTTTCAAATAAATGGTCCGGAACTTTGTAAATGTTTTTTCGTTCTAGTTTTTCTATGTCGAACTCTTTCATCTCTGTTGGTTCAAAAATTATCTTTCGTAATTTTCTTTAATATATTCTTCTATTTTCTGTTTGGCATAATGATAATTCGTTTTTAAAGTCCCTACGGACATATCTACAATTTTAGATATCTCTTCATAGGGCAGATCATCATAATACCGCATCATAAATACCAGTTTCTGCTTTTCGGGCAGGCTTTGTATAGCGTTCTGGAGCAGTACCTGTATTTCTTCTGCATCTCCGTCTGTATTGTCGGCCACCAGGTTCTGCATATAATACTCCGGATCTTCATCCGTTTTCTGCATTTTCTTCATCTTATTTACCTGCTGTAGTGCTTCGTTGGTAGCGATCCTGTACAACCAGGTATACAGCTGGCTGTCATTTTTAAACTGGTGAAAATTCTGATAGGCTTTAATAAAAGTCTCCTGCAGCGTATCCTGGGCCAGGTCCCCATCCACAATAATCCTTCTGATGTGCCAGTACAATCTGCTCTGATAAGCATCCATCAAGGCACGTACCCCTTTTTCCTGGGTCCGTGGATTCTGCATCAACGAAATAATTTCCGCGTCCTTAATCTTCATAAGATGCTTTCACTGTTTTGGATTACAAAAATAGCCGAAAGTTAAATTACTTATTCAATTTTCAGTCCAAATATTTAAAATAATATCAGATCCTTATATGGTGAGCCTTAAGCAATAGGCTAAGGAAGTGTTCATCATAAAACTTCCGGCGCTCTTTCTCTGTCTTCCTTTAAAATCTTATCTTTGTTAGATGCAAATTGTAATTATAGGCTCCGGAAATGTAGCTTACCATCTGGCAAAAGCTTTTAGACTGAAAGGTATTCCATTATCACAGATTTTTGGAAGAAACAGGGAAGAACTGGGAAAAATTTCTGAGGAATTGAATATTCCTTTCTCTACGGAACGTCTCCAGGATGCAGATCTGTACATCATTTGTGTAAGTGATAATTCTGTGGAAAATGTTTCTCAGCTTATCACTAAAAAAGACTGTCTGGTTGCCCACACTTCAGGATCTCTTCCCAAGGAAATTTTAACAGGGGAGTATAGAAAATCAAGCTTTTATCCTCTACAGACGTTTTCAAAATCAAAAGAACTGGATTATGAAAAAATTCCATTCTTTATTGAAGCTGAAAATGATCAGGACCAGCAGATTCTTACTGAGCTGGCTTCCAAAATTTCTGAAAACGTGATGGAAAGCAGCTATGAAAAGAGAAAATATATTCATCTGACTGCTGT
This sequence comes from Chryseobacterium sp. GTID13, assembly GCF_056172655.1. NCBI lineage: Bacteria > Pseudomonadati > Bacteroidota > Flavobacteriia > Flavobacteriales > Weeksellaceae > Chryseobacterium > Chryseobacterium sp. GTID13. The sequence continues at coordinate 356,076 of NZ_JAOCMB010000002.1, forward strand.
TTTTGCCTGCAATTTTGTAAATCATCTTTTCGCAAGAGCTAAAGAAATCTCGGATTCACAGGAAATTCCGTTTGATTATTTCCTGCCGCTAATTAATGAAACGGTACAGAAAATCTATGAAATAGACCCGAAAGCTGCCCAGACCGGACCTGCCGTAAGGAATGATGTGAGAGTTCTGGAATTACATGAGCAGCTATTAAAAGACGAAAGTCTCGAAATTTATAAGACAATGAATCATTCTATTCAAAAAATGTATGAGCTATAAAGAGAAATTAAAAGATATTAAGGCGTTTGTATTTGATGTGGACGGAGTTTTTACAGACGGAAGCGTCTATCTGCTTCCGGGCGGGAATATGTGCAGGGTAATGAATGTCCTGGACGGTTATGCAGTAGTTAAAGCATTGAAAAACAATTATCTGATTGGGGTAATCACTGGTGGAAACGATGAAATGGTGAAGCACAGGATCAATTACCTGGGAATAGAAGACTACTACCCGAAATCCCACAACAAAATGGCTGATTTTGAAGATTTTAAAAAGAAATATAACCTTAGCAACGAAGAGATTCTGACAATGGGAGATGACCTTCCAGATATTCATATCATGGAAAACTCAGCTATTGCAGCATGTCCTGAAAATGCTGTTCCTGAAGTGAAAGGAATCTCCGACTATATTTCTGAAAAAAGGTGGAAGCGGGGCAGTACGGGACGTGATAGAGCAGGTGATGAAAGTTCAGGGGAAATGGCATGACGATAATACCCAATCTGTATAAAACGGCTTATGAAATTACTTTTAGCATCCCAGTCACCGAGAAGAAAAGAACTGCTTTCGAGCCTAGGCTTTGATTTTGAAGTGGTAAAAATAGACTGTGAGGAAATTCTTCCGGAAGGCATTAAAATAAAAGAAGCTGCAGCTTATCTGTCAGAACTAAAAGCAAAGGCTTTCAGGGAATTAACAGCGGATGAAGTCCTGATAACTGCCGATACCGTAGTTGCCGTAGAAGACCAGATCCTCGGAAAGCCAAAAGATGAGCATGAAGCTCAACAGATGCTTCGTTTGCTGTCAGGTAAGACCCATCAGGTATATACCGGAATTACTATAAAATCCGATAGTAAAACAATTACTGAAACTGATGTGGCGGATGTAGAACTGGATGAAATGACGGATGATGAAATAGAATATTACATTCAAAATTATAAGCCTTTCGACAAAGCAGGCAGCTATGGCATCCAGGAATGGCTGGGAATGGCAAAAATCAGCAGGATGAACGGAAGCTTCTATACGATTATGGGACTTCCTACCCATTTGGTTTATAAAATTTTGAAAGAAATATAAATATTATTCATTACAAAATTTTGTTATTTTTACAAAATCATCAACTGCTCATAATAAAAAGCAGATAAGAGAGTTATATTGAATAATGAAAAAGAATATATTATTCCTTTTAATCATGTGTATCGTTGCTTCCTGTGCTACCAAGACGAAAAAGCCGGAACAGCGATCCAAATTTTTAAAAGGATTCAACACTTACTATAATACCCTTTTTAATGCGAAAGACGCGTTAAACAGTGAATTTACGAGCAGAGATAAGGGACATAAAGATAATTTTTATGCTCCTTATATTCCTATTCTTACGTTCGAGGATCAGCCTTTGGGAAGTGATCTTGGCCAGTCTGAAGCATTTGCGGAAAATTCCATGAAAATGGGTGAAATCAACCGGGGTTCTGAAAGGGGAGCACCGGGAATGCCTCCTTCAATGCCGAACGCAAAAGGAAATGCAACTCCGGCAATGCCTGATGAGCTTCAGAATAAAGGGGCAACCACTTTAGAAATTGCTGAAGCAAAAGCTCAAAAAGCCATCAATAAATACTCCGTTATCAGAAGCGGTGAAGAAAAAAATAAGAAGATTTTTGATGCCTATATGATCCTCGTACAGTCCAGGATTTATCAGAATAAAGCTGTACAGGCACTGGATGCCCTGAACTATGTTTTTACCCATATGAAGGATGATAAAAGGCTTCCGCTGGCAAGAATTTATCAGGGTGTAGCGTATGCACAGATCAAGGATTATCATAAAGCCAATGAAACTTTTGCCAAACTGCAAGGAGAGGATATCAATAAGAGCTATGCAAAACTGTTGAGCATTTACCATTCTGAGGCTCTTCTGGATGCAGGGAAATTAAATGAAGCCGTAGTGGAGCTTGACAGGGCTTTTGAGCTGAATTCCGACAGAAAACTGAAAAGCAGAATTGCTTACCTGAGAGGGCAGGTTGCTGAAAACCTGGGCCAGAATGATAAGGCCCGTGAAAGCTATACACAAGCTTATAAATATGCCAATGATTTTGAGTTTGAAGTAAAATCCCAGATTGCAATCGCTAAAACTTTCAATGGAAAAGGTGACTATAATGGTGCTAAAAATTATCTTGAAGGAATCAGTAAAAAAGGAACTTACGGCTCAAGAAAGAATGAATTTTACTATGCTTTAGGCTTAATGGCTAATAAAGCCGGAAAAAAGGATGAAGCGCAGGAATTCTTTAAAAAATCATTGTTTGAGAAAGTGTCTGATCCGCAGGTGAGAGGCCTTACCTATTATGAAATAGGGAAGAGCTATCTTGAAAAAAATGATTACATAGGAGCCGGAACATACTACGATTCTGCCCTTACGGTAATGACTTACGAGCCTTCCAAAGTCCTTTTAAAAGACCAGTCGGAATATATCAAGAAGATCTCTAAAAATTATTATCTGATCAAGAAGAATGACAGTATTCTTGCATTGGCAAAGATGAGCGATGCCCAGAAAACAGACTTTTTCTCAAAATATATTGCCAAACTTAAAGTCAAAGAAGAAAAGGAAGAGCAGGAGAGAAGACGTGCAGAAAGGAACAAAGGCTTTGATACCGGGGATTACAATGCCAATTCAATATTTGCCAACAATGCCAATTCGTTTGAAGATTTTGGGGTAACTACCAAAGGTTTTTATTTCAGTAATACGGGAACAGTAAGCAAGGGAAGTTCTTCATTTAAGCAGATCTGGGGAGACCGTGCATTAGCTGATAACTGGCGTTATTCTAAAAAAATGGCTACCATTGAAGATATGAAAAACGAAGCTCTGGGAGTGACTTCAGCGCCTAATCCAAGACGTTTTGAGCCTACTTACTATATTGAACAGATCCCGACAGATCAGGAAAAACTGGGGCAGCTTAAAAAGGATAGAGATACTGCTTCTTTAGGACTGGGCGTGATGTACCAGAATTACTTTACCAATACTCCTTTGGCAACGAAAACGCTCTATGATCTTGTTGATGTGAAACCGGAAGAAAAAGTAATGCTTCAGGCCTTGTATGAAATATTTGCGATGAACTACCAAAAGAATCCACAGGCCGCAGAAAAGGCAAAACAGATCCTTTTAAAAGACTATCCTTATACTTCTTACGCAGAATTTGCAAGAAATCCTAAGAACAATTCATTTGTAAAATCATCAGAAGATGTTGAGAACGAATACAAAAAAGCTTATGCCCTTTATGAATCTGAAAAGTTTACAGAAAGCCGGGATGTGATTGATCAGACGATCCAGAAATATCCTAAAGACGCCCTTGTTCCGAAGTTCCAGCTGCTGAATGCATTCAACACCGGAAAAACAAGCGGAAAAGAGGTGATGATCCTGCAGCTTGAACAGATCGCACTGAATTATTCCAAAACCCCTGAAGGCATAAGGGCGAAAGAAATGCTGAATTATCTGAAAAGTGAGCTTTCTTTCCAGGCGACCGATAATAAAGGGAATTCTATTTCCCAGCAGCCGGAAATGCCTGCACAGCCTACCCAGAATATGAATAATGGTATTCCAGTAAATCCAGCTGGAAATGATAAGAATGCCCAGCTTCAGCAATTTATACAGGATGCCAATACTGACCCTAAAAAACCTAAACAGAAGCTAAAGAAGGATAAGAGTAAGGAAAATAATCCTGATGCAATTCCTGAAATGCCTCATTAAAATAAAAAAAGCGAAGATTAAGTCTTCGCTTTTTTAGTCTATTTTTTAAAGTCAATTAGAATCTGATGAATTCTTTTTCTTTACTCCATGGAAATCCTTGAGATAAAAAGGTTCAAAATAGGCAATATCTTCAAATTCTTTCCGGCTGATCTTTTCTATGGTCTTTTTGATAAGAAACTGAGAAGAAGGATAAGCATCATCTTTAAATTCCGCATCAGGAAGATCCAGGATATCTTTTGCTTTCTTTGCGCCGTCTCCTACAAAGATCACTTTTTTATCTTTAAACTCCTGGAAAGAAGCTTCATCTAAAATCTTAGCCTCGGTCGGCGAAAGTTCCTGTCCCGTCACGCCGTCATAAACGGCCGTATATACCTCCATTCTCCTTGCATCGATTAATGGCACTATATAATCATAGTTTTTGCCTAAAAAAGGCTCTATCATCGTTTCTAAAGAATTTACAGCAATTAAGGGCACTTTAAGTCCGTAGCAGAATCCTTTTGCAGAAGCAGCTCCGATTCTTAATCCTGTATAAGAACCAGGCCCTTTTCCCAAGGATACGGCTTCAATATCTTTCATTGCGATGCCTGCACCTTCCAAAGCCCATTCTACATAAGTATGGAGGCTTTCGGATTGTTTATAGTTTTCGGAAACTTCCTCACAAAGGCACAGGAGCTTTTCATCATCTGAAACAGCTACAGAACAGTTTTTGGAAGAGGTTTCCAGATATAGAATTTTCATCTCTTTTATTTTAAGCTAATGTCGAAATTACGGAAGACTGGATGACCTCCGGATCTTCTGCAAATTTATGCGTTTATTTTGAGACTATTTTCTGTAAATGGTTCTCGGTTCGCTCTGGGCACTCGGATAAATAGTCATATCTGAAACCATCACATGTTTTGGGGCGTTGATACAGTAAGCGATAGCGTCTGCAATATCTTCCGCTTTTAAGGCTTCATAACCGGCATATACGGTAGCAGCTCTCTCGCTGTCACCTTTGAATCTTACAAGCGAAAAATCTGTTTCTACAGCACCTGGCTGAATATTGGTTACTTTGATCCCGAATTCAGTAAGTTCCAGACGCATTCCTTCAGAAATTACATCAACTGCTTTTTTAGTTGCACAGTACACTGTACCGTTCGCATAAGTTTGTCTTGCCGCCACTGAACTAATGTTTACAATATGTCCGGAATTACGGCTTTTCATTGATGGGATAATCATTTTGGACACATATAGGAGACCTTTTACATTACCGTCTATCATGGAATCCCAATCATCTGTGTTTCCGGAAGAAAGAGGTTCCAAACCATGGGCATTGCCTGCATTATTGATTAGAACATCGATATTTTTCCACTCTTCAGGCAGGGAATTTATAGCTTTCTCAACTTCTTCAAGATTTCTTACATCAAACTTTAAACTAAATATTTCGGTATATTGAGAAAATTCGGTTTTCAAAGATTCTAAAACTTCATTTCTTCTCCCGCAGATAATAATTCTGTTGCCTTGTCTGGCAAGAAGCTCTGCTGTAGATTTTCCTATTCCGGAAGTGGCTCCGGTGATGAGTATTGTTTTCATAAAAAATGTAAATTTTAATGTACCAATCTAATAACATAGCAGTACAACAATTGATAATCTGCTACATTTTTCCAGAATACTATCCTTTATTAGTTGGTAACAAATGTTTAGATTCCTGTATTTCTCCATTTCCGAATGACCAGTCTTCCTGAATATTGTTTTCAAGTAACACAATAACAATATTGTTTTTTGTGACTGAAGTAGATTTTGATATTTCTTCTGCAATAGAAGAATATAACCTTCTCTTCTTTTCCAGGTCCCTTCCTTTTCCTGCAATAATCTGAATGTAAATAATTGTCTCTGTATGTGAAACTCCAAGATAATTCTGAGGAAATTTAATCTGATGTGAATCTAATTCTTCAATAACATGAAAGTAATCATCAACAGGGATATTAAACTCTTTAATTAAAGACTGATGAATAGAAATAGAAATTTGGTTTTTCTCTTCCAGACTCAGTGTTTTGGGCAAACTAATTCTTACAAATGGCATATATAAATTTTGATTAACGGTTTGATTTATTAATATTCAATTAGCATCAAATGCTTCGAAAGCATCCGTTATATGTTCAATAATTAAGTTTTTCTTTTCATCAGGCAGAACAGAAATAATATCAAACCTCACTTCTTGATCTTTATTAAATTTTTCCAGATAATGATTGGCCGCAGCCACTATAGATTTGATCTTTGTTTTGGTTACAGCTTCCTGAGGCAACATAAAAGCATCTGTAGAACGGGCTTTCACTTCTGCAATAATGATCAGGTTATCTTTTTCAGCAATAATATCAATTTCAGCTTTCTGAAACCGGAAATTTCTCACAAGGATTTTGTAGCCGTTTTTCTGCAAGTATTCTGCTGCTACATCTTCTGCCTGCTTCCCAAAGTCATTGTGAGTTGCCATTATTTAAAAGATAATTTATAGTTTTTTGATATCCAGACCTCTTTACTTTTACAATCCCAGTAAAAACGTTTTGATAAATCGAATTTATTTTTTTCTGAGGGTGTGAAGATGGTATCATCTATTTTATAAAAATCAATATTTTCAAGCTTGCTGATTGTAAAGCCCATTCTATTTTTGATTTTAAATGTTTTAAGATCAGGATCACCAGCGTATTTTTTTCCTTCCCAAATATTTCCTCTTTGATCATACTGGGAAAGAGCGTATTCAGTATTACAGGGACATGTCTCGGTATACTCAAGTTTTAATCTTTTATCAAAAAAGAGAAAATATGATAATACTGTAGCCAAAAAAATAATATACAGCATGCTTTTTACAAGATTCGGAGTCATTTTTACAGGCTCAAAATTCTCAGTAAACTTCATATAATTCTTCTGATTTTAAAACTCAATCTTCACCTTATCCTTAACCTGTACTTTCACATTTCCTCCGATAATCAGAGGTCTGTTGTCTTTAATATGCCCGTTCGGAAAGCCGAAAACAACCGGGAATTTATATTTTGAGATTCTTTCTGAAATCAATTTGTAAGCGAATTCATCGAAGCTTTCCTCATAGCTTTTATTTTCTTTTTCGTCGCCCATATTGGTCATCCCGCCAATGATAAGTCCTTTTATTTTCCCGAAAACACCGGCAAGCTCCAGGCTCATGATCATTCTGTCCAGAGCATAGAAATTTTCACCAATATCTTCAATGAATAAAATTTTATCCCTGAAATCAAAAGAATATTTGGTTCCCAAAAGGGCATAGATCAGGGCTAAATTGCCTCCGACCAGTTCGCCTTCAATATTCCCCTGCTTATTCAATTCATGAGATTTTAAGGCATATTTAGGCATTTTGCCTTTTAATACATCAAAGATCATATCGTAACTCTCATCAGTAACTCCAAAACTGGATGTTTTGATGGTTTGCCCATGGATTGATGCAAATCCTTTATTCAATAAATAACTTTGAATAACGGTATTATCTGAGTAGCCGATGTACCATTTCGGATTTTCTGTGAATTTTTTAAGTTTCAAATGCTGAACCAGATGCTGGCATCCGTAACCACCTCTGGAAGCCCAGACTGCAGAAATGCTGTCATCATTGAAAGCCTGGTTGATATCGCTCAGCCTTTCACTTTCTGTGCCTGCATAATTATATCCGTTTGAAAATTTAGTGTAAAGATGTTCACCAAGAACAGGCTCAAACCCTCTGTTTTTAATCATTTCTATCCCTTTTTCAAGCTGAGCGGCATCTACTGCTCCGGCAGGGGAAATAACGGCTATTCTGGCTCCTTTTTTAAGAGGTTTGGGAAATATTATTTTTTTCATTCTGTTTTTTGATACTTTATTTCTTTTTTCTCAGCTTCTTCCAATCGCCTGTCGAACTGATTAAATTTCTTAAAGCTCTGCAGGAAAATAAAGAAACTGAAAACAATAAGAATCCCGCCAACGATTCTTCTGATCTGGTTGGCAAGTTTCTGGGTAAGTTTATCGTGAAATTGTTTCGCAAGGAATATTTTAGCAAGATCAATACACAAGTACGTTCCGATAACGATGCTTATGTACAAAATAAAGCTGCTGGTATCAGGATACTGGTTTCTTACGGAGATTACCGTAACCAGCCAGAAAAGTATCACCCCTACATTTAAAAGATTAAAGAAAAAACCATTGAAAAACGTTTTAAAATAGTTCTGGCCAATGATTTTTTCTTCCCCGGGCATATGCATTTTGGTCTTGGTGACCATCATAACGATCCCGTACACGAAAATAAGTATGGAAGTGATCCTGTAAAATCCGGGATGCTTATCTATCAAAGTAACAATGTCCGCGCTTGCATAATAGGCAGCAACGATGCATAACAAATCCGCCGTAATGACACCAAGATCCAGTGCCAGAGCATGTCTGGGTCCTCTGGTGAAGCTGGTTTCAATTAAAAGGAAAAAAATAGGTCCTATAAAAACCAGGCTCAGCATAAATCCTAAGACAATGGCAGAAAGTACAAGTTCAAACATTCAATAGTATTTTAAAATGAAAAAAAATTCATCCCATTTATACAAAGTTAGACTTTATGATTTAATTAATCAACAATCTTAAAGTCCAACTGTTTCTGAATAAGGTTTGCTTTTACTACTTTGATCCTCACTTCATCGCCCAGCTGATATTTTTTACCGGTTCTGTTTCCATATACTGCATGGGTTTTAGCGTCATAAGAATAGGAATCGTCTACAAGATCTCTTAATTTGATGAGTCCTTCGGCACCGTTTTCAGGGATTTCAACCCAGAAACCGAATTCCGCAACACCGGAGATGACACCACTGAAGGTTTCTCCAAGATGTTTTTCCATAAACTTCACCTGCATAAACTTAATAGAATCTCTCTCTGCATCGGCAGCCAGTCTTTCCATCGCACTGCAGTGTTTGGCCTTCTCTTCAAGTTCTCCTTTGCTTGGAGATTTTCCTCCATCCAGGTAATGCTGCAGCAAACGGTGGGCAAGAAGGTCGGGATAACGTCTGATAGGAGAGGTGAAGTGGCTGTAGTATTCAAAACCTAAACCGTAGTGGCCGATAGGTTCTGTAGAATATACCGCTTTGCTCATACTTCTCATTGCCAGGGTTTCGATCATATTTTCTTCGCCTTTCCCTTTCACATCATGAAGAAGGTTATTCAATGATTCTGCAACTTTTTTGGTATTGTCAAGGTTCATTTTATAACCGAAAGTAGATACAAAATCTCTCAATGCTTCCAGTTTTGCAGGATCCGGATCATCATGCACCCTGTATATAAAGGTATTATTTGTAACACCGCCTTTATGGGTTAATGATACAAATTCGGACACCTTTTTATTGGCCAGCAGCATGAATTCTTCGATCAGGTGATTGGAATCCTTGCTTATTTTAAAGTAAACCCCTACAGGCTCACTGTTTTCATCCAGATTGAATCTTACTTCGCTTCTGTCGAATGTAATGGCTCCGTTTTTAATACGCTGGTCACGCATAATTTTCGCCAGCCTGTCCAGTGTATTGATTTCTTCTGCAAGATCTCCTTCTCCTGTCTCTATACGTTCCTGGGCCTCTTCATAGGTGAACCTTCTGTCTGAATGGATCACCGTTCTTCCGAACCACTGTTTCTGGATTTCCGCTTTATCATTCAGCTGGAAAACTGCTGAGAAAGTATATTTATCTTCATTCGGACGCAGGGAACATACGTCATTACTTAAAACTTCCGGAAGCATCGGAACCACGCGGTCTACAAGATAAACCGAAGTTGCCCTGTTGTAGGCTTCATCATCCAGGATAGTCCCGGGAACCACGTAATGGGAAACGTCTGCAATGTGAACACCGATCTCCCAGAATCCGTTTTCCAGTTTTCTGATCGAAAGCGCATCATCAAAGTCTTTCGCATCTTTAGGGTCGATGGTGAATGTACATATATCACGCATATCCCAACGTTTTGCTACTTCCTCATCTGTAATTCTGCGATCTATTTTATCGGCATCCAGTTCCACTTCCTCTGGGAATTCGTAAGGTAGTCCGTATTCTGCAAGAATAGAGTGGATCTCTGTTTCGTGCTCGCCCGGGGCTCCAAGGACCTGGATAATTTCTCCTTCCGGATTTTTATCTCCTGGTTTCCATTCTGTCATTTTAACGATGACTTTATCACCGTTTTCAGCTCCTCCGAATTTTGTTCTCGGAATAAAAATATCTGTATTGATCGTTTTTTTATCACAAACCACGAATCCAAAATCTTTATGGGCAACGAGCTGGAATGTTCCTACAAACTCAGTTCTTGCTCTCTCCAGAACTTCCAGAACGGAGCCTTCCAGTTTTTTTCCTTTGAAATGATAAGTGATGATCAGAACTTTATCACCCTGTAATGCATCTTTTACATTTTTGGAGTGAATAAAAATATCATCTTCCACGCCTTCTACACTTACGTAGGCGTTACCGGACTGATTGAAATCGATGATACCTGTTAAAGTTCCTGCGATCTTCAGGTTGACGATATATTTTCCTTTTTCCACTTCTTTGATCTTCTCAGACCCCTGAAGCTTATGAAGAGCCTGGATTACCTGCTCTCTCTGTCGTGGATTTTTATAATCTATTCCGTCTGCGATCTGTTTATAGTTATAGATCTTTGACGAATTGGTATTCATGAAACGCAGGATCTGTCTTCCGATCTCTATGAGTTTCTGTTCGTTTTTATGGCTTATATATTTACCTTTTCTTGGCATTTTCTTAATGTTATTTAATTGTTATTAACTGTAATAATCTGGTTGGAATTTAAGAGTTTTAAAATCCTTATTTCCTAAGGAATATTTTATCCGGAATTTTATTGTATTACCTTATACTATCTAAATTCAGTTTCCGGAAATCCTCTCAGAATGAATATTACATCTTTATTTTATTTTGCAGCTATTATTTTTCTGTCTGCATTTATCAACTATTTATCGGCACTGTATGAAAATAAGATTCATTTCTTATTAATTATACAGCATCAATTTTCCTTCCAATTTATTTATAAAGGAAACTTTAATCTGTATAAAATTACTACAAATATGGAGAAGAGGGGAGAAAAACCTTTGATTAAATATCTTTTAATATGCAGGCCCTGTATGGAAATAATAGAGTGGTAATTCTCTATTAGCTGGTACAAATATACAAAATAAATAATAAATAAGGCCTGTAAATCAAATTACAGGCCTTTATATTTTTAGCAAACAGCAATTTTATCAACTCTGTTCTGGTGTCTTCCCCTTCAAAGTCCGTGGAAAGAAATTTGTCTGCAATTTCTATCGCCAGCTCTTTAGAGATAAATCTGGCCGGGATAGAGATCATATTTGCATCATTATGCTGTCTCGCCAGCACTGCAATCTCCGGCATCCAGCAAAGGGCACATCTGATCTTCTGGTGTTTGTTTGCTGTGATCTGAACTCCGTTTCCGCTTCCGCAGAATAAAATTCCCAATTCATTCTCCCCGTTTTCAACCGAAGTTGCAGCAGGGTGTACAAAGTCCGGATAATCCACACTGTCTGTGGAAAACGTGCCAAAATCCTGAACATCAAACTTTTCTGAGAGATAGTTCTTAACAATCTCCTTGTATTCATAGCCCGCATGGTCTGCAGCAATAGCTATTTTTCTTTTCATAATACTCTTATTAGGTCTTTTTAGATTTTATTTCAATACAAAGGTAAGAATAATAACAAAGTCTGTGAATTGTTCGGGAGTAAATTGTGAAAAGCGGTGTGAGTAACTGTGGAAAACTTTTCTCAACTTTCTATTTTTAAAGATGAATTTATTTCGTAATGGAAAATGTAATTGAAAAATTTAATCACAATTTCAAAAATGTTTTCTTCACACAATCCGAAGTTTTTCCAGAATAAAATTACTAATAATGGTTTCGCGGGGAAGTTACTAACAGATGTGAATAAGTATGTGAAAAAGCAGATTTACAAGAGATTATAATGTGAATTAAATATGAATTGAATAAAAACTATTTGTTATCAAATATTTCAGTAAAACTTATCCCCGAAACTAACAATACTCAACAACAACTACATTATTTCTTTTTTAAAGAGAAAAAAATTGTTGATTAATGGATGATTGGGGTTGGGGAAAGTTTTCCAAAACTTTTGTTTTAATGGTTCCGTTGAAAATGTTTAAAAGCTTACATTTGTGAAAAAGAAAATTCAAAGATATTTATGAAAACAATCAATGATTTCAATTTTAAAGATAAGAAGGCTCTGGTAAGAGTGGATTTCAATGTTCCGCAGGACGATCAGCTGAAGGTGACAGACAATACAAGAATAGCAGCTGTAAAACCTACGGTTGAGAAAATTCTTAATGACGGAGGTTCTGTCATTCTTATGACGCATCTTGGAAGACCGAAAGGTGAGGTGAAGGATGAATTTTCTCTTAAGCATATCGTAGATGAAGTTTCAACTGTTCTTGGGCATGAAGTTAAGTTTGTGGATGAATGTATCGGAGACAAGGCTGAAAAGGCTGCTTCTGAGCTTCAGCCGGGAGAAATCTTATTATTGGAGAACCTTCGTTTTCATAATGAAGAAGAGAAAGGAGATGAAGAATTTGCCGGGAAGCTTGCCAAACTTGGAGATGCGTATGTAAATGATGCATTCGGTACAGCTCACAGAGCGCATGCTTCTACAGCAGTTATTGCCCAGTATTTTAAGTCAACTAAATTTTTCGGTTTACTGATGGCTAAAGAGCTGGAGGCGATTGAAAAAGTATTGAAGAAGGGAGAAAAGCCTGTAACTGCCATACTTGGAGGATCTAAGGTTTCAACTAAAATTACCATTATAGAAAATATACTACCGGCTATTGATAATCTGATTATCGGAGGAGGTATGGCATTCACATTTATCAAAGCTTTAGGAGGAAAGATAGGAAACTCTTTAGTAGAAGAGGATAAGCTTCCTTTGGCTCTTGAGATTTTAGGAAAAGCTAAAGAGAATAAAGTAAAAGTATATCTTCCTTCTGATGTAATTATTGCGGAAGCCTTCAATAATGATGCTGAAATGAAAGAAGTAGATATTTATGCAATTCCTGAAGGATGGATGGGGCTTGATGCCGGCAATAAATCAAGAGATCAGTTCAATGATGTTCTTTTAAATTCAAGAACAATTCTTTGGAATGGCCCGATCGGGGTTTTTGAAATGTCAAACTTTGCAGGTGGAACTGTTGCTCTTGGTGACAGTATCGCTGAAGCTACAAAACTGGGAGCTTTCTCTTTAGTAGGAGGAGGAGACAGTGTTGCTTTTGTGAAGCAGTTCGGTTATGATGATAAAGTGAGCTATGTTTCTACAGGTGGCGGTGCGATGCTTGAAAGTCTGGAAGGACTGGAGCTTCCGGGAGTTGCTGCGATTAATAAATAATTTAAAATATTCTATCTCTATAGAAGACCGTCCAAGTGACGGTCTTTTTTATTTATGCATCTAATTTTTATGTTTGATATGAAATTTTGCAATAAAGTCATGATTTCAGAAAATCACCTACTATTTTCCGTTTTTGTTAAAAAGATGTGGATATCTGTAATTTTTAACAAAATATAATTTTTAAGTAGAAAAGGAAAATTTAGAAATTTCAATTTCTCTACTGGTCAGTATCAAACTTAATTTTAATTTTTTCAATCGAAGAGATTATCTTCTTAAGTTTTTTTGACTTTAATTTTTTCCCCCTCAGTTTTATAAATCTCAATATGTATATTTTTTAAAGTTAAATATTTGGAGTAGGGGAGTTTTTAGTTTTAAAATTCCACGATGTTATGAATTGTATTAAAAAATAAAATCCGGAAAATTCTCCGGATTTTTATTTTTTATGCTTAAATGGGTGAAAATTGACCTTCAGAAATGGCTCAAAAATCGATTTTCTACTTTTTTTCGATAATGTATATCAAACTTGAAAATTCGCTCGAAAAAAGCGCCTTTACGTTAGAAATCGTTCCGTAGATGACCGCTTTTAGCCAAAATAGGGGTGATTTTTTGTACTTTTCGCTCAACATCGAAATATAAAATGAGTCCAGGACCAAAGGTTTGATTTTTCTCATTTTCCAATTCGGTTTTTTGGAAATTAAATTTTCCATACCGTTTTTGGAGAAATGATAAATATGTCTTGGTACATCATACGCTGCCCAATATTCTTTGTAATGTTTTGCATCATAAGAAGTGGGGTTGGGAACAGCAATAATCAACAGGCCTTTCTCTTTCAATTTCCCGTGAAATATTTCCATCATTTCATCCTGGTTTTCTATATGTTCAAATACATGCCATAATGTGATGGCATCCAAACTGTTGTCGGGAATGGTTTGAATATTATCAAGTATTGTAGCTTTGGATATTTTACTGAGCGCAGCTTTTCTGGCATCTGCATCAGGTTCAAAACCAAAGGTTTCAAAATCGTTTTCTATATACTTCACAAATTCTCCGGCACCGCAACCATAATCCAGAACTTTTGATCCTTTTTTAATTCTGTCTGCAAGAATATTTCTTTTGTACTGAAGATTAAAAGACTGCAGAAATTTATAAAGCTTTTCTTTTAAGCTTCCTGAATCCTGGTGATGGGAAATATAATCTTCGCTTTCGTAATATCTGGAAATATTGGATGGAATAGGGGAGGTCTTAAAAACTCCTTTTGTTTCCGTTTCTTTAATTTCAAATATTTCCTGTGAAAGAAAATGATCTTTTATTCTCATGAAATGATATCTTGATATTTTAAAACAAGGGCATTTAGATTATAAATCCATAAACACCCTTATTTTTGCTTTTAATTTAGAAATGTTTCACGTGAAACATTTTTTATTTAACGTCCTAAATAGACCAGTAAAACGTTTATATCAGCCGGAGAAACACCACTGATTCTGCCTGCCTGTGCAATAGTTTTCGGTCTTACATTGGACATTTTCTGTTTTGCTTCGGAAGAAAGGCTTGAAAGGCTTTTATAATCAAAGTCTTCAGGAATTTTTATATTTTCCAGGCGGTTAAGCTTGGCAACATTTTCTTTTTCCTTTTCAATATAGCCTTTATATTTGATATTGATTTCTGCCTGTTCTCTTACCTCTTCATCATATTGGGAAGAGAATTCTTTAATGGTATCAATTTCATCCAGTTTTTCTAAAGTAATATTAGGTCTGGTTAGGAATTGTGCAGCTTTATAAGCCTGGTCTACAGGATTGCTTTCCGATTTTTCAAGAATAGGATTGATGATGCCTGGTTTTAAAGAAGTTTCTCGTAAAAACTCTTCAAGTTCCTGACTTTTAGATACTTTGGTTTCAACTTTTCTTAATCTGTCTTCTTTTGCAAGTCCTAAGTCAAATGCCTTTTTAGTAAGCCTGATATCAGCATTATCCTGTCTCAGTAAAAGCCTGTATTCTGCACGGGAAGTAAACATTCTGTAAGGTTCTTCCGTTCCTTTCGTGATAAGATCATCAATCAGTACGCCAATATAAGCTTCATCCCTGTTTAGAATAAAATCTTCTTTTTCGTGTACTTTATTGTGAGCGTTGATACCTGCAATTAAACCCTGTCCTGCTGCTTCTTCATATCCTGTAGTACCATTGATCTGGCCTGCAAAATATAAATTGCCAATCAATTTGGTTTCTAAGGTATGCTTTAACTGGGTAGGAGGGAAGTAGTCATATTCAATAGCATAGCCCGGACGGAAAACTTTTACGTTTTCAAATCCTGGAATCTGCTTCATTGCTTTTATTTGTACATCCTCCGGAAGTGACGAGCTGAATCCGTTTACATAGATTTCAACGGTTTTCCAACCTTCCGGTTCTACAAAAAGCTGGTGTCTCGTTCTTTCTGCAAAACGATTGATCTTATCTTCAATACTTGGGCAGTATCTTGGCCCTAAACTTTGAATGGTTCCATTAAACATAGGGCTCCTATCGAAACCTTCACGTAAAATATCATGTACCGTTTCGTTGGTATAAACGATATGACAGCTTAATTGTTTTGTTAATTTAGGCGTATCCATATAGCTGAACTTTTGAGGATTTTCATCTCCTTTCTGTTCTTCCATTTTGGAATAATCAAGGCTTCTTCCGTCCACTCGGGGAGGGGTTCCTGTTTTCATTCTTCCGGCTTCAAAACCTAAACTTACAAGCTGCTCTGTAATTCCGAAAGCTCTGGGTTCGCCCATTCTTCCTCCGCCTAATTGCTTATCTCCAACATGGATCAAACCATTTAAGAAAGTTCCGTTGGTAAGAACTACAGATTTAGCTTTTATTTCAATTCCCAAAGAAGTAATAACTCCGGTTACCTTATTATTTTCTACAATAAGCTGTTTCACCATATCCTGGAAAAAATCAAGATTAGGTGTATTTTCTAATGCCAATCTCCATTCTTCTGCAAAAAGCATTCTGTCATTTTGCGTTCTTGGAGACCACATTGCGGGACCTTTTGAAAGGTTCAGCATTTTGAACTGGATGGCAGATTTATCGGCTACAATTCCGGAGTATCCTCCCATAGCATCAATCTCTCTTACGATCTGTCCTTTTGCGATTCCTCCCATGGCCGGGTTGCAGCTCATCTGCCCGATGGTCTGCATATTCATTGTAATAAGCAGGGTCTTTGAACCTAGGTTCGCAGCCGCGGCTGCAGCTTCACATCCTGCATGTCCGGCACCTACTACAATTACGTCGTATATTTCTGAAATCATTTTTATATTGCTTATTTAAAGCTCTTATTTTTTTACTATTTTCCATGAATGTTTCACGTGAAACATTTTTGAAGAATGCGCTCCAGATGAGCTTTTATACTAGCTATAATTGAATGCTTTACGGATTGTTCTTTAAGTAATTCTTCAATTTATTAAGGATTTGTTTCCTTAAACTTAGCCAGATATAAATCTTCCATTCTTCGCATCTCTTTCTCTTCTTCTTCCGTCTTATCCTTGTATCCTGCCAGGTGAAGGATTCCATGGGCGAGGACTCTTTTTAGTTCTTCCTCGTAATCTCTGGAAAGGGTAGAAGCGTTGTCCGAAATTCGCTGCAAAGATACGAAAATCTCTCCGCTTATTGTTTTGCCTTTTACATAATCGAAAGTGATGATATCGGTATAGTAATCATGCTGCAAATAATCCTGATTAATCTTCAGCAAATATTCATCATCGCAGAAAATATAATTGATTTCACCCGGTTTTTTTCTTCTGAAAGAATAATATCTTCCAGCCATTTTTTGTAATCTGTACTCACAGATTCTTCTAAGTTTTCGTAAAAGAATTGTATCATTGTATTAAAACCAGTGTCCTAAAATAACACTGAATATGCCTTTTTGATTGTTTTTAAGTGAATGGCTAAAATTAATTTTGATCTGCCCGAACGGAGATTTGTATCCAGCCGTAAGTCCTACTGAGCTATAATTTACTTTAACTGTATCTTCGAAGTTGATATCGTCCGAAAGGTTAGCAAAGCTGAAATTTCCACTCAGGAAATAGTTTTTGTTGAATTTAAACTGAATATCATTGGAGATAAGGATGACATTGTTGGTATTAAGCTGTGCAAAATAAAACCCTCCGAAACTCTTGAAGTTGATTATATTCTGTTCAAAAATTCCTCCAAGTCTGTATTGGTAAAATTCCGACAGATTGTCACCAATTGTAATTCCTCCGTAAAGGTTAAGACGGTAGGAAAACTGCTTGGAAATTGGAACATTTAGCCTTATATCGGCTTTAACCTGGATAATTCTCTTCTCCACTTCAGATTTCAAAAGGTCGACTACTTTTCCTTCAGCATTGATGTAAATACCTCTGGAAGGGAAATCTTTATCATTCTGGGTATCGCTTTTCAGGAAGACATAAGGATTTAAAAACCTCATATATCTTTCATGCTCGCCATTTATCTCTGCTCCGAAATAATCGTGACTGATCCCGCCCCCGATGGCAAATTTATCTTTCCATACAGACTGTATAAAAGCTTCATTCCTGAACCATTCCCATTTATCAACAATATTATTGTCCACGTTTTTCAGGTCAAAGCTCATTCCGGAAGAATAAATACCGAAGCCCGGAATGTATCCGTTGTCTATAAAGTAATTCAGATAATATCTTGGTTTATCGCCTACCACCACATCCAGTGAAAGATTTGAATTCTTAAATAAAAGACGTTTTCCCGAATAATTCATAAGGAGACCGGTCTTGAATACTTCATCATAATGCAGTCCTACTTTCAGGAAATGGCGGGCTTCATCTTCGGTAACGTATAGTTTCAGATAATTGGCATCATTTTCCGGGATGATGTCATAATTGATAAAACGGTAGTTATTGGTGGCAACCAGTTTATCTATTTTTTTGTTAATAGAGCCGTAGGTCTGCATGGAAGGGAGGCGGAGACCCATTTTTCCCAGAACATAGTTTTTACCGTAAATACGGCCCCCATCCAGGGAAATGCTGTCAATCTTGTATACATTGGAATATATTGGATTTACGCGCTCCCTGAGGCGGTCAAACTGGCGCTTTGGAAGCTGATCAAGTATCTCAGCATATTTTTTCCTTCCGCATACCCGCTGTCAAGAATTTTTTCTTCTCATCATAACTTGTTGCGGTCATGCCTTTCAAGTCTGGCTTGATATTAATATCTGTGTATTTGTACTGCCTTTTCGTATCTCTTTTGATTCCGAAATCAATAACCTGGTTCAGAATTGAAATAATGTTGTTTAAATCCTCTCTTTTCGATAGATCCTGGTTAAGGTCCACACCAATCACGATATCGATTCCTTTGTCCTTTAATGGCTTCGAAGGATAATTAACCGTCATAGCTCCATCTATGTAAATACTGTCGCCAATTTTAACGGGATCCATAAGCGATGGAAATGCTGAACTCGCCATGATGGACTGTACAAGATCTCCTTTTTCGAAAATCTCCATATTCCCGCTTTCCAGATTGGTGGCAACACACATGAAAGGGATGGGTAATTTGGAGAAATCATCAATATTCGAAACGTTTTTGAAAAGTTCCTTCAGAAGATATACATTTCTCTGGCCGGAGCTTATGGAGGAGGGAAGGGATATTTTTCCGTTCTTTAACGGAATAGATAGAAGGTATTTATCTACGGATTTATTGAAGAAAGAAGATTCCTGCCTGGATTTCGGATCCATGATAAGAGAATAGAAATCCGTATCCATTACAATTTTTTCTATTTCTTTCCCAGAATATCCTGAAGCATATAACCCACCTACGATGGCCCCCATACTGGTCCCGGAGATGTAATCGACCTTTACTCCCAACGAATCTAACACTTTCAGTACTCCGACATGTGAAAATCCTTTGGCACCGCCACCCGCAAGTGAAAGACCTATTTTTGGATTTTTTGGTATGACCAGATCCTTTTTCACCTGGGAATGGATCATAAGAAGTTGAAATACGAAGAGAAGGATCAGGAGTTTTCTCATAACTAGTCTTTTATATAAATCCGTTTCACCCGCGGCGAAATGGAGGTTAACACTTCATAGGTTATAGTTTTGCAGTAGCCTGCGAATTCTTTTAAACTTGGTTTTGCATTAAAAACGGTAACGGTGTCACCTTCCTTTACATTAGGGATCTGGTCTACATTGATCATCATCATATCCATACAGATATTTCCGACTATAGGAGCCAGTATTTTGTGGACGCCTACATTTCCCATCTGGTTCCCGATCAGTCTTGGGATTCCGTCTGCATATCCTACAGGAATAGTGGCAATCTTAGTGGCATGATCAGGCTTATATTTTCTGCTGTACCCTACAGACTCTCCAGTGTCAACTGTTGAGATCTGTGAAATTACGGTTTTAAAACTTACTACAGACTGAAGCTGTTTTTGTATTTCACTATCCGGTGATTCTCCAAGCATTCCGATCCCTATTCGTACCATGTCATACTGGTGGTCCGTGTAGCTTGTTATTCCTGAGGAATTAAGAATATGGCGGATAGGAGTGTAGCCCAGCTTTTCAATCAGGTAAGAGGAATTTTTTCGAAGACTTCCAATTGGTTGTAGGTAAATTCCTTCTCCTCAGGCATATCAGAAGATGATAAATGACTGAATAGACTCTGAACTTTTACGTTTTTATGGCTTAAAGTTTCGCTTAGTTGATCCAATTCAAAATCTTTAAAACCAAGACGGTGCATGCCGGTCTCCAGTTTAATGTGAATAGGGTATTTTTTATCATAGCCGGATTTCTGTACTGCTTCGTAGAATAATTCCAAAACCCTGAAACTGTAAATTTCCGGTTCCAGGTTATATTCAATAATGGCTTCGTAGCTGTGCTGTTCAGGGTTCATAACCACAATAGGAGTGGTGATCCCTTTTTTACGAAGTTCTACACCTTCATCAGCATAAGCAACCCCAAAATAATCAATATGGTGATGCTGCAGGAATTCAGAAATCTCATAGCTTCCTAATCCATAAGCATTTGCTTTTACCATGGCCATCATTTTGGTTCCCGGCTTCAGCAGGGATTTATGATAGTTGATATTGTGAAGAATAGCATTCAGGTTGACTTCCAGAACAGTGTCATGCTTTCTGAGTTCAAGGATATCTTTAAGCTTTTCAATCTCAAATTTCCTTGCTCCTTTGAGGAGAATAATCTGGTTTTCAATTTCTGTAAGTCTTCTACTTTCAATTAGTTCCTGAGTACTGACAAAAGTGGAGGTTTTAGCTTTAAATAATTCACTGAATTTTGATATTTCATCACCGATCAGGAATACAGAGTCAAAATTCTGGTCATTCACCAGCTCAGAAACTTCCTCGTACAATTCTTTGGAATTTGAATTTACCCCGACAATATCCGTCAGTACCAAAGATTTTTTAGGTTTATTGTATTCATTCAGAAATTGGAGGGCGGTTTTCAGGGAATCCAGGTCCAGGTTAAATGAATCGTTGATGACGATGTTATTTTTAATTCCTTCAATAGCTTCCAGACGCATCTCTACAGCTTTTAAAGAATTGATCTTTTCAATAATTTTCAGATTATCAATCTTCAGCTCCTTTAAAACGGTAATCAATGCCAGGGCATTGGTAAGTGTGGCTTCATCTCTCTGGTGAACAGGGAAGGAGATCTCTTCGTTAAAATAAACAACCGTTATTTTTTCATCCTTAGAAACATCTTCTTTAATGAAAACCTGATTGTCTTTCTTAAGACCGTAAGATATTAATTTTTTGGTTGAATATAATTCATTTATCTTTTTGCTGACCAATGAATTATCGCCATTGTAAATAATGACCTCAGAAGCTTTAAAAAGCTTTATTTTTTCGTCTATCAGTTCATCTTCAGATTGAAAATTGGCTGCATGGGCATTCCCAATATGGGTTAGAAGGCCGATTTGTGGATGGAATATGCTTTCCAGCTTTTCCATCTCGTGAGGCTTTGAAATTCCTACTTCAAAAATTCCAAGCTCATAAGAGTTGTTGATCTGCAGCAGGGAAAGCGGAAGGCCGATCTGGGAATTGAAACTTTTTGGACTTTTTACAGTAGGGAATTCATTCCACAGGCATTGGTAAAGCCATTCCTTTAAGATGGTTTTTCCGTTGCTTCCGGTAATTCCGATAGATTTCAGGTGAGAATGCTCGAAATGATATTGAGCCAGTTTTTGAAGAAAATCTATCGAATTGTCAACTATAATCCATGTAACATGTTCAAACCTGGCATCCTGATGTTCGGAAATAATTACATCGATACCGCGGTCCACTGCAGATTCAATGAATTTTTCACCGGAATTCTTATGCGTATTGATCGCAATAAATGCCGTATTTTTCGTTGAATAGATAATCCTGCTGTCGAATGCTATATTTCTGATCAACAGGTTTCCGTCTCCAATGATTTGCGCATTGGTGATCTCTGCAATTTGTTTTACTGTATAGTTCATTGGTGCCCCTTCTGCTTTATATTTTAGCGAATGTCAAAAGGTAAAATAGTAAAAGGATGTTTTCCTTGTTAAGTATTTTACGGTCTGGCTTTTTCGCTTTTCTTTTATATTAAATAGCCACTTTTATATTTTGCTGTTTTTACAGCTATTTTCTTTTGAAAGTACTTCATCTATAAAAACGCGGCGGCTTACCGCTTCATAGCTTTCGGTTTCGCCAAGCTCTACCAGATCATTTCCCTGTGAAGTCCTCATCGAATAATTGGCCAGATTACCCGTTCTCTTGCAAATAGCATGCACTTTTGTAACATATTCTGCAGTCGCCATCAGATTGGGCATGGGCCCGAACGGTCGTCCCAGGAAGTCCATATCGAGGCCTGCAATCACTACTCTTATGCCGCTGTTGGCAAGCTGATTGGCAATATCAACAATGCTTTCATCAAAAAACTGTGCTTCATCTATTCCTACCACATCGCAGTTGGAAGCCAGGAGGAGAATTTCATTGGGATTATCTACTGCCGTACTCCGGATTTTGTTCTGATTGTGAGAAACAACGTCATCTTCGGAATATCGTATATCCAGTCTCGGTTTAAAAATCTCCACGTTCTGTCCTGCCATTTCTGCTCTGCGTAATCTCCGGATCAACTCTTCGGTTTTTCCGGAAAACATAGAGCCACAAATAACTTCCATCCAACCACTTTGTTTGGAATGATTAATTGTATTTTCTAAAAACATTTGTTAAATTAGCCGTATATTTTTAAGATCAAAAGTAAGCAATTTTAATAAGATTCTTATTATGCAGAACATCCAAGATTTAAAGGAAAAAATTTTTTTGAATCCAAAAATATCATTGATATTTTGGAGAAAATAAACAATGTAGACGAATTACTTTCCAAGCAGGATCTTGTAGATGAGCTTGCGAACAGGATCTCTTTTTAAGGCTTCTGGAAAAAAACATTGAGTATTTTATAACAGATCATCCACAGCAGAATGTAGAGAATCAGCATGTTTCTTTAAGTTCGGATGATGTACATGAATCTCATCATGAAGTGACGGAAGAAGAGGCCATTTTTAATAATGAATTTAATGAAATTGATGAAAACGAGAATGAAAATTATTCAGGAACATCAGCAGATGAAGAGGAAAAATTCAATCATCAGCTCGATGAGATCGTAGAAAATGAATTCCATGAAAACATGGTGAGTTTTGTGGAAGAAAACTATGGTCAGGAAACGGCTGTTCAGGAAAAGACTCCTCACAACAGCATTACGGAAGAAGAAGCGGTTTTCAATAACCAGCTGAATGAAATTGATGAAAACGAAACTTTCAATGCCAGTGAAAAAGTCTTCAGTTTTATAGACGAAGAAAGAGTTCTTGCAGATGCGAAACCTGATAATGATGAAGATCTGAATGAAGATTTATTTATTAATGAATTGACAGAAGAAGAGGCGGTTTTTAACAATCAACTCAATGAAATTGATGAAGATGAAGAGATAGTTTCACATGAAACAATTGCTTCAGATGACCTGCTGAAAGAAGAACCAACGCATAAAGAAACTGCAGATAAAGCCAGAGAACAGGCAGAAAGAATCCCAAGCATATTCGATCCGGAAATGATGGAAGATGAAATCCTGATTGAGGAAAATGAAGAACAGTTCCTGGTGAACAGCGCTGGTATTGACCAGGGTGAAATGCTTACGGAAACATCCAATGTAGAGGGAATTCTGAGTGAAATAAAACATGACGTTCCTTCCGAAGAAAAAGAAGAGACGATTCTGGCAGAAGTGTACGACAGAAGAAAAATCGTTGAAATAGATAAACCTCTTTCGGAAAAAGAAAAACATGCTTCCGATGAAAGCTTCGAAGATCTGGATGCTTATCAGCGGGAGAAAAAATAAAACTCGCCAACATCAAAGGTCTGAAGGTAGTACAGAGCCTTTTTGATGACGATCCTCTTGAAAGAGAGGTCCCTAAGGAAAAACCTGTACCCGAAGTAAAGGAAGATACAGGAAGCATCCTTAAAACCAACATTCCTACCAATTTTATGGAAGCTGATAAGGTAAAACCTGAGTTCAGACTGGATCTGAATGACAGGATTGCTTTTTCAAAAATGCTGTTTGGGGAAGCCAGTCGGATCTTAACGAAACGGTGACCCGCCTGAACGGATTTAGAAATCTGGAAGAAGCAAAAGAATATCTCAGCGATCTTTATTACGAAAGAAAGTGGAGTAAGGTAGATGAATATGCCCAGAGACTCTGGATATTGGTAGAAAATAAATTCTTATAATTTTGAGCGGAATCTTATATTTTGTTCCCACACCCGTCGGGAACTTAGAAGATATGACCTTCAGGGCGATAAAAGTCCTTAAGGAAGTTGATTATATTTTGTGTGAAGACACTAGGACATCAGGAATACTTTTAAAGCATTTCGAGATCTCCAAACCTTTAAAATCCTATCACCTTCATAACGAACATCAGGCCACCGAAAAAGTGATCGGTGATCTTAAAAACGGGCAGAACATTGCCATTATTACAGACGCAGGAACTCCCGGAATTTCAGATCCGGGCTATCTTCTGGCCAAAGCAGGATCCGATAACAATATCGAAATGATCTGCCTTCCCGGAGCAACAGCCTTAATTCCGGCACTTGTGGTTTCAGGACTTCCGAACAATGAATTTCTTTTTGCAGGGTTTCTTCCTCAGAAAAAGGGAGACAGACCAAGCTTAAACAGCTTGCAGAAGAAAAAAAGACGATTGTTTTGTACGAAAGCCCACATAAGATCAATACTACTCTGGAGCAGATCAGAGAATTCTTCGGCGAAGAAACAAAAGCAAGCCTGAGCAGGGAAATTTCCAAAAAGTTTGAAGAAACCAAACGCGGAACAATCGGTGAATTAATAGAATTTTCCAAAAGTAAAACTTTAAAAGGAGAGATTGTTCTTATTGTAAATAACTCTATTTAAAACCATTGAAAAACTTAGTTTTTGCACTGTGCTCATCAGTGTGTATGGCCCAGACCAATCAGTATACCAAGATTCTTTTGTCCAAAAAGATCGGAAAGGAAGTAGGTTCCTATTCAGGAGGATATGGAACCGTATATGATCCCGGAACAAAAACAGAAGGTATTGTAGACTCACTGGGAAATATAACCTTTGAATCCCGGAACAACATTTCACATATCTTTAAAAACAGGTTCATCCTTACTTCTCAGGAATCCGGCAGAAGAAAATCAACTGTTATTGATGAAAAAGGAAATCAGCTCCTTCCTTTAGATGAACAGACATTCAATACGCCTTGGCTTAGCGATGAACGTATCATTTCTTCAAAAGGAGGAAAAGAAGCGGTTTATGACTATAATGGAAAGCAGATCATCCCTTATTCAGACAGAATTCAGTTTTCAGGGGAAGACCGTTTTTTTGTTCTGAAAGATAAGCAGTGGTTTCTTTATGACCATGAAGGGAAACAAGTCAGCAACAGAGGTTTTAAATCGGATTTTCACTTCGAGAACGGAAGAGCTTTGATCATCAATGAAGCCAATGAAAGCGAAATCATAGGAAAAGATGGGCAAACCCTGCACAAATTTTCCAGACAGGTTTACAATTCAGATGCTTACCCTTACCTGATTACCAAAAACAAAGCAACGGGCAAGTACGGCCTTGTTGATACTGAAGAAAACATTCTTGCTGAGGAGGTTTTTGATGAGGCTTCCCGGAATATTTTGGAGAGAAAAAATATATTTATCTGAGAAAAAAGGGAAAGCTACCATTTTCAGTAAGGAAGACCGGAAGCTTTATCCAGCGGATTTCAAATACCTGACCCCATTGTTTGGGCACCTTTTCAGTGTTTACAATGATAAGACACGTAAAACCGGAATCGTTAATCTGCAGGGAGAAATTATTTATCCTCAGGAATATGATTTCATCCAGAATTTCAGCATTTCAGGCAAAGATTTTATTTACCTTAAAAAAGCAGAACAAGAACAGCTCCTGGATAAAGATCTGAAGAATATTCTGGAAGAAAATACCCGGATTATTGCTTTTTATCCGGACCGGCTGATCATTAAAAAACAAGAAAATTATTATCAGTTTTCTGTATTGGACAAGTCTGCTTCTGTATTGAAAGATATTGTTTTCATCAAAGAACAGCTTCCAGATTTTTTCAATATTTTCAATCTCTACTCGAAACCTGTTGTCTGCAGAAACAGCAGTGGTATGTATGGAATAATAGATGAAGAAGGGAAGGAGATTGTTCCTTTTATGTATGACGATATTATTGCCTTTGAAAATTCTGAGAACGAATTTGTCGTAAAGAAACAGAATAAATACGGGGTTTTGAACTTTCAGAATGAACCTTTGAAGGATATTGTTTATGACAAATACGACTGGCAGAAAGAAGTATTGAGGCTGGATAAGGATAAAAAAACCGATATTCTTTATTTCACAAGATTCAAGAATAAAGGGAACCGTCTTTGAAATATGACAAAAAACAGAGAAAAAAATTCACTAATTTGATGATTTCAAATGTATTGAATAACAAATTATAATATCTTTGCGGACTGATTAATTTGTATAAAATTAAATATGCTAAATTGCCGTTTTTTAAAGACGGAAGTATTTACCAAGAATATAATTATCAAGAGATATGATGAAACTATTAGAAGGAAAAGTAGCACTAATTACCGGAGCTACAAGAGGAATCGGAAAGAAAATCGCTGAAATGTACGCTGAACAGGGTGCAAAAGTAGCATTTACTTATGCCGGCTCTGTAGAAAAAGCCAAGGAATTGGAAGCAGCTTTAAGTTCTGTAACCCAGATCAAAGGATATCAGTCTGACGCATCAGATTACGATGCAGCTCAAAAGTTAATCGATGATGTAATGGAAGAGTTCGGAAAAATTGATATTCTGATCAACAACGCAGGGATCACAAGAGACAACCTGCTGTTGAGAATGACCAAAGAGGACTGGGACAAAGTAATGAGAATCAATTTGGATTCGGTATTTAACCTTACAAAAGCGGTGATCAAACCAATGATGAAAGCTAAATCAGGATCTATCATCAATATGACTTCCGTAGTTGGGATCAGCGGAAACGCCGGACAATCCAATTATGCAGCTTCTAAAGCCGGAGTGATAGGGTTTACAAAATCTATCGCACTGGAGTTAGGATCGAGAAATATCAGATGTAATGCTGTTGCACCTGGATTCACTGAAACTGAAATGACTGCCGATCTGGATGAAAAAACACTTCAGGCC
This sequence comes from Chryseobacterium sp. GTID13, assembly GCF_056172655.1. NCBI lineage: Bacteria > Pseudomonadati > Bacteroidota > Flavobacteriia > Flavobacteriales > Weeksellaceae > Chryseobacterium > Chryseobacterium sp. GTID13. Next base: position 383,177 of record NZ_JAOCMB010000002.1, read on the forward strand.
TGGAGAGACAGAATTCCGATGAAGAGAGCCGGGCAGACAACCGACGTAGCCAATGCCTGTGTATTCTTAGGAAGCGATATGGCTTCTTACATTACAGGACAAACCCTGAACGTAGACGGCGGAATGCTGACTTAAAAATAAAACAAAGTAAAACAAAACCGGCTGTACATCACTTGTACAGCCGGTTTTATTTCTGCCAAATTAAAAAAATCTGCGCAATCTGCAAAATCAGCGAGAGCCTGATTTACTCTAAGATATCAATCTTTAAATATCTGGTTCTCCTGCTCCTGAACCCTGATAAAAGTAGTCCTCTTAGACAATTCTTTCAGTTTGGAAGCTCCTACATAAGTACAGGTAGAACGCACTCCGCCCAAAATATCTTTTACCGTTTCCGAAACAGGACCTTTATAAGCTGCCTTCACCGTTTTCCCTTCCGAAGCACGGTATTCTGCCACGCCTCCCGAATGTTTATCCATTGCTGTTTTTGAACTCATTCCATAGAACAAACGGTATTTTTTACCATTTTCTTCTATGATTTCACCGCCGCTTTCATCATGTCCGGCAAACATTCCGCCCAGCATTACAAAATCAGCGCCTCCACCGAAAGCTTTGGCCACATCCCCGGGAACTTTACAGCCTCCGTCAGCAATAATATGTCCTCCAAGGCCATGGGCTGCATCAGAACATTCTATAATTGCAGAAAGCTGCGGATAACCTACTCCTGTTTTCACCCTTGTTGTACATACTGAACCAGGTCCGATGCCGACTTTAATAATATCAGCACCTACCAGAAGAAGCTCTTCCACCATTTCCCCGGTAACCACATTCCCAGCCATGATAATCTTATCAGGAAAATTAGCCCTTGCCTTCTTCACAAATCCAACGAAATGCTCGGAGTACCCATTGGCTACATCTATGCAGAGAAACTCGATTTTTGGGTGCTTTTCGAGGATCGTTTTAAGTTTTTCTTCATCAGCCTGGCCGGTACCGGTACTCAGTGCAATATACTGGTAAATACTTTCGGGCTGGCTGTCCAGAAACCGGCTCCATTCTTCCGGTGTATAATGCTTGTGAACGGCTGTAATGATTTTGTCTTTGGCAAGTTCTACGGCCATCTCAAAAGTTCCTACCGTGTCCATATTGGCTGCAATCAGGGGAACACCGTTCCATTTCTTTTTGGTATGTCTGAAAGTGAACTCCCTTTCGAGGCTTACTTCCGAACGGGATTTTAAAGTAGAACGCTTTGGTCTGAACATCACATCTTTAAAACCTAGTTTTATATCATTTTCTATTCGCATTTTGATGAATTTGTTTGTTGTTTAAAAATTAAAATTAGTAATTTACCTTAAATATACTACTTTTGATAGGATGGATTTCCCTGTTACTTTTCAGATTTTTGGTAAAACGGTTCTTGCACATCCCGTATTTGAGACGCTGGGGATTTTTCTCGGGATGCGTTTTTATTTTTACTTAAAAAGGCAATCTACCGAAAAACTGTCTTTCAATACTTCCGCAGCGGTACTTATCGGGGCAACGGCAGGAGCTTTAATCGGTTCAAAACTTATTGGAAACCTGGAAAACCCTTATGTATTATTCGAAAATTTCAGCTTTAAAAGATTTTGGACCAACAACACCATTGTGGGCGGTCTGGCATTTGGACTGATCGGGGTTGAACTGGCTAAAAAGATAGTAGGCCACAAAGAAAGTACCGGGGATTTGATTGTTTACCCTTTGATATTAGCCATGATCATCGGCAGAATCGGCTGTTTTCTTACCGGAGTCCACGAAGAAACTTATGGTTTGCCCACTACATCAATATTCGGAATGCATCTTGGTGATGAATACTTACGACATCCGGTAGCGCTTTATGAAATTGCTTTTCTGATTATTTTATGGATCTGTTTAAAAAGGATAGAGAACAAAAGAAAATATCCTTCGGGCTTTATTTTTCAGGTATTCATGCTGAGTTATTTTACATTCAGGTTCTTTTTGGATTTTATTAAACCTAAAATCGGGATCATCGGAAATTTGGGAACCATTCAACTGGTATCTCTTTCGGTGATTATTTATTACATTTATAAAATTAAAAACACCATACAATTAAATTATGAAAATGCTGACACTTCTGGAAGTTGGTAACCTTGGCGGTCTGGTCGTCATGATTATCGGGATAATCATCGTGGTTGCTTTAGCTATTTCGCTGGTTGTAACCCTGGTCGCAAAAGTTATTTATGAGTGGAATAACGACAGGAAATTTACAAAAAAACAATTCTGGCAGACGATGCTGATCTCTTTGTTGATTTGTGGCCTGATCAGCGGTTTTATTTGTGGAGGAATGTAAAAATGAAATTATGCCGGTAAGAAATTATACCTATTACGATTATACCATCAGTCTTTGTCCCGAATGCCTGAAAAGGGTTGGAGCGAAGATCATTATTGAGGATGAAGCAGTCTTTATGACCAAAAGATGCCCTGATCACGGTTTCTTTAAGACCATGATTGCTTCAGATGTTCAGTATTACAAAAATATCAGGAACTATAATAAAGCTTCTGAAATGCCCGTTCATTTCGGAACCGATGTGGAATATGGCTGTCCGTACGATTGTGGTTTGTGCGTAGATCATGAGCAGCACAGCTGTCTTTCTATTGTGGAAGTTACCGACCGCTGTAATTTGACGTGTCCTACCTGTTATGCAATGTCTTCACCGCATTATGGAAGTCACAGAACTTTAGAGCAGATAGAAGCCATGTTCGATACCATTGTTAAAAACGAAGGCGAGCCGGATGTTGTACAGATCAGTGGGGGCGAGCCTACGATTCATCCCGAGTTTTTTAAGATTATGGATATCGCCAAATCGAAACCGATCAAACATTTGATGCTCAATACCAACGGTATCCGTATTGCCAATGATCCCGGTTTTGCAGAGAAACTGGCAACTTATGCCCCGGAATTTGAAATATATCTTCAGTTTGATTCTTTTAAACCAGAAGTTTTGCAAGATTTCAGAGGAAAAGATTTAACGGATGTCCGGATGAAAGCTTTGGAAAAATTAAATGAATTAAATCTTTCCACAACCTTGGTTATCGTGCTTCAGAAAGGAAAAAACATCGACGAAATTGGAAAATTAATAGATTTTGCTTTAAAACAGAAGTGCGTGCGCGGGATTACCTTCCAGCCGGTTGAGGTAGCCGGAAGAAATAGGGAGGATTCTGCCCACGAGAAAATTACTTTGACAGAAGTAAGGCAGGAAATTTTAAATCAGTTTCCACTTCTGAGCGCCGATGATATTATCCCCGTTCCGTGTAATCCGGATGCTTTGGCAATGGGCTATATTTTGAAACTCGAAGGTGAAACCATTCCTCTTACCAGATACATCAACCCTGCCGATTTGCTGAATAATGAAACAAGAAATACTATTGTTTACGAACAGGATACAGGATTGCAAATGCAGCTTTTAGATATTTTCAGCACCGGAATTTCTGTGGATAAAGTTCAGCCTAAAGTGAACCAGTTATTGTGCTGTCTACCTGAAGTTTCAGCTCCTAATTTAGATTATGACAACCTCTTTAGAATTATCATCATGAATTTTATGGATGCCCACGATTTTGATGTGCGTGCCATCAAAAAATCTTGTGTACACATTGTCAATAAAGATTTAAAAATGATTCCTTTCGAGACCATGAATTTGTTTTACAGGGATGATAAAATTAAATATCTTGAGGAATTGAGAAAAGAGGATAAAATTTTGTTTTAAAAGTGATTTCCCACAGATCTCTCAGATCGCACAGGTTTTTATGCTCAATCATCTGTAAAATTTGTGAGATCTGTGGGAAAATAAAATAGGATAGCACTTATAATAAAAAAGAGCGGGAAAATTACCTTTTCACGCCCCACAAGTTTATTTTTCCTCTGTGCATAAAGCCAAGCTTTTCATAGAGTATTTTAGCCCCTGTATTGCTTTCTGCCACATGCAGGAAAGGTGTTTTTCCATCCTCAAAGATCTTTCCGGAAACAAAAGCCACCAGCTGTTTCGCCAGGCCTTTTCCCAGGTGATCCGTATCTGTAATCACAGCACTTACCTCCGTCATATCATTCATCTGCATCCTTTCGCCTGTTACAGCCACTAATTGGCTATCTTTAAAAATGCCGAAATAGCGTCCTAATTCAGGAGTTCTTGCTTTAAAGTAGTAAGGATAAAACTTCATCACAAATGCCAGAAGTTCACCATGATTTTCTTCTTTCAGCTCAATAATTTCCTCTGTGAAATCAATATTAATCGGGTTCTCCAGAACATACTGATCACATACAAGTTGTGACAGATCCGTTTTTGAGTTCCCCAAATCAGGTTTTGCCCCGAAAATCAGAAAATCGTCACAGATCTTTGCATATTCTGTAATGTCTTCTGCTCTTGAAACCATTGCTGCACCGCCAAAAGAGGCTACTTCAGGGTCATAAAATTTAGTGTCCCCGAAGTTTAAGCAGAACTTTTCGTGATATTCATTAAGTGAATGATAAACAGGGTTGTCTAGTTTGCTGTACATCAGTTGAAATTCATTACCTCTTCAAGGGTTTTCATGTATTCATAGGCTGTAAGATCAAACTTCACAGGAACAATTGAAATATATCCGTTCGCCAATGCCGTTTCATCAGCATCTTCAGAATCATCCATATTGTTGAAATATCCTGTCAGCCAGTAATATTTCTTTCCGTGGGGATTCACCCTTTCGTCAAAACTTTCTTCCCATTTTGCATTGGCCTGCTTGCAGACTTTGATGCCTTTTATTTCAGCGGCTGTAAGCTTAGGAATATTAACGTTCAGAACAATTCCTTTTGGCATTGGGTTTTCCAGGGTTCTTCTTACAATATTCTGGATATGTTCTTTTGCCTGGGTAAAATCTGCTTCCCAGCTGAAATCAAGAAGGGAGAATCCTATAGCAGGAATTCCTTCCACACCTGCTTCTACGGCCGCAGACATGGTTCCGGAATAAATGACATTAATAGATGAGTTAGCTCCGTGGTTGATTCCTGACACGACAATATCCGGTCTTCTTGTAAGAATTTTGTCAAGAGCCATTTTTACACAGTCTACAGGTGTTCCACTGCATGAAAAATCTGTCTGAGGCCCTTCAAGGGTTACTTCTTCATAGCTTAAAGTAGAATTGATGGTAATAGCGTGGCCTTTTCCACTTTGGGGAGAGTTGGGAGCAACAACAACAACATCTCCTATTTCGTTCATGAATTGTATAAGGTTTCTGATACCGGGTGCGGTGATTCCATCATCATTAGTAACCAGAATAAGTGGTCTTTCCATAAAAAAATTTAATTTTAACAAAAATACTTAAAACTATCCGATAATTATAAATAAGGTATTAAATTTGATAGTTTGTAACAGCGAATTAATTGCTGCTACTAATTGTAGTATAAATTTTAAAAAAAATTAATAAAAAGACAGTTTATGTGGAAAAATTTCAAACTGAATAAATTTTTACTCTTAATTCCATTGACAAGTCTAATGTTTTGTTTCAACTCGCCAAAGAATGACGATGAAAAGATGCAGACGATTATGGTGAGCGTAAAGAATACACTTTCTTATTTACATTACAGCCCGAAACCCATCAATGATGCCTATTCCAAGGACGTTTATAAACATTATTTCGAACTGGTAGATCCTGCAAAAAGATACTTTCTGCAGTCGGATATGGACGAATTCAGCAAGCATGAGACCAAGCTTGATGATTATATCGGCCAGGGTGACCTTACATTCTACAAGCTGACGATCGACAGACTTTATCAGAGAGTGGACGAGATCGATAAGATTACTCAGGATATTTTCAACAAACCTATCAACCTTCAGGAAGATGAATCGCTGACCCTTGAGCCTAAGCTTAAAAAGTGCCTGCCAGCAAACAGGAACAGTATAACGAATGGAGAAAGTATATTAAATACAACATTCTTCAGGAGATCGAGTCTATGAACAGCAAGGAAGAAGCCCAGAAAGAAAAGAAAGATTCTGTTCAGAAGTATAAGCTCAAAGACACCATCAAATATCAGCCGCTTAACCAGGATCAGAAGATCAAAAAAGCAACTGATGAGGTGAAAGATCTGGTAAAAGATACCTTTACAAGATTCAAAAAGAGAAAGAAAATGGATTGGTTTACCGTGTATATGAATGCCTATACCGAAGTATTCGATCCGCACACCAACTATTATTCTCCAAAAGATAAAGAAGATTTTGATACTCAGTTTACCGGAAAAGTGATCGGTATCGGAGCTCTGATCCAGGAGAAAAAAGGAAATCTTTTCCTTGGAGCTTTAACGATCGGGGCACCGGCCTGGAAATCCAAACAGCTTTCAGAAGGAGATAAAATCCTGAAAGTAAGATCAAAACCGAAAGAAGATGCCGTAAATGTAGTGGGAATGCTTTCTGATGAAGCTGTAAGACTTATCAGAGGTGAAAAAGGAACACCGGTAACACTGACGGTTCAGAAAAAAGACGGAACGATTAAGGACGTAACGATGATCCGTGAAGAAGTAGCTATTGAAGATACATTCGCGAGAAGTATCGTAGTGAATTCTCCAAACGGAAAGAAATATGGATTCATTAACCTTCCAAGCTTTAATGCTGATTTTGAGGATGCTAAAGGAAGAAATGCTTCTGACGACATCAAAAATGAGATCATCAAGCTTAAGCAACAGAACATCGAAGGAATCGTTCTTGACCTTAGAAACAATGGTGGGGGATCATTAACCGAAGTAGGGGATATCATGGGACTTTTCATGGATGCAGGACCATACGTACAGGTGAAAGACGGAAACGGAAAAATCCAGACTCTGAAGAACAAAAACGAAACTCCGATCTGGACAGGTCCTTTAGTGATCATGCAGAACGAACTTTCCGCTTCGGCTTCTGAGATCTTAGCCGGTGTGATGCAGGATTACGGAAGAGCAATGATCATCGGCTCTCCACAGTCTTTCGGGAAAGGAACAGTACAGACTTTTGTAGACCTGAACAGATTCCTGAATACAGAAGATGATTTCGGATCTTTAAAACTGACGATCCAGAAATTCTACAGAATCACAGGAGAATCTACCCAGAGAAAAGGAATTGTTTCCGATATCCAGATGAAAGACTTCTTTACGTATGCTGAGGTAGGTGAGCGATATGATGATTATGCTTTGGCCTGGGATAAAATTCCAAGCACAAACTTCCAGAAACTGAACTATTTCAATATTCAGGCACTTGAAAAAGCAAGCGCAGACAGAATGGCTAAAAACAGTAACTACCAGTTATTGCTTGAATCTGCACAGTGGAGAGAAAAGCTGGATAAAGAAGAGACCATCACTCTTAACATCAACAAATTCAATGAACTGATGAAGCAGAGAAAAGCTCAGATCGAGAAATTCAAAGCGTTAAGCAAGTTTGAAAACGGTCTGAAGTTTATGATGTATCCAAGTGAAGTGGAAAGAGAGAAAAAGACGAAGCATTTAAGAAGAAATCTGAAATGTGGATCAAAAATCTGAAAAAAGACCCATACTTACAGGAAGCTATGAACATCGTTTCCGATATGGGAGCTAAATCATAAAAACAAAAAAACCGCTGATGAAGATCAGCGGTTTTTTTTATGAATAATAAAGAATTATTTAATTTCTACACATCCCACTCTTCCGCCTGCGTTTCCGGTAGGCTGAGTATGGAAATCATCTGCTGCTGCATGTACAATAAGCCCTTTCCCAATGATGTTTTTAGACTCATCTGCACAGCCCAGGCACCATTTGGTTGTTTTGAAGGTAAGGACAGCTTTTCCGCTTGCGTCAGCAGTAAGGTTTCCTATATCTCCCATGTGGAAATGCTCGGCACCCCATTTTCCGTGGTCGTCTTTAGCGGGGTTCCAGTGTCCGCCTGTAGAAGTTCCATCGGCTGCAGAGCAGTCTCCTTTCTCGTGAATATGCACCGCATGAATACCTGGAGTAAGATTGGTAACTTCAAGTTTCATGGTCACTTCTTCCCCTTTCTGGGTAAACTTGGCTGTTCCGCCCGTCTGAGTTCCGCTCTTAGCGTTAACCGTGTACGTTTTTGTCGTGCAGCATGAAGCCGCTAAAAATGCACACCCCGCCAGTAATGCTAATGTTTGTCCTTTCATTTTTAAATGATTTAAAGTGATTTTAACGATAAATTTAAAAAACATTTTCCAAAGCACTTTATGATTTCAGCCCTTTTTTTCGAAAACAGCAATATCTGACAAGCGAAACAGGATGGATCTTAATATCTTTACTGATCAGTATTTTTAAATGGAAGAGCACAAAAAAAGAATCATTAAGGCAATTGCATACATTGATAATAATCTGGATGCGGATTTATCCCTGGAAAAAATGGCAGGCATTGCCATGTATTCTTCCTTCCATTTTCACAGGATTTTTAAGCTCATTACCGGCGAAACCCTCCAAAATTATATCATTAGAAAGAAAATAGAAAAAAGCGCTTTTTACCTGGCTGTAAAGAAGGATATTGAAATCAAAGACCTCTATCTGGATCTCGGATTTTCCAATCATTCCGTTTTCAGCAAGACCTTTAAAAAATATTATGGAATATCGCCGACTGCCTTCAGGAATTCCGCACCCGAAACTTTTCACAAGATTTTACAGATACAGAGCAAGAACGGACAAATGGATACGGTTTTCAGCCAATACATTTGCAGTATAGAAACCTGTTAAACTGGACCAGAATGAATTTAAAAATCGAAGTAAAAGAATTGCCGGAAATGAATCTGGCTGCCATAATGAGTTTAGGAATTGCCAATGTGGAACCTTCTTATGACGTTCTCGTAGACTGGGCAAAAAAGAAGCAGTTGTTTCCCCGTGAGAACGTTAAAATGATCTCCGTTTATCATGACAGCTTTAAAGTAACTCCGCCGGACAAGGTGAGAATCCATGCATGTATGCTTCTGGATAAAAATCTTGAGAAACAGGAAGGGCTGGTATTTCCGGAAACCATACATGCCGGAAAGTTTATTGTAGGAAGCGGGAAGTGACCCTTCACGACTTTGAGCAGTGCTGGGTTTCTCTTTTTTTATGGATGAATGAGCACCATTATTCCATAAGAAAAGCATTTCCGTTTGAGATCTATCATTCCAACTTCAAGGAGCACCCGGAAGGCAAGATGATCGTGGATTTTTGCATCCCGGTTCATTAATTTCCCATTCAGAAGCCAAACTATGCCTTTCAGTAAGAATTATTTTAAAGAAAGGCATATTCCGTATTATTTTTGATCCGAAAATTAACTCCATGAAAACACTAGGAAATAAACTTTTACTGCTGGTTGCTTTTCTATCCTTCATCGCAGGATATTCGCAGATCAGGATCTCAGGAAAAGTGACGTTTAAAAGTAAAGGCATTGGCGAAATAAATGTCACGTTAAAAGACACTTATGACGGTGCCACAACAGATGCTCAAGGGAATTTTTCCTTTGAAACTTCGGAAAAAGGAAACCACATCCTGACTTTTACCCATCCGAAATACCAGCAGGTAGAAAAAGCTGTTGTTATTGATAATCAGGATATTTCAGTCAATACAGAACTTAAAGAGCAGATCAGTGAGATTGATGCTGTGGTGGTTTCCGCAGGATCTATTGAAGCCAGCGATAAAAAAAGAGCCACAGCCCTGCTGACGCCTATTGATATTTATACTACGGCAGGAGCGGACGGACAGATTTCTTCAGCTTTAAATTACCTTCCGGGCGTTCAGAAGGTTGGGGAAACCGAAGGCCTTTTCATCAGGGGAGGTACAGGAACAGAATCCAAGATCTTTATGGACGGTAGCCTGATCAACAATTATTTCTCGAATTCAGTTCCGGGAATTGCAGGAAGAGACCGTTTCAACACCTCTCTTTTTAAAGGGAATATCTTTTCAAGCGGCGGATATTCTGCATTATACGGTCAGGCACTTTCAGGAGCTCTGATGCTTGAAAGTGTTGATCTTCCGGACCAAAGCTCTTATGACTTTGGGATATCACCTATCTTTCTGAGTGCAGGATTTCAGAAGCTGGGAGAAGATAAAAACCATTCTTTCGGAGCTACTTTAGGCTACTCACTTTTAAGCGCTATGCAGAAAGTTTTTAATTTCAATACAGATTTCATTGATGCCCCTCAGGGCTTAAACGGCGATTTTAACTTTAGAATTAAAACAAAATCCGGCGGATTCCTGAAATATTATGGAATGTACGATTCCAATAAAATGGGGGTAAGAACTGAAAGCCTGGAACCGGAATACGATTTTGCACTGGTAAGACTGAAAGGGAAAAACACCTACCATAACCTGTCTTTTAAACAGAAATTCGGGAAATATCTTCTGAATGCAGGAACCTCTTACTCCTACAACAGATCCGATCTTAATTTTTCTACGGAAACCAATGATTCAGAATCAGGCAGAACTGAGCTTTTAACGGACGGAAACTACATCAACTTTAAAGCGGTTCTTGAAAGAAAAATCAATAAGATCAGTGCAGTGAGAGCCGGTTTTGAATTGAATAATACCAATGAGAACCTGAATTTCGGAGAAGTACAGAAAAATTATAAAGATCTTATCTCATCTGTGTTTGCAGAAACCGATCTGGGATTCAGCAATGCGCTGTCTGCCAAAATAGGAGTGAGGGCTGAAAACTCTTCTTATTTAGGAAAAAGCAATATTGCACCCCGTTTCGCACTGGCTTACCGCCTGGCAAAAGACTGGACGACCTCCTTTGCCTACGGATTATTTTATCAGAATCCTGAAAGTAAATATATCAACTGGCCTGCAGATCTTGATTTTCAGAAATCCCAGCATTATATTTTTCAGGTCCAGAGAGCATCAGAGGGAAGAAGCCTTCGTTTTGAGGCCTTTTACAAAAAATACGACCAGCTGATCAAAACATTCAATATCACACCGGATAAAGAGCAGAACCAGCAGGTACAGACCGCTTTGAATAATAACGGCTATGGTTATGCAAAAGGACTTGAGCTGTTCTGGAGGGATAAAAAGACCTTTGAAAACATAGATTACTGGATCAGCTACTCCTTCCTGGATTCAAAGAGAGATTTTATCAACTATCCCGTGAGCCTGAAACCGAATTTTGCTTCCGCACATACCCTTTCTGCGGTAGCTAAAAGATTTATCCCGGAATGGAAATTAGGAGTCAATTTATCTTATACCTATTCCAAAGGACGGCCTTATTATGATATTGCTACAAAAACTGAAAATAACAACGCCGTCAATTATATCAGGAATGAAGGAAGACTGAAAGATTATAATGCCTTAAACATCAGCTTTAATTATCTTCCGAATCTTGGAAAAAAGACGCTAAAGCTTTCACCGTATTTGTATTGAGTGTTTCCAATGTTTTGGGTTCAAAAAATGTGTATGGATATAATTTTTCCATGGACGGATCCAGAAGTTCGGCAGTCGTTCCACCGGTCAATACCTTTGTATTCATAGGGGCGTTCATCAGCTTTGGTGTCGACAAAACGCAGGATGCCATCAACAATAATTTATAAAAAAGTAATAACGGAGATCATAGATAATGACAAAATACATAACTTCGGACAACAAATTAACTAACAAGAAAAATTGATATAATGAAAAAATACCTTTTAAGTTTTGCTTTAGCTTTTATGAGTTTAACAGCTTTTGCACAGGCAGATTACGAAAAAGTAATGGCTGAAAAAATCGCTAAAATAGAAACCTGTAAAACCCCTGAAGAATTCCAGACTCTGGCTAATGATTTCCAGAGAATCGGAAGTAAGGAGAGCTCAAAATGGCTTCCTCCATACTATGCAGCCTTCTCCCAGATCCAGAAAGGAAGACTGATGATGAGAAACGGGAATATGCAGGCTCTGGATGAAACTGCCGAACAGGCAGACAAATATCTGGCATCTGCCCAGAATCTTGCAGGCGCTGACAATGCAGAGATCCATTTGCTGAAAAAAATGGTTGCCTCTTTAAGAATGATGGTGAACCCGGCACAGCGTTATATGACGGACGGCGCCAAAGCTACGGAAGAAATGGGAATTGCAGAAAAGCTGGACCCTTCAAACCCGAGAATTGCTCTTATCAAGGCAGAAGACACTTATTTTACTCCTGAACAATACGGAGGAAGCAAAACTAAAGGATTGGAAATGTTTAAACAGGCCATTACCAAGTTTGATGCTTACAAACCCAAGACAGCTTTAGACCCGAACTGGGGCAGAGCAGAAGCGGAATATTTCATCAATATGCCTAAGGCAGAATAATAAAAGAAACCCTAAACCTTCCTTACACGGAAGGTTTTTTTATGCCGTTCAGGAAACAAAATCTGCCCTTCGGTAAAAAATAATTTCAGATACCTTTATTAAAGATTAATTTTGAGCTAAGAAAACGGATCATGAAACGCAAATACTTTATTTCATTACTTTGGATATCATTGGGAACAGCGCTGTTCTTCTTTTTGTTCTTTAATGAAAGGACTTTAAAGAGCTTTATAATGACACTGCTGCTTTCCACGATGTATTCCTTTGTACTGGGAGTAGGAAACGGCCTGATTAATGATTTCCTCAATAAAAAGTTTCCCTGGTCCGAAACAACGCGAACAAGAGCTATTTTGAGTATTATTTCCATTATTATCGGGAATTTTATCCTCGTGTATTTCTGTAATTATATGAATTATGTTGTGATTCAGAAAGTGGCAACTACAGAAGAGTTCTTTTCCAAAAAATATGGCGTTACCAATTGGTTCATGATTAATATCGCCCTTCTTATTTCCGCATTTCTTCATGCAAAAGGCTTTATGGAAGAGCTGAAGAAGACTTCACGGAAAGAAGTGGTAGAGCAGAAACTCATCGCAAAATCTGCCAATGCCCAGTTTGAAAGCCTGAAAAACCAGCTGGATCCTCACTTTCTCTTTAATTCCCTGAATGTACTGAGCTCACTTATTGATGAAAATCCCGCTCAGGCTCAGAAGTTTACCGCTTCAATGTCAAAGATTTACCGTTATGTGCTGGAGCAGAAAGATAAAGAGCTGGTTACTGTAGAAGATGAGATAGAATTCGCAAAAACCTACTGTGATCTTTTAAAAACCAGATTCGAGGATAGTGTGGACTTTATTTTTGATGTTAAAAAAGAAGATTACAGGAGATATGTAGTTCCGCTTTCCCTTCAGCTTTTACTGGAAAACTGTATCAAGCATAATTTTGCCACCTCTTCAAAACCTTTGGTGATTAAAATATTTTCGGATAATGATATGCTTTGTATTGAAAACAACCTTCAGGCAAGGGAGCAGATGAAAGAGAGCGCCGGGATTGGTCTGGCCAATATTGTTCAGCGTTATGCTCTGCTTACCAAGAAAAATGTTTTTATTGAAAAATCGGAGGATTATTTTAAAGTAAAAGTTCCGATACTTGTCAGTAAGCCGAACAGTACCAGCGTAAAGAGCGAAGATGAAAATGGATCTTACGAGAAAGCCAGGAAAAGGGTAAAAGAGCTGAAAAGCTTTTATGCCAATTTAATTTCCTACTGTACAGTGATCCCTTTTTTAATTATTATCAACCTTGTGACTTCATCCAAAGATCTGTGGTTCTACTATCCGATGCTGGGATGGGGTATCGGCCTCGCTTCTCATGCATTCCGTGTATTTGGGGTCGGAGAATCCTGGAAAGAAAGGAAGATCCGGGAAATTATGAACAAACAAAAAAACAGTGACCATGAAAGATTATGATGAAAATGATATCCGGTACCAGCAGGCAAAAAGGCAGGTAGAACGGTTAAGCAGATTTTACAGGCACCTGTTCATCTATATTGTTGTAAATATTTTGATTGTTTTCTATAATTGTAAACATTTAGATCCCGGGGAGAGCTATTTCCAGTTCAAAAACTTCTTTACAGCCACCTTTTGGGGGATTGGACTGGTAGCTCATGCAATAAGCGTTTTTCTGCCCAATGTCGGCTTTGTCAGAAATTGGGAAGAGAAAAGGATTAGGAAGGAGATGAAGAAGAATAAGGAGTAATTAGGCGAAAAAGCTGAAGGGTAAAAAGGCTAAATTGCCTATGTCCTGAGAAAAATAAGAAGTTTTTTCCATCTGATAATAATTTTAATGCGGTCAGAAGTATAAGGACCAGATAAGCCCTTTTACCTTTTCACCCTTTCGCTATTTTACCATTTGCCCATTTACCAAAAAACTAAAAAATGAATCCACTACAAATTTTGTTCACCGTTTCAATGGTCGCCTGGTTTCTCACCGAGATCCTCTACAAGAATATCCTGAAATCCGGAAAAGGAGACAGTAAGGATAAAGACAAATCAACCCTGAATATTCTATGGATTGCTATTCCATTTTCCATTGCAGCTTCAGTTACAGTTTCTTATGTGACCAGATTTCCGATCGCTGAAGGCGAATGGATTTTATACTTAGGGGAAGCTTTTATCCTTATTGGGATTATCTTCCGGTTTATCATCATCAGATCTTTAGGGAAATACTTTACAGTGGATGTGACGATAAAACAGGATCACCAAATCAAAAAAGAAGGATTTTACAAATATTTAAGGCATCCTTCCTATGCATTTTCCTTGTTAACTTCTTTAGGATTAGGATTATACCTTAATAACTGGATTTCTTTGATATTGGCTGTTCTGCCACCGTTTTTAGCCTTCATTTACAGGATTAAAATTGAAGAGCAGGCCCTTATAGAAAAATTCGGAGAAGAGTATCTGGAATACAGGAGAACTACAAAAAAACTGATACCGTTCATTTACTGATCAGGTGTAATAAGAGGCATTTAATCCCGCTTTTTACCATTCAGTAATCATATTCTACCATTCGGTCATATAAAGTTGATAAGAGCCTTGTTTCTGACCTACCTTTGATTCAACAAAAACAGCAAACCAATCTTTAAATTAAAAATTATGGAAACAATAGGATACACAAAAGAAACATTAGCTTACGAAAAAGCAGCAAAAAGAGTAAAAGAACTGAAAGGGTTCTACGGAAACCTTACTTCATATTGTTTGGTCATTCCATTCCTGCTTGCCCTGAATCTTCTTACTTCTCCCCAACATTTATGGTTTTACTGGCCGATGCTGGGATGGGGAATCGGGATCGTAGCTCATGCAGTCAATGTTTTCGGAATAGGGAAAGAATGGGAAGAAAGAAAGATCCAGGAACTGATGAAACAGGAGAAAAACAATACAAAAACATTATAATAACCTTTAAATTTTAATAATCATGGATTACAATAACGCATACGAAAGAGTCAGCCAATTAAAAAATTCTATAAAAACCTGTTTTGGTTTGGAATAGTAACCGGGTTTATTTTTCTTGATGATATTTTTGAAAGCGGGACCATTAATTTCTCTTTATTCGACGGATCTGTCATCCTTTTGATATGGGGAATCGTTTTAATGGTAAAAGCAGTAAAACTATTCCTTTTGGATACAGAATGGGAAAACGATATCATAGAAAAAGAAATGAAAAAGAGCAAAAAGAATATTGACTTTTAATCTTTCCGTTTTTTATCTAATTTTATCCCTGCTAAAACAATAACCATGATCAAGACTGTCATTATTGAAGATGAAAAACCCGCCTCAAGGAAGCTGGAAAGAATGCTCAGCAGTTTCCCTGAAATAGAAGTGGTTGCCAAAATAGAATCGGTAGAAGAAGGAATAGCCTGGTTTTTCGAAAATGAACATCCACAGCTTATTTTTTCCGACATCGTTCTTGGAGACGGTTTATCCTTTGATATCTTTGAAAAAATACCCACCAAAGGGTTTATCATTTATACCACAGCTTTTGATCAGTATACCCTGAAAGCATTTAAGCTGAACAGCATCGATTATCTTTTGAAACCTATCCTGGAAGAAGATCTTTCCGGAGCGGTAGAAAAGTTCAAATCATTCATACCGGCAAGCAATACAACAGGTTCCGAAGATATCAAGCAGTTGATCAGGAAAGAAAAATCTACCCTGTCCAGGGTTCTGGTGAAAATAGGGTATAACCTGAAAATTGTTCAGACCCATGAAATAAGCTGTTTTTTCAGTGAAAATAAGATTGTGTATCTTCAGACAGCAGAACGCGTTTATCCCTCAGATTTCACACTGGATGAGCTGGAAGATATTCTGGATGAGAAAAAATTTTTCAGGGTAAACAGGCAGTTTATTATCAATTCGGATTACATAAAAAACATTCATACCTCTCCTTATTACAAAGTAGATATGGAATTTCAGCCTCAGGAAGAGATCACCGTCAGCCGGGACAGGGTAAAAGATTTTAAGGAATGGCTGGTAGGCTAGAAGATAGATATTAGATTTAAGACATCAGATATCAGATGTCAGATGTCAGATCTTAATAACCACAGCTATAATATCTCATAACTTTAGACCTTAGACCTTAGACTATAAACCCTAAACTTTAAAACCCCGAATCCCGTACCCCGCACCGTATCTACCTGTAATCTATCCTGTTAGATTCAGTATCTTCAAGTTGTTTAACAATGGATTCCGGGATTTCATCACTGTCAATCGGAAAGCTGATAGAGTCTGCAATAAAGGTCTTTCTGTCTGCTTTCTGAAATATTTCAAACAGGGCAATAGGCTCCTGGTTAAAACTGATACACGTACTTATAAAATGCAACTCATGGAGCTTATATTCTGGATTTTTGAGCTTTTCCTTGATATCTTTTATCCTTGAGATAAAATGTCTCTGGCGGATGAAGGTATTACTGTTCATGATAATGAATACATAATCAGAATAGGCCGTCACCTTCCCGAAATACTTATGGTGATCTCCGCCGCTTCGCTCAATATAGTATTCCCCGAAGTCTCGGATTTGTAGATTTCCATTGCTGAACGCCATATACGGTCGTCCTTTGCTTCCGATGGATTATCTGGCAAATTCCTGTTGTAAGAGTACCAGCAGCCCACCAGACGGTCCAGAAGGACAGTATTCTGCTTCACATTATCCATATCAATTCTCAGATCGTTAAAATTGAAAGTTCCTGTGTGGGAATTGATAAAATCAATATAATTTGAATATCCCAGGACTTTAACGATAAGACTTAATTTCGCCAGATTTGGCTTGCTTAAAATCGAATTTTCGTTGTGGTAATATTTCTTTAGTTTGTTAATAATCAGGTGTTCATAAAGGTAATTCGAACCCAGGACATCAGCTGCTTTTTTATACCTTTCTCCTCATTGTCGCTGACGATGAGGTCATTAATTTCTGCCACGATATAGGACCATTCCGTTTTCGTAACATCTTCCCAATGATTCTTCTTTAAAAAATGCAGACTGAGAAAATTCATCAGTTTCTCAAGATGCAGAATGTCTTCCTTTTTCATAAGGCTAATGTAAGATTTTTTTAAAACTAAAAAATACTATTGCAAGACTTTTATATTTTAAAATCCATGAAAATTTGAATACAAAACGAAAATAAATATCATGGAAGTAGAAAACATCTTACAGTCGCCCTGGTTGATCCCGGGAGGTATCATTATCGCAAGTCTTTTATTTTATAAATTCATTTTACGGGTCTTTTTCGGGCTGGTTATTATTCCCGAAGATAAAATAGGACTTGTCACCAAAAAATTTGTACTGTTGGGAAAGCAGGAATTACCGGAAGGCAGAATCATTGCCACAAACGGAGAAGCTGGATTTCAGGCCCAGACCTTGGCTCCGGGAATTTATTTCTGGAAATGGATCTGGCAGTATTCCATCCACTTTCAGCCTTTCACCATTATTCCGACAGGAAAAATAGGATTGGTATTGGCAAAAGACGGTAAAGAGCTGGAAACAGGAAGAATTCTGGCCAGAAAAGTGGAATGTGATTCCTTTCAGGATGCAGAAGCATTTTTGAAAAACGGAGGAAGAAAAGGCAGGCAGACTGGAGTCATCGCACCGGGATCATACAGGATCAATACCTTTTTATTTGAAGTTTCTTTATCGGATATGACTCAAATTCCGGATAATGCCGTGGGAATTATCACAACATTGGAAGGAAAACCATTGGAAGAAGGACAGATTGCAGGAAAAATAATAGAAGAGCATAATAAATTTCAGGATGTAGATGCTTTTTTGAATAACGGAGGTTATAAAGGCTTACAGGAGCAGGTGATTTTAGCCGGCTCCTATTTTTTGAACCCTTGGTTTGTTATCCTGGAAATGGTAAAAATGACAGAAATCCCGATCGGTTCCGTAGGCGTTGTGATCAGCTATGTAGGAAATGAAGGAAAAGACCTGAGCGGAATAGAGTTTAAGCACGGAAATATTGTGGAAAGAGGCTGTAAAGGAGTCTGGGCGGAAGCATTGGGGCCGGGCAAATATCCTATCAATCCTTACATTATGAAAACAGAGCTGGTTCCTACGACCAACCTTGTGCTAAACTGGGCATCGGCCAGAAGCGAAGCCCATCAGCTGGACAAAAACCTTTCAACCATTACAGTACGGAGTAAAGACGGTTTCCCTTTCAACCTGGATGTTTCCCAGATCATTCACATTCCTTCCAATGAAGCGCCTAAAGTGATTGCCCGTTTCGGGAATATGATGAACCTTGTGGGACAGGTTTTGGAGCCTACCATCGGGAATTACTTCAGGAATTCAGCCCAGGACAGTGATGTAATCGCTTTTCTCGGAACCCGTAAAGAGCGCCAGCAATCGGCAAGGGAACACATCAGCAATGTCCTGGAACAGTATAATGTTTCAGCAGTCGATACGCTGATCGGGGATATCGTTCCGCCTGAAACCCTGATGAAAACCTTGACAGACAGGAAGATAGCAGAAGAACAAAAGACCACATTTGAAGTCCAGAAACTGGCGCAGGAAACCCGCCAAAGCCTTGAAAAGGAAACTGCAGTCGCAGATATCCAAAAAGAAATAGTGACAGCCGACCAGGGAGTATTGATTGCAGAAAGGGTTGCCGCTGCTGCTGTGAAAAAGCCAATGGGGAAGCGGAAAAAACAAGGTTATTGGCCAAAGCCAATTCTGAACAGATCTCTTTAATGGGTAAAGCCGAGGCAGAAAAGATCCTGGCCATCGGGAAATCCAATGCAGAAGCTTATAAGCTCTCGGTAGAGGCAATGGGAGAAGATAATTTTACCCAGCTGAAAGTGATGGAATCTATTGCTAGCCAGAACGTTAAAATAATGCCGGATGTGCTCATCGGAGGAAGCGGAGATTCTGCAAACGGAGGCATCAGCGGGTTGCTTGGGCTGAAGCTTTTAGAACAATTAGATGCAAAGAAGCCGGTAAAAAGACCGGAAAAAAGAAATTTTGATGACACCTCCCAGGATTAGTTATTCTTATGTAATGAATTGATAATCAAATCAAAATAGATAATTAAAAAACAATTCAAAATGAACACCATCACCTTAAAACAAGATCAGGAGCTATGGCAAAGGATTAAAGACTTTTCCATTGACAAACCGGAGGCAGCGTTTCCGTTTTCCAGAAAATTGGCAAAAGAAGAAAACTGGACTCTGGATTTCACCAAGAAAGCAATAGAAGAATATAAAAAGTTCGTTTATCTGTGCTGTATTTTACCAAACGGAGCATCACCGAGCGAAACCGTGGATAAAGTATGGCATATGCACCTTATTTACACTCAAAATTATTGGGAAGAGTTTTGCCCTGAGGTTTTAAAAAGAAAACTTCATCACTATCCTTCCAACGGAGGCGTTTCGGAGAACATCAGGCACCGGAACTGGTTTTCAGAAACTTTGAAAAGTTACCGGGAGATTTTCCAGAGTGAAGCGCCAAAAGACATTTGGTACGAAAAAGAATCTCCAAAAATAACTAAGATTTGGTTGAAAAAGCTTAGGATCATTTCATTACTACTGGCTTTATTTATGCTGTCATCCTGTCTTGGAGAAGTTTTAAGCACTATAGGAACAATTGTTCTGTCCTTCGCAGGCATTATGGTTTTTGGTTTATTCCTTTCCTTATTTGGGAGTGTTAACGCGGAGATTAACGGGAAAAAGAAAGATGACGGAAGCATTGGAGGCGGTAGCGATGGAGGCGGCTCCAGTTGCAGTGGTGGAAGCAGCGGATGTGGAAGTGGCTGCGGTGGAGGTTGTGGAGGTTGTGGCGGCGGATGTGGCGGTTAAAAAATCAGAAACTATGAAAAAAATGATCATTCATTCAGTACCCGTTGGGATTAGCTTTATCGGACTTGAAATTTTCAGGCATACACTAAACCCTATTGTTTTGAAAGGACCGGATTTTTTAAAGTTTTATTTTAGCTTGGTTTTAGGATTTTATATTTCCGTGTTTTGTTTAAAATTCTTTAAAGAAAAGCTTTCAAAAATAACTCTGTGTTTTATGATTTTTATTTTCCTTTTGGGCGTGGTCAAATTAGTCAGGGGATTGAGCTTAGACCGTCCGGTTGGAATTTTATTCAGTGTCTTGGCCGCGGAAGTTATTGTCATTGTATCTTTTATGTCGACTGAAATCAAGCATAAGATGAAGTAGGTAAAGAGGATAACTGATTACAAAAAGAAACCCGAAACAAAAAATGCTTCGGGATTTTACAGAGACCAATAAAAGGTCTTTTTTATTTTTTATTTATCCAATAACGCCGCTTCCGATGAGTTCTTCACCAATATACCAGGCGGCAAACTGTCCTTCGGCGATCGCAGACTGTGGCTCATCAAATTCAATATAGGATGCATTTTCAAACTGATAAAGAGTAGCTTTTTGTAAAGGCTGTCTGTATCTGAACCTCGCCATTACTTCCATAGAACCGCCGTTTTCCAGCTTCATATCCTCACGAACCCAATGTACTTCTGATTGATCTATTTTTAATGCTTTTTTATGAAGTCCCGGGAAGCTGTGGCTTTCACCTACAAAAATAATATTGTTTTCCATATCTCTGGAAACTACAAAACAGCTCTCTTTGTGACCGCCAATACCAAGTCCTTTGCTTTGCCCGATTGTAAAAAACTGGGCACCCTGGTGCTTTCCGATCACTTTACCGTCGGATTTTTTATAATTGATTTTCCGAGACAGATATTGCAGTTCTTCTTCTTTTGAAGAAAATTCAGGTTTTTCTACCGAAAATAAAGGTGAATCTTTGAAAATCTCAACAATTTCCCCTTCTTTAGGAATCAGTTGCTGCTGCAAAAACTGCGGAAGGCTTACCTTTCCGATAAAGCACAATCCCTGGGAGTCTTTTTTATCTGCTGTAACAAGCCCGATCTCTTTAGCAATTTCCCTTACCTGAGGCTTTGTCAGTTCTCCGATCGGAAAAAGGGCTTTAGAAAGCTGTTCCTGGCTCAATTGGCACAGGAAATAAGACTGGTCTTTATTGTTATCCTTACCGGCCAAAAGATGAAAAATTTCCTTTCCGTTTTCATCGAAAGTTGAATTTACCTGCGCATAATGCCCTGTAGCTACTTTATCGGCACCTAAAGACATCGCGGTCTTCATAAAAACATCAAATTTAACTTCTCTGTTGCACAGAACATCAGGATTCGGGGTTCTCCCTTTCTGGTATTCATCAAACATATAATCAACGATGCGCTCTTTGTAAAGCTCACTCATATCGATCACCTGAAAAGGAATTCCCAGCTTCTGGGCAACCATCAGGGCATCATTACTGTCTTCAATCCATGGACATTCATCCTCAAGGGTCACAGAAGCGTCGTTCCAGTTTCTCATAAACAGGGCAACCACATCATGCCCCTGCTGCTGTAGAAGATATGCTGTAACGCTGGAATCTACACCTCCGGATAATCCTACTACTACTTTCATTGTATTTCAATTTTACGAAACTCTTAACGGGAGTTCTTAGTTTGACGGGGCAAAAATACAACTAAATAAATTCGTAAAAAAACCATAATTTTAAACATTGATAAAAACGATATTAATATGAAAAAATTTATTATTCCTCTGATGCTGGTGATATCAGGATCATTATTTTCCCAGGTTTCAATAGATACAGGTTCACAACAAAATAACAGATGGACCTTCGGTGGCGGAATTGGTGTGGGATTTGGAAGTAACAGCGCATTTTATCTTCAGGCTTCCCCAAGGGTAGGATACAAAATTACTGACGACCTTGAAGGCGGAATTGTGGGAAGCGTTTCCTAGCAGACCTCCGATTATTATAAATCTACCATGTTCGGGGTGGGGCCTTTTGTCAACTATTACATTGCCAGGTCTTTTTATGTGGGAGCGAATCTTCAGCAGTATTTCATCAATTATAAAGATAAATTTTACGACTATAAAGAGAATGAGCAGGAAACTGCTTTATATCTTGGCGGGGGGTATATGCAAAGGATAGGAGGGAACTCTTTTATGCAGCTGGGGCTGATGTATAATGTGCTTTGGAAAGAAAATTCAAGTGTATTCTCCAGTGGACTTGTCCCGAATATAGGTTTCGTTATAGGGCTTTAATGTTTTCTAAAGGTTGAATCTCCCGAAAATTAATTTGTTACGTATAATTTTAGCCACGAATTCACGAATTTATACTAATAATCAAATGCCTATTAAAAACGCTTTAAGAGTTTTATTGCTTATTTTATGAAAAAAAGAGTTGTAGAAGTAGGCTACAAGCATCTGTTTTTAAATTCGTGAATTCGTGGCCAGATAAAAATTAAATTATCAATAGCTTAATCCAGTTTAGCTAAAACCTATTAAAAACAAAAAAGCACCGGATTTTCCGGTGCTTTTCTATATAATTATAGTAATCAATTACGATTGGGAAGACTTTTCAGTTGTCTTTTTGGTTTTTGGAGCTTTTCCAATTAACGCATCTTTTGTATCGTTAAGATCCAGGATTACTGTTTCTCCTTCAGATAATTGCTTGTTCACCAGCATTTCTGCCAATAAGTCTTCAATGTATTTCTGAATGGCACGTTTCAATGGTCTTGCACCAAAATCTTTATCCCATCCTTTTTCAGAAATGAAATCTTTCGCTTCGTCAGTTAGCTCTACTTTGTAGCCTAATTTTTCAAGTCTGCCATAAAGTTTGCTCAGTTCAAGGTCAATAATTTTCTTGATATCGTCCTGTACAAGAGAGTTAAAGATCACAATATCATCAATTCTGTTTAGGAATTCAGGGGCAAATGCTTTTTTAAGGGCATTTTCAATAGTGCTTCTTGCTCTTGTATCTGAAGTTGTTTTCTTGGCAGAAGTTCCAAATCCTACACCGTCTCCGAAATCTTTAAGATCTCTTGTTCCGATGTTTGAAGTAAGGATAATGATAGTATTTCTAAAATCAATTTTTCTTCCTAAACTGTCAGTTACGTGGCCTTCATCAAGGATTTGCAGAAGGATATTGAATACATCAGGGTGAGCTTTTTCAATCTCATCCAGAAGAACCACAGCATAAGGTTTTCTTCTTACAGCTTCAGTTAACTGACCACCTTCTTCGTATCCAACGTATCCCGGAGGCGCTCCCACTAATCTTGAAACTGCGAATTTCTCCATGTATTCACTCATGTCGATACGGATCAGAGATTCATCAGATTCGAAAAGTTCTCTTGCCATTACTTTGGCAAGCTCGGTTTTACCAACCCCGGTTGTACCAAGGAAGATAAAGGTACCGATAGGACGGTTCGGATCTTTAAGACCTGCTCTGTTTCTCTGGATGGCCTTAACAACCTTTTTCACAGCATCTTCCTGACCGATTACTTTTCCGTTCAGTTTTTCATCCATCTGAGCCAGTTTATCAAGCTCATTTTTACCCACTTTGGTTACCGGAACGCCACTCATCATAGAAACCACTTCGGCTACATTTTCCTCTGTTACGGTTTCTTTTTCTCTTTTACATCTTTGTCCCATTTTTCCTGAGCCACATTCAGTTCCATCTGAAGACGTTCTTCTTCATCCTTAAGCTTTCTGGCTTCAAGATAATCCTGAGCTTTTACAGCTTTCTGCTTCATTTCCTTGATGTCTTCAATTTTCTTTTCAAAATCAATGATCTCGGTAGGAACTTTCATATTTTTGATGTACACACGTGAACCTGCTTCATCCATGGCATCAATAGCCTTATCCGGTAAGAAGCGGTCTGTAATATATCTCGATGTCAGATTGACACACGCTAAAATAGCTTCCGGAGTATACACTACATTATGGTGTTCTTCATATTTATCTTTGATCTGATTCAGAATCTGAATGGTCTCATCAATGGAAGTAGGTTCTACCATTACTTTCTGGAATCTTCTTTCCAAAGCTCCGTCTTTTTCAATATACTGACGGTACTCATCCAGAGTCGTAGCCCCGATGCATTGGATTTCACCTCTTGCCAAAGCAGGTTTGAACATATTGGAAGCATCAAGACTTCCTGTAGAACTTCCTGCGCCCACAATTGTGTGAAGCTCATCGATGAATAAGATGACATCCCTGTTTTTCTCCAGCTCGGTCATGATGGCCTTCATTCTTTCTTCAAACTGGCCACGGTATTTTGTTCCGGCTACTAAACTTGCCAGATCCAGCGTGATCACACGTTTTCCGTAAAGAACCCTGGATACTTTCTTCTGCTGAATTCTCAAAGCCAGTCCTTCTGCAATAGCAGATTTACCAACTCCGGGCTCACCAATAAGAAGCGGGTTGTTTTTCTTTCTTCGTGATAAAATCTGAGAAACCCTCTCAATTTCTTTTTCACGGCCGATGACAGGGTCTAATTTTCCATCTCTTGCCAAAGAAGTAAGGTCTCTACCAAAGTTGTCCAGTGTAGGCGTTTTACTTTTTGCAGAGCCTAAATTTCCTGTAGGCTTTCTCATCTGCTCAAATTCCTCTCTTTCATCATCGTCATCATAAGCACTCATTTGTGGTGACTGCCCGGAATTTTTAAGCATAGTCTGGTATTCTCTTGAAACTCCTTCATAATCAATGTCGTAAGCTCCCAGAATATTTGAAGTAGGGTCCTCATATTTGTAAAGAATGCCTAAAAGCAAATGAACGGTATTAATTTCATTGCTCTTGTATTGTCTGCATTCCAGTTCAGCACGTTTGATAGCATGATCTGCCATCTTGGTGAAAGAAATATTAGTAACCTCCTCAGAAATAGGATTAAGACTTGCTGTATTTAGAGTTTCAATTTTTCTTCTGATTTGTGTTAAATCCGCATTAAGGTTTTGAAGGATTTCTTTTGCAGAGTTTTCTGTTTTTATAATACCTAAAAGTAGATGTTCTGTATTAAGAAATTCACTTTTGAGCCTCTTCGCTTCGCTCTTGCTTTGTTTGAACACCTGGCTCAAACCTTGTGAAAACTTATAATCCATAATATATCTCATTAGAATAACGGCAGCGTTGCCATTTATTCATTATCTAAATTACAAATATTTTACCAAAAATCAATTAATGACTTTATGGCAGAAAAAATTTTATTATCTTATTGAAAATGATTAAGTTTGTGATCCTTTAAAATTTCCCCATGAATCCCGAAATTACTACATATATCGGTTATTCTGCATCAATATTCATAGTGCTGAGCTTCATATTAAAAGATGTAAGAAAAATCAGAGTTGTCAACATGATAGGCTGCATCTGCTTTGTCATTTATGGCATTTTTAACGGAATGCTTTGGCCTGTCATTATTCCAAACGGGCTGATCTGCTTTATCCAGGTTTATCATTTGCTGGCTGGAAATAGAAAGGAATGAAAAAAAGTAATTACTTCTGCTTTCAGTAATCTGTACACGGATCAGCGTATAGAGAAGGTATGCAGAACTTTATATGAAGCGGGTTATCAGGTAGAACTTATCGGAAATGACTGGAAGGGTGCAGAACATATGGAACGTCCCTATCCGTTTTCCCGGATCCATTTGGATTCAAAAAGTCTTAAAACGGCTTACTTTGAGTTCAACTGGAAATTATACCGGCAGTTAAAGAAAAAGCGGATCAGAATACCATTCTTCATGCCAATGATCTGGATGCATTGCTGCCCAATTATCTTATTGCCAGAAAAATGAATATTCCACTGATTTTTGACAGTCATGAAATTTTTTCAGAAATGCCTGCAATTCAGGGCAAAATGTCACAAAAAATCTGGCGGTATCTTGAAAAAAAGTCATTCCCAACCTTAAATTCATGATCACAGCCAGTGGAAGCTATGCAAAATGGTTCCGCGAAAAATACGGAATTGATCCGGTTGTCATCCAGAATGCTCCGAAAAAGGTTGATTTTACAATGGAAATTCCTGAAAATGATCCTAAAATACTTTTGTACCAGGGAGCTATCAATCCTTTTCGTGGTATTGACAAGGCTATTCTGGCGATGCACCATCTTGATGGAGTGATTTTCAAAATAGCAGGTGACGGCCCCAGAAAAAAGAATATGAAGACCTTGTCCATAAAGAAAAGCTTCAGCATAAAGTTCAGTTTTTAGGGAAATTAAAACCGGAAAACTTAAGAAAGATCACGGTAACAGCTGATGTGGGAATGAGTATTGAGGAAAATGGGGGTGAGAGTTACCTGTATTCATTGCCGAACAAGGTTCTGGACTGTATTCAGTCACGGGTACCGCTGGTGCTTTCGAATCTTCCTGAAATGCAGAATATCAAAAACATGTTTGATGTAGGAGAAATTATTAAAGATCACAAGCCCGAAAATATTGCTGCTGCCATTCAGAAAATTCTTGATAAAGGAAGGAAAAGCTATCAGCCTGAACTAGAAAAGGCTTCTGAAATTTTCTGCTGGGAAAATGAAGAAATCAAACTATTGAACGTTTTTGAAAAAGCATCAGAATAAATAATCTTTATAAAAATGGTATCTTTGCATTAAAATTTGTTAACAAAATGACCATTAAACAAAAACAGCAGGAAATAATCGACGAATTTGCATTTCTGGATGACTGGGAACAAAAATATGAATATATTATTGATCTTGGAAAAGAGCTGAAAGGGCTGCCGGAGGATCGCAAAACGGATGATAATTTAATTAAAGGCTGTCAGAGTAAGGTGTGGATTGATGCTGAGTTTAAAGATGGTAAACTTTTTTTCAATGCGGATTCCGACGGAATTCTTCCAAAAGGGATTGTTTCTCTCCTGGTCAGCATTTACAGCGGGCATTCCACCCAGGAAATCTTAGATTCTGATTTTGAATTCATTTCAGAAATCGGGCTTCAGGAGTTTCTATCGCCGTCCAGAGCAAATGGATTAATGGCAATGACAAAACAGATCAAATTTTACGCAGTTGCCTATCAGCTAAAATCGTAACCGTGACCAGAATTTTAGCATATCGTTTTTCTGCTTTTGGCGATGTCGCGATGACGGCGCCTGTCTTTAGGGAATTCCTGGAACAGAATCCGGATGTGGAAATCATCATGGTTTCCAGAAAAAATTTTGAAAGCTTATTTGCTGATATTCCGAATGTTACATTTAAGGGAATCAATCTTGATGAATATAAAGGAATTTTTGGATTAAGAAGGCTGGCGAATGAACTGGCCAAAGAATTTAATCCTGATTTTATAGCGAATCTTCATGATGTGATAAGAACCAAAATCCTTGATAGAATTTTCAGAAGAAAAGGATTTAAGGTTTTCAAAATAAATAAAGGCAAAGAAGAAAAAGAAGAGCTTACAGATGTCTGGAACCTGAATAAAGTTCAGTTGAAAAAGACAGTTGAGCGCTATGCTGATGTTTTCCGTGCTATGGGTTTTAAGGTTGAGCTTTCTCATAAGCTTAGACCAACACAGGGGCAGAAATCAGGAATAGGACTGGCTCCTTTTGCACAGCACAGGGGGAAAATGCTTCCTTTGGAAAAATCTTATGAGCTGGCAAAAATTTTGGCCCAAAAACACCCTATCTATTTCTTTGGAGGTGGTAAAAAAGAAACAGAAACCCTTGAAAAATGGGAAAGCGAGATTCCCAATACCAAAAGCCTTTCAGGGAAATTAAGTCTTTCAGAAGAGCTTCAGAAGATTTCTGAACTGGAGCTGATGATTTCTATGGATTCTGCCAATATGCACCTTGCAAGCCTTGTGGGGACCCGTTGCATCTCAGTTTGGGGTTCAACTCATCCTTATGCAGGTTTTTTAGGCTTCGGACAAAGCGAAGATGATGTGATTCAAGTAAAAGATCTTACCTGCAGACCTTGTTCTGTTTTTGGAGATAAAGAGTGTTACCGCGGCGATTGGGCTTGCCTGGAAGAGCTTAATATTCAGAAAATAGTAAAAGCGGTCAATCTTTAAAAATAATTTTACTCATTTCCTCTGCTTTAGCGTTATCAGAATAGTCTTTTTCCAGAATGTCTTTTCTGGTTTCATACTCATTATAATCCTGTCCTGCCGTTTCAATGATCTGCTGCCGAATCTCATCCGAAGTGGAACACAAACGGCACAAACTCATCAGGGCTTTATCGTCTGTAATATTTTGGTTGATAATCACAAACCTGCTGTTGTACAATGCGTTAAACAGTTTTACCTTCGTTCCGGAATTCTGATAGGAAAGCAGAATATTGGCATGAGCGTGCTCAAAAAGCTGGTGGAGATTTTCACTGGTTTCAATGGGGACAAGGCTTATGTTTTCAATGCTACTGATCTTCTTTTTAAATCATCACCGGCACGGTCGGACGCCACTACAAGTTTGTACTGGGGAAGAGTTTTAAACATCATAATGGTTTCTTCAAGCGCCCGCTTATTGTCTGAAATGCTTAAATCCCCGTGAAAAAGAAAATAGTCTCCTTTTTACTCAGAGCCTTTACAGTAGTGTTGCCGTGAAAAATATGAATAAGCTGCGCATTTTCTGAATAACGTTCTACTTCATTGAATTCCTTCTCCGAAAGACAGAATATAGCTTCAAATTCCTTAAGAAGTTTTTTCTGATAATCGACAAATTTTAAAGCTTCTATCCGGTAAATGATCTTTTTGAAAATGTTTTTTTCTGAAGAAGAAAGTCCTTTGTAATACTCGGATTCATTGTTGTGAAACCTCAGATAAAGGCTATAGCCTCTGTCTTTGAGCCTGCTGACGATTGGTGTGGTTTGCAGCCCTTCAAACAAAATGGGTGCCTTTACGCTCATCAGGTTTTCAAAAAGAGCGTTGGAAGTCCTTATAGAGGCCGCAAAAGGAACCTTTGAAAAGTAATAGAAGGGATTTTTCTTTTTTTATAGAAGAAAACAGTTTCCGTAATACTTTTAACTTCCTGATCGATAATTTCCGGAACACGGTCTACAAAACAGTGAAGATGGATCTTTACACCGGTTTCCGCTAAGGCTTTGATCTTATAATACACATCAATAATACCGCCGTAAGAAGGAGGGTAGGGGTAGTTGAATGATATAAGATGGAGCTCCTTCAAAAAATGGTTATTTAAGACTTTACACAAAGATAAGAATATCAGGAATGTTTAAAACAAAAAAATCTCTCAGGAAACTGAGAGATTTCCAGAGAAATTCAATTGATGTCTTATTTTAATATCTTATAAGTAGTATAATCTTTTATGGTTTTCAGCTCATAAATTTCTTGCTTATCAGCATCTATAATTCTGATATTATCTAAAGGGACATTTTGACAATGGATAAAATTGATAAATTGATGAGCATTAAACCACCCTTTTACAATAATATCAAATCCTTTTTCTGTCTCTAAAGAACTATACCACTCCCAGTCTTTTATCTCAAAAAAATTATCAATACTTGAATGTATTCTATATAAAAGTTCATCGTACTTAAAATCATCATCATTTAGCTGCTTGATTTTACTAACTATTCCTTGTGGTAATAACTGCTCCCATTTTGGGTCTTCATCACTTAAATCCTTGTTTTTTAAGATGGTTAGAACTGCATTCTTAAAGTTATCTAATACCTCTTTTGAGTGGGCTACATTTCTCACTCTAACTATCTGATAGCCTTTTGAAGGTTTTTCTCCTTTTGTATTGTATTGTATATTTCCTTGTTCTGTCATCTTTTGTTTTTTAAGTAAAATATCTGATAATAAAAACCATTCTCTCTGTAATTCAAGAATGGTTTTTGTTTAGAAATATTAATTATTTTATTTTAAGATCTTATAAGATGTATAATCTTTTATGGTTTTTAACTCATAAAATTCTTGTTTATCAGCATCTATAATTCTGATATTATCTAAAGGAACATTTTGACAGTGAATAAAACTAATGAATTGGCAAGCATTAAATTTGCCTTTTACAATAATATCAAATCCTTTTTTTATTTTCAAAGAACTATACCATTCCCATTTTTTAATATCTTGAAAGTTATAGATAGTCATATCTATATCATCTAATAGTTCATCATATTTATAGTCATCATCACTCAATTGCTTGATTTTGCTTACAATTCCCTGTGGAAGCAGTTTCTCCCATTTTGGATCTTCATAGTGAAGAGTTTTATTATTTAAGAATATTAATACAGCATTTTTGAAATTATCTAATACCTCTTTAGCATTGGCTATATCTCTTACTCTAACAATCTGATAGCCTTTTAAAGGTTTCTCTCCCCTTATGTTAAATTGTATATTTCCTTGTTCTGTCATCATTTATTTTTTACACTAAAATGTCAAAAACTATTCTCTACTATAGTTTAAGAATGGTTTAGTTTAGAAATATTAGGTTTGTTATTCCTCTATTGGGAAAATTTGTTTGATGAATTTTAAAAGTTCATCAATAGTCTTAAATTCTTTCTCTACAGGAATTTGACCAATAAAGTAGACAAAAAACATCTTATTATCAATTTGTTCTACTCTAGAATATGATTCTTTTTTAGGTTCTCCTTTTTCATCAATCCAAATAGCTAATGAGTTAATACTCATATGGAGTTGCGTAGAATATCCCTTTTTCTCTAATTCTGTTGATATTGTTTTAAAATCCATAATTATTTAATTCTAAATTTATTAGCACCACCTCTTAACCAAACTTTTGAAAATTCTTCAAGATCTACAATAGCTTCTACACCATTTTCTTTTCCAATTCCCTCCAATGGCCACGGGTCTTTTATATATACTTTGTTATCAATTACTTTCTCAATAATGACTGCGTGTTTTTTTCCTCCAATAGGATGGATGTTTCCAATCCAACTACCATCTTTAGAAATATGAGTAACTATTTCAGGCATTAACTCATCAGAGTTTTTTACATAAGTTATGGCTTCAATTGTCTTGTCCTTGAAAACATCACCTAATGCTAATTCTACACCTAAATCAGTAGTTCCAAAATCCTCAGTAGTTCCAGCCAATTTTCTTATAGCAGATTCAGTCATTTCTATTCCATTATCTTTAGCTAATTGCCTGATACATGCAGCAGCACAAGACATACTATGCTCCTGAGCAACCATATTTCTGGAAAGAACTTCAAGATACTTTAAAATTCCACCTGTTCCAGTTCCTATTCTAGGTTTCAGAATCTTATTCCAGAAAACATTAACCTCTTTAAAATCACCTTTGAAGATAGGTTTTTCTCTCCATTTCAGAAGATAACCATCTGCTTTAGCCAGAATTTCAATACCAAGCTTTTTAAAGCCTATTCTTGCACTGGCAAGGATGTTGAAAATGCTCTGTGCTTTCTTTCCCTGTAACACAATTTCTTCAATCTCCTCAGCTGTCATGGCTAAATCCTCTGCCTTAGCACCATTCTTAACACCTTGCAATAATTCTTCAATGAATCTGGTAAAACCAGTAAATCCCTTAGCACAAGCTTTCCCAAATCTAACAATAAATCTTGAAAGAAAAGCCAGCAAATCTGTAATCCCAAGTGTTGCTACAGAAACAGTTTCCCTTGCCAGAACCTTTAATAAACTTGCTACTTTTTGTACATAAGTAGCTCCTTTTACTACATTCCCTGCACCTTCTGTAAAGATAAGAAGGAGAATGTTTATGAGAAGTTCAAAAGCAAAAATACCTACGTAAAAAGCTGCCGTATAGCGTGAAATGTTTCCAAAGTATTCTTTCATCTTATCCAGTATTCCTTCCATATCAGACTTTGAAATGCTTCCACTGGCTTTGAATAGGTCTTTGACTCCTTGTAAGAACTTAGGAACATTCTCTGTTACCCAATCCAATACATCTTCTGCTTTTTCCATTAAATCTCTTCTTTCAAGATACTGCTGATAGGAAAAAGTAGTTGTAGGCTGTAAAAAAACTCTAAAATATACAGTAAACATTGGATAAGACTAGTCAATCCACTGTTAACACCACAATAAAAGGCATTAGCTAATTTAAGAACTTCTACTCCCTGTTTTACCATTTCATTTAGGTCATCTTTTACATCGGTAAGAAAAGATTTAATATCATTAATGGCACTTGTAATCTTATTAACCAGATTTTTAAAAGCATCGGGAAGGTGTTCTATAGAGGCATTTTTAACCTTACTTGCAGCCTGTTTTACCAAAGACCAGACCTTTGAAAAAGCAACTTCAGCACCCTGAACGAAAGGATTGTCTCCCAGGTTTTCAAAGAATTGTGCTGCCTTGTTCAAATTAGCTCCTCCTATGATGGGTATTAAGGGGGAATAATCTTTAGTTTCAGGATTGTAATTTTTCTCTGTAGGTTTAAAAGCGTCTAACTTTTCAGCACACCATCCAATAGCATCAGCAGGAATAGATGAGATATTTCCTATGATTTCTTCAAACCTTCTGTCTCCTGTATAAAATTGATACTCTCTCATTAAGGCCTGATGAACAAGAGCGGCATTAATTTTATCTTTTTCAAGAGTATAGGCTAATTGTGTTAGATAAGCCGCTTCATCTTCCATAGAAGTTATATTCCTGAAAAACTGACCATTTACACTGGAGGGTAATGGTTCTGGAAACCTCTTGAAGAGTTGTACAAAGTAATCACCCATTTTGGCAATATAGAAATCTCCAGAGAAGTTTGATTTGTTGGGATTAGGTTTCTCATAGAACAAAAATAGAGCCTGTTCCTTTCTGGCATTGGCCTGATAACTTCCATATACCTGTGAACCTGTTTCACAGGGAAGTACTTCTGCATAATATTCATATCCTTTTTCTCCTTCCTCATTGACTCCTGTTGAAGCAAATACAGATACGGGTTTATCTGTCAGATAAGAATAACCTAAAGGAGTATTTCTGTAGTCATGGAATGGGCTTCTGTAATCAGGAGAATTATCTTTATTGATTATGATATCTCCCAAAGCACTCTTATTCCGCACAAATTCATTGTTTAAATCTTCTATTGGAATGATCTTGAATTCAGAGAGGCCATCATTCCACTCATCATCAAATAATTTCTTCATAAGCTTGTGTTTTAGTAATTAATATTTTGTTTTAATGTTACTAAAGCAAAGCTAATCCTTACCTGCGCCAGAACTTGACGTGATAAAATATTATCCTGATTGTAATATAAAATCAAGAAAGGGAAGATGGAAAACTTGAAAAAGGTAAATCTAAAGAGTTTTAGACATAAAAAAATCTCTCAGGAAACTGAGAGATTTTGTGGGCCCTGAGGGATTCGAACCCCCGACCCTCTGGGTGTAAACCAGATGCTCTGAACCAACTGAGCTAAGAGCCCTGAAATTTTTTGAAAGGCTTCAGTTTCCTTTTTGTGGGTCCTGAGGGATTCGAACCCCCGACCCTCTGGGTGTAAACCAGATGCTCTGAACCAACTGAGCTAAGAACCCTCTATACTTGTATCCTCGTTTAGAGTGGTGCAAATATACGACTTATTCGGAAATCTCCAAATTTTTTTCTAAAAATTCTCCCACAACAAAATTACTTCCGCCTATAAAAATCATTTCTTCTTTTGTACAGCGCTCTTTTGCAGAAAGATACGCCTCCTGTACAGAATTGAAAATTTTATAGGAAATTTTTGCCTCCTGCAAAAGATTTTCGTAGTCTTCGGGATGTCTACCTCGGTTGATGGATGGTTTTGCAAAATAAAACTCTGAATTTTCAGGAAGAAGAGCCATTACTTCATCTATTTTTTTATCATTGACAAAACCCAGGATAACATGTTTGTGGCGGTCAATAGAATTCAGCTGGGAAAATACATATTCCAGCCCGGCCTGATTATGTCCCGTGTCACAGATCGTAAGCGGATCTTTTGAGAATTCGAACCAGCGGCCGATAAAACCGGTGTTCTGATGAACATTTTGTAGTCCTTTCTTAATATTTTCCCCGGAAACAAAAATGTTTATTTTTTTTAATTCTTCTATTAGAGCAAGAACTACCCTGATGTTTTTCTTTTGGTAATTTCCTTTTAAATCGGAGGTTAAATCAGATTGTATCGACGTTGCATCAATAAACGGAGCATTTTCCTTTTCAGCTTTCTGCCTGATGATGTTTTTAACAGCTGCGTTTTCATCCCCTGAAATAACCGGAATGCCGCTTTTGATAATCCCTGCTTTTTCTGCCGCTATCTCTTCAATGGTATCTCCTAAAATATTCTGGTGATCGAGCTGTACATTCGTAATGGCGGCAACCAAAGGTTTAATGATATTCGTGGAATCCAGCCTTCCGCCAAGCCCTACCTCAATAATGGCAAAATCTACCTTTTGCTGGTAAAAATATTCAAAAGCCATAATGGTTGTAAATTCAAAAAACGAAGGAAGGATATCTTGGGGAAGTGTTTTAAGTTTTTGGATAAAATCATAGACAAACTCTTTATCGCAGTTCCTGCCGTTTACCTTAATGCGTTCCGTGAAATCAATAAGGTGTGGGGAATTGTATAATCCCACTTTATATCCTGCTTCCTGCAGAACTGAGGCCAGCATATTGCTTGAGGATCCTTTTCCGTTTGTTCCCCCGATATGGATGCATTGTAATTTTTCCTGCGGATTGCCAAAGAAAGCACAAAGTTTTGTGATGTTGTCTAGTCCCGGTTTATAGGCTTTAAGGCCGTCAATCTGGTAGTTGGGAGCCTGTACGAAAAGCCAGTCGACAGATTCCTGATATTGTTCGGTTGTCATGATACAAAATTCTCAAAAGTTTTATTAAAAAGAAACAATAATTTTTTTAAACTGTAACTTTTTTATATTTGGCTCGTCTAATTGGGAAAATTATTAATATGAAAAAAGTTTGGATTATCGTTTTCGGATTAAGTTGTCTGGGGCTGAGTGCTCAGAAGAAATGGTCCTTAAGAGAATGTGTGGACTATGCCGTGGAACATAATCTTCAGGTTATCCAAAATCAATATTCTAAACAGATCCAGGATTCCAATCTTAAAATGGCTAAAAAAGAATACCTGCCTTCTGTATCAGCGGGAATGTCCAATTCAGTGAGTTTCGGACAGCTTCCATTGGGTACGGGAAGTATCAGGAATGACAGGTTCAACAACAGTGCGAACCTGGGTGCGGATGTTCTGCTTTACAATAATGGCAGATTGGAGAAAAACATCAGAAAAATACAGTTTGATGTAGAAGCCAGCCAATACGATGTAGAAACGATCAAAAACGATATTTCCCTCCAGATCGCTCAGCAGTACCTTACAGTTCTTCTGAATAAAGAGATTGTGAAGATCTCCCAAAGCGCTGTGGAAAATGCCCAGAAGCAATATGACAGAGCGAAAATAACGACCCAGGTAGGAACTACTGCACAAACAGTTCTTGCAGAGGCTGAAGCAGCACTTGCCAGAGAAAAGCAAAACCTGAAAACGGCAGAAATAAATGTAGGAAGGGCATTATTTGCCATTGTTCAGCTTTTACAGCTTCCTGATTACAAAGGTTTTGATGTAGAAGATGTCACGGTCTCAGATACGCTTCCTTCCCAGCTAAAATCTGTCGATGATGTTCTTGCGACGGCTTATGAGAATCAGCCTCAGATAAAAGCGGCAGAAAGCAGGATTAAATCTGCTGAAGCACAGACGGAAGTTACCAGAACAGGTTTTTGGCCGACACTGACCGCAAGTGCCGGTATTTCCTCGTTCTATAATAATATGTTAAGCAAAAACTATGACCAGCTTGGGAACATTGTTAATGATCCATCTTTTTTCAAGCAGTATAAGGATAACTTTGGTCAGAATGTAGGTCTCTCTCTAAACATTCCTATTTTCAATAAAGGAATTACCAGATTGCAGGTAGAACAATCTGTAATTAATCAGAGTGTTGCTAAAAATACTCTTGAACAGCAGAAACAAACTGTGAGACAGAATGTACAGAAAGCTCAGTTTGATGCTGATGCCAATTACGAAACATTCCTTGCAGCAGTAGAAACGGAGAAAAGTACAAAATTAGCCCTGGAGTTTGCAGATAAAAGCTATGCGGCAGGAAGATCTACTATTTACGATGTGAACGTGGCCAGAAATAACTATGCCAATGCACAGGGATCGGTTGCACAGGCAAAATATAATTATCTTTTCAGTCTTAAACTGCTGAACTTCTATTCAGGAATTCCATTAACTTTGTAAAATGTCTATCCAGTCATTAGAAAAATATTTACCACAAAACACCCATAAATTTTTAAGAATCTGGTTTGCAGATTACTATATCCATATAAAAGTGACGCGGGGCCGGAATTCCAAACTGGGAGATTACAGAAAACTTCCGGATAATTCTCATGAAATAACGGTTAATTCTACCCTGACGCCGCCACTTTTTTCTTTGTCCTTACCCATGAACTGGCTCATCTGATCGCCTTTGAAAAGTACGGACGAAGAATATCACCGCACGGAAATGAGTGGAAAGAAACATTTAGAAATATGCTTCTTGAAAGCCTTGAGGTATATGATGAAGACCTGAGACCCATCATTGTGAGGTTTTCGAAATCTCCGAAAGCCAATTTCATGGCCAGCCCGGACCTTGTAAGATATTTTCATACTGAAAAACAAGATGATAGGCTGCATTTCATTGAAGAACTTCAAAAAGGAGAATTTTTTATATACCGGAACGAAAAGTATTTGTTAGAAGGTCTGATTAAAAAAAACTATCTTTGTAAGAATCTGGCTACGGGAAGGAAGTATTCTTTCAAGCCTCTGGCTAGGGTTGAAAAATGTAGGCAAGAATGTTAAAATCAGATAGATACTGTGTGATCATGGCGGGAGGAATCGGGAGCCGGTTCTGGCCCATGAGTACACATAAATTTCCGAAACAGTTTCAGGATATTTTAGGAACAGGGCGTACCATGATTCAGCAGACTTATGACAGAATCAGCCGCATCATTCCTAAAGAACAGATATTCGTGATTACGAATAAAGAGTATGTTGCGCTTTCCCACCAGCAGCTTCCGGAAATTCCTGAAGAGAATATTGTGGGAGAACCTCTGATGAAAAATACAGCGGCATGTAACCTGTACATGGCCAATAAGATTGCTGAAATTAACCCGGATGCAACGATGATCGTGCTTCCGGCGGATCATCTGATCCTGAAAGAAGAGATATTCCTGGAGAAAGTAGAGCTGGCTTTTGACCTTGCAGCCAGTCATGATTACCTGGTGACGCTGGGAATCACACCAACAAGACCCGATACCGGCTACGGATATATCCAGTTTGTGGAAAAGAAAGGCTCCGATTATTTTAAAGTAAAAACCTTTACAGAAAAGCCTATTCTGGAAATTGCCCAGAGCTTTTTGGAAAGTGGTGATTTTCTTTGGAATGCCGGGATTTTTATCTGGAACGTAAAAAGCATTCACCATGCGTTTGAACTGTATCTTCCTGAAATGATGCAGCATTTCATGGCCTGTGAATATAATTCGGCAAAAGAAAACAGCTGTATTGAAACCATTTACCCGAAAGTTCAGAAAATTTCTATCGATAACGGTATCCTGGAAAAAGCAAAAAATGTTTATGTAATTCCGTCGGATCTTGGATGGAGTGATCTGGGAACATGGACTTCCGTATATGAGAATACAGAAAAGGATGAGAACGAAAATGCTGTAAACCTGAAACATTTTCTGAACTATAATTCCAAAGGAAACATTATCCGTCTCAAAAACAATAACAAAGCCGTGATTATTGACGGATTGGAAAATTTTATTGTGGTAGATACGGATAAAGCACTGCTGATCTGCCCAAGGGACAATGATCAGCTGATCAAAGACTATGTCCTTGATCTGAAAAGTTTTAAGAAAGGCGATAAATTCATGTAATTTGGGTATATTTCTACGGATTTTTTGAATTATGATAAAAACCGCAACACGATCAACAGCCATTGTATTTCTGCTTTTGGGATTTTTAGGATATTCCCAGAACAAGAAGAACTTTTCTGGTATCCCGAATATTCTGCAGCAGATTATCCCGAATGACAGAGTAGATTCCTGGGTCCTGGTTTATAACAACTACGGAAAAAACCAGGAAATCAAAACATCAGGTGGAAAAACAGATTATACACCTCAGTTTTCTGGGTTCAATTTGTTTCCTGAAGAAGACAGCTTTTATTATATTGCCTATAATGCAGGCGGAAAAACAAATTATATAACAGATCTTGAAGGTCTGAAGAAGTTTGCCGGGAAAATAGACAATGCAGAAGAGGCAGCCATTATACTGACGGCCGACGGATATATGGTAGACGAAGAATTTAAAGATGTAGCAGGAAATTATTACGAAGATCCGGGCCACTATTATCTGGATATGGGAAAACTTACCTCAAAAGAATGCCCGTATCAGAAAACGCACTATACTTTAACGGTAAACAAGTCTTCCGGAGCAGTTTCCAATGTAAAGGATAATGGTACCTATATTGAACTTTACAATAAGAAATGCGCCAATAACCCGAGACTTTTAAAAATCCAGAAAAAAGAAGAACCCAAAGATGAGCCTAAAAAATCAACCAAACGGAAATAACGTTTACGAAACGGAAAGACTGATCCTTCGGCCAATGTCTCTGGAGGATAAAGAATTTATTTTTGATCTTTACAACCAGCCCAGCTTTATCAGGTTTATTGGTGACCGCAATATTAAAACGGTTGCTGATGCAGAAAACTATATCCGGGACAGATTTCTTCCGCAATTTGAAAAATTAGGTTTTGGAAACTACTTGGCCATTACCAAAGATAAAGGTGAAAAAATTGGCGGTGTAGGGATCTTTGAAAGGGAAGGGCTGGATGTGGTGGATATAGGATTTTCCCTGCTGGAAGAATTCGAAGGCAAAGGATACGCCTATGAGGCTGCCCAAAAGGTAAAATCTATCGGGATGGATGAACATGGTTTGAAGAAAATTTCAGCGATCACCTCAAAAGATAACTTTTCTTCTCAGAAGCTGATCAAAAAACTGGGGCTTGAATTCAAAAATTACGTAACGCTTCCGAATGACGATGAAGAGCTGATGTATTTTGAAACGAAATAGATTTCAATGTCTGGGAAATTTGAAGCTGGAAGAAGGAAGCCATTGAAAGCCTGAAAACATAACTGTAACGCAAGCTTATTGTTTTTAAATCTACGTTATCATAGTCTATGGTGACCATTAAAATAATGCCCGATAGTACTTCCATCATCCCTCTTCCAGCTTCCAATCTCTTCACTTATCCCTCCAGAATCTGTTCTGCCGCCGTTTTAGAAGTTACCTTTTCTATCACTCTTGTGCAAATACCTTTTTTATCAAATATAAAAGTGGTTCTCACAATGCCCATATAGGTTTTTCCAAATGTTTTCTTTTCCTGCCAAACGCCGAATTTCTCTATAACATCATGGCTTTCATCAGCAATAAGGTCATAAGGAAATGCAAATTTGTTATGGAAATTCTTCTGCTTCTTTACACTGTCTCCACTTACTCCAAGCAATTGGTAACCGGCTTTTTCAAGCTTTGAATAATTATCGCTCAAATTACAGGCTTCTACAGTACAGGTAGGAGTATTGGCTTGAGGATAAAAGAAAACAACTAACTTTTTTCCGGTTAATTTCGATGAGGTTATGGTCTCTCCATCCTGATTTGTTCCTTCAAATTCAGGTAATTTATCTCCTACTTTCAACATAATGAATTAATTTTGTTCAAATTTAATGGTTACATGACAAAAAAGCAAAGAGCTGAGCTTGTTCAGAGAGAACTGGATAAATTATATCCCACAACACCGATTCCTTTAGATCATACCGATCCTTATACGCTAATGGTTGCTGTAGCGCTTTCTGCACAGACCACGGATAAAAAGGTCAATCAGGTAACGCCCCATCTTTTTGAAGTCGCCGGCACCCCGCAAAGGATGGCCAAACTGGAAGAATACCAGATCAAGGAACTGATCAAAGAAATAGGGCTGTCCAATACCAAAGCCAAAAATCTTAAAAGAATGGCGGAACTTCTACTCGAAAGACACAACGGTATCGTTCCCCAAACCTACGAAGAACTGGAAGCCCTTCCGGGAGTAGGTCACAAAACCGCTTCTGTGGTCATGAGCCAGGGCTTCGGATTTCCTGCTTTTCCTGTTGATACGCACATCCACAGACTGATGACGCAATGGAAGCTCACTTCAGGTAAAAACGTGGTAGAAACGGAAAAAGACGCAAAAGCCTTATTTCCGGAAGAAGTGTGGAACAAACTCCACCTGCAGATTATTTATTACGGCAGAGAATATTCTCCCGCCAGAGGAAAAGGAGAGAAAGATTTCATTACGAAAATGATGTTCGAAAAATAAACGATATTTCCGGCTCCACCATTCCCCTTCCCTGAAGGGGTGGATTTTTGCATAGCAAAAAGACGGGGTAGTTAACAGGTATTAAATATCCAGCAGCCTTCTGTGATAATTGATCTGTCCCAAATGATAATCCAGATGCGTAATCAGATGAATAAGAAAATACCCAGTTGTCATTTTATCTCCGAAAACAACCAAAGGATACTCTTTTTCCAGATCTTCAGGAGTTAATTGGCTGAGTACTTGATCTACCGTGTCTGCTGTGGCTGTCACTTTCTCAATAAGTTCTGCCTGGGGAATGTCTTTTAATGAAAATTCCAGCTCCCTGTTCCTGATATAGC
This sequence comes from Chryseobacterium sp. GTID13, assembly GCF_056172655.1. Taxonomy (NCBI): domain Bacteria; kingdom Pseudomonadati; phylum Bacteroidota; class Flavobacteriia; order Flavobacteriales; family Weeksellaceae; genus Chryseobacterium; species Chryseobacterium sp. GTID13. The sequence goes on from NZ_JAOCMB010000002.1 coordinate 423,907, forward strand.
CGGTTTTACCAAGCTCTGCTCCTATGAAATGATTGATGTTGCCAACCAGATGCAGGCAGAGGTTTCCAGCGGAATTTGAAATGTTTTTATCGGTTTTCCAGATGGCGGTTTCATTCCGGTAAGATTCTATTTCTGCTTTTAATTTGTTTAAATCTCTGTTGTAGAGAGATTTCAGGCTTTCTATGATCATATTTTATAATTTTGTCCAATGTTGATTTAATTTCATTTCTACCAGAATATCGTAAAGCTTTTTTAAGCCTCTCGTTCCCATTAATCCATAATCACGGATTGTTTTAGTTTTTAAATTATCATAAGTAATTGTCAAATATCCTGTATGAGAATCCGAATACGAGACATTATATTCATCATTTAAATTTTCAAAATCAATGTAATTTACAAAGTCGATAAGTTCTTTAAAATCTTTTTCTGAAAGTTTTGATGTATAAACGCCAGAGGGTATGAAACCATCATCTTTGGTAGTCCATGTTGCATCTTTGTTTGATACGATTTCCATCTCGAAAGTATAATGATTCCAATGAGATCCTGAAGTTCTAAATTTTATTTCCAGGATATTATGTTTTTTCGGAGACAGGTTTTCTTCAATAAATTCTCCATTTTTATAAATAAGGTTTTCTTTGATTAAATTGCTTAAAAATCCATATCTATCGAGAATTTTTATGCTGTAATATTCTATCTTATTATCTTTTACAGATGAAAATGAACATTCCTCATAAAGTTTTCCCTTACTAAGGTTTTTTGATTCAAAATGAGTTCCTTTATCTAATATGTAAATGGTTTTAGGGCCATCAGAGCTATTACCTGTTACCAAAAGATCTGTCAGTCCGTTATTATCAAAATCTGCTTTTTCCCAGTTCTGCTTTAATTTCAGACTATCTCCAATTGAAGAGCAATGCGAACCATATTTTATTTTGTCTTCAACATTTAGGTAATAGTTTATTTTATTGTCCTTATGTTCAATAAACTTTTGAATATCTTTTGCTGAGGTTAATGAATCAATCCTGTTAAAAATCTTTTGATTTTGGCTGTAAAAAAAGGACAGACAAAATAAAGTAGTTATCAAAGAGAAATTTTTTTTCATGGCCATGTGTAAAATAAAAAGACGAAGCAGTTTACTAAACTGCTTCGTCAAAATTATTGATTTTTATATCTCTTTAAAAAAATTATTTCTGTTTCTTCGCCCAAAGTTCCATCTTTCTGTTCAGAACATCAAGCGGAAGGCATCCCTGGCTTAGGATCTCATCATGGAAGCTGGCAAGATTAAACTTCTTTCCTAGCTCTTTCTGGTACTGTTCTCTAAGCTCACGGATGCGAAGCGATCCGATTTTGTAGCCTAAAGCCTGTCCCGGCATGGCCATATATCTTTCCACTTCCGCAGTAGCGCCGGCTTCATCATAAGAAATATTGCTCAGGAAATACTTAATGGCCTCTTCTCTGCTCATGGTGCCGGTGTGTATTCCTGTATCTACAACCAGTCTTACCGCTCTCAGCATCTGGTCGCTCAGATATCCCATTTTCTGGTAAGGATCTGTGTAAAGTCCAAACTCTGGGCCTAAAGTTTCACAATAATGCGCCCAGCCTTCTCCATAAGCCCCGAACCATCCGAATCTCATGAACTTAGGAAGTTTTGTATTTTCCTGCTGGAGCGAAACCTGATAATGGTGTCCCGGAATAGCTTCATGAAGGAAAAGCGATTCCATTCCGGAAGTTACATTGAACTTGGAAGGATCCGGGAGCGGAATATAGAATATTCCCGGTCTTTTTCCGTCAGGGGTTCCCTGAATGTATTCCGCACTTGCGCTGGCTTCCCTGAATTTTTCCGTCTGTCTGATTTCGAACTTCGTTTTAGGGGTTACACCGAACATAGTTTTCAGTTTCGGGGTGATCTTCGCTAAAATATCATTAAATCCCTTCAGAACCTCTTTAGAAGTCTTGTAAGGCATTGCTTTAGGATCCGTTTTCACAAAATTGATGAATTCTTCCAGCGTTCCTGTAAAACCTACCTGCTGCTTTACTTTTTCCATTTCCGCACGGAGCATGGCTACCTGCTGCAATCCTATTTTGTTGATCTCTTCAGGTGTTTTCTTGGTTGTAGTCCAGCTTTTCGTATAATACCTGTAAATTTCCTTTCCGTTCGGCAGGCTGTTGTATCCATCAGTATCACGGGCTTTAGGAAGGTATTCCTTCTCCAGAAACGTACCCATCTTGGTATAAGCCGGAATGATTTTTTTGGTAATCGCATCAGCATACAGAGCAGAATATTTATCTTTCTGGGCTTTTGTAAAGCTTTTTGGGAAATTTCTGATAGGTCCGTAAAAAATATTTTTGGCCATGTCAGTTGTTGTGATCTCTTCAGCTTTCATCTGGGGAATCATTTTGATAACCAGTTTTTTAGGAAGAACAATCTTATTATTGATTCCTTCTCGGAAGTTATCTGTCGCTGCATTCATCCAGTCCGGGAATTTTTCCATTCTTTTCAGCCAGTCGCTGTAGTCTTTTTCTGTTTTAAAAGGCTGGCTTCCTTCTCCGCTTCCATAGAGAGGGAAGTTGAGGGGAAGTCCTCCAAACTGGGTAAAAGGAATGTATTCCGGATGGTAGGCATATGCCTCAATTTTATCTTTTAAAGTATAGTCCAGAACGTCATAAACCACCTTTTCTTCATCAGAAAGATTCTTATAATCAACATTTTCCAGCTGCTTCTGAACCGAGTTGTAGAAGGCCACCTCACCGGAAATAAAATCCCTGTCGATATTGATAGGAAGCTGGTCATTATACCTTGTATCTCCCTGAGAGGTAGCCTCCAAAGGATATAATTTAAGATACTGCTCATAATAATTGGATGCAATAGAATCCATATTCGTAGGAGTCACCTTCGTCAGCGGAGAATCAGATTTTTTGCAGGATGCCAGGCTGATTACCAGTCCAAGCCCTAAAATACCTTTTGATAAAATGTTTTTCATTTTCAGAATCTTTATGAGACAAAAGTAAGTATTATTGGCATATACGGAATACTCAATCATAATGATTTAAAAAAATAATTTTCAAAATATTTTCAACATTGAATCAATTTTTTATCTTTGTCTAAAACATTTAACAATCATATTATTACAGCTCTTTTTTAAGAAATAATGAAAGGGATTTTAAAAATTTACCATCCGGAGGAAACCCTAAAATACAATATTAGAAATACTTATTGTAAAGCGGTCTACAGCAACCAGCAGCATTTTCTAGAGGTTGAAATTATAACGGATGACAGTTTGGATCATGTAGATGATGATTCATTACAGTACAACTTTCCGCAGCTTTCACTTGAAATTTTTGATTTTCCGATTGAATCGAAAGAGATTGAGGGAAAAACAATCAAAATCAATGATTCTGATGAAGAAACCTATACAGAAGTAGATCTGTTCGATGACGAAGAGGCCTTTATCTACGATAACGAGCTCCTGTTTGAGAAAAATGAGGAGGACGAGCTTCAGGTCATCTGGAAAGGGACTATCGACGATTTCTATACAGGATCAGGGACACCGATCCCATTCCGCTTAAAATGCGAATTCAAGCAGGACGATATTAATATAGACGAAGACTAACCGTTTTCTCATTATTTTTTAAAACAAATTTCTTTTCAAATTTTCTTTTGGAAAGAAATTTGCTGTTTTCCAGTCATAACAAATTTTAAGTTGTTTTTAAGCAATTTTTAAGAGAGCAATTCATAATATTCCACTACATTTGTCGTTAAATTTTTATAAAAATTCACATTAATGCTGTTAACGGAACTTACTCAGATTTTATTTGCACAGATTACTGCTCCTGCAGTTGCAACAGACGATTTAGAATTTTCATTTTGGAAGATCATGTTCCACGGAGGGGCTTTCGCTAAAATAGTGATGGTTACCGTTTTGGCTTTGGGTGTATTTTCGCTGTACCTGTTTTTTGAGCGATTTTTCTTTATCAAAAGGATGACTTCGAAAACAGATGCTAACTTCATGGATAATATTGAAGATTTTATCAAAGAAGGTAAAATAGAATCTGCCGCAGATTACTGTAAAAGACAGAACTCTCCTGAAGGCAGAATCCTGGAAAAAGGAATTTCAAGGCTTGGACGCCCTGTTTCAGATATTGTAAGTGCCATGGAATCCCAGGCCCAGGTAGAGGTAGCCAATATGGAGAAAAACCTGAATCTTTTGGCTGTAGTGCCAAGTATTGCTCCAATGTTAGGTCTTTTGGGAACGGTTATCGGGATGATTATTGCCTTTTTCAACCTTTCCCATGCAACGGGATCATTCTCGCCTAAAACATTGTCTGAAGGTATCTATACGGCTTTGGGACAAACGGCAGTAGGTTTGGCTGTAGCTATCCCTGCTAACTTTTTCTACAATATTCTTCTGACCAGAATTGATAAGTTTGTACTGAAAGCACAGAATATGTCAGGGGAATTTTTAGACCTTATCAACAAACCTTTATAAATCTTCGTTATGAAAATTCAGAGAAGAAATAAAGCGAATCCCGAATTCAGTTTGGCAGCGATGACCGATGTTATCTTGCTGATGCTGATATTCTTTATGATCACTTCATCAGCCGCCAATCAAAGTGCGATTGATGTAAAGTTGCCAAAAGCCGGGGCCGTGGAAGATAATATTCCTAATCCTTTGACAGTGAGTATCAAACCGGATGGATCTTATTTTGTAGATGACAGCCCGGTGACGAGAGATCAGCTTGAATCGTTGATTGTCAGCAAACTAACAGGTCAGACCAACAAATCTTTTACCATACGGGCAGATGAAAATACCATGCATAAAGATGTTGTTTTTGTAATGGAAATTGCTGAAAAGAATAAATTTAATATTGCGATTGCAACCGTTAAAGATAAATAATGCCTCCGGCCAGCCGGAAAGAACCATTTGAAATGAGAGGTTATACAGTAAACAAAGACGAGCAAAACAAAGACAGGATAAAAAGTGCCTTACTTTCTATCTTTATCTGGTCTGCAATTTTACTTTTTGTTTTTCTTTATAAATTGAAGCCGGAGCTGGATAAGCAGAAAGATGAAGTGATCACAACAATGCTTGTTAACTTCGGAGACAACAGGAATGGAAACGGTATTGAAGAACCTGCCGATCAGCCGGGAAGTTTAGCTGCTGCTACGGAAGAAGTAACCCCTGAGCCGGCAGAAACCCCTGTTCCGGAAACAAAAACGGTCATAAAACCAGAACCGGCACCAGAACCAAAAAAACTGAGGTAAAGGAAAAAGTGCTGACAGGGAACAATTCAAAAGTAAGCGTTCCTAAGAAAGAAGAATCAAAAAAGACAGATAAAAAGACTTCAACAAGTTCAAGCGCTTCAAAAACTACTAAAAAATCGGGCGCAACAACAGCTAATTCCAAAACTGGAAATGGCGACGGAAAAGGAAATGCCGCCATCGGAAACCTGATCAGAGGGCGAGGAACAAAAGCAGGAAGCCAGGGTACGGGAACCGGTATAGGAAATGCCGGAGATCCTTTAGGAGGTGACGGAAACGGAGACAGCAAAGTGGGTATTGACAGAAAACTGGTAGGATACATTCCCGGAACTATGGGAAGAGGAGGAGAACAGCCTGCAAACAGCTGTAAATCAAGCGGTACAATTACAGTTGCTTACACTGTGGATAAAGCCGGAAATGTAGTTTCAGCGAAAAGGTCAGGCGGAACATCCGATCCCTGCATTACATCGAATGCGATAGCATGGGTTAAGAAATATGTGAAAGCCGAAAAAGCAAGCACATCCTCCACAGGAACTTATAAAATAACCTTCTAAAAATACAAAAGCACTTTACTCAAGTGCTTTTTTTATTTCATTGATCCTGTTGATCACCGGTAGTGCGAAAATACCGCTCGTCTGCAGATACAATTCGTAGAACGTTTTTGCTTTGTCTAAAAACTCATTATTAGCATCCTGTTTGCCTTTAAAATAGAAAAGGTTACCCAGCATTTCGTAATAATCTTTGTGATCTCTTTCCTGTCTCTCATTAACGATTTCTATAATTTCTTCTTTTGTTTTTGCTGAAAGTACAGTAAAATCAAATTTGAAAATATCCCTCATCAAAGAATCAAAATCTAATTCTTTCTGCATTAAACTTTCTTCAGGCTTGTCTAAAATAAGTTTTTCCAGTGCTTGAGTTAACTGGCGTATTAATCTTAATGTGAATTCTTTATCTGTGATCATAATTGATTTTTGTATTTAAAGTAACGGTGGCTTCGAGAGCCTCAGCCACCTATCTGTGTTTGTCGTTAGTTATTTTGTGATACTTATTCCTAAATATTTTGATTGGAAAATATTTGCGACGGCTATTCCTGGGTGGCTGAGGCACTCGAAGCCACCATTCCTTAAGCAAAAAACAAATAAGCCAGTGCAATTGAAACAATAACACCCACTAAATCTGCCAGAAGCATGGCAATTACCGTGTATCTGGTATTCTTTACGGCTACAGCCCCGAAATAAACAGCAATTACGTAAAACGTCGTATCTGAGCTTCCCTGAAGAACTGCTGCAAGTTTACCCTGGAAACTATCCGCTCCGAAAGTTGACATCGTATCTACCATCATCCCTCTGGCTCCGGAACCCGAAAGAGGTTTGATTAATGCCGTTGGAAGGCCGTCCACAAACCTTGGGTCAAAACCAGCTGTGTTGGCTACCCATTTCATGCCGTCTATGATGACATCGAAAACGCCGGAAGTTCTTAAAAGAGATATTGCGATTAGCATTCCAACCAGATAAGGAATAATTTTGACGCAGGTGGTAAAACCTTCTTTTGCTCCTTCAATGAAAGCATCAAAAACGTTGATTTTCTTGTAAACAGCTCCCAGCACTATGGCGAGGAAGATGAAGAGAATCAAACCATTACTTAAAACTTTACTGAAAGTATCCAGTTCGTCTTTGCTTAACTGAACAAGATAGACGACCAGAAGCGCAATAACAGCTGAAATTCCGCCTACGTAAGCAAGAACGACAGGTTTTAATAAATTGATTTTCTGGTATAAAGAAACAATGATCATCGCTGCCAATGTTGCTGCAAAAGTAGCAATCATACATGGCAGGAAGATATCAGTCGGGGTTTTAGAGCCCATTGAAGCCCTTATGGCAATAATGGAGACCGGGATCAGTGTCATTCCTCCTGCGTGGAGACACAAAAACATAATCTGCGAATTGCTGGCCGTATCTTTATTGGGATTTAAAGTCTGGAGACTTTCCATCGCTTTTAAGCCAAATGGAGTAGCAGCGTTATCCAGCCCCAGGAGATTGGCACTGAAATTCATCAGCATATGTCCGAAAGCCGGGTGGTTTTTAGGAATATCGGGGAACAGTTTTGAGAAAAAGGGCTGTATAAAACGGCTTAGAAGATTAATCCCGCCTGCTTTTTCAGCAATACTCATGAATCCCATGAACAAGGTCATAATTCCGATCAGACCAATACAGATCTTTACTGCTGTTTCGGAAGTTCCTATTACTCCATCTGCTTCCTGAACGCGGTAAACTTTTGCTTCTTGTTTTAAAGAATCGGTTTTGTAATGGATCCTGCTGTCTGCAAAATCATTTTTTTCATCAGACTGTCCCTTACAACAGGGAGAGCGTATTCATGGGCTGGGAAGCGATCTGAACCGTATCACCACCTTTTCCTACCACCATGTCATTGAAGATGGTTTTGTAGTGGTCTGACGAAATGTATTTAATACCGGCTATGGCAATGGCAATAATAATGAAAGCCGACCAAATTCTGCTGAGGACCATTCGTTTAAATTAAAATTTTAGAAAAGATAATAAATTTAATGTAAAACCTGAAAAAACTTTTATTGTAGGGAAGTCTTTATTTTATTTTTAATCCTTTAGATAAACCAGATGCCCTTCAAAATCATCATCAAGGCTTTTCAAAACTTTTGCATCTGCCATCTTCTTTTCCAGGCTGTCGATAAAAAATCCTTTTTCAAAAAACTGTCTGTGAATTCCTGGTAACAATTCCATGAAATAATCCATCCCGAATTTGTTGTTGTGAAGGTCCATTTTGGTTTCCAAAGGCTCATTGGGGAAGAGTTCCTCATGCATATCCGTTAATCTTTTACAGAAATCCAATGCTTTTTTGGGTGAGGAAACCTTGCAGCAGTACATCATAATGAAGCAGCACCATAATGCATGTCTGTAAGCATTCCCGATACCATTATTAGAGGCTGTTTTCGGGAATTTTTTCTGAGCAATGCTAAAGGTTTGTACCGTTGCATAGAAGCTTAATATAGCAAAAATGGGATGGGGAAGAAGGAGCGATAAAAGACGCATGATCTTTTTCAGGCTCATGCTGCGGATGGCATTAAAAAATATCTTGAAAGTCCTCATAAATAAAAATCTCTCCCTAATTAGAGAGAGATTGTATAGTGTTTGTTACAGATCTTAAGCATTTACAGCTAATAAATTAACTGTTTTGGCTACCGTATCTTTAATTTCTGTTCTTTTTACAATGAAATCTACAAATCCTTTTTCCTGTAAGAATTCAGAAGTCTGGAAACCTTCAGGAAGATCTCTTCCGATCGTTTCACGGATTACTCTTGGGCCTGCAAAACCAATCAGTGCTCCCGGTTCAGCCATGATAATATCCGCTGTCATAGCGAAAGAAGCTGTAATTCCTCCAAAAGTAGGATCACACAGGTAAGCGATGTATAAAAGTCCTGCTTCTGAAAGCTGGGCAAGCTTAGCCTGAACTTTGGCAAGCTGCATCAGGGAGTAGGTTGCTTCCTGCATCCTTGCTCCTCCGGACTGGCAGATGATCATGTACGGAAGCTTGTTGGCGATACAGTAATCTACCGCTCTTCTGATCTTTTCACCCATTACGGAACCCAAAGATCCGCCGATAAAAGCAAAATCCATACAGGAAACCACCATTTCAGTTCCTTTTACAGTTCCTACTGCGTTTCTGATGGAATCGGTAAGCTTTGTCTTTGCTTTTACTTCTTTTAAACGGTCTTTATAAGGTTTTGTATCCTTGAAATTTAAGATGTCAATACTTTCAACATTGGCATCCAGTTCAGTGAACTTACCTTCGTCAAAAAGGATGTCAAAAAATTCTGCACTTCCTATTCTTACATGAAATCCGTCTTCAGGAGAAACATAGTTGTTTCTTCTCAGTTCATCATGCTCCACTATTTTTCCTGATGGAGTCTGATGCCAAAGGCCTTTGGGAACATCCTTTTTTCATCAGTAGAGGTGGTAATGTTTTTTGCTTTTCTTTTAAACCAGTCGAATGCCATTTTGATTGTATTAGGGTATAAATGTAAAATGTATTAATGTAAACTGCATCCATTCATGAATACTTTTTACATTAATACAAATGTACAGTTCTTATTTTAAAGTATTTACGTTATTTAAGTCTTCAAACGCTTTAACCAGTCTTGTAGAGAAAGTTTCCTCACCTTTTCTTACCCAAACTCTCGGGTCATAGAATTTTTTGTTTGGTTTTTCTTCTCCTTCTGGGTTTCCGATCTGAGATCTTAAATAATCAATATTGTTAACCATATAGTCTCTAACTCCTTCTGTGTAAGCGAACTGAAGGTCAGTGTCAATATTCATTTTAATAACTCCATAGTCGATCGCTTCTCTGATCTCTTCCAAAGTAGATCCTGAACCTCCGTGGAATACAAAGTTTACCGGCTTAGCCGCTGTTCCGAATTTCTCCTGAACGTATTTCTGAGAATTGTCAAGAATTTTTGGCGTAAGAACTACGTTTCCTGGCTTGTAAACTCCGTGTACGTTACCAAATGCTGCTGCAATAGTAAAATTGTCAGAAATCGCTTTTAGCTTTTCGTAAGTGTAAGCGATATCTTCAGGCTGAGTGTATAATTTAGAGTTATCAACGTCAGAATTATCTACACCATCTTCCTCACCACCTGTAACACCGATTTCTACTTCTAAAGTCATCTGCATTTTAGCCATTCTTTCGAAATATTTGGTAGAGATTTCAAGGTTTTCTTCCAGAGACTCTTCAGAAAGATCCAGCATGTGAGAAGAATAAAGAGACTTTCCGGTCTGCTTATAATGCTCTTCACTTGCATCTAATAACCCGTCGATCCAAGGCAATAATTTCTTTGCACAGTGGTCCGTATGTAAAATTACAGTAGCTCCGTAAGCTTCTGCAAGAGTATGAATATGTTTAGCCCCGGCAATAGATCCTAAAATCGCTGCTTTCTGACCGTCATTGCTTAATCCTTTTCCTGCGTTAAAAGCAGCTCCGCCGTTTGAAAACTGGATGATGACAGGAGAGTTTAATTTCGCTGCGGTTTCCATAACAGCATTTACATTGCTTGAACCAATTACGTTTACTGCAGGCAGTGCAAATTTGTTTTCTTTGGCATACTGAAAAATATCAGTAACTAATTGACCTGTGGCAACTCCTGCCGGAAAAATTCTGCTCATGTTTTACTTTTTATTTTAAATTATTAGGCGTTTTTAAAATTCCTGTAAAGGTAATCATTTTTGAGGAATTACTAATTTCTTTTGTCCCTGCCCCAAAGCAGCTTCTGGCGGATCGTTTCGTAGAAGCTTAAATGGTTCGGCTGTACCAGAAGAATCTGAAAAGCGGCCTTTTTGATGATAATTTCTTTGTCGGTTTCTATATGGACTAGTCGTGAGTCCAGGGAAAGAGAATATTGTGGCACTCTGCTTTCTACTTTAAATTTTATTTCTACCCTGTCATTGACAACCAATGGCCGTACATTCAGGTTGTGCGGAGCGATGGGAGTAATGACAAAGTTTTCGTTGTTCGGAGAGATAATCGGTCCGCCGCAGCTTAAAGAATAGGCCGTGGAACCCGTAGGTGTGGAAACAATTACTCCATCTCCCCAGAATACATTCAAAAATTCGTCATTGATGTAGGAATCCACCGTGATCATGGAAGTGGTTTCTTTCCTGGAGACGGTAACATCATTCAGGGCATACGGAAAAAAATCACCGGATTTCGGAGAAACAACTTCAATTACAGCACGGCGGCTTGTTTTAACATCACCTTTCAGGATAGCATCAAGTTCTTTGAAGGCTTCTTCTTTGGTAAAGCTGGCCAAAAAACCTAATCTTCCGGTATTCACCCCTACGATAGGAATTTCAAGATCTTCAATGAAGGTTAATGAATTCACGATCGTTCCATCGCCTCCGAAGGTAAAAAAAGGTCTACTTCTTTGTCCAGAAGGTCCTGCTTGCTGTTGAATGTTTCAAATATCTTTGAGAACTGAAGGGCTTCAGCCATTTCGTCATACAGAACAGATTTTACGCCTCTGGTTTCAAGTTCTGAGATAAACTTGCTTAAATATAAAAAAGTATCGAGGTCTTTTTTCTGAGAATATATGGCTGCCTTCATGTTATATTTCTATGAATTTTTGGAAAAACCCAAATCTGTCCTTAAACAGATCCGATTTTTCATCAGAATAGTATTTTTCAACAATTCTGTAATCGTAGCGGTCAAAAGTAGCGTCTATCGAAGACAGGTTTTCATTGCTGATCTTAATGGTTACCTGGATTACTTCATCGGACATTAAAGTGATGAATCCACCATAGAATTTCGAGTTGTTGCTTTCCACAATATTGGCGATTTCCGTCATCGAATACTTTCTGGCCGGAGTTTCTATGGTAAGAATAGCCCCCGTTTCTGAAAACAGAGGATACCGGGAAAGATTCTGAAAAATATCCTCACAGGTGATATACCCGAGATATTTTTCGTTCTTATTGATTACCGGAATCACATTGGCATTGAAAGTATAGAACAGACGGATGCTGTCCATAATATTGTTGTCTTCCAGAATGGCAAAGCGCTCGATCTGATGCTCAAGATCCTTCAGTATCCCGTCATCTTCATAAAGAAAATCTTCCGCAATAGCTCCGTAGAAGTGATGGGATTTTTTAATGAAAATATGGGAATATCCAAAATCCTCTAACATATTTCTTGCTGATTCTATTGAGTCAGTAAGGCTAAAACACGGAAAGTCTTTTGAGATATAATCCTTGATAAACATTGTGCTAATTTATAAAAAATTAAATGAAACTTTTTCTCAAAACATCACTTTTTTTCAGGAAAAATAAAAAAAATGGTGTTAAAATTTGTTTGTAAAGAAAAAAAGGTACCTTTGTCGCCTTTCATTTTTACTTTTTATTAGATTTATTTCAAACTGCACTGTCTTTTAAGGACATATGCAGTTTTTTTATTTTAGGGCTTTTGCGAATTCCCACATCACGATTCCGCCGCATACGCTTACGTTCAGAGAGTGCTTGGTTCCAAGCTGAGGAATTTCAAGAAAGGTATCAATATTCGGCAGCGCTTCATCGCTTATTCCTTCCACCTCATTTCCTAAGATCAGGGCATATTTTTTAGATTTATCAATCTTGAAATCCGTAATCATGACGCTATCCGTTGTCTGCTCAATTCCTATGATTTCATAGCCACGGCTTTTATAATCACTGATTGCGGTATTGATGTCGCTTTCGTGTCCCCAATCCACACTTTCCGTAGCTCCAAGCGCAGCTTTATGAATCTCACGGTGTGGCGGCTGCGGGGTAATGCCGCAGAGAATTATTTTTTCGATCAGAAAAGCATCCGCCGTTCTGAAAGAGGCTCCCACATTGTGCATACTTCTGAGATTGTCTAAAATAATGACCAATGGAATTTTCTCAACTTTTTTAAATGTTTCCACATCTATTCTGTTGAGCTCTTCCAGTTTTAGTTTCTGTACCAATTGTTTTATTTTGTTGAGATTAATTTTCCGTCTTTGTAGACCTCTGTCTTTTCGATGCTACCGTCTTCACGGTAATGAACCCGGGTTCCATTCCATTTATCGTTGGCAAATTCTGTTTCACGCTGTACCTTTCCTGATGGGTAAAGCGCTTTCCATTTTCCTACAGCCAGGCCGTTTTCATACTGCCCGATCTGTTTTACAGATTTTCCATCTTCATGGAACAGTTTGGTTTCACCATTCAGTTTTCCTAATCTGTAATTGGAAACTTCAGTTATTTTGCCGGCCGGAGAGTAAAAAGTAGCAGTAGAACTGTCATCATATATGTTTTTTTCACCGTTTCTGAAAACCTCTTTGGAGGTAAGGACACCGTTTTTGTCATAATAGGACCATTCTTTTACTTTATAGCCCTTTTTATTTTCTCCTTTGGCCTGTACTTTTCCGTTGTCGTAATAATAAACGGCCTCACCGTCTATTTTACCTTTTTTCCATTCCACTACCTGTTTTACCTGGCCGTTTTCGTAGAAATCTTTACAGGATCCTTCCTGCAGCCCGTCTTTGAATCCGCATGGTTTTTGTGCTGTAGCCCACGATGACGCGGCCATTAACAGCAAAAAAAGTATTTCATAGATATTTTTATTTCAAAAATAGCAAAATACTTATATTTGATTTAAATTATTAACATGAAAAAAATACTCACTTTACTGCTGCCGGTATTTGCTTTTATAGGTTTACAGGCACAGAACACCTATTATCCGCAGGCCTTTTTTGATAAAAAGATGGCCCGTGAAATGCTTAGCTTTGGAAATTCTACGATAGAAGGAGTGGCCTCCACCAAACAGAAAAACAATTGGGGGATCAAGCCTCTTCTTGGCGCAAAACATTATGCTCCAAAGGGAACTGTTGTCATGCTTTTTCCTGTGACTCCTTATTTTGATGAGTTTTACAGCATGAGAAGAAAGTATGAGAATAAGAAAACGACCGTATACATGTCGGAAGAGGCTTTTAAATACAGACTGGAGGCTTTAACCGATGATTACGGAAGGTTTAAATTCGAAAAACTGAAGCCGGGAAAATATTACCTCGAAACCATCGTTAATTTTACTGCAACAGCAAGTTATCAGCAGCAAACAGGGACATCGGATGCTTATAATGCCTATGGAGGTTATCTGTATTCCACGCCGATATACCAGACTTTTTTCTATGGTTATTCCGCTGCCAACCGCGAAAGTAAATTTGTGGAAATAAAAGAAGACGGCGAGCTGAAAGAAATCAATCTTTAAGATCTTTTCTTACTTTAAACCCATGATCTGATGGACGCTTTTCTCAATATTTTGGGCCAGAGCTTCCATAGGAATGTCATTTTCATCATTATTGAAAGGATCTTCAATTTCCTCAGCGATCAGCTCGAGGCTCATCAGAACGTAATAAACGAAAACCGTAAGCGGAATCATCAGAAGTCCGATTGTGATGACGTAGGCAACCGGTAATGCCAGGACATATAAAATGATAAACTTTTTAACAAATGAGGAATAAGAGTAAGGAATAGGAGTATTTTTAATTCTTTCACAACCGCCGCAGACATCTAAAAAACCGGAAAGCTGAGTATCCAGATACAGCATTTCAACCTCTGATATTTTTCCTTCTTTTTTCAGTTGATTCAGCTTATGGGTCAAAAGAATGACAATTTCGCTGGGACCATGGTGCTTCAGCGATTTTTCTATTTCAGAATAATCTTCATCCAAGGCCAGTCTTGTAGATTCCTTGGAAAGATGCTTGGCAAGGAAATGCGGGAAATATTTTAAATATCTCGAGATCTGTTCTGCATCCTGACGGTTCTCATCTAAAATGGCATTGATCTTTACCGCAAAATTCCGGGTGTCATTCACCAGCTTTCCCCACAGCTTTCTGCCTTCCCACCATCTGTCGTAGGCCGTATTCGTTCTGAAAACAAGTAAAAGAGAAAGTACAAAACCGAGCAGCGAATGGATCATTCCCACGTTGCTGACCCCTGATTTTGCAGTAAGATGAAGATATTCCACTTCCAGATACTGAATGCCCCACGAGTAAAGCCCCACCAGGATCATTGTAGGAAAAAGGATCTTCATAGTATCGCTTTTGTGCATGCTGAAAAGGATTTTCAGGAAATGCTTGGTATTGTAGACTCTCATAAACTCTCTTGGTCTTACAAAGATAATTTTTTTCGTTTTATCCGCTATTTACTAAATTAACCTGAGTTCGGGATAGGAATTTCAGGTTAAAAGGTTGGAAGCTGGAAGCGCGAGGATGGAAGTTATTATTAGACAACGATATTTAAACATCAACCCCTCAATTTGTTGAACCGGATTAAAAAAATAATACAAACTACGGAATTTTTTTTGCCTATGGGCTTCAATAACTTCCCTCTTCTGGCTTCAAACTTCCTGATCTTATTATACAAACAAAAATGTCTTAACTGAACTCAGGTTAAATTAGTGAGTAAAATTAGTTAGGTTAAACTTTTATTTTTTCTTCTGCAGATTTTTACAGATTTCAAAAAAACACTATTTTTATTTCGCATTAAACAACAAAACAAGATGATCCTCGAAAACGTAGATGTAGTCAACGATATCAGTAAAGAAGATTTTCAGAAGAATTATTTCAAGAAGCATAAGCCGCTCCTGATCAAGAATTTTGCGAGCCGGTGGGATGCTTTCGACAAATGGAATCTGGCTTACATCCGGGAAAAAGCAGGCGATCAGGATGTTCCGCTGTATGACAATAAGCCGGCTGATGCGTCCAAAAGTTCCGATGCACCGGTGACGCATATGAAGATGAAGGATTATATTGATACTATAAAAAGCAAGCCTTCAGATCTGCGCATCTTCTTCTATATTATTACAGACAGGCTTCCTGAGCTGTTGAAAAACTTTACCTATCCGGATTTGGGAATCAAATTCTTCAAAAGGCTTCCCACTCTTTTTTCGGTGGAAGTGAAGCTCATGTGTTGATGCATTATGATGTGGATCTCGGGGATTTCCTTCACATTCATTTTGAAGGAAAAAAAGGATACTTCTGTTTGATCAGGAACAATCGGACTTTCTATATAAAGTTCCGCTTTCCGTACATACCGTTTACGATATAGATTATGAAAATCCTGATTATGAGAAGTTTCCGGCTTTACAATATGCCAAAGGTTACGAAATTTTCATGGAACACGGTGATGCTCTTTTCATTCCGGGAGCATTCTGGCATTTCAACAGGTATCTGGAACCGGGATTTTCACTGTCACTCAGAGCGCTGCCTAACAAGCCGAATGTTTTTGCCAATATGCTATACCATGTTTTTATCATGAGGTATACCGACAAACTTCTTCGTAAACTTTTTAAAGCTAAGTGGGTGAATTACAAGCAGAAATGGGCGTATGAGAAGGGGATGGAAGCATTTGAAAAACAGCAAAAATCGGGGAGATAAGGCTGGAGGTTTGAAGAGGGAGGCTGGGAGTTACTGTTTCTCCTGATACTTCTTGTTACGATTGTCATTCAAGAAGGGTAATACCGGAAAATAAGTGCTACAAAAGTTAATTAAGAAAATGTTTAGTGGTTCCACGGACTTCAGAAACATCCATCTTCCGGCATCTGTCTTCCATCTACTCATTAATAAGCCCAAAAATTTTAGCATCTACAAACCTTCCTTTTTCAAAAAAGTAATCACGGAGAATTCCTTCGTCTTTAAAATTTAGAGATTGCAGGAGCTTTTCGGAAGAAATATTGGCAGGATCAGTGAATGCATCCACACGGTGAAGCCTCATGCTTTCGAATCCAAACGTAAGGATAGGGAGGATCGCTTCTTTCATATAGGATTTTCGCCAGTACTTTGGGTTGAGCTCATAGCCAATCTCAGCACGGAAATGATCGCGGTACCAGTTGTGATAGCCACATGTTCCTATGACCTTCTTTTCGGATTTTAATTCCAAAGCCCACCGGAACCCTTTTCCTTTTTCAAATTCACCATTAAAATACCGGATAATATTCCGGGCATCCTCCGGCGTTTTGAAAACTTCCAGGTCATAATATTCCATGACCTCTTGTAAAGAAAAATACTCAAAAAGGTCCTCTGCATCATCAGGAGTAAGTTGTCTTAAAAGCAGTCTTTCAGTTTCCAGAACAGGATACATCATAGAATTTATTTTACTGAAAAATACAATAAATATTTTATTCTGAAATACATAAGCGGCTTTTTTGATCCCGATTAAGAGATTAATTCTACACTAATTTCAATCCCTGAATTTATTTTATTTAAATTTGGGGCTCATTTTTTATTATGGCAAAAACGAAGAAGGAAACCCCGCTTATGACGCAGTACAATACCATCAAGGCAAAATACCCTGATGCGCTGCTGTTGTTCCGGGTTGGGGACTTTTACGAAACGTTCGGACAGGATGCTGTAAAGACATCCCAGATCTTAGGTATTGTTCTTACTAAAAGAGCCAATGGGGAAGGGCATATCGAGCTGGCAGGATTTCCACACCACTCGGTAGATTCTTATCTTCCCAAACTGGTAAGAGCCGGAATGAGAGTGGCGATTTGCGATCAGCTGGAGGATCCGAAAATGGTCAAAGGAATTGTGAAAAGAGGCGTTACAGAGCTTGTAACACCGGGAGTAACTTTTAATGACCAGGTTCTGAATTCAAAAAGAACAACTTCCTGCTTTCCCTTCATAAAGAAAAAGAAAAATACGGAATTGCCATGGTGGATGTTTCTACCGGAGAATTTCTGGTAAGTGAGGGAAATCTTGAAAAGATCCTTCACATTATCAATACTTTTGATCCTAGTGAAATTGTTTTCCAGAGAAGCGTTCAGCTCCCGGAACAGCTAAAAAACAAAAGTGCCTTTAAACTTGAAGACTGGGCGTTCCAGTATAATTTTGCCTACGAAAAACTGACTTCTCATTTTAAAACAAATTCCTTAAAAGGTTTTGGAGTTGAAAATTTTCCGCTCGGAATTACAGCGGCAGGAGCCATTTTTGCCTATCTTGTGGAAGATACTCACCACAACCTGCTTGCCCATATCACAAAACTTCAGATCATCCCGCAGGAAGACTATCTGATGATGGATAATTTTACCTTAAGGAACCTTGAAATCGTTTATCCGAGCAATCCACAGGGGAAATCTTTGCTGGATATTATCGATAAAACATCTACCCCGATGGGGGAAGATTATTGAGGAGAAGAATCATTCTACCTTTAAAATCTGTGGACGAAATCATGAGGAGGCTTTCCCTGATCGATTTCCTGAATGAAAATGATCAGCTGAAATATGAAATCTGCCAGCTGCTGAAATCTATCTCGGATCTGGATCGGTTGATGGGAAAACTGGCGGCAGAAAAAATTTCACCAAAAGAACTGGGCTATTTACGTCAGAGTTTGGTTAATATTCATCATATCAAAGCATTACTTCATCCGCATGCCGATGTACTTGCCTGGCTGGAACCGCTGTTTGATATGGAAGAGCTTATTAAGTTTTTGCAGAATCATCTTAATGAAGAACTTCCGGTGAACCTTTCCAAAGGAAATATCATTAAAGAAGGTATTTCGGAAGAACTCGACAGGCTGAGAAACCTTCAAAGCAAAGGACGTGGCTTCCTGGATGAAATGTGCCAGAGAGAAATAGAAAGAACAGGAATTTCAAGCCTTAAAATAGATTTCAATAATGTTTTCGGATACTATATAGAAGTAAGGAATGCCCATAAAGATAAAGTTCCTTCCGACTGGCTGAGAAAGCAGACTCTGGTAAATGCGGAACGCTATATTACCGAAGAGCTGAAAGAATACGAAAGCCAGATCCTCGGTGCCGAAGAAAAGATAAGCGTACTGGAAAACGAGCTGTACAGAAACGTATGCTCTGAAACAATGGTTTATATGGACCAGATCCAGGGCAACTCCAATATTATTGCACAGCTGGACGTGGCAACAGGCCTTTCCGAACTGGCTGTTTCCGAAAGCTATACAAAACCTGTTCTGAATCAGGGCTATGCCATTGACCTTAAAGAAGCAAGGCACCCGATCATAGAAAATGCACTTCCGCTGGGAGAAAAATACATCCCGAACGATATCTTTTTAGATAAAGATTCCCAGCAGATCATTATGGTCACAGGACCGAACATGGCCGGTAAATCTGCAATCCTTCGCCAGACGGCTATTGTATGCCTTTTGGCCCAGATTGGAAGTTTTGTTCCTGCAAAACATGCTGAAATAGGGATTTTAGATAAAATTTTCACAAGGGTAGGAGCTACCGACAATATTTCTGCCGGAGAATCTACTTTTATGGTGGAAATGAATGAAGCTGCCAATATTCTGAACAATATCTCCGAGCGAAGTCTTATTCTGCTGGACGAGATAGGCCGCGGAACGTCCACCTATGACGGGGTTTCTATTGCATGGGCTATTGCAGAATACCTCCACCAGCATCCTACACAGGCAAAAACTTTATTTGCCACCCATTACCATGAGCTGAACGAAATGACGGTGAATTTTGAAAGAGTGAAAAACTTCCATGTTTCCATTCAGGAAAATAAAGGGAATATCATTTTCTTAAGGAAGCTGATTCCGGGAGGAAGTGAACACAGTTTCGGGATTCATGTTGCCAAACTGGCGGGAATGCCTTCAAAAGTGGTTAACAGAGCCAATGAAATCCTGAAAACCCTTGAAGCAAGCCGTACCCAGACTACAAGCACTACCGAAAGCATTAAAAGAGTAACGGAAGAAAATATGCAACTCTCTTTTTTCCAGCTTGACGATCCTGTTTTGGAGAATATCCGTGAAGAACTTACGAAAATAGACATCAATACTTTAACACCGATTGAAGCACTGATGAAACTGAATTCAATAAAAAAGATGATCGGAGGGTAATCCAATCATCCTTTCTTTTAATAGAGTGTAAATACGATTTTCCAAAAAAAGAGAGCCTTAAGCTCTCTTTTTTATAAATGATTATATTCGTAGGTATTGATTTCTGTGCTGGTAACAGTAGTTCCCGTTTTATCGTAATATTTTCTGGTATCTTTTATAGGATAGTTACTTGCATTGTATTCATAAGTAGGCTTAATTATGGTCCACTCTCCTCCGGCAGTACCGGAATATTGAAGTACACTGTTGTAATCCAGGATATTGTGTGTTGATCCGTTCTCTTCTTCCTGATCTATTATTTTCAAGTACCCTGTAATATTTTTAAAGGGAGCATTTTTTGTATCATATACAATAGGTTTTAGGGTTCCGTTACCAGTATATGTAGGGGCTGTAACTGTTTCCGTCCAGCTGCTAAGTGAGCCATCTGCATTTAGTGTGGCATTCCTTGTATAGGTGGTTACATTCGAAGACCCTGTTGAAGAAGAAGTAACTACCATTTTTACGCTATTACTTCCTGTATAAGTGTAATTGACTTCATAGGTTGCTGAAAGTCCGGGAGCAGTATGTACGGATTTTTTTTTGCTTAATCTGTTGCTTCCGTCATAAGTGTATGTCGTAGTAAATGTAGAGCCTGAGGAAGAGGTTACCGTTTGGGTAATCAAATCCCCTGTATAAGTATAATTGGTAACACTTCCGTCAGTAAGGTTTTTGGATTGAGAAATTTTGGCTCCGCTATACGTAAAAGTTGAGATGTCTCCATCAGAAACCATTTTGGTTACCAGTACGGGGCTGGTGTCGTTACCATTTCCGTTGTTGTTTGGAGTGTCGGTCTCATTATCACTACTTGAGCATGAAGCCAAAAAGAATATTGGCAAGAGTAAATAAATTTTTTCATTATCAATTGGTTTTTTTAAACAATGCGTAAAAATAGAAAAAAAATGAATTGATATTAAAAAAATTAAAGGATAATTCTAGGCCCATTTTTATAAAGATACGGCACAGAATAATAGATCAACTTCGTATAGTCTGAACATAAAATATATTATATAAAAATGACCGGAAACGATCCGGTCATTCCTTTTTGTATTGTACTGCGAGATTAGCAGCAATATCCGTCATTACCTCTCGGTCCGATTATAATGAAGTGACTTACGCCTCTAAGCTTACATTCGCCTACTGCACACGAGCCGGCACCACCGTTGATTGCCTTTAGCTCCGTTTTGGTAAGCTTTCTGGTCTGAATTTTTGAAAGTTTCATATTGTTTTGATTTTAGTATTAATTAAATTCTTAACAACAATATCCGTCCTGAACGCCATAAACGCCATATAGCTCTATCCCGGTATCAGGGTCAGTGCAGCTTATCACTCTTGGGCAAACTGGTCTTGCCCCTTTAATCTCTTTCAACTCATTTTTTGAAAGTCTTTTTTCTGGAAATTTGATTTTTTCATAATAAATTTTGATTTGATTGTATGCTAATTTACATTTTTATTTCATTTAATTCAATGTGATGTGATAAAATATAAAGAAAATTTTAAAACACTTAACAAAGTTTAACAGATTGATATTTAGAGAAAAGGAAAGCATTCACTAATTTTAAGCATGAAAAATTTACTAAGCCTGTTGATTCTTTGTTTTTGCTTTTCTGCTTTCCGGGCCCAGCAGACAGAAGTACGCTCTGTGAAGTATGAAGAGCTTGAAAAAAGGATACAGGAAGAAGGTGATAAACTGCTGGTAGTCAATTTCTGGGCAACAACCTGTGCTCCATGTGTAAAAGAACTCCCCATTTCATGGAGATCAATAATAAGTTTAAGGATGATCCTCAGTTCAAAATGATCCTGGTCTCCCTGGACAGGCTTGCAGATAAAGAAAAGGTCATCCGGTTTATCAAAAATAAAAACCTAACTGCTGAGGTAATTCTTGTGGATGATATCAAAAGAATGAATACCTGGATTCCGAAGTTTGAAAAAACTGGGATGGAAATATTCCGGTAACCATTCTTTATAAAAACGGAGAAAAGATACATTTCAACGATGGAGAAATGAGTAAAGAAGATCTCGAAAAAACCATTAACGATCACTTAAAATAAAAAGAATAGATATGAAAAACCTGAAAATTGTAATGGCGGCATTGATTACCGGGCTTGGACTGCTGAGCTTTACCACACCGGATCATGGGAAAAGCAATGTTGCTCCAATACATTCACCAACTCCTGCAAAAGGATATGAAGTAGGTGATGAGGCAGCAGATTTTAAGCTGAAAAATATTGATGGAAAAATGGTCTCTTTAAGCGATTTCAAAGCCGCGAAAGGATTCATTGTGGTTTTCACCTGCAACCATTGCCCTTATGCAAAGAAATATGAAGACAGGATTGTGGAGCTCGATAGGACTTTTAAAGACCAGGGCTATCCGGTAATTGCCATCAATCCCAACGACCCGACTGTACAGCCGGAAGACGGTTATAATCAAATGATAGAAAGGGCTAAGGAAAAAGGCTTTACTTTTCCTTATCTGGTAGATGAAGGACAGAAAATCTATCCGCTTTATGGAGCGACAAAAACACCGCATGTTTTTGTATTACAGAAAGAAAACGGAAAGAATATTGTAAAATATATCGGCGCTATTGATAACAACTACGAAAATCCCAAAGATGTTTCTGAATATTACGTTAAGGACGCCGTAAACGCTCTGATCAAAGGAGATGCGATTACCATGACAAAAACAGTAGCAATAGGCTGTACAATAAAGACAAAGACAAAAAAATAATATATTTGTCTGATAGTTCAATAGATCGGTGTTCCTGGAATACCGATTTTTTATGACTAAAAATTGAATTATGTTGTATCATCCATTAGGGGCGGGCTTTAGCCCGCTTAACTAATAATCAGCCATCAAAGGCTTTAGCCGAAACCTAAAACACATGAAATTTAAATTCAGCCTTACCTATCTTCTTCTCACCATCTTGCTTTTCCTGACAGAAGTCCTGATTGCCACAAAGCTGGCAGACATTTTCTTTGTAAGAGCCTATCTCGGTGATGTTATTGTAGTGATGCTTCTGTACACCCTGGTTAAAACCTTCGTGAAGATGAATAACGAACGGCTGATTCTTGGAATTCTGGTCTTTTCCTGCATTATAGAATTTGCACAATACTTCACCATTGCAGAAAAACTAGGCTTCCGCCCTGGAAGCCTGATGTATATTGTCATAGGAAATTCTTTCTCCTGGATCGACATTCTTTGTTATGCCGCAGGATGCCTATTGTTGTTCTTTTGGGTAAAACTGAATCCGGAAAAAGACAGGCAGACTATTGCAGGTTGAATACCAACGGCTGTCTCATCAGGTTTCTGACCTTTTTGCCATCCTGCTCGGCAGGAATCCATTTGGTCTTTACCATTTTCAGTGCTCTTAGAAATTCATCCCTTACTATTTTGTATTCATAGGATTCTATTTTGATATCAATCATATTTCCTTCGGTATCAACAATAAAAGTTGCAACCGCTTTTGCGCTCATAATTTCAGCTTTAACCATTGGGGTGGTCTGGAAATATTGCAGAATTTCTGCCACAAAAGCCCGGTGACCACCCGGGAATTCGGCAGCTTTTATTGATACAGCTTCTGCGGAAGTCATTGGTTTAGATCCCGGAACTGCCATGGAATCTTTTTGTGCAGCAACGGAAACAGCCAGGAATACCAGAAGAAAAAGCAAATATTTTTTCATGATTTCCAATTATCTTCCGAAACTGTCATATTTATCCTCAGCGTACTTAATAAAACGGTTCAATAAGGCAACATTTTCTTTTTCCATAGGAGAAAGTTCTTTGTCTACGTTATTGGAAACAGGAATATACCAGTCTGTCTGCTCAAAGAAGTAGCGGTAGGTTTCCTTTTTGAAAGAATAGCCGTGTCTTGCGAAAACAGAATTCTTAATAATTTCAAGGTCTATTTTCCTTAAATTTTTAAGCTCTTTTTCAGTCAGTTTCTGTTTGGAGGCATTCAGCTCAAAAATAGCTTCAGAAGCAACCCTGTTTTTGGAGGTGGTATAACTTTCCGTTTTGCCGGTTTCTTCATCGGTATATTTTTCTACAAAATCCTTCGGATTAGACCAGTCTACCAGATCGGAATCCTTATCGAGCATAAAATTCGGATTGTAAACAAATTCTTTTTTAGAAAGTTTAATTGTTTTTAAAGGTGATTTTACAGCTGTTTTATTGAATGCATTCCATTTTCCGGTAATACTGTCGCCGTTTAGTTTTACTTCAAACCTGCCGTCGGTTTTATCATTTCCGGGCTCATCCAGGACAAAAGATTTCGTACTTTCATTAAAGATCCCTCTGAACGGTCGCTGGTTTCCATTCACAATACTTTGGCCGTAAACACTGTCCCTGGTAATTCTGTTGATCTTCAGAGAAAGCCTTTTATTAACATAATCCTCATATTCTTCACCATCTTCGGCTTTAATCATTTCTTTTCCTGCAAAATTTCCGGTGTAAATTCCGTAATATTCTTTATAGATTTCAGGAACTACAGCAGAATCCTTTTTGCGATCACAGAATCTTTTCCTGTTTCGTTTATTTTTCCATCTTTTTTACAGCTTATCAGAGAAATGGCAAGCAAAGAGACTAATGTGTAATTTAGAATTTTCATATATGTTTTTTTGTGATTAAATATTCAATTAAAAGGATATTGGGTATCCAGCCCAGCCATGCAATAATCTGGTAAACATCCATAGGATTGGGATGGAATAAATATACAATAATTACTTTCCAGATGCGTAAGGTGAGCGCAGATAAAGTCAGGGCAAAACTTCGCCACATCCACTGCTTATGTTCTTTAAACCTTTTCTGTTTTGCGGATTGATAGGCTTTATAGGTTGTTAGCCACCACAAAGAACCTAAAATAACAAACGATATCTTTGAAAAGAATCCTCCGTTGGCAAAAAATCCCATGTAAATTCCTGATGGAGCAGCCAGGATCAGAATCAAAAAAATATAGATCTTACCCATATTTTTATGAAAGTTTCTAAAGCCAAAATCCTTTCTGAGGATAGTCAGAAAACCTGAAAACAGCACAAAAATACTGGTGTAAACGTGGGTATAGAAAAAATAAAGATATTCCGGCCTGTCCTGAACTTCCGTCTGCTTAATCATCAGAAAGCTCACATTTGGGTTGAAAGGAATGTATTCCAGCGTGATGTTTAGCATGAGCCAAAAGAAATATCCAAATCCCGCTATTAGAAGAGATTTTAGGAAAAAAGAAATATGTTTTTTGGCTGTAAGCATTATTGGTTACTATAGATTATTTAAATGTTGTGAAATAAGCCACGCCTCACTCCAGCATGCCTGGAAATTAAAGCCTCCTGTTACCGCATCAATATTCAAAACTTCTCCGGAGATGTAAAAATTCGGGAGCAGTTTGGAAGACATATTTTTAAAGTTAATTTCCTTTAAATCAACACCTCCTGCGGTTACAAACTCATCTTTGAAAGTCGATTTTCCTGTCACTTTCAACTTCTTTCGGCAAAGGTTTTCAAGGATTTTCTGCATTTCTTTTGCAGAAATATTAGAAATCTGTTTATTGAGATCAACCTGTGAAACCTCTACGATTTTTTGCCAGAAACGGTTCGTAATGTCAAAGATTTTTGCCTGTCCGATTGTCTTCTTAGGATTAGATTGCTTAAAATTCTGAAAATCCTCTTCAGCTTCGTCCATGGATCTTGAAATAAAGTTTACTTCAATTTCAAACTGATATTTTGATTTTGCCAGGCTTATCGCTTCCCAGGCAGAAATCTTCAGGACAGCCGGCCCCGAAAGGCCCCAGTGGGTGATCAGTAAAGGTCCGCTTTCTTCTGTTTTTAAAGCGGGAATTGAAATTTCGGCATTCTCAAAACTTGTTCCAGGAAGGTCTTTAAGCAGGTCATCCTTTATATTGAATGTAAAAAGGGATGGAGCAAGATCAATGATTTTATGCCCCAGATTTTCAACAATTTTCAATGATTTCGGAGAGCTTCCGGTTGCATAAACAATATAATCTGCCTGGAAATCACCTAAGCTTGTTTTTACAAGATACTTTTCTCCCTGTTTTTCAATTTCCTTAACGGAACACTTTGTTTTAACCTCCACATTCTTTTTCCGGATTTCGTTCAGAAAAGTATTGATAATGGTCTGTGAAGAATTGCTTTCCGGAAAAACCCGGTTATCATTTTCAATTTTTAAAGACACATTGCGCTGGTCAAACCAATCCATGGTATCTCCCGGCTGAAATTTGGTAAAAACACTGAGCAGCTCCTTATTTCCTCTTGGATAGAACTGGACCAGTTCTCTGGGATCAAAACAGGCGTGTGTGACATTGCAGCGTCCGCCTCCTGAAATTTTCACTTTCTGAAGGACATCGGAATTCTGTTCCAGGATGGTAATCTTATATTTTTTTCGTCAAGGTTGGATGCGCAGAAAAAGCCTGCCGCACCGCCTCCGATAATGATGATCTGTTTCATGTATTGGCAATCCTATGCTGAAGATTATTTTTTCAAAAGTACAATTTTTATAAACCATCTTATTTGAGTAATTTTGAAGAATATAATTTAATCATATTAAAAACGACTTTTACATGATTTTTTACCATAAATTCGAAGTACGCTGGAGTGATCTGGATGCCAATAAACACTTAGCCAACTCATCATACGTGCAGTATTGCGCTCAAGCCAGAATGGCTTTTATGACCAAAGAAAAAATGGGCGTTACCCAGCTGAGCAGATGGGGAATCGGCCCGGTGATCCTGCACGAAAGATATTCTTTCTTTAAAGAGATCTATGCAGACCAGACGGTTGTTGTGAGCCTTGAAATCGACGGATGTTCAGAGGATTCTTCCATCTACCGATTTGTTCATAAATTCTATACGCCGGACGGTGTACATTGTGCCACCGCAGAAGCTACGGGAGTATGGATCGATATGATGCTCAGAAAAATGACTACACCGCCGGATGATGTGGTAGAAGCAATGAACAAATACAAAAGCCCGGAAACTGTTGTAATGAGCAGAGAAGATTTCAAAAAACTTCCTTTTCATCCCACCAATGTGGACCCATCAGAAATTAATATATAAATGATGAATGATGATTGATCAATGATGTCGATGAAAATATTGTATTCTTGATACATCTATTATCATTTATCAATAATCACTTATAAACAAAAAATATGTTTGAAGATAAATCACAGGAACTAACCCCGATCTCCAAATTAGGAGAATTTGGTCTTATAAAGCACTTGACAGAGTATTTCCCGCTGGCTAATGAGTCTTCTGAACTTGGAGTGGGTGATGATGCTGCCGTAATTAATCCCGGTGGCAAAAAAGTGGTTCTTACTACTGATGTTCTGGCAGAAGGAGTTCATTTTAACTTAGGCTATGTACCTTTAAAGCATTTAGGCTACAAAGCTGTGGTGGTGAACCTGAGCGACATTGCCGCGATGAATGCTGTGCCAACCCAGATTCTGGTTTCTCTGGCAGTTTCCAACCGTTTTCCGGTGGAGGCTTTGGAGGAGATCTATTCCGGAATTCAGGCGGCATGTACAAGATATAAAGTAGATCTTATAGGAGGAGATACTACAAGTTCTAATTCAGGATTGGTGATGAGTATCACTGCCGTAGGGATTGAAAACGAGGAAAATATAGTAAAAAGAAGCGGAGCAAAGCCAAATGATCTTCTTGTAGTAACAGGAGATCTGGGTGGGGCGTACATGGGTTTGCAGATCCTTGAAAGAGAGCATGCCGTGTTCCTTGCAGATCCTAATATGCAACCGGAAATGGAAGGTTATGATTATATTCTGGAAAGGCAGCTTAAGCCGGAAGCCAGAACGGATGTCAAAGGGATTCTGGAAGAACTGGATATCAAACCGACTTCAATGATTGATATTTCTGATGGACTGGCTTCAGAGATCCTTCATCTTTCTGACCAGTCTAAAACCGGTTTCAGATTGTATGAAGAGAAAATCCCGATGGACAGCCTTACGATTTCCACAGCGGATGAAATGAACCTTAATCCGGTAATGACTGCATTGAGTGGTGGTGAAGATTATGAACTTCTGTTTACTATTTCACCTAATGACTTTGATAAAATTAAAAACCATCCTGATTTCACTATTATCGGTCATGCGGTAGATAAGGAGGACGGAAATTATATGGTAGCAAGAGGTTCCAATCAGTTAATCCCGCTTACAGCACAAGGTTGGGATGCTTTTTTAGGGAATCAGCAGAATGGATAAAATTCACATTTTAACCTGAAGATTATAAAAACCACAGCGGAAATGCTGTGGTTTTTTTAGGTAGTAATTTCTTCGATCTTATAGATTTTATTTTTTTCCAGTAATTGAATATAATAGGATGGAGTCATTTTGGCTCTGTTTTTAAAAGCATTGATGAAGGTAGAGGCGCTTTTATAACCAATTTCTTCAGATATTGTTTTAATAGTATATTTCCGGAGTTTAGGATTTTCACTTAGTTCTTTCAAAATATAAGTGATCCGCAAATCATTTACATATTCTGAAAATGACATTCCTTTATGCTGATTTATTATTTGAGACAAATAAGTGGTGTTCGTGTTTACCTGCTTTGCAATATGGGATAACTTGAAATCATTAGACAGGAATTTTTTATCTACCTCCATTAAGGTAATTTTTTTAAGAATCCGTCTGACCAGTTCATCTTCTATGATCAAAGGAACTTCTTCTTTTTGAGCCATAACAGAATAAATACCGGAATTATTAATGGTATCGATCTTTTTGGGTAATTCTGAAAAGATGATTTTTTTCTTTTATTATTTCTATAAGTGATGTAAAGTATAATTATGGAGAATATCAAGACGATTAAAGCGATTGATATGAAGCTATACTTTGTATTTTCTTTTATCATTTCTTCGGATAAAGCCTTTATTTCCTCCTGTTCATGCATTATCATGAAAGTATGTCCTGAAGTATCCCAGTTTTTTTCTTTTCCATTTCAGCCAGGCTGAGTTTTGCAAACTTATAGGCATTTTTATGATTTCCGGTGTTTTCATAGTTAATGCTCAGTAAATGATACATTTTTAATTTGCTTTCATAGGTATTTATTTTATTTAGCTTATTGATGTAGTAAAATGCGGAGTCCGGTTTATTAAGAAATGTATATATTTCTGCTTTTCCAAGCCAGATTGCCTCGCTTGAAAAATTTTCTTTCATAAGTACTGAGTCCTTTTCACATGTATTGTAGAGTGATAATGAATAACGGTATTGTTTTTTCAGCAAAGCAATATTGGCCAGATGGTCAATAAGTGCAGTTTTGGAATATTGGGAGTAGATTGGTGAGCTTCTCAGTACATTATAAGCTTTTTCATAATTAACTTTGGAAGAATCCAGATATGTTTTTTTGCCAGTATCTTTAAACCATTTAATAAATGCGTCTCCCTTTGCATTGTAAGTAACAGCAATCTCTTCCGGCTTAGAAAAATGGCTATAAAGAATATTTTCTGTATCCAGCCGGATGTCATTTAGCCGAAGATTTAGCGCTTGAATTCCTTTTTTGTAGTTTCCTAATTCTGTATTCGCAACAGCAAAAAATAGTCTTTCTTTTTTCTTCTGTACAGGATTCATTCCTTTAGAAAAAGATTGAAGATATTTTAATCCTTGTGAAACGTTTCCTAGTGCCTTTTCAATATAAAACAGTTCTGATATGACAATATATTTCAGACTTTCATAATCTGTAGATGTAAGCTGGGGTTTATTGTTTTCAATTTTTTTCAGTACGGTTAAATAAGCTTTTTTTGCATTCAGATATTCACCTTTTTTATATAAAGCAGAGGCAGAATCAAGTTTAATCAGTAAATCATACCGCAATGGATATTCAGAAAGGCGTTTGAATTTTATATTTTCATGATTCAGTTTGAAATGCACCAAATCCATCTTATCTTTTTTGATTAAGTCCTCTATTTCTGCTGAGAATTTTTGATCCGTACTTTGAGAAAATATCTTTAGACCTATAAGAAAAATATGTACAATTAGTACTCTTTTTATTGAAATCATTTGTGCGCGTGTTTGTATTTCAAATTTATTCAAAAATCATATTCAATCCATATAATTAGGACACTTTTTGGTGATAAAAGCCATGGTGTTTTAGTGTAATTGCCTGAAATTCAATATTTTAATTATGAACAAATTTATAAATTCATTCAATGGATTTATAAATTCACTGTATATTTAGTTTTATAGAATTTAAAGTTTGAATAGTTTTACTCAGATATATTATTTAAAAATTCTAAACAAAGTGAAAAATTTAAATAAATAATAGTTTATAACCATCTATAACTTAAATAAAGCTTTATGAGAAAATCTTTATCAATTTTGGGCTTAGTCATCTTTGGCTCCCTTTTTTCCCAGAACATTGCTTTTGACAAATTGTATAGCAACTCAGATCCAACACATTATTATTTAGGACATTATCCTGTGCCCAGCTCAGATGGATTAGATATCAACTGGTATGGAGGGATTAAGCTTCAGACATCTGCAGGGGTAGGGATTCAGCTTTTAAATAATGGTAACGTAGGAGTAGGGACAAGTGACCCCTCATCGAAACTAACGGTACATCATGATGGAATCCCAGGAACTAGTCAATTAGAATTAAGAACAAGCCACTTAAGAAATCCCAACAGATATTTTATGAAAAATACAATATTCGGAACGGGAACCGAAGATGTGACCTTCTCATTAAGGCATGACGGACAAATGTTTGTAGGGGAAATGTGGGAGTTAAAACAGATCCTCACCCTGATATAGCCTTTAAAGTAAATGGAAGAACTCAGGTTATAACAGATATAGACAGCGATACTTTTTATGTTGGGAACACGGGCTCGAATATTGGCAGCGGATCATCCCTTGTTTTTTTAAGATATGGTCAGTACCAGCCTAATAATCCCGGAGTTTTGGATGTTGCCGGATGGCCAACTTCCAGTGCTTATGAACTGATGTTCTCACTTAAAGCAAACGGCAAACTTTTTTAGGAACTTCCAGTAATATTTCTTGTTCAGACTGTAATGATTACAGACTATTTGTAAAGAACGGAATAAGAACTGAAAAAATAAAAGTAGATATAGCCTCTGCAAACGGCTGGGCAGATTATGTATTCAACAAAGATTATAAACTCAACAGCCTGGAATATGTTGAAAAGCATATTGAAGAAAAAGGTCACTTACCCAATATCCCTTCTGCTAAAGAAGTAGTGGAAAACGGAATTAATCTGGGTGAAATGAATGCCAAACTTCTGGAAAAAATAGAAGAGCTCACATTATATGTTATTAAGCTTAACAAGGATTTTAAAAAGCTGGAGGAAGAGAATAACAAACTCAGAAACAACGGTACTCTTAATCAATAAATTATCATTAAAAATAATAATCATATGTGGCTATAAAAGTTAACATAATAAAACCAAGAACATCTTATGAAAAAAATTCTATTATTTGCTTTAGTGTCCTTCTCGAATTTTTATTTTTCTCAATCTTGGAATATTCAGGGAAATGCAGGCACCAATCCTGCAACTGACTTTATCGGGACAACAGATAATAAAGATTTGGTATTCAGGACAAATAACGCCGAACGATTCAAAATTGCTGACGGCAGAATGTTTTTCAATATCAATACAATCGATGGGGATGGAATTGATATTATTGATAATACCCCAAATAAGAACAGCGGAACAGATGTGGTATGGATTAAAAGTGTTCATCCTCAGTCTAATGATGTTGGGCTTTTAACCATATCTACTTCCAACTGGCTGTATCCCATATTTTCAGCAAGAGAAAATGGAAAAATTCTGATGGGTGTTAATGCTTACAATGTTTCTTTGTCTTCTTGCTCAGACTGTAACAATTACAGACTGTTTGTAAAAGATGGGATTAAGGCTGAAAAAGTAAAAGTAGATGTTGCCTCTGCAAACGGCTGGGCAGATTATGTATTCAAAAAAGATTATAAACTTAACAGTTTAGAGTCGGTTGAAAAACATATTGAAGAAAAAGGTCACTTACCCAATATCCCTTCTGCTAAAGAAGTAAAAGAAAACGGAATCAATTTAGGGGAAATGGATGCTAAGCTTCTTGAAAAAATAGAAGAGTTAACTCTGTATGTTATCCAGCTTAATAAAGATGTAAAACAGTTAGGTGACGAAAACAAGGAGCTTAAAAAAACAATAGAATCACTGAGCAAGTAGAACTGGAGAAAGGAGATCAGACTTTTCTCAAAAAATATTTGTAAAAGCCTTTAATAACAAAGGTTAAGGCTGCTTCCTTTCTTTTATAAACAAACACACACTAAACTTTTCCACATGCAGAAAATCTACCATAAATCTATATTAGGGATTGCTGTAATGTTCTTTTTTTCATCCTATGGACAGATCAGGGATGAAGTAAAAACAGACCCGAAGGAACGTGAAATCCAGGCTTTTCAGAAAAAAGTACAAGATTATACGCAAAAGCAAAAAAATGAAATTCAAAGGCTTAAAGGCTTGGGGCATAAAGAATTCATTTCTGAAAATGTGAATGAAAAACAGCTTATAGGAGCTGACGAAAGCGGAAGGCCAATGTATTACACCACTCTTAATGCCGGAGCTGCAAAAATGACGAAGGCAGATAATTTATATCCGGGTGGTGGAATCGGATTGAATATAACCGGGAACAATATGGTTATTGGCCAATGGGATTATTCCAAGCCCAGAATAACCCATCAGTTATTAACCGGAAAAATCAATACTTACGATAGCTCACAAAATCAAACGATTTCCCGGCATAGTACGAATATAGCAGGGACATTGGCAGGAAATAATGGAGAGGCCGAGGCCAGGGGAATTGCTTACGAGGCAAAAATAAATGCCTATGACTGGGTAAATGACGTTCAGGAAATGCTTTCAGAAGCTTATAACGGGACAACAGGAATATTAGTGGCCAATAACAGCTATGGTTTCGATCCTATGTACCTTCAAACCTATCAGTTCGGGAAATATAATCTTACCGCCCAGTCCTGGGATAATCTGATGTATCTGAAGCCTTATCTGCAAATTGTAAAAGCAGCGGGAAATGCAAGAGAAATAGATCCCGGTATTGTTCCGCAGGTTTCTGCTAAAAACGGATACGATTTACTCGAAGGAGCGGGAATTGCCAAAAATGTTCTGGTGGTAGCCTCTGCAAAGAAGAATATCAATATGAGTTCTGATGAAGCGTTTGATATTTCAGCATTCAGCAGTTACGGACCGACGGATGACGGAAGGATAAAGCCAGACATCTGTGCTCCCGGAGAAAATATATATTCATCCATTGAAACATATGACGCAGCATATGGCACCTACAGGGGAACCTCTTCAGCGGCGGCTGTTGTTTCCGGCATTATTACACTCCTTCAGCAATACTATAAATCCGTAAGCCCTTCACAAAAGTATATGCTTTCTTCTACAGTAAGGGCATTGCTGGCCCATACTGCAAACGATAAAGGAACTGAAGGGCCGGATTACATATACGGCTGGGGACTGGCGGATGCAAGAAGAGCGTCAGAAGCCATTTATAATAACATTGAGGGAATTATTAATAATGAGAAAAAGTCAACATTAATAAAAGAAGTGACTTTAAACCAGGGGAATAAGTATACCCTGTATGTAGTTCCCTATGAAACTACCCAGCCATTGTCTGCTACAATTTCATGGACAGACCCTCAGGGGAATACAGTGAGTAATGTGGTAGATCTCAGCAGTCCGAATGTCATTAATGATTTGGATTTAAAAATTGTAAAAATAAACCCTGACGGAACGGAAAGTACCTACTATCCGTGGAAATTAGGCGGAATGAGTAACCTTACAGGCGCTGCAACGAATATATCAACAAATGATGTAGACACCATAGAAAGGGTTGATATTAAAAACCCTCAGAAAGTAACCTACAAAATCATTGTTTCTCCAAAAACAAATACAACTCCTTTATTACCAGGCGGAAACCAGACATTCTCAATCGTAGTTTCGAATGTAGATTTCTGTTATAAAGAAGATCTGAAAACCCTGGTAAGCCCTGCAGATGACATTACAACAACCCAAACAATATTAGCCAAACAGATCGTTGCAAGCAATAAAGTCATTGCTCCGGTTCAGGGTGTTGAATATATTGCGTCCAGGGATATCCTTTTGCAGCCAGGATTTCAGGTTGAGCAGGGAGTCGGGTTTACTGCTTTTATAACACCATGTTTTGATATTATTTCTGCTTTAAGATATGTGGCGCAGCAAAGAGTTGATGCAGGAGCTCTTTCCACAACCGCAAGCGCTGTGGCACCTGAGCATTTTACCCTGTTCCCAAATCCGGCAAAAGAAGAAGTAAATATCAGATTTTTCTTACAGAGCGAATCTGCAATCAAAATTTCAGTATATGATGCTTCAGGTAAGCTGGTATCAACGGATCAGAGCTCAACGAAATTTCCAAAAGGAGAATTCATAAAGACAATAGATACAAGATCTTTTTCTCAGGGGATCTATATGGTTTCTATAGAAACTGCCGAATATAAGGAAACAAAAAAACTGATAATAAAATAAAAACGCTTTACATGAAAAAAATACTTACGGTTCTCAGCGTTTTACTTGTCTGTATTTCGAATGCCCAGTCTCCCGGAGGAGTAGGGGGTACAAGTGTCTGGTATAAAACCAACTCGCTTCAGACTCCCTCCCTGATGTATCAGGATTATAGCGGCAACCAGCATCAGATACAAGCTTTAACAGGAGCCAATAAACCGGCCTATTCATTACTTAATTATAATGAATGTTTAAATTTTGATGGAACAGATGATTTTTTGAAGTTTCCTTTTGTGATAGAAACAATGGATAAACTGACTTTCTTCACGGCTTATCAGAACAATAATCCCACACAGGAATCAGCTTTGTTTACTACAGATAATACGGATGAGAAAGAACTGTTTTACAGTACCAAGAATATTTTCAGATATAATAATGATCAGATTAATTTCATTAATACCAGTACAATAGATACGCTGGCTTCTTTCAGTCTGTACTCAAAGTTTGGAAACCCTTCTGCTAAAATCACTAAAGTTATAGGCAAAACCGGGCTTTCATCAATGTACATCGGAAAAGATGAAGGGAGCCATCAGTGGCAGAACTTTAAAGGAAAGCTTCCTGAGTTTTTTGCCTACGGAAAGATTCTTACTCTTAATGAAAGAAACAGGGTGAATTCCTATTTGGCTGTAAAATACGCTATTACCATGCCTTATACGGAATACCTGAGTTCCAAAAATAAAAAAATCTGGAGACAGGCCGATTTTAATGATTATCCTGCCCGGATCACGGGTATTGCAAGAGACGGATATTCAGATCTTTATCAAAAACAGGCAACCAGCTCATCAGAACCCAAAAGGCTGATTATTGCAGCAAAGAAATTAGCCGCAGATAACAGGTCAAATGATGCCCAATTTGCAGATCAGAGTTTTTTGATCTGGGGAGATAATAAAAAGCCTCTCGAGCTGGATAATGATACTTTCGGATATCAGTTGTTGAAAAGAAAATGGAAAGCGAGATTTACCTCTGAAAATTCACAGACAATTCCAACGGAAGTGGTATTTTCCATTAAAGATATTATTCAGCAAATTCCTGCGGATAAAAAACTTTGGCTTTTAGTGGATAGAACAGGACAGGGAAATTTTAATTCCTTCAATATTGAAGCCTATCCGATGGACCATATTGACAATGATCAGGGCGTGCATTTTAAAGATGTTGTTTTTGATCAGGACTTATCAGGAACGGATGTTTTCTCCTTTGCTTTAGGAAATAAGATTTTATCTGTTTATGAGATTACCCAGCCTACATGTACCGTTACAAACGGAACGCTTAATTTGAATATTAAAGGCGGAAAAGCACCATTTAATGTTGCTCTTACCGGTAACGGAACTACACAGAATATTACTGTTCAGACTTCGCAGGTATCGTTTCCGAACCTGGCAATCGGTAATTATCACCTGGTCATTAAGGATGCTGATAATAATGTAACGTCCTACGACTTTTCAGTCAGCGATTTCAGTACTATTAATTTAGACCTTGGTCCGGATGTGTCAATTTCTTCAGGAAATGCGGCTCAGTTTAATGCATCCACACACATTACAGATCCTCATGCTGTATATTCATGGACTTCTGATAACGGATTTACAAGCAACTCTCCGGAAATTAGTGTTTATGAACCGGGCGAATACACTGTAATGGTAACAACATCAGACGGATGTATTAAAAAAGATACGGTAAAAGTGACAAGAAAACGTGAAAACGGAATTGTCATTTACCCAAATCCTGTACCTAAAGGGCAACAATTTACCATCAGAATTATTTCAGATAAAATAGAAACGGTAGATATAAAAATCCATGACGGATCCGGCAGGCTGGTAAAAACTATACAGGACAAAGGCAAGGATTATTATGAAATAAAAGATACGCTTCCGACAGAAGGGGTTTACTTAATTATTGTTAAGACTTCGTCTGAAATCAAAGTATTCAAGCTAATTGTACAAAATTAATACCCATATCCGGGGGCACTTCCATAAAAACAGAAGTTCCCCGGATGAAAAAATATATATAAAAGAATGAAAAGGTCTTTATTAAGCGTCTTAAGAACGAATACGAAACTTCTTAATTCAATTATATTTTTCACTTGCTGGTCCCAGGTTCATGCCCATGCTAATTCATATTATCTGAGTAAGCAGGAAAGCGTGGTGGCCATAATGAAAATTGATGATGCATTAAGAAACAATACAAATAAAGAGATTTCCGGTGATAACGTTGCTGAAGAAAATAAAGAAGATTCTAAAGGATCCGATAATATCCCGGAAAGTAGTTTTGATGGAAAGAATAAGAATTCAGCCAACAGAATGCTTGTTCCTGTCACTAAAACCATCACTAATAAGGCATCTGTATCTGTATCCAATGAAAAAAGGTACTACACCTCTGATATCAGAGAAGGGATAATAGGAACGAATGCAGAACATCCTATTGATCAGATCTATGATAATATCTTTACGATTTCTGTGGATGAAAAAATAAATCCTGCCTATCAGTATACTTTAGAATATGATTTATACGGCGTCGACAGTTATAAACAGGTCAGTAAAGTCATCAATGATGATCTGGCAGTGGGAGGCAAGAATGTCGGGAAAAACTCTGATTGGGCACATCAATCAGAGCCTATTGCAAACCAGTCTGTCAGACAGGGAAAGAATACGGTCATTTTTACATTGCCTCACCTGTCTGATTACAGTTATAAAGTAAGAAACCTTAGGATAGGAATTTCCAATAAGAAGAATCTTGAAAATACAATTGAAGCAAAATACAATGCCCAATCTGTTTCAAAATTTGTTGGAAGTATAGGCAGTGCCGAAAAGCTTAGTCTAAGTTCAGCTGAATTAAACATTCCGCAAGGAGCTCTTAAAAGCGCAGAAGTCTTCTCAATTACTGCGCTTAGAGACATAGATATGCCTGCACTTACTCCGGAAATGGTCAATGTAACCTCAGATAATGCAGGGTACCGATTTCTTCCTCATGGGGATCATTTTTCGGCTCCTGCAAAAGTATCTTTAGGGTACGACAAAAAGAAAATACCTACCGGATATACGGAACAGGATATCAAAGCCTTTTATTTTGACACAACAGAGAAAAAGTGGATTGCTTTAGATAAAGACAGTGTCAATGTACAGCAGAATATTTTAGTGTCAAAAACCACCCACTTTACCGATATGGTAAACGGAATTTTAAAAGTTCCTGAATCTCCGGAAACAGGAAGCTATGCTCCGAACTCTATCAAAGATATCAAAGCAGCCAATCCTTCCGAAGGAATTGTAAGCATTGCACCGCCATCTCCCAACAGTATGGGAAGTGTTACAACAAACTTTCCAATCAAACTTCCTGCCGGTAGAGCAGGAATGCAGCCTTCTTTAGGGGTAAGCTACAGCAGTGAAGGAGGAAATGGCTGGATGGGACTAGGTTGGGATATGTCTATCCCATCAGTAAATATTGATACAAGATGGGGGGTACCAACATATGGAGATTTTGATGGAGATACTGTTGATGATGGAATAGAAACAGAAATCTATTCATTAGGAGGCGAGCAGCTTACTTTTGAAGTAAGTCCGGGTGTTTTTGCCATGCCAAACAGAAATGAAGGATTTAATAAACCAAGGCAACCGAACAGACAGTTTTATCCTAGAATAGAAGGCTCTTATAATAAGATAATAAGAGAAGGCGCTACTTCAGATAGGTATGTTTGGGTAGTTACCTCAAAAGACGGGACCAAATCTTATTTTGGAGGAGATGAAACGGGAGTAAAAGATAATGCAGTATTAAGAGATATCAATGGAAATATTGGGCATTGGGCTTTATATAAAACAATTGATACGAATGGGAACTATGTGTTATACACTTATGATAAATCAACATATTCGGGAAATCCCGGAACTGGTGGTCAGGAATTGCACATCTCTGAAATAGATTATACATTACATACCTCACAGAACCCGGCAAAAAAGTATAAAGTTTTATTCACAACAACTTCCGGAAGAGAGGATGTTCAGATTAATGGACGACTGGGATTTCTTCAGATAGAATCAAAAAGATTAAGCAAAATAGAAGTTAAATATGGTGATGAAAATGTAAGAAGCTATGAGTTTGAATACAAAAATGATGATAAAACCTTCAAAAAGTCACTGTTAAAAAGTATAACGGAGAAAGATGCGGCAGGTGCTGTTTTCTATACTAATAAGATAGAATATAATGAAGCTCCTGATGCTGCAAATATGTTTGGTGCACCTATAAACTGGGGAGCTCCGGATCATGCCAGCTTTCCCGGCTTGCTTTCTTCAGGGCAGTTATTCCAGGGGTATACCATGCTTTCCGGAAGTCTCGGAAAATCTACAGGAACAAACTTTGGAATCAGTGTTGGGGCATATAATTTATCTTCTCCTCCCACAAGTGATACCAGCTTATTTAGTTTCAGAAAAGGAACGGTAGGAGCTCATGGATCTATTACGAATTCGTCCTCAGAAAATCAGATTACTTTAATAGATATAGATGGGGATAACCTGGCAGACAGAGTATATCAGAATAACGGGGTTATTTCTTATTCTAAAAATTTATCAACGGCAACAAACGGGGTTCAGGCATTTGGACCTGTGGTAAATGTTGGAAATCTACAGGATATAGGAAAGTCCAAGAACTCATCGTGGGGAGTAGGAATTGATGCTAATTTTGGAGGGGCAAGCCTTGGGTTCGATTACTCCAATAGCACCAATACCACCTCATCCTATTTTATGGATTTCAATAACGATGGGCTGGTAGATTTTGTTAAAAATGGAAAAGTATACTTTAACAGGCTTGTAGGAAATGTTCCTTCATTTGACCCGAATAGTGGTTTGACGCCATATCCTATTAATGTTACAGCGACCGGTGTGCAGCCTTCAGTCTCATTATTTGATGATCAGGATAAAGCAGAGAAAAAGATGATGCTGGAACAAAATCCACTGCACGATGTCGTTCGTGTATGGGTTGCTCCAAAATCCGGAACGATTACAGTTAAAAATGCTTTCAAACTGAATCAGATATCGTGTAATCCGGAAGAAGACTGCAGTAAAGCAGATGGAGTTGCAGTCTCTTTTCAGTATAAAGATAATGATCCGCTGGTTAATAATATTAATGCAGGAGATTATAGTTTACATTCTTTTGGAGATCAGGTAATAAATATTGGAAAAGGAGAAAAATTATATTTCAGAGTCTCTTCTAAATATGACGGGACAATGGATCAGGTTACATGGAATCCTGAAATCACCTATTCAACCCCAAATATTCCAGCTGTTGATAGTGATAACAGAGACTTGTCAACCTATAAATCACAAGAAGATTTTGTAAACTCCGGGACCAGCTCTTTCATGGTAGGAAATGCCGGGACATTAAATTTATATTTAAACAAGACAATCCCGCTGTCAGATGATGCTAAAATATTTCTGACAATCAATGATGTGGATTATCCTCAGTTCCCGATGACCATTGCCTCCGGTTCTACTTATAACAATAGTGTTATTGGTTCACAGGTGAATTTGAATCCTAATGATAAAGTATCTGTAAAAGTATATACTGATACCCAGATCGATTGGTCAAACTTTAAATTAATTCCTGAGTTTACCGAAACTTCAACCGGTGAAAAGACCTATTTGCAGGTAGAGTACAGCATGTATAATGATAGAGGAAATTTTGTAACCTATACAACCCAATCGGGAGATATCGGGAAAAAGATTTCTGTAAAAGCATCATCCCTTCCTAATTTTAATGGTAAAAGCGGAAAAGTTGTTATCTCGGCAAAAATTAAAAATAAATTATTAACCAAGACAGTTTATAATGTTGTTAATGGTAATGTAACTCCGGCTTTTGGAACACCATATACTATAGTTTCTCAGGATTTGAATGAGAATATATACCTGGAAACAACAGTAAGTAGTGACGACAGAGACTTTATCAATAATATAACAAGCATTAGCGGTACCCTGATCAACAATGGTCTCAATTATATAGACAATCCGAATAATTTATCGGTACAGTTATCCGGTTCAAATACCGTACAGCAAACAGGAACAATTGTAATCAGTCAGGCTACAATGCTGAAATTTGAATTAGGAAATTATGTTGCTGCAACATCAGCAACCCTTGGTATAAATACCTTTTTCCCTAACGGAACTTTATCCGGGCAATCAGGAATGCCTGTATATTCGGAAACAATGCTTAATCCGGGGACTTATACCTATACGCTGACATTTTCTCCTGGTGGAGCACCTTCAGCATTTACAAAATTATATATTGAAAATCCGGGAAGTGAAACTACCATCACCAGTTTTACAAATTCACCGCCGCATAAACCAATTTGGGGGCCGCAAACACCAACATCCGCATTAAACTCAAATGAATGTGACAGCAGATTTGGTATATTATATCGCGGTTGGGGTGGATTTATCCTGAATGGTAATAATTTAAGCAAGAATACAGTTGTAGAAGCATATGACATTAACAATAACTATGCTAATGGAGGCACTGTTGCAGAAATGAAAGTGGATGAGACGCGCCTGAAACTAAGCAATGCTTATGGTACAGATCCGGGTACAAACCCTACAATTAATAATCCTACGGTAGATCCTAACGGAAATGTTACAATCGTAGATAATGACGGAGCACTATCAAAGAACTATTTCCTGACGATCAATTCAAATATTAATAATACTGATAAAGGGAGATTGATAGATGTAGATCCAAGCATATATATTGCTCAAAATACAATCAATGCTTCCCGTTTAGGAGTACATAATATAGATTCTAACTTTAATAATAATTCATTAAGCCAGGCTGTCGGGTCTGAGCTGAACGCGCCAAATATCCAGCTTAAAAATCAAAGTGTAAGTGTTGGGGCTGGAGTAAGTCCGGGCTTCGCCGGAGTGAACTTTTCACAAACTCTTTTTTCTGAAGCCAAATCGATCCGAAATGTTTTAGATTATAATGGAGACGGATTCCCGGATGATTTTAATAAAACCAATGTCAAAATAACGTATCCGGTAGGGTTTTTATCAGGAAATTCTTTAAACGTTGGAAGCCAGTCAATTTCAAAAGCCAGCTCTACAGGTCTTTCATCAAGTTATTCATTTGTACATGGTGAATCTACCAGAATGGCTTTTATACAGACGACAGGGGAGAAATCAAAAAGCAGAGCATTTAATGATAACTTAATCAAGAGTTCAGTTGACAGTAAAGTAGCTGCTACTAAATTATCTGTCAGTGCAAATGGAGAAACTTCTACTGAACATTCAAAACAAACATTCCTGGATATTAATGGAGATGGCCTACCGGATAAGTTTAATACAAATAATTTTGAACTGAATATAGGGAACGGGTTTGCAGGAAATGATTCCTGGGGATCAGATATTAAGCCGGAGGGTGTAGGAAATGGATTTGGATTGGGAGGAGGAATCAGCTTATTCAGAGGAAGTTTTGAGTTCGGGGTTAATTTTAGCTCTAATACAAGTAACACCACTAAAGAGCTGGTTGATATTAATGGTGATGGATTGGCAGATAAGGTTATATATTCGGGAAATACAGCGACAGTATATCTTAATTTAGGAGATAGAATGTCCACCACTCCGCTAAATTTAAGTTTCCAGAATGTGAATGATGTTCATAAAGATGCATCGATCAGTGTTGGAGGAAATGCTGCGGGAACTATTTTAATCCCTATTCCTATTGTTGCAGGAGTAAGCGGGCTAAAGCTAAACGTAACTCTTGGAGTTTCAAAAGGAGCTTCTACTTCAAGAACTCACGCTACATTCAAAGACATGAATGGAGATGGATATCCGGATTTTGTAAAGTCAGATGATACAGATAATGTTACTGTACAGCTGAGCCAGATTGGTATTACAAACCTTCTTAAAAAGGTAACTACACCAATGGGAGGTTCCTGGGAAGTTTCTTATGAAAGAGTAGGGAATACTTATAATATGCCTCAAAGTAAATATGTATTAAAAAGTGTAATTACGAATGATGGATTTACAGGAGATAGTGCTTACAGCCCGGATGTAACTAAAGTGACTGTAGATTATCAGAATCCATATTATAGCCGTTGGGAAAGAACGTTCTATGGTTTCAGTCAGGTAAAAACCAATCAGATTGATACTAAGCAGGGAGGTATTGCTTCTAATGTGATCTATAGAAAAACAATACAGGATTTTAATAATCAAAGTTATTACCTTAGGGGGCTTTGCTAAATGAAAAATTATTGGATGCCAATGATATATTATGGACAGAGAAAAGCAATACATATAGCCTTAGAAGAATTAGTAATACGAACTTAATACAAACTCTGCTTTTAGGAGAAAATGAAAAAAATATAAATAATCATGCTGGTTTTATTGCTTTAACTATAACAGCTTCAAGGTTCTATGAAGGAATAGATAGTGATCCTGGTACTCCTGCTGTACAAGATTATGGTAAAGAAACTTATACAAGAATATACCAATATGATCAGTGGGGGAATGGCACCAGTGCAACTGATTATGGAGATACTAATATTGGTGCTTCAGAGACTTTAATAAGTACGGTAGTTTATACATTAGTTAACCCATCTGCTTACATCATCATGCCAACATCTGTAAAAAATACGGCAAGCGGTGTAACCAGAGAGAAAAAAGCAGAATATAATACTAATGGTGATCTTTTGAAGATGAAAATTCTTAATCAGGGAACCGATTATTCAGTTTATGACTTTGAATATGATATTTATGGGAATTTAACCAAATCTACAGGGCCTGCCAATGCACAGAACCAAAGATTCTTCCATCAATATACTTATGATGAAAATGTAAAAACCTATCAGATAAAAGTTCAGGACGCATTTGGATACAGCAGCAAAACTCAGTATGATTTCCGTTTCGGAGTGCCTACATATACTGAAGATAGAAACCTGCAGCCAATGAAGTATGTATATGATGCCAAAGCAAGAACTACGGAGATTACAGGACCATACGAATTATTTAATAATATTCCTTGGACTATAAAATTTGAGTACAATCCGATTACAGATGCTCCACTTAATGCTACCAACGCACAATCTTTTGCAGTAACGAAGCATTATGACCCGGAATATACAGACAGCACCATTAATACCATTACCATTGCAGATGGTTTAGGAGGAGCAGTTCAGGTAAAGAAGACAGGAGATATCTATAATGAAGGGGTAAAATATATTGTAGCAGGTAAAGTAGAAGAAGATGCCTTTGGAAGAGCTTTAAAAACCTACTATCCGACAGTTGAAAGTGTTAGTTCAAATAATACACAATATAACGCCGCTGTAGATACTATTGAGCCAACAATCAGTCAATATGATATATTAGACAGAGTGGTTTATACTAAATTACCGGGAGAAAACCTGTTCTCAACTATTACTTACGATTTTGAAACGGATGTACAGGGAAGGAAGATGTTTGAAACAATTTTCAAAGATGAATTAGGAGGTGTAAAGAAAACATATACAGACATCAAAGGAAGAACAACTTCTGTTCATGAAGTATCAAATACTGGTGATATCAAAACCCAGTTTACCCATGATGCCATTGGCGAAATTCTTCAAGCAAAAGATGTAAATGGTAATATTACAACATCAGTTTACGATGATTTGGGAAGACGGATTTCTTATACTCATCCGGACAGTGGAGTGACTACTTATAAATATGACCCGGCAAATAACATGACTTCCAAAACCAATGCAGCTAATGAAACGATAGAATATAAATATGATTATTCAAGGCTGAAAGAAATTAAATATCCTTTATATCCTGAAAATAACGTAAAATATTACTACGGAAATGCATTAGACGCTGCAGCAATGGATAATAATGCAGTAGGAAGATTATGGTACCAGACAGATGCTACAGGAACGCAATATCTGAAATATGGAAGATTGGGTGAGCTTACTTACCAAAGACGTTCAGTAGCTGTTCCGGGAGCGCAGGTTTACTGGTTCGGAACAGAATGGCAGTACGATACATGGAACCGTGTGAAAACCATTACGTATCCGGATGGAGAAAAATTAACGTATAAGTATAATAGAGCAGGGAACTTAAATAATGTAGCTTCTGTAAAAGATGGCAATCTTTATAAAATGATCAATAATATTGGTTATGATAAATTTGAACAGAGAATAGCATTATATAATGGAAATGGTACAGAAACAACATACGAGTATGAAACCAACCGTAGAAGACTGTTAAAGATGTACGCCAAAAATGCGAATAGATTCTTCATGCAGAATGTGTATCAGTATGATGTGGTATCTAATGTAATGCAGGTTCACAACAATGCCCCTGTTGTAGACGGTATAGGTGGAGGAACAAATTATGCCTTCGGATATGATGATCTTTACCGTCTGACTTCTGCTTCAGGAAACTGGAGAGGGATCAACACTC
This sequence comes from Chryseobacterium sp. GTID13, assembly GCF_056172655.1. NCBI lineage: Bacteria > Pseudomonadati > Bacteroidota > Flavobacteriia > Flavobacteriales > Weeksellaceae > Chryseobacterium > Chryseobacterium sp. GTID13. The sequence continues at coordinate 468,566 of NZ_JAOCMB010000002.1, forward strand.
AGGCCGAAGAAGAACGTCACCGTTACACTGTTGCTATGTCTTATGATAATATGCACAATATCATGAGCAAAACTCAGAAGCATGAATGGGCAACCGGAGCGTCTAGCAACAACTGGGCAGCAATGGAGCCAACATCTTACAGACTGAACTATAAGTATGAAAATGCTGCACACCCACATGCACCGACAACAATTGTAGATGAGCCTAATTTGGTACCATCATCCACATGTTGTAATCCTGATGATCCGGGAGTGAAATTCCAGCATTATAAATACGATGCAAAAGGAAATCCATTGACTATTGAACAGGAGTCGTGTACTTATACTGAAGCAAAAGCAGTATACCAATGGGATGAAGAAAACCGTCTTCGTTTTGTAGATACCAATCCTTCTACACCAGAAGTTGACGGTGCGGCAATCTACACCTATGATGCGGGAGGTGAAAGAATTATTAAAGATGTAATGTACTCAGGAATGTTGTTCAGAACAAGAGGAGAGCAGACCAACACCTGGCCGCAGACAATTCTAACCTCTCACTCAGCAACCATTTATCCAAATGGATTGTTGACAATGAGTTTGTCTTTTGATAGCCTTGGTGGGGTATCACTTCCACGCTATACAAAACATTATTATGCAGGAAGTCAGAGAATTGTAACTAAAAATGGAACTAGTGATAATATTGGAGTATTTGATTGTAACTGGTTGATCATTCCGTTTGCAGGAAGTACGCCACCGATTAACCCTGTTAACGCTTCGAACACGATTCTGCAGACAGCTACTCAAACCACTATGACGGTAATGCAGCAAAATAATATCACACCGCCTCCTAACTATGGGCAAAATGCCGGATATAATGGAGCTTGTGTTAATGATTATACAGGTGATAGAGAAAAAGAAATCTATTGGTTCCATCCGGATCATTTAGGATCCAGCAGCTATATTACAGGAGCAGATGGAGAAGTAACTCAGAATATAGAATACTTCCCAAGCGGTGAAGTCTTTGTAGAAAATCATAGAAACAGTAATTATAGCCCTTATAAGTTTAATGGCAAGGAACTTGATGCTGAAACAGGGTATTATTATTATGGAGCAAGGTATTATAATCCTAGAATCTCTCTTTGGCTGAATGTGGATCCGTTAGCTGAGAAATATCCTAGCTGGAGCCCATATAATTATACTTTTAATAATCCAGTAAAGTTTATAGACCCAGATGGAAGAGACCCTATAACAGGATTAATTGATGCTTTGTCTAGTTTTGCTTTAGATGTAGGGATGGACTTCTTTGGAGGTATGTTGATTGAAGGTAAATCTGCACAAGATTCTTATAATGATATAGGTTGGTGGTCGGCCGGATTAAATGCAGCTGGTGCCTATGCTGTGTCATCGGTAACTATAACTGGTACAGCAACAACTTTAAAAATTGGAAGGCTACTGGCAAATAAAAAAGTAAGAGAAACAGCAAAAGTTGTAGTTGCAATTGTAACTAAAATGACAACGAAGGCCATTGATAAATATAGTCAAGGAAAATATGACGACAAAAATGGAGAGTTTGATTTTGATAATGTTAAAATTAAAGAATTGTTCTGGGAATCAGCTATAGAAGTTCTACTTGAAAAAGGATTTGGTGGTAAGGCAGATGAGCTTATGGAAACAATTGGAAAACAAGAAAAAACAATAGCAAGAAAGATGAGAACATTGGAAAGACAAGTAGCAAATGGGGCATCTCAAAGAAGGACCAGAGCTTTGGCTAATGATATTAAGAGGCTTCAAAAAGAAACTTCTAAAACATTCCAGAAACAAATGAAAACTAAAGTTGGTGAAAAGATTATTATTGGAGGGGCATCGAAAAGGCTGAACTCGGAAACTAATCCTTATAGTAAATGATAAGTAACTTATTATCCAAAAATGGATATATATAATAATGGCATGTTTATTAGCCTTTTTTCTCAGAGAAGATAAAATGATTTTAGGCATGCCCGTTATTATAAGTATTGTGTTGTTTTTTATTCCTTTTCTAATCATATTTTTTTATTCATATTCAAAGGATAGTAAAAATGAGGAATTTCGTATTATTATAAGTTTACTGAATTCAACTGTAATCTCTTTCTTTATATTTGTTATATTAAAAATGGGAGTGAACTTTTATATTAAGAAATATTCTGAAACACAGAATATGAAAACGACAGTTATTCCTATAAACAATTTTATATCTGGCCGATTAGATTTTATTTATTTTAATTTTAACAAAAAGGAATACAGCTTAAGATATACCAATAGTAAGCACTTGAAAAAGAATGAAATAATCAATAATTATAGCCTGAAATTGGATTATAGCAGATCAATTTTTGGAACTTATGTAATTAAAAACTATTATGTAGTAGATAAATAATTTAAAAAATGAGAAACTTTATTTTTATATTAATCTGCTTAATGTTTTGTAAGATCAATTCTCAATCGTTCGAAGGCAGATTAGAGTATCTTGTGAGTAGCGAGATTGTTGGAGATAGTATTGTTGGGGGCTTAAAGAAGAAAGATTTGATAGATAAATTAATAACAGATGGAAAAATTTCTAATGATACATTAACTTATTTTTATTCCAAATCGGGGAATTTTTTGTCAATGTCTAATAAAGATGGTATTGATTTTATTACAACTTACTTACAAAAGAATAATTTGATATATCAGTTTACAGGGGAATCAAATTTTGTTTCGGTAATTAATGCTTCTATTGATTTAGGAGAACAGTTAGGTACCCCTCCAGAAATAAAAGTTTTAGAGGGAAAAGAAAAAATAGGAGATTTTGATTGTTCAATTGTAGAAGTTAGGTGGAAATCAGGAGTATATAAATATTATTATTCCGATAATATTCTTAGAATAAACCCTGAGCTATATAAAAAGTATAACTATGATCAATTCTATAGTTTTTTAAAGATTTCTAATTCCCTGCCCTTAAAAATAGAAAAGCAAATTAATAACTTTTACAAAACTACTTATGTTTTATACTCCTATACTGATGAGATAGTAAACGAAAAAATTTTTAATATTCCTAAAATGAAGGAAAATAAAGAATTAAGTAAAGTATTCCCTAATAAGAAAATCTTTGTGATCGAGGAATAAAATTACTTTCAATATTAAATATTATTGAATCTGTTAATTTGAAAACCCCCGCTCCCGCACGATTTCATCGTGTGGCAGATAATAAGACCCCTTGTACTAGACGTACCAAAAGTTTAGACAAAATTAAACAATATTTTATTGTAAAGAATTCGTATTATACCGGACTCTTTCCTTTTAGACTTAATTTTATTATTTCATTATTATAATAATTGATACATTCTTTTATTTCTTTTTAAGCTTTTCAATGGTTGCGAACTTTTATGATGTAAAACATTTCAGACTTTAGTGTTCCAAAGAAATTTTCGATCACAGCATTATCCAGGTGTAATCTCAGCAGCTATATTACAGGTGCAGACAGAGAGGTAACCCACAACCATAGAATACTTCTCAAGTGGTAAAAACCTTTGTGGAAAACTACAGAAATAGTAACTATAGTCCATACAAATTTAATGGTAAGGAACTTGATGCAGAAACTTGGAGCAAGGTATTATAATCCAAGAGTTTCCCTTCAGTTAATGTGCATTCGTCTACGGAAAATAGCTCATGGCTCTCTCCATTGGATTAGGGAATAGTATAAATAAACTAACAACTAAGCCAGTTGAGAAAATGGAAGTAGTTGTAATAAAAACAGCAAATTATAAGCTCTAGACCCAGCAAGAGATCTTGAGATTCAGCGGATGAGGCAAAGAGAAGCTGAAAAGCAAAGACAGATAGAACGAAAAAATTAGATGAAGCAATTAGATTAGAAACAGGTAAATAAGCTATGGATTATTATTTAAAAGAACATTTTGTTGTTAAGTTTTTTTTATTTTTATTACTTGGATTTGGTATATTAATATTTTCATATAGAATCTTCAAATCTTACAAAAAGGAAGATTTAGAACCAATAAAAGAGAATACCTACAGCCGGATGATTTATTGGCGTTCAATAGGAGGAATGCTTTTAGGGGTGTTCATTATTGGCATGTCACTATATATGTTGTTTGAAGATTTAACTAAACCTATAGAAGATAACGGTAATAAATTTGAAAAAGTTTATGTCAAATAACTAACAGAAAAGAACCGCCACAACATTGTAGCGGTTCTTTTCATAAAGCAAATAATTCTCTACATTTATCATTCAAAAATAAAAATACCTCCATCAGAAAAATATCCCGTTCATCATTACCTCCAAACAGTTTCAGCTGATGACTGGAACACGGGATTCTCGTATTCAGGTAGAACCAAATATTTTACAGTGGCAAAAGATGCGGTTTTATATGGTAATTTCCAGATGATAAAACATTTTTAGAAATCAGAACAAAAATAAAAATGTGAATAAATGAATAAAAAAATAATACTATTCATCAATATAATTATATTGGTATTGATGTCTTTGATTTCTCTTTTATGCTATAGGGAAGAAACGATAAAGAAACAAAATTTACCTATTGTTTGTTCAGTAGTTCAAATGGATTGTGCCGGTTCATCAAGAAATCATCCAAAAGTATATATACAATATAATCAAAAGAGAGAATCTGTGGATGTAACGAATTGTAATAATTTAAAGGTAGGGCTAAATAAAAGAGATTTTTTTATGATAAACTGTTGGATAGAGTATTTTATATAAATTCAGGAATAAAAAAAGGATGGTTTGTTGCATTGGGAGTTTTCATATTTTCTCTGTTATTTTGGATTATTCCTAAAAATCGCCTTTGATCAGTTAAATTAATACATTGTAGAAATACAATACATATTTAATCTGGATGATGGTAGTGGATAATTAAGTAGTAATAAACTAATTAGAATAAGAAAATTAGATGAAGCAACGATTAAATAAATTATGGGATCGTTATTTGAAAAAAACCTTAACCTGAATAAATGAAAGCTGATAAGAATTTAATTAAAAAAATATTGTTAACTATATCAATAGTATTCGCTTTATACTATTTTATAAGTTTAATAATTTTTAGAGGAAACTTCATTGTCGAACATTATTATTCTTTTAATTCTAAAGAAGATAGTAGAAAAAATGGGGTCTTACTTTCAGATAATCTTGATCTGAAAATTAAGGGAGATTCTTTAATGAAAATTCCCAACTTAGATCAGAAATTTTATTCTAATAAATCAACATATCAAAAATTTTATGGCTTTTTGATTTGTATAAATAATGAAGATACTGAATATCGTAGAATAGCTTGGGAAGAACCAATAGAAATGTCTGAAAATAGAAATTGGATAATTAAAAATAATGGAGTGTATAAAGGAGAAGCTTTCTATGTTGGGCATTGTGATGCAAAAATTGGAAGTACTATTATTTTATCTGTAGAAAATCCTAAAACAAGCAATAAAATTGGTTTTATTGAAATTAAAATTCATTAATTAAGATTCCTAATTTTTTCCTTTTAAAGTGCCATTACAATGTTTTGGATCGTCCTTTTATAAGTGAAAATTCTCTACATTTATCATTCAAAAACAAAAATGGCTCCATCAGAAAAAAACATCCCTACCCATCACCTCATCACCGAACAGTTTCAGTTGATGACTCTGGACACGGGTCATCCGGAGAATTTTAATGATATTCACCGGCATAATTTCTTTGAGATCATATGGTTTCAGAAAGTGAAAGAAAACAGCAGCCTGGAATTGGATTTTGAAAGTTATAGCCTCGAAAATAACCAGATCTGTATCATTGCACCCGGCCAGGTATTCAATATGAAGCTGAGAGGAGAAAAGGGGTATGTAATTGCCGTTAGCAGAGAAATATTTAAAGAAGCGTGTGATATTGAATCCATCTTGGCGGGAGGAACAATTCCTTTCTTATTGGATGTAGAAAATGAGACAACCTGTAGTATGGTTATTTCGCTTATAGAGAAAGAATATAATGGTATGTCGAGGATCGGTTTATTAAAAACTTATCTGAGAGCATTCTGTATTATTATTACAGAACAGATCAGCTTGCAGGATCCATCAATTAATGACAGACAGCGTATCTATCAGCTGGTAAGCCTGATCGAAGAACATTATACAGCTGAAAAAGATACTCGTTTCTACGCAGATCAAATCAAAATAAGCACACATCATCTCAATGATATTGTCCGCCGTTCAAGAGGAACTACCGTGAAAAGAATGATTGCCCAGCGTCTTTTGCTGGAAGCTAAAAGGGAACTGAGCTTTGGAGCATTAACTATTAAAGAAATTGCTTTTAAACTTGGATTCAGCGATGCTTCCTATTTTTCCCGCTTTTTCAGAAAACAGACAGGTCAGAATCCTGAAGGATTTAGAGTGGAAAAGGATCAAGGAAAATGAACGGTCAATTCTACTGCGTAGGTGAAATGTGAATCCCTGCAACCCTAAAGCCTGCACCCCGAATCCCGGAACTCATACCTCGAACCCACATCCTCAGTTTGTACCGGTATTCCTTCAGTTCCTGTATTGAGTGGCTTTACTTTTTAAGGAATTTTGCCGGCAGAAAAACCGCCTTTGCGGATTGTTTTTACTGACTTACCCTTTATGAGAAACTTAAGTATCGTAGTGTTTATTCTGGCACTGCTCAACACCCTTGAATCACTGAGTATTGATCTTTATCTCCCTGCTTTTCCAAGTATGGCGCAGATATTTCAGACTGATATCGGGCATATCCAGATTTCAATTTCCGTATTCTTTGCAGGATTTGCTTTCGGGCAGCTTCTTTGGGGACCTTTATCGGACAAAACCGGACGAAAACCAATGCTGTACTGCGGACTTTTACTGTTTATCGCAGGAGCCACTGCCATCTTCTTTACAGAAAATATTTACGTATTGTGGGCCATGCGTTTTTTGCAGGCATTCGGAGGAAGTGCAGGAATTGTAATAGGCCGGGCCATTGTTATTGACCTGTACGACCGGCAGAAATCTGTAGCCATCTTTTCCCAACAGTCCCAGATAAGCGGTATTGCTCCCATTATTGCTCCATTACTAGGAAGTGTTTTTCTTAAATTCTGGGGATGGAACAGCTCCTTTGCTTTTTTAACTATTCTTGGACTGATCACCCTGTTTATGGTGTTTAAATTTGTTCCTGAAACCAATTCGAAGAAGCCCCTTTCCGATCATTCAGAAGATGAAAAAAGTTAAAAGACCATCTTAAAACCATCATATCCAACAAAGAATTCATCAGCAGTACCATGATTGGAAGTATCGCATTTGCTTCCCTTATTATTTATATTTCCAATGCCCCGTTTTTATTTATGAAGCTTCACGGATTCTCCAGCGGTGTTTTTAGTCTGATATTTGGATTCAATTCATTAGCCCTGATAACAGCCGCCTACCTCACCCCTAAGTTAATAAAGAGAATAAGCGATACAAAGCTTTTATTAACGGCTACCCTGATATTGCTGGCGGTATGCAGTCTTCACATCCTCATCGCAGCCGCAAACCTTTCAGTAATACTGGAAATTATGATGCTGTACCTGTCATTGCTGGCCATAGGAGTTCTCTTTCCGATTACTTCTGCTCATGCTTTATCACCTTTCAAAGAAGGACGTGGGACCGCCGCTGCTGTAATGGGCTTTATGCAGCTTATGGTTACCTTTATACTTTCAGGACTTGCCGGTTTTTTAGAGGCAGATTCCATTATACCGATGGTTCTGATCCGGGCAGGTATTGCCTGTATCGCAGTTTGGTTTGGCTATCGTTCATTTAAAAATAAAAAAGCGGCTCTATAATTTTTACCGGAACAGGAAACCATTTTACGTTATCAGGCTGTTTCTCCGTTTGGTCATACCATCCGGGCACTTAATCAAGTAATTTTTGTAAACCATCCCCAAAAGTCTCTCTTTGCATAAAATTTAAAATATGAAAAGACATCTTTTGGCAGCTGCTGGCTGTCTGCTTGGCTGTTGGGTCAGTGCACAGTCGGGAATATCCGGCGAGCTTAAAACGGAATATATTCCCTTCTCCAGTTATATCCGTCCGGAGGATAGTGTAAAAACAAATTCTAAAAGTAATTTTAAGCGGGCAGATCTTAACCTGAGCATTCCGCTTTCAATGAAGAAAGACAGCAGCGGAAGAGTAAAGGCCTGGTCTGTATTGCTCAGCGGTTCTTATGCAAAAATGACGCACAAAGACTATGAGAAACAGCTATTTCCTGATCAGATGCTCAATGCGCAGGCCGGAATTCAGCACATAAGACCCCTGGGAAAGAAATGGAGCATGATGATGATGGCTTCGGTCGGAATTTATACAGATCTCGAGCAAATAAGTTCCGATGATATCCTGGGACAAGGAGGAGTATTATTTATAAGACATTTTAATCCTAATCTTGCTCTTGGAGCTGGTCCGGTGCTTACAACCGCGTTCGGGGTTCCCATGATCCTGCCATGGATCTATTTCGATTGGAAAACAAACGGAAAAGTTAAGCTGAACATCAACTTCCCGGAAGGAATGGAAGCCGGCTACCTGTTTTCAGACGGATTTGCATTGAAAGCCGTTGTAAACCTCAGCGGAATGACTGTAGAAAGAAATAAAGACGGGAAGTCAATGCTGCTGGGCTATCAGCAGATAACAGCCGGAATTAGACCGGAAATAAAATTAAATGATAAGCTTAGCCTCAGCCTTACAGGAGGAACAGCCCTGCTGAGAAGCTTCAGTGAAAACGACAGAAAAATCAAAAGCATTTTTAAAGACAAAAAAATGGATGACCCGAAATTTGCCACCACATTTTATGCAGCCGTATCGCTGAAGTGGAATCTGCCATAAAGAAATCAATGGAAGATGGGAGAGAAAAATTAATATCCAACGTCTATTGCATGTCTTCACCTATTAAAATTATTCTTGTACAGATATTAATAAAAGGAAGTAGAATGATGATCCCCTTCAAAAAACTTCCCGCTCCCGTCTTCCTTCTAAGCTATTTACTGATAAGCTTCTTATACACCACCTGATTCAGCAGTTCCTCCTTTCGGGTACGGGAAATAGGAAGCTCTGTTTTATTGATAAACAACCGGCCGCCTGAGATCATATCAATATGGGTAATATTGATCAGGAAAGATTTATGGATCCTGAAAAAATGTTCAGTCGGCAGAGATTCCTCAATGGCTTTCATCGTTTGGTGGATCACCAGGGATTTATCTTTAAAATGAAGCTTTGTATAGTTCTGCATACTTTCAATGTATAAAATATCCACCCAGGAAACCTTTATAAAGGTGTCAGACTGTCTTACATACAGAAATGGATCATCCAAAGGAGAATTCTTCTTCATCTTTTCGGACACAATGAACTGCTGCTGAGCTTTGTTTACGGCCTGGTAAAAACGGTTAAAAGCAATCGGCTTCAAAAGATAATCTACAACCTGAAGGCGGTAACCTTCCAATGCATATTCTGAATAAGCGGTTGTTAAAATACACAAAGGAGGATTTTCCAGTTGTTCCAGGAATTCCAGGCCGCTTAAATACGGCATATTGATATCAAGAAAGAGAAGATCAATTTCCTTTTCCTTTACCACAGTGCCGGCCTCCAGAGCGCTGGCGCAGGTTCCTTCAACCGTTAAAAAATCAATCTGACCGGCCAGTTCTTTCATGTGAAATCTTGCAAGAGGTTCATCATCTATAATCAGGCATTTCATTTTAGGAACATTACTCATTTTCGTTCGACAGTTTTAAGGTTAATGTTACTTTGTACACGGTATTATCAGATTCAATTGTAAGATCATGGGATTCCGGGTATTGAAGTTTCAGGCGTTTTTTTATATTTTGAAGACCTATACCGCTGGATCCTTCTTTCCTTTTATAGATTGCCACATCTGAATAGCTGTTTTCGGCATAAAACACAAGAATTCCGTCTTTTTCAAGGCAGGAAATTGCCACATAGCCCTTTTGCCCGGGAAGTCTGCAGACGTATTTAAATGCATTTTCAATAAGAGGGACGAGCAGGAGAGGAGCGATGAATGCCCCTTTACTTTCGATGTTCCATTCCGCTTTTACGTCCAGCTCATTGCCCCACCTCAGTTTTTCTACCTCTACAAGATTCTGCAGATGCTCAATGTCCTGGATCACCGGGACCAGGTTCTGGCTGCAGTGGTAAAGCTGGTAACGCAGAATATCCGAAAACTTAAGCAGTAAATAATCCGCAAGTTTCGTATCGGTTTTCATTAAAATATGAATATGGTTCAGGATATTGAACACCACATGGGGATTGATCTGGTCCTGCAAAAGCTTCAGCTGATTTTCCAGATGAGCCTGCTGAAGAAGGATATGGTCCCGCTCAATTCTTCCGTGCTCCTGATAAAACTTGATACCGCATGCAGATCCGTTGATCAGAAAAGAGGCAGGGATAGACATATAAAAACCTTTCCATAAAACAGGAATATGATTCCGGAACCCGGGAGGAAGCTGGTTTTTAGATTCAACTTCGATATAAGTGAAAATGACAGCATAGATCAGGCTCAGGAGAAGAATGACAGCAGCAGCCTGAAAAAGGAATAGCTTCATTTTTTTTAATCTTAATGCTCTTGGAAGAAGTTTTGTGGTAAGCGCATGTGTAAAAAGAAAAGAGACAATAACCAGCACAACGGTTTGAAGGAAAGCCGTATCACGGTCGCCGCTCGATTGAAAGTTCACGTACACCGCAACAGCAAACACCAGCCAGAAAATGGTAACAAAAATATATTTTCTTAAAATAAATGGTTTTGTCATGGATAAGATAAAGTGGATTTATAAAAAATTAGAAACTGCAGGACGCAGTTTCTAATACGTAAAGATAATTCAAGTTTTTAGAATAAGAAGTATCCTATCCCGAGCGTAAAGCTGTGCGGCTTGGATTTAAATTCCTTACTGATGCTTGACAGACCGGTTTCATACCTCAGATCTGCCGTGAAATTTTTATAGTCAATTCCTATACCTCCCGTAACCCCGATATTGGATTTATCAAAATTTTTAAAGCCATCCTGCAATGCTTTAGAGGTTGATAGGTTATTTTTAAAAGCATAGCTGTAAACGCCTCCGGCAAACGCTCTTACATTAAAATCCTTATCGTTGATAAGTTTATAACCGATAACGATCGGAATATCTACTGAATTCCAGGTCAGTTTCGGAGAACTCCCGTCTTTGGAATCAAATGATGTTTTTCTTTTGTTGAATAAAGCCTCTCCCTGTACATAAAGCCTTCCGATATCCATCCTGGTCATAATTCCACCCTGATACCCGAAGCCGTACTTTCCTTCCAGTGAGGAAGATTCCGTTGAGGTTTTGGTAAAATTGGCACCACCCTTGATCCCGATATGGAAAGCCGGGGTTTGCTGTGCTTTGGTTTCTACCGAACAGGTAATACATAATAAAAAAGTGCTTAGTGCTAAAATCTGCTGTTTCATAAACTGTTGTTAATAATTTGATGCAAAACAACAACGATCAGGATGCTTATGAAACTTTATTTGATGAACGGCACAGATGCTTTGACAAGGATCTGTTTTTGGATGAATGAAATAAAAAAACCGGAAGCAGATCTTCCGGCGGTTGTATTAAAAAGGTTCTTCTTCACAAATGGTGGGTGGAATGCAGCCTCCGCCTCCGCCACCCGGATTCCCTCCGCCTACCGCAATACATGTTCCCGGATTTCCGTCAGCATCCATTTCACAGGCTTTTCCGAAAGTACAGTCACAGTCTGTCCAGCAATAGGCAGAATCGCCGCTCATATGGCATCCGTTGCCTCCTCCGCCAAGAATCAATGCAAGATTCTTTCTTGAAATTTTCTTAATGTTTCTCATAATAATTTGATCTTTAAAGTTAGTAATCTGGTATTTACGTAAATATACCAAAAAATAAATCATTTCATCAGAAAGAGAAGTAGGATAGAAATTGCAAGTAAAAGCCAGGCTAAGTTGGCAAGAAATCAATGTCAATTAATTTGGTCAACTTGAATATGTCCGTTTTTAGATCAAAACTTTGCGTTGAAAAGCTCTCAGAAATAAAAAACCGCTGTTCTCACAACGGTTTAAAATTATTTTTTACTGAAATTTAACTGTAAAGGAAGACTGACTACAGAAAGGACAGGTCTGCCATTGGACTCTGCCGGCTTCCATTTCCCTTTGTCCTTGATACGGTAAAAAGCAGCTTCTATAAAAGCATTCACATCTTCATTACTCCCTTTTACCCTTGCATTAAAAACATTTCCATTAGAATCCAGAGTGAATTTCAAAGTAATCTTATAAGGATTTACTGCAAAATTCAGGAAAGTAAGGTCTACAGCTTCATTTAAAAGTTTTTGAAAAGAGGCTTTTCCGGTTTCATATTCGGCTTCCTTTGTAATTTTGGGAGCTGCAGGAGGCGGAACATCCGTAAAAGTTTTCTTTTCCTCCTCGGAAATTTTCTCTAAAGCATTTTTGTATGCCGAAATCTTTTCCTCTGTGAGAAGCCATTCCTGCTTGGTTCTTTCATCATTAGGCTTCGGATATTTCTTGTACAGAGACTTGATCTTTCTTTCATACCGGGAATCTGCTTTCTGAAATTCAGAAACCTGGGCATAGCTGAAAGAAAAAATGAAAATAAGGGCTAATGCTGAAAGTTTTTTCATCAGGATTAGGCTTTTACAATATTAATGATTACTTCAGTTGCTTTTTCCATGCTTTCCAGGGCCACATATTCGTAAGGTCCGTGGAAGTTCATTCCTCCTGCAAAAATATTCGGACAAGGAAGTCCCATGTAAGAAAGCTGGGCTCCATCCGTTCCTCCTCTGATCGCTTTGATTAAAGGTTCAATACCCGCTTCTTTCATTGCTTTTGCAGCAAGGTCAATGATGTGCATTTTTCCTTCAAACTGCTGCTTCATGTTTCGGTACTGTTCTTTAATCTCCACTTCAGCGGTTCCTTCTCCGTATTTCTGGTTGAATTCAGCCACTTTTTCCTCCATGAATTTCTTTCTGGCTTCAAATTTTTCTTCGTCGTGATCACGGATGATGTATTGTAGTTTAGCCTCAGAAATATCAGCTGTAATGTCCATTAAATGATAAAACCCGTCAAAACCTTTTGTCGTAGCCGGAGTCTCATTGGCCGGAAGCAATTGTATAAATTCAGCGGCCAGAAGAGCTGCATTCACCATTTTTCCGTAAGCATAGCCCGGGTGAACGCTCAATCCGTGAATTTTTACCACAGCTCCTGCGGCGTTAAAGTTCTCATACTCAAGTTCTCCCACTTCGCTTCCATCCATCGTGTAAGCCCATTCAGCACCGAATTTAGCTACATCAAATTTATGGGCGCCTCTTCCGATCTCTTCATCAGGTGTAAATCCTACAGCAATTCTTCCATGTTTTATTTCCGGGTGGGCAATAAGGTATTCTGCAGCCGTTACAATCTCTGCACATCCTGCTTTGTCATCGGCTCCAAGAAGCGTGTTTCCGTCTGTAGTGATCAGCGTCTGGCCAATATATTTTTTTAAACTTTCAAATTTTGAAGCGGATAATGTAAATCCGGTAGTTGGGTTTAAAAGAAGATCACTACCATCATAGTTTTCCCAAACCTGCGGCTTCACATTCTCCCCGCTGAAATCCGGAGACGTGTCATAATGTGAAATAAAACCTATCGTAGGTCTGTCATCATTCTCCAGGTTGGAAGGAACATATCCCATGATATAACCATTGTCATCAATAGAAACATTTTCCAGGCCTATCGTTTTCAATTCTTCAGCAATATATTTTGCAATATCCCACTGTCTGGGCGTAGAAGGTGTTGTTTCACTTTCTGCATCGCTGGTTGAGTATATCTTTACATAGGCAAGAAAACGGTTCAGTAATTTCTCTTTCCACATCTGGTTAAATTCGATTGCGCTCATGAATTTTAAATTTCAACAAATATACAATGTAAATTTTTCAAATTCTGGTTTTAAAGGAGAATTTCAACCCTGGATGCGATTTCATTTCCTAATCCGGAACCACAATTTCGATAATCAAATAAATTGTTATAACTTGCATCAATTATGATGTCCAAACGTTGCAAATATGCTTTGAAAGCAATGGTTAGATTGGCAAGAAACTACAATCAGGGATTTTTGTCAACCGCTATTATTGCACAGGATGAGAATATTTCCAAAAAATTTTTAGAACAGATCCTTCTTGAGCTGAAAAGAGCCAAGTTGGTCAACAGTAAGCAGGGAACCGCCGGAGGATATTACCTACTGAAGTCGCCTGATGATATCTCGTTGGCTGATATCTATCGTATTTTTGAAGGTCCTATTGCCTTAACTCCTTGTATTTCAATAAATTTCTATGAGCCTTGTGACGACTGTGTAGACGAGGCGACCTGCTATCTTAGGAATGAGCTGATCATTGTAAGAGAGAAAACAAGAAAAAGCATGATGGAAGCCACTCTTACTTCTTTCATCAAAAACAGCTGAATTTTTTTTAATTTTTATATCCTACTAATTTGGTAGGATAAATAGGATTTATATATATTTGCAGAAGTTAATTTCAATTCACAATGGAAAATACTCTGAAAATAGAATTCGATAAATTGCTTGGAGAGGCCTCTGGGGGCACTTTTGCCAATGATTTTTTAGAGGTTCTTGCCAAAAAATTTCCTGCAGAAGTCATCTTTTCTACCAGCTTCAGTTACGAAGACCAGGTAGTCACCCACCTGATAAAAAATCTTGATATTGATATTTTTACGCTGGACACGGGAAGACTTTTTGAACAGACTTACGAAACATGGGCCTCATCCAGAGCGTTCTTTAAAAAAAATATAAAAGCCTATTATCCGGATCCGGAATCTCTGCAGCAATTTGTTTCAGAAAACGGGCCGGATTCTTTTTATCAGTCCGTAGAGCAGAGAAAAGCTTGCTGCAATATCAGGAAGGTAGTTCCTCTCAAAAAGGCACTTCAGGGATATAAAGTCTGGATCACCGGATTACGTTCGGAGCATTCCGCGGGAAGAGGACAGATGCCGCAGCTGGAATGGGACCCGGATCATCAGATTATAAAATTCCATCCCATCCTTCACTGGACAACGCAGCAGGTCGCAGAATATGTTCAAAATCATCAGTTACCTTATAATTATCTTCATAAAAAAGGATTTGTAAGCATCGGATGCGAACCGTGTACAAGAGCGATCAAAGAAGGGGAAGATTTCAGAGCAGGCCGCTGGTGGTGGGAAGATGCAGATAAAAAAGAATGCGGTTTACATGTTCATCAATAAAAAATACAATATGTCATTATATCATTTAAATTATTTAGATCAGCTAGAAGCAGAATCCATCTATATCCTGAGGGAAGTGGCAGGGCAGTTTGAGCGTCCGGCTTTATTATTCAGCGGAGGGAAAGACAGCATTGTATTGGCTCATCTTTCGGCAAAGGCATTTCCCCACGGGAAGATTCCTTTCAAATTTGTTCATGTGGATACGGGGCACAATTTTCCGGAAGTTTTAAGCTTCAGGGATGAGCTGGCCACAAAACTGAATGTAGATCTGGTGGTAAGGAAAGTAGAAGATACCATTCGGGAACGAAAACTTACAGAGCCGAAAGGAAAATTCCCAAGCCGCAATTGGTTGCAGACCTTTACATTACTGGATACCATTGAGGAATTTGAATTTGATGCATGCATCGGAGGAGCACGCAGGGATGAAGAAAAGGCCAGAGCAAAAGAGAGAATATTTTCTGTAAGGGACGAATTCGGACAATGGGATCCCAAGCTGCAGCGTCCTGAACTTTGGAATATTTTCAATGGAAAAATCCACAAAGGAGAAAATGTAAGGGTTTTCCCGATCAGCAACTGGACAGAGCTGGATGTATGGAATTATATCAGAAGAGAGAAAATTGAACTGCCATCTATTTACTTCTCTCATGAAAGGGAAGTCGTAGACCTCAACGGGCAGTGGATCGCGAATTCTGAATTTGCCGTACTGGAAGAAAGTGATACCGTAACAACAAGAAGAATCCGTTACCGTACCGTAGGAGATATGACCTGTACTGCCGCAGTAGAATCTGAAGCAGCTACCGTAGACAAAGTCATTGAGGAGATTGTCGCCACCAGAATTTCAGAAAGGGGCGAAACCAGAATTGACGACCGCGTGACCGAAGCCGCAATGGAAGACCGTAAAAAAGGAGGCTACTTTTAATAAGTAATGAGCGATGAGTAATGAGAAATAATAAAGTACAAACCCATTACTTATTACTCATCATTTATCATTCATCAATCATCATTTATAAAAAACTCGTGGATATATTAAGATTAATAACAGCAGGAAGCGTAGATGACGGTAAAAGTACCCTCATCGGAAGACTGCTTTACGATAGCAAGAGCATTTTACAGGATCAGCTGGAAGTGCTTGAGAAACATTCTAAAAACAAAAATGAAGACGGTGTGGATCTGGCTCTTTTAACGGATGGGCTCCGTGCAGAAAGAGAACAGGGAATCACCATTGATGTCGCCTACCGGTACTTTTCGACATCCAGAAGGAAATTTATTATTGCAGATGCTCCGGGACATGTTCAGTATACCCGAAACATGATTACCGGAGCTTCCAATTCCGACCTGATGATCATCCTGATCGATGCCCGGAAAGGAGTTATCGAGCAGACAAGAAGACATTCCATCATTGCTTCATTGCTGAAACTGAAAAAGGTAGCCGTTGCCATCAATAAAATGGATATGATAGACTATTCGGAAGAAGTCTTTGAAAACATAAAAGCAGATTATTCCAAAATTGCTGAAGAACTGGGTCTGGAAGATGTTACCTATTTCCCGATTTCAGCATTGAAAGGAGATAATATCGTTTCATTGTCGGCCGTTACCGATTGGTATAAGGGAAATTCCCTTCTAGAATATCTGGAAGAAGTGGAGATTGACCTTGAGCAGAACAGCGGAAGCCGTTTCCAGGTACAGTATGTCATCCGTCCCCAGACTGAAGAATTACATGATTACAGAGGGTACGCAGGGCAGATTGTAAGCGGAAATTTTCAGAAAGGAAGCAAGATCGCTATTCTGCCGGCAGGGATTATCACCGAAATTTCATCCATAGAAGTCAATGGAGCTGAGGTTCAGGAAGCTTTTGAAGGGCAGCCGGCTGTTATTCAGCTCAAAGATGATATCGATGTCAGCAGGGGAGATTTCTTCACCTCAGCAGAAGAGCTTCCGAAGGTGGAAAAAGAGATAGAGGTTTTACTGTGCTGGCTGGATCAGAAAGGGCTTCAGCCCGGAAATAAATATGTTTTGCAGCATCACAGCAGACTGTTGAAAGCAGTGGTAAAACAGGTAGAGTACAAAATCGATGTCAATACACTGGAAAAAGAGACTGCAGATGAAGGGATCAAGCTCAATGAAATAGCAAAAGTAACCATACGTACAGCACAGCCTTTGGTATTTGATGATTTTGTAAGCAATAAAAAAACAGGTTCGGCCATTTTAGTGGATGAAACGTCCAATACGACCGTTGCGGCATGTATAATTCAGTAGATGATGGCAGTTTCAGATTATTTTATTAGCAAAGTCCTTGAGAAAAAGAAAAGCAGTTCGGCAGGCTTCTTTGATAAAATCAAAATGGAAGATTTCGTCACAGAATTATACAGTTCACTGTTTCTTTCTCAGCAGTTCGATACAGCAGATCAGCTTCAGAATGATTTTGAACTATTGGAGCAGCTTCTTCTGGATTTGATTAAAAGCATTAAACCGGATAAGGTTGCAGCTGAAAAGCATACTCAGGATTTCTTTCTTGCACTGCCGGAAATTTATAGTAAACTCATCCTTGACGCTGAATCTATTCTCGAATTCGATCCTGCTACGGAATCTCTGGAAGAAATCCTTCTTTCCTATCCCGGATTTTTTGCAACATATGTTTACAGAATTTCCCATCAGCTGTGGATTCAGAAAGTGAAAACCCTGCCCCGTGTGATATCGGAATACGGACACAGCAGGACAGGAATAGATATTCATCCCGGAGCGGTCATCGGAGAACATTTCTTCATTGACCACGGAACGGGAATCGTCATCGGAGAAACCACCCGTATCGGGAATCATGTGAAGCTGTATCAGGGAGTAACCCTCGGCGCTTTGAATGTTTCAAAAGATAAAGCCAACGAAAAAAGGCATCCCAATATTGAAGACCATGTCATTATTTATTCAGGGGCAACGATTTTGGGCGGAGAAACAACGGTAGGAAGAGACAGTATCATCGGAGGAAATGTATGGATTACCCAAAATGTACCTCCCAATTCTCTGGTCTATAATAAAAGTGAAATAAAAATA
The DNA here is from genome assembly GCF_056172655.1 of Chryseobacterium sp. GTID13. Taxonomy (NCBI): domain Bacteria; kingdom Pseudomonadati; phylum Bacteroidota; class Flavobacteriia; order Flavobacteriales; family Weeksellaceae; genus Chryseobacterium; species Chryseobacterium sp. GTID13. The sequence continues at coordinate 486,860 of NZ_JAOCMB010000002.1, forward strand.
AAAGACAACGGGCCGCTCCCGGAATCTTTAACATTTGTGATATAGTAAGGATAAATTTTAACCGTTAAGAATGAGTTTCTTAATCATTTTAACAGTCTAATTAATCCTTAATGATAAAAAATTCATGATTTAAAATTTAAAAAACAACATAAAATTGAGTCGGTATGAAGTTCCAGAACACATTAGAAACCATCGGAAATACCCCGGTCGTTAAAATTAATAAACTTTTCGGTACAGAACACGAAGTTTGGATCAAACTTGAAAAATCCAATCCCGGAGGAAGCATCAAAGACAGAATTGCTTTATCCATGATTGAGGACGCAGAAGCTAAAGGTCTTTTGAACAAAGACAGTATTATTATAGAGCCAACCAGTGGAAACACCGGAATCGGGCTGGCTTTGGTTGCTGCCGTAAAAAATTACAAGCTGATTCTCGTGATGCCTGAAAGTATGAGTCTGGAACGCCGCAAAATTATGGAATCATACGGAGCAGAATTCGTTCTCACTCCCAGAGAAAAAGGAATGAAAGGGGCCATTGAAAAAGCCGAAGAGCTGGCTCAGCAGACCCCGAACTCATGGATCCCGAGACAGTTTGATAACCCTGCGAACGTTAAAGTGCATGTGGAAACCACTGCCCAGGAAATCATTAAAGATTTTCCTGACGGACTTGATTATCTGATCACCGGCGTTGGAACCGGAGGGCACATCACCGGAATTGCGAAGGTTCTTAAGCAGAAGTTTCCCAATATCAAAGTTGTTGCCGTAGAACCGGAACTGTCACCTGTCCTTAGCGGAGGAGCTCCGGCACCGCATCCGTTGCAGGGCCTTGGCGCCGGATTTGTTCCATCCATTCTTGATACCGCTCTTTTGGACGAGATTGTTCAGATCGGAAAAGAGGAAGCTTTTGAATATACCAAAGAAGCTGCAAAGAAGGAAGGCCTTTTCGTTGGGATTTCTACCGGAGCCGCTTTAGCTGCAGTCGCAAAAAAACTACCTGAAATACCAGCAGGATCAAATATTCTGACCGTAAATTATGATACCGGCGAAAGGTACCTGTCCATAGAAGGACTTTTCTAGACGTCACTAATAAAAAGATTTAAAATGAAACAAAATAGCAATTCGCCACAGGTTTTCCTGGTAGGCGCAGGACCCGGCGACCCTGATCTGATCACTGTAAAAGCCGTAAAAGCCATTGCTTCAGCCGATGTGATCTTATGTGACCGTCTGGTAAGCCCTGAAATTATAGAACGCTACGCTCCTAAAAAAGCTGAAATCGTATATGTGGGAAAAGAATGCAGTAAAAATGCTTCCACCCCGCAATCCCGTATCAATACCCTGATTGTTGAGTATGCCGCTCAGGGAAAGACCGTGGTCAGGCTCAAAGGAGGAGATATCTCTTTTTTTCCAATGTCTTAGACGAATTGATAGTATTGAAGCAATATCAGATTCCATTCGAAATAGTGCCGGGAATCACAGCGGCTTCAGGGGCGGCGGCCTATGCCGGAATGCCTTTAACAGCAAGAGGTTATGCGACATCAGTCCGTTTTCTCACCTATTACAAAACCGAAATTCTCAGTGATGATTACTGGAAAGAGCTTGGAACATCAGAAGACACCCTTGTTTTCTATATGTCCAAAGGAAACCTGAACGGACTGGTAGATCAGTTTTTATCAGTAGGAAAAACAGAAGGCAAAAAGATCGCCGTCATTGAACAGGCTACCACCCCTTACCAGAAAGTATACACTTCATCTCTGGAAGATTTTCACGAGAAATTAGGAAATAAAGATTTTGTATCACCATCATTGGTGGTAATCGGTAAAGTAGTGAACCTGCACGAAGAGTTTTCCTGGCTACAGGAGCCTACACAGGAAGGGATTTATTTTAAATCTGTAACGAACGGAACTGTAGTGTCAAACCCTCAAAATATTTTTCAATATGCTGTCTGAAACCAAATTAAATGCTCTCAAAGAAATATCCGGCAGCTTCTCCAGAGATGAAGCCGTCTGGGCCAGTGGTTTCCTGGCAGGCCTTGCCGGGTCATCAGTTGCGGTGCAGGAAATTATTTCTCCTGCAGCTCATGCTGAAACATTTTCTCAGAAAAAAATTACACTTGCTTATGGTACCGAAACCGGAAACAGCAAAAAGCTGGCGGTAGAATTGGCAGGAGTCATTAAGAAAAAGGAGTTCAGGTAAAGCTGGCAGATCTTTCCCAGTATAAGCCAAAAGATCTTTTGAAAGAAGACTTTTTCTTTATCATTATCAGCACCCAGGGAGAAGGAGAACCTCCGATTCTTGCAAAGAAATTTTACGATCATCTTCATGAAAATGATCCGGATCTCAGCAACCTGAAGTTCGGTGTTCTGGCACTGGGAGACAGCAGCTATCCTCTGTTTTGTAAAACGGGAGAAGATGTGGATTCACGTCTTGAAGTATTAGGAGCACAGCGGATCATTCCTTTAAAAAAATGTGATGTGGATTATGAGCAGGAATCCCACAGCTGGGCTGAACATATCTTGAGCGTGGTCAGTAAAACAACAGAAAGCGGCCAGAAAAGTACTGCAGCGCCAAAGGTTTCCACCGGAAGAAAAAATACCAGGGAAAAGTTTCATCCATCATTAATCTGAATGACATTGGGTCTGATAAGGAAACCTACCACATCGAAATAGAAACCGAAGAACCCCTTGTCTACAGCCCCGGAGATGCTCTGGGAGTGATGGCTTTCAACCCAAGAACAGAGGTGGATGAAATCATTTCATTGACAGGGATTGATCCACAAAAGCACATTACAACTTCAAAAATTACAGCCAGTGCAGAAGAATTGCTTTATAAGCATTTGAATATCAGTTATCTTCTTAAATCTACAGTCGCTCAATATGCACGGATCACCGGGCAGCATATTCCTGAAGTACGCTTAAGCCTTCTTGATCTGCTGAAGATCTATCCGGTAAAAAATGCTGAAGAATTTGAACAGGTGATCTCTGTTTTAACAGGCCAGTCGCCCCGTCTATATTCCATTTCATCATCTCTGGAAGCGCATGGAGATAGTGAAATTCACATTACCGTAGCCAAATCTGAATTCCTGGTCAGCGATAAAAAGCAAAATGGTCTTTGCAGCGGTTTCCTGGCAGCATTTAATGAAGGAGAAGAACTTGAATTTTACATTCAGGAAGCTAAGCATTTCAGACTTCCGAAACAGGAGAAAGACATCATTATGATTGGGCCCGGAACCGGAATTGCTCCTTTCAGGTCTTTTCTTTACGAACGGGATGCTACCGGAGCAGAAGGAAGAAACTGGCTCTTTTTCGGGGACAGGAACTTTGTCTCAGATTTCCTTTACCAGGCTGAGCTTCAGGACTTCCTGAAAACAGGAACGCTTACCCATCTTGATCTTGCTTTTTCCAGGGATACGGCAGAAAAAGTATATGTACAGCACAAGCTTGAGCAGAAAGCACAGGAAGTATATCACTGGCTGGAAGGAGGAGCATCCTTGTACATATGTGGAGCCAAAGATCCTATGAGCAAAGATGTGGAAAAAACAATTCTGGACATCCTTCAGGACAAGGGAAAACAGACCCTGGAAGAAGCGCAGGAATATCTGGAGGAGCTGGAACTCAGTGGCAGATATGTAAAAGATGTGTATTAAATCATAAACGGATAACAATGACAGATAAAAATAACCTTTCTCCCGTAGAAAGAATAAAAACAGCAAGCAACGGCCTTAGGGGAACCTTGAAGGAAAGCCTTTTGGACGATTTTACCGGAGCCATCCGGGAAGATGACCAGACCCTTATCAAATTTCACGGAATGTACCAGCAGGATGATAGGGACAGACGTGAAGAAAGAGTAAGAAAAAACTGGAATGGCTGTATTCCTATATGATCCGCCTCAGACTTCCGGGAGGTTTTTTGACCCCGGAACAATGGCAGGGTCTCAACGATATTGCAGGCGACCATTCCACGGGAGTGATTAAAATAACCACCCGCCAGACCATCCAGTTGCATGGGATTTTAAAATCACACGTAAAACCTACGATTCAGAGTTTCAATCTTCACCATTTGGATTCTATAGCAGCATGCGGTGATGTAAACCGTAATGTAACGTGTACTTCCAACCCTTCCGAATCACCTCTGCATAAGGAAGCCTTTGAACTGGCAGGAAAGATCAGTGAAATGTGCCTTCCGAAAACCAAAGCCTACTATGATCTGTGGATTGATGACGAGTTAGTTATCAACAGCAAGGAAGAAGAAGACCCTTTGTACCAGGACAGGTACCTGCCGAGAAAACTGAAAATAGGAATTGCAGTTCCTCCCAATAACGATGTAGATGTTTTTATCAACGATATTGGCCTGATTGCGATCATTGAGGATGATAAAATTGTAGGGTATAATATTGCTGCTGGAGGCGGACTTGGTGCTACCCACGGCAACGAAGCTACCTATGCTCGTCTGGCGTCTGTGCTGGGATTTGTGGATACGGAAGAAAAGGTATTGAAAGCTGTATATGAAATCATCACCGTACAGCGTGATTTCGGGAACAGGAGCGACAGAAAACTATCAAGGTTAAAATATACGATTGATAAATTGGGTATTGATGGTTACAGAGCAGAAGTAGAGAAAAGATGCGGCTTCAGCTTTGAACCTGCACGGGACTTTAAATTTGAACAAAGAAAGGACCGTTACGGATGGACGCAGAATCATGAAGGAAAATGGTTTTATACCTTATTTGTAGAGCACGGAAGAGTGCTTGATATAGAAGGATATCCTTTAAAATCAGGGCTTTTGAAAATTGCAGAAACAGGAAAAGTAAATTTCCGGTTTACCTGTAATCAAAACTTAATCCTGTCTGATATTTCAGAAAATGATAAAGCTGAAATTGAAGCTCTTCTGAAGGAATCAGGAATTTCCGGACATACTGATAAAGTAAGTGCCCTTCGTAAAAACTCCGTGGCCTGTGTTGCCCTGAATACCTGTTCACTGGCATTGGCCGAAGCGCAGCGCTATCTGCCGTCTTTGGTCACTAAAATAGAGCCTGTTCTGGAAAAATACGGTCTTCAGAATGAAGACATAACGATCAGGATGACCGGCTGTCCCAACGGCTGCGGAAGATCTCCCAATGCCGAAATCGGATTTGTGGGAACAGCTTACGGAAAATATAACCTCCACATCGGAGGCGACAGGCTGGGAATGCGATTGAACACAAAATTTAAAGAAAACATCGGCGAAGAAGAAATCCTGCAGACGCTTGATGAACTGTTTGGTATTTATTCTGAACAAAGAAATCCCGGAGAAACCTTTGGTGATTTCTCTTATCGCTATTTACAAACCGCAAAATAAAAAATATGATCAACTTTCTTTACAGGCAGGAAATTGGCCGAAAACATGACCGGAATCTTTTAGGAATACGAATGTGTATGTGCTGTTCTTTAAGAGACGACGCATACATCATTTTTAAATCCTAAAATTATATACAAGTGAAATCCATACACCAATATTCTAAACAGAAATTATATTTTATTCCTTTTTTTATCCTTTTCTTCACTGGCTTTTTGCAGGCTCAGCAGCTGATTGAAGTCAGTGGAATCATCAAGCATACAGATACCCAAAAAGGCATCGCCGGAGTACAGATCCAGGTTGAAAAAACTCAGGATACCGCCATAACAGATCAGGATGGGGCCTTTACGTTGAGAACAAGGGTGAAAATCCCTTTCAGAATTGTCATCACCAAAGATGGGTTTGCCGGGCAGACCACTGAAATACTCTCGCTGTCCAATAAAATTTCAGTAGACCTGAATCCTCAGAATACCATTATCAATGAAGTCGTGGTTTCAGCCTCACGTGTTCCTGAGAAAATCCTGAAATCCCCGATTGCGATTGAAAAAATTGATATTAAAACCATCCGCGAAAGCCCTGCCGCCAGCTTCTACGAAACATTGGAAAATGTAAAAGGACTTCAGCTTTTAACCTCAAGTCTTACCTTAAAAGTTCCCAATTCCCGGGGATTCAACTCTCCGAATAACTTCCGATTTATGCAGCTGGTAGATGGAGTAGATGTACAGTCTGCCACACTTGGAGTTCCGCTGGGAAATGCCATTGGGCCTACAGAACTGGATATCCAGTCCATGGAGATTACACCCGGGGCAGCTTCCGCCCTTTACGGAATGAATGCTGTTAATGGGTTGGCCAGCCTTCAGACAAAAGATCCTTTTACCTCAGAAGGAGTAAGCCTGTATTTCAGAGGCGGTGTGAACCATGTCGACAATGTCAGTCATAAAATTGCTGCTTTGGGAGAAAGTGCATTCAGAATTGCGAAGGTTATCAATAAAAACTTTGCGGTAAAAATCAATGGTTCCTATTTCAGTGGGATCGACTGGATTTCGGACAACCGCACAGACCAGAACCCTAACTCACTGATCACCGCCAATCCCAACTTTTCTTTAGCCGATAATCCTGCTGAAGATCTCTGGAATAAATACGGGGACGAAAGAAATAACCGGACTTCTGTAAAAGTGAATTATAATGGAAAGCCAACGACCTTTAATGTTTCCAGGACGGGTTACTATGAAAAAGATCTGATAAGCCCGGAAGTGAAAAATATAAAATTTGATGCCGGATTATATTACCGTTTCGGGGATCAGTGGAGAACTTCCTACGTCTATCGGTACGGTCTGCTGGATGGAACTTTCCAGCGGGGAAACAAGATCCGTTTGCAAAATGCCACCGTTCAGAATCATAAGGTGGAGCTTACAGGTAAAGAATTGACATTCAGATCCTATGTGTCCATAGAAAATACAGGAGACTCCTACAACCTGAAACCTCTGGCAGATAATCTGGACCTTACCAACCTTTCCAATAATAACTGGAAAAATATATTTCAGTCCGCTTTACAGGACAGGCTCAATGCCGGCGTAAACCTGAATGATGCCTTTATTCTCGCCAGACAGGAAGCAGATAAAAACAGAGTCGTGCCCGGGACAGCCGCTTTTGAACAGTTAAAAAATACAATTATTGGCATTAACAACTGGGATTCTGCCAATTCGGGAGTTGCAGGAGCTCCGGCCACCGGAGGGGCAAAGCTTGACCAGAGATCCCGCTTTTACCAGGGAGAAATCACTTACGACTTCAGCAGATTTGTCAAAGTATTCAGCTTGCTGGCCGGAGCAGATTACCGCCTTTACAGCATCACACCGGACGGGAATAATTTTGTGGATTTCGGAAGACCTGTCAGTGAAAGGAATATTCCTTTGCCCGACGGTACTTTCGGAAAAAATGTGATCTATCAGAAATACGGAGCTTTTGCACAGCTTACCAAACTTTTTTCAATGATAAATTAAAAGTGAATCTGGCTTTACGTGCCGACAGAAACCCGGAATTTGAAACCAAGTTCAATCCGCGGATAAGCCTTGTATATTCTCCGGTTAACCAGCATAATTTCAGAATATCTTTCCAGAACGGTTACCGTTTTCCTTCCTTATTTGAAGCTTTGTCTTTTGTCAATAACGGAAATGTAAGAAGAGTAGGAGGTCTCTCTATGGCCAACGAAGGATTGGGTTACCTCGAAAATTCTTACACGCTGGCCTCTATTGATCAGTTTACAGGGGCAGTGAATAAAGATGTGGATGGAGGGCTCAGCCAGAACCAGGCTGCTTTGAAGAACAGAAATCTTTTAGTCGCAGCCAATCTGCCTAAATTACAGCCTGAAAAGGTAAATTCTTTTGAAATTGGATATAAATCAGCCCTTTTTAACAGCAAACTGGTCATCGACTGGGACTTTTATTACAATGTTTACGAAGGCTTCCTTGGACAGGTGGAAGTAGCTGTACCTAAAAATGAAAACATCGGTAGCGATAATGCTGTTTTGGCTATGCTGGATAGAAGCAAGCAGGACCGGTACAGGGTGTACACCAATAGCAATACTATCTACAAGAGCCTGGGAACGTCTTTAGGAATCCGGTATAACCTGGTAAAGAATTATAATGTGAATGTGAATGTATCCTATAATGATCTGATTTCTACCAATACTTCAGATCTTTTTATTACAGCATTCAATACCCCTAAATGGTCTGTGAACCTGAGTGTAGGAAACAGGGAAATTATCAAAAACATTGGTTTTACCATTGCTGCAAGATGGCAGAACAGCTTTTTATGGGAAAGTCCGCTGGCTTCAGGAAACATTCCGGCTTATTATACCATTGATGCTCAGGCAACATGGAGAATCCCAGAAATTAAAGCAAATATAAAGATCGGAGCTACCAATCTGCTGAACCGCAGGTATCTTCAGTATGCAGCAGGCCCGGAGATCGGTGGCCTCTATTATTTAGCGTTTACCTACGATTTAAAACTCTGAGAACCATGAGCAATACCTTATATCCTATATTTTTAAAACTCGATGAACTGTCTGTGCTCATCATTGGGGGCGGAAATGTTGCATTGGAAAAACTGCAGTCGGTTCTGGGAAATTCTCCCGGAGCCCGTATTAAGCTGGTGGCAAGGGAAATTAGTGATCAGGTTAGAGATTTAAAGCAAAATTATCCCAATCTTACCCTCCACGAAAGATCTTATACGGATAATGATTTTAACAGTGCGGATATTGCGATTGTTGCAGTCAATGATATTTTCGTGGCAGAGCAGATCCGGGACAGGGCTCATCAGAATAATACTTTGGTGAATATTGCCGATAAACCTGATCTGTGTGATTTCTACCTCGGCTCAATTGTCCGAAAAGGAGATCTTAAAATTGCAGTTTCTACCAATGGAAAATCCCCGACGATAGCCAAAAGAATCCGTGAAATCCTGACAGAAACCATACCGGATCAGGAAATGGACGGACTTCTGGACAATATGCAGGATATCAGGAACCGCCTGAAAGGAGATTTCACCTATAAAGTGAAAGAGCTGAACAGGCTCACCACAGAATATCTGGGCGAGCAGGAAATCCATCCCGAAGAAACAAAGCTGGAAATGGAAAAACTGATCAATATTACCAAAACAGTACAGCGCAGAGCCAATATCTATCTTGGAATCATTGGTGTTCTGGCACTTGTCGGCATATTGGCATTAATTATCTATCAATTTAATCTGTCGGGAGATATTCAAAACTTTCTCAGTAAAGACGGGTATATTTTTTACTGGATGCTGCTGGCAGGCTTCCTGGCTGAAATCGTTGCCGGATCAATGGGAATGGGCTATGGTGTGATTTGTACAACCATATTACTTTTACTGAATGTTCCGCCCCCTGTGGTAAGTGCAAGCATTCATTCCGCAGAATCATTTACCTCGGCAGCGGGAAGTATCAGCCACTACAAACTGGGGAATGTCAATAAAAAAATGGTGTGGGTTTTATTTCCCGTGGCAGCAGTGGGTGCGTTTATCGGAGCATTTGCGCTGTCGCATTTCGGGGAATATTATGCCCATATTGTAAAGCCGGTTATTGCATGCTATACTCTTTATTTAGGGATCAACATTCTTAGGAATGCGTTTAAAGGAAAAGAAAAACTGGAAAACAGACTTCGTAAAAGAAAGACCAATCTCAGAATATTGGGTCTGGCAGGCGGTTTCATCGATTCTTTTGCCGGAGGAGGATGGGGCCCGTTGGTGACCGGAACCCTGATCAAAGAAGGCAGAACACCGCGGTATGTAGTGGGAAGCTCAACCATGGCCAAATTTTTACTGACCATTGTAAGTGCTGTGACGTTCATTTTTACCATCGGAATTCATCACTGGAATATAGTGCTAGGACTTCTTCTGGGAGGTGTTTTTACCGCTCCTTTTTCAGCCATGTTTGCCTCCCGGCTGCCAGCAAAGAAAATGTTTGCAGTAGTAGGTGTGGTGGTTATTATTATGAGCCTTATTACTATTGTGAAATCATTAACATAAGTGTCTTTCAGCTGCATAAAGTTCAGATTTCATTTCCTGATTACCTGATCCGGGGCTGTATATCAGTTATCGAAATTTTAAATCGGATATAAATTATTGAAAATCAAAATAATATTAGCTTTGTATAAAGCCTGTACAGAATAGTATAGTTTTATTATATTTGAGAAAATCAAAAAGTAAAAATGTTTCTAACAGAATGTCCTAGAGATGCCATGCAGGGTTGGGGTGAATTTATCCCGACCAGTAAAAAAATAGATTACATCAATTCCCTGATGGAAGTTGGTTTCGATGTACTGGACTGTCTGAGTTTTGTTTCCCCGAAAGCAATTCCGCAGATGGCCGACTCTGATGAGGTTGCTGAAAATATTGATAAATCTCTATCCGATACCAAAGTCTCTGCAATCATTGGGAACTATAGAGGTGCCGAAAAAGCATTAAAACATCAGTCCGTAGATATTCTGGGCTTTCCGTTCTCTATTTCGGAAACATTTCAGCACAGGAACACCAACAAAAGCCAGGAAGAAGCGTTTGCAGAAATCATAAGAATGCTTGAACTGGTTAAAAGCGAAGGAAAACAGCTGAATATTTATTTTTCCATGGCTTTCGGAAATCCTTACGGAGAAATGTGGAAATGGGAAGATGTGGATTTCTGGGCAAAACGGTTTTCAGAAATAGGAATTAAAGACATTCTGCTTTCCGATACTACAGGCGTTGCCACTCCTGAGACCATCGCACTTTTATTTGAAAAAATTCCGGCAAAATATCCGGAGATCAACTTTGGAGGGCATTTTCATAACCGTTACGAAGATTCTTATTCAAAGCTGAAAGCAGCGTATGATCAAGGTTGCAGAAGATTCGACAGTGCCATTAAAGGAATCGGCGGATGTCCGATGGCAAAAGATGATCTTGTAGGAAATATGCCGACGGAACAGGTCATCAATTTTATGAGCGTAGAAAAAGCTGCCCATAAACTGAACCTGCTGAATTTTGAAAGCTCTTACAATAAAGCAAAGGATATTTTTCATTTTTAATGATTCAAGGTCCACAGATTTCCCTGATATTATAAAATCATCTACTTATCTGTGCAATCCGTGAAATCTGTGAGAAAAAATCAATAAGAGCGGGTTTTAACCCGCTCTGTTATATTAAAAGATTCAATCCGGCTTTAGCCAAAACCTATTTTACCATTAATTCCAAAATCAATAAAATATGTCACCCATCATTTCATCATCAGAATTAAAAGATATTTTCCAGAATCCTAACCTCATCATTCTTGATGCCAGAGCGGGAAAAAATATGTATCAAGCCTACCTTGAAAAGCACATTAAAGGTGCCTGGTTCATAGATTTGGATAAAGATCTTGCCGAGATAGGAGACGACGCTGCCTTTGGAGGAAGGCATCCTCTTCCGGAAATTGAAAAATTTGCAGAAACACTGGCCGGATTGGGCATTTCCGAAAATTCGCATGTGGTAATCTATGATGATAAGAATGGAGCTAATGCCGCAGCAAGAGCCTGGTGGATGCTGAGATCATTCGGACTGCAGAATGTTCAGGTTTTGGATGGCGGAATTCAGTCTGCAGAAAAAGAAGGACTGGAATTTTCATCCGGTGAAGAGACTTTTGAAAAATCAGATGTAATAAAAAAAGAAAACTGGCTTCTTCCTTTAAAGAGCTTGGAAGGTGTTGAAAATGAATTGATAAACCATTCGTCAACCGTTGTAGATGTAAGGGATGCTTACCGTTACAGAGGAGAATCTGAGCCGATTGATCTGGTGGCCGGCCATATCCCGGGAGCCATCAATATTCCTTTTTCAGAAAATCTGGACGAAAACGGAAATTTCCTGAAACCCGAAGTTTTAAAAGAAAAATATACACAGATTTTAAAAGATAAACCTCAGCATCTGATCATCCATTGCGGATCAGGCGTTACTGCCTGCCATACTATTTTAGCGCTGGATTATGCAGGTTTACCGATTCCGGATCTGTATGTAGGCTCATGGAGTGAATGGAGCAGGAGAGAAGGAAAAGAAATTGCAAAGGAGAGTTAAAAGACAGGAAGTTATTTAAGTATAATTTCCAATCAATATTCTCTCTTAAAAACAGAAATATTTTAAGATTATAGAACAGAAAAATCCGTCTCAGTCGTGAGACGGATTATTTTTTGATTACTGCAGAAACTGGGCGTTTCAGAAGCTCAATTTTATAAATCAATAGACTTTGAAAAGAAAGATTTAATACAATGTTGAAGCTAATTGGGTAAAAAGGTCTAAACCATTGATTACATGAAGCTAAAAGTTCACTTTAAAACATCGAGCCAGGCACTTCAAAAGCAATTTTTAATGAATCGTAGTTTTACTACAATTATGCAGATTTTAATAGAATTATATATTTAGCGTTCAATTTTTTATCTAACTTAGGTGACATAATATAAAAACACACCCAAAATATTATGAAAAACACCTCAAATTCTAATAAGATTTCAGAAAACCATATTTCGGGTATTAACCGTGTGGTCAAACTGGAAATTGTGATTGAGGGCAAGGTTGTCAATCACTTTAAACACTTTCGTTTACAGCAGAGTGCAAGAAAGCACCATGATTTTGAACTGGTATTGGCTCATGACTCTTTAGGGGAAGCACAAAATCACAACCTTGAACAAGCCCAGAAGTTTTTAGGGAAAAGAATTACCATTGTTTTTAAATATAAAGATGCTGAAGATGACAGCCCTGAAAGAACATTTGTGGGTCTTATTACCAAAGTAGCATTCAGTCAGGAAAAAATGAGCCTGGGAAATATTATCTTAAAAGGAAAAAGTCCTACCATCCTGATGGATTCTGCGCCACATACCCAAAGTTTCGGGGGAGGGCAGGAAGTGAATACAAACATTATTGCCAACCGTATTATCAATGAGACATTAGGGTCAAATAAATTTGATTTCAGGATAGATACCCAGAACAAAAGCTATATCAGTTACAGCTCACAATACAACGAAACCCATTACAATTACCTTACAAGAATTGCGGAGGCCTACGGAGAACAGTTTTATTATGATGGAGAAATCCTTCATTTCGGAAAGCTACCGGCTTCTGAGAAACCTATCCAGCTGGTGTATGGAAGCAATGTAACTGATGTGAATGTTGAGCTGAAGGCCGTTCACACCAAACCGGAATACTTTGGCTATAACAGCAGCAGCCATACTAAAATGGTTGGTGCTGATGATCCAGTAAAACATGTAGGAGAATTGTCTTCCAAAGCTTATCAGCTAAATGATACTATTTTTACTACCCGATCACTGACTCCTACTCCCATTAATGCCAATATGTTCCGCGATGTGGATGATTCCCAGAAGAGTGCAAGGGGAAGTAAGGCAGTAGAGGTTTTTACCGTTACGGGACATACAACAGTTCCATTCCTGTATATCGGCTGTGTTGCAGATTTGGCTATGAGAAAGACGGACAGCAACGAAACCTCACATTTTACAACCCTTATGATTACAGAGGTAAGTCATGAAGTTAATGCAAGAGGATATTATACAGGAAGTTTTGAAGCTATTGCTGAAGGCACCGGGTTTATGCCAAAACCTGATTTTGAAATGCCCAAAGCCGAACCACAGGTCGCCACTGTTATATCCAATGTGGATCCGTTGAATCAGGGCAGAATACAGGTCCGGTTTGACTGGCAGTTAAATGATACTACCCACTTTATCAGAATGATGAGCCCAGATGCAGGAGGTACTGATGCCGTTACCCAAAACCGGGGTTTTGTTGCCATTCCTGAAATTGGCGATCAGGTGATGGTAGGATTTGAATACCACAACCCCGATTTTCCATTTGCAATGGGAGGAATGTTTCATGGCCAGGTAGGCCTGGGCGGAGGTGTAGACAATCATCTGAAATCCATACAGACCAGAAGCGGTATTAAAGTTTTAATGAATGATGCAGAAAAAAGTGTGACCATTAAAGATCCAAGTGGGAATACCTATTTTATGGATGGGCAGGGGAACATTCATGTTACGGCGCCGAAGAATATGACCTTTACAGCAGGTGAAGATATGCATATTTCTGTGGGAAGGAATATGACCACCAAAATTGGGCAGGACAGCACTCTGCATATTGGAAATGATCATACTGAATCTATTACAAAAAGATATATACAAACTTCTGAAAATAAAATAGTTACTGTTAAACAGGATCAGACGGAAAGCACAGGTAATAAGTTTAAAAGCACTTCCGGGGAAGCCGATATACAGACCTCTAAAGGTGATTTAAAACTGAGAGGAACATCATTGGCCGTATTCCAGGGAGGAAAAGACGTTAAAGTAAGTAAAGGCTAAATCTAATAAGATTCCAGCCTTGCAATTGAATCCAATCCAAAAAACTAACACATGGCAGATCCAAATACTTCAGCGCACGATCAAAAGCTTAACCAAAAAAGAATAGAGCAGCAAAAGAAATCCAGCGAAGATTCTCCTGTAGAAAAAAGAGAACAGGTAATGCATGGAGCAAAGCTGAAATGCCCCTATGCTCAGGCACCCGGAGATCTGAAGGTGACCTCTAACGAAATAAACCTCCAGGATCAGCCATTTGCAACAATAGGTGATGGTAATAACATGGTGAACCTTCAGTTTAAAGGAACCTGCGGGCATCCAAAATGGCCTGCAAGAAATATGTCTCCCCCACCATGTATGAGCGTTATAAAATTAAGCCCCTGGCAAAATCCGGGAACCTCTATTATACAGGAACAAAAGGTTTTGGTAAAAGAATCTTTTATCACTTGCGATCCTGAATTTAATTCTGCCTCTCCGTCGCCGATACCGAAGGTGGATAGGATTTTAACACCGGAAGATAATATTTATACGGTTTCAGTTTATTATAATGATGTAAAAATTGATCCCGAGTCTTTTGTTTTTATTTCGCCAGAGCCCGCAATGCCTAAAATAAGAATTGAAGTCTATATAGGAAAGGATTGTATACATAAAAGTTTGAGATTTAGATTAAAGACGGAATTTAAGTTTAAAGCAAGTGCCACACTCTATGACAGAAATGATGTTGATTATTTTCCGGCAAAGTCTGATGGTGGGCCTGCATTTATGATTGCCAATAAAGGAAAAACCAAATGGGATGTTGACTTCCGGGGACTATTTAGAGGAGGAACTGCTACTGTAGAAGTATGGAATGAAGCAAAAACTTCGATGGTAAGTAGTTTTCAATTTTATATAAGAGGAAAAAATCCTACTAAGGAGGTAGTAAAAAAATATTTTACGGATAAAGGATACTTATCTAAATACTGGTTTATCTATAAAATGGCAGTCAGTGAATCCGGAAGTGAGGGTATTCCATTAATGAAACAATTTTGGGATCCTGAATTTGTGGGGAAAGGAAAAAATAGAAAAGAAGCAGTATATGGACCTTCCGGAAGAAATTCTGAAAGTAAAGGTATTCCCAACTATGGTTATCCTGATGGATGGGGAATATGCCAAATAGATTTTAAATATGAGAAAAATAACTTAAGTACAACATCTGCAGAAACAAAAAAAGCACTTGAAAATCCTGATTATATCTGGAATTGGAAGGAAAATATTGCAGTGAAAATGAATATAAAATTACCGGAAAAAATACGGGCTGCAGTTAATCATATTCGTCGTCTTTTAAAAAATACCAAACAATTAAAATCATATTCGATTAAGGAAGGAGATTTAACCTATAAAACATGTCCGAGCACGGTCCCGGAATTGCAACAGTTTAGTGGATATTTACCGGACACCTCTACAAACCAGAACGAAAAATCAATATTGGATGCAGAAATAATTAAATTATACAATGGCGGTCATTACATTGTTGGGGTTTCTAAAGATGGAACGTTAAGTATAGAACGAAAAAATAGTTTGGATTTTAATTATAACGAAAGAATAGGAAAAATCAACGAATAATTTTTATGAAAACACATAATTTAATAATGTTCCTTTCTTTAATATTTTTTATAAATATTAATTGTTCATGTAAAGATGCACACACTAATCTTCCAGCCAATAATATTAAGGTTAGAAAGAAAAAAGCATCAGATTCTTTCACGTTTATTATTCCTTTAAATTACAATAATAAAGAATATTCTATCCAATTGGTATGTGAAAGAGATAGTATTTATGCAAATGTATCAAGCATTACAAGTAATCTTCCTTTACCGAAAGAATTTTATGCAATATTACAGGGCAATTTTGATTCTGCATCTGGATTGATTAATTCTGATTATAAATCTGCTTACGAAAATTATAAAAATTTGAAATTTAAGAGGACGGATTTTGTAGAATACGAGAAAAAATATATTAGAGAATTTCCGTCTAAACTTTTATATGTTTTAGATGTTGATCAAGATGGGTATGAAGATATTTTACTTCTTGATCTTCAAAACAGTATGCAGGATAAAGATGTGTACGTTATGTTCAAAGGAAGCAATAATGGAATTTCACTTGAAGAAAATTTTTTCAATAAAGCCGCATTCTATGGATGGGACAAAACAGGGAAATATCTCATAACAGGAGTGAGCGATACTAAAGAAAGAAAACTTTACAAAAATAAAGTTGTTGGAGGCCAGCTAAAGACTGTTGATCAATGTACAGAATATGCAGTATCAGATAAACTTTGCTGGTAAAGATGGTAAGGAAATTTATTAAAGATCTGGAAACAAAATATAAGAACTCAAATGATTTTTACTAATCGGCTCAAAATAAAACGTCATGAGTGAAGTACAACAAAAAGATGATTATGCTGCAAACCCCAATCAAAAATCTTTTGATATGCCCCATCAGGTAGATCATGAAGTGAATGTGGTGAAAATATACTTTGCGAAGCAGGTTCCTAAAATGACCTGGGAAAAGAAAGAAGAAACTTATCCTGTAAAAAGTGGCGGGCTGGTGTCTGACGTAAAAAAGAAGTATGAAAAAAAGGAAGAAGAAACATCCAGGCCGATAAAGAAGATTCTGTAAAATTAAAAGCAAAAGATGAGGTGAAAATTACCTGGGAAGAGGAAGTGCAGGCGAAAAAAGCTGATGGAAGCCCGGATTTTGATTTTGAAAGAATAAACAGTACCACCATTAAAAAGAAAGTATGGGTGGTAGCCAATTGTCAAGGCGAAAGCGGAAAACTCTCTGTTGAGATCCATGAAAATAAATTGAAAAATGCAGAAAACATCTATGAAAATCCTGTCAAGTTTTTGGATGGTGAAGAAGAGAAAAGTAAAATAGAATTTACGATCAACGGAAAGCTGGAATATGCAAAAGAAATAACGATGCGTCCCAAAAGTGACGAAGATTTAAAAAAACTGATAGATAAATTTAATAAAAGAGATGACAGGAATGCCTTCCTGTATTTCAAAGCTGAAGTAACAGGGACAGAAGATGAAGTGAAGTTTCCTGATGAAACACATGAGTTTTTAAATAAGGACAATGAAAGGTTTGAGATCAGATACTGTAATTGTGGAAGTAATTATGATATTACCTGTACCCGATACAGCAAAAGATACGGACCTGCCTACTGGGGATCGAAAAAACTTGAAAATTATGCCGATTGGGATACGTTAATTGCAGACAATAAAATTACTACTGAAGAAAAGGCTATCCTGGTAGGAATGTCTGAAAATGAAGGTAAATTAGATTCTGTGCAGTCCTATGACTGGGATCTCTCCGGTGAACAGATGATACTGACTGCCGGAGCCATGCAGAAAACAGTGGATCATACCGGAACAGGTGAATTCACAACGCAAGTTGAAGAATTTAAAGCTCAGTATCCTGAAAAATATGAAGAGTTATTTGTATCATGCGGATGGACGGTTGAGTCCGGGGTTCTGTATTATAAAGACCCATCAGATTCCAAAGCAGAAAAAATTACAGGAAATACATTATCAAACAAAATCAGGGAAAACTGTAAAGAATCCCTGTTTGGAAAAACAGTGGAGTGTAAACCTCTGCAGCCCATTGTAAATGCTGTTATTGACAAAACATTTCAGGAAAAACAGGTATTGGATTTTATCAAGAGATTAAAAGAGGTAGTACTTCCTTTAACTCCTACAGGCTATTCATATAAATTGTCAGACTATTTAAAATCAAAATTAGGTAAAGCCACCGTACTGGATCATCATATTAACAGGCCGGGATTTGTAAAAGACGATTTCGGAGCTGCACTAGGTCGGTTTTTTGCCAAAAAAGATGCGGATACGGCCAAACAAAATAAAACTAAAAAAGAAGGCGAAAAATTAGAAAAACTATCAAGAAATCCTGGTGACTGGGGGAGATGCACGGTAAATATGAGCAGGAAATTCTTGATGATTATGGTAATGCAAGAAGAGGTACCGATATGGATAAACGGTATGAAAAAATGAAAAAAAATTCGAATCTGTCATGAAAAAAATTACATCTATCGTAATGATTTTAATCATTTGTATTACGTGCGGAAACACTGCTTCGCACCGGAATCATTACGTTCAGAATAAAAAGATAAAGAAAGATACCATTATAACTTTAAATGATACTTTATCATTATACTATGCTTCCTACAACAACGATACTAAACTGTGGTATAATCTCTATATCGTTAAGAAAAAGAAGCGTATAAAAGTCAGTAAAGGAAGTGAATATAAAGGCACCGGAAGTGAGCTCTTTTCCAAGTTATCACCTAATGCCAATTATGTCGTTGTAGATGCTGTCATCAAAGATTATGTGCATGAGAGTGATAAAGATAGCACTCTGCATGAAAACTACACCTGTGCCATTATCGATCTGAAAAAGGTAAAAATAGTCAAACAGATGCAGCAGGACTGTGATGGATCATGGAACAAAAAAAGCCAGTGGGTTTCCTCCGGTGGTAAAGTAGTTTTTAAATAAAAATAGTGCGTGAAAAATCATGGAGCCGGTATTTCCCATAGACGTTAAATTAAACCTTCACGAAGGGAAAAAATTTTACCGCTATACCTATAACGAATATACAACGGTTAATGGACAAACTCACAGAAGCGAGCTCAACAAAAATTTTCATGTTACGCTAAAGCTTTTAGAACAAGAAAGATTTGAATACCATATTGAAATTTTTGACAGGGTTCACCGGGATAAGGAACTTTCACTGTCCGAAAAAGATTTTTTAGACAAAATTGCAGCGATCAATAATGATGTAGTGCTTATAACAGATGAATATGGCAGATTAAAAAGCTTACAGGGACTGTCGGTTCTTCAGGATAAAGTAGAAAAAACGGTAGAAAAGCTTTCCCGATCCTTTGTCGGTAAACAGGCAGAAGATCTTTATCGGTTTTTAAAGGAATTTTACCGGAAGGAAAAATTAGTCTGTACCGATTTTTTAAAAAATAATCATTTTGGAATGATCCTCCATAAATTTTATGGAAGGTATGAGAAGGAAAATGAGGTAAAGCATACGGTACGCTACCGTAATTTTATGACCAATACGGTAATAGATATAGACGAGAGTATACAGACCGAGGCAATGCGCTGCGATGATGAATTATTACTATTACAGTATACAGGCCATATCCCTTCAGATAGGAACTGGGAAATGTTTTATGGAGAAATGCAAAGAAAGGAAATTGCTTACCATGAGGAAACGGATGTACCAAAACTCGATAAATATAAAGGACAGATGTTATTGGATTTTGAAACCAAACAGGTTCTGGAGCATAAACTTACCATAGAATTTTCCCTTGGAGAAAACTATCAAAAGAAAATCATCTATCATATAAAAGAAATAAGTCATGAAGAGCTTTAAAAAATAAGATGAACTGAAGAAATGCAGTATCGGTTAGATCAAAATAAAATTGCGATAATTCTCGTCAGGAAATAGCAAAAACACCCATATTAAAAAAGAAAAATCTTAAGATGGCAACACGTATTACCATAACAGATTCCGGACAAACCCAAACCTTAAATAGTCCGTTGGCTCCGGATACTCCCGATGACTCATTACAGCGCATCAGTGACGTTTATTTTGCCAAAAAAGTGACAACAGACAATGGAACAAGAGTAAGTTTCACAAAGATTGATTCTGCCCACGTACAGCGGGATCACCAGAATCAGGAAATTCCCTACGATTCCATATTGGGAAAAACAGTATATCTGATCATAGAAACCAGCAATATGGCTACTTTAAGTATAGATGCTGTGATAAGGCCTTCCGCCAATACCATGACAGAAAATACGGATACATTACAGCTCATGCGTTTTGTATCTCCAGACCGGTATGAAGCACAGAGGCTGTTTACCGTACAGGTAGGAAATTTTGATGCCCTGAATAATAAAGACGGCAGCCATGCCCATTATACTAATTTGCAGGCCGATCATATCAATAAAGCTATTATTAAACTGCAACTCAGACCTGATGGAAGAGCTGTTTTTGATGAATGGACCAGAAGACTGGCAGAGGGCAGTATTAATTTGGAAGTGGCAGTAGAAAGAACAGACAATAATCCCTGCGCCTATAAAGATGAACAGCAGGAAGTAAACGGAGCCGGTATTTTCTTAAATGATGATACTGCAAGGTTCAGGGTGGTCAGTAAAAATATTTATAACATTCATCATGGCAGTAATACCTACAATACTTTAGCCGTGATCAGTACAAATCCGGAAAGAAGAAGGATTCAGAAAGTGTTGAATAACCATTCTACCGAAGTTGTTTTTTTCTACTATGACCAGAATGATAATGAACACAGGATCTGTTCCAGAGTTAAAGAAACTGTGACCAGAAAACGAAGAGTCAATACCATTCCACCGCTTGCCCAGAGAGGAACTCTTTTACAAACAATAGATTACACGGCAAACAGAGCCGCCGGGGAAAATATTGATGCCCATCAGCTACTAGTGTATTCCAACGGAACTCTCGGTGACGGGGCAACCGACAAATGGTATGCTAACCAGCAGGGAAATGTAGAACTGGTGAATATGGATATTTTAGGGAATGCAGGAGTGGGACCACAGATTTTTGAAGCATTTAATTATAACCAAAACGGAGTCATTATCCGTTATGGATTCCAGCATACGAGAAGAAGAAGCATTCA
Source organism: Chryseobacterium sp. GTID13 (assembly GCF_056172655.1). Taxonomy (NCBI): domain Bacteria; kingdom Pseudomonadati; phylum Bacteroidota; class Flavobacteriia; order Flavobacteriales; family Weeksellaceae; genus Chryseobacterium; species Chryseobacterium sp. GTID13. Next base: position 507,781 of record NZ_JAOCMB010000002.1, read on the forward strand.
GCCGGATTTATTTGCCGGTTTTCTGGGATCATTAGCCCAATTCAGGCAGGAAGGACACAATCATTATATTGTTTCCCAGGGGTTTTCTTATTCTGACGCATCGTGTTACCCCAGTGCAGAGCACGTTAATGGGGAAGCAGGGGATCTGAATTTACTGACCACCCAGCAGGATGGAGTCAATACGATCCTTACGGCAGCGAATTTCGATTATGATAACGCAGTCATTCTCCGAAACATTCTCTATGATTTTGGATTTTTATTGGGACGCTCAGAGAATTTTTCCAATACCGCAAATGCCAGTACTGCAGACAATGCTAGTACACGGTTACCTCATACAACCCATACAGCCACTCCGAGACATAATAATCATTTGCATGTTCACGGTTTCGCTCAAATACCAGATATATATGCGTAACATTAACAGAGCCTGTTTTTTTGCCTTATTTTTCATTCTTTCTTGTATGAGCAAATCTCAGGTAGGAAATGAAAAAGGAATAAAGACAGAAGCATATTCGGCAGAAAAAGAATCGCTTTTTAATACCAGTAAAGCTGATTGTATAACACTGCCATTCGGCTACGACAATATTTCAAAGCTTACGACTGTTGAATCAGTTTTGTCTGCAATACAGGATGAAAATAAGCTGAAAGAAATTGAATCATTGAAATTTGATAAGGATATAAAAAAAGACCTTTTATTGCTTCCTGAAGAATACAATGCTTTCCTGCCTTTTGATAAAAATGTTAATGAAAAATTCGACCGGATCAAAATTGCAACTGACTATTTGTGTTACGGAGAATATTCATTGTACTTTATTGGTGTATTGAATACCGTTCGTTATGCCGAACCCTATATGGAAAAGATCTATCTGGTTTCAATGAAGAATGATCACCTGATTGATATGAAAAGAATATACCTGAATCATCAGGGGGAAATGGGATTTGCCAATTATACCTTGTTTAACATAGATAAAAATTATATCATCACCCTGCAGGACTATGAATTTACCGAAAGTCCTTTTAAACTAAAGCCTTTAAATAAGTACCAGATTCTTCCCTCCGGAAAATTTTCCGGATATTATGATCATGACGGCTCTTATAAAAATGAAGAAGAACAGGGCATCGTGAAAAATCATAAAAAAGAAGGGAAATGGGTAGAATTTAAGTCAAATGATCATATAGATTTAAAAAAATACCCTGAATTTACAGATTCATACACTTATCTGGAAGCTGAATATAAAAACGGTTTACCCGTTGGAAAATGGAAATTTTATAAATTATTGCAGGAATATAATGACGAGACAGGTGAACCAATGATAGAGACGAGGAAAAAAGGCAAATTAATATATACTGAGATCTACAAAGACGGAGTCGTGGAAAAACGAGAATTTTATTAAAGATAAAACTTGTTTTTCTTAGGTCAATAAAAAAGGCTCAGATTATACATCCAAGCCATTATTTTATAATTACCAGATTTAAAATAAGGATATTATTTCTTCAGGTTTTTACAACTTAAAGCATTCCCAACTCAAACTTCGCTTCTTCGCTCATCATATCCTTGTTCCAGCTAGGCTCGAAAGTAAGCTCTAAATCTACACTTTTTACGCCTTCCACATCTCCCACCTTATCCTTTACCTCCTGTGGCAGGGATTCTGCAACCGGACAGTTCGGGGTAGTAAGGGTCATTATAATTTTTACATCGCCGTCTTCGGAGATCTGTACATCATAGATAAGGCCTAATTCGTAAATGTCAACCGGAATTTCCGGGTCGTAAACGGATTTTAAAACCTTGATGATTTCCTCACCAATGTCAGCAATTTGATCGTCTGTAAATTTCATTTTTTAATCTAGATTGATATTCCTTTTCAACAAATCTTCCTGACGCATACGTCGGAAAACATTTGCCAAAGTTAAGACATCTTTTTCACAATAGTCAACTATTCGCTGCAAGTCTTTTTCTATGTAGTAGATTGATGAAACCATTGAGCCGTCTATATCATCTTTGGGAGTAGGAATTCCGAACACATGAGCCAGCAATTCAAGGGAAACAAAACTTTTATAATCCCCGAATTTCCAAAGCTCCATGGTATCAATATGGGGAATCTCCCAAGGCTTTTTCCCGAACATCTGGAACGGGATGGGAGGTTGAATTCCATTGATCAGATATCTTCTTGCGATCCATGGGAAATCAAATTCCTTCCCGTTGTGGGCGCAAAGGATTACATTATTCAGTCTCGGGCTGTTGAAAATTTCTCCAAATTCCTGAAGTATTTTTTCTCATCGTGACCGGAAAAGCTCTTGATTTTTAAAGTTTCATTCTTTTCTACCATTCCGATCGTGATGCAGATGATCTTTCCGAACTCGGCCATGATGCCTGCCCGGTCATAAAATTCTTCAGCAGTTACATCTTCTTTTCGTTGAAACCTTGTTTTCTTGTCCCAGAGTTTCTGTTCGGCTTCAGGCAGTTCGTTCCAGGATCCTGAACCCGGAACTGTTTCAATATCAAGAAATAAGATCTTTTCTAGTGGAATGTGCTGTATCATATGTGTTGGTGTTTTTATCCTACTGGCATGCCGTTTTTTACAGGCAGTGACGGTGTTAAAAGAGTAACATCTTTTTTATCTTCCCCATAAACTCCCATTACAAGACACTCACTGAAGAAATTGGCGATCTGCTTTCTGGGAAAATTCACTACGGCCATTACCTGCTTTCCGACCAGCTCTTCTTTTCCGTAGAGGGAGGTGATCTGTGCTGAGGATTTTTTAACGCCAAGATCCCCGAAATCTATTTCCAGCTGGTAAGAGGGGTTTCTTGCCTTCTCAAAATCATTTACGGAAATGATTGTTCCGCATCGGATGTCTACTTTTTCAAAATCTGCCCAGGATATTTCCGGCTTTATGGTCATGGTAATGAATTAATTAAATGTTCTACTTCTGCTTTCTGTGCTTCGTATTTTTTCTGAAGTTCAGACCCTTCACCCATTCTTCTGTAATATTCCAGCGCCTGGCCTCCGAAGAATTTCTTATAGTGATCTGATAATTCGGGGATCAATGGAAATACTCTATGAAACAACATTTCAGAATACGCCTGGAATTCCCGTTCGTTTTTATCTTCGATGACCTGTCCGGGAGCTTTCTGACGTACATGAAGCATTTCATGGGCAACCATATTCAGGACAAGATTAAGATCAAAATCAAATAAATTCTTTGGAATCATTACGGTTTGAGGTCCGCCTAATACCCCTTCTGCCGTTAAAAGCATAGAAGTGGGAGAGAGCTCCTCCCTGAATCCGAAACCGGCAAAATTTTCATGCTCCAGATCAAAAGAATGGATCAGAAATTTGGCGGCATCCAGGATCTGGTTGTGCTCCTTATAAGCCTCAAGATGTAAGTTGATCTGCTCGAAATTCATTCAGAATATGTTTTAAACAAATGTATTAAAATATTTATAGTATTGCTTTCTTAAAATAAATTTACAAAGGTTTTGTCTGTACTGTTAAATACAAAAGGAGCTGATAATTTGCAATATAAAATCAATCATATTGTGGTTTTTTAAGTATAAAATATTGAATTATAATAATTTGTCATTAAAATATTATACTGAATGTTGAAATTTATTAACTTTGCAAAAAACATACATCATGAAAAAATTTAATCTTTCCCTATTTCTTCCTGCAAGAAAATCTCAATTGAAATTATCCCTCAATCCTTCAAACTTTAAGAGTAGTAAAAAATCTATAGACACATCGAAATATATCGATATGTTATTTTTTGATCGGTTGCTGAAAATCGACAATTTTGCAAAAAATTATTCTCAATAGCTGGAATTAAATAGTTGCATTAATAAAGTAAGATTCTAAAAGCACATTAAATCAAAAGGAATTCAACTATAAAAGCTATAATTTTTTAGAGTAAAGTGTATTATTAATTACTTGCCGGAATTATTTAAGCTTTGCCAATCCCTCAAAAGCAAAGCTTTTAAAATTTGACCGAAGTGGCACATCAAATATAAAGTTACCATAATTAATGTACATTCTGCTAAGTATTAAAATGATGTATTGGATGTTATCTGATCTTATTTATTTAGGTATAAATGAAGATTAACGGACTACTAAATTTAATTATTACTTTAAATTTTAAATTATGAATATGAGAAAAGAAATACGCAAAACATTGATACTTCCCGTCTATTTCCTTATTAATACATATAGTGCACAAATTGGAATTGGGACAAGCAACCCGCAAGGGATTCTACACGTAGATGGGGCAAAGGATAATCCGGCTTCGGGAACATTAACGCCAACACAAATTTCCAATGATGTTATTATAAATAAAACAACAGGTTTTATTGGTGCAGGAGTTCTGAATCCTCAGGTTCAGCTGGATATCAGGTCAGCAGGAAGTGAAAACGCTCTTGGTTTAGGAACAACTACGATGTCGGCAGCAACAGCGGGTGCGGGAGCTACACGATTCGACGTTAATAGTGTACCGGTAGGAGCTAAAATAGAAGTTTCTGATGGTGTGGCGTGGAACAAAGCTTATATTGCCCCTCAAAAAGCGGTGGTGGTTCTTCGTAAAGTTTCAGGTCAGTCAATACCAACAGCTACAGCTACAACTATTACTAACTGGAGTGAAGTACGTGACATGAGTAATAGTTTCGATCCTGTTGCCGGTGAGTTTACAGCTCCCCGAAACGGGACCTATACTTTTTTATTAACATTCAATTTTAGCGGTGCGGTTATCAGTGACGGTTCCAGAGTTGAATCCCAATTCTATAATCCTACAACAAGCACTGTGCTTGCCAGCGTATACAAAACTTTCGGGCAGTCTATGACAGGTACAGCCGATGATGCAAATTCTACTCGTTCAACGCAGGCCGGAGGATCAAGTACCGTTACCCTTACTTTGACTGCAGGAACTAAAGTTAGTGTAAGATTATTTCAAAATCTTACCTCAGGATCTATTCCGCTTAGGGTGACCACCAATTCTTCTGATCCTGCCAATCCGGATGACGGATTTAATAATTTAACCATAATAGAACATTAAGATATAGATCATGAAAAAGCAAATCGGTATCAATTATAAACTATTCGCCTGTATTTTATTTTTTTCTGCAATTAAAACAACTGCACAAGTAGGATTTTTCACCTCAACTCCTTCGCAGCCTTTACATATAGATGCAGGGAAAGATAACGGCTCTGCTCCTGATGCAACAAAAATATCCAATGATGTGGTTATTTCACCGGCAGGACAGATAGGCGTCGGTCTTTTAAATCCAGTTACTAAAGTTGATCTGCGTTCTTCCAGCGACCAGAGAATTATTGGTTTAGGCACCAATACACAGAGTCCTTCTGCAGCAGGTGGAGGAGCAATACGTTACAACGCCGGTGGGTTTTTAGAATATTCTGATGGCGAACAATGGATAGCGTTACCCCTGGCTGCTCCAACCAAAGCATTGGTAAATGCCAGCAAATCTACTGCACAAAGCATTTCAAGTGCTACAACAACAGTTATTACAGGCTGGACGGAAACCGTTGACTTAGGTGCCGGGACTGCCGGTGATTTCGATCCTGCAACCGGAATTTTTAAAGCTCCACGCGATGGATTCTATCTGGTTTCTTTTAACATTACCCTGGCCAGTGGAAATATACCTAAAAACACATTTATAGAAGCCGCGATAGAAAGTAGTCAAAGCACGAATAACATCCCTGTATTTAAAACTGTAAATTCTTATCCTGCTTTTCAGGCTGGTGCAGTAAGTAATTTTATAGGAGGTAATTGTAATGCTATTTTCAATCTTAAAAAAGATGATACCATACAATTTACTGTAAGACATAATATAGGAAGTGCCCGCAACACTCTAAATGACGGAAAATTAAATAACTTAAGCATCAGTGAACTGTAAAAAATATATGATGATGGGACCAAAAAATAAAATAAAAAAATTAATAAGTGCCTTTATTGTTTTGCCAATTGCAGTAACGCAAATAAATGCTCAGATAGGAATAGGAGTACCCAATCCAAGTAATCCTGTCGAAATAAAAACAGATGCAGGTAATGTTATTATTAATAATTCCGGGAGAATAGGGGTAATGACAGCCAGCCCAAAAGTAGCCCTGGATTTACGGGGAGGTACCAATAATGGAACCATAGCCATTGGGAATACTACAAAAACGGCTTCTCAGGCTGGTGCAGGTGCACTACGATATGTGAACAGTCCTGCCATTGGTGTAAAGGGATATTTGGAATTTTCCGACGGTACAAACTGGGTAAGCTTTTTCCCTAAAGGAAAACCACGTATTATAGTAATGGCAAGTAAAACCACTCAGGATACCTATGTATTTGAAAGTGCAACCCCTTCGGAAATAGGCCCTAAATCTGGTATTGTCCAGAGAAGGTCTTCTTATTTAACTAACTGGACAGAAAAATTAGACTCTGATTCGGGGGTTCCAACTTCCAACTTCGATCCTGCTACCGGTGAATTTGTAGCACCACGCGACGGCGTATATTTTGCAACTTTTACCTTTGCATTACAATCCAGCCAGGTAAATACCGGTTCCAACAATCAGACAGAGGCAATTTGGGAGGTTAGAAATCCTGCTGGGACCATCACTCAAAGGGTAAAAACAAATAACGGATATTCTTCCGATACGGGAGCGAGCCCTAATGCCGTGCCTGTAGGCTCAGCATGTACCGTGAGCGTCTATTTAAATAAAGGCGACAAATTAAGACCTTTTACCTGGATTACCGTAGCATTTGATGGGACAACCAGTCAGTTTGATGTCTCAGGAGGTGGAGTTTACAATGCGCTTACCATTGTTGAGCAGTAAAATCATTAAAACAAAAATCCGGTAAATTGTAAAATTTACCGGATGAATATGAGCTATAAAATCTTTTTTAAGTAAAAACAGATCAGCACAGGTCATGTTTTAAGGCAAAAAGGACAAGCCCGGCTCTGTTCTTTATTTCCAGTTTTGTGAAAACTGAATCCCTGTAACCGTCGATGGTTTTAGGGCTGAGGAACATTTTATCCGCAATTTCTTTATAGGTAAGTTCACTGCATGCCCATTTAATGAACTCTTTTTCCCGGTCTTTCAATTCGGAAAGAAGGGATGCGTTCCTGATGTCTTCTGATTTTACCTTCAACAGTTTCTGGGCGACAAAATCTGTATAAAAACTGCCTTTATCAAATACAGTATCTATTGCCTGAAAGAGAATGGAAGGCTGCATATCTTTCAGCAAATACCCTTTGGCTCCCGCTTTCAGCATTTTAATCAGCACTTTTTCATCGTCTTCCATAGTCAGGGCAATGACTTTTATATCGGGATGATGTTCGGTTAGCCATTCTGTGGTTTCTATACCGTTTTTATAAGGCATATTGATGTCCATCAACACAACGGCCGGCAATTCTGAAGCATTCTCTATGGCAGCTATGAATTCTTCACCGTTGGGATGATTCATAATGACCCTGTACTGCGGGTTTTCCATGATCATATTCTCCAGTGCCTTAGACATCAGAGTGTGATCATCAACGATAGCTATAGGAATAGTTTTCATGGTATATGTTTATAATAAATTATTGAGGTTTGTGTTCCTTTATCAAGTTCCGACTGTATGGAAAATTCAGCATGGATTAGTTTTGCCCTCAGTTCCATATTCTTCAATCCCGAACCGTCCTGTATTTTAGAGGGATCAAAACCTTTCCCGTTATCCGAAATGTAAATTCGTAAAATTTCAGCGTCGTCTTCCAGCTTTATGGTTACGTTTTTGGCCCTGGAATGCCTTAAAATATTATTGATGCTTTCCTGAATAATCCGGAAAAGGATCAGTCCGTGTTTAGGTGAAATATCAATATCCTGTTTCTGGGTGATGAAGTCTATTTTTAATAATTTTAATTTCCGGATTCTTTTTACTTCTCTTTCTATGGATTCTGTCAGTCCGAAATGGATAATCTGTTCTGTGATCAGTGTTTTCGACAGATTTCTAATATCCTGGATGCATTCACCCAAAAGCTCACTTAATTCATTTAATTCTTCCTTCTCTGCATTTTTTAGTTTGGAAATCAGCTGATTTTGCCGCAAACGGACCACTGAGAGTTTCTGACCCACGTCATCATGCAACTCCTGACCAATATAATTCAACGTCTGTTCCTTTATTTCCACCTGTGAAGTGGCCAGCTCTTTCTCGAACCGCATGTCTTTTTCTTTTTGCGCTATCAGGAGGCTTGTTTTCTTTTTGATAAAGACCACATAGATGAAGATCATCATTAAAACGACAATAAGTAAGGTAATGGTAAAGGTAATAACCAAATTATTTTCTTCCATACTTCAAAAAATACTTATCTAAGTCTGCCCTTTTTTGTTCCAGATCAATCCTAGTATGAGGATCCCGTTACTGATCAGATTCAGCATAAATAAAATGAAAAAATAAATATGTTCTGAAACGGTAGTCCTGAAATACAGGATAGGAATACTCCCGATAAAAAGAATCAGCAATGAAACTGAGATCCAAAAAGGAAGGTAATTATTGAGTTCCAGTATTTTATCGGAATTAAAGGTCTGGTACAAAAATAAAATAATGGAAAACATTAACAAGAGGATGTTGATATACAGCATATTAAAAGAAAAATGATGAAGAAGGTCATCCTCTGTATAAAACATCACAGCAATATTGCCAACAAAAAGAATCAGTAAAAAAAGCTGTAATTTTTTGAGAACCGGCCAATACAACAGCTGAAAATAATACAGCAGGTACATACAGAATACAACCATTAAAAAGCCAATCACATAAAACATTTCGGTAGACCGATGAGTAGATTTAAAATAGAAATAGCAAAAAATATCAATCAGGGAGAACAAGATATATCCTGCAATAAAAAACAGATTTTCTTTCCCGATTTTCCTGTATCTGATAACCATTAAAGCGATCACCAAAAGGGATATCATCATAGATATTTGCTTCCCTATTTCTATGTTCCAGTTCATGACTTTTATTTTTAAGGCATATCGGCTGTAGACACTTTAGGAGGGGGAGCCAGGTTGGTCATATTCAGAACTTCCATGTCCGTCAGGTTTTTATTTTCATCCGTCGAAATAATTGCCCTGAATTTTACATTGGGACTGTCATTTTTTAGATCTTGAGCAGTTGGCACCAGAAATATGGTCTGATAGCCTGCATATTCAGGTTTTGCCATTTTATTTCTGGGGTGATTCATAGGGTATTTTCCCATATAAATCCGGATTCCGGGGTTTTTCAGATGTTGTTTTTTTTGCTGTTTCCTTTACATAATGAATATAACCCTCCAGATCTTCCACAGAAAACCAGTACCATCTTGAATCCGGTTCTCCGTTTCGGTATTTGGTAAGAACTGCATTATTGGTTCTGGAGTATTCATCATACAATATTCTGCCTTCACGATAGCTGATCAGTTTTTTTTATAACTGTCGCTTACAGGTTCCTTAGGAGGTTCGGAGCAACGGGTGCAACTTAACGCGCAAAAGCTTACAATAAGTACAACAAAAAGTGAACTTATGTTTTTGATTGAATAGAGAGTCTTCATTTTTATGGTTTTTAATTTTATAACAAAATTAGGTAACTGCTCAACTCTGCAAAAGGGGAAAACACTGTTTTTATATAATAAATTTACGATTTTTTGATTGATTTTCAGATATATGGATATTTATTGATTAATTTTTGTTAGCTATCTTCTATTAAGGCTAAGCTTCTTTGGTATTATCAACTATGTAGTTACTTTCTAGATAGATTTTATCGTAAACTAAATATTTAGTTGATCGTGAGGATTTGGTCGTAAATAATACGATGCCCCTTTAAACTTAGCTACTCTAGTGCATTACCTACATTCCCGTTTAATAATTAAAAAATAGTTAAAAACTTATTTTCAATACGTCAAGTTCTGTCGCTTCCGGCTCTGATATTTGCTTCAGAAACACACACAAATGAAAATAGACATTAAAAACCGAGGTGGACATCCATTAGCGGACACCACCTTAAAAAATAAGGCTAAAATGGCAAATCATAAGAAAATGATTGGCAACCTATTATTAATTCATACAAATTATCAAAATCACAAAAATGAACAACATTGAAAACGGTGCTGCCGAATTACCGGCAGAAAACACACCAACACAGACACTTTTCAGGTTTGTAAGCTTAAGAAGTCCGCAGCTCTCTGACGAAAATGACCAGGATAAAAGATTTATCCTTGCTCCACAACAATTAAAGGATGATGACACTTTTTACAGACCAGTAGTAGCTGCTTCAGGTTCAAAGTATAGAAAACTTCTTGAATGTGCGGCTGCTTTTGCCAATAACCCGAAATGTATTTCATCTGGGCCTAACAGTACATATGATCTTGAAAGTTTCAAGAGGAACTATTCTTTAGATCATCAATTTGCCGTCTGGCTGGCTAGAAACAAAGAAACGTGTACGTATGAAGAATTTACAGAAAAAAAGCTGAAATATATAACGGACAATTTAATATTTCTCCCGATCTGCTGGATCTTTGGAATAATTTAATCTATCAGGTAGCTGTACAAAAAGATTTTTATGTAAAGGAACTTATTATGCAGTTTCTTTTGGTAAGACATGTTTCCTCTGTTTCCAATGAAGAAGAATTTAAGCTTTTATTAAATGCTAAAGTTGTACTTCCTAAAGAATTGATGCTGGATGAAGCGGTTTCAGGATCGCAAACTCTTTCAAGGCTGGCAGAAGGTGAGTTTACAGAAACCCAACCTACTGAAGAAATGAGAAAGCAACAGCTGGTTTCCAAAGAAAAAATAAAGCTTGGACGATATGAAAGCCTTGTCAAAAATTTTTCTCTTCTGGAAAAACAATACAGGGAAGAATACCAAAAAGAATATGAAATCCGGTACGCAGAACATCAGTTGAGAATTGCACCTATTATTGAACAATATAACGATGATGTAGCGGCAAACAGGGAAAAATATTGTCCTGTAAGAGTCCCGGGAGAAGTTTATGACCCGAAAGATCCCTGTCAACAGATTCCGAAAGTTCCAGAACCTGTATTACCAAAATTTGAGGTAGGATTCCGTCCTGAAGTAGAAGCTGAATATCTTACAAGTGTATTAAAACCTGAAAATATGGATACTTTACTGGATATTTTAGGTTATGAGTTTCAAAATGAACCATCAGGTAATGAACGAATGGCAGAAGCAAGTGTTTCTGACCTTTATGAACTGCTGGAGGGAAGAAATACTTTTGCAGAAATCAACGCTCTGATCACAGAATCAACTGAGAAAACCAATAGGATCATTGCAGAAAATACTGAAACCAATATCGAAGGTTATACGAGTATCGGGGGAGTAATTGTTCCCATGGCAAAGGCCGCTGCTGTGCCTTTCACTTACCAGCTGTGTCCAAAAGATTTATACAGATATTATGGACTCAATATGTCTTTAAATGTTCCTGATGCCTCTTGGGATATTTCAGGAGTACATCATGAATTAACTAACGTTGCTTTCCCTCTCAAAACAGGAAATGATTTTACAAAATCCAGAAATGGAAATACCATTTTCTTAAATAATCTTTTAGGTCAAGGCATAGAATTCTCACAATTTGAAGGCTCGTCTTTTTATATTGAAATATATTTCACTAATGGTCAGGTAGCTAAATTTAAAACACCGAACATTACTGTTAAATCCTGTATTTCTTCCAGTTTTGAACTTGAAGTAGAAAACACCGAAACTCCTGTTATTATTGATGAGGAACAGAATTTTATTCCTTCAGGCTTCGGATTCAAACAAATCGGAATTGCTGATTATTTGAAAGTTGAGCAGAGTACTCATGCTTATGTGGAAGGAGAAGTGGCTCACATTGAGAATATCATGGCAAGAGAATATCGTGAAAAATCTACCCGGAAGTTAAGAAGAAGCGAAAATACAACAACTTCATCTTCTGATACGGAAATAGAACAACTTTCAGATACCACAACAGCCAACCGTTTTGAAATGCAGTCTGAAGTTTCCAAATTGTTGCAGGAAGCTAATGATTTTGCAGGGTCGGCCAATGCAAGTTATGGAGGAAAAATGTTCTCCATAAGCGTAGGAGCGAACTATGCGAATCATCGTTCAAAAGATGAAAGTACCAGACAGGCGGTTACCCAGGCTCAGGATATTACGGCTAGAGCAATGGACAGAATTGTCACCAAGGTTCATGAAGAAAGAATCGAAAAGATTATTGATGAATTCGAGGAAAACAATTCTCATGGATTTGACAACAGAAAAGGAGATAAAAATGTAGTAGGGGTTTACCGATGGGTGGATAAGCTCATGAAGAACCAGATTTATAACTATGGCAAGCGTATGATGTTTGAGTTCATGGTTCCGGAGCCTGCTAAACTGCATTTATTAGGAATGGTTTCTCAGAAAAATCCAGATCAGGTTAATTTAATTAAACCGGAAGATCCAAGAAGATCCTTGGTAATGCCGATGAAGAATTATGGAGATCTTAGTACCGATGCTGTTTTAAAATACTGGGTGTCAAAATATAATGTTGAAGTGCCTGAAAGGCCGGTAGAAACTTACAGTATAGGAAAATCATTAAGCGGTCAGTTTACAGGTGAGCAAAGTGCTATTCAGCATGCAGCCTTCAAAGACGAGATTCAAATCCCGGACAACTATGTGGCAGTAGGTTGCAGAGTGGGGTACAGTGCATCTGGCGACGGTAGTGAATCGGCCATGTGTATTTTAGTTGGAGATATTGATTTCTATCTTCATGGATATTATTCTCAGCTTGAAGTTCGTAAAAGAGAAACTTTTGCTAAGCCTTATTCTAAAACAGTTCCTATATCAGCTACTTTCTATGAGATTTTCTCCGGGTCAGCGAATTGTGTAGTAGATCTTCAATTGACACAGGAAGCTAGAGATGCTTGGTACCAGAAAGTATTTAAAGCTATTATAGATGGTTATGAAGATGCATTGGTGGAATATAATAATAAGCTTTCTGATGAAAAGAACAAAGCCGTAGAGATTAAAGGATCCAACCCAATGTTCTACCGCCAGATTGAAAATACAATTTTACGTAAAAACTGTATTTCTTATATGGCAGACAGAACCGCGGGGTCTACACATGGATATGGTCTGGATGGACTGACCAGTGGATCGTCTTTCAGTAATTATGAGACAGTTTTAAGCAGCAATCTTGATAAATATACAGCTTTTGTGAAATTTATGGAACAGGCTTTTGAATGGGAAAACCTTTCTTATAACCTGTATCCTTATTATTGGGGCAGTAAGCAGAACTGGATGAATCTTTACCAGTCTGAAGATATCGATCCTTTATTCAGGGCCTTTATGCAAAGTGGTATGGCAAGAGTAGTGGTAACTGTACGTCCTGGATTTGAAGAAGCTGTACAGTTCTATATGGCAACCGGAAAGATCTGGAATGGCGGCGAAGTCCCTGTCATTGGTGATGACCTTTATTTGTCAATTGTTGATGAAATGAAAGAGCCTAAAGGTTTGAAACAAGGAAAAGCATGGATCACAAGACTTCCTACTGCTCTCAATATCCTCCAGGCGGAAAGCATCGGCTTAAAAGTAAAACATGCCCTGCCATTCAGTACAGAGGATCCGGAAGAATTCGAAGTGCCGTCTGATGTGATTACAGAAGAGAAATTCAACTTTGAATCGAATACTAATCTTCTAGGTATTCAGGAACCTGCAACATCTTCTACGAGAGTGATTTCCGGGGATTGGCAGCAGATCAATTAATCATAATTAACCAAAAACAACAATATGTCTAATATAGGAAAAATTATTAGGGTAAATGAATTACCTCCGCAGGGAGAGAGAGAGACAAATGTCATTTATCAAGTAGCTGCACCCGGTGCAGCTACTTATACAGACTATGCCATCGATGAAAATGGGGATATGAAAACTCCGGCATTAGGTGCCGGGACACAGGATATTAGTGATGATCTGGTCAAAATGTCTGATCCTGATCTGGTGTCCGAAGGATTTTTAACTCAGGCACAGTTCAATCAAAATGTAAATGAACAGCTGGAACAAAAACTTAATACTCCGCTGAGTGACGGAAACGTACAGGACTTTACAAAAATTGTAGGGCTGGATGCTAATGGGAATACAGCAAAACTGCCTGCAGGTGATTTAGGAAAAAACGTTGCCAATTCCTCTCTGATTACGGTGCCCGGTGCAGGATTGACACTGGGGGCCAACTGGGAACTGAATACTTCAGGACTTTATTATTCAATAACAGGATTGAGTGATGGTTCCAATGATTCAACAGTCAATATGGTACTTGCACAAAACTCTGTTGGTAGAATTTTCAAAACTAATGCTAAAGAAATGTTCAAAAAACTACCAGCAGTTTTAACACAAGCAGAAAAAGAGCAATTCGGAATCGCCTGGAATAATCAATATAGTAACGGAGCTTTGAATGTTTATTCTATTGCGCCTAATATTTTTAAAAACGATAACGCTGTAAAGTATCTCGTATTACAAGGGTTAAATTTGAATGTCAATCCTGCATTTACTTCGGTCAGATTTATTCTTGTGGGAAATACTATTGGTATCGGCGAGATCGATTGCTTAGGCTTTCAAACTTCAGCAGATGGTAAGTCTATGATCGTGACTATTGAAGGTGACGCTTTACAAGGGGGATCACAGTATAATATCATAATAAGAACTACTTCACCAACGATTCAGACCCATAGATCAGTATCATTCGTCAATGTTGTAGGGAATATAAATAATATTGATATCAGTGCAATTACGTGGGAAACAAAAGCCTATACTGCCGGTCAAGAAAATGTCATTTTCAGTACTAATGGAGGGCTAGTGTCATACAGTTCAAATACAAATAACAAGACATATGCCTATGAACCGAACGTAATCGTTGGAGCAGCCAAAAGTAGTGTGTTATTTGGGGCAGGGTCGAATTTCTATTTAGAAATGAACATAACTCTTTCTACCACTGGTGATGGAGCCGGAGATTTATTTGATTTTTATGCTTATCTGGGTCTACTTCAGAGTACAATTCCCAATACGTTGGCTGATAGTTCATTTATTAGAACTGTGATGACATCTTTCCGCAGTGGGGGTTATCATTCTTCTATTCTATGGAATAATATCATTACAAACCCAAATAAAATAGAGCTGTCAGGAGCTATATTGAACGGAAGTGTAATCATTACCAGAATGGGAAACATATGCACTCAAACAATTACAGTCGGTGGTGTGTCAATTATCCAATCCGTATCCACAACGACAGAAGCGGTGGCCTTATCTCTCGCCATTTCCAACGGGACAATTTCAAAAAATATTAATACATCCATAGTCCAAGCATTTACATTTTAAATACAATTTATATGAACGAACAATTAAACATATCAACGCAAGTACAAACCTTAATCAACGATATCGAAAATGTTGAATTAAATCTTGCAGAATTACCATTATCTGAACATCCAAAGCTTCCACAATTTAATAGGAGTATTCGTGTTCTGGATATTGATGCCAAATCTAAACAGCAGTTTATTAGTTTTAACTATGAACAGGTGCTGAAAGATAAAGAAACCGGCGAAGAAATCAATATTTCTCTTCCTGCACCGGAGTGGGTAGTCTACAAGGACACCTGGAGCTATCTACGCGATCATAACAATAATCCTGTTGAGCAGCCCTTAGCTGAACCTAAAGATGATATGATCGTCGACAAGGTAAAAGTTCCCAGTTATCAGTATATGCTTTGGCTGCTAAAGAATAATAAGGTTGATTTCACAGAGCTTCTGGCTTCTTATCTGGATGAATTTGTGAAAACCCACAAAGAAGAGCTGGATAAACTTTCCTAAGAAGTATTATTAATGGCAGAGCGTAATGCTCTGCCTTTTTAAACACTAAAAAAACATACAATGAGTTTAGAAATATTAAATAATCCTTTACTAGGAAATTCAGTGAATTCCTACTTAAAGAACGATCCTGCAAAAATTTCCAGCTCTTCATTTCCGGTCCTTGCATCTCCCCCTGAACTTAAACAGCTTACACAATTTAAAAGTGATCTTTAATGAACATGTACGGAATTGATATAAGAAGTTAGAGGGAGTCCTAAATACCAAAACCAGCGTGAAATCCACGCTGGTTTTTTTCTCTCAAATTGCAAATTTTATCCACAGTAAATCAACGGATTGCAAAATAATTTCACTTTTTTTCAAATCTCTACGCAAGATTTCCCAAAAACCGGATTTTATAGATGAGTACTCAATACAATTAATGTTTAATGTTAAAAAAATAATGAAATGAAGAATTTAATAGTACTTAAAGTGATTACCGCCGTTTTGGTTATCTCAATCCTCTTTTCCCTGTTCTCATGTATGAATGAGGACAGGATAGAGGTGCCACCGGTAAAGCTTGAAGATGTTAACGGCAATTATAAAGGAAGGCTGATTACGGTACAGGGAGAGCTCAAAGCAGAGAAGATTGTTGACTTTAAAATAAAAAAAGATACATTGACCTTTCCGGAATTTCCCTTGAAAGAAATTGTAACGGCAGTAGTAAAAGACCCTGTAAAAGTACAGAATGCCTTAGCAGCAATGGGAAAAGTGAAATATAACCTCAACTATAGTTCTGTACTAAATGCTGATAAAAACTGGGTAGAGCTCACTTTTGCACCCAAAGATCTTGAACTTCAGATCCCAGTAGACGGAGTCAGTAAAAAAACAGTTGTGACATTGGTAGCGAAACAGAAAGGATATTTTGCAGGATTGGACCACACATTGAGATTTGCCATTGCGGCGGAAAAGATTATGGTAAACGGAACGGCTCTCAGCCCTTTTGAGCCTATTTACTATAATTTTCCATACTGCATAAAAACGAATTAATATTCATAAAATATAGACAATAGATTGTGGTTTGCCGGATGCAGTCTATTTTTGCTTTAAAATTTTAATCGGTATCCAAACCGGATCTTAATCATACATGGAAGAAAACAAGGAGCAGATTTTGATAAGACGCCTTCTCACGAAGGAAGAAGCTGCCTGGAAAGAACTTTTCGGAAACTATTCCGGAAACCTTGCCGGAGTCTGTTCCCGTTATCTTTCAGGTAAGGATGATGTTCATGATGTTCTTCAGAACAGCTTTATCAAGATGTTCCGCTCTATAGAAACATTTGAATACAGGGGCAATGGTTCATTGAAGGCATGGATGATCCGGATTACCGTAAACGAAGCTTTAAAGCATATAAGACAGCATTCCGGCATTACAACAACGGATGATCTTGCAGAATATCCCGATATTCCCAATGATGAAGAACCCGATCTTGAGGAAATTCCTCAGGCAGCTATTATGAAGATGATCCGGTCGCTTCCGGATGGGTACAGAACTGTTTTTAACCTGTTTGTATTTGAGAAAAAAAGCCACAAAGAAATTGCCGGACTGTTAGGAATAGCAGAAAACTCTTCCGCTTCCCAGTTTCATAGGGCAAAAGGACTGCTGGTCCAGAAAATTAAAGAATTTAAAATGTCAAAAAAAGCACAATATGAATAATCAGTGGCTGAATGACCTGCACAGGAAAATGGAAGACCACGAAGAGGATATTCCGGATGGGCTGTGGGATGATATTAAAGATGAACTTTTTTCAGGAGAAGACGATAAAGGAATTGCCGGAGGTTTGCTGTTGGAAAATGATGACAAAAAAGAAGACAAAACGATTCCTGCCGGTAAAACAAAGCCTTTGCTGTACCGTGTTGGCGGAATTGCAGCAGCTATTGCCATGTTGTTCTTTACAGGAAAATTCCTGCTGGAAATGAATGCAGATAAAAAAGGCCCCCAAATATCAAAAAAGGTTGAAAACACAGATCATTTTAAGCAAACCGATATAAAATCGACAGAGAATATAAAAGCAAATACAAGCGATCCAATCAATATTGTTCCCGGTGAGAAATATAGCAGCCAGGGACAGCAGCCAGCAGGGAAAACGAGCATTCATAACATTTTAGATCATGTATTGGGCAAAAAAATAACAGATAGTCCTACAACAATTCCGGGACACGGAGAAAAAGAAAATGGAGCAGCCGTTTTAGCTAAAAAAGAAACTCCCGCTTCCGGCTTTCCTTCAATCAATGAAAATCCGGTACTGAAGAATGAGCAAGCTCCAGGGGAAAAATTTAATAACGAGGAACTTACGGAAAAGTTTGCCGCTAATGATAAGCCTAAAGTTTCTGTCCGAAAATCAAGGAAATGGATGCTGAGCATGCTTACAGGAAATGTTTCGTCAAATTCTTCCGAGCAGAAATTCCCGGGTTACACTTCCATCAGCGGGACTCCTATGGCTTTTGGCGATATGTGGATATCAGGGACAGACCCGGATCCGCTTACAGAAGTCCTTCTGGCTAATCAAAGTAAAGAAGTGGAAGCCAGAATAAGACATAAAGTTCCGGTTACATTTGGAGTGTCTGCATATTATAACCTTGGGAAAAGATGGGGAATAGGAACAGGGGTGAATTATACAAAACTTACGTCTGAACTTCACTCGGGAAGCAATTCAAACTACATAAAAGGAAATCAGAGCGTCCATTATATAGGAATTCCGGTACAGGTCAATTATAATGTGATTCAGAAAGGACGTTTTACAGGATACATTACCGGAGGTGTGCTTGCCGAAAAAGCAGTGTCAGGAAAACTTAAAACCCAATATATAGTAGATAATGAGGTACAGGATACCCAGGAAGAACGGCTCGATATAAAACCCGTACAGGTTTCCGTGAATTCAGCGGTAGGATTACAGGTGAAGATTATCGATAAGATCGGGATATATGCAGAGCCCGGGATTGGGTACCATTTCAAGAATGACAGTCAGCTTAATACCATTTACAAAGAAAAACCTTTAAACTTCAATATGAAATTCGGGATCAGGCTTTTATTAGACTGATGCCTCAAAATACATCAAACCTTAAATATTTACATATGAAACCAAAACTGATTTTTTTGGCTTTCCTTTTCATGGCCCTAATGAATATGAAAGCGCAGTGTAATCCCACCATTACAAGTCCGAGACTGGGCTTAAAATATCCTGATAAAGTTCTGTTCTGCAACACTGAAACAGAAGTGCTTTCAACGCAGGCATTCGGGACTTATCAGTGGTATAAGCAAGAATGGACCTGGCAGACACCGAATAACAATCCGTGGATTGCAATTCCCGGAGCAACTTCACAAACCCTTACCATCAATGGAAATGATGACCAGCTTTATTATTTTAAAGTAGCGGTTACCCAAGGCGACTGTACAGCGGAAAGCCCTGCAATAATGGCAGACGGATTTGCCTATGCACTTCCTGCAATGATCAGCACGATGGCTCCCGGAACCTTTGAGGTGGTAGGAGCGGGAGAGCTTAATGTATGTACAGGAGCGTCCGTAAAGTTCGATGATGCTTTTCCTGATCTGTACGGAAACCATGTCTGGTACAGATGTATTCCCAGCAGCCCGCCGCCTTCCCCGGGAGATCCATGCGTTATCAATGGAGTAACGGGGGATAGTTATGTGGCAACGGAATCGGGAGAATATGGATTTTATGCATGTACAGAATATTGCCCGGATCAGTGTGAATTTTTAGGAACCGGAAACTTTGTTAAAGTGAATTTCGGAAGCTGGGAATTCTGCAGCCTGGGAACTGACGAAGTAAAACGTAAAGAAAATAGCCTGAAAGTATACCCGAATCCTACGGCACAGTTCCTTTATATCGGAAAAGAATCCGATAAGATGTATAAAGAGATTTCTATTATGGATATGTCAGGGAAAATAGTCCTGCAAAAGAAAGATCACCGGTTCAATGATGCTATTGATGTAAGCAGGCTTGTACCCGGCAATTATATTATTCTTTCCAAAGATTCAGAGGGAAAAACCTATAAGAATAAATTCATCAAAAAATAATGGTATATAGATTCCTTAGTTAGTTTTTTTTTAATCAATGGTAAGCCGGTATGGAGACAATCTGTACCGGTTTGTCTTTTTTAAGAATAATTTCTTTTAAAACATATTTCAACCATAAAACTATCCATACAAAAGTGAATTTTTTGAAATAATATATTATTTATTTTTACAAAAAACACCAATCATGTTAGTTAAAATTTATGGCAGTGCAATCCACGGGGTTGCTGCGCAAACCATTACCATTGAAGTCAATGTAGACACCGGTGGAGTAGGGTATCACCTTGTTGGGCTTCCCGATAATGCCATCAAAGAAAGCAGTTACAGAATCTCTGCTGCATTGAAGAACGTGGGATACAAAATTCCGGGAAAGAAAATTACAATCAATATGGCGCCTGCAGATCTCCGGAAGGAAGGGGCGGCCTATGATCTCTCCATTGCTGTAGGCATTCTTGCTGCATCAGACCAGATCCTTGCTGAAAATATTCATGACTATATCATTATGGGTGAGCTTTCTCTTGACGGAAGCCTCCAGCCGATAAAAGGAGTGTTGCCGATAGCCATTCAGGCGAGGGAAGAGGGTTTCAAAGGAATCATTCTTCCTATGCAAAACACCCGGGAAGCTGCAATTGTTGATAATCTGGACGTTTACGGAGTAGAAAATATTAAAGAAGTCATTGATTTTTTTAATGAAGGAAAGCCTCTCGAAAAAGTTACCCTGGACACCCGAAAAGAGTTTCAGGAAAAAATGAATGATTTTCCATTTGATTTTTCTGAAGTTAAAGGCCAGGAAACAGCAAAAAGAGCCATGGAAATAGCAGCTGCCGGCGGTCACAATATCATTCTGATAGGTCCTCCCGGAAGCGGAAAAACCATGCTTGCCAAAAGAGTCCCTGGTATTCTTCCTCCTCTAACATTAAAGGAAGCCCTGGAAACAACAAAAATACATTCGGTGGCCGGTAAAATGGGTGCCGAAACCTCTCTGATGACCATCCGTCCCTTCCGTTCCCCGCATCACACCATTTCAGACGTTGCATTGGTAGGAGGCGGAAGCTATCCCCAGCCGGGAGAAATTTCGCTAGCCCACAACGGAGTTTTGTTTCTGGATGAGATGCCGGAGTTTAAAAGAACAGTCCTGGAAGTGATGAGACAACCCCTCGAAGACCGGGAAGTAACAATTTCCAGAGCCAGATTTACCGTAAACTATCCTGCAAGCTTCATGCTGGTAGCCTCTATGAATCCTAGTCCCAGTGGATTCTTTCCGGATGACCCGGGAAATACCTCATCCGTTTACGAAATGCAACGGTATATGAACAAGCTTTCCGGACCTTTACTAGACAGAATTGACATTCATATTGAGGTACAGAAAGTGGAATTCGAACAGTTGGCAGAAAAGAGAAAAGGAGAAAAAAGTTCAGATATAAGAGAGCGTGTCCTGAAAGCACGCAGTATTCAGAATGAACGGTATAAAGATCTTAATATCAGTTATAATGCTCAGATAGGACCTAAAGAAATTGAAGCATTCTGCAGTCTGGACGAGGCTTCCCTGCAGCTTATTAAACGGGCTATGGAAAAACTGAATCTTTCAGCAAGAGCTTACGACCGAATCCTGAAAGTAGCCAGAACAGCAGCAGATCTGGAAGGTGCAGAAAATATATTATCTCATCATATTTCAGAAGCCATACAATACAGAAGCCTGGACCGGGAGTTCTGGAATGTATAATGTTATCCCGATTAACCTAACTCTTGAAAAAATGCTCTGATTCACTTGATATTTACTCCATTTCCAGAATGAATATTTTTTGACTATAGGAATAATAATGCCTCAGTCTTAATTTGATAAAGTTTAATCATTTTTTGTTTATATTAAATATTATGTTAAATTTGATTACCAAATTATTAAAAATATTGCATTATGAAAGAAGAATTCACCAACACTGCCTGATCATTTAAATTTTGAATGAGGATAGTATAAGAACTAAAGTATTCTTAGCTATTTAACTTGTACCAGATATATTAAAATGTGTCTGGAGGCTGCGCAATGCAGATCATTTGACCCTTTTATCACCAAACCAAACAAAAACTAATATGCCAAATACAATACCAGCACCAGCGGGGAAACCTGCTAGTGTATCTGTTCTTTTATCTACTGAAGACAGAGAAAAACTTCTTAACCATTTTAATGAAACAAACTGGGAGTATCCCAAGGAAGAAACATTGATTTCTCTTTTCAAAAAACAGGTATTGCTTCATCCGGAAAATATTGCTGCTGTTTATCAGGACAATCAGATAAGTTATCGGGAGCTTGATCAGAAAAGCAATCAGCTTGCGAATACTCTTCTGAAAAAAGGAATAAAAGAAGGAATGTTTGTGCCGGTATGGCTGGATCGTTCATTGGAGTGGCTTATAGCCATCCTTGGAATTTTAAAAACCGGTGCTGCTTATGTTCCTGTAGACCCTGCTTATCCGGTAAAACGGGTAGAATATATCCTGGCAGACACTTCAGCAGAAATTATTATTACCGATACTCCGCATGGAAATTTATTAACGACTAAGACTGAAATATTTTATCTGGATTATCAGGAAAGCCTGGACTATTCACCCGCTGAACTGCCTGATATTACTTTACATCAGGATGCATTGGCCTATACCATCTACACATCCGGCTCAACAGGAAATCCTAAAGGAGTTATGGTTTCCCATCATAGCATCCAGCACCTGGCTATATGGCACAATCAGTATTTTCATGTGGATTATACCTCACGGCTTACCCTTGTTGCGGGTCTTGCATTTGATATCTCCGTATGGGAAACCTGGTCAGCACTTACTGCCGGTGCTGCTATTTTTATAGCAGACAATGAAGACAGGGTAGAAGCATCAGCGCTTGTAAAATTTTACCGCAAAAACAGAATTACCCATGGGTTTGCACCTTCGGTTCTTGTGCCGTCTGTTGTGGAGGAAACCCGGACATATAATGATTTAGATCTTCGATACCTTTTTACAGGCGGAGAAAAGCTCAAGCCGGTGCTTACCGGCGAATTGAGTTATGAGTTAATTGATTATTACGGACCTACTGAATGTACAGTCTATGCCACTTTCAGAAAAGTTAAAGACATAAACGGGCAATACATTTCTTCAATCGGTAGGCCAATAGCCAATGCACAGGCTTACATTTTAGGAGAAAACAATGAATTGTTACCTGTAGGAGCCGTGGGAGAACTATATATAGGAGGGACTCTTTTGGCTAAAGGCTATCTTAATAATGAAGAGCTTACCGCTTCTAAATTCGTTGAAAATCCATTCAGGGAAAATGAAAGACTATACCGCACCGGTGATCTTGCCCGCTGGAAATCTGATGGAGACATTGAATTTTTAGGGAGAATAGATAATCAGGTAAAAATCAGAGGTTTCCGTGTGGAATTGGGAGAGATTGAACGCAGCCTTACCCGTCTGGAAGGAATACAGGATGCTGCTGTCATTACAAAAGATCATGGGAGCAATAAATATATTGTAGCTTTTATCTTGCTGAAATCCGGAGAAAAATCAGATGCTGCATGGGTAAGGCAACAGCTGAAAGAAGAGCTTCCGGGGTATATGATTCCCGCCCAGATCATAATCATTGATAAAATACCCCTTACTCCTAATGGAAAAACAGACACTCATTTGCTAAAAGAACTTGCAGATAAAGAGGCAAAAGAGCTTATTTCTACAGAACCTCCTACCAATGAGACCGAAAGGATTATAGCAGATATCTGGGCTGAAGAACTGGAGCGTTCGGTCATTAATATTACCGATAATTTCTTTGATATAGGTGGAAATTCTCTGCTTGTTGCCATCGTGGCCACTGCCTTGAATTCCAGATTGGAAGCCAAAGTATATACGCGGGATATTTACCAGTTTCCGATCCTCAAGCAGCTCTCCGATGAATTGATTACAAGGGCTAAAAGAGCCCGGGAGACTGCTGCCGAGGAAGATGTAGAGCCGTATGTAGCCCTTCAGCAAGATGTTTATCTGGCTCCGGGGACCATTTTTGCAGGAGGCTTTGATCCTGAACAGCTGCAAAACCCTAAAAACATATTCCTGACCGGAGTGACCGGATTTGTCGGAATCCATTTGCTCCAGGAACTTTTAGATACTACACCCGCTGATATCTGCTGTCTCGTAAGAGCTCAGGATGAATTTCATGCCGTAGAGAAAATAGACCGGTGTTATAAGCAGTATAAGATAGATAGAAAAGAAGAGCAGAAACCCAGGATTATCCCGGTAATACGGGATCTTTCTCTTCCGTTATTGGGCCTTTCTGAAGAGAAGTTCAAAAAACTTGCAGGGATGCTGGATCTTATTTATCACTCCGGCAGTTCTGTTAATTTTATAGAACCCTATTCTTATATGAAAGCGCCTAATGTAGAAGGATTAAGGGAAATTATAAAGCTTGCGGGTGCCGAAAAGACCAAATGTCTGGCACTGTTATCTACCATTTCTGTTTACAGTTGGGGCCATGTTTTTACCGGGAAAACCGTGATGCTGGAAAGTGATGATATCGCCCAAAACCTAATGTCTGTAAGCAAAGACATTGGATATGTAAGAAGTAAATGGGTCATGGAAGCTGTGGCTGATCTTGCCGCTAAAGAGGGCCTTCCGTTAATTACTTGCCGTCTTGGTTATGCCATGTGCCACAGCCGGACAGGGGCCAGCGCTCCTTACCAATGGTGGTCTGGACTTGTAAAAAACTGTGTTGAATTTAAATCTTATCCTTTACTTACAGAATTAAGAGAAGGGCTGATCACGGTAGACTATATGACCAGATCCATGGTTCATATCACAAAAAATAAAGAGGCGATTGGTAAAAAGTTCAACCTGATTGCAAGACCGGAAACCAATCTTACCCTTGAAAGTTTCTTTATGCTCCTGAAGAAATATTATCCGCTTACTCTTGAAGGACTTCCTTACAAACAGTGGAGAAAACAGTGGGAAGATGATAGTAAAAATCGCCTTTATCCATTAACAAGTTTGTTTAAGGATAATATGCATGAAGGGCTTTCTACGGTGGAGCTTTATCAGCATACCTATATCTGGGATTGTTCGAATGTCATTCAGTTTCTGGAAGGGTCTGGTATTGAGGAGCCGGTTTTTGATAAAAAGTTACTGGATGCTTATCTGAAGTATCTGGGAATCCCAACGTCATAACTTTAATTGTTGAGATAAGGCCGGAAATAAACTTTCCGGCTTTTTTATTAAAATAATACGTCGAGTTTTGTCGCAGATGTGAGTGATATTTACATTATAAGAACAATGTTTAAAATTAACCTTTAAATAATTAATGAAATGTCAACAAAAAATGAACAAACAAATTCTTCGGCTGTTTCTGCCACTAATAATCTTACCATTAACTCTTATGATGTTACAGATTTTGGGACTTTAGGAACATCTGATGACAGTGCTGTTTTTCAGGATGCAATTGATCATGTAAAAACAAATGGCGGCGGACAAATCAATATTCCTTCAGGAACATACTATGCCAATATAATTCTTGACTCAAATATATTTTTGAATGGAGCCGGACCCAACACGACCATTTTAAAATCTGTTTCAGGAAGTAATCTGGATGTAATTCAGGGAAGAGATTTCGCTTTACTTACTGGTACTCCAAAAGCAAATCCGGAAATAAGAGGAGTAAGATATGCAGGGGTAAGCAATCTTTCTATAGATGGAAACAAACAGAATAATAGTGCAGGCTATGGAATGAGAATATGGGGATGTTCTCTATATGTTAATAACATTGTCGTCGCCAATTGTAAAGAAGATGGAATATACACTGAATTTACAACTCATGATTATCCTTTAAGTGATTTTTCTGCGACATATGATGCCCTGGAAAGTAATTTCAATCATATTAAGACCATTGCAAATAATGGTAATGGCTGGACATACAAAGGACCTCATGATTCTGAGATTAATGACTATGTATCATTTCGGAATGGAGGATGGGCATTATATCAGGAAAAAGGATCATTAAATGGCGTACACTGGAATTCCTGGCTTAATGCAAATAGTTTTTATTTCGGTGATGTGGTAAAACTGGATAATATCGTTGCTAGCGGAGAAACGGGAACGGGGATTGAAATTTATGAAGATGTAAGCAGCTGTTCAATCACAAATTTAACAATTGGAGGGCATTACACCGGAATTATACTAAGAGGGGAGCGACATAAAATTTCAGGGTATGCAGGAACCATAAAAGATGTAGCAATTATTAATGATAATGCAGGTATGTGCAATATTGAACTAATTATGTATGATATTAAAAATATATATCAGCAAATAAACAATGGGAGTCATAATGTTTTCAAAATTCAGGCAAGATTAAAAGCAGGTCAGAATATAGGAAAAAATCAAGATTGGGTCCCGCATATTACAGAGCATACAGAAATTATGGTATATAATGAAGGTTCAGCAAGCTATACAACAATTTTCAGAGTACCCAACAATACACTTTGGAAAAACGGATGGCAGCCTGAATTACCGGATAGCAATTCGAAAATTATTTGTGCAGATTCTTTTGCATCAACGAGTGAGACAGGAGTGGTTAAAAAAGCAATGAACCAGAATGATTCTTCTGCAACGACTGTTACTGAATTGGTTTCAGATTTTAATGCATTATTATTAAATCTGAAAAATGCAGGTATGATGTAAACAATTCTCTCAGAACTCTTTTATTTAGAGTTCTGAGTTTAGCTAAACTCCTTTTTTCCACTCAAAATCATTTCAATCATCCTGATCTTTCTGTTTTCCCTGGTTTCAGGCTTTTTCGCTTCCTCAATCCAGCGGATGTATTCTTTTCTGTGGGTATAGCTCATGGCGTCAAACAGATTTTTGGCATCGGGATTTTCATTGAAAACAGAAGCGATATCATCAGCAATGGCAATAGTTCTTTCTTCTTTATCTTCGATAAGACTTATTAAAACTTCATCGCCAAAAGTCTTTCCCAGCTGCTTCCGAATGTCCTGGGTTAATCCTAAAATATGACAGTCGGATTTCATTTTGGCAAGGCTGCCCCGGTATTCAATCCTGTCATCAAATAACGCTTTGATCTTTACCTGGCCCTTTTTGCCAAACAGCTCTTCCGTAGAAAAAGGGAATTCTACAAAAGCAGCATTCATGGATCCGTTTTGCTTTATAATTCCCGTAAATTCTATTTTCTGTTTCATCATTAGGATTTTAAATCAAAAATAAAAAAAACCGTGAACGTAAATTCACGGTTTTAAAATATATCAAAAAAGATTATTTTACTTTTTTTGCTTTTTTAGGCATTTGGGTAGTCCCTGAATTTTTAGATTTTGTATCAGGAGGTGTGTTTTCTCCTCTTACAAGCTTTAATTCATCGATCAGCCTTCTTGCTCCTGCATATTTGTCGATTGTCCAAAGAACAAAACGTACATCTACGTTAATAGTTTTCTGCCAGTCCTGTTCAAATACGATATCACCACTTAATGCTTCGCTGTTTCCGTCGAATGCAATACCGATAAGGTTTCCGTCTCCATCAATTACAGGAGAACCGGAGTTACCACCCGTGATGTCATTGTTTGAAAGGAAGTTTACCGGCATATATCCTGCAGCATCAGCATACTGACCGAAATCTTTAAGGTTATAAAGATCGATCACTCTTTGAGGAAGGTCGAATTCTTCGTCCCCTTTCTTGTATTTTCCTACAAGACCGGTCATATCAGTATAATAGTTGTCAGTAACTCCGAAGTAGTTTCTGTCATTTCTTACAGGAAGTTTATCTACTGTTCCGTAAGTTAATCTCATCGTAGAGTTAGCATCCGGATAGAATTTTTTCTCAGGCATAGCTTTCATTAATCCGGCTAGGAATAAACGGTTATTCTTATTAAAGTTATCGTCAACTTTAGAATACTTTTCCGTCATCATTTTCTGATCGGCAACGATTCCGTTGGCGATTTTCCAAAGTGGATCTGCATCAAGTTTCAATGCATCCGGGTTCAATAAGAAGTTTGTTGCAGAAGTCTTGTTTGCAAAAATTGAAGCATAAGCTACGTTAGAAAGAGTTTTGGAATCTAACCCTAAAATAGTAGCAGATGCCACTTCTTTATTGGTTACTCTGGATTGGTAAAGACCAGCCATAGAAGCAAGCATTTCTCCTTCCAGAGATGGGCTGAAGTTTTCATAAGCTGCTTTGATTGCCGCTTCAGTTTTAGGCTTCATTGCCAATCTTCCCTGCATATCCTGAGCTGCATAAGCTTTAAGAACAGATCCCAGCTGTAGGGCAAGAGTAATATATTTGGCATTTCTGGAGAACTGGGTAGCGTAGTTTCTTTCAACATTTCTGTCGGAAACCTGCTTGTAATAAGCTCCGATATCTTCTAAAACACCGTCATATTCTGAATTTCCAGGTAATGCAGACCATTTTCTGTAAGTATCCTCAATCTTTTGCTTATCAGAGATCGTTCCGTTTTTGTCTACCGCATCGATAGTTCCCTGTCTGTTTTTCCAGTAGTTAGCTACAGAAGCATATTGAGAAGCGTAATTAAGCTGAGTTGCTTTATCCTTGTTCATATACTTTTTCATAACATCCATAGCCAGTTTGGAAGCTTCTACCCAAGCCGGATAATCTTTGTTAACCATCTGCTGGATTCCGTAAGAAGTAAGGTAACGGTTTGTTCTTCCAGGATATCCCAGGATCATAGAGAAATCTCCGGGCTTGATTCCTTTAAGAGAAACCGGAAGGAAGTGCTTAGGCTTCAATGGAACGTTGCTTGGAGAAAATTCTGCAGGATTTCCTGCTGCATCTGCATACACTCTGAAGACAGTGAAGTCAGCAGTATGTCTTGGCCATTCCCAGTTATCTGTATCACCTCCGAATTTACCTAATGATGAAGGGGGTGCACCTACCAATCTGATATCTTTATAATCCTGATATACGAAATAGTAGAATTCGTTTCCGTTGAAGAAATCTTTTACCACTACCGTATATTTTCCGTTTTCAGAGTTTTCAGTCTGGATGGCTTTAGTTTCAGCATCAATAACTGCTTTTCTCTCTGCTCCGGTCATATTGTTGTTAAGCTTGGAATTGATTCTCTGCGTAGCATCATCCATTCTTACCAAAAATCTTACATAAAGATCCTTTGCGTTGAATTCATCCTTCTGCTTCATAGCCCAGAAACCGTTTTTCAGGTAATCTTTTTCAGGGGTGGAAGCAGCAGCAACGGCACCGTAACCACAGTGGTGGTTCGTGAAGATAAGTCCTTTGTCAGAAACAATTTCTCCTGTACAGAAGCCTCCAAAACTTACGATAGCATCCTTTAAGCTTGAATTGTTTACTGAATAAATTTCTTCAGGTGTCAAATGCAGTCCTTCTTTTTGCATATCGACCCCGTTAAGTCTTTTGATGAGCATTAACAGCCACATCCCCTCATCCGCCCTCATCTGGGCAAAGCCCAATAAGAAAGTGAACAGTAGAAATAGTCTTTTCATTTTATAAAATAATTTTTGTGTCGCTAATTTACTAATTTTTACGATATTCTATCCCGGAATGGTATGAAAATGGAAGGATACCCCATATGAAAAAAATACTTACAGCATTTTTTGCAGTTTTATTTTTGGGAGCATTGATAAACTGCTCTGCGGTTCCTGAAAAAATCCGTCCCTTCAAAGACAGTGGATGTTAGTTTCTTTTGATCTGTTTTCCAAAGAAGAACTGATTAAAAATAAGGCCGAAATTAACCTGACAGGGACTATGGAAAAAGGAAAAATAAAGGGATCTGCCGATATGGGATGTAACAGCATGTTTTTTACTTCCGAATTCAAAAACGGAGGAAAAGTAAAAATTTCAGGAATGGGAAGTACATTGAAAGCCTGCCAGAATATGGAGCTGGAAACAGCTTTCAGTCAGAAATTCGATAAAATGACTCATTATTCCATAGAAGGACATTTCCTGACCCTATCTGATGACAATGGAAGTTCTATGAAATTTGTAGCAGCAGACTGGGATTGAGAGTTTGGTTTAAATTCAAAACAGGCAAGCTTGAGTATCTAAATTACTAAGCCTGAAAAATATAAAAAGTCCGCGCTGGAGCGGACTTTTTGCTTGAAATCTGGTTATGTTATTAGTTTTTTGGAATGGTTTTCTTGATTTCTTCCAGGGTTGCCGTGTTCGGCAAACCTACAACATTACTGTTTGTTTTTCCTGGATTTGCTGTACTCGTGCGAGATACCTGCCTGTTGGGAATTGATGCTTTTATTTCAGCCAATGTTGCCGTATTGGGCAGCAATTTTCCTGAAGAATTATTTGAGCTGGAATTCTGGGCTTTTGTTTCCTGTTTTTTTACTTCAAGTCCCTGTTCTGATGCCAGAGTTGTCACAGCTTGTTTTTTAGGAGTATTTTCCTGAAAATCTTTTGCCTGTTGAGCTTCCCATTCTCTGAGCTGTTTCACGACCTGCGCCTGATCCTCGGATTCCTGAACTTTCTTGTTTTCCTGAGCATAAACAGACATGCTTAATGCTAAAAATGCAATGGTATATAGTGATTTCATGATCGTTTATTTAATGTTTACCAATACTTTAATTTTACCAATAGAGTTCTGGTCATAGTCCTGAAGGGCTTTTCCAATCACCTGTCCTATTTTTACCTTTTTAGGATTGGCTTTCATGGCTGTTCCTGTTTTTGATGAAGTAACCAGAAGATCTCCTCTTTTAATTTTACCGCCTTCAAGGCAAACCTTTGTAGGGATCACCCCAATAACGCCCATCGGAACTTTTCCTGTAAGCTCAGAATCTATATTCTCTTCAGTCAGAAGCACACCCGGTTTTGTTGCGTACACTCCGGCTACGAGGTTAGAATAAGGTTTTGATGATTTCTCTACCGTACGGTCTGAGTTGGTTGAAATAATTAAAATGTCACCAGGTTCATATTCTGAAGTGTTTCCTTCCACATCAAATGCTTCAGCAACGTCTGCGCCACTGTTTTGTGTTCCGCCATTGAAAAAACCTGTCCCGGACTTATTTACCCTTGCCACATTGGTACCCACATTTCTCATGATCAGTATATTCCCTGATGAACCTCTGTGATCTATTATTGCAGCAGCTCCGGTACCATCATTACGAACATCCAGAACGGTTTGGCCATTGGCCGTATTGAAATTGGTAAACCGCCCGGCTCTTCCTGTTCCGAAGTTGGGAACCCATCCGTAAATTGCTGATCCTGATCCATCTACAGTAGCTTCTACACCATCACCGGTATTGGATGCATTGGCGGTGATCCCGTTTCCGTTTCCGTCTGCAATGGCAATCAGGGCAGGTCCGTTTCCGGCAGGATTGCTGGCATAGAAAAGACCGGCGTAACCTCCTGTTCCTGAAGATAATCCATAGATACCTGCAGTCCCGAAATTGGCAAACTGTGAATTTACTTCGCCTTTTACAGCAGGTGAGGTACCTGTTACCTTGTCAACCTTGAAATTTCCTGCAGTACCATTACCTACGGTGGTTACTGTTATAACATCGCTGGTATTGGCGTCATTGAAAATGTTGAATCGTCCTGCACGTCCGGTTGCAAAAGAAGGAACCCATGCATAAAGTGCATTTCCTGCTCCGTCTATATTGGCTTCTACGGCATTTCCGTCCTTGCTGGCATTTGCGGTAATGGCATTTCCGTTTCCATCGGTAATAGCCACTAATGCTGGCCCATTCCCGGAGGTATTGCTCGCATGAAATAAACCTGCGAAACCTCCTGTTCCGGATGAGATACCAAAAATACCAGCAGCACCGAAGTTCCCAAAAATTGTTTTCACTTCACCTCTTACTGCAGCACCTACACTGTTCGTATTATTTACAAGAAATGAAGATGCATTACCCTCTGTATTATCAGGAATGTTCCCGGCACCATTGGTTTCCACCTCTAAAGTATTAAAATCATTCGTTGCATTAACGTTTTCGAACCTTCCTGCTCTTCCTTTTCCGCTATTAAGGCCAACCTGTCCGAAGACACCGATGGAAGTACCGGTAGTATTCGTTGCTACAAAACCTCTTACACCATAGCCTCCTCCGTCATTACGTCCTACCACCGCACCTGCAATATCACTGGTTGTTCTTCCTACCACCGCTTCACCATTTCCGTTATTGTCACCTACGACACCGGCAGAGGTTTGTGCACTTGTAATTCCGTGCAGACTGAATCCGGCAGCAGTAGAACTTCGGACTCCGGCTCCGTTGCCTGTAGTGGTTACATTCACAACAGTTCCGTTTCCGACACTTGAAACATTGAGGGCATTATTGTTATTGGCATTATTGAAAATAGAAATGCTTGCAGGAATTCCGTTATTACTGGTTGCAGTAAGTCCGGTTCCTGTGTTGCTGTTGGCATATACTCCGGTTCCGTTGGCACTTGCATTTCCATATACTCCCAATCCGTTAGGTGTAACGCCGTAGACCCCCCAGCCGCTTCCGTTTTGACTTCCCCAGACCCCAACTCCGAGTCCGCCGGTTCCATTATTGATACCCCGGACACCACTGGAAAATCCACCTGGAGATACATTATTTACAATCCCCCTTACCGAAGAAATACTTGAGGTGGTTGTATTATTGATCCCCTCCACAGAAGTTCCATCCCCGTCATTAATCAGAGAAAATAAAGTGGAAGCATTGTTTACAGTGTTGGTATAAGGGATCGTGAAGCTTCCGCCGGTTCCGCCCGCAGATTTGGCATACATGGCATAAGGTACACTTAACAGCTGACTTGTTCCTGTTATTGTATAATTGGTACCACCGGCAGGGTCGGTCTCAGTTTTTAGATAGTAACTTCCTGTGGGCCAGTCTATGGCAGAGAAGGTACCTGAAAGTACAGTTCCTGTTCCTATTTCCATGCTGATCAGCCCGTTAGGATTTGTGTTTCCGGTCAGTCTTTCAGAATAAACCAGCGTTCCGGCAGGGGAACCCTGTAAAATGCTTACTTTGACGGCAATGCTTTGATTGATAAGAAGTTGACCCGACCCATTTCTCATGACAGCCTGGTAGCTCATTTTTTCCGGAGCCTGTGCCTGTGCTATGAATAAGCCCAGCATGATCCCCAGAGAAAGTAATATTTTTTTCATGGCGTTATTTTTTGATGACTTTAAATGTTTTTAGATTTTCTCCCTTCTGATTGATCCTGATAATATAGACCGCTGAAGGAAGGGAAGAAAGATTAAGCTCAGATTTCGACTGTGAGATCACATCTTTTTTGACCAGCTTACCTTGTGCGTCATATAGCTGATATTCTGATCCTTTGTAAGGAAGCGATGTAAAATCTATATACAGGTAATCTCTGGTCGGATTCGGGTAAAGTAAAATACCTTCTTGCTTTGATAAGGTTTCGCTGGTAGAGAGCGCTATAATTTCATAGCCTTGCTGTACACCCTCCAATATTTCGGAATTTGCTCCCTTATACAGATATGCTGTTTGGCCTACGCTGTACGAAACCGAGCCGTTGCCTCCTGATGCATTTGTTCCTGTGGCCAGAACTGCTGACTGAGCATTCAGAAGACTGACGGAAAAGGTAAACAGAATGAGAAAGAAGCAGTGAATAGATGTTCTTTTCATGTAAAATAATTTTGTGGTTATTAATTGGTTATACAAGTTTTCAGGTGAAAATTTGTGAACACTAAATTACCACATATCGTAACCGGATTGAAGGAAAATAGACTAACGTCAAAAAAATCGACCAACAGCATTTTATTGTAAAAATGTGGGTATGTAGAAGTTATGGATTAAGAAAAGAGAGGCTTTCCTTATAAGTTCTGCCTATAGGAAGCCTGATCTGATGGATCAGCTCTATCTCATTGCTGCTTTTTCCACGGATGAAATGACGAGGAACGGCATAACTGCGATGTATTCTTATAAACGAGTCGAAGAAGCTGTTATGAAGAAGGTTCCCGAGAGAGTCCAGAACACAGTGTTTTTTTTCATGGGTAACAAGCCGGGTATAATCTTTCAAAGCTTCCAGATAGAGAATATCGGTAAGCCTTATCTGGGAAATATTGCCGTTTTCTTTTATTCTAATACAGTTTTCACCGAGAAGGGCATCAAAGCATTCGCATTTTTCTTTCATTTCAAAAAAACTGAAGACTTTCTCCATGGAATGCTGAAATCTTTCTGCTTTAAGGGGTTTTGTGATAAAGTCGAGCACATCAATTTCAAAAGCTTCTGCGGCCAGTTCCGGTTGGGAGCTTAAGAATATGCAGACAGGGATTTTGTGGGCTAATTTTCTGAATTCCAAACCGTTCATGCCTTGAAGTCTGGTTTCGCAGATCAGAAGATCAATAGGGAATTCCAGATAGGGAATTGCCTTTTCTGCCGAATTAAAAGAAGCAATAATCTCAATATGATCATATTGCCTGATATGATGCTGAAGAACCAGTCTGTCCAGTTCATCATTGTCGATGAGCATACATTTAATATGGGAATTCATGATATGGATGTTAGTTTTTACAAAATTTACAATTTTTATTGTTTATTATTTGTAAATCTGCCTCATAAAGGTATTAATTTTTTATAAATGAATAGTATTATAAACTTAATTTAACATTAAAATATGATGAAGATTAAAAAATGATTTTGTTTTTTTTCCTGAAAATTGGTATCTTGTGAAAATCACAACATAGACAGAAATTAATGCTAGATAAGAAACAACATAATTACGAAAGAGCAGTTTTAGTAGGGGTTATTACCCAAAATCAGGATGAGGACAAGCTTACGGAATATATGGATGAACTGGAATTTTTAGCCTTCACGGCCGGTGCAACAGTTCAAAAACGATTTACTCAAAAACTAACCCAGCCGGATTCCAAAACTTTTATAGGAAGCGGAAAGGCACAGGAAATAAAAGAATACGTAAAGGAAAACGAGATCGGCACCATTATTTTCGATGATGAGCTGTCTCCTTCCCAGCTTAAAAACCTTGAAAGAGAAATAGAAGTTAAAATACTGGACAGAACCAATCTGATTCTTGATATTTTTGCCCAAAGAGCACAGACTTCTTATGCGAGAACTCAGGTGGAACTAGCTCAATATCAATATCTTTTACCTCGTCTGACAAGAATGTGGACTCACCTTGAGCGTCAGAAAGGGGGAATCGGGATGAGAGGACCCGGAGAAACAGAGATCGAAACTGACCGCCGTATTATCCGTGACAGGATTTCCCTGTTAAAAGACAAACTGAAAGTCATTGACAAGCAGATGGCTACCCAGCGTAACAACCGGGGAAAAGTAGTTCGCGCAGCTTTGGTTGGGTACACAAACGTTGGAAAATCTACCCTGATGAACGCGCTTTCCAAGTCTGAAGTTTTTGCCGAAAATAAATTATTTGCAACGCTGGACACTACGGTAAGAAAAGTAGTTATCGGGAATTTGCCGTTTTTGCTTACTGATACGGTAGGATTCATCAGAAAACTTCCTACACAGCTTGTAGAATCTTTTAAATCTACTTTGGATGAGGTTCGTGAAGCAGACCTGCTTATTCATGTGGTGGATATTTCCCATGAAAGCTTTGAGGATCAGGTGGAATCTGTTAATCAGACTCTTATGGAGATCAATGCGCATCAGAAGCCAATGATTATGGTTTTTAACAAGATTGATGATTTCAGCTACCACAAAAAAGATGAAGACGATCTTACACCATCCACCAAAAAGAATATTTCGCTGGAAGAGTGGAAAAAAACGTGGATGGGTAAATCCAAATATCCAACGGTATTCATTTCCGCGTTGACAAAAGAAAACTTCCCGGAAATGAAGAAGATGATTTATGATGAGGTCATGAAGATCCATATCTCCAGATTTCCATACAATGATTTCCTTTTCGAATATTTCGATAACGACGAGGAAGAAGAAAACAACGATTAATGAAGTACCACTTTTTCCTGTTATTGGTTTTGTTTTCGGTTTTTGGCTTCAGCCAGAAATCAAAAATCGATTTAAAAAATATTGAGAAAAGCCTTAAAAATCCTGATTCTCCCTATAATTATGAGAAACTGATTTTCAAATACAAAGGATATCCTAAGTCCCTGGACAGTATTGAAGCACAATATCTTTACTATGGAAGAAATTTCAGGGATGGTAAAGTTTCTACACTGGATGACAATTTTAAGGAGCTGGCGGATGCTTTCAAACAAAATAATTTTGAAGAATGCATCAAACTTGGCAAGGTGCTCTATGATAAAGACCCTACGAACCTGGATATTCTTCTTGTTCTTCTCAGGGCATACGATTCCATGAAAGACGGAAATAATTTTATGCACCACCTGAACCAGTTCCGCTCCCTGACAGAAGGGATAAAGAATTCCGGAGACGGAGCTTCTGAAAAAACGGCCTATCTGGTAAATTCTGTAGGGGATGAATATATTCTCCTGAATATCCTGAATATCGGGAAAGATTATGTAAGAGGATCAAAAATAGCCAAAGACGGAATGTTTGATATCTGGGAAAAAGACGGACATAAGTTGTACATCAAAATACTTTATTTAAACCTGTAAATTAATTAAAAAAACACTTAGTGGAGTTATATTATTCATTTTCAGCCTTAATAGTACTGGCATCGATTTTTGCTTATCTTAATTACAGATTTCTGAAACTTCCGAGCACTATCGGA
This sequence comes from Chryseobacterium sp. GTID13, assembly GCF_056172655.1. Taxonomy (NCBI): domain Bacteria; kingdom Pseudomonadati; phylum Bacteroidota; class Flavobacteriia; order Flavobacteriales; family Weeksellaceae; genus Chryseobacterium; species Chryseobacterium sp. GTID13. The sequence goes on from NZ_JAOCMB010000002.1 coordinate 544,323, forward strand.
ATCATGGTGATCGCTATCGTAGTTTCAATTGTTCTGGTAATGTTTGGAGAATCAGTCCTTCCAAAAACTTTCAGGCATCTTAATAATTTAATGAACAGTATAGACTTTACGGAGGTTCTGATGGGGGCCATGCTTAATTTCCTGCTTTTTGCAGGGGAATCCATATCAATATCAATGATCTCAAAGAGCAGTTCCGGCCTGTCCTTATATTTTCAACGGCCGGTGTAGTGATTTCCACTTTTGTGGTAGGATTCGGGATGTTTTATCTATTGCCTTTTTTAGGAATCCATCTTCCGTTTATTTACTGTCTGGTTTTCGGAGCACTTATTTCGCCTACCGATCCGGTGGCAGTTTTAAGTATCCTGAAACAGGCCAATGTTTCCAAATCCCTGGAGACAAAAGTTGCGGGAGAGTCTCTTTTTAATGACGGTATGGCTGTAGTGGTTTTTACTGTCGTTATGCAGCTTGCCGTTGGAAAAGAAGTGGATCTGGGAGTAGAAAGTATCGGTCTGCTTCTGATGAAAGAAGCCGGCGGAGGGATTTTGCTCGGAGTTTTATTGGGATGGGTTACTTCCAGGCTGATGCGCGAAGTGGATGATTATATTATTTCCGTTCTGGTAACGCTTTCCGTAGTGATGGGAGGGTATCTTATTGCAAGACAGATGCATATTTCCGGACCTCTTACGATGGTGGCAGCCGGTTTATTCATGGGTAATTTCAATGTAAGGTTTAAAATGAAATCTATTACCCAGGATTACCTCATCAAATTCTGGGAACTGATTGACGAAATTCTGAATGCCGTGCTGTTCCTGTTTATTGGGTTTGAGCTGTTGATGATCAAAGACTTAAGGCATTTTATGGTTCCGGGGCTTCTGGCGATCGCAGTAGTTTTAATTGCCCGTTTTATTTCGATCTGGATCCCTACAAAATTTATGTCTCTCAGAACAAGATTTAGTCCGCAGACGGTAAAAGTTCTGGTTTGGGGAGGAATCCGGGGAGGAGTTTCTATAGCATTGGCCATGTCGATCCCTAAAAGTGAATACAGCGAAATTATTTTAAGTATCACCTATTGTGTAGTCGTATTTTCTATTATTGTTCAGGGACTTACCATTGCTAAAGTTGCTAATCCGAAAGCTATTGCAAAAGAAGAAGAGGAAAAGGAGAGTATTATTGCTGATGAACATGCTTAAAGGCAATTTATTGACCGGAATTATGCAAGTTTCCTAAAATAAAGATCTGTATGGCCAATATCATCAAAGAAATAGAAGAAGCATTAGCTGTTTTGTCCATTCCGGAAAAAGCAGAGTTCTTCCCGAAATTTTTCAAGACCGGAAAAGGAGAGTATGGGGAAGGCGATGTGTTTTTAGGGGTAAAAGTTCCGGATCAGAGATCTGTTGCTAAAGAATATTATTCAAAAATAAGCCTGGACGATCTGAGTATCCTGCTGTCTTCAAAATACCATGAACATAGATTAACTGCACTTTTTATGCTGATTTCCAAGTTTGAAAAAGCAAAGGATAAAGGCACTAAAGAACAGATGATACAATTTTATCTGGATCATCTTCCCCATGTGAATAACTGGGATCTGGTGGATTCAAGCTGCTATAAAATTTTAGGCAGATATGCTTTTGAGAATGGAAAAGAAGAACTCTTAAGAAACCTTTCGGATTCTGAGGAAATGTGGCATAAAAGAATGGCGGTAGTGGGGACTATGCATTATGTGAAAAAAGGATCGTTTGAACTGACTAAAGAGTTCGTGATCAAAAACCTGAAACACCCGCACGACCTGATGCATAAAGCGAACGGCTGGCTGCTGCGTGAAATGGGGCAAAAGAATGAAACGGAGCTGATTAACTTTCTGGATAAGCATTATAAAGATATGCCGAGAACCAGCCTGAGGTATGCCATCGAAAAACTGGACGAAGAAGTACGACAGGATTACCTGAAAGGAAGGATTTAAAAAATGGTTGTTTTCAGTGAAATAACAGGGTCTATAAAGGATTTTCAAACGGAATTAAGTAGTTTTGTGCTTTAAAGCCGAATTATGAAAAATTTTCTGAAGCTGTTCATGCTTTTTTTCCCTTATTGCTGCTGACAAGCTGTTTTGATATTTTAGATAAAGTAAATGTCAAAGCTGACGGAACAGGAGAATACACCATCATCCTTAATGCCAGTAAAAGCAAGACAAGACTGGCTTCCATTTCAAAAATGGAAACCATCAACGGGAAAAAGGTTCCTAAAAAGGCCGAAATTGAAAGCAAGATCAATGAAGCGGCTAGGATTTTTAAAGGAACTCCGGGAATCAGCAATGTGAAAACCTCCATGGATTTCGACAATTATATCATCAAACTGAGCTGTAATTTTAAGAAAATAGAAAATATCAATGCCGGGCTGGAACAGCTTAAAGCCAAAAATATTCTCGGAAAAATGATTCCGACCCAGATTTACAGCCAGAACCTTGAGAAAAAAACGCTCACCAGAAACAAGGTCAATACCTTTAAAGCAGATTACGACAAGTTGGGAAAGGCAGATAAGGAAATTTTTAATAACGCCAGATACATCTCTGTCATGCAGTTTGAAAATACGGTAAAGTCCCAAACCAACAGCTCCTATCTCCTGGCTCCGAATAAAAAAGCGGTGAAGCTGGAAGCGGATATTTTAGACCTGATCTTTCAAAAGAAACAGTTACAAAACACTATATTATTTCAATAAATTCTACACTCGACCATGAAATCTATATTATTAAAAACACAAACCCTTAGCTTTGTTCTTTTCGGTTTTATGCTTGTTTTTGCCCAAAAAAGCATGAAGCTTCCCGCAGATGCCGTATTTTATATGGAAATTAACGGAAAACAGCTTAATCAGAAAATTAATTGGGAGAAACTCAATCCGCTGCTGCATGAGCTAAGTAAAAAAAGCAAAGAGAAATCTTCGTGGAATGATTATTCCAAAACGGGAATCAAGTATGATGCAACGCAGTATCATTATGCAAGCTTTAATGACTCCATAAAAACGTATACCACTCATTTTATTGTAGATAACAAAGAAAAGTTCCAGGAATTCATCAATTCGACCAAGAAAAAAGGACTGGAAATTTCAAGGAAAAAGAATTACTCTTATGTAGATATTGATGATAATATTTTTGTTGCCTGGAACGGCGACCGTGCTGTTTTGAGTATGGTAAGCTATACAAAGCCTTATAAAGATATCTGGAGCGATGATGTTGTAACGGATAGTGCTGTAGCTGTTGCAGACAGTGCTGCAGTAGCTGTTGACAGTGCTTATGCTATAGAACCGGAAAAGCCTTTTGATTATAAAGAAGAAATAATAAACCTGAAGGAGGAAATTAAATATTTAAAAGACGAGATCAGGGATAATAATAAAGAAATTACCAGAATTCAGAAAGATATCAAGTATCTGGAAAAGAACCATAAATATCCAAAGGAAAATGTAGATACCCAGCATTCCGAAGGTGAAACGGAAGTGTATCCGAGAGAAGAGGAATATGCTGAAGCAGAAATAGATACGGCGTATCAGAAAGAGCTTGATTCTATGCGTATTGAAAATTTCAAAATTGTTAAAAAGATTGCGGAAGACCGTTTCGACCAGTATTTTAACTCAAATTTAGAGCTTGATGTTCCAAAGGCGATGCTCAGCTTCAGAGATCCGAATTCCGATGCCTTTGTTTATACGGATTACGGAAGAATGGTCAATGACGGAGTTTATGGGAAAATGATGAAGCATTTCGAATTCGGACAGTTCCTGAGAAATGCATACGATTCAAATTCATACTACAATTTATATTTTGATAAGGACAAAGTAAAGCTGGTGAACAATTATCAGCATAAAAATCCAAATATCCAAAAAACAATTTCATCCGTTTATAAAGGGAAGAAAAATAAAAAACTGGCTGCACTTATCAATGAAAAGAGCATCGGTTATTATGTGATGAACCTCAACGGAGCAAAAACTTTTGACATGATGTATGACCTGCTTCAGGATTCCGGAGACGGCGAATACAAAAAAGAAATGGAGCTGATGATGGAAACCATGAAGATCGTTCTGGATGAAGAGGCTATCACTAAAATAGCTCCCGGAAACGGAATTTTTGTCCTGAATGAGCTGGTATCCAAAAAAGTAGACTACACGGATTACGAATATGATGATGATTATAATGAAAAAGAAGTTAAGAAAACCAAAGATGTAGCCGTTCCCGATTTTACATTTGCCTTTGCAACGGAAAACGAAGGCTATTGGAACCGTGTTTTCAATGTATTGTCTACCAATAAGAATTTAGCTAAGAAATTCTCGAAGAACGGCAATATTTACTCTTTTAAGGATGAGAAAGGAGACGGGTATATGGATCAGCTGTACTTCGTTGTAAAAGATGGCATTGTATACCTTACAAGCTCTAAAGAGAACCTTACTCCTCAGGCACAGTCCGGGGTTTCTAAACAGTGGGCGAAAGACTCATCGAGATATCCTTTATCGGGAAGGCTGGATGTTCAGAGGCTGTTAATTGGTCTGGAAAAAGAATTCAAAACCCCTTCCGAGAGAAAAACACTGGATCTGTTCAGAAAGAATGTAGGGGAAATGTACTATAAAACGGAGGTAAAAGGAGACAGCGTGGAGACAGAAATAGATTATAACATTAAAAACTCTTCCGAAAACAGCCTAATGTACTTCTTTGATCTGTTTGATGAGATTTTTAAAATTAAAGAACAAGAAAAGAAGCCTCAAATATTATAGATGAACAAAAAGAAACTTGTTGTCCCGTTATTTGTTTTACTCGCAGCCGCGGTCTATTTTGTGTTTTTTTATAAAAACAAAACCCTGAAGTTTGTTCCTGAAAATGCAGATATCGTTGTTTTAATTGATGTAAAAAAACTGACGGGACAATATATTTCAAGCTTAGTTGCCCATCCATCCAAATGGTCAGAAAGCAAAAAGAAAGATAAAAAAACAATTCCGTTAAAAGATTCAGGAATAAAGATCCCGGATTTTCTGCAGGTTTTCCATCTGAAAGGAACTCAATTTTCCGAATGGTACAGCGTGTTGGAACTGAAAGACCCGCAAAAATTTTCAACCTTTTTGAAAAGCCATCAGTTTATCAACAAAGACCAGAACATATTCCGTAAAGACCAGGTATTCATTAAAATAGAAGGTAAAAACTGCATCCTGGGAACCTCAGAAACAGCTTTTGCAGCTATAGAGCAGTTACTTTCCAGGCCTTCCGGAAAAAAAACTTTTACTGCAGACCGGTTTATCGGCAGTTCTTTAGGAAGTGTATCCTTTATTTCCGGACAGAAAATCCAAAACTTTTCCATTGAACTGAAAGCGGATGAAATTGAAATCAAAAATACGGCAAAAGCAGTATCCTTCGGAGCAGCACTTTATGATATACAAAGGAGTAACCATTTTTTAGAAGCCGAATTAGACGGGGAGAATGTGAAAAACTGTGCCCGTTTTTTTAATAAAAATCTGGCAGATTCAGCTCAGATCCATTATTTTAAAGCAACCGCAGATCTTGAGCAGGTGAATGATACGATTATCAGTTACGGGTACGACGATAATTTTAATGAAACGGAAAAAAAGACCGTTCAGAAGATCATTCAGCCTAATTATATTATCGATCTCCGCAGCTCCGCTCCTGGAAAAACCTGGGCTTATTTTCAGCATAAAAAATGGATCAATGCCCAGAACCAATTCACTGCGATTCCTTTTCAGCCTAATCAGATTGAAAGAAATGAAAGCGGTGTTATTATAAAATCTACCCGGAAACCTGTGGCATTGTCTCCAAAGCTTAAGGAAAATTATATCTTTATAAGGAATAGTCCGCTGTTGCTGGCTTCTTTAAGTACTTTTACCTCAACGGAGAAAAAATCCTTTCTGATATTGAATATATATTCTATGGAAATAAGGGACAGAACTATCGGGTGAATATCAAAGCTAAGAAAGGAGAATTACCACTGATTTTGAGATGGTAAATCTGCAATCCTAAAAATATAAATATGAATGGCCCTATCTGAAATTGCACTGCTGAAAACATGCACCCATTATTTTTTACATCTGGTTTTTCCGGTTTTCATTGCGCTGATCTTTTTCCGCGAAAACTGGAAGAAGGCTTATGGTATCATGCTGGCTACCATGCTGGTAGATCTTGACCACATTTTTGCCAATCCTGTTTTTGATCCTTCAAGAAATAGTATCGGTTTTCATATTTTACATTCCTATTATGCCATTGCGGTGTATTTTTTGCTGCTGTTTTTCAAAGGAAATATCAGAATTGTAGCCGTTGGTCTGCTATTTCATATGCTGACGGATTTTCTGGATTTTAACCTGTGGATGCACTAAGAGGGAAGCCGGAAGTTAGTATTGAGCATTTAAAAGTATTACAAACATAATTTAATGAAGCAGTTTAGAAGAATAAAAGGGATCACAGTCATCTTTGAATAACTTCCTTCTTCAAACTTCCGGCTTCCTTACATTATGCAGACAAAAACAGAGTGATTCTGATTAAAATATCATTAATATTTTCTTTTGATATTTCAAATTTAATAGATTTTTTGTATTTTGTAGACGCTTTATGAGATTAAAAGAATTTTTACATTATACGTATATTTTCCCTGTCCTGGCTGTGGGGTATTATTTTTCCGGATTAATGGGAACCGGGGTATTGTATGATCTTATTGCAGGGCTTCTGCTTACGGGAAGCGTATTATCTGCAGTACATCACGCAGAAGTGGTGGCTCATAAAGTAGGAGAGCCGTTCGGAACCATTATTCTTGCACTCTGTATCACCATTATTGAAGTGGCGCTTATCATCTCGCTGATGGTAGCCGGCGGAGATCAGGCGATCACGCTGGCCAGAGATACCGTTTTTGCAGCCGTCATGATCATTCTTAACGGAATTCTGGGGATCTGTATCCTGATAGGTGGCGTAAAATACTATGAACAGTTCTTCGCAAGAACCTCAGCAACCACTTATCTGGTAAGTATTGTTTCCATTCTCGTGCTTACCCTCGTCCTTCCCAATTTTACCTCAAGTGTCAACGGACCTTTCTATAATGAAGCACAGCTTATTTTCATTTCTATCGCATGCCTGGTCATATATGGTGTTTTCCTGATGGTGCAGACTGTGCGTCACAGAAGTTACTTTATTGTTCCGGATGAACATCCCGAAGAACATTATATCCCTTCACTGAAAAAAACACTGATCAGCTTTGGCTTTCTGGTGGTGTGCCTGATTATTGTTGTACTGATGGCCAAAGGACTTTCCGGAACAATTGAAAATATGGTGCAGAGCATTGGCGCTCCGAAATCCCTGGTGGGGGTAATTATTGCAGGAGTCGTGCTCCTTCCTGAAGGGGTGGCTGCTATCCGTGCGGCAAGAAGCAACCAGATACAGTCCAGCTTAAATCTGGCATTAGGGTCAGCTTTAGCAAGTATCGGACTTACAATTCCTGCAGTATCAGTTGTATGTATTCTCTATGATATCCCATTGGTATTGGGGCTTGATAAAAAGGATATTATCCTGCTTTCCCTGTCTGTATTCATAGTCATGCTTTCTTTAAGTCGGGGAAAAACGAATATTTTATATGGAACCGTTTTACTGGTCAACCTTGCAGCCTATATTTTTACAGTTATCGTTCCCTAATTATTTTTACGTCCCGAACCAACCCGTACTCTATAACTCGAAACTCGTAACCCGAATCCCGCAACCATTACAGTCTTCTCGCCAGCTCCATTTTAAAAGCCATAAGCTTAGCAATATTCTCGGATTTATAAATAGCCATGTCGGCATTTTCCCCGACGAAATTTTCTTCAACCGTTGTTTTCCAGAGTTCAAGCCAGCGGTCAAAATGTTTTTGCTCCATTGCCTGGATTTCATTAATCGGAAAATGAACTCCCATAGGATTTCCTTTATAGCTCATCTGCCCAAAAAGGATGGATTCCCAGAATGAATACATTTTGGGAAGATGCTTGTCCCAGTTTACTTTCGCCACCTCATTAAAGAAGAAACCAATGGTATCGTCCTTAACGACTTTCGCATAAAATGAATTCACCAGATGCTCAATATCTTCTCTTGATTCCAACTTTTTCATATTTCAAATGTACAGCAAAATCAAAATAAAAATTTAAAAAGCGGCTTGATAAATTTCATTTATTGAAAGTTTATTGATCGTTAAAGCTGAATTGTAAAAGATATTAAATCACTGATAAAGCAGTATTCATGCATCAATACGGTATAAACAAAATGTACTGATATTCAGCAAAGTGACTATTCGTTAACATTTTTTTGTATTTTTTATATTTTTTTATGATATGTTGTTTTTTTTATAAATTTGAATTTAAATAAACAAAAACACTAAGAAACCTATGAAAACTAAAACTACTTTTTTACCTGATAAACGATAGTTTTCCAAACTATTACAACAATCTTAAGTCCTAAGATTGTTATACTTCATTTCTTTTAATGTTCCACATAATTCCAATTATTATGTCAAAATTTCTGTGCCGTAAAACGGCGGCTTTGCTGGTATTGTTGTATTCAGCCAGTGCTTACTCTCAATTGGTTGGATCCGATGTCCAGATATGGGAAAAGTCAAGGCCGACCCTTCGTGAAGTCACCAATTTAAAAGATGAGAACTTGCTCAATTTCCATTATGGAATTAAGGATAAGATCCTTAAAAAATATATTAAACACAGTAAAAATAAGAGTCATACCTTAAGTCTTGTCCATACTTCCAGGGAAGATGAAAAGATATGGGAGAACGAAGGGCAAAAGATCTCTTTAAGTAACAATGTTTATGAAAAGAAAAAGGCAGACAAAAATATCAAAATCCGTAAAAGGCCAAGTATTTTTACTTTTACAGATAATGCTGAAAAACCAGACGGAAAACCGGACAGCATTAAAATAAAATTGGAAGACCGCAATCTTTATGAAATGATTTTCATTCCGAGAAGAGCTAAGAAAATGGATCTTAATAAAATCCATTCTTACCTTTCGATTAAGTATGGAATTTCTTTGGAAAAAGGGAAATATTACAGCAGTGATGAAAAAGTAATCTGGGATCCTGAAAAGCATAAAGAGTTCAGATACAGGCCTACCGGATTGGGACGGGACGATGGAAATGAGCTGTATCAAAAACAATCTTCCAATCAGGAAGACCGATTCTTAACTATCGGAAAAACAGATATAAAAAAGACCAATGTAGAAAACCCTAGTCTTTTTGACCACAATAATTTTGTCATGTGGTCGGATGATAATAAAGAAATGGCAATGAAAGCGGAGGGCAACTTTAAAATCCTCGAAAGAAACTGGGAAATTAATTTTATAGGACCTACCATTCCAAAAACAGATTATAAAGTAAGGGTTAATAAAAAGATCATTAATCCCGATTCGCTCCCACTTGTTTACTGGATGTTTCTAAAAAATCCGGCAGGTGAATTAACGAAGGTGCAAGGTGTTGAAAACGAAAACTATATAGATTTCAGTAAAGTAGATTTCTATAAAGAGAAAGGAGAAATTTTTAATCAATTTACATTTGCAGTTAGCCCTTTAAGAGATGGAGGTAAAGATAATGAGCTCAACTCAGGCTCATCATCAATTAATGAAAATCAGCTTGCTTTAGATATTGATAAAATTGTTCTGTATCCAAACCCTGTTAAAAAAGGACAAAGCTTTATGATAAAGTTTCCTGAGATGGAAAACTTATCTATCGCAATTTATGATGGTGGAGGGCGACTGGTTAAATTAGAGAAAATAGACCATCATGCAAGATCGTACAGCAGTTCGCTTGACATTCAAAGTTCGTATCTGGTAAGTCTTACCCAGAACGGAAAAATCATCAAAACATTCAAATTAATCGTCGACTAAAAACCAAATCATGAAAATAAGATCCTTACAACTTCCTTTTACAAAGAAGTCAGTTCTGCTGGTGTGTTTTTTTGCCACTATGTTTGTTTTTGCAAGTTTTACGAAAGAAGACAGATATAAAGTACGTGAATGGAGAAAACACCTGATAAGCAAGCTTACAGATAAAAAAGATACAGATCTGCCAATAGCCGTTTCAGATAAGATTGTATCTGAACATCAATCTGATATAAAAAAACAGATCAATATCCATCTGATTCCGATTCTTATAAAAATTCAGAAGATTTAAATGTAGATCCTGTACCTGGTACAGTAGCCGGTTCGGAAGAAAAGACACCGGATATCATGAACGTTTATTCTGCTAAAGAAAAAGAAGGAACGGTTGGAGTATTTTCAGATCAGGAAGAAGACCGGATTTCGGATAACTTTTTTACCATTGATATTCCTGCTTTAAATAAAGAGAATACCGTTGCTTATTTAGAGTATGATCTGTTTGGTCTGGCATCGCATCAGTCGGTACCGAGATCCCTGAATCATAATCTGGCGATCGGGGGTGAGATTATTGTACCTCAGGCAGCCTGGAGCCATCAGAAAGAAGAATTAAGCTCAGAACTTATTAAGCAAGGAATAAATACCGTTCTGTTTACTTCACCCTCCACAGGAGTAAAGTACAAAATCAAAAACCTGAAAGTTGTTTTTGAAAAAAACAGAAATGCATCCAAAGATTTAATCGTTAATGCTGTTCTTTCAGGTGATGAGCTCTATGTAAAAGGAATGAACAGACGGTTCCAGGATCTGAATATAAATAGTAATTACGTTACTACTGCAAACGGGGAATTTGAAAAAATCATCCGTTTATCAGAAAAAGATAAGCTGGCCGGAAATTTTTCGGTAACAGCTAATGGAATTACTCAATCCTATAAAATTCCTGCAGATGTAAAATCATTTAAAACTTTAAATAATAACTATTTTAATTCCAAAAGGATTGCTGTTTCCAATGATAAAGAATTTGATGTTCAATATGAAGATTTAAATTTAAAAATAGAAAAGGAAACTTCTGAAGGAGCGAATATTGAAATTTTAAAACTAAGAGAAAAAGATATTCCTTCCACTTCAAGCGGTCTTAAAAATATTACTCCGAATAACACAGCGTATCGTTTTTCAATAATTTCAGGAAAACTGAATAAAAAAGTTAAGATTACAATTCCTTATGACGAAAAAAAATTAGGTCTCTTTTCTCCCAAAGAGATCAAGATTTTTTCATTTGACTATAACAGAAGACAATGGAAAGCTGTAGAAACATCAAATGTAGATCAGAAGAATAAGATGGTAACATTTGAGGGTAACGGAGACGGCGATTATATCAACGGTATTATTTCGGCTCCGGAATCACCACAGCTGAATTCTTTTACACCAACCACGATCAGCGGTCTGAAAGCAGCAAATCCGGTGAGTGCTCCCTTAATGGAAGCTCCTTCTGCAAGCCAGACAGGAGATGCCAACATCAATTATCCGTTAATGTTGCCGGCAGGTACCTCAGGGATGCAGCCATCATTATCTGTTACTTATAGCAGTGGCAACGGCAACGGCTGGATGGGGGAAGGCTGGAATATAGGAGGTTTATCATCAATATCTGTAGATACAAGATGGGGAACCCCAACCTTTACAGCAGGCCAGGAAACAGAATTGTACTCATTGGATGGAGAAATGTTGGCATATCCTGAGGGCTATCTTCCTCACAGGCATAATAAAGTAAATCCGAATGGCACATTTGATACTTCCCGGCAGGCAAGAAGCGGAGCCAAAACCTTCTATCTGAGAAAGAACCATGATTTTACAAAAATTGAGAGATTTGGAACCGGTACGACGGATTATAGATGGGTTGTGACCTCTACAAACGGGACAAGAACCTATTACGGCGGCGATCAGTCGACACTTGTTGACAATGCCGTGCTGAAAAATACGAACGGGAATATTATTCAGTGGGGAGTATGGAAGGTAGAGGATGTTCACGGGAATAACATGATTTATGAATATAAAAATCAGTCAATCAATAACTTTACAGGAGATGACCAGAACCTTAATGCAGGATGGGTATTCCATATTGATAAAATTTTCTATTCAGGAAGAAATGGTCAGAAAGGACCTTATATTATAACATTTTTTAATGACACCCCAAGGCAGGATAAACAAATCAATGCGAAGGGCATCCTTAAAAGAATTGAGCCTTACTTGCTTACAAAAATAAATGTTGATTTTAAGAATGCGAGCAACCAGCAGCAAAACATACGGTCTTACATTTTTACCTATAATACCGGAATATTTCAGAAAAGCCTTCTGACCAAAATGAAAATGAAGGTAGTTAATCCGCGCACGGATGGTGCAGCATTTGACTATAATTTTGAATACTACGATAACGGGACCGTTTTCGGATCTCCTACCAATATAGCAACCCCGGGTACCGATGCTTTCTCTGATGTGGTAAGTTCCATCACTACTCCTTCCAAAATAAGTGCTGACAATAATTTTGAATGGGGATGGTCCCTGAGAACCGGAGGTGGTTTGGCATTATTCAGACCACAATTGGGAGGGGTAAAAAACTTTATGCTCTCCCTGTTCGGAGGAGCTTCATATCCACGGATGAAAAGAGGGCAGGAACTGATAGATTTCAATGGAGATGGAATCGCAGATATCCTGTACCGAAAAAGAAATGGCGATAATGGGATTAAATTGATTCCCGGAAGTATTGACAGCAATGGCCAGCTGGTATTCAACAGCCAGCAGCAATCCGTAGGAAACCTGAACAGTAATTTTTCACATTCAACAGGAACAACATGGAATCTGGGAGGAAGTGTTGTATTTAACTGGTTTAAAATAGGATTTGACTTTTCCTATATTAATTCTGAAAGTGAAAATGAAACCCCTATTTATATGATGGATGCCAATTCTGACGGACTGCCGGATGTTATTAAAGATGATAAAGTATGGTTTAACCGAAGAAATGGAAATGCTCAGGAAATGGTGATTACCAGTGATTTAACGGAAAACATGGTCATTACCGATAATGATCCTCAGCCTTATACAGAGCCTGAAGAGCCCGATGATATTGACCCTGTAAAACCAAAAAATGATGTGGTTAAAGTCTGGATTGCGCCTAAAAACGGATTTATAGAAATTTCAGATGAAATCGCTATTGATCTTGGTCAGGACCCTTCTGCAAGAGCAGTCTACTCCATAGAGATTAAAAATCCGAATGTTGTATCAAAAAACTGTAGGTTATATTTAAAGGAACTCATTAACACATCCAATCAAAGTATTACGATACGGCAGTATGACAGCTATCCGGGAACTCCGCTGGGAGTAAGTAATTCTTCCAGGCTCTATGTAAAGTCCGGGGAAAAAGTGTATTTCAGATTGCATAAAAGATCCGGAACCAATTATATTGTAAATACCAATCCTGTAGTCACTTATACTGATAGTGGAGGACATCCTTTGCAAGATGAATTTGTTGAGGAACAGGATGGCTATATGCCGAATCAAACCAATTATAATGATAAGTTCTTTTTGAACAACCTGACGAAGTCTCTTAAATTTACGGAACAGGCTGACATCCACATTACAATTCCTGAATTTACCATATCTGCACTATCCGACAGGGTAAAATATTCCATCGTCCTTATTAAGGAAGATACCAGTGTGGCACAGAACCAGCAGACGACCACTAATGTTATTTATGAAGAAACTATTGATCCTTCACCAGGACAGCCCGTAACGGTTTCGCCGGTGGATCTTAATTATTCTGTTCCTGCTCTTAGTGCACCGGGAGAAGCTTGGCACCTGAAATTTTTAGTGGAAACCGATTCCCATATCAACAAAGAAATTGAGTGGAATGATATTTTGGTTGAAGGATATCCTAACGCCTCTCACAGACATTATGCTGTAGCTCAATATCCATCTTATCATATCAGAAACCTGAAAAATAAATTTGATGTTTCCACTCTGAATAATTTACCGAATGGTAATGATGATTATTCAATATCCATCAATAAGAACTTTAGCTTCAATCCTTCTGTCCCTGGCAGATTTATGTATGTGATCAAGCAAAAAGGCCTTTTTCTTGATAAAAGAATTGTAGAAATATCCAATGGCAGCTTACAAGAGTATACAATAGATCATAATCCTATTAATGGTGATGATCCGATACCTTTTTATCACGGAGATCCTTCACACGGCGTTAATGACCATGAAAAGCTGAATATCCTGATTTTCTGTGATACGAATAAAGACAGGCTTGCGTATGAAGCTCTTAAGCTTCAGCTGAATGATAATATCTTCAATATTTATAACCAGTCAGGAAGTTCTCTTTTAAATCATACCACCGAGACCTCAATCAACACAGGAGAGTATAACGGAGTAAGTGCTGTTTATCACAACTGGGGGCAATTCCTTTATAATGAAGCTAAAGATATTGTTCCTGCTCCGGGAAGCACCAATCAGCAGCCTCCTTTGACTCCCGGTTGTGAGCCACGTAAGGAAAACGACTGTATTATTATCCCGACAGGGCCTAGCGGAAGCACTGCTCCGGCCTATACGTCTAACCCTAATACACCAAAAGATCAGTATGGTGCATTAATTAATGATGCAACACTTGAAAACCCTTTTCAGTTTAATTTAAACTTTCCTTCTTGTGCCGGGATTACCAACTCCCAGCAATATGGAGAGTGTGTAGGAGATCAGCTTGCCAATGAGTTTCAGAACAATTATGCCAATAACCAGGTATTTGGAGCTGCTTCTCCTTTTACGCCGCTAAATCCGCTTAAAACCGAAAATGTAAGGGAACATAAATGGATCAACCAGATGTTTCATGAGCAATATTCAAAAATTGGCAGCTTTAGAGATGATGAAACGCCAACCTCGCCATTTTTAGACAGTGATACCGATGAAGATGATATTGAAGTAGCCAATAATCCTAATACAAGAATGTTTGCTATTTCTAAAAAACAGAAAAGCAAATCAAAAGCGAAAAATGCAGGAATAGGTATCGGTCTAAGCTTTACAAACTCAACTTCAGAGCTGAGAAATATCGGGAATATCCAGACTCAGGACTTCTTTGATGTAAACGGAGATAATTATCCTGATATGCTGTACAGAACCCAATCCCAGCAAACCAGCATTCTGGGTGGTTTGAAAGGGGCTCAGCCAGGCATAGAGGGCTCAGATAAAGTGATCACAAGAACGGAAGACTTTATGAACACCAAATCTGTAGCATTTGGCCCTTCAGGAAGCAAATCAGTAGGGAGAAAGACTGGTAATAATGATAGTAATGCCACAGGAGATACATCGGTTTCATGGTCTATGAGTGTGGGAACATCCAATTATCCGAATT
The DNA here is from genome assembly GCF_056172655.1 of Chryseobacterium sp. GTID13. Lineage (NCBI taxonomy): Bacteria > Pseudomonadati > Bacteroidota > Flavobacteriia > Flavobacteriales > Weeksellaceae > Chryseobacterium > Chryseobacterium sp. GTID13. Next base: position 559,586 of record NZ_JAOCMB010000002.1, read on the forward strand.
CCTATAATAAAACTTCAGAATATTGGATGGATATTAACGGAGATGGCCTTCCTGATAAGATCGAAGGAAATAATTACAAACTGAACTTCGGAACCGGATTGGTGAATGGAAGTATTCCGGGATCAACAGGAGCTTTTGCAGGCTTTGAAGAACCAGTATCCAAACCTGTATATTCTTCATCTTTTGGAATCGGAGGAGGTATAAACTCTGTCATTGATGCAGTTCAGGGAGTGGAACTGGGAATAGCTATTTCCGGAGGCGTTGGGGGCGGATCCTCTACTGCCACTTCAAAAAGATCTTTCCTGGACGTAAATGGTGACGGACTGGTAGATATTGTCCAGGTAGATGAAAATAACGGACAAACCAGTGTGAAATATAACCTAGGTAACCGCTTTGCCAGCCCTGTGAGTTTAAATGCCAGCCTTGCAGAAGAATCAAAAACGCACAGCGGGTATGCAAACTTAAACGGGGGATATTATATCAATATACCTTGTATCGTTATTTTTGGTATTCCTATTTTATATGTAAAACCTTTCGGGGCGGATCTTTCTGCAAACGTAGGATTATCAGTATCTGAAATCAATAAAGGGCTGAGAGATGTGAATGGTGACGGTCTGCCTGACCTTGTAGTCAATACTAATAATGGCTTAAGAATATACTATTCTCAAATCGGCAAAACCAATAAGCTTAAAAAAGTTTCCTATGCAGAATCCTATGGCGGTGATGCTCCATCAAACCTTGGTGCTGCTTTTACCATTGACTATAAATATTCTACACCATCCTATAACGACCCGCAGGCAAAGCTGGTGATGTCTGAAGTGACCATACCGAACCCTGATGCCTTCTCCGGTACTTATACACAGAATACAACCGGTAAAGACATAATCAGCCGGTTTGATTATGAAAACTCCAGATATGACAGAAGGGAACGCGAAAAATATGGATTTGGAAAAGTTAAGACCTATGAAATGTCAGATAATTCAACGATCTATCGTACAACGGTTCAAAACTTTTATAACCAGAATTATTTTATTCGCGGCTTATTAAAATCAGTAGAGACTTATGGAGGAACAGGGACATCAAATCTCCTGTCAACTTCTGTCAACAGCTATAAACTTTATCAGTTTAATGCGTCTATGAGCGACTTGGTAGAGTTGTCTTCAGCTCAGTTTGAAACTTATGATGTAGGTGGAACAGAAGGTAAAAAAATGGGCCGTGTATTATTATCCGGTACTACAAAAACAACTTATGAAAGCGGAAATTCGATTTCTACACAAAGCCAGTTATTTTATAACAGCAAGGGGCAGCTTACCAAATACCAATACACAAGCCCGTCCGCGAGCTATAACAGTGTGATATCTTATCATACCAATCTCAATAACAATATCCTGAATGCACCTAGCATTATCACGGTTTATCCGGGAACAGGCTCTGTGAATCCTTTGCGTAAACGTTCAACAGAGATTACAAATTTAAACACCGGAGATATTTCTAAGTTTAAAGTTTGGCTTAATTCAGGAGAAATTGCTGAGACAGATCTTACGTACGATATTTTTGGAAATATTAAAACGGTTAAATATCCGCCTAATGAATTTAATGAAAGATCTGAACTGGAATATTTTTACGATCCTATGGGTAAATATGTAATCCAGGTGAAAGATCCTATTTTTAACCTGTCTTCTTATGCTACCTATAATCTTTTTATGGATACGGTCGTAGAATCTACTGATGCTACAGGCAATAAGATGACTTATGAGCATGACGGATACGGAAGACCCCTTAGAATAGTCAGCCCAAATGACTGGCAGTCGCAGGCTAATACCATTATGTATCATTATTTTGATACACCGGTAACCCTTAGTAATGGTAACAAAATATACCTCTTCACAGCCCAGACATCGCATCTTGATCCGTATCATCCTGGTAACGATATTGAAACCATTTCCTTTGCCGACATTACAGGTAAAGTAATCCAGGTGAAAAAAGATATTGAGATTGATGACGAAGAAAAAATGTCGGTTTCAGGTAGGGCAATCAATGATAATTTGGGAAGAACGGTTCTGCAATATCATCCGTTATTCGAAAATAAGGATACCGCACTAAATAATAAACTTAGCCTTACTGTTGCTCCATATCATACTTCTGCAAGTTATGATTATAAAGACAGGAATGTTTCTTCTATTGATGAAGACGGAAACTCTATTGACAACAGATTTTTTATAGAAAATGGAAGGTTCAAAACTGAAACTACCCAAATGCAGAATGCATCGGATCAGATCAAAACAGAAGTTTTTACCAATGCCGAAGGGAAGACCGTAGAGACTAGAAACTATTTGCCGGCAGAGGTTTTACATACATTTTTCTCATATAGTCAAATAGGAGAAATCATGAACGTTACAGATCCTGAAGGTCTGGAAACCAGTTTCAGCTACGATATGGGCGGAAGGAGATTAACTCAGGCACATCCGGACCGTGGTGAAACTTCGTATACCTACAGCAAGGCAGGACAACTTACTTATGTTTTGAACAACAACCTTAACAACAATGGAGGTGTTCCGATTCATTATAAATATTCTTACAACAGGCTGACTAATATTGATCTACCGGACATACCATCAGGTACAAATCCTGCCAATGTATCGTATACTTATGGTAGTTCAGGTTCAGGAAACAACACGGGTAGAATTATAGAAAAACAGGACGGAACAGGGACAAGCCAGTACGAATATGGCAAGATGGGAGAGTTGATTAATGAAATCCGGTATATCTATGGTTTTTACATGCCGAATTTGAAGTTTGATACGTCTTACGACTATGATAACTGGAACAGGATCCGAACTATCAATTATCCTGATAATGAAAAAGTACAGTACGAATACGATTTAGGAGGAAATTTGAAGAAAATATCCAATGATGCGGGTTATGAATATGTAAAATCGATTAAATATGATCATTACGAGCAGCGTACCAATATTGTTTTCGGTAATGAAACATCTTCCACATTTACCTATGAGCCTGCTATGAGGAGGCTGCAAAACCATGTTCTTCTTGATGCTAACAGTACAGCGTTATTGAATGGTGTTTACGAGTATGATTATGCAAGCAATATTACAGGAATTGAAAATACAAGCGAGACTACAAACGCAGGTTTTGGAGGTAATTATGGTCTTCGATATCGATATGACACTCTTAACAGGCTTGTAAGTTCTTCCGGTAATGCAGAGCCGGGAAGAAAAGAAGGTTTACCACCAACCCCGGTTGTAGGAAGTATAAATGCAACGTATGGAACTGCCTTATCTTATAATATGAGCAGTGGAATCAGTACAAAGAGACAGCATCATGAACAAGACGGAATAGTAAATACAAGTAATACATATGAAAACATATATACCTATGTTAAAGGAACTCATATGGTAGATAAAGTTACAGATGCTTATACCGGAAATGAAGAGTACTTTAAATATGACGGTAATGGAAATGTGATCAATCAGACCACGGTACAGACAGGTCCTACTGATTTTTACTGGGACGAACAGGACAGATTGAGGGCTATTCATACACCGGAAATAGGCTCATTCCAATACTATGTTTATGATGACAAAGGCGAACGTACCATCAAAGCTAATTTGAAGAATGACGCAGAACTGTATCAGAATGGTGAAATGGTAGATAATGGTTTAGTGTTTGATAACTTTAAGGTGTATCCTAACCCTTATGCCGTATATACTTCAGATGGTGTACTTACGAAACATTATTTTGCAGGAGAACAGCGTATAGCGAGCAATATTAAAGATGTAGGCGGTATGTTTAATAACAGACAGGCATCATCTGTAGGAAATAAAGAAGCTTCTGACCCTAAAAATCAACAATCTATTGCCGAAAATGACTTTAAAAACTACCTGTCAAAAGCAGGCTACGAAAAAACGGAAATAGAGAAGGAATTTGGCAAAGCTCCTATTGCACCTGTGGGTGGTATTTATTACCTGCACGGCGATCATTTAGGTACGGCAACATATGTGACTAACGAATATGCAGAGCCTACGCAATTTTTCTTAAATTTACCATTCGGGGAAACTATGGTGGAGCAGCAGGAACCAACAGCCTACGCCAACCCATATAAGTTTAATGCGAAAGAACTAGACAGCGAAACAGGTCTTTATTATTATGGGGCAAGGTACTACAGTCCAAGATTGAGTATTTGGTATGGTGTGGATCCATTGGCAGAGAAGTATTCGAGTTGGAGTCCTTATGTATATACATTTGATAATCCTATTAGTTTAATTGATCCGAATGGTATGGAGCCGGTAGACCCTACAGATATTATAACTAAAGTAATAAATCAAACTACATCTAAGAGTAATGGTTATACATCATTTAATAGGGATCTATCAATAACATTAACAATGGCAGTTTATAATCCAGAAAATTTAGATTTAAGTCATACGGCGTTTGCTGCTGGACAAGGAACTATCAATGTTGGCTCTTTCCGAGGTCCTGCTTCTGATTCTTATGGTAAATTTGTTCAAAATGATAATATTAAAAATCTTAATATTGTGTATAAAGTAGTTACCGATTTAAAAGATATTCCTTCTCAAGCTCATGTTATGACTGTAACAAGTGGAGACATATTACCTAGTCCTGGAAGCAAGGTGAATCCTGTTGGTAAGGCAGAGAAAGGGGGAAGAGTTGGAGCTGTAGAGTATACAAAAAATGGATTTAATTCTTTAGTATTACATGAAATAGGACATTGGTTTGGTTTGGATGATGGTTATGATACTGGAGACAATCAATATCCAAATGAAAATACAAATACAGTAATGGATTGTCACGGATGTACAACAAATAAGTGGAAGGTAACAACGAAACAAAGAGCTACCATTTCTTTAAGTTCAGATTTAGGAATTGGACCAGCAACATCTAGTGGGAATGTATATAAGCAATCAAAATCAGGTAGATGGAATAAAACATCTATACAGAATCAAGTTATTAATTTTAATAGAAAAAATATAAAATGAGAAAAATAATATTATTTCTATGTTGTTTTTTGTTACTAGCTTGTAATAATGAAAATGAAATAAAAATCAATAACATCAGTTTTAAAGCTCCTAAAGATATTGAAATAGTAAAAGGTTATGCTATTGATAGTGAAATATTTTATCTTCAAAAACATTCCAAAAGGATAGCCACTTGTTATTATGGGATAAATTACTCTAGTTTTTCAGAAAATAAAATAGTAGTTCCCGTAGAAATTTATAAGATATTAAAAGATAAAAAAAACGCTTTTGTAATTAGAGATAGCATAAATGACTATAAAAATGGTATTTTTAACAATAATTACTATTATTATGATACGATAAATAAAAATATTGCTCAAATAATGCTTCCCAAAAAACCTGATAAAGGATCAATAGGAATTTATTTTGATAGTGTAGATCTACATAAAAATAAGTTTGCAATAATTAGTAATGATTTGAGTGAGGAAAATAAAAGGCTATTTTTAGAAATCTTTAAAACAATTAAAATAACCAAAGCCACTCATTGAGCGGCTTTGGTTATGGAAAAAGAAATAAAAGTAGTAAAAGTATATATAATATAATAAGTTGAAGCTTGATAAAACAGTAAATCCTGATAAACTAATAATGAAACCTTCGAACCGTATAATTTTTGTTCTAATTAGTTTCACTTTTATTTAATTGTCAAAATAAAACACGAGATAGAATTGTTATCTTTTGAGTACACAATTTATATTTTTCTTTGTCAACTGCAAACCGAAATAGGTTTACTTTGATTCTGATTTGCAAAATTATAACCCGTTACCCCATAAGAAAAGCCAACATACAGTTGGCTTTTCTCGTTTATTGTGCAGCTACATTTAAAAAACATGATTATGAAATAGAAATAAATAATTGGACATTTCATAACAAAACCATCTAATTTCTAGCTTCTTACAAATCCAATCCTTTTGTATTTCACGAATTTTGAAAGATAACTTCTTTTAAATAGCCCAACTGAATGCTAATATTGTTTTCATTAATTTAAATATTGTCATACGATATGAAAAAGAATTATTTTCGTTTCTTGAAGCTTTTAGCATTTTGTCCAATCATAATTGGAGCGCAGGTTAACCTTCCTTACACTGAAGATTTTGGGGGAGTACAACTCAGTCTCAATGGGATTATTCTAATCCTGTGACAATCGTTGTTGAAAATACATCAGTAGATTCTCCCGATGGAGGAACAGGAGGGAGTTTAATGTATAATTTCTATAATAGCCAGGGACTTTCCACTTATAGTGTCAAATCTCCGGTGTTAAATAATCCTAATAATGCACCTGTCGGGGTTTCATTTCAATTTGCGGCGGCCAATAGGTATACTATGCCTGCAGCTCTTCAGACAGTTTTTGCAGATGATCATATTTTACTGGAGTACTCAACCGATGGAGGACAAACCTACACGTTAATGCACGATTATGAGATTGGCAGGACAGGAGAATTGAATACGGGTGGTACGATTCCTTCTTTCTTTACACCAACGTCCCAGCAGTGGATAACCAAAAATATACTCCTTCCTGCGGGAACGAATAGAGTCAATTTTAAAGGAATAAAAAATAATGTGAATCAGGCGGGAAATTTTGCCTTTTTAGACCATGTGATTTTTCAGATATGTGATGGAAATACTCCGGCTCCTACGGGAAACTCACCACAAAATTTTTGTTCATCCCAGACCTTGGCAAACCTTGCCGTTACAGGCACGAACATACAATGGTATGATGCTCCGTCAGGAGGGAATTTGCTTCCTGGTACAACCGCGTTAGTAAACGGTACAACCTACTATGCTTCTCAAGTCGTAGGAGCCTGCGAAAGTACCGGTCGTTTGGCTGTTACTGTAAATTCATCAAATTGCCTGTCTGTAAACGAAGTCTCCACTGATAACGATTTTAGTTTTTATCCCAATCCGGTAAATGATATTCTATATATTAATTCAAAAATAAATGTTGTGAGAGTCGTCATTTATGCTGTTGATGGTAAGTTAGTTCAATCTGTGCAGGACAATAAGATCACTTCAATAAATATGAATAAATTGATCCGTGGAAACTATTTCGCAGAATTTATTTTTGAAAATGGGAAAAAGATTCACCATAAGATTATTAAAAAGTAAGTTAACAGGATTATAATATAATACTAAGCATAAGAGGTGCTTCATGATAAATTCAAAGTCATGGAGCACCTTTTGTGTGATATGAGGAAGTATTGGATTGATCAATACCTGCTATATTTTGTGTTAAAGCATTGCCATTATAGATAAATAAGTTTATCAAAAGCTTTTGATAAATTTCATAGAAACATTATTTTATCTTTGCACTGTAAAAACTAAATGATATAAAAATGGCAAGAGGCTTCAGACAGAAGATCCGTCAGAAAAATACCGAAAACAGTGGTTTTGGGAGCAATGCATCCGGAAGATTCATCAACAGGGACGGTCTTCCGAATGTAAAAAGAAAAGGAGTGAATGTATTTAACCGGCTGAGTTGGTATCACACCATGCTCAATCTGTCCACATTCCGGTTCTTATCCTATCTGATTATCGCCTATGTTCTTGTTAACCTGTTGTTTGCACTCGTCTATTATCTGATTGGCGTAGAGCACCTTACCGGAATTGACAAAAGTGATCCGCTGAATGAGTTTATCGATGTATTCTTCTTCAGCTCGCAGACTTTTACCACGGTGGGATACGGTAGAATAGCACCTGTTGGGTTTTTGGCAAGTCTGGTGGCTACTTTTGAAGCTTTCCTGGGATTGCTTACCTTTGCCATTGCAACCGGGCTTTTTTACGGAAGATTTTCAAGGCCGAGAGCCTATTTAAGGTTTTCAGATATTGCGGTGGTGGCTCCCTTTCAGGATGGAACCGCTTTAATGTTCAGACTGGCTCCTTATAAGAATAATGCACTTACAGATGCTGATGTCATTCTATCCACAGCTATTGAAGTGGTTGAAGATGGGGTTGCAAAGAATAATTTTTACAGACTTGACACTCACCTTAGCAAGATCAATACATTGGCGCTCAACTGGACGGTAGTTCATAAAATAGATGAGAATTCACCATTTTATGGCTTTTCTGAAGAAGATTTTAAGAGCACCAATATTGAGATTATTGTTCAGGTCAGGGCGTTTGATGAAGTTTTTTCCAATACCGTGGTTCAAAGGACTTCTTATGTTTCGGAAGAAATTATCTACGGAGCCAAATTTTCCCTGATGTATTATCCGGATAACAGTGATCTTACGACGATACTGGACCTGGATAAAATTAATGACTATCAAAAAGCAGATCTTCCGGTTATAGCTGGAGATCCCGAATAATGGATTTAGACCTTTATAAAAAACAGGCTTTACAGAAGCAGAAAGAACATAAAAAGTTTCTGGACGGATTGAAGAAAAAGCCGCCCAAAAACCTTGACTATATAGTTCAGGAAACTCATGATGAGGTTTTCGATGAAGTGGATTGCCTTCAGTGTGCCAATTGCTGTAAAACAACCGGGCCTTTATACACGGAAAAAGATATTGAGCGTATCTCGAAGCATTTGAGAATGAAGCAGGCTGACTTTGAGGCTAAATTTTTAAGAGTGGACGAAGATAATGATAAAGTGCTCCAGAACCTTCCCTGCTTTTTTCTTAATAATGACAATACCTGCTCGATCTATGAAGTAAGGCCGAAAGCCTGCCGCGAATATCCTCATACCGACCGCAAAAAGATTTACCAGATCAATCATCTGATGCTGAAAAACACGGTAATATGCCCCGCTGCATTTGAATTTGTGGAAAAAATGATGAAGAATATTTCAAAATAACCCTCGGTGGTAAAATATCTTAAATAATTATAAAGTACGTTAAATAAGACTATTACGCATAATTTAGTAAATAAAGTGTCGTTTAAGTTAAACAATCATTTAAAATATTACATTATGAAAAAATTAGTTTTAACAGCAGCGTTTACTTTAGTCGGCGTAATCGCAGTATCGGCCCAGACTCAGACTCAGAAACCAGCCGATACGTCTAATAACCAGACCACTCAGACTCAGACTACAACTTCTACAGATGCCAGTGCACAAACACAAAATACCACAGCAACTGCTACGGTAGATGCGGCCGCTCCGGCAGCTGCAACTGATGTTACAGCTACAGTAAGTGCGGAACCTGCTGCAGATGCTACAAAACCGACAGAAGCAACTAAAGAAGAAAGAAAAGCTAAGAAAAAAGCAAAGTCCTCTAAGTAAATATTGAACAAAGTAGAAAGGGAATCCTGAGGCATTAAGTCTCAGGATTTTTTCTGATCAATTTCACCAGCTCTGAAATGTACAATTTTCTTTACCAGTTCCGCAGGGATATCCTGATCTAAAGGAAACTGAACGGCCCCTTTTGAAAATTTATAGCCTTTTTGCTTAAAATCTTCTTCAAAAACTTTTATGCCTTCAGCTCCAGGATAAAAACCAATATGCTTTTTATAGCCTGCAAAATAAACCAAAGGTTTTCCCTTATACCTGAATGCCGGCATCTGGTAACCAATATATTCCTCAAGGCAGGGAACTTCAGCGTGAATAATTTCTCTTAACTCGATAAGCTTCTGCTGAACTTCTTCAGGAAACAAAAGGATATATTCATTACTGTTTTTAAACGTATTTTTCATAGTATAAAAATAAAAAAAGCGCTGTACGAATACTGCGCTTTCTCCTTTCATTTTACTTTTTTCCCATTTATCCCGGGAACAGGCTGTATCAAAAAAGGCTGGGAACATTCCCAACCTTTGTTTATTTTTTATACGACTCCCTGAGCCAGCATTGCTTCCGCAACTTTCACGAATCCGGCAATATTTGCCCCTTTCACATAGTTTACGTAGCCATCCTCGTCTTTTCCGTAGTCTCTGCAGGCTTTGTGAATTCCGATCATGATCTCCTTCAGTCTTGCATCAACCTCTTCAGAAGTCCAGTTAAGACGGATAGAGTTCTGCGTCATCTCAAGACCTGAAGTGGCAACACCTCCTGCGTTGGAAGCCTTACCTGGCGAGAACAATACTTTATTATCTAAGAAATAGTTGATCGCATCTAAGGTAGAAGGCATATTGGCAGCTTCAGTAACACACAGACATCCGTTTTCAACCAAAATCTTAGCATCTTCAAGATCCAGTTCGTTTTGGGTTGCAGATGGGAATGCTACATCACATTTTATACTCCAAGGACGTTTTCCTGCGTGGAATTCTGCAGAAGGATATTTTTTAGCATAATCTTCAGCTCTGTTGTTCCCTGAAGATCTCAGTTCTAATAAATAATCGATCTTTTCACCGCTGATACCGTCTTTATCGTAGATATATCCATCAGGACCGGAAATTGTTACCACTTTAGCACCAAGCTCAGTTGCTTTTTTGATAACTCCCCAGGCTACGTTTCCGAAACCTGATACCGTTACCGTTTTTCCTTTGAAATCCTGTCCGATAGTTTTAAGCATCTGCTCTGCAAAATATACTACTCCGTATCCTGTAGCTTCAGGACGGATCAGTGAACCCCCGTAAGCAAGTCCTTTTCCTGTAAGTACTCCTGTAAACTCGTTTCTGATTTTTTTATACTGACCGAAAAGGTAACCGATTTCTCTTGCTCCTACACCAATATCTCCTGCAGGTACATCTGTTTCAGGACCGATGTGCTTGCATAATTCAGTCATGAAAGCCTGGCAGAAACGCATTACTTCCATGTCAGATTTACCTTGCGGATCAAAATCTGAGCCTCCTTTACCTCCACCCATTGGAAGAGTAGTTAATGAGTTTTTAAATACCTGCTCGAAAGCCAGGAACTTAAGAACGGAAAGGTTTACAGTAGGATGGAAACGGATTCCTCCTTTGTAAGGCCCGATCGCAGAGTTCATCTGGATTCTGAAACCTCTGTTTACCTGGATTTCTCCTTTATCATCAACCCATGGAACTCTGAAGATTATAATTCTTTCAGCTTCAGCCATTCTCTCAAGAAGCTTCATTCCTGTATATTCCTTCTTAGTCATAATAAACGGAATTACAGTCACAGCTACTTCTTTTACGGCTTGTAAAAATTCTGGTTCATTAGGATTTTTTGCTTCAATCTTGGCAATAAACTCCTGGATTTTCTGGTCAATATTATATTGTTCCATATATTAGGGTTGAATATTATTGTCAACAAATTTAATTTTTTTTCAAGATTCACAATACCATATTTCAACATTGCTGAAAATTAAATAATAATGTGTCGAAATATTATTAAATTGATAATTCTGGTTTAAATTTTATTAAAAATTAAAAGTTACGTCTCAAATAATGCAATATTAAGAAATCGTTAAATCTCAAATTGCTGCAAATTGTCTCCCGGAAAATGATTTTACTTTCCCCAAAAGCTCCAATTCCAAAATTGCAGGAAGAATTTTGTAAGATGGTATTGAAATCTTCTCTGCCAGATCGTCCAGAGATACCTGAGGATGGGCTTTGATTGATTGATATACAACATGTTGAATATCAGTGAGTTGAACCTCCGTTTCACTGTATGGAAACAGCTCACCCGTTTTTTCTTTTACGAGGTTGAAACCCAGTGAATCCATCAGATCCTTAATGGTGGAAATGGCAGTTGCTTTATTCTGGAAAATCAGCTGATTACACCCCTGGCTGTGAGGATCTGTGATCTTTCCGGGAAGGGCGAAGATCTCACGGTTATAATCATTGGCAAAGGATGCCGTACTTATTGAGCCGCCTCCAAACCCGGTTTCCACTACTATGGTTGAGGGAGAAATTCCGGCTATAATCCTGTTTCGCTGGATAAAATTTTCACGGTCCGGTTTCCGGGAAGAATTGAATTCTGTAATCAGGGAACCTCCTTCCTGGAGAATTCTTTCGGACAGTTTCCTGTTTTTGGAAGGGTATAAGGTGTGAAATCCGTGGGCAAGAATTGCTATTGTCGGAATGTTATGGTGAAGAGATTGTTCGTGAACTTCTTTGTCCACTCCAAGAGCTAATCCGCTCACAGATATATATTTACAGGATCGGGATGCTTCAAAGAAATCCTCAATGAATTGTTTTCCATAAGAAGTCATGTTCCGGGTTCCTACGATACTCAGCTTTTGCATGGAATCGTCGAAATTTCCTTTTTGGTAAAGGATTGCGGGAGCATCATCACATTCATTAAGCAGACTGGGAAGCTCTTTAAGATGGCGGAGCCTGATCCGGATATTATTCTTTTCACAAAATTGTAGCTCCTTTTCTGCAAATTCCAGATAATCTTTGTTGCCGATATCGGCTACGGTTTTTCTCCCCAGGCCGTCAGTTTTTGAATAGTCTTTTTTTGCTTTTTTCCAGGCTTCTTCAGCACTTCCGAATGATCTTACAAGTTTTTGAAAATTAATATCGCCGATCAGGCTGCACTCGCGGAGGGCGATTGCATAGAGGTATTCTTCTGTGATCATGTGTGTTTTTTCCAAATGTAATAAAATATCCTGAGTTGAATGGTGTCAGGAAGTTAGAAGCTGCAGGAGGAAGTTATTGAGGTCTAAAGAATGAATACTCCCCAATTTTTTCTTTTAAAGCCATTAATTATTATGACTGTGATAGATACCGAAATCCAATATTAACTTCCATCCTCTCTCTTCCATCTTCCGGCCCCTCTATTTCCTTCTTAATTCATCTAAATGATCCCAGATATCATCTCTTTTCTTATAAGGCAATTCCAGAAAGTCGTCAGGATTATTTTCTTTGTATTCCTGCCAAAGTTTATCATCTTTTTCGCTGTAATAGTTTGGAAATTCCCAGATGTATTTTTTTTCCTTTCTCCTACATTTTTAAAAGCAAATGCAATAATGCTTCCCACAACGGCTCCCGAAAGGTGGGCCTGCCATGAGATCCTGCTCGGTTCCTGGAGATTATAAAACAATTCTTCAGGAAACATGCCCCAAACCAAGCTGCCATAGTAGAGAACAACAAGCATAGATATGGTAAGCAGTTTCATATTCCATTTGAAAACCCCGCTGAAGAACAGGAAGAAAGCAAGAACGTACACCACACCACTGGCTCCAATGGTACAGGTATACATATAATCGCCGGTAAGAATGTCTATCGGAGGCAGAAGCCATACCAGGAGTCCTGTAGCCAGCCAGCCAATGATAAAAACCTTATTGGCTACCAAAGGATAAAATTGGTACAGAAGAAACAGAAGCACAACTATCGGGATAGAGTTACTGATGATATGATCCATATTCCCATGCAGCAGGGGAGAAGTAATAATTCCCAGTAAACCTTCCGGTAAAAGAGGGATGATAGCCCCAAAACAGCTTTGAAAAAAGCCCTGCGTCTGTAGAAAGTAACCGAACCACATTGCAGAAAGCATCAGCAAAGGGGTTATAACAGCTCTTTTGGAAATTATATTTTTAAACATGATCAATTTACGTCAAATCAAAAGCCAATGATAAATTTCGGAAAATTTGTCGATGTATTTGAGGGAGAGCGGTTTATTTTAAGACAAAAGGTTTCAGTTTTTAAAATTCAAATACCTGTTTTACCACTAAATGTATGAAAGTGGCTTGTTTTTGGTTCCCTGAAGAAAAAAAGATGCCGATTGGGGCTTTTTATAGGCCAATTTTTGCCTTAAAGAAAATTATATTAATATTTTTGTAATGAAAATCATGTAAAATAATGAAGAAGTTTTTATTGATTCTTTCCTTTTCTATGGGGATTTATGCAAGTGCACAAGAAGAATTGAAAAAAGATTCAGTAGTCGTGGATACGGTAAAATACTGGTCGGTATTAGGAAAAAACACTCTGATGATCAATCAGGCCGCCTTTTCAAACTGGGTGGGCGGAGGAGCCAACAATGTAGGCTGGCTTGCCGGAGTTAATTATAATATTACCTATGAAAAAGACAATGATCTTTGGGAAAATATTATCGTGATGGATTATGGACAGAATGATACCAAAGGGCTTGGAGTAAGGAAAACGCAGGACGCTATCAATGTTTCCACCAATTACGGGAGGAAATTTTCTAAAAGCTGGTATTTTTCTCTGGGAGCAGGTATTCAAACACAGTTTGCCGCCGGATATGAAGACGGAAACAATCCTGAAGCTAAAAAGATCTCTAATTTTATGGCACCCGGTTATCTGAACCTTGGTATGGGGATCACGTACAGGCCAAATGATAATCTTACGGTAACATTACGCCCTACCAATGCCAGATGGACTTTTGTTCTGGATAAGGAACTGCAGCTTGCCGGAAGTTACGGCTTGAAAAATGACGGCGATACTTCACTTTTACAGTTCGGTTTTCTGGGAACAGCTCTATACAAGGTAAAGCTGATGGAGAATGTTCATATCACCAATACGGCCTCCATATTCTCGAACTACCTTGATCATCCGGAAAGGCTGGTTCTTGCTTATGGTGCTGTTTTAAACTTTAAAGTCAATAAATTTATATCTTCCAATATCACCCTTGATCTGTTGTATGATCATAACCAGATCCAGAAAACACAGCTTAAGCAGACGCTTGGGATAGGTTTTGCCTACACTTTGAATAATGGTGTGAAGCGGTCTGACCGAAAAGACAGCCAATGGTGGATTAAAAAATAAGTATCGGTTTATTTAAAACTAAAGCACTTTCATAAGAGGTGCTTTTTTTATGAGTAAGGAATATTTTAAGTAAAGATAAGTTCATTTTGCGTGTTTTCAGATGTATTTTACAGTCTTTTAATGTGTTAAATAGTAATTTTATATTTCAAAAGAGGGTGATTAGTTTTTTACCAAAAATTATATGTATATTTTTGTAACGAAAATCCTTACTCTATGAAAAAAATTTATTGGCCGCTTCCATTTTTTTGGAATCAGTGCAATGGCTCAGGAAGTTAAGCCTGAAGCTGCTACAACAGATACTGTAAAAGCATGGTCCATCCAGGGCCAGAATACATTGATGCTCAACCAGGCTGCCTTTTCAAACTGGGTTGGCGGTGGTGCCAATAATGTGGGCTGGCTTGCCGGAGTAAACTATAACCTTACCTACGAAAAAGGAAAAGACCTCTGGGAAAATATCATCATTTTAGGATACGGGCAGAATAATACAAAGGGCATCGGAACTAGAAAAACTCAGGATGTGATCAATCTGTCTACCAATTACGGGCGTGAATTTGCCAAAAACTGGTACCTTTCCGGTGGAGCAAGCTTGCAAACTCAGTTTGCCGGCGGTTATGAAGACGGAAATAACCCTGATGCCAAAAAGATCTCCAATTTTATGGCTCCCGGATACCTTAATATAGGTGTCGGAGTTACCTACCGCCCCAATGATAACTTTACGATGACCCTTCGTCCTGCGAATGCAAGATGGACGTTTGTGCTGGATGAAGATCTTCAGACAGCGGGAACTTACGGGCTTAAAAACGACGGAGATTCTTCCCTGTTCCAGTTCGGTTTCCTGGGGACAGCCATCTATAAGGTTAAAATCATGGAAAATATTAACCTGACAAATACAGCTTCGGTATTTTCAAACTATCTTGATCACCCGGACCATTTGGTGCTTGGATATAGCGGAGTGCTCAATATGAAGATCAATAAGTTCATTTCAACGAATATTACACTGGATCTGCTGTATGATCATAATCAAATTCAAAAAACACAGTTAAAACAGACTTTGGGAGTAGGATTTGCCTATAATATAGATAACGGAAAAAAACGTTCCGATAAGAAAGAGAACCAGTCCTGGCTGAAATAATAAAAGCGTCGGAAGCAGGAAGAGGGAGGCCGGAAGTTACTACTAGACGACCAATGATTTCTAGCAGTTACCATAAAGGATTAGCTTTTTAAAATGACAAAAAGTTTAGATTCGGCTTCAATAACTTCCCACTTCTAGCTTCCATCTTCCAATAAAAAAAGCACTTCTTTTGAAGTGCTTTTTTGGTATCAATTTATATTAGTCTTAAAATTCTATATCAACCTGCAGCTTTTCAGCTAAAAGTTTTGAAATTTTTTCTTTAAGCGGTTCAATATCAATGTTTTGCATTGCATCATTGGCAAAAGCATAGAGAAGTAATGCCTGGGCTTCTTTTTTGGAAATTCCTCTTGCTCTTAAATAGAACAGAGCATCTTCATTAAGCTGGCCTACGGTACATCCGTGGGAACATTTTACATCATCAGCAAAGATTTCCAGCTGAGGCTTGGTGTCAATAGTAGCACCTTCACTTAGCAATACATTGTTGTTCTGCTGGTAAGCATTGGTTTTCTGGGCAATTTTATCTACGAAAACTTTTCCGTTGAAAACGCCGTGTGCATTTCCGTCAAAAATACCTTTATAGTTCTGATAGCTTTCACAGTTCGGGAAATTGTGGTGAACTGCGGTATGGTGGTCCACAAGCTGATCTTTTCCTATGATCGTGATTCCGTTCATGAAAGAATTGATATTGCTTCCGTTATGAATGAAATCCAGGTTGTTTCTTACCAGTTTTCCTCCGAAAGAAAAGGTATTTACAGTGGTTAAGCTGTCTTTTTCCTGTTTTGCGAAAGTATTGTCGATAAGATAGGACGTGTTGTTGTCATTCTGAAGCTTGTGCCAGTCTGCTTTTGCATTCGGATAGGTAAAGATCTCTGTCACAGAATTGGTAAGTACATACGTACTGTCAAAATTATGGTGACTTTCTATAACTTCCACTTTTGCTCCTTCTTCTACAATCAGTAAGTTTCTTGTATTGTAGAATGTGTTTTCTTCCTGATTCTGAGAGATGTAGAAAATGTGAATCGGTTTTTCAATGACCACATTTTTCGGAACTTTCAAAAAGAAACCATATTTGCAGTACGCAAGGTTCAGGTTGGTGAAAGCTGTATCCTTAGAAGCAATG
This sequence comes from Chryseobacterium sp. GTID13, assembly GCF_056172655.1. Taxonomy (NCBI): domain Bacteria; kingdom Pseudomonadati; phylum Bacteroidota; class Flavobacteriia; order Flavobacteriales; family Weeksellaceae; genus Chryseobacterium; species Chryseobacterium sp. GTID13. The sequence goes on from NZ_JAOCMB010000002.1 coordinate 576,453, forward strand.
GTATTGAAATAAGTATCGAATACTTCTTTATGTTTTTCATCATTCAAAGCATAGTTGAATGAAAGAAATTCTACATTTTCGATAGAAACTTTTGAAAGCTCTTTATGAAGTTTGCCGTTCACAAAAACAATCCAGTCAAAATTTTCTTCACCCAAATGCAGCTGATCCAGCTGTTCTTTAGTGATATTGTGACTTTCTTTAGGGAAAAAATTATAATTCTTTTCCGTAATTTCTTTTATGCCGGTATATTTATATTCTTCGTCTTTTTTTGTCGGAAAACCTAAGTTTTCGAACTTTTGAAGAGCAGCTTTTCTATCTCCATCCAGAAACCTGTGACGAAGACTCTCCAAAAATTCACCGTGATTGTCAATAATCTGATCGTATAAAGCCATTACTGATATTTCGGCCATCACACCTTATTTTATATATTTAAAAATACTAATTTACTGCGGGTTTTCCGCATTTTCAGAAGGATTGATAAAATTCCTGCTGAAAGGGTTTCTTCTTAGTTAAGAAGCCAGTCGTAACCTTTTTCTTCAAGCTCTAAAGCAAGAGATTTATCACCGGTTTTGATGATTTTCCCATTAGCAAGAACGTGAACGAAGTCAGGCTGGATATAGTTAAGCAATCTCTGATAGTGAGTGATCAGAAGAACTGCATTTCCTTCATTTTTGAAAGCATTTACACCATCTGCAACGATTCTCAACGCATCAATGTCCAATCCTGAATCGGTTTCATCAAGAATAGCCAGCTTAGGATTAAGCATCATCATCTGGAATATTTCGTTTCTTTTCTTCTCACCTCCGGAGAAACCTTCGTTCAGTGATCTTGAAAGGAAATCCTTTTTTATACCTAACTGCTCAGATTTTTCACGGATAAGGCCCAGCATTTCTTTTGCCGGCATATCTTCCAAACCGTTTGCTTTTCTTGTTTCGTTTAAAGCAGCTTTAATGAAGTTGGTTACAGAAACACCGGGAATTTCCACAGGATACTGGAAAGAAAGAAAAATTCCTTTATGTGCTCTTTCTTCAGGAGCATCCTCAACGATATTTTCTCCTCCGAAAATAATTTCTCCGTCTGTAACTTCGTAATCTTCTTTTCCTGCAATTACAGAAGAAAGTGTAGATTTTCCAGCTCCGTTAGGACCCATGATGGCATGAACTTCCCCAGGTTTTATTTCAAGATTAATCCCTTTTAAAATTTCTGCGCCATCTTCAATTCTGGCGTGTAGGTTTTTTATTTCTAACATTTTTATTTGCTAAACAAATTATTTTTTTGAATTCTATATACTAAACTTTCAGGCTGACCGGGTACGTCATTAAGAGTCCCGATTTGCGTCATACCTGCCTTTTCCAAAACTTTAACAGAAGCTATATTATCCGGGCGGATCACTCCAAATATCTCTTCTTTATTAAGATCATTAAATCCGAAATCTACAGCCTTTTTCGTGAATTCTGTTGCATATCCTTTTCCCCATGCTTCCACTGCAAAGCGGTAACCAAGATTTAATTTTTCTTCTTCTCCATATTTTTTATAGCTCAGACCTCCGAAACCTACAATGCTTTCATCTTCTTTCGCTATAATGGTCCACGCCCCGAAATGGTGCTGATCCCAGTGTTCCTGCATTCTTTTGAATGTATCTTCAGCTTTTTCAAAGCTCATCGGGCCACCGGGGTTGTACAGATTAGTCTCAGGATCTTTATTAATCTCAAAAAATCTTTCGAAATCTTCTTTTTCGGTTTTTCTTAAAATTAATCTTTCTGTGACTTCCATACGTAATTTATAATTATCCTACAGATCCTTCCAGAGATATCTCTAGTAATTTCTGGGCTTCAATGGCAAATTCCATAGGAAGTTTGTTCAATACTTCCTTGCTGAATCCGTTCACAATCAATGCGATAGCTCTTTCAGTGTCAATCCCTCTCTGGTTGCAGTAGAAGATCTGATCTTCACCGATTTTTGAGGTCGTGGCCTCATGTTCCAGTTGTGCGGTAGGATCTTTAATCTCAATATAAGGGAAGGTGTGTGCACCACATTCATTACCCATCAGCAGGGAGTCACACTGTGAAAAGTTTCTCGCTCCTTTTGCAGAAGGCATCACTTTTACCTGTCCTCTGTATGAATTCTGAGATTTACCTGCAGAAATACCTTTTGAAATGATCGTGGATTTGGTATTTTTTCCAATATGGATCATTTTGGTTCCCGTATCTGCATATTGGTGATTATTAGTCACGGCAATAGAGTAGAATTCACCAATAGAATTATCTCCTTTCAGGATACATGAAGGATATTTCCACGTTACGGCAGAACCTGTTTCCACCTGCGTCCATGAGATTTTTGCATTTCTTTCGCAAAGTCCTCTTTTTGTTACAAAGTTGAATACCCCTCCTTTTCCTTCTTCATTTCCAGGGTACCAGTTTTGAACGGTAGAATATTTGATTTCTGCATCTTCCATTGCAATCAGTTCCACTACTGCAGCATGAAGCTGGTTTTCATCTCTTGACGGAGCCGTACAGCCTTCAAGATAAGAAACGTAGCTTCCTTCATCTGCAATAACAAGAGTTCTTTCGAACTGGCCTGTTCCTGCCTGGTTGATACGGAAATAGGTTGAAAGCTCCATCGGGCATTTTACCCCTTTCGGAATATAGCAGAAACTTCCGTCAGAGAAAACTGCGGAATTTAGTGCTGAATAAAAATTATCCCCTCTTGGAACAACTTTTCCTAAGTATTTTCTTACTAAATCAGGATGATTTTTAATCGCTTCAGAAATGGAACAGAAAATAATTCCTTTTTCCATCAAGGTTTCCTGAAACGTAGTCTTTACAGAAACCGAATCTATAACAATATCTACAGCAACTCCTGAAAGTCTTTTCTGCTCTTCGATATTGATTCCCAGTTTCTCAAAAGTTTTTAAAAGCTCAGGATCTACCTGATCCAGGCTTTCTAATTCCGGCTTGGCTTTTGGAGCTGCATAATAACGGATAGCCTGAAAGTCAGGTTTTTCGTATTTAATGTTGGCCCAGGTAGGTTCTGTCATTTTCAGCCAGATCCTGAACGATTCCAAACGCCATTCCGTCATCCATTCGGGCTCCTCTTTTTTCGCGGAGATCGCACGGACGATATCTTCATTCAGGCCGGTTGGAAAGTCTTCATAATCGATCTTCGTTTCCCACCCGAATTCATATTTTTTATTTTCTAGATCGACTCTTAGATCGTCTTCAGTGTATTTTGACATTAATTAAATAATTAAAAAATTAAATGATTAAAAAATTAGTTCTTTCTTATATCGGTTTTCGAGAGATAATCAATAAACTTAGATAGTTGCTTCGAAACTAATTTACAATCATCAATTAAATTTTGCGTATCCTCTTCATGTAATACAGAGCAAAGGTGTAACATATTTCTTACTTCGGCACAGCTTCCTTTAGAATACTTCAGAAATCTAATGAATTGTGCATTGCTGTTGTACTCACTGCCTTCCGCAATGTTATTTGAAATTGATAAAACTGCTCTTTTGATTTGGTTACTCAATTCAAACTCTTTTTTATACTTGTCTTGGTTTAAAAGATTAAAAATATTGGTTGTAAGTTTAATAGCTAATTGATAAACTTCAAATTTTTCGAATTCAATAGCCATTCACTAATTTTTTAATATATAATCTTTAATCTTTTAATGCTTACAAGCTAAAGCTCTCTCCACACCCGCATGTTCTGGATGCATTAGGATTGTTAAAAACAAATCCTTTTCCATTTAATCCTCCTGAATATTCAAGAGTAGTTCCTGCTAAATAGAGGATAGATTTTTTATCAACAACAATTTTTACATTATTGTCTTCAAAAAGCTGATCAGTATCTGTTTTTAGGTTGTCAAACTTTAAAACATACTCTAAACCAGAGCATCCTCCGCTTTTTACCCCCACTCTTATATAATCTTCAGCAGGGTTGAAGCCTTCCTCTGTCATCAGTTGGATGGCTTTTGCCTTTGCTTGGTCTGATACTTTTATCATTGTATTTATTTAGAATGATTTAATGATGCAAAAATACGAACTAATTTCCGCAATCTCAAATTGATGGTGTCTATTTTCACGATTTTAAATGCCAGCGCGATTCCGGGTGTTAAAAATTAGCCAATATTATGTTTTTGCAAACATGAAGATTGTGTTTTGATTTAACTTTGAATCATATTTTTTATCCTAATGAAACAACCACAAGGAATCATAATGAAGAAAAAATTAGCTGCCTTTTTTTCGCTGCTTTTAGTAATCATCGTTAACGGACAGACCGTAAGATATGTTTATGACACTGCAGTGAATCCTGATTCTATCAATCTGGTGAGCCTTAAGCATGAAAGAACGTTTCTCGATGTAAAAGGAGATAAGTCTTTGTTTATCAGTGAGAACAAGCTGATAAAAGATTCTTTGTTCACAGCTTTCAGGGCGGAAGATAAAGAAGACCACAAAAAAAGGAGAAAGATTTTAAAAGTCTGAACGTAAAGAAAGACCTTGAACCTGCTTTTTTGAAAATTATATTGTTAAAGATATTCCCGGACAAAAAGTGTATTATTACGATAAAGTGGCCGGCAGGGAGATTTTCTATCAGGAAGACAGGCCCTTGAAATGGGAAATTACAGACATTAAAGAAAATCAGAACGGTTATCCTGCTCAGAAGGCTGTTACGAATTTTGGCGGAAGGGTCTGGACAGCCTGGTTCACGAAAGACATCAATGTTTCCGACGGACCATACAAGTTTTCCGGGCTTCCCGGACTGATTGTAAAGCTGGAAGATGAAAATGGTGACTATAAATTTGATCTCGTTAAAAAAATTAAGATTCAGAATGCTTTTGAAAAACCTAACGATCCTAATGCAAAGCAAAGTACAAGAGTGGCTTTCAATGGAGATCAAGCGGCATTGATGCTCGAAGCGGGTAAAAACCGGAGACTGCCGGATGGAAATGCAAAAGGAGGAATGAATTTCGGAAATGGCGGGCATGGCAGAATACGAGGCGGAGGAATGGGCAGAATGGGTGGAGAGAAAGGAATGCATCAGGGCATGGGTAATGATGTTGGAAATTTTCCCATGCGTGATACGGCTCCCGGAAATAGTTCTTTAAGAAATAATGAAAGTCAAAATCCAATTGAATTAAAATAAAATCCAAAAATGAAAAAATTAGGAATTCTTGCTTTGGCGTTGTTTATGCAGCATATTTCTGCGCAAAGCAATCGTTTTGTGTATCAGGTAACTATGAAGCCGGATGCAGAAAACAAAAACGATATTAAAACTGAAAATGCCTATTTAGATATTTCCGCTGAAAAGTCTCTTTTTTATTCTGAAAACAGGTATAAAAGGGATTCTATTCTACAGAAAGCGTTTCAGGGCGGCGGGGGAAGAGGCTCTATCAGTAGGGAACAGATGGAAGGCGTGAGAACCAACATCAACTATTCCGTTGAAAAGGATAAAGCCAGCCAGAAAACAATCTTTAAGGACAGGATTGGCAGGGATCTTTATTCTTACGAGGAAGACCGTCCCCTGAACTGGAAAATGTCTTCTGAAACCACAAAGATAGGCGAGTATAAAGTTCAAAAAGCAACCACAGATTTTGCCGGAAGACAATGGACTGCTTGGTTCACAACTGATCTGCCTTATCAGGACGGACCATATAAATTTGGAGGCCTTCCGGGACTGATCGTGAAGGTGGAAGATGATAAAGGGGACTATTCTTTTGATTTAATGAAGAATTACAAAATCCCTGAAATGGCAACACTGAATCAGTTTGGAAATACTTTAAAGGTAAAAAGAGCAGATTACTTAAAGCAGCAGGCTAAATTCAGAACAGATCCGATGTCATTCATGCAGAACAGTGGCGGTGGAGGCGGAGGCTTTCCTGCAGCACCAAGATCCGGCGGCGGGGGAAGAGGTGAAAACCAGAATCCTGCTGATATGAGAAAACGAATGGAGGAACGGGTAAAAGAGGAAGTCAAGAAAAACAGCAACCCGATTGAACTGCAATAAAAAATAAACCCTGAAGAATTCTTCAGGGTTTTTAATTGTATGTAAAAGATTTATTTTAAAAGCTGGTTGAAAGTATCTCCCTGCTTAATATCTCCGGTATTGTAACCTTTCATAAACCATTCTTTACGCTGTGCAGAAGAACCATGGGTAAAGCTTTCCTGATTGACATAGCCCTGGGATCTTTTTTGAATATTATCATCCCCTACAGCTTCAGCTGCTTCAATGGCAGACTCAATATCGCCCGGCTCCAGGATATGTTCTCTGTTATCAGTCTGCTTAGCCCAAACTCCTGCATAGAAATCGGCCTGTAATTCTGTAGCCACTGAAACTCTGTTCAGATCTGCTTCGGAATATCTTCCGCTTCTTCTTAAGGCATCTACTTTCTGGGTAGTTCCTAAAAGAGTCTGCACGTGGTGGCCCATTTCGTGAGCCATGACGTAAGCTATGGAGAATTCTGTCACCTTTGCTCCAAATCGCTGCTGCAATTCTTTGAAAAAGCTCATATCCATATATACCTTTTGATCCGCAGGACAGTAAAAAGGTCCCATTGCGGCTTCAGCGGTTCCGCAGCCTGATTGTGTAGTGCTTTCAAACAGAACGACTACAGCAGGTTGGTATTGCATGCCGTTTTCAGCAAAAATTTTGGTCCACGTCTGCTCATTCTCAGCAGTGACCATCTTTACAAATTCGCGGATTTGAAGCTCATTAGCACTTAATTCTCTCTGTTCGGTGGGAGTAGAACTGCCGCCTCCGGAAGAAAGCAAAGAAGAAGGATCACCTCCTAAAAAGAATATAATTGCGGCGATAATCAGGGTTCCCAAACCACCTCCTACAATTGCGCCACCGCCACCTCCGCCAGTTCCACGCCTGTCGTCTACGTTGTCGCTTCTATCGTCTGTCCATTTCATAAATAAATTTTTTTGCTTTGTAAATTTAAAATAATATCATTACTAAATGACTACTTTTGTGAAAAATTACGACTTACGTGAAAAAAATTAAACTTTCCCTTTTATTAATTGGAGTATTGGCTTTTACAGCCTGTGAAAAAGAAAAAGAAGATGCTGTGAACAGTGTGGACAAGAGCGGTTCTGTTGAAACAGAACTTTCCGTTGAACATTTGGATACTGCAGATATTCTTATTACCAAACACAAAATCTGGAAAGATAAAAAGCTTTTCAAAGAAATCGTTAAAAAAGATACTATTCCGAGTTTGGGAGATACCCTTGTAGGAGGAGAGGACAATGATGGCAATGAGCATATTGCCAAAACAAAAAAGGACTACGAATTTTTTATAACGGTACAATAATGAAAAAGTCCAGCTCTATAAAATTACTTTTCGTAACAGGGGTATTAGCAGCTTGTTCCCAGGAAAAGCCTAAGGATCAGAATGAAAAGAAAGTGTATATGAGGTCTGATACTACGGCTTCCTATACAAGAACTCATGGTTTTATGACAGGACTTCTGCTGTATCATGCATTCAGACCATATGGTGCCTATAGCTACGGATCTTATCAGAAGGCCGGCTATTACAGTGATGCGATAAGTTCCAAGTCCAATATCGGAAGAAATAATTTCAAAGGAAACGTTGTAAGGGGACAGCTGGGAAGAAGCGGTTTCAGTGCATCATCATAAATTATGGAAAGAATTCAGTCACAATTCAGGAAAAACTGGCAGCATAAACTTGAAAATCTGGGTTTCGGATATCACTCTCTTGACGGGCTTTATTGGGATGAAAGTCATTATTACCAGTTCAGCACAGAAGAAATTGATAAGATAGAAAGTGCCACTGCCGAACTATGGCAGATGTGCCTGGAAGCGATAGACTATATTATTACAAAAAACCTTTGGGATAAGTTCAGTATTCCTGAATGGTTCCGCAATTATATTATCACAAGCTGGGAAGAAGATCATCCTTCGATCTATGGAAGGTTTGATTTTGGTTTTGACGGCAAGAATTTGAAATTGCTTGAATTTAATGCAGATACCCCAACTTCACTTTATGAAGGTTCGGTTATCCAATGGTACTGGCTTCAGGAGCTGTTTCCCTATAAAGATCAGTTCAATTCAATTCATGAGAAACTGGTAGGTTACTGGAAACATCTTAAGAATTATATGAATCCGCATCATATTTATTTTGCATCCCTTACCAATATTGAAGATGTTACCAATGTGGAATATATGCGTGACTGTGCTTCACAGGCGGGATTTGATACGGAATTTATTCCTGTTCAGGATATTGGCTGGGCAGAGGATATTTCTGAATTTATAGCCGGAGACCGTTCTATCATGGAATATATTTTCAAGCTTTATCCTTATGAATGGATTCTTGCGGACGGTTTTGGAGAAAAGCTGGTGAAAAACGGTTTCAGATCCCAGTGGATCGAGCCAGCCTGGAAAATCCTTCTTTCTTCAAAAGCTATTCTGCCGGTACTTTGGGAAATGTATCCCAATCATCCTTATTTGCTGGAGTCTTATTTTGAACCGCGTCACCTGAAAGATTTTGCCAAAAAACCTATTTATTCAAGGGAAGGCGCGAACGTAATCCTGCACAAAAATAATCTGCCTGTTGAGGAGAATGATGGTGTATATGGCAAAGAAGGCTTTATTTACCAGCAATTATTTGATCTTCCCAATTTTGACGGGAATTATCCTGTTGTTGGCAGTTGGGTGATAGGGCAGGAACCTGCCGGTATCGGCATCAGGGAAAGCGTTCACCTGATCACCAATAACGAAAGCCGTTTTGTACCTCATCTTATCGGTTAAGCTTCTTTTCTTTAAGCCAGAATGACGTGGACTGATAGGCAGAAATAGCATCATTGACTAATTTTTGTTCTGGATTTTTGATCAGTTTTTCATCGTAATACAGTTTGAATTCAGGAGCAAGACTGCTGGGTTCAAGTTGTAAAGAATATTGTTTTACCTTTTTAACAGGCGAAATAATCGTTAAGTGTCCGTCCTTTACCAAACCAAGGTCCTGGTAAGTGGCAATATAGGCTTTAGGCTGGAATTCTTTTTGAAGACATCCTGGCCGAGGAATTTAGATTGATAATTGAAATTCAGCAGTCCGAAAAGCGTTGGCATTATATCGATCTGGGACATAAGCTTGTCAAACTTCTGAGGCTCAATAAAGCCTTCCGAGAATATCATTGCAGGAATTCTGTATTTATCCATAGGAAGTTCTGTTTTTCCTGCGCTGGATGCACAGTGGTCTGCGATGATCACAAAGACTGTATTTTTGTACCAATCCTGTTTTTTAGCCATTTCAAAAAACATTCTGAGTGAATAGTCTGTGTATTTTACCCCTCCGTCACGGGATTTTGCTGTTCCGGGAATGTCAATCCTTCCATCAGGATAAGTGAAGGGCCTGTGATTGGAAACGGTCATCCAGTGATTGAAGAAAGGTTTTCCGGATTTGGCTTCAGCATTCATGGTCTGGATCGCTTTTTTGGCCATATCTTCATCAGCAACGCCCCAAACATTGGCAAAAGTGATTTCTTCAGGTTTAAAATTATTCCTGTCGACAATATCATAACCATTTCCGGCAAAAAAGTCCTGCATATTATCGAAATAGCTGTAACCTCCGTACAGGAATTTCACATTATACCCTTTGGACCTGAATACGCTTCCTGTTGTGAATTTATTTTTGTTGTCGTCTCTTTTAATAACACTTTCTCCGGCAGTAGGAGGAATGCAGAGGGTAAGTGCTTCCAGTCCTCTTACGGTTCTGTTTCCGGTAGCATACAGGTTGGTGAACATCATTGAGCGGTCTGCAAGGCTATCCAGGAAAGGAGTAATCTTTAAAGTGCCTCCGTAATGTTCCATAAAATCTGCAGATAAGCTTTCTATGGAGATCAAAACTACATTTTTCTTAAGCTCAGGCTGCTCTGAAACCACATTTCTCGGTAATGAAGGATCTGAATACTGGCTTAAAAAGTTCTTTTCTGCCTCTTTCTGTGCAATTTGAGGATAAAACTGGAAGTAATCGAGCTCATTGTGAGTAAAGGCCCAGTAGAATTTTGGAAGTCCATTATTTTCAATCTCATCAGCAAAAACATTGTCTGAACGGATTTGCATTAATGAAGATACTCCCAGGATACTGAGGCTGACCATCACAATAAAAGTTCCCAACAATACCATTTTTTGTTTAAAATTAGGCAGTTCCAGAAGCTCATCTTTGGTTTTTTTATAGATGAACCATGTGATGGCTAGCGTCACAATAAGAATGGCAGAAAACAGTGGGACAACCGGATAGCTTTCCATGATGTTTCCTATGACCTCGTTGGTGTATATTAAATAATCTACTGCGATGAAGTTATAACGTACTCCGAATTCATTATAGAAAAAGTACTCACTTACAGCATTAAAGATAATCAGGAGAACATATAGAAATAGTGTAGTGAAATACAGTATGTTGCGGATCTTAATTCTTTTTGAAGGAAGGAAAAGCATCAGGCCGAAGAAAAGGGTTTTTATTCCCACAAAAGCCAAAGCTATTTCGGAGACAGAACCTCCGTACTGATTGAAAATGTTATTCGGAACGAGTAGAATGTAAAGGAAAAACAGGATTAAAGCTCCAAAGATTATGTAGCCATAAGGCTTTTTATATTTGGAATTTGATAGAAACAGGAAATAAACGGCCAATAATGTACTGGCTATAGTAAAAACGAATATATCATTCAGTAAACCAATGGCCAGGACTTTTATCACTTCAAAAAATCCGAAACTGGCTGTCGTAATAGGGTGGAAAAGAAATACAATCCGTATGATTAACGAGATGATAAGATAAAAAATCCCTAAATACAAGAATGGTTTTATTTTACTTGGAAGCATACGTAATGGACAAATTAATTTTCACAAAGATAGTTTTTTATATAACTTTTAGTGAAAAAAAGTGGAAGCATACCATTTCTTATGATTCTTTTAAATTATTAATGATGAAGCAACCTGATTAAATGTTCCAACAAAAAAGGACTATTAAAAAATAGTCCTGTATACTGTTAAAGTGCATTAAAGATTATTGTCCGAAGCCAATATTGCCTTTTTTGTCAGAAAGTTTTCTTTTGAAATCGATCATTCTCAGAGCTGTCACGGCTGCTTCAACGCCTTTATTCCCTAAATCCCCGCCGCTTCTTGCGATAGACTGTTCTTTGTTGTCATCCGTTAGTACACAGAAAATAGTAGGGGTGTCTGTAAGAACATTACAGTCTTTGATTCCCTGCGCTACTCCGGCACTTACAAAGTCGAAATGAGGAGTTTCGCCACGGATAATACACCCGATGGCAATTACTGCGTCATATTTTCTTTCTTTGCACAGCTGCATGCTGGCATAAGTAAGTTCAAAAGCGCCCGGAACCGGGAAAAGTTTAATGTTTTCTGGTTTTACTCCTTCTTTTTCAAGAATTTCCAAAGCTGCATCACGAAGATTGTAAGTTACAAAATCATTCCACTCAGAAAAAACAATGCCGATAGAAAAATCTTCGGCATTGGTTATATGAAGTGGCTTGTAATCGGAAAGATTAACTGTTGCCATTATTTAAAAATATTTAGTCATTTCAATATAAGAATCAGACATTCCGTTGTCGTAGTCCTGATATTTCTCGTCAATTGCAGAGAAGTATTTCTTAGCTTCCGCATTTTTCTTTAATCCTAATGCTAAAATACCTGCTTTTCTTGTGAAATAGTAAGTAGTATAAGGATCATCAGAAGCAGTTGATGCTTTGTCCAGTAAAGATAAAGCTTCATCATTTTGGTTAAGACCTGATTTAGCATCTGCCATAGCACCGTATTTCAATGCCATTAATGTTTTGTTAGCAGATGAAAATTTGTCCAAAAGATCGTAAGCTTCCTGGAATTTTCCAGCTTTGAATTTTAATAAACCTGCATTGTAAGCAGAAAGTTCACCAACCTTTGTGTTTGAATATTCGTTATATGTTCCTAAAAAACCTGGATTTGCTGCAGAATTTCCTCCCAAAGCTTCTTTGTCTTTCCCTTCGGTCTGGTTTTTTTGAGCAGCAAGGAAACTTTTTACAGCTTCAACATTCTGAGGAGCTACTACAAATTGTTTGTAAGCAAAGAATCCTAAAACACCTAAAACCAATACCCCAAATACAATACCCAATTGCTTTGAATATTTTTCAAGGAATCTTTCAGTGTTTAATGCCTCTCTGTCAAGGTCTTTAAAGAACTCAACCGTTTCTTTACCTTCTTGCTCGTTCTGAGCATTCTTTCCCAATTTTGCCATAAATTCTTAAAAATTGAACTGCAAATTTAATTGTTTCTGAATGATTTACAAAATACTTTGTGAGTATTATTAATGAAATGTTGTGAATTGTTGACCGGGTACGGTGAATTTATTAAAAAGGATGCTTCGGCTCCGCTCAGCATGACATTTCTAATATTATAATCTTATTTTAAAATGGATAAAAAAGATGGCTTTAAAGATGTCATGCTGAGCGGAGCCGAAGCATTTTTATATTCTTTAGAATTAAAATTCTAAAATATGGTAAATCTCTGCATTGAATTTTTTCAGTTTTTCATCTCCGTTCAAACCTTTCAGGCCAATAAGAAAACTGAATTGTGAAACGGTTGCCCCTTGTTTTTCCACAAGTTTTGCCGCAGCTTCTGTAGTTCCGCCTGTTGCCAGCAAATCGTCATGGATCAGAATTCTCTGTCCCGGCTTTATCTGCCCTTCACGGGTTTCTATGACAGCACTTCCATATTCCAGATCATAATTTTCTGAAATAATGGGTGGCGGGAGTTTTCCTGCTTTTCTGATTAAAATGAATGGAACTTCAAGTGCTACCGCAATGGCAATTCCAAAGAGGTAGCCTCTGCTTTCAATTCCGCATACGGCATCTACTTTTCCCTTGCTGAAAGTAACGAGGTCTGCAATGACTTCTTCATATAGCTTTGGGTTCAGGAAAATGGGTGAAATATCCTTAAACTGAATTCCCGGGATAGGAAAGTCAGGAACATTTTCAATGGTTTCTTCCAGTTTTTTAATCAGTTCTTGTGAAGCCATTATGGGTTGATTTTATAGCTGGAAATTTTCCAATCTCCGTTTACATTTTTAAGTCCGAAAGTAACCTTTAAAGAAGTAGTTTTTCCGTTCTTGTCTGTTACATCATAGGTTGCATTTACACTGGCTCCATTGGCCGTTGTTCCGTTGGTTGTAATGTTTTTTACACTTACATTTTTCACCGATCCGAAGCCTGAAGTAGGATTGGAGAATGATTCATAGCTTCCCCAGCTTGGATTGCTGGAAGCATCATATGCTGCCTTAAGGTTTTGTGAACTTACGCTGCTTAAGAATTTACTTACTGTATTTTTAGGGTCTGCTGCCGGCTGTTTTGGGGCGGCAGGAGTAGTTGCAGCAGCGTTTGGATCTGCAGGTGTTGTTGGAGCAGCTGTAGGATTATTAGGGTCAATTACAGCATTAGGATCCTGCGTAACAGCTGTTGAATCAGTTTTAGGTGCAGCAGGTACTTTTAAAGCTGATGCATTTACATCAAGTCCGATTTTGGACATTTTGAATGTCTTAGCTGTGGTTTTTACTGAAACGGTGATATCAATTTTTCCATCTACCACTTTAGCGGCAGGAATTGAAGAGAATTTTAAATTGAATCCTTTAAAGTTATTATCCTGCATAAGGTTTTTAGCTGTAGAAAGCTTTACTCCGTTGCTGAACACTTCTAAAGTAGCTTCCAGACCGGCTCCTGTAAATGATACAGGGTTCCCTGCAGTATCTACAAGCCTTGGTACCACCTGAATAGCTGTAGGTGCTCCGGTGCCGTCATCGCCGGTAGGTCTGGTGATAATGCTTAATGAATTTGCTTTTACATCATTAGGGTCGGTTTCTTTAGCCTTATCATCGCCGAAGATATTCATCTCTCCAAGAGAAGGAGGAGCTGTACTGGCCCATTCAATTCCGTTTTTCTGTGCCACTTCATCAGCCATGGCAAGGATTTCAGGAACTTTTTTCCCGTCAATCAGCTTTCCAAGGGCTTTCAGTTCTTCCACATCGCCGTCTGCTTCTACCCCAAACGTCTTTAGAATGTAAAGCGCTTCGTTGAACTTGATCTGTTTAATGGTTGAAAGGCTGGAAGTCATGTCATTGATACTTGACTGCAGCGTTTTAGTATTCGTAGCATCTACATGATCCTTCTTGCATGCCGTAAAAAGCAACAGACTGAAAACAAGTAGAAAAGAAAACTTTTTCATTTTAATTGGGTTTGCTACAAATTTAATAAAACCTTTATTAATAGTAAGTTTTTATTTCTCTTTTGTTCGGGATAAAAATTATTTATAGGATAAGGCTAAGCTTCTGTTAGTCCGGAAACACCGTTAATTTCCGGCTTTGTTTTGCTGTTCTTTCAGATCATCTTTAAAAAATGAACTGAAAATGGTCTGCATATTGGGGAAAGAAGATTCCTGCCAGTATTTTGTTTTGTAATTGCTGTTGTCTTTGTCAAATTTTACTTTTTCTAAATCGTCATCGTTACTGAAATTAAGTTCTGTAGGATAAAAGTTATTGTAGAGGATGATCTGGTTATAATCCGGCTCACTTTTATGTTTGAGTTTTACAAAAGCAACCTCATTATATTCAAGGAAGTCTTTCAGGGTTTTTTCTGAATTTTTTTCGAAAGACATATTCAGGATAGTACGGATATCAAAAAACCTGAAGCCAAATAAAGAAAACTCTTTCTCCTGAAGGGCAGCCCCTGATACTTCGATTTGGTCCCTGCTAGCTCCTTTTAGTTCTTTGATGGTATTTCTTTTGGTTTTATATTCTTCCGGATTTCCAACATTTTTTAGTTTGGGAAGCTGTAAAGAAGTGCCGTAATCCCATGTTGAGGTCTGCTTTTTCTCATTTTTGATTTCTAATCTGAAAACCCGGTATTGCTCAACGTTGGTACTTTTCAGCTTTTTGGTTTTATTATCAAAAACATAAGAAACTATTCCGTCCGTGTAGCCGTTTAGCTTATTGTTTACCGTTACATACGCGTTAAAATTCCCTTTGATGATAATGTATTTTGCCGGTTTGGTATTCCTGATGACCACGGTTTCTATTTCTTTAACCTGATCATTAATTTTAATGATATCCTGGTTAAGCTCCGAATAGGAGAGAAGGGCAACGGGAAAATTATTGTATACCAGCTGGAATTTTTCCTTGGAAGGAGATAGTGCCTGCTTATCAATTTTGCCGTCAATATCGGAAAAAGCGAGAATGCTTCCGTCATTCCCAAATACAGAAACTTTAGGTAAAGGTTTGTTCGTTTGCTCGGAAACAAAAGTTATGCTTTGTGCCGGAATAAAATTTAGTAGGAAAACAAACAGGAGGCTGATAAGATAATTTCTTTTCATATTATTATTTTTTGATTAAAATAATTCACGGGGTCTCATTATAAAGACACAGAAAACTGAAAATGGTTGCCTGAAGAATTTATAATATTCACTTATCTGCACAAAAAAAGACTGATCATTACAATCAGTCTTTTTATTTTATATCTGTTATAAGTCCTTAGAAAGGATACTCATAAATTTCAGATTCGTGTAAGAATGGGTTTCCTGTAGGAATAAGCTTCAGTTTAGATAAAGCAGTTAATACAGTAAACATAAATAATCCTGCTACGAATAGAACAGCTCCTGCAATTAACAGGAATACTTCAGGCGTTTTCCAGTAAGGTCCTACCGTTCCCGGCATAACCATATTGAAGTAATCTAAAAGGTGACCTAAGATAACTACTACAGCCATTGTTGTTACTACTTTGTAGTTTCTCTTGATGCTGCTGCTTACTAATACCAATAAAGGTAATAAGAAGTTGATGATCAACATCGGTAAGAATGTAGGTCCGTAGTGCTGGAATCTTCCAAAGAAGTAGTTAACCTCTTCCGGAACGTTCGCGTACCAGTAAAGCATGAACTGTGCAAACCATGTATACGTCCAAAGCATACTTGTAGCGAAAAGGAATACTCCTAAATCGTGTAAGTGGTTATCATTGAACTGAGGTAAGAAACCGTTTTTCTTCAGGTAAACACTTAGAAGGATGATCACAGCGATACCACTTGAAAGGCAGCTAACCATTGAATACCAGATATACATTGTAGAATACCAGTGAGGGTCAATAGACATCAACCAGTCCCAAGCCCATGCAGCAGAAGCAAATCCAAAGAATGCAATATATCCTACCGCCCATCTGTAAAGCATCTGATAATCTACTTTAGATTTGGTCTCGTCTACTTTTTTAGACTGAGCTTTAAGTTTCCATGCGAAGAAAGAAGCGCCGATCACATAGATCAAAGTTCTGATCGCATAGAAAGGAATATTTAAGAATCTTTTCTTTTCGAAAAGGATCACATCAAAGTGTGCAGAGTTAGGATCTGTCAATTCAGGATCCATCCAGTGGAATAAGTGGCCATTGTGAGTGATATTCAATATCATCAGAATAACCAGGATTGCACCACCATATGGGATATAAGAAGCAATGGCTTCCATTACTCTTGTAATAATAATAGGCCAACCTGCGTGGGCAGCGTGCTGAATACAGTAAAAGAATAATACAGCACAGCTAATTCCAAAGAAAAATACTGCTACAAAGTGCAGCGATGCCAGTGGCTGGTTGTGAACCTGAAGTTCTGCATGCTCTAAATGAGCTGCATGGTCCTGAGGTCCTACCATTTCACTGGAGTGTGTAGGGGCAGTATGACCGGAAGCGTGAACCGCTTCCATCATGTGCTCTATTTTTTCAGTGGAAAGTCCTTTATTCATAAAGAAACCGATAGCAAATAGAACTAAACCTACAACAAGAAGGATTATAGAAGTTGATTTTAATTTTGGTGAAAAACTATACATTTCTTTTCTTATTTTTTAGTTTCGGTAGTAGTCTCTTTTGCATCTGCGGCCGGTGCTGGTGTAGCAGCTGCCGTTGTAGCTGCTGCAGGTGCTGCCGCTGCTTTTTTAAAGGCACTCATTACATACATTGCTACTCTCCATCTGTCACCAGCGTTAAGCTGTCCAGCATAAGATCCCATTGCATTTCTACCGTTAGTTAATACATAATGAACAGATCCTACAGTAATCTCTCTGTCAGCATAGTTTGGTACACCAGAGAAAGCTCCGCTCTGTACAATCGGACCTTGCCCATCACCACCAGTTCCGTGACATGCGGCACAAGTGTGGTCAAACAAGATTTTCCCTCTTTCAATATCTTTGGCAGCATTCGCTGGGTTAAGAGGTGATGTTGTCATTGTTTTAGAAGCGTCATAACCAGCGTTATATTCATCTACATTTTTAGGCAGAAGGCTTTCTTCAAAGATTCCGTCTTTATTCTGAGCAACTGATCCTTCTACCGGAGCAAGACCTGTTGCAAAACTATTTTTAACGAAAGCAGGAATTTCATTTTCATGATCAGAGTATGCATCCTGAGCTTTCATCAATGGATCGTAGGCTACCGGAAAGTACATATCAGGGAAATATACCAATGGTGTATTTTCTTTTGGTCCGCAAGAATTAAGTAAAACCGTTGTTAAACCTAAAACAGCTGTAATTTTTAATACATTCTTTTTCATTTTAAGCATCTTTAACAGTTATTTCTTCAACTCCGGTTTCAATCAGCAACTGTTTTACAGACTCTACGTCATCAGTTACAAATTCCATCATGAATTTATCATCAGTAGTTCTTGGATCAGGATTCTGAGCCGGAGCTCCAGGATACATTTTGTTTCTAACAAGGAAAGTCAATGACATCATGTGAGCTGCGCAGAATACCATTAATTCAAACATTGGAACTACGAATGCAGGCATGTTGTGTGCCCAGTCAAAAGCAGGTTTACCACCAATGTTTTGAGGCCAGTCGTGATTCATCACATACCAGGTTACAGTAGCACCAATGGTAACTCCGTAAAGGGCGTAGATGAATGCGGCATCAGAAATTCTAGTTTTCTTTAACCCTAAAGCTTTATCAAGTCCGTGAACCGGGAATGGAGTATAAACTTCGTTTATTGCAATCCCTTTATCGTTGAATGCTTTAACGCCGTTCATTAAATCGTCGTCGTCAGCATAAAGTCCGTATACAATTTTAGTGGTGCTCATCTCCTTCTTTTGCTTTATAAGTTTCACCTGAAATTTTCAGAATCGATTTTAATTCAGCCTGTGCAATTACAGGGAACGTTCTTGCGTATAATAAGAATAATACAGAGAAGAATCCGATAGTTCCTAAGTATACACCCACATCAATGATGGTTGGTTTAAACATAGTCCAAGATCCAGGTAAGTAGTCTCTTGAAAGGTTGATAACGATGATATCGAAACGCTCAAACCACATACCGATGTTGATGATCAATGCAACGATGAAAGTCCAGATAATATTCGTTCTCAATCTCTTGAACCAGAATGAAGCAGGAATTACAAGGTTACAGATGATCAATGACCAGAATGCCCACCAGTAAGGTCCTACGGCAGCACCCGGAGAAAGATATGTAAAGTCTTCAAATCTCGAACCTGAGTACCATCCGATGAAGTATTCAGTAGCATAAGCCACAGTTACCATACCTCCTGTAAGGATGATTACGATGTTCATGATTTCGATGTGATACATAGTGATGTATTCTTCAAGGTGACAAACTTTTCTTGCTACAAGCAATAGGGTCTGTACCATTGCAAATCCTGAGAAGATCGCACCGGCAACGAAGTAAGGAGGGTAGATTGTAGAGTGCCATCCTTTAATAACCGAAGTTGCGAAGTCAAAAGATACGGTAGTGTGTACCGAGAATACAAGTGGAGTAGCCAAACCTGCAAGAACCAAAGAAAGTTCTTCGAATCTCTGCCAGTGTTTTGCTTTACCACCCCATCCGAATGCAAGGAATGTATAAATTTTTCTAGTCCAAGGAGTTTTAGCTCTATCTCTGATCATTGCAAAGTCAGGGATTAGTCCCATGAACCAGAATACTGTTGATACCGAGAAATACGTAGAGATTGCAAATACGTCCCAAAGTAGAGGAGAGTTGAAGTTCCCCCAAAGAGAACCGAACTGGTTTGGTAAAGGGAATACCCAATATCCTACCCAAACTCTACCCATGTGGATTACAGGGAAGATGGCTGCCTGTACAACCGCAAAGATCGTCATCGCCTCTGCAGATCTGTTTACAGACATTCTCCAACGCTGTCTAAATAATAATAATACTGCGGAGATTAGGGTCCCGGCGTGACCGATACCTACCCACCATACGAAGTTGGTAATATCCCAACCCCAGTTAATAGTTCTGTTAAGCCCCCATGCTCCAATACCTGTTCCGATAGTATAAGCGATACAGCCAAATCCGTAGATGAATAGAACTAAGGCTGCATATAGTGAAATCCACCATAGTTTACCTGCTCTTTCTTCGATAGGTCGTGCAATATCTTCTGTGATATCGTGATAAGTTTTGTGACCAATAATTAGAGGTTCCCTTATCGGAGCTTCGTAATGTCCTGACATTTTTTACCTATTTATTATTTAAACTTTATTTTTCTACTCTGTTTCTTACTTTAGTATGATAGAACACGTTTGGTTTTGTTCCGATCTCTTCCAGTAAGTAATATCTTCTGTTAGATGCATACTGCTCTCTGATTGAAGAATCTTTATCATTCATGTCTCCAAATGTCAATGATCCTGTAGAACAAGCTTTAGAACAAGCTGTCTGGAATTCTCCATCCTTCACTTTTCTTCCTTCTTTCTTAGCCTCAAGAATAGTATTCTGAGTCATTTGGATACACATTGAACATTTCTCCATTACCCCTCTAGTTCTTACAACTACATCCGGGTTAAGTACCATTCTACCTAAATCATTGTTCATGTTGAAATCGAACTTATCATTCAGGTTATAAGTAAACCAGTTGAAACGTCTTACTTTGTACGGACAGTTGTTTGCACAATATCTTGTACCGATACATCTGTTGTAAGCCATGTGGTTCTGACCTTGCTTACCGTGTGAAGTAGCCGCTACCGGACATACAGTTTCACAAGGAGCGTGGTTACAGTGCTGGCACATTACCGGCTGGAAGATCACATCCGGATTGTCTGCAGGGTGGTTTAATGCACCTCCGTCTCCGAATGCTGTACCGTACAATTCCGGTACTGCCATTCCTTCTTTCAATCCTTCGTATACTTCTACTTTCTGTCTTGAAGAATAGTAACGGTCAATTCTTAACCAATACATATCTCTTGACATTCTGATTTCTTTCTTACCTACAACAGGAACGTTGTTTTCTGCCTGACAAGCAATGATACATGCTCCACAACCTGTACAAGAGTTCAGGTCAACAGAAAGGTTGAAGTGAGGTCCGTCCGTATCATCGAAAGCATCCCAAAGGTCAATCTTTCTTGCAGGAAGGGCTCCACTGATGGTGTGGTACTCCAAAGGCTTGTTCCATCCTTTGTGTTCATCATCAAATGCAACGTTTAAGAATTCTGCCAAAGGAACTTCTTTAGCGATTTCGTAACGTCCCATCAGGGTATTTTGTAACTGGATACCGGCGAATTCGTGATCTTCTCCTGTTTTTTCGATTTTAACTCCTGAAACAACTAAGTTAGAACCGTCAAATAAAGGATAAGCGTTCACTCCGGTATCGGCAGTAGCTCCTGAATCTTTTTTACCGTATCCAAGCGCAAGACCTACAGATCCTTCTGCCTGTCCCGGCTGGATGAATACAGGAACATCTTTTATTGTTACTCCGTTTACAGTAAGGTTTACGATAGAACCGTCCAGCTGCATTCTTGCATTAAGATCGTTATCGATAGCAAACTTTTCTGCATCTTTTGGAGAAATAGTCAGATAGTTATCCCAAGACATTCTTGTGATAGGATCCGGTAATTCCTGAAGCCAAGGGTTGTTGGCCTGGGTACCGTCACCCATTGAAGGCTTGGTGTATAATACCAATTCTAATTCTGAAGGCTTGAAGCTTCCTAATTCAGCAATAGCCTGAGTTGCATTACCTCCTGCATATGACAGTGAAGTTGCATTGCTTGAAGTAGTGAAACCGTTATATAAAGCTTTGTTAAAAGAAGTACCTCCTAAAATAGAAGCTGCACTCGCTTTCAGATAATCATAATAATTGTTGGCAGCATTGTTTTTACCATTCTTCCAAACCAATAGGGATTCTTCGATCTGTCTTGATTTGTAGATTTTCTGGATGGTAGGCTGCATTAATGAATAGGCTCCTGTCTGAGGTTCAATATCACCCCAAGACTCTAACCAGTTAGCTACAGGAATTACAGCTTTCGCTGCTTTGTACATTTCATTTTTCTTATCAGCTACAGCTACTACACAAGCAACTTTAGCTAAAGATTTTTTGAAATCTTCTCCTTTCGGGTGAGAGTAGATAGGGTCTACATTGTTTGCGATCAATACGCCAACCTGACCTGCATTTACCCATCCTAAGAATTCCTCGTATCTTGCTTTATCAAATTCTTTAAGGAAGTTAGCTTTACCTGTGAAAGCTACTGATCCTAATTTTTGGTTGATTAAGTGTGCCAAAACCTGTGCTCCTTTGGAACCGTCAGCAAAAACAACAGCTTTGCTGCCTTTTGCTTTAAGTTCAGCTGCAATTTCAGAAGCGGTTTTATCAGAAGTACCTCCTCCTACGATTGCGTTGTAAACTTCAACTAAAGTTTTGTTTACTGCACTTGGCTTTAATCTGTATCTTGAGTCAGCATTAGCACCTGTTAATGACATGTTGGATTCCACCTGAATGTGTCTCAACATGTTTGCTCCTGGCTTTCTTGCTGCTGCGTAAGATGTTTCTAAGCTTGCCGCGTTGTAATCTCCTAAGAAATCTGCCTGGAAAGAAACTACCAATTCTGAACCTTTAAGGTCGTAAACCGGTAATGCTCTCTGTCCGAATACTTCCTGAGCTGCATCTAAAGCTGCAGAGTGAGGATAAGCATCATACGTTACAAGTTCAGCAGTAGGGTATTTAGCTTTGAATTCTGCAAATAGCTTTTTGAAAGTAGGGGAAGGTAAAGAGTGTGACAAAAGCACGATTTTTTTACCTGCTGCATTGGCATCTGCCAGACCTTTAAGAACAAAACTGTCTACTTTATCGAAAGTTTCGTCTTTACCATCTAGTTTAGGCTGCTTTACTTTATCGTTATCATAAAGAGAAAGTACACTTGCCTGAGCTCTTGCGTTCGTTTTTCCCAAGTCACCTGCTGTAGGGTTTGGTTCTATTTTGATAGGTCTTCCTTCACGGGTCTTTACTAAAACGCTGGCGAAGTCGAATCCGTCAAAATATGTTGAAGCGTAATAGTTCGGAACCCCGGAATAATGTCATGTGGTTTTACCACATAAGGAATCGTTTTGATTACCGGTGCTTCACAGGCAGCTAATGTTACTGCTGCCGTAGAGAATCCTAATATTTTTAAGAAATCTCTTCTTGAAGTACTGGATCCGTTCTGTTCAGCATCTCCAAGGAAATCTTCTACCGGAATTTCTTCCTGAAACTCTTTCTGAGCCAGCTTGTTGTTCAAAGCCGGATCTTTAAGTTCATGAATACTTCTAAATTGTATTTTGTTTGAAGCCATTTATACTTCTAATTTTTTAGTTATTAATAATGACATTTACCACACTCAAGACCTCCAATTGCATCTACAGTGATCTTACCGCCATCCTTAGGATATTGTTTTTTCAACTTGTCATGTAGATTCTTGAAGTATTCTTTATTATAACCGTTGTTCATATCAACCTCAGTAGTTCTGTGGCACTCGATACACCATCCCATCGTGAAGTCATTAGCCATCTGAACAACATTCATTGTATCAATTTTTCCGTGACAAGCTTTACATACAACATCAATTTTGTTGTTAGGATTCTTTTTGTTGAAAGAATTGATGATGGCTTGCTCCCCAGCAATTACGTGCTGAGAGTGGTTGAAGTACACGAAGTCTGGCATGTTGTGGATTCTGGTCCATTCAACCGGCTGTGTTTTTCCAGTGTACTGCTGTTTTGCAGGATCCCAGCCAGTAGCTGCGTAGATCTTCTGGATTTCACCGTCGTAGAATGCTTTATCTTTTCCTGGCTCCATGTAGTGATCTGCATTGTACTCAGAAATAGTTCTGTGACAGTTCATACACACGTTCATGGAAGGTATTTCGGATACTTTTCCGTATTTGGCACTGGAGTGACATAGCTGACAGTCGATTTTCTGTTCTCCAGCGTGAATTTTGTGAGAGAAGTAGATAGGCTGTTCCGGCTTATATCCTTTGTAAACCCCGATCCACATGATCCAGTTCCAAACTCCATAAGCGGCAAGAAGGGCAAGGATACCCAGGATTGCTTTACCTACATAATGGTATTTCTCATAGATTTCACTGAAAGACTTCACTCTTGTTTCGTTCAGTCCTGCAAGGTCTTCAGACTGGCCTAATTTAACCAATTGTCTCAGTTTAATTAAGATCCAAACCAATAAACCTGCTATTGCAATAAGTGAAATGATTACAACGCTTGTTGTGGTATTGTTTGCCGGTGCTACTGATGTTGCCCCTACACCTGTAGTTGCTTTATCGTCAGTTTTGGCTGGCTCGGGAGCCGGAGGATTAGTTGTAAAAGCTAAAATGTCGTCGATGTCCTTATCGGTAAGGTTCGGAAACTGCAACATTTCAGTTTTATTAAACTTTTCAAAAATCTCATTGGCGTATTTGTCCCCAGAAGCTCTAAGAGCTTTGTTGTCTTTGATCCACTTGTGAAGCCAATCTTTGTCTACACCTCCTTCTGTCTTTACTCGTTCTACAACCCCTTTCAAAGGAGGTCCTATTACTTGTTTGTCCAGCGCGTGACATGCAGTACAATTCGCTTTGAAAAGTTTTTCGCCGTTTTTAGGATCGCCGTCTTGCCCGTAAATTGAAGCACTGGTTGATAGCAATAAGCCTATCGCGATCAACGTTTGTTTATAATGCTTTCTCCAACTAATCATTTAAATTATCTTATGTTAGTAAAATATTGAACCAATCAATTCCGCAAAAATAATATTTTTAACAGGAATTTAACGGTATATGGAAAAGGGAAAATATCATTTAAGTTTAATTTGTATTGATTCTAAATAGTGTTGTTTGGTATAATTTTTTAATTTGTATAAATTTGCGGAAACAAGTTTAAATGAGAAATTTAATCAAAATATTTTCAATATTATCGTTATTTGGGTTTTATCGTATTGAAGCCCAGCAGGTTGTTCAAAGGGATACTCTTTCGGGAACGGAGCTTATTATGACTATGGACCCTAAAGTAAGTGCTGCTTTGGAAGGAATTGAAGGGAAATGCTCCAAAACAACCGGTGGTAATTCGGTAAGAGAAAATAATACGGACAGTGGAATTGTGAGTGCACCAAAACCTCCGAAGATCTATGTTCCGAGCAGGGAACTTACGAATGCGGAAATCTGTCGTAAAAATCCAAGGATTTTAGGGTTTAAGATCCAGATCACAACGGTGAAAAGCAATGAGGAGGCTAATGAGGTGAAATCTTACTTCAGAAAAAGATTCCCGAACCTGAAGGTGGAAACGGATGCTTCTTTAAGACCTAATTACAAAATTCTTGCAGGAAGCTACTTTACAAAACAGAGCGCTGCTTCTGACCTTTCCAAAATAAGAGAATACTTTAAATCTGCGATCGCTGTACAGTACAGGATTTTCTGTTCTGAAGCGAAATAAGGATTTAGACAAAATATAAAAGCAAAGCTGAGAATTTTCTCAGCTTTTTTTATTGATAGTAATTTTCCAGAAACTGGAAAAAATCCGACATTCTGAAAAGGTTATTAGCCAATAAAAAGACAAATAAAATGCCAGTCATTATCATCAGAAATGTAAAAGTTCCCGGTTTTGACCTGTAGGCGTAAAACAGCCATCCTAAAAGAATCGGATATACAAAAACAAAGTGGCCTCCATAAATGTACGAGGTATGAAGTCCGAACCTCATCACACAATGAATCACAATGTCAATCAGAAATGAAATCGCAATAATCTGCACCAGCCTGTTCCTGAAGTTTTTCAAATAACTCCACAAAATCAGGATTAACAGTATGATAACAAAAGCGTAGCAAAAAGCAGATGAATAAGGCTCCATGAGAAGACCCTTGAAATCAAATCCTTTCATATTATGCTTATCCGTTGTCATAAAGCTCGGAAACAAAATACTGCCTCCGAAAAAATAAGAAAGCATCATGTCCCAGTCGGGAATTGATTCCACATTCGAGAATTTTTCATACTGCTGGTTGGTCTTTGAGAAGATATTTTCATATTTGAAATCGATCCGGAGCAGATAGAGAAACACAAAGCAGGCTGTGGTAAGCACGACGCGGAAAACAGCATTTCCCAATTTTTTCCAGCTTCTGAAAAGGTCTTTTTCAAATAATACAGGCATAAAAACTTTACTCAGGTTGGTGATGGTAATGCCTCCAATGGAGATTCCGGCAAGGACTAAAGCGGATCCCGGTATTTTTTCATTCTTTTTAAGCTTTACGGCTGCGTAGTAATTGTAAATACTGAGCAAAAGAAGGGTGTAAGTAAAATTTTCCGGAGTAAAAGAAAGGATAACAGGAGTAGAAAACGTTCCAAAAAACAAAACAAGCAATACAGCAACTTTCAACGGCAGTTGTATGATGTTTCTGAGGTATTTGAAAATCTGTAAAATACATAAACTTATTGCCATATTACTCAACCATGCAAGAGTAAGCCTAAATGTAGCATCCATTTTCCCGCCTGACATAAAAAGTGAAAACTCTCTGATCCAGTTGAAAAAATAATAGGCGAGAGGATGTCTTTCAAAACTTCCGCCGGACATTACGATGGCTTTATTGTCAAAACTGAAATAGGCATCCCAGGGAATCCGGATGTCGAAAATGATGCGGTAATGAAGTGCTATATAGGTGCCTAATGTTCCGTAAGAAATCAGAAATAACAGAAAGACAGCAAGTTCTGTATAGGAAGCCGGAAACAGCTGCTTTAAAAGGGCTATAAGTTTTGCTTTAATTAAAGACACGGTTAATTTTTTACAAAAATAGAATAAAAAAACTCACCGGATCCGATGAGTTTAATATTATCATATTCTTAATTGCTATGAGCTGCAGGATAAGGTAGAGCATCCGGTGGTATCATCATAGGTTGAAGGGCGTTTTGCCGAAAACTCAGGAAATAACTCTTCATAAGGATTTTCTAAGGCACGGGTAAGCTTTTCAAGCATTTCAGTTTTCCCGACGTTGATTTCTTCTATACATTGATAGAGAAGATAATTCCTCAGTGTAAATTTCGGATTGGCATGTTTCATCAGGGATAACGATTCTTCCTTTGAAATGGTATTGGACGATAATCTGGCATCATAGCTTTTCACAAAATCTTCCAGCTTTCTTAACTTCTCTTCGTTTAATACGGAATAGGAAATGTTTTCAAAAAGACTTCTGATGTCACTGTTTTCATTTAATTTTTCCAACCGATTGAAAAATAAAGTATAATCCAGATGGAGTTCCTGCATTAATCCCTGCCAGTTGGTAAAAAATTCTTCATCACTCTCTCTGAGTTCATCAAAACCGAATTTTTTGCAGAGCATTTTGTCATGAGCTTCCCAGAAGTAGGTCCCGTAATGATTTAATGTATCCTCTAAAAATTTTTCATCTTTAATAAGCGGATGAAGGGCATTCGCAAGCTGCCAAAGGTTCCACTGGGAAATCTGGCCCTGTTTTCCGAAGGCATATCTTCTTCCGGGAAGGTCAGTGGTATTCGGGGTGAAGTTCAGATCATACTCATCCATCATTGAATAAGGACCGTAATCGATAGTTAAGCCTAAAACGGACATATTATCGGTATTCATAACCCCATGAACAAATCCTATGCGGAACCATTCAACCATAAGATCTGCTGTTCTGGTGCATATATTTTTAAAAAAGTCTTTGTATTTCTGATCGCCGTCCGAAGTGATTTCGGGATAGTAGTTTTCGATGGTAAAATCTGAGAGGTCCTGCAACGTATTGTATTCTCTCTGGGCAGACATCAGTTCGAAGTGCCCGAAACGTAAAAAGCTTTCAGCGGTGCGGATTACCACGGCACCTTTCTCCAGCTGCGGATTTCCGTTATACATCATATCTCTTACCACATCTTCACCGGTAAAGGCAAGGCTTAAAGCTCTGGTAGTAGGAACTCCCAGGTGATACATGGCCTCACTCATCAGGTATTCACGTACAGAAGATCTCAGTACGGCTCTTCCGTCTGCATGCCTGGAATAAGGAGTTGCTCCAGCGCCTTTCCATTGGATTTCTGTTTTTTTTCCGTCTTTGCTGATGATTTCTCCGGCAAGGATGGCTCTTCCGTCTCCGAGCTGTCCTGCCCAGTTTCCAAACTGGTGGCCGGCATAGGCGGTGGCATAGGTCTTTATATTTTCAGGGAGGTGGTTTCCTACGAGAAAATCCAAGTCTTTTTCTTCATATTTTCCCAGTCCTATCTCTTCAGACAGGGATTCATTAAAGGCAATAAGTTTTGGTCCGTCAAAACCTGCCGGCTTTACAGTTGCAAATAAAACTTTTGGGGTATTTCTCTGCATGGTGTTACCGGAGAGGTCTCCCGGAAATATATCGGTAAAAGGTTGTGTGATCTGTTCAATATTCATAGGTCAAAGGTATTAATTATAAAAGAAAAGACCTTTCAGATTGTTGAAAGGTCTTGTGTATTTGTAAAAGAGAATTTATTTATTGAAATCTACCTCATCACCGGAGTGAAGATTTTCATTAACATTTTCTTCTTTTTTCTCTGTATTATGTTTAGGCGTTGGATCTACCGGCCTTGGATTTTTAATCTCGTCAATAGTCTGAAGTCCTCCGTCGTCTCCATATCCTTCGCCGAGGCCTTTCAGGTTGGAACATCCGTCTTTCCAGTCGGAAGGTCTGGTGAACTTATCATCAGGAGTAATTCCCAGAGATTTGTCTGCCCATACTTTCTTCATGAAGATAGCCCAGATCGGTAATGCCATTTTCGCACCCTGACCTTCACCGGTTCCGAAGAAGTGCGTGGCTCTGTCTTCCCATCCTACCCAGGCTCCTGTTGCCAGTTTTGGAGTGATTCCCATAAACCAACCGTCGGAGTTGTTCTGTGTAGTACCTGTTTTACCTGCAATTTCCACTGCTTTTGAAATTCCTTTTCTTCCAAGTTCTCCTGAAGCGGTACCGAATTGTGCCACACCTTTCATCAATTCAATCATGGTGTAGGCGTACATTGGGTTCATTACTTCTTTCGGCTCTACATTTACTTCTTTGATCACTCTTCCGTTGGCATCTTCAATTCTCCAGATCATTTCCGGTCTGTTGTAGTTTCCATAGTTGGCGAAAGTACTGTAGGCACCTAGCATTTCATAGATGGTAATATCTGATGAACCTAAAGCAATGGTATTGTTTCTAGGGATATCTTCTGTTACTCCCAGATCTCTTGCGGTCTGGATAACGGCATCTACCCCTGTCATTTCAATAAGACGTGCTGCTACCGGGTTCTGAGAGTGTGCCAGTGCATCTTTCAAGGTCAGCATTCCGCCTCTTCCCGGAACATGCCATCCTTTGTGGTCGTAAGTTCCGTTAGAAACAGTTGAACATGGTGTCATACCCAGTTTCATAATTGCTGTAGCATAAACGAAAGGCTTGAATGTAGATCCTACCTGTCTTTTACCCTGCTTGATGTGGTCGTACTGGAAATGCTGCCAGTCTATACCACCTACCCATGCTTTGATCTCTCCACTTCCAGGAACCATAGACATTAAGCCTGCCTGTGCAATCTGTTTGTGGTATCTGATGGAGTCCCAAGGTGACATTTCAACCTCTTCTTCACCAGCCCATGTAAAGCGGGAAGTTTTGATAGGCTTATGGAATTCCAGTAAAATAGAATCTTCAGAAACTCCTGCGGCTTTCAGTTGTTTGTAACGGCCGGTTCTCTTCATCGCCTGGGTCATTACACTGTTCACCTGTTTGTCTGTCAGATAGTAGAAAGGTCTGTTTTTTCTGCCTCTCTGCTCGGCATCAAATCTTTTCTGAAGATCTGTTAAGTGTTCCTTGATTGCTTCTTCTGCATATTTCTGCATTTTGGAATCAAGGGTTACATATATTTTTAATCCGTCTTTGTAAAGATTAAGTTTCTTTCCGGTTTCTTTTTCATAGCCTTCAAGATACTTGTCGATTTCTTTTCTTAAATAGAATTTATAGTAAGCGGAGTAATCGTCATTGATGTTTTTGATCGGATGATAATCTACTTCAACAGGTGTGCTGATGGCTTTATCATAAGTGGCCTGATCTATATAACCTGTTTCAAGCATTTGCTGTAAAACAACGTCTCTTCTTCTTTTTGCACGTTCCGGGTTTCTCATCGGGTTATTGGCAATCGGAGCTTCCAGCATGGCTACAAAAACCGCTGCTTCAGGAAGAGTAAGCTGGGAAGTTGTTTTATTAAAATAAATTTTGGAGGCCATTTCAATACCGTTCGCATTATAGGTAAAATCGAACTTATTGAAATAGAGCGTAATAATTTCTTCTTTTGTATATCGCTTTTCAAGGCTTACTGCCACAGACCATTCTTTCAGTTTCTGAATAACCCTTTTGATCGGGTTTTTGGATGGTTCTTTGGTAAATAATAATTTAGCCAGCTGCTGCGTAATGGTAGAACCTCCACCTCTGTCACCTCCATATCTGACCGCTCTTAAAATAGATTTTAAATCGATTCCGGAGTGTTCCTTAAAACGCTCATCTTCCTTTGCCTGTAAAGCATAGATAAGATAAGGAGGTAGCTGTTTGTAAGTGATGGGCTGCGTTTTTTCCTTTTCAAATTTTCCCAGTAAAACACCGTCGGATGAAATGATTTCAGAAGCAACATAGATATCAGGATTCTCAAGCTCTTTTACATCCGGCATTTCTCCAAGAAATCCCTGGGAAACAGCAAAGAAAAGTCCTGAAATACCTAAAATTACTGCAATAAGCCCGATCCAGATGAATCTGACCCATTTTTTCCAAGAGGTATCTTTCTTTTTTTTGGGAGGAAGGGGGAAGGTTTTTCCCTTGTTTCCTGCATTTTGTCTGTTGTCTTCCATTTATGGTTACGGTTTAGCCGTTTCTACTTTTACTCCAACGTCTTCAATTCCCGGAAGGTTATCGTTCCTCATTGCCTGGATAAGGCTGATTTCATATTTTCCTTTTCCCGGAAATTTATAGTTCATTTTATACTGAAATAATGCTTCCTTCGTATCACCAAAACCTGTACCAAGCCATTCTCCGTTTGGTTTTGCTAGAACATAGTTCAGGGTATCTGTTTCCTTCTTTTTGTTCTGGAGATTGGTGAAGTTGACAATAAATCTTATATTACTGTAAGGATAAGTGTTGTTATTTCTTACAACAAATATAATATTTTTAGGATTCTGCGGATCTGAAACTTCAAGATTAAATTTTTGCTCGCTTTTCTTGTTCCATTTGTTGTTCACGGAATTCATAATAACATTCTCTCCTGAGGAAGAATGACAGCTAAAGAAAAGAATAAGAGGTAATAATCCTAAAATTTTACGCATTTTTATCTTTTTTTGGAGGATATTTCTTTTTGAAATTTTTCTTGTTTGGATTCTGCTGTTTTTTTCAGGATCAGAAGAAGTCTCTGTTTTTTCCGTCTGTGCTTTTGGCTGCGGCTTAGGTTGTTGCCTTTGCTGCTGTCTTTGCTGATTTCCGGAATTGGCATTAGGATTTTCTGATCTCTCTGGTCTTTCTGACCTTTCGGGTCTTTCCTGTCTGTTCTTCTTTGGACCCTGTCCTTGTTGTCCCTGAGCTTGCCCGTTGTTGTTCGGTCTGTTTTGGTTTCTGTTCCGGTTGTTTCCTCTGTTCTTCTTTTCGAATCGGTCCACATTGTTTTCCTGGATTAGGTCAATAGTGTGTACAGGGATATCGGGCTGCTTAAGATCTTCTAAAGGAAGGATTTTCTCGCCTCTTTTATTTTTGGCGATTAACTTCTTAACAAGGTCAATATCAAAATCATACCATGCCATAGAACTATCTACATAAGCAAACCACATTTTCTTTTTGAAAACGTCTATTTTAATACAGAATGCTCTTCCTTTCTCTGTGTCCAGAGTGGTTGAAGAAGAAGGGAAGTTACTTAATGCATCAAGGTAACTGTCCAGTTCATAATTAAGGCAGCATTTCAGTTTACCGCATTGTCCTGCAAGTTTTTGAGGGTTAATGCTTAGCTGCTGGTATCTTGCAACATTCGTGTTGACGGATCTGAAATCTGTAAGCCATGTGGAACAGCAGAGTTCTCTTCCGCATGAGCCAATTCCGCCTACTTTTGCAGCCTCCTGTCTGAACCCGATCTGTTTCATGTCGATCTTTGTTCTGAAAGCGCCTGCGTATTCTTTAATTAACTGTCTGAAATCCACTCGGTTATCAGCCGTGTAATAAAAGGTAATCTTTGAAGCATCACCCTGATATTCTACATCAGTGACCTTCATTTCAAGGCCTATTCTGTGAGCGATCTTTCTTGCTTCAAGCTTTACGCTGTCTTCTTTTTTACGGGCTTCCTGCCAGACTTCAAGGTCTTTCTGGTTAGCCTGTCTGTATATTTTGAGTATAGATTCTTCAGGAAATTTTTTCTTTTTCATCTGAATCTTTACTAATTCTCCGGTGAGGCTTACAACGCCTACATCGTGTCCCGGGCTTGATTCTACTGTTACTACGCTACCTATATGTAAAGGGATATTGTTTACGTTTTTATAAAACGATTTTCTGTCATTTTTAAATCTAACTTCCACGATATCGCACCTGTTTGATGCGGGATTGTTGATGTTAGAAAGCCAGTCAAAAACACTTAATTTATAACTATTACCACAGGTATTTACATTTTCACAGCCACTCGCGGTTTTTTTCGGTCCGCATGAATGGGCAGAATCGCCGGATGTTTTGCATCCACAACTCATATAACTATTTTTTATAATCTTGCAAATTTATGTAAATTTATCTTTATGCAATTCTAAAATACTTAAATATTCAATATCGTTATTGTTTAACATTAAACGTGAAAAATATATTGAATGCCAAAAGATGATAAGTTCCTATAGTATATGGATTTAAGCGGATATATTTCAAAGTGCTATTTTAAACATAATTTTCTTTTGGGATATTGTTTAAAATATTAAGAAATATTAACAGACGTATTCAAAATAATTTTATATTTGGGTTATATAATAATAGTCTATGAAAAAAATATTAGTATCAACTGCTTTATTGGCGGGTGTTTTATCTTATGCAGGAGGCTTCAGGGTATCTCTGCAGGGAGTGAAACAATTGGCAATGGCGCATACTAGTGCTCATGCCGAAGATGCAAGTGTGGCATTCTTTAACCCGGCGGGTATGTCATTCATTCCTTCAAAACTGAGTATAGTGGCAGGAGGGTTTGGTGCAAGTAATAAAGTTACTTTTCAAAATCTGAATACTTTGCAGAGTACGGAAACGGATAATCCTATGGGGACTCCGATATATGCTGCGGTAGCTTATAAGCCTATAGAGAATTTATCTGTTGGTTTCAGTTTTACAACTCCTTTCGGAAGTACCATTCAGTGGCCAAATGACTGGGAAGGGAAAGAAATGGTACAGAAACTGGAGCTTAAAAGCTTTTATTTTCAGCCGATGGTATCTGTGAAGCTGGCTCCATGGGTGTCTTTCGGGGCAAGCTATATTTATGCTAAAGGTAAAGTAGACTGGGATAAAGCGGTAACACAGTTTGGCGGTGAATTAAATATTAAAGATGAGAAGGCAAGCGGACACGGTTACGGATTCGGTTTCTATTTCAGACCAGATCCGAAATTAGATGTAAGTATTGCTTACCGTTCACCTCTGGATATGAAAGCTAAAAAGGAACAGCTACATTTAAGTTCCCGTCTGCAGCTATTTATCCTTTGTTAGGACTGGATCCAAGCACAGGACAGGATAAATTTACGGCAACCCTTCCATTGGTAGAAGAATATACAATCGGTTTAACCTATAAAGTGACTCCAAAATGGTTGATTTCAGCTGATTTCAACTATCACGGATGGGAAAGATACAGCAAGCTGACTTTAGATTTCGCCAATGCTCCTGTCGGGAATCAGGCAGATCCTACTGTGTTGGTAGCGCCTAAAAACTTCAGAAATTCCAAAACATTCAGATTGGGAACCCAGTATGCGTTTACAGACATGATCTTTGGACGTCTGGGGGCTTACTATGACGAATCTCCTTATACTGATGATCATTTCATCCCGGAAACTCCATCATTCAATACCTATGTAATTACCGGAGGTCTTGGCTTTAAACTAAAACAGTTCGGAGTTGATATAGCAGGAGGATATGCACTTCCTCAGGCCAGAGATGTAAATAATGCCAATCTTGGATTTTACGGACAGGCAAAAGCCAGAGCATTCTACTTTGGTTTAGGTTTATCGTACAACCCTTTTTAATTGAAGACTATGAAAAAAATTATAATATCAACACTTGCAGTTTCTGCACTTCTTTTTACAACAAGTTGTGAGACTGATTTCGATACTGATGTAAAGGATGTCCAGGTAACCAGTGGAGAAGCAAACTTCTCAAAATATATTTCTTTAGGAAACTCCCTGACCTCCGGATACAGAGACGGAGCGCTTTACAGCAGCGGGCAGAACGAGTCTTATCCAAGTATCATCGCAGCTCAGATGCAGCTTGCAGGCGGTGGGGCATTTAAACAGCCTTTGATGCCGAATGATGTAGGAGGATTTATAGGATTGCCTGGTTTTCCGGGTAAATTAACTCTTCAGGTAGCGGCAAACGGAAGCTTAAGTCCTGTGGCAAGCGCTCCTGCTGCTGCATTGGATAATGTGGCTGCCGGTGGACCTTACCAGAATATGGGAGTTCCGGGAGCAAAGTCTTTCCACCTGATTGCACCAGGATACGGAAGTGCGGCTAACCTTGCATTAGGAGCTGCCAATCCATATTTTGTGAGATTTGCCTCTTCTACAACAGCGAGTGTTTTAGATGATGCAAAAGCCCAAAAAGCTACATTCTTTTCTCTTTGGATTGGTAATAACGATGTATTGTCTTATGCTACCAACGGAGGAACCAATTCTCAGACGGTAGGAGGTGTTACTACGTATACTCCCGCAGTTGTACAGACTAATAATGTAAATCCATTGACTTATAGATCAAATGATATTTCTGATCCTAACCTTGTAGCAGGATCTATTAAAAATGTATTGGATGGTCTTAAAAGCGTAGGAACCACAAAAGGGGTTATTGCCAATATTCCTTATGTTACTTCAATTCCTTTCTTTACAACAGTTCCTTACAATCCTTTAACGCCTACAACTTTAGGAGCAAACTTAGCAACACTTAATGCCAGTTTGTACGGGCCGTTGAAGCAGGCGCTTACTGCTTTTGGGGC
Source organism: Chryseobacterium sp. GTID13 (assembly GCF_056172655.1). Lineage (NCBI taxonomy): Bacteria > Pseudomonadati > Bacteroidota > Flavobacteriia > Flavobacteriales > Weeksellaceae > Chryseobacterium > Chryseobacterium sp. GTID13. The sequence continues at coordinate 610,877 of NZ_JAOCMB010000002.1, forward strand.
CGGAGACAGAATTAACCTGCTTTCTTCTACTTCTGCAAATCCTGTTTTAATAAAAGATGTTGCTCTTGCCGATTTATCAGCACAGCTTACCGCTGCATTGACACCTTCTTTGGGAGCGCCGACAGCAGCAGCATTTGGACAAATCTTTGGACAGGCAAGACAGGCTACATCAGAAGATTATATCCTTTTGACGACAAGTTCTTTAATCGGAACCACTGCACCTGGAGCACCGGCTCCTGTAAATGTTTACGGAATCTCTTATCCATTACAAAACCAGCATGTATTGACAAAAACAGAAGCAGGTTATGTGAAAACTGCTGTAGATGCTTATAACAATTCTATAAAATCACTTGCTGATTCTTATGGGCTTGCTTTTGTAAACAGTAATACTAAAATGGTTGAGCTTAACGGAAAGTCAGGAATCATCTATGACGGGGTAAGATATACAGCCAAATTTGTAACGGGCGGAGCTTTCTCTCTTGATGGTGTTCACCTTACAGGAAGAGGTTATGCGGTTATTGCCAATGAATTTATCAAATCTATTAATGAAAAGTATCACTCTACTTTACCACAGGTAGATATTAACAAATATTCAGGAGTGAAATTCCCGTAATAATACAGGAAAATAAAAACTTAGAAACCACAAGAGCAATTCTTGTGGTTTTTTTTTAAATTTGCAAAATCTTTAAAAAGTAAAAATGGCAGATCAGTTAAGTTATCTATTTTGTACAAGAACCAGTAAGGACTTGGCAGAAAAAATTGCCCAACATTATGGGAAAGAGTTAGGGAAAATCAACTTTCAGGAGTTCAGCGACGGGGAATTCGAGCCTGTTCTGGATGAGTCGGTAAGAGGAGGAAGAGTTTTCTTAATCGGGTCTACCTTCCCGCCAGCAGACAATCTTTTAGAGCTTCTATTGATGATTGATGCAGCAAAAAGAGCTTCCGCAAAAAGCATTACCGTTGTAATTCCTTATTTCGGACTTGCAAGACAGGACAGAAAAGACAAGCCGAGAGCTCCGATAGGTGCCAAACTGGTAGCTAATTTGTTAACTGCTGCAGGAGCAACAAGAATAATGACGATGGATCTTCATGCAGACCAGATTCAGGGATTCTTCGAAATTCCGGTAGACCACCTGTATGCATCTACCATTTTTGTAGATCATATCAAGTCTCTTAATTTAGATAACCTTACCATTGCTTCTCCGGACATGGGAGGTGCAAAAAGAGCAAAAAACTATGCAGGCCACTTAAGTGCTGAAGTAGTAATTGCTTACAAAGAAAGAAAAAAGGCAAACGTTGTAGAAGAAATGTTCCTGATCGGGGATGTGGTAGGCAAAAATGTAATCCTTATTGATGATATGATCGATACGGCGGGTACGCTTTGTAAAGCTGCAGAAATCCTGATGGAAAAAGGAGCAAAATCAGTAAGAGCAATGGCAACGCACGGAGTGCTTTCAGGAAAGGCTTACGAGAATATTGAAAACTCCAAGCTATTGGAAGTTATTGTAACTGACTCAATTCCTGTTAAAAATAATTTGTCAAGTAAAATAAAAGTGCTATCTTGCGCCCCGTTATTTGCGGACGTTATGAAGATGGTTCATGAGCATCAATCAATTAGCAGTAAGTTTGTTATTTAATTGATTTTTAGTAGTTTGCAAAATTAAACTGAACAATTTTTTAAATTTTTTATAAATGAAATCTATTACAATTCAAGGTACAAAAAGAGAAAGCGTGGGCAAAAAGTCGACAAAAGCTTTACGTGATGCTGAATTAGTTCCTTGTGTTGTTTATGGAGGTGAGACGCCTTTAAACTTCTCTGCTGAAGAGAAAGCTTTCAAAGGTTTAGTATACACTCCTGAAGCACACACGGTATCTATTGAGCTAGATGGGAAAACAGTTCCTGCTGTTCTTCAGGATATTCAGTTCCACCCGATTACAGACAAAATTCTACACGTAGACTTCTACCAGTTATCTGATGATAAGCCAGTAATTATGGAAGTTCCTGTAAGAATTACCGGACGTTCTAAAGGTGTTGTAGCTGGTGGTGTTTTACGTCAGTCTTTCAGAAAACTAAAAGTAAAAGCGATTCCTGCAAACTTGCCGGATGAAATCGTTGTAGATGTTACTCCTTTAAGAATTGGTAACAAGCTTTATGTTGGAAGTATCAAAACTGAAGGATATTCTTTCGTTCACCCTGACAATGCAGTTGTAGTGGCTGTTAAGATGTCTAGAAATGCAATGAAAGGTGGTGCAGCAGCAGAAGAAGAGGAAGATGAAGAAGCTGCAGAAGAAGTGGCAACACAATCTCCTGACGTTCCTACAACAGAAGAAAAATCTGCAGAATAATATTTGTTTATTCACAAATAATATAAAACCTGTCAATTTATTGGCAGGTTTTTTTATTGTTTTAGCCCAAAAGGCAAAATAGTGAAATTGCTTAGCTGTTTTGCCATTTCGCCCTTTCACCTTTTTACTTTTTACCTTTCACTCATTCTCAGAAAAAAGCCGTAAATTTGAAGTGTTCTAAATAAGAGCGATCTAATTTAAAAATTTAATAAATGTTTGACATTCAGGAAATAAGAAGTCAGTTTACGATATTAAACCGCGAAGTGAATGGTAAACCTCTGGTTTACTTAGATAATGCAGCAACATCTCAGAAACCGGATTCTGTACTAAAGGTCTGGAATGAATATTATACGGAACTTAATGCCAATGTTCACAGAGGAATCCATACATTAAGCCAGCTGGCTACTGAAGAAATGGAGCTTTCAAGAAGAAAGATTCAGAAATTCATTAATGCCAGGCATGATTTTGAAGTTATTTTTACAAAAGGAACTACAGAAGGTCTGAACCTCATCGCCTATATTTTAACACAGAAGCTTAAAAAAGACGATGAAATCATTATTTCCTATCTGGAACATCACTCTAATATTGTTCCGTGGCAATTGCTTTGTGAAAGAACCGGAGCGAAGCTCAGAGTTATCCCTATTGATGAAAACGGCATTCTTCAGCTGGACTATCTGGATGAATTTTTAAGTGAAAAGACAAAAATAGTTTCTGTAAACCAGGTTTCCAATGCATTGGGCATTGTGAATCCTATTGAAGAGATCATTGCCAGAACGAGAAAAAACTCGGATGCTTATATTGTCATTGATGGGGCACAGTCTGCTCCCCATTTTGAAATCGACGTACAGAAGATGGATTGCGATTTCTTTGTGTTTTCCGGTCATAAAATGTATGCACCGATGGGAACAGGAATTCTTTACGGAAAGCAGGCAATTCTGGAAGAGCTTCCGCCATTTCATGGAGGAGGAGAAATGATTGCAACATGTTCTTTTGATGGGACAACCTATGCAGGACTTCCTTTTAAATATGAAGCAGGAACCCCTAATGTAGGAGGGAATATTGCGCTGGGTGCTGCTGTTGACTTTATTGAAAAAACCGGCAGGCAGAATATTCAGAATCACGAAAATTCATTATTGGAGTATGCACAGAGAAAGCTTTTAGAGTTGGAAAATATAAAAATCTATGGCGAAAAGGCCAAAAGAACAGGGGTAGTTTCCTTTAACCTTGAAGGCGTCGGGATTTCCTCCGATGTAGGGATGATTCTTGATAAAATGGGGATTGCCGTAAGAACCGGACATCACTGTACACAGCCTATTATGGACTTTTTCAATATAGCCGGAACTGTAAGGGCAAGTTTTGCAGTCTATAATACTTTCGAAGAAATTGATAAACTCGTGGAAGGGGTAAAGAAAGCCCAGAAAATGCTCGGGTAATAAAATTTAAAAAAAGCAGCTGATCTGATCAGCTGCTTTTTTATTGGGGCATTCTAAGGAAATAGTATCAGTTGTAATCAATTCGTAAACCAGGTAAATTGATTCTTCCAATCTTTGAAATAGTAATTTTTGTGGTATGGCGTTCCGTTTCTTGATTTAATTTTGTCTGGTCTAAATTTAATTTTATGGATTTAATTGAAAAACTGAACTGGAGATTTGCCACCAAGGCAATGAACGGTCAGAAAGTACCACAGGAAAAAGTGGATAAAATATTAGAAGCCGCAAGACTGGCACCTACGTCCAGTGGGCTTCAGCCATTTGAGATCATTGTGATCACCAATCAGGAGGTAAAAGAACAGATTAAGCCTCATGCATGGAACCAGCCGCAGATTACAGACTGCTCGCACCTTCTGGTATTTGCTGCCTGGGACAATTATACGGAGGAGAGGATCAACAGTATGTTTGATCTTACCAACGAGATCAGAGGCTTTAAAAACGAAGGTTGGGAAAACTACAGACAGATGTTGCTGGGAACCTACCCGCAGAGATCTGCTCAGGAAAACTTTACCCATGCGGCCAAACAGGCTTACATTTCATTTGGTGCAGCCATTATCGCAGCAGCTTTTGAAGAGGTGGATTCTACACCAATGGAAGGCTTTTCTCCTGAAGCTGTAGATGAGGTTCTGAATCTGAAAGAAAAAGGACTGAAGAGCGTGTTACTGCTGCCAATCGGTTACAGAGATGCATCCAATGACTGGCTGGTTAACCTTACGAAAGTGAGAAAGCCTAAAGAAGCTTTTATTACCGAAGTGAACTAATTACTAATTTTTCTCATAAGAAAACCCCTTCAAGAGCAATTGAAGGGGTTTTTATTATTTTAAATGAAATCTCAGATTTTCAAAACTTATGTGATCTTCTTATTTACAAAATATTTAAACTTCAAATAACTTAAGTGTTAAAAATTTTTGTTCCTTTTGTGATTAGAAACTAGTTATTCGGCTTCCAGTCCACAACCGCTCTGATAAATGCTTCTGCATTTTCAACAGGAATATTGGGTAAAATTCCGTGCCCAAGATTGGCAATGTATCTGTCCTTTCCGAAACGGTTAATCATCTCGGTTACCATCTTCTTGATCGTTTCCGGCGTAGAATGTAGTCTTGCAGGGTCAAAGTTCCCCTGAAGCGTCATTGTATGATTCGTTAACGTTCTTGCGAATTCCGGGGTGATGGTCCAGTCAACACCTAAAGCTGAAGCTTTGGACATCGTCATGTCTTCCAGGGCAAACCAGCATCCTTTTCCAAACACCACAACATGGGTAAGAGGACTTAGAGCCTCAACGATCTGATTGATATACTGCCAGGAGAATTCCTGATAGTCTGCAGGAGAAAGCATTCCTCCCCAAGAATCGAAAACCTGAACGGCAGAAACGCCTTTTTCAACTTTTCTCTTTAAATAAGCAATCGTAGTATCCGTAATCTTCTGAAGAAGTAAATGAGCAGCTTCCGGCTGCTGGAAACAGAAAGATTTTGCAATATCAAAAGCCTTGCTTCCTTTTCCTTCTATACAGTAGCACAGGATCGTCCATGGAGAACCGGCAAAACCGATTAACGGAATTTCGTTATCTAATTTAATTAATGTAAGCTCAATAGCATCAAAAACATATCCTAAAGTATCATTCACATTAGGAACCACAACATTCTGAACCTGTTCCATCGTTCTGATCGGATTATCCAGCCACGGTCCTACATTTTCCTTCATTTTGAAATCGATTCCCATAGCCTGGGGAACTACCAGAATGTCAGAAAACAGGATCGCTGCATCCAGAGGAAATCTGCGGATAGGCTGTACGGTGATTTCGGAAGCCAGTTCCGGGGTCTGACATCTTGTAAAGAAGTCATACTGATCCCGAAGGGCAATGAATTCCGGCAGGTATCTTCCGGCCTGTCTCATCATCCATACCGGTGGTCTTTCAACAGTTTCTCCGCGGAGAGCTTTTAAATATAAGTCGTTTTTAATCATAATTTATTTAAACTAATACAGCCGTTCCCGGCATTCATTATTTTTACCAGCCAGGCTTGCAGCTGTTTAAAGTTCCTTTTTTATCAACCCGAAAATAGACGCCAGATTATTTTCTTCTGAGGTGAAAATTTCTTCTGTAGTGTACTTTCTCAGTTCGCCCGAGGTAGTTTCACCGATGGAAAAAATCTTCATTCCTTCTAAAGAGTTGAGTTTTGCAAAACTACGAACTCCGCTTGGACTAAAAAAACTGCAGCATGATATTTTTCAGGTACGGAAGGGTAGAGTTCTTTCGTTTTGTAAACCGTGATCTTTTTATAGCTGATATTTTGTAAAGGAAGCTCGTTGTCCAGAACATCTATGGCAAGATTGCCACAAAAGTGAAGAAACTGTTCGTGCTGGCAGTTTCCGATGATGAATCTTGAAAGTGTTTCGGCATTTTTCAGAACTTTGAATGTCCCGAAACCGTGTTTTCTCAGTTCCCGTTTCGTTTTTTCACCAACGCAGTATATTTTGTTGTAGTTTTTTGCTGTAAAATCTTCGTTTGGCTTAAACTGATTTTTAAAAAAAGCATTCACTCCATTGACGCTGGTGAAGATCAGGGAGTAATTTTTTAAATCAAAAGCAGCGGTTTGTATAGGTTCTGTTCTGATCACCTCAATGCATTCAGCCGAAATATCCGGTCCAAGTTCTTTGGATAACAGGGTGGCGTCTATCGTTTTGGTAAACAGAATCTTCATTCAGCTAAGGTTTATCTTTTAAATTTAAATCGGTGACCAGCAGTCTTACTTTTTTCATAAAATCTTTTCCCGGATCCTCTTTTACGGTAAAATAATCCGGATCAGCCTCTTTCCAAAGCTTTGAACCTCTGAAAGCACCATATTCCGAATGGCCTATCAGATACTCAATCTTGTATTTTTTAGTTAAATACCTCACCAGCTGGGCATTGGCTAAAACCTGCTTTTCCGTAAGCGGCTGGCTTTTGCTTCCTATATTCTCAATGCCGATGGCACAATAATTAAGGCCTATGGTATGCCTGGCAAACAGGTTAGGCTCCATGAGCTGGTAAACCGTACCGTCCCTGTCTACAATAAACTGTGAGGAAACATTTAAAGTACTTTGCTTCTTTAAAGTATTCCGGGCAGATTCCAGATGCGTCCTGTTAAAGTATTTATAATTCGTTTCAACATTTCCCCTGCGGTATAATGCAGAACGATTATCTTAGGTGAAATGGTTGGCGAATTTTGTACCATATTATAATGGCTTTTAAGATAGTCCAGGCTTAAATTTATTCTTTCCCGGGAATAATCAATTGGCTTACTGATTATCTTTAATTCATTGGATTGGGCTTTTGTAAAGCATGCCATCAATACCAATAAAGCACAGATCATGTTTTTCATAGCAACTTATTTCGGGTATTGATAATGTCCTGTAATGGTATATTTGAAAAGACAGTCCTCCAGAACTTGTCCGCCTCCTATGTTATGAACCACCATGAATCTTTTTCCGTCCGCAGATTTTTTATTGACTACAATCCCAATGTGCGTAAGGTTGCCGGGAAGAATCCAGGTAACAATATCTCCGGGAACATACAAGGCTGGATTGGTCTCAGTAGATTTTACTTTTCCAAATTTAGAAAAAAAGACCGCGAGGTTGGGAACCCTTCTGTGATCAATATTGGTGTCCGGTTTTTTCAGTCCCCATGTTTTCGGATACTTTGAAAAATTTTTCACCATATCTTCATGCACTTCTTTCTGCAGGTCAATTCCAAGTTTTCTATATGCTCTTATGATGACATCTGTACAAACCCCTTTGTCAGCAGGAACATCTCCATTAGGATATTTAATAACAAAATAAGTCGGATCGTACCTGATGGTATGATCAACTATGCTTAAAGCAGAACTGGAAAGTTGAAGCGCAAATTTATTCTGTGCATTGGCAATGAATACACAAAACAGGAATACGAATAAAAAAAGGATTTTTTCATTGTTCTGCACTTGAAATTAAGGTATGAGTCGTTTAAAAATTCTTAGTAAGAGTTTTTAATCTCAGTCATCAGTTCTTTTCCTCCGTTTTCAAGAACAATCTTGGCAAACTTTTCACCGAAGTTTTCGGTTTCGTTGTATTCAAAATTCTCGTCGGTGGCAATGCAGTTTTTACCATCCAGGGAACAAAGAGCAGCTTTGAAACGGATCTGGTTTTCAATGATTTCTGCATAAGCTCCGATCGGGGCAGTACATCCGCCCTCAAGTGTGCTTAGAAAATTTCTTTCAATCTCTACACAGATCTGGGTCTTCTTATGGTTAATCTGACCTAAAATCTCATTGATTTCCGTTTTGTCCGAATGCCCTGCAACGGCAATTACTCCCTGGGAAGCTGCCGGAATCATCAGTGGAAGCATTTCATAATCAATATCCATCTTCATTCTTTTGATTCCTGCAAGAGACAGGATCGTGGCATCAAAATCTCCCTCTTCAAGTTTTTGAAGACGGGTCTGGATATTTCCGCGGATATCAGAAAACTCGGCGTGAGGATAGTTTTTTAACCAGAATGCTCTTCTTCTGAGGCTGCTGGTGGCCAGTTTCAGTTCGTGGAATTCTTTATTTCGGGCAGATTCCTTTCTTATTAATACATCCTGAGGAAAATCTCTTTCCAGATAGGCAATGATCTCAATATTTTGTGGAAGCTGTGTGGGTACATCTTTTAGTGAGTGTACGGCAATGTCAATCTCGTCATTCAGTAAGGCTACATCAAGGTCTCTTGTAAAAACCCCGGTGATTCCCAAAGAATAAAGCGGTTGATTCAGGTTCTTATCGCCGGAAGAGACGATAGGAACAATTTCCGTTAAATAATTACGGTTTTGAAGGTGCCTCGCAACCTCTCTTGCCTGCCAAAGTGCCAATGCGGAATTTCTTGTTCCGATTCTAATGCTTTTCATTGAATTCGTTGTTTGGTTGTTCAACTAATATTTCGTGCATTAATTTACTAATTTCTTCGGCTTTTAAAGGATTGTCGATGATAAATTTTGCAAAACGGTTGGTGATTTTCTGGATCATTTTGTCAGAAAGCTCCATGTCCGTGATGTTTATGTATTTATTTTTTTTGTAAAAATTATGCATTTCATTGCGTTCCATGTTTTTCAGAACTGCTTTGAAATGGTGGATATTGGGTGCCAGCTTTCTCTTTTTTCCCATTCCAGGAACTCTTTCATCAGATCTTTGATGATTTTTTCAGCTTTTGGAATTTCTTTTTCACGCTGCTGAATGGTTTCCTGAATTTGTTTTGAAAGCTCATCCACATCAATCAGCGTTACATTTTCATTCTCTGTAACGTTCTTTTCAACGTTATGCGGAATGGAAAGGTCTATTACCAGCGTTTCCTTTCCGTTCGGGAAATGGGATTTGTTGATGATAGGATGTTTGGCGCCTGTTGCAACAATCAGGATGTCTGTATTTTTTAATTCCTGGTCAAAATCGGTATAATCAACATGAGGAATATTGTATTTCTGGGAAATCTTTTCAGCTTTCTCCTGAGTTCTGTTGGCAATTTTTATTTTAGGCTGATAAACGTGTTTTACCAGATTTTCAACTGTATTCTGGCCAATTTCACCTACTCCCAAAAGAAGGATGTTCTTTTCGGTGATTCTTTTCTGGCTGTTTAAAATATAGTGAACCGCAGCATAAGACACGGAAGCGGCACCGTTGGAAATTCCCGTTTCATTCTTAATCCTTTTTGAAATCTGGATGGCGGCATTAATGGCTCTTTCCAGGTAAGGATTGGAATTCTGTCTCTCTTTCTTAAAACGGCTGTATGCTTTTTTGATCTGTCCGATGATCTCAAAATCCCCTATGATCTGACTTTCAAGTCCGGCAGCCACCCTGAACAGATGGATAAGCGCTTCTTCTTTGGTCAGTATATTCGCAAACTGAAGAAAATCAGTAAGCTGAACTCCGATTGTTTTGCAGTATTCTTCCGCTACAAGAAGATAATTCGGTGAAGTGGTATAAATCTCGGTTCTGTTACAAGTGGAAACCACAAATGCATCCCCTAAATCCACACTATGGATTCTTGAGACAAAATTTTTGATGTTATCGTCAAAGAATGCAAATTTCCCTCTCGTTTCTACATCTGCCTTTTCGTAGCTAATGGAAAGTACAGCAAAATTTGATGTCTGATGAATGTTGGAATACTGTAACATAAGCAGTGGCAAATTTACGTTTTTTTTCATTAACCTTCCTCTGATAATGTATATGATAATTATCGTGAAAAACTATGGTCAGCAGTAAATAACCTGATGCTGAGAAAGTAAATCGAGCAAAGATATTATAGGATTATCTGCTTTCTCAGCTTTCTTTCCGCTTTTAGTTTTTCAACTATTCGTTATTGTGCGCTCCGTTAATTTTAGTTTAAATCAGGCTTCGTAAATGATTAAAGCAAAAGTTAATAAACAATTGTGAATTTTAATAAAATTTTAACCAAATTATGTGCATGTTAAATTTCTTTAGTAGTGTTAAATTTATATCTTTGTAAACTTAAAATCAGGAGAAAAATATGAGTTTATTCGATATGTTTACGCAAGAAATTGCGATAGACCTTGGTACTGCCAACACCCTAATCATCCATAATAATAAAATTGTTATAGATCAGCCGTCAATTGTTGCAATTGAGCGTTCTACGGGTAGGCCAATTGCCGTCGGTGAGCAGGCTAAGCATATGCAGGGTAAAACTCATGAGGATATCAAGACAATCCGTCCGCTGAAAGATGGGGTTATTGCAGATTTTCATGCTTCTGAGCACATGATCAAGGAGTTTATCAAAAAAATTCCCGGAATTAAAGGGAGATTTATTCAGCCTGCGTTAAGAATTGTTATCTGTATTCCTTCAGGGATTACTGAAGTGGAAAAAAGAGCGGTAAGAGATTCTGCTCAGAAAGTTAATGCAAAAGAAGTAAGGCTTATCTACGAGCCAATGGCTGCAGCGATAGGTGTAGGAATTGATGTTCAGAAACCAGAAGGAAATATGATCATCGACATAGGTGGAGGTACTACGGAAATTGCTGTAGTAGCTTTAGGAGGTATCGTGTGCGACAAATCTGTGAAAATTGCAGGAGACGTATTTACCAACGATATCGCTTATTACCTTAGAACTCATCATAACCTGTATATTGGGGAGAGAACTGCTGAAAGAATCAAAATTGAAGTAGGTTCCGCAGTGGAAGACCTTGATGTAGATATTGAAGATATCCCGGTACAGGGTAGAGACCTTATTACAGGGAAGCCAAAAGAAATTATGGTAGGATATAAGGAAATTGCACGTGCACTGGATAAATCCATTATCAGAATTGAAGATGCCGTAATGGAAACGCTTTCTCTTACACCACCGGAACTGGCTGCTGATATTTACAAAACAGGTATCTATCTTGCCGGAGGAGGTGCTTTACTAAGAGGCCTTGCGGACAGACTGCACAAAAAGACAGGTCTTCCTGTATTTGTTGCAGAAGATCCGTTGAGAGCTGTAGTTCGCGGAACAGGTATTGCCCTTAAGAATATGGATAAATTCAATTTCTTAATTAAATAATTTTAACTTTTTACGACTATATATCTGAATGGGATTTTTGCTGAGATTATTTTCGAAGAATGCTCTTTTTGTCTTCTTTATATTCCTGCAGATTATTGCTCTGGTTCTGATATTCTCTAAAAACGCCATGCAGAAATCATGGGTTGCGGGCCAATCGGCTGCGCTGAACTCATGGATTTCCGGCTATATTGACGAGGGGGTTTCCTATCTGAAGCTAAAACAGATCAATGAAGATCTGGTAGCACAGAACAAATCCCTGATGACACAGCTGTATGGTAAAGAAGGAGCAAAAAATCCCGTATTCAGAAAAGTTCATGATACATTAGGCGGTGGCCAGATCTATACTTTTGTAGATGGTGAAATTGTATTTAACAGTATCAACAGAAGAAATAATTACTTTACGATCAACCGTGGCCGCAGAGACGGTGTTTTCCCTCAGATGGGCGTTATGGCGCCTAGAGGTATCGCAGGAATTGTAATCAATTCTACAGACAGCTACGCCTTGGTGCAGTCTGTTCTGAGCGTTAATAAAATCAGGATCAATGCTTCACTGAAAAATTCCGGATATTTCGGAACTTTAACGTGGAACGGTGATAATTCCAGGGTAATGCATCTTGCCGACATTCCGAAATATGTGGCCCTTAAGGTGGGAGATACCGTTGTAACGGACGGGAAATCAGCTATTTTCCCTAAAGGAGTGATGATCGGTACCATCGCGGGATATTCCGTAGATAATAAAACAGGTTTCTGGGATATTTCAGTGGAATTGAGTGAGAAAATGGGTGCCCTAAGCAAGGTATATGTTGTGAAAAACCTTAAAAAAGCTGAAGTACAGAGAATTCAGGATACATTACAGACCGTCATAAAAAAAGAAAATGATTAGCAGGACCTTATTTACCGATATATTGATCATGATCTTCCTGGTTGCGTTACAGATTTTTGTACTCAACAGGATTACCATTTTCGGGAAATATACGCCGGTTCTTTATCCGGTGTTTGTCATGTTTTACCCATTTTTCAGAAATAAATTTCAGTTTTTGGCTTTAAGCTTTCTAATAGGACTTTCTGTAGACGCATTCCTTTATTCATGGGGTATCAATGCTTTTGCAACCACCCTTATTGCTTATTTCAGAACGTTGATTTTCAGAACCTCTACAGATACTTCCACAGATTTTTTCTCTTTTCAGTCCCTACAGTGGGCGCAGTTTTTGCTGTTTCTGTTTTCAAGTATCTTCCTGCATCAGCTTTTAGTGCAGTACATCGAATTTTTTAAATTTAGCCGTTTTTTTGAAATATTACTTAATGTAGTGATCACAAGTATAATTTCCTTTATATTTATAGTGATTTACGCATTAATATTTAAAATCAAACAAAAAGTTTGAACACACGTTATTTAAAAATCTTTTCTGCCCTTGTTGTCATCGCTCTTATTTTTGTAGCGAGGCTTTCTTATTTACAGCTGTTTACAGACCGTTATGCTTTAAATGCAGCCAATACCTCCATTAAAATTGAATACGTCATCCCGCAGAGAGGAGTTGTTTTCGACAGAAACGGAAAAATTCTGGTAGGAAACCAGCCTGCCTATGAAATATCATTTACCCAGGCTTTAATGAAACCTGATTTTGATACCATTGGGTTCTGTAACCTTATGCAGATCAGTAAAGCTGATTTTATCAAGAGGATTGAAATCATTAAAAAAGAAAAATACTATTCCAAGCTGACTCCTATGACTTTTTTAAAGGACCTCAGCAGGGAAGATATTGCCAGGGTACAGGAGATTATTTTCAAATATCCGGCATTCAGTATTGTTTCCAGACCTCAGCGTCAGTATGAAGTGGCAACTTCCGGTAACCTTTTGGGATATACCAGTGAAGTGAATGAAAGAGAAATTAAAAAAGATTCCACCTATTACCTTCCCGGTGACTTCATCGGAAAAACCGGTGTTGAAAAATCCTATGAAAAGGACCTTCGGGGGATAAAAGGGATGAAATACATCCAGAAGGATATCAAACTCCGAAATATAGGATCCTATAAAAACGGATCTCTGGATAAAGATGTTGTAACCGGTAAGGATATTACGTTAACCATTGATTATGACCTTCAGAGAATTGCTGAAGAAATGCTGGTTAATAAGCATGGGGCAATCGTTGCCATTGACCCGAATAACGGAGAAATTCTGACCTTGGCAACAGGTCCGGATATTGATCCGAATTTATTTACGGGACCTAACAAATCGAAGAACCTTTACGCACTGTCAAAGGATACGTTGTACGAAAATAAGCCAACATTTGACAGATCTGTTCAGGCAGCTTATCCTCCGGGCTCAACCTTCAAACTACTTACCGCCCTTGCAGGAATGCAGATGGGAGTGATGGATGAAAATACGGTTTTCCCTTGTGGAGGAGGCTTTTTCTATAAAGGGTTAAGAATTAAAGGACACGGCGGTGCCGACCCTCTTATCCCGGCGATCCAGGTTTCCAGTAACTGTTATTTCTCCCATGCATTTATTGCCATCATGAATAAGTATCCGGGTGACCCTTCCAGAGGAGTTAATGAATGGAAAAAATCATGAGCAGCTTTGGAGTAGGGGAATACCTGAATAATGATATTGCCGTAGGTTCACCGGGAAGAATCCCTACAGGTGAGTTCTACGAAAAAAGAAGCGGAAAGAAAAACTGGAGCTCCGACTATACCATGAACGGATCTATCTTTAACGGAATGGGGCAGGGAGATGTTCTGGTGACACCTCTTCAGCTGGCCAATTATGTGGCTGCCATTGCTAATAAAGGCTGGTTCTATACTCCTCATATCGTAAAATCCATTGATGGTAAACCTAATCCCGATCCGAGATTTAAAACAAAACATAAAACCCTTGTAGATCCTAAGCACTTCGAACCTGTACTCAAAGGTATGGAAGCTGTGGTGTTGAGAGGTACTGCAAGAAGCCTGAAGTCCAACGATTTTACCCAGCTTGCCAAAACAGGTACAGCCCAGGTTCCTCAAGGAAAAGATAACTCGATCTTTGTATTGATCGCTCCTGCAGACAAACCTAGAATTGTAGTGGCTGCAGTAATGGAGCATGCCGGATTTGGAGCAACATGGGCAGGTCCTGCCTGTACTGTGATCGCTGAAAAGTATATCACCGGAGATCTGAAAAGAGAAAATCTGTACAAGAAAATGACGGGTGCCAGCTTCATGCCTGAGTACAAAAGACAATGGATTGCAGATTTAAAACGTAAAGGACTCTACAAAGACCCTGCAGCAGATTCTGTAAAGCTTAAAAGAAAGCAGGACAGCCTGAACTTTATCAAAGAGCAGAAAGTGAAGCTGCAGAAAAAAATAGAAGAAGAAACAAAGAATAACACTAAAAAGGTAAAGAAATGAAGTGGGCAGAAGGAATAGATAAACTAGGTCTTGGACTGTATTTCCTGCTGTGCATTTTTGCCATTGCAAATATTTACAGTGTTGATCAGAAACTGGGAGAAAAACAATTGATTTTCTTCTGTATATCTCTATTTGTAGGACTTGTTATATTTGTAGGAAGAAGTAAATTCTTTGAGAATATGTCGGGGATAATCTACATTGGAGGAGTTTTACTGTTGATCGGATTGTTTCCGTTCGGGAAAGAAATCCTGGGGCAGAAAAACTGGTACAAATTCGGAAGCTTTACGATGCAGCCCGTTGAGTTTGCAAAGATCGGAACAGCTTTGATGCTGGCCAATTATGTTTCCGGGCCTGATTTCAATCTCAAAGTTAAAAAATCACTCTGGACAGCCCTTGCTATTATCGGGATTCCGGCTATAGTCGTTCTGGCGATTCCGGATGTAGGTTCTATGCTTGTATTTATAGCATTCTTTATTGCTTTATACAGGGAAGGTCTGAGCGGTCTTCTGTTTGGGGTGGGCTTTATTTTTGCCGCTGTCTTTCTGATTTCGCTGGCTGTACCTCCTTTGTATGTGGCCTTAGCGGTTCTTCTTATTGCCGGTGTTTTGATCGCTATGAATTACCACAGAATGTCCTGGGATGTTATTTCCATTTCAGGAATTGCAGGATCAATTCTTCTGCTTTGCGGATTGGCTTTCGGTTCACCTTATATTTTGGAAAAACTTCCCAAGCACCAGAGAGAAAGGATTGAGGTTCTTTACAAGGGAGAAAAAGCATTCAGAGATACTTCCGGGTATAATTTATTATATTCAAAAACGGCCATTGGTTCCGGCGGACTCTTAGGAAAAGGATACCGTGAGGGATCTGTAACGCAAGGGAAATTCGTTCCGGAGCAGGAAACCGATTATATTTTCTGTACTGTGGGTGAAGAATGGGGATTTGTAGGAAGTGCAATATTGGTCCTATGCTATATGATCTTCATCGGACGGATCTATTATCTCGCAGAACAGCAGAAATCAACTTTTAACAGGGTATTTGGATATTGCTTTGCTTCCATCCTGATGATGCACTTTACGATCAATTTAGGGATGGTTATGGGGCTTTTCCCTACCGTTGGTATTCCGTTGCCTTATTTCAGTTATGGAGGAAGCTCGTTGCTTGCCTTTTCTATGATGACCTTTATTTTCTTTAAACTGAATTATTCGGATAAGAACAGTTTGGTATAATAAATTTAAAATCTCATTATCCTTCAGCGAAAAAACATTTCATTAATCATATGAAAGAAGCATATACTGTAGATCAAACTTTTGAAAATACAGACTTCTCCGGACTCCTGAAAGGCGAATACGAAAACTGTATATTCAGAAATTGTAATTTTGAATACGCTGATCTTTCAGGCTTCACTTTCACGGACTGCGAATTTTCAGGATGCAACCTGAGTATGGTCCAACTGATCAAAACTGCATTTCACGAAGTTATTTTTAAGGAATGTAAAATGTTTGGTCTCCAATTCGGCGATTGTAACCCGTTTGGGCTTTCCTTTATCTTTGACGGATGTTTACTCAACAATTCAGTATTCTATAAAACCTCAGCAAAAAAGACCCGGTTTAAAAATTCCAAATTAATTGAGACTGATTTTTCTGAATCCGACTTATCCGGCTCCTCGTTTTCAGGCTGTGATCTTTCGGGAGCTATTTTCGACCATACCAACCTTGAAAAAGCAGATTTCAGGACTTCCTTCAATTATTCCATAGATCCTGCCGTAAATCGGCTTAAAAAGGCTAAATTTTCCCTTTCGGAAGTCCATGGACTTCTTTATCAACTGGATATCGAAATAGACAGGGATTAGAAATAATAAGTTTACATTTATTATAAAACCTATCATTCACTTTTCTGTCTTCCACCATTCCCCTTCTCCGAAGGGGTGGATTTTTGCAGAGCAAAAAGACGGGGTAGTCAAAACATGTTGGCTTCGAAAGCTTCAGCCAACGAGTCGTCAATCATCAGCATTAAACAAATAAAAAAGCCATCAGATTTCTGATGGCTTCATTATTTAAATCAATTATTTAAAATTAAAAACTTGTCGCTGCGGATGGAGTAGAAGATGCAAGATTATTATAAGCATCTCCGTTCTCGTTGATTACTCTTTTTGCAAACCTGAATTTAGGTCCCCAGTAAGAATCATTCAGCGATGAGATCATTACCCCTTTTGAAGTGGCTGCGTGGATGAATTTAATTTCACCGTCTTCAGTAACACTTTCTACGATACCTACGTGAGAGATTCTTCTTCCGTGTGAAAAGAAAATCAAATCTCCCTTCTGAAGCTCCCTTTTATCAATGCTTTCACCCTCCTGAGCCTGAGAAGCTGCTACTCTTGGTAAGCTAAGCCCTGCTGCTGCCCCGAATACGGAAAGAACGAAAGCTGAACAATCAATACCTCTTCTTGTCATTCCTCCGTATCTGTATGGAGTTCCAAGGTATGTTTCAGCTTCTGTAAGGATATTATCGATCGTTTTATTGTATTTGACTGCTTTTGCAATCTCAGAATTTTTAATAGCTTTTTTCGCGTTGGCGATAGATGCGGCCTTCTCTGCTAGAAAGGAATCAATAAGTCTTTGCTTATCCTGTTCCATTTTCTTAGTATCTATAGAAGCTAGTTTGGCATCTGTTTTGTATTCTTTAGTGTAAGTTGCTGGTTGTGAAACTACATAATTTGTAGCACATGATTGAACTGAAACGGTAGACACTAAAGCAACTAAATAAAACAAAACTCTTTTCTTCATATATATTTGATTATCCGTGTTAAAAGGAATATTTATTTTTCAAAAGCATTACAAAAGTAGAAATTCCGAGCAAAAGACCCCTGATATGATTATTGTCAGGTTCTTTATTTAACACATTTTAACATATTATTTCAGTATGTTAAAGAAAAACAAACCGCAACCGCCTATTTTTGGTGAGTATGCGGTTTTTTTTATTAAGATTCTTTAACATAATAAATCGTTTTTCCTTTATTAATCGGATTCCGTGATTTAAAACTCTACTTTTCACTGCTGTTAATAAACCAAAAAAACTCCCCGGAAAACCGGAGAGTTTAAACTAATATGGAACTTTACAGATGTTATTTTGTAAATAACATTTCTCTATATTTAGTCATTGGCCAAAGTTCATCATCAACCATCATTTCAAGATCATCAGAAGCTTCCCTGATGCCATCGAATAAAGGTTTTACTTTGTTGCAGTATGCTTCTGCCTGCTTTTGACTATCAGATACAGCTTTCGCTGCTTCTCTTGCTTTAATAAGGTCTTCTACCCCTAATTTAATCTTGGAAACATTTTCGGAAATATTAGTGATCAAGCTCATTTGCTCTTTCGCTAATGTTTTGAATTCTTTGTCTCCGAATATTTCTTTAAGACCTTTTACATTCTCGATCAATCTGTTCTGATAATTTAATGCAGAAGGAATGATATGGTTTCTTGCGATATCGCTCAATACTCTTGCTTCAATATCAATAACGGTAGAATATTTTTCAAGTTTGATTTCGTTTCTTGCCTCAACCTCTCTGTGGGTAAATACTCCGATTTCTTCATAAAGATCAAGGAATTTTTTATCCATTTCCTGCTTAAGAGCTTCCGGAGTGGTTTTTAAGTTGTTCAAACCTCTCTTTTTAGCTTCTTTTGCCCAGTCGTCTGAATATCCGTCACCTTCAAACATAATGTTTTTACACTGTTTGATGTATTCTCTTAACACATTAAAGATGGCTTCGTCTTTTTTAAGGCCTGTTTCAATTAAAGCATCAACTTCTTTTTTGAAATCGTTTAATTGTTTTGCAGCGATGGTGTTCATTACAGTCATAGACTCTGCACAGTTGGCAGAAGATCCTACTGCTCTGATCTCAAATTTATTTCCTGTAAATGCAAATGGAGAAGTTCTGTTTCTGTCAGTGTTATCCAACAAAATTTCAGGAATTTTTCCAACTACATTTAGTTTTAGATCGGTTTTTTCGTCCGGAGAAAGCTTTCCTTCCGTTACTTTTTCAAGCTCTTCCAATACTCTGAACAGCTGGCTTCCGATGAATACGGAGATAATGGCCGGCGGAGCTTCATTGGCACCTAATCTGTGGTCGTTGCTTGCAGATGCGATACTTGCTCTTAGAAGGTCGGCATATTCATATACAGCCTTAATGGTGTTAACAAAGAATGTTAAGAACTGTAAGTTTTTCTTAGGGTTTTTTCCCGGGCTTAATAAGTTTTCCCCTGTATCAGTCGCTAAAGACCAGTTGTTGTGCTTTCCGCTTCCGTTTACGCCTGCAAATGGCTTTTCGTGGAATAAGATATGGAAGTGATGCTTGTGAGCGATTCTTGCCATGATGTCCATCAACAAAGAGTTGTGATCCACAGCAACGTTTACTTCTTCAAACATTGGAGCAAGCTCAAACTGGTTCGGTGCAACCTCATTATGTCTTGTTGTTACCGGAATTCCCAGTTTCATACATTCGATCTCCAGCTCTTTCATGAAGTTCATTACCCTTGTAGGAATAGAACCGAAATAGTGGTCATCTAACTGCTGTCCTTTTGCAGGAGAGTGTCCCAATAAAGTTTTTCCTGTTAAAACAAGGTCCGGACGTGACTGGTATAATGCAGAGTCAACCAAAAAATATTCCTGCTCCCATCCCAGAGTAGGCGTTACTTTCGTTACATTTTTGTCAAAATACTGCATAACGTTGGTTGCAGCTTCATCCACAGCGTTCAAAGCTCTTAAAAGAGGTGCCTTATAATCTAAAGTTTCTCCGGTATAAGAAATGAAGATGGAAGGAATACATAAAGTAGTTCCCATGATGAAAGCCGGAGAGGTAGGATCCCATGCTGTATAACCTCTTGCCTCGAAAGTATTTCTGATACCTCCGTTCGGGAAAGAAGAAGCATCAGGCTCCTGCTGGATCAGCAAATTCCCACTGAATCTTTCAATGGCTCTTCCTCCTTCAATCGGAGTAAAGAAAGAATCATGCTTTTCTGCAGTAGTTCCTGTTAATGGCTGGAACCAGTGAGTATAGTGGGTTACTCCTTTGCTCATTGCCCAGTCTTTCATAGCAACAGCTACCTGGTCTGCAATGTGTCTCTGGATTTTAGTACCTTTTTTCATCGCATCCAAAATAGACTGGAATGCTTCTTTGGTTAAATATTCTCTCATGGTCTCTTCTGAGAAAACATTCTGACAGAATAATTCTGACAATTTTCCAGGTACTTCAATAGAATTATCTTTTCTGAAGTCCTTAAATGGTAAAGTTTCTAACGCTTTGAATCTTAAAGTTGACATAATAAGGTTAATTTTTACAGGGCAAATTTACGAAAAAATGAATTGAAAATAAAATACCCCTGATTTTTTTAGGGGTGTCTTTTAATTTGTTCAAAAATCAAACAATGATTTAATTTTTTATAAGGGGGGTATTAGGTTGGTGGAAATGAAAAAATATCCCTTTAATACTGTCATGAATACATTTTACACAAAACCGTTTACAATTCCTAAAGATACAAATTTAAACTGCTTGTTAAAAGATACTTAAAATAAGTTGAGCGGAGATTTTGTATATTTGTGTGAAATTTATTTTATGACAAATTCTAGAGCTAGAGAAACAACGGAAGCAATTGAAAGATTGTATATTTCTATGAGACACCTCTTTTACAGAGGTTTTTTTAAACCTGCCGGTGTTTCAGGAGAAAGTATCAGAAGTTTGTTGAAGACGATCAATCCAGAGATTTATGGTACCATGAATATTCCCAACAAAATGGAATTGAATGGTTTGATGTATGTTTTAGACAGACTTCCGGAAGGAATTGAGGAATGTGCTTTTATTCATCTTACATCAGATGAGGGTTTTGATAAAGGAAGTTTCGAACCTATTGTACCTAAAAAGAGAAGAAGAAACTGTTACAGGATAGACGAACACCAGATGAATATTGAAGTTCTTTTGGGACGTTCTGAAATTTATGACATTCTTACTCACTTAACCTTTTTATTTATAGAAGCGGATAAAGTAAGGAATCTGGCTTTCATTCAGGATGAAAACTGGAAGCCGACACGTGCTTTTAAAATTATTGAAGAAGTAGTAAAAGGTGAAAAAAATTCAGCAGAAAAGAAAAAGAGGTTGCTTTGATCCATTTATCTTCTTTAATAGGAAGAACTTTTGAAGAAACCCTGAACGCTTATAATTCTTTCGGGGACGATAATAATCCTGACCGTTTATTCAAGATCATCTACAACTTAGGTAAAGTAAGTTTAGAAGATGCAAAGCAAACGAGAGAAAGAGAAATTCATTTCAGTGCTATATTAAAGGAAAGAGTAGGGCATCACTATTTTGGTGAAAAATGGGCCAACAAAGTGAAAGAAGTTTTATTTGAAAACGATCTTCACATGAGACCTCTGCATATTATTTCTGCAAACATGCACTCCGTGAAAAATATGCTGTACGGAAATGATGCCTTAAAGAGAAAAGACCACAAAGAAGTAGACTATAAACTTTACGGAGATATTTCCGATAAAAAAGAGCTTCGTGATAAAGTTTCCAAATATGCTTTGGAAGAAGGCATGATTTATATTAATGATAAGAGCGGAAGTAATATTGATGTTCAGATCATTGATTTAAGCAAAACAGATCTTAAAAATACCCCGTTCAGTGGTATAAAATATAGCGGCGATGATGTTATCATGGTTTTCGACTATGCTTTCGGAGAGCAGGCCTATGAAGTAATGGACGAGTTGCTGAGACCTTACGAACATAAGGGGAAGTTTATATGATGAAGGTAAAATCTGTTTCCATCATGGGGAAAGCAGGAATTCTTGCCGGAGGAAAAGGAGATATTATGATCCCTACCTCCCATATCTTTGAAGGAACCGCAGACAATTATCCATTTGAAAATGCTTTGAAGCTTGAAGACTTTAAAGATAACGAGTTAAAAGCTTTTGAAGGCCCGATGATTACCGTTTTAGGAACATCACTTCAAAACAGGGATATCCTTTCTTATTTCATGAACACTTCCTGGAAAGCCATTGGTCTTGAAATGGAAGGAGCACATTACCAGAAAGCGATTCAGGTAGCTTCCAAGATCAGACACCACATTTCACCGGATCTGTTCGTGATGTATGCTTACTATGCTTCGGATAATCCTTTGGAAACAGGAAGTACACTTTCTTCAGGAGGTTTGGGGCTTACAGGAGTAAAACCTACCTATCTGATCACTCTGAGAATCCTTGAAAAGATTTTACAGAGCGGAAAGAAAGAAATTCCGGCCAAAAAATAATTTTTAAATTATAAAGAATATAATCCTTCAAGGTTTTTAAAACTTTGAAGGTTTTTTTTGCCCCGAATACCCGAATTTTCACAAATACTTATTTATATAGAATAATGTAGATGTCAATTAAAATTTGTGTATTCGTGGCAAAACAATCTACATCAAAATCAACGGGAGAAAAAATATTATCTTTAAGAAAATTAAAACAATGAGCTCACCATCACAATTAGCCAAAAGATTCAGAGAAGTTATACTTGACGGTTTATGGATTGCCAATACCAATTTTAAAGACCAGCTTTCAGATGTAACCTGGGAGCAGGCAATAACGAAAGTAGATTCTTTAAATACCATCGCCATGCTTACATTTCATATAGATTATTATATAGCAGGAATCGTCAATGTATTGGAAGGCGGCGCTCTCGAGATAAAAGACAAGTTCAGTTTCGATCTTCCGCCCATTGAATCTGCAGAACAATGGGAAGAGCTTTTAAATAAACTATGGACGGATGCAGAAAAATTTGCCGTTTTAGTTGAAGAGCTCCCTGACGATAAGCTGAATGAGGTTTTTGTAGATGAAAAATATGGTACTTATCTCAGAAACATCGATGGAATGATTGAACACAGCTATTATCATTTAGGACAGATTACTTTGATCAAAAAACTATTGAAGTCAAATTTAAAACAATGATCCGGCGCACAAAAAATAGTATCTCAAAAAAATACTTTTAACAACAAGAATTAAAATCCATCTAAACTACTAATATACCACAGAAACCCTTCAGAATAACTCCACATTTGAAGGTTTTATATAAATTACCTACCTTTAAAAAAAATAAATTTTAAATGAGAAAATCGGCTGCAATCCTTTTTGCGTTTATCATTTCACAATTTCAGGCTCAGCAGGGAGCTTATTATCAGCAGGCTGCGAAATACAAGATGGACATTGATGTTAATGCTGAAAAATTTACCTACCAGGGAAACCAGACTTTAGAATATACCAACAACTCGCCGGATGTGCTGAATGTGGTGTATTTTCATCTTTACTGGAATGCCTTTAAGCCTAATTCAATGATGGATCAGAGAGTGGCCGGCCAGGGAAAAAACGGAGATTCCAGATTACAGAAAGATGGGGTTTCAAGATTGGCTTCCATTCCGAAAGATCAGGAAGGTGCCCAAAATATCCATTGGATCAAACAGAATGGGAAGGATCTGAAGTTTGAGATTCAGGAAACTATCATGAAAGTGTATCTGGCAGAACCTATTCAACCTAATTCCACAACGACCTTTACCATGGACTGGGATGCTGTGATACCTCAGCAGATCAGACGAAGCGGAAGGAACAATAAGGAAGGAGTGGATATGACCATGACGCAATGGTACCCGAAAATTGCAGAATACGATTATGACGGCTGGGCGACATTCGATTATATCGGAAGAGAGTTTCATGCGCCGTTCTCGGATTTTGATGTGACCATTAAAATCAATAAAGATTATATAATCGGAGCCGGAGGAATCCTTGAAAACCCTGCAGAAGTAAAAGGGTATGATTCCTCAGCTAATATTAAAGTGGATAAAAGTAAAAAAGCAATCTGGAAATGGACTGCTAAAAATATACTGGATTTTGCATGGAGTGCAGACAGGGATTATGTCGTAAAAAGTTTTGATGTTCCGGAAGGCCCGAAAGTATTCTTTGTTTACCAGAATAATGACAAAACAAAAGTTTGGGAAGAAGCCCAGCCTTACGTTACCAAATATTTCCAGATCATGAACAGCCATTTCGGAAAATATGTATATCCGACCTATGCATTCATCCAGGGTGGTGATGGCGGTATGGAATACGGAATGTGTACCATGATCCTCGGTGAAGCCAAAGATATAAAAGGTTTGATGGGTCTAATGGCCCACGAAGGTGCCCACTCCTGGTATCAGCAGATGCTGGCAACCAATGAATCGGTGCGCCCATGGATGGACGAAGGGTTTACCAGCTATGCAGAAGGATATGTAATGTACCAGCTGTTTCCTGAAGAGCTTCCGAATCCTTTTGCCAATACGGTGAACGCTTACAGGAATTTTGTTAAAAAGGAATTGAAGAACCAGCCGTTTGGCTAGGTGACCACCACGATAACGGCACTTCTTATACTTATGCTTCTTATGTAAAAGGAGAATTATACCTTGTACAGCTGGGTTATATTATGGGTGAGCAGAATCTTTCAGAAACCTTGAAACAATATTATGACCAGTGGCATATGAAGCACCCATCGGACAGGGATTTCCTTCACATTGCTCAGAAAGTTTCAGGGATGGATCTGAAATGGTTCCAGAATTACTGGATCAACACTACAAAAACTATTGATTACGGAATCAAAGATGTGAAGTATGAGGCCAAATCTACAACCATCACTCTGGTCAATAAAGGACAGGTTCCGATGCCGATCGATTTCAATGTAATGACAGCAGATAAAAAGATAGTAACTTATCAGATTCCTTTGAATATGACTCACACGTGGAAGGAAAAAGATATCTACGGAGATTTTAAGACGATACCTTACTGGCCATGGACCCAAAAGGAATATACACTTACAATTCCTTACACCAAAGCTCAGCTGTCTGTTTTAGGAATAGATTTCAGCCAGAGAATGGCCGATGTCAATATTGAGGATAATGTTGTGGAAGTAAAATAACACAACCATACGATAAATAATTAATCCCACAGAAAAGCTCTGTGGGATTATTATTGCTATTTATTGGAAGAATTTACTTGCGAAGCAAATTCACTATTCACCATTGATTATTTAATTCCAAACTGCTGCACCATCCAGTGGTTAGGATGATTCTTTACAAGATCATTTCTTAAAACCTCATCTTTTGTGTTGAGGTAGCGGTATACTTTTAAAGGAACAGAGTCGGGATATTCTTTCAGCCCCTGATCTAAAACAGTTCTGGCTTCATCCTTTTTTTCGCTCCGTCCAGGGCTTCTGCTTTATAAACGTAAATAATAGCTGGAACCTTTCCGTAAATTTCGCGGCTTTCATTCTCCAGAAGGGTCATAGCTTCAGTTTGAAACTCTGTATCCGGTGCTTTACCCACCATGGAAGTCCGGCTGATATGCTGCTGATACATCAGGAAAAGCAATAAGATATGGAGATTCTTCGTTTCAGGATTAGATGCCAGTTTCTCTATTCTCTGAATGGTTTCAGGAGTCATTTCATCATTTTCAGCCTGAAGGTTTTTATTGTAAAATTCATCCATGATGTCGTAAACGGCTGTATCGTTCCGGTCAATCTTTGCGTCTTTTTTTATTTTCAGGAACAGTTCTTTTACCTGATTTCCGGTTTGTGCAGAAGTATTCAGGCCAATACAGAAGAGTACTATGAAGATCAATTTTCTCATGGAAACAGGATAAAAATATTTTAGATTTAAAGATAATTAAATGTTTCCAATTTTTTAAATACTGTTCGGTTATTTCCTTGTATAACTCTGAGAAAAGCTAATATTCTTTTGTATAATTTTTTTCTCTTCTATGTATTCGGTTTTGCTTCCATTCCCTGTTTTGAAAAGAGTCTTAATGGTGTTCTTTTGTTTTGGGCTTGTAAAGTCCGGTAGATAGCAGACAAAATGCAGATGAGGTCCGTTTGTCCAGCCTGTATTGCCACTTAATGCAATCACATCACCTTTTTTGATGATGTCTCCGATATTTACCTTAACTCCATTTTGTTTTAAATGATAATATTGGGCAATAGACCCATCAGAATGTAAAATAGAAACATAATTAGCTAAGTTAGCACAATCAATAGTAGGACAGCCTTTGTTATTAGTCTGAACAGCTTCGATCACTTTGCCATCCCTTGCAGCGGTAATTTCAGTTCCTTCAGGCATTACGAAATCTAATGAGTTTTCGTTTTGATGGGAAAAAGTTCCGTTATAACCCTGATAGACCTTAAAAGATTTTCCTTTTTGAAAAGGAAGGTCATATATATAATCCGAATCATAGGTTTTCAAAGTGGCATCTCCAATCAATGTATAATAGTTCGGTATTTTGCCGATTTTCCAACCTTTTTTCTTGTTATCAATTACAAAATAAGCAATTCTGTGCTTTTTGGATTGAGGGGGTATTACCTGAATAAGTTTAAACTTTTCAGGAATTTTCATATTGACAACTTCAGGCTGTTGCGGGAATGAGAGCGAAATGGGATAAATGTCTTCATTATCTACATAATAGGACACTACATCCTTCTTTTGTTCCAAATATATTTTTGCCGGCTTCTGTGCAAAAATCAATGTAAATTGTACAAATAGTATAAGGTTGATCGTTCTTTTCATTCAATGTGATTTTAAATTGATTTTGCAATGATAAAGTTATTTTATAAAAACAACAAAAATATACTTTGAGCTAAATCATATAGATATTGTTTATTTTTAAGGATAAAGCCTTATTTTTACAACTGTTTTTTAACCCAGATTAGCTTAAAAAATAAATGAATTCAATTGTAATCAACGTAGGGAACAGCAATATCAGATTCGGACTTTTTAACGGAGACAACTGTGATATTTCATGGGTCATCAATACAAAACCATACAGAACGGTAGATGAGCTGTATGTGCAGATTCTCATGCTTTACCAGACCTACAAAGTAGAGCCGGAAGATATCAGTAAAGTAATTATAGGATCGGTAGTGCCTCAGCTTACTAAAGTCATCAGTTCAGCGATCAAAAAATCCACGGTATCCAGCCGGTAATTGTAGACAGATCTACACCTTCTGGGGTCCAGGCAAAATCCAAACAGATGGGGACCGATATTTATGCCAATCTGGTTGCGGCGCACAATCTTTACCCAAACAGGAAAAAGATCGTCATCGATTTTGGGACAGCCCTTACAGCAAGCTGTGTAACGGAATCCGGAGAAACATTAGGAGTAATTATCGCTCCCGGAATTGTAACCTCTTTAAATTCACTGATCAGCCAGACAGCCCAGCTTCCTGATATTGAACTGAAAAAACCAAAATCCGTACTGGGTCTGGATACGGTAACCTGCATGCAAAGTGGTATGGTGTATGGATTTCTGGGAATGGTGGAAGGGTTTATAGACCGCATCAACGATGAGGTGAATGATGAATGTTTTGTAGTGGCTACTGGTGGCGTTTCCCATGTTTATAAGCCCCTTACGGAAAAAATTCATGTGATGGACAGGCTGCATACCCTTAAAGGACTTTATTTCTTAGGGAAAGATTTATAAAACTATATCATGAGAGCATTAAAAGAATTTCCGGTAATTGAAACAGAAAGACTGATTCTCTCGCAGCTGCAGGAAGAAGATATTCCTTTTGTAACCGAATATCTGCAGGATAAAGTTTTCTCTGATCTTACCTCCAATATTCCTTACCCTTATACCCGGGAGCATGCCGAATTCTGGCTTGAAATGTCACGGAAATCTTTTGAGGATAATACCGGATATACCTTTGCAGTCCGTGATAAGGAAGGCAGAATTTTAGGCGCTATAGGCCTTCACGACAGGGAAGATGACAAAGCTGAGCTGGGTTACTGGATGGGAAAGCCTTTCTGGAACAAAGGATATGTTACAGAAGCCGCCACAGCACTGATCGGTTTTGGGTTTCAGGAGTTGCAGCTCAATAAAATTTATGCTACCTATTTCCTTCAGAATCCCGCATCCGGAAGAATTATGGAAAAAATAGGGATGGAGCGGGAAGCCCTTTTAAAGCAGCATGTCAAAAAGGGGGAGGAATATTTTGATGTAATGATGTATTCTGTTTTAAAAAAGAAGAAATGATTTAACTATCTCTTACTTTTAAAGAATTCTTTCACGATGGATGAGCACTCGTTTTCCATTACTCCTGTTACCAGTTCGGTTTTCGGATGTAAAGAAAGATGCTTGTTAATAAATCCTCTCTGCTCATCTCTGGCGCCAATCACCACTTTAGAGATTTGTGACCAGGAAAGAGCTCCCGAGCACATTACACAAGGTTCCATGGTTACATAAAGGGTGCAGTTGATGAGGTATTTTCCTCCAAGGAAATTAGCTGCGGAAGTAATAGCCTGCATTTCTGCATGGGCCGTCACATCATTCAAGGTTTCTGTGAGATTATGGGCTCTGGCAATAATCCGGTTATTGGAAACCACTACACATCCGATTGGGACCTCATCTTTTTCCAGGGCGGCTTCTGCTTCCTGGAGTGCCATTTTCATATAGTATTCGTCAGTAAACATTTTAGTCTTCAATAGTTAAAGTTAAAGGAAGTCTCAGGTAATATCTTACGGGATATCCTTTAACAACGGCCGGAGAAAATTTTTCTGAAACTGAATACAGGGCAATCTCTGCCTGCCTGTTGAATGTAAAGTTGTCTCCCTGCGCGTGTACATTACTGATGCTGCCGTCTTTTTCAACAATGAAAACGACATTGGTTTTTACCGTTTTTGCTTCAGTATTAACGCCTCCGGTATAAAAAAGATTGGCAACTTCCTGTCTTAATGTATTGAATCCGCCGGGATAATCTGCAGATTTATCAAAAACGGCCTCTTTTTCAGTATTGCTTTCTGATTTGCCTTTGCTGCTCTTCAAGGACTGCAGGTCTTCAAGGTTTCTCACTTTTAGTAAGGTACCTATCATGGCTACATTTTCAATGCTGTCCATCTTCCTCATGAAGAGCATGAAATCGAGTTTTATACTGGCTTTTTTAAAGGAATCGGGCTCTGCATCAAATTTCTTTTTAAACTCCGTATTCAGCATACTCCTGTGCTGGTTATAGTAAGCCTTAACCTGCCGGAACTCTTCCTTCTGCTGTGAGAAGCAAAACGAAAAAGTGAGACAGAACAGGCTAAAGAATAAAGTTTTCAAAGGGGTATATTTATGTAAATATAATCAAAAAACATCAGCTTTGTATCAATTGATATCAGCTTTCCAAATAGCGGTTCAGAGATTCCTGAAGATGGGTGCGGATATCATCAACTAAACATTTCGGTTCTAAGACGGTCACTTCTTTTCCGTAAGATAGAATTTCCTGCATAAAATCGTAAGTAGGATGGAGGAAGAACTCGAAATAGATTTCTTCCGGTGTTTCTTTGGTTTCTTTCTGAGACTGGTGTAATGGAAAGCTTCTGATGTATTCTCCCTGGTGTCTGCTGCACTTCATAATGATCTTCTGAGGATTTTGCTCTGCAAGATTCATCACTCCAAAAGCATTTTTGAAATGCTCCCTGAAGTTATAATTGTATTTTTCACGGAATTTGCTGTTGCTTACATCCAGATAATTGACCCTATCTAAACCAAATGACTTTAAGGTCTTATCCTTGGTATCTATGGCAATCAGGTACCATCTGTCCTTAGATTCTTTTAAAGCCAGCGGATGCACTTTTCGTGAGGTCATCACTTTATTTTTGTAGTTGTAGTGTTCAAAACTTACGACTCTCTTGTTACGGATGGCAAAGAAAAGATCATAAAAATGTTCTATGCCGGTAGGTTTCCTGCTTTCAAAAAATATAAAATCTGAAAAGTCAGGATGAAGATTCAGTGCGTTGCTTACCTGGAAAGATTCCAGCAGTTTCTGGTTGTATTCATCCACTTCCATGATGGGGCGGCTTTCAATATAATATCGGTTATCTCCCTTTTTCTTGTTGTGAATAGAAAGGTTAAAAAGATCGGAAATCTCGCGGATATCCCTCTGCAAGGTACGAATAGAGTAGCTCTTGATCCCGGCATCCTGGAATTCGAAAGAGTTTAAAAGATAGTCCTCCAGCTGGGAATAGGTAGCCGGAGAACTTTCTAATCTTTTGATAATTAAGGCATACCTTGTCAAATAAAAATCTTTTTTCATTCGTCTGTATTTTTATGCAGCTTTTCACTGCGTTCATGGTAAAATTTTATATGACAAATATATAGGCTTAATGCGACAAAACGTGTCGTGTTTTATTTTTTTCTATTTAATTTTTGTAAGAAAAAACAGTAAGCCGTAGTATTCTACGACTTACTGATTAGTTAAAATGTTCTTTATCAAAAAATGTAATAAACTTTTTGGATGTGCTATTTTTTTTAAGCAACAAATAAACAGAAATACTGCTTATAAGAAGAGCCGGTACAATTGCGTACAGTAAATTAACTTCCAGAGATTCTTCTTTTTGATTTGATCGCAATACTATATTGAAAGGAAAACCTCTATTAAAATATATAAAGTATTTAACGGGAATATATGAGAAAAAAACAGCAATAATATATGAATAAAATGTATTTGATTTTTCAAATGTTTCTATTACTAAAAAAATAACTACAGATAAAATAAAATACATCGGGAATCCATCAATCCACCCCAGAATACCACCCAAAGGGCTTAAAATTATTTTACCTATAAACTCCCAATCTACAGGCCATTCTCTATACCACTGTTCCAGGGATTCTAAAATGAATCCAAAAATTAAATAGTAAGCAATAATATGAAGGGTCCAAATTTTTAAATATAATGTAAATCTGTTTTTTTTCATATTGCTAACTTATACCATTTTAAGTAATTACAAAAGGTTTTATAATTTTTTTGATTTCTGCATTTACAGTTCCGTCAGAATTCAAATTTTGCTTAAAACCACTCCATTTTGGCTTATGTTTATCCAAATAAAGCATCAGTAAAGGGAGGTCGATTCTAAATTGATCGTCTGTTACTTTTGCTTTTGGGGTAAAGTCATCAAACGCAGGAGTAACTTTGTTTAATTTCCAGGATCCGGCTCCCTGCATACTAATTCCATTACTGCTGTCTAAACCATCTTTGTCAGACATCATCTGGAATATCCGTATCGTTTCAGGATTTGTTTTTTTATAGATTGGGGGGCTACAGTTCCTTGCTCGTAAGTAATAAATTCTACATCCCAATTGTATGCATTATCATTTTTTAATGGGGTTTTAGCATACTTTCCATATATGAGTTCATGAAATTTCCCAATTGCATAATCACAAATACCCAGATTTAATTCATTTAAGATAGTTTCAATCCCATTATCAATTACATTAGAACCTCCTTCAAGACCTCCAACATATATGTTACTTGATGCTAAAGCAGCAACGAGTTTTTTCGCTCCTTTGCACCATTTTACTTCATGTTTGTAAACATTTGTAATATACCAGTCAACACAATCATAGAATTTATAAATCTGAGCGAATGGAGCTAGTCTCCCTTTAATTTTATGTTCAATAATGTAAGAATATCCACGTCTCCATTCTTCACTATTATTATCCCGATGTTTAGTAAGCCAGCAACCATCCTGTCCTTTCCAGTTTTTTATATCAATTGCCTGTTCACGCAATGCTAGTTTATAAGTAGAATAATCAGGAAATTCTCCTCCAATGGTATGCTTGGTTTTCATTCCGTTAGTTAAAAAATCTAGCATAAGTTCAGGGAAGTTGATACCTGAATAAGAAATAGGCAGCAGAATCATCAGATTATCGTTGTCTACACTAATATATTGTTTATTATGAATTTTAGAATCAAATATAGGATCATTACTTTTCCAGTTCCTCAACGTAATATTCGAGGCATTATATAAATTCGTTGTTTCTTTAAATATTAAATTGATAACAGGAAAAATTTTTCCTGCGATAAAAACCCTTTCCTTTGGGAAAATATTAATCTGATAATTATTTGTAATTTTTTTCTTGTAAAAATTCGCATTCCTGATTTGGTATAATGTTTTTACGGTATTTAATTCTGTTGGGTTAATAAAGAGTTCATCATCAAAAAAACTTTTGCTTTTTCTATCTTCTCTTTTTTCATCCGCAAAAGATTTCGCGGCATAGACCCCTATTGGTGTATAATTATACATGATTTTTAATTTAATTGGTTAAAAAAATGGCGGTCTTTTACAACCGCCAATTTTGAATTATTTAAAAATTGTGGTCAGTTCCTTAGGTAAAGTTGAGGTGTCTCCCCCATGCTGAAGCTGTGTGTTAGCGAGCTTGAAAGCACTTACATTTTCCAGTTCTCTTGGGTTTTCACAGTTTTTCGGATCATCTTCCTTGAAAATAGGAAGGGCATCTTCTACTTCCAGACCTACAGACTGCGCCTGCAGAATTGTTAAGGTAGTAGGAATTCTTGTGATCCAGTATTTACCCTGAGGTTCACCGGTTGGTTGTCTCAATTCATCTACAATAGACATGTATAAAGGATCTCCGATAACCGGTACTTCACCTCCGTTCCAGATTTTTCCTGTGCTCATGAAGAACTGTACAGCGTCTTCAAAACCGGGCTTCACTGTCACGATTACTCTTGCCATACCGGCCTGAAGGAAGTTTCTGAATAATGGGTCTGTACTTTGTGTAAGGTACATCTCCTGCCATCTTTTTCTGTCTGCCCAGTAGTACGGGTAGAAAGTATAATCCATGATGCTCCATTCGAATGCCTGTTCCATGAATTTTGCCAATGCAGTATATTGTTCAAGGTTTTCACTTAGAATTACTTTAAAGTCGCTCATCTGGCTTCCTGAAGTAAAAGATTGTCCAAGCGTTGTAAGATAATCCTGAAGCAGATAGGCAATACAATTGTGCTTTAGAATTACAGCTTCCATTTCACGGTAGAAGTTGCCCAGTTTATCTTTGTTTGCTTCTTCCTCTGCTTTCGCTTTATCTTCCAGCTCCTTCTGTTTTTCCATAAAGATGGCATAAGCGTCTTCATAAGCTTTAATGATCGCTGTAAAGTTTTCCTGGATCCAGGATTTCATATATGCCTGTGAAAGTGTACAGGTAATCTCAAATGCAATATTTACAGAATCAATATTGAAACATTTGTAAACGAAATCATAAGATCCTGTTACGTTCTGAGGAGTGAAATAAGCGGTAGCATCAATTGAAGTTCCACCATTTGAGAAAGGAACCATTCCTCCGGCAAAGTTGCTGGTGTATAAAGTACTTGTTCCTCTTCTGTCTCTTTCGAAGCCATAGAACATTTTTACACTGCTTGCTTCGTAGTTGACAGGAATATCAATGGTTCTGTGTCTGTATTCTTCGTTACCGTCCACTTTTTCCCATTGTTTACCAAGGATAAGATTGATAGGGGATTTTGCAAGTTCGGTAAGTTTCACATTATAAATGTTTGCCCAATATTCAATCTGGTCTTTGGAAGCTACCTGAGCGCTGGCCATATTCCATGGCTTTTCTGCTTTTCTAGGATCAATAGGAGCGGTCAGCGTATCCGTTCTGGAAACTGCAGTTGCAAGGGTATGAAGTCTTGCCGGTTCCGGGATCATGAATTCAAACATAGTACGCTTACCGTAGTTGTAGATCTGGTTTTTCATTTTCTTATCTACCCATCTGTATACTCCGGTGATGTGCTGAGGATTTTCCTGGCTGGCCTGGCCTCTGTTGTCGAATTCATGAACGTTGGTTTCCGTAAATTCCTTAATGATCTTCTGTACACGTTCTTTATTGATCTTGGTAAGAACACGCTCCATAGCACGTTCGGTGATCTCCTGAGATTTGGTTACAGCCTGTTTTGTACTGTCGTGCTGGGAAGTATTGTTGGCGTAGCTTCCTCCGATCTCAAATTTGTATACTTTAGTGTCATAAGTGAATTTGGTGTTGGCAGTGATGTTCTGTTCTCTTTCCAATTCCTTGGCAACTTCACTCTGCATTTCATTTCTTTCAGTTTTTGTAGTATCTGAAATTTTTTCTGTTTCAACAGATTCTGAAGTAGTGTCTATAACTTCAGAATAATCCCTTGCTACGGAAGACTTATGACGAAGTTCGCTGGCCATTACGTTTTCAATATTGGAGACTTCTCCGGGAACGTAGGCGTGAACACTTTGTTCTACTTTAAGATAATCTGCAATACCTAATCTTTTTACACCGAAATGTTTGGGTATAAATGTTCCGGGTTGAGGATTTTCTCCGCCGGAGCCTGTTTCATCCTTGATATCTTCCACATACAGAATATCAGTATATGCACTGTTCGGTTCTATTCCGGAAAGATCCAGTGAGGCCTCTTTACCGTTATTGAAATAAATTTTAATTTTAACATTACGGATGTATTTGCTGAATTTGCCTACCATTACGGAAGCTAATGTCACTTTGTTATCTACCGGCTCAATATTCGTAAAGCTTTCTTCAAAATTTCCTACGTCTGAAATAATGGAGAGTTTAGCAGAAGCCATACCCCAGGCCGAACTTTCTGCCTGATAGTAGAATGTAAGATAAGCGGCACTACCTGAATAAATACTTCCCTGCGGAGTTGCCTTTAAATAATATGATCTTGGAGTTACCTTGGAGGCATATTGAGTGAAAGAATCTGTTACCGGAACCAAAATTCCTCCTAAACTTGCAAATTTCTGTTCCTGAACCGGAGTCTTCTGGAACAATGCCTGAGCTTTGGCGGAATGTTCTTCTTCAATTTTTTCAAATACTTCAGGATAAGTGTCATATTCATCAGTGATGTATACAATAGCTTCTCCTAATTGTAATTCCTTGTCGGAAATAACTTTAATGCTGCTGAAATCAAAGCCGTCCTCTGGTTTTACGCCATTGCTTGCAGTAAATTTGTCAACGAAGATTTTCAGTGAATCTAATGAAAGCAGTGATGTGAAATCCCCGAAATTGATCTCATTTTTGTAGGTGAAAACAAAAGGTGGGATATTGGGCTCTTCAAGACCTGCATACAGGGCATTGATTTCCGCTTCTGTCATTCCTTCTGTGATCTGGGATTCGATTTCTTTCAAACGCTCTCTGTATCTGTCAAGCTCAGGTCCGTTGGCTGCAAGATATTCCTTGTAGGCTGCATCATAAGCCTTACTTCTGGCTTTCTGATAGATTTTCTGCAATTTTTCAAGCTCAACCTTAAGCGTGTTTAAGCTGTCTTTTTCAAAATTAAGATTGGTCAATTCAAGAATCTTTTCTCCTTCAGCCTTAAGCTGTTCTTTTGCAGGAACGGAAAGAGGTGTACTTGTGGTATTGATTGCATCCTGCCCTCCAACAGCAGATCTAGCCACAGTGAACGGCTGTCCGGTTGGGGTTACTGAAGTTTCACCTTCATATCCGTCTCCGAAAAATTTCATAGGAAGAACTACTCTGGCTTCAAGGGCTTTGGCTTTTAAATCGTCACCGTTGATTTTTGTTAATTCAGGAGTTACAGGAAGATCACATACATATCCGAAATGAAGAGCTTTCAGGATATGAACCAAGGCTTCTTTAACATAGAAGTTTTTCTGTGTTACGGTCTGGTACATCAGGTTATCCCATACCTGTCCCATTTTATCCTGGATAGCACTGCTGTTGTAAAGGTTTTTAGCTGTATTCTCATCAGCAGCGGAGATTGTTTCGTTTTTGGCGATTTTTCTTCCGATTTTAAGGGCTTCAGAAAGAGAGCTTTCTTCAATCTGAAGTTCAGAATCATATCCGGTAGTGGTAAATGACTTTGCGGCACGTTCCAATGCCTGGAATTTTATTAATGCCGTATCGCCGGGGTTTACTGCTGTATCAAATGCGCTTGCCATATCGGCAGGTCTGTGGATAAAACCAAGATTCTGTTTTTTAGTTTCAGTTAATTGGGGGTTTCTTAAGCTTACAAATCTGAAAAGAGTTTGTGATGCGTTGTTTTTGTTGTTTGTTGCCATTTTAATATTTTGTTTTAATGATTGTTATTTTTTTGTGTATTCAAGGGTTAGGGTGAATGAATTAATGACAGAATAATCATAATCCGGTTGATCCAAGAATTCAATTGTAGCCTTATCCCTTTCTACAGTGATGTAGATCTTTGATCGCCATTGGTTGCCTGCAAACGCGGTATCCAGGGCATACCATTCTGTGAACATTTCGTTGGAAATAATAGTTTCAAGGCCTGGGAATTCGGATCTGAGATCAATCTCTCCGGTTCTCGGAATCTGGTCTAAATACAGGGTTTTTTTGTAGACAGGCTTGCCATTGATCCAGGTTCCACCAGTTAATTCTTCATCACGGGTATAAGAATGCTGCTTATCGGCATATCTTTTTTGAATAAAAGAGTTGTCATCATAATTATTGCCATAATAAACCTCACTTGTTATACCTTTTGAACCGGCAAAACTTGATGTGAAATTCAATTCCATTGCCTGAGAAACAATTAAGGAAAAGGTATCTGATGAACCTCCGGTACCAGTAAATCCAAAACCACCATCTTCCAGAGCGAATCTGGAATTATAGGAAGCATTAACGTAATTGATAAAATTAACACTCTCCTTCAGGTGAAGATCTCCAGTAATGAGTTGTCCTGGATTTGTTCCGCCTAATGGAATAAATCCGTTTACATCAACCACTCCGGAAAGCTTATCCCAGCCAGGGACATAAGTATTATTCAAGTTATCAACCCATACATAGTTTTCACCTGTATCAAGTAAATTCCAGACATCACCTACTGTTTGACCCGTGGTAGGTAAGGCTCCAAAATTAGCAACGGAACCCATTACACGGTAAGTCCTGCCCAGTAATGAATTAATTTGGCCCTGATTATAATAATTGTTAAATATCCAGCCGCGCTGCACATAGTCGTTATTACTTGCAGGGGTATATAGTTTTGCTGCCGTTATCCCCGCTGTAGGTGTTATAGTGATATCATCAGCGTTTGAAGCAGGTGTCCCAATCTGTAGAAATCCGGTATTCATTCTCACCCAACGTTCTACGAAATCACCCGTGATTAAAGCTCTGTTTAATTGACCTTGCTGGAAACTTCCAAAACTTCCATCAGCGGTATTCGAATATCCCGTTAATGTTTGGTTACCATGGATAATTAATTTATTCCCGATTGCTCCATCATTTAATCCTGCTCCTGTACCGATCAAAACGTTATTATTGCCTGTAACGCCTGAACCGGCAGAAACCCCAATCATAATATTTCTGTCACCCAGATTTGACTGGTTATTGGCTTTCCAGCCTACCAATGTATTAAGATTACCTGTAATATTGGAATACCCCGCTCCCAAGCCTAAAAAAGTATTCTTGAATCCTGTGGTAGTCCTGTTTCCTGATTCATCGCCAATCATTGTGTTTTGCGAACTCGTCGTTACATTCTCACCTGCTGATGTACCAATAAATACGTTATATCCACCTGTAGTTAATTTAGAACCACTTGATATACCCACTGCTGTGTTCCATAGACCAGTCGTTAACTCAGAGAGTGAATAAGAACCGAGTGCTATATTATTTTCACCTGTAGTTACTTTTGGTAAAGCATTGTAACCAATAGACATATTGTAGTAACCGGTCTGCGATTGATTAATATTCCCAAAATAATGAGAGTAAAGAACCTTATTAAAATTCAACTCTCCGGCCCTGCCTTGATCAGGATTAAAAACGATAGCTTTGGTAGACGAATTACCTCTGTCTATCACAGATTGTAACGTGTCATTTCCGGCAAAAACCGGCTTGTCGCTAAGATCATTATAGCTGCCTGAAATACCTACTTTATGAATTTTCACTTTTTCGACACCTTCCTGAACTAGGGAAACGCTTCCATCAACATTTGTGGCCGGTATAATGCTAAATTCAGAAAGATTGATTGCAAATGAAGATCCGTCACTCTGAGTAATCGTAATGATATTCTGGGAAGCATCATATTCGGCACTCCGAATGCTTATATCATTGGTTACTAATCCGCTTAGATCAACGTTTTTACTTTGTTGAACACCATTTTCTCCGGTATAAAATATGGTCAGAATATTTCCATTCAGTTGTGGATTCTGAATTGAGGTTTGCGTCTCAATTTTATCTTTCCAAAGCTGGGCATTTTGCGGGCTTATATTGGATGCATTGGCATCTGCTTTTTGGGAGAAATCATAATTTAATTTCTCTGAAGGGATTTTCTCATCCTTGTGCCAGTAAGAATCCTGCCACTCCCAGAACTGTTCCTGGTTAGGAATATCTCCGTTCTCAAAAAATTGTTTTAATTCTTGTTTTGTTTTCATTTTATTTAAATTTTGTTTTAGCCTAGCAGATATCCACCGTTTACTTCTACATTGGGATCAAAGGAAGACCGATAATATCCTGTCATTTCACCTAAAGAGACATTTGATAACTGATTACCCATAAAGGCATACGGATTAATGTAATAGACACTGTCCGGAATGTTTATGGAGGTAAGCTTATTGTTCCTGAAAGCATTGGCTTGAATTTCAGTCACACTTCCATGGATTTCTACAGAAGTGAGAAGATTATCTGCAAAAACAGATTCTTTGATCACTTTGACATTTTCCGGAATTCTTACAGAGTCCAGCAGATTATTTTGAAATGCATAAGGCTGAATACTTACTACAGCACCGGGAATTTCTACGGATTTCAACTGGTTATTCTGGAAAGAAGCATAGTCAATATTGGTTACATTATCCGGAATTCTTATGTAATCCAGATGATTATCTGCAAAAACAAGACGGTCAATATTTGTGATATTTCCAGGAATATCTACTGCTGTTAACTGGTTATTCCGGAATGCACTGTCTCTGATACTCGTTACGTTTTCAGGGATGCTTACCCAAGCCAGAAGATTATCTGCAAAAACGGATTCGTTAATAATTGTAACATTGCGAGGAATGGTAACAGATTCCAGTTTATTGTTTTGAAATGCATAGGCTCCAATGTCCGTTATATCGCCGGGTAGATCTACTGAAACCAGCTCATTATTCTGGAATGCATAATCTCCGATACTGGTAACACTTTTAGGAATTCCTATTTCTTTTAGCTTATTGTATTGGAAAGTTTCTCTTTCAATTGCGGTAATTTTCTCAGAAATCTTTGCCGAGGTCAGCTCATTGTTCCGAAAAGCTCCTGCTCCGATACTTATAATATTTTCGGGAATTTCTATTGAGGTTAGCTTATTATCATGGAAAGTCCATGGTTTGATCTCCTTCATGTTTTCGGAGATATTTAATGAACTGATTCTGTTGCTTTGAAAAGCATTATCCCCAATATCTGTAATATTATTTGGAATGGTCAAAGATTTCAATAAGTTATAGGAAAAAGCTCCAGTTCCGACACTTTGAACACTATCAGGAATGAATATTTCCGTTATGGACATATTGTAAGCAAAATTATTTGGGATATGTAAAGTGCCGGACTTTATAAACATCTTTTTTCTAAATAAGATTCTAAAGAGGCTGTGCCTTCATCATTTACATCTGCATAGATATAATTGGGATTCGGCAAACCATCTTCCAAGCCGGCAATCTTATTCATGTCGATTTTTTCATTTTTGTGCCAGTAAGAGTCCTGCCAGCTCCAGAAATGTTCTTGTGTAGGCTTGTCTCCATCTTCGAAGTACAGCCTTAGTTCTTCTTTTGTTTTCATAGGATTGTTATAAATCTACATAGCGTAGGATTGTTGCTGTTTCAGGGATTCCGGCACTACTCAAATCTAGTCCGTCTGGTGCAGATACAGTTTTTAGGGATGGAATATTGAATGCGTTTTGCCCTACTGTTTTTACTGATCTGGGAATAGACAGATCGGTTAAGCTCTTATTTAATGGAAACTGAAATGCGCTGTCTCCAATGGTTTCTACACCATTTTCCAATATCAGTTCCGATATATCGGTAACTCCGCTGTAGAATGCAAAGGATTCAATAACTTTACATGATTCCGGAATTTTTATAGACTTCAGATATTGATTACTAAAGGCATTTGCTCTAATTCTTTCAAGAGACTGAGGAAACTGAATTTTTGTAATACGATTCTGTGCGGTTAAAGAAAATTTAAAACCTCCAATAATCTTAATACCCTCAGGGAATACTATAATATTATCATTGCCGGTAATTTCTTTACTGTCGGTGGGTAAATACGTAAACTCCTGGGAAATGATTAAGCCCAAGGCTTTATTGCTTAGTTTCTCATCCTTATGCCAGTAAGAATCCTGCCATTCCCAGAAGTGTTCCTGTGTAGGATGATCTCCATTTTCGAAGTAGAGCCTTAGCTCTTCTTTTGTTTTCATAATAAAACTGTGATTATGTTTTTTTTGGTTAATAAATAGGTTATAATTTGAAGTGGTTATTTTTTCATAGTTGTTACAGATTTTCAGACATAGTTCTGGCTGTCCGGCATTTCGTGAATGATGGCTTCAAAGGTGTTTTGAATAATTATTGGGAGTTGTCGGGTGTCTTGATTTGGTGTTTCAAAGATAATTCCGGACAGCGTCAGAACTCGTCGTGTTACAATTTATTTAGTATATATTTTCTTCAGAAATTTCGGTTTCGAAATCTTCGCGGAAGAAACTTTCAATGTCATTGAGATAGTTTTCATAGTCCATCTCAGCATTTTCGATATCGCTCCATTCAATGGTATAGAGGTCTTCATCGATAAGTATATCTGGATTGTGGTTTGGTGCTTCCATGGGTTGTGTTTTAAAGTTGAGGTTATATTTTAAACATATTTCTGGCTGTCCAGCATTGATAAATGTTGAATTCAAAGGCTTTTTAAATTTTTATGATTGTTTTTTTGTGTCTTTGTTTATACTCCAAAAGTAGCAGGAGAAGACGACAAAACTTGACGTGTTTTAAAAACTTTTACATTTTTTAAACTATTAGCGATTTAGCTTATATGGGTCCTTTATAAGGTAAAAAGCTTATATTTTGTTTTTAATCAGTTTCTGTACAATCTGATTCAGGATTTCCCGGTTATCATCAATATAACTCAGTCCTGCCTGAATTAGATTTTCAATATTTGATCTCCTTACATTGTCCATACCGGGAGATGCATTTTTAAAGAGGGATTCAAACGGTAATAATTCTTCTGATTTCTCTGCCCTAATGTCTGAAACATCTGGCACAGCTGATAATCTACGGTTTCTGCATTGGCAGACATCAATATATCAATAATCGGGTTTACCCAGCCTATTTTACCTGATTTTTGCAGTTTTCTGAAAGAATACGGTCTGGATTCAATTCCTGTTCCGATAGAAACGATGATCATATCGTTCACACCCGGATGATTCGCTTTCTGATGGTTTTTTAATACCTCTGCAAAAGGAATTTTTCGGGCTTCTGCATAAGCACATAAAGCAGGATTATTGGCAAACATACCTCCGTCGATGAGACTGAAAATCTGTCCATACATGGATTTGATCTGTACAGGGCTGAAATAAGTAGGAGCAGCTGAGGTTGCCCTGCAGATGTCTTTTACGTAAAAGTTATCTGTACTTAAATTGGCTTCCCAGGAATTAAAAATCTTCGCTCTTCTGTTTTCAATGTCATAACTGGTTATTAAACATGGTTTTATAAATTCTTTAAGTTCTAAATTTCCAAAAAAGTCATTCAAATTTTTTTCCAAAGCTTCCTGGGGAATTTTTTCATTAATCAAACCAAACGGATTGATGAGCTTTTCCCAAAAAGAAACCTGAAATATGTCGCCTCCCTTTTCAGCGTATAATTCCAATCCCTTCTGGATAGAATATTTCGCTTTCCGGTGTTCATCGGGACACAGAATAATAGAAGCAATAAGTCCTCCTGTACTGCTTCCTGCAACCAGATCAAAATAATCGCCGAGTTTTGCCCCCGGATTATCATGATACTGAAGCTGCTCTTCTATGTAGCGGAGAATAATGCAGGTGATAATACCCCTTATTCCGCCCCCGTCCAAAGAAAGAATGGTTGTCTTTTTCATGTGATGTTTGTTGGTTTTAAAAGAAAAAACTAACGTCCTGAGACAACTAAAACCAACTTTCTGCCTTTAAGGGCGGATGCTGGTTTTAGTGTTGAGAGCTCAGTTAACTAACATTTTCTTATAAAACAAAGGTAGGCCGGGGAAGCGACAGAACTTGTCGTATTATAATTATTTTCAAATAAAAGGGAATTAAAATAGAATATAATTTTGTTGATCTCTTGGTAATTTGGATAGTGTTCTCCAATTCGTTTTTACCAGTCCTTTTTTAGTCTGGATATTCTTTTTTTCAAAGTGGGGAAGGTCTTTGAAGGTCTTCCAGTTTCCGCCCCAGTCCCAGCCGTGTCGTGCGAAAATTTTTACACATTCGTACCAGTCGGCTACCTGATCATTATCCCAGTCTTTGGCGGTGTCCCAGCTTGCCACCTTTCCGTCGATCATCAGGCAGATATCAACGGCAAGTCCGTAATTATGGATGCTTTGGCCGGCTTTGGCATTGGTCACTTTCTTTCCGGAAGTAATTCTTCCGATGGCATATAATTTCTCCTGCTCCTCGAAAGATCTAAGGCCTTGCGTAATTCTTACTTTGGCTCTTCCCGTAAGGGCTTCATCACATTCTTTGATAATTTGCTTTACTTCATCTCTTACAGAAGGATGCAGCTTGTTTATTCTGTCTGACGTTACTTTATCCATGATTCATTATTTTTATTATGAAACAAAAGTATAGGCTAAGGACGACGAAACTTGACGTGTTTATTAAAAATATGCAATAAAAAAATATATTTTAAAGATAGAAATTTTCAGGCTGTTTTACCCCTTGAAAATGAGCATTGTTTCAAAAAATGAATACATGGAAATAAACAATCATAAGATTTTTATACTCCCGTAAACTTAAGTTCAAATACGATCATAAAAATTAATAAAAGAAAAGCAGATTGACTGTATATTTGTATAAAGCAATTCATGAAAATAAATGAGCTGCCATAAAAAACACAATATTTCATGCATACTATATTACCCTTTTTTCTGGCAATGATTGCCGCTATTGTTCTGCTTAATATGTGGGCAACCAAACTGAAGATCGCCTATCCCATTCTCCTGGTTGTATTCGGGCTGCTGGTAAGTTTTGTACCCGGACTCCCGGTTGTAAAAGTAGATCCGGACCTTATTTTCTTTATATTTTTACCGCCTTTACTGTTTGAAGCCTCCTGGGCAATTTCCTTTAAAGAAATGAAAAGATGGTGGCGGATTATCGGTAGTTTTGCATTTCTGGTTGTATTTTTTACAGCACTTTCCGTGGCTGTAGCAGCCAATTATTTCATTCCCGGATTCACAATAGCGCTTGGGTTTCTGCTCGGGGGAATTGTTTCTCCACCGGATGCGGTAAGTACAGGAGCCATTATGAAATTTGTGAAAATACCTAAAACCACATCAGCAATTTTAGAAGGCGAAAGTTTACTGAATGATGCTTCTTCCCTGATTATTTTCCGTTTTGCACTCATAGCTGTCGGCACCGGTCAGTTTGTATGGCAGGAAGCCTCTCTGAGCTTTTTATGGATGGTAATCGGAGGAGCAGGAATAGGACTGCTGCTGGGATGGATCTTTGTACAGGTACACAAAAGGCTGCCTACAGATGCGTCCTCAGACATTGCATTGACCTTTATAGAACCTTATCTTATGTACTGGATTGCAGAGCAGCTTCACAGCTCCGGTGTGCTTGCCGTAGTGGCGGGAGGTCTGTATATGTCTACAAGACGTCTGGTATTTTTGAATAGTGCAAGCAGAATAAAAGGTTATAGCGTATGGGAAAGCGTTGTATTCATATTAAATGGTATCGTTTTCTTGCTCATCGGTCTTGAGCTTCCTGAAATTGTAGGAGGGCTGCGCTCTGAAGGAATTCCTTTGGGGACGGCTATTCAATACGGTTTGCTGGTGACGGTTATTCTTATTTTAGCCAGAATAATCAGTTCTTATGCTGCTATGCTGGCTACCATGATCTTTCGTCCCAGTGTTGCTCCACGGGCATCTACGGGAAGAAGAACTCTCCTGATGCCTCTTTTCCTTGGCTGGACAGGAATGCGCGGCGTAGTATCACTGGCTGCGGCTTTAGCAATTCCCGTAACTCTTGAAAACGGAACTCCTTTTCCTAACAGGAATCTTATATTATTCATCACATTTGTGGTGATCCTGCTTACTTTATTGGTTCAGGGGCTTACATTGCCTTATTTCATCAATAAAGTCAATGCTTTCCGGGATTTTATGAACGAAGAAGAGGAAGAAAAAACAAGGCAGAAAATAAAACGTGAGCTGAGACAGCACATTTACCACTTCCTGAAAACAAAGCATGAAAACGAATTACAGGGACATGCCGGAATAGAAAGAATGCTGATCCATTGGGAAGAAAAAAACAAAGCGAATGACGAAGGCTGGATGAATGAAAAAAACAAAGTTATTTTTGTTGAAATGCTTGAAAGCCAGAGACAGTATCTTTCAGAGCTTAATAAGGATGTATCCATCAATGAGGAAGTCATCCGCCAGCATTTATATCAGATCGATCTGGAGGAAGAACGTCTGAAAATGATATAGACAGAGAAATTCAGGGCAGGCAAATTACATTGCTAATACGACAAAACATGACGCATTTAAAATAAATTAACTCCATCATATTCAGTGTGTTAAATATGGTGTTAATTTTTAAGCAAAAGAGAATAATTATCTTTAAAATTGATAATTTTGTATAAAATTATCATCCTTCTGTCATGTATGCTTTAGTAGACTGCAATAACTTTTTTGTTTCCTGTGAGAGAACTCTGGATCCGGAGCTTGAAGGGAAACCTGTTGTGGTACTTTCCAATAACGACGGATGTGTGGTGTCCAGAAGTAAAGAAGCTAAAGATCTCGGCATTCCTATGGCAGCCCCTGCCTTCAAATATAAAGAACTTTTCAAGCAGCATGACGTAAAAAGCTTCTCTGCGAAATTTGAGCTCTATAATTATAAAAGCCAGCGTGTGATTGATATTTCAAGATCATATGTTGTGGATTATGAGGTGTATAGCATAGATGAGCTGTTTCTGGATCTTTCAGGCTTTAAATATGTAGACATCCATGATTACTGCCTGAAAATTAAGGATGATATTAAAAA
Organism: Chryseobacterium sp. GTID13; assembly: GCF_056172655.1. Classification (NCBI taxonomy): domain Bacteria; kingdom Pseudomonadati; phylum Bacteroidota; class Flavobacteriia; order Flavobacteriales; family Weeksellaceae; genus Chryseobacterium; species Chryseobacterium sp. GTID13. The sequence goes on from NZ_JAOCMB010000002.1 coordinate 655,656, forward strand.
GCAGGAAAATATCCCCGTAAGTATAGGAATTGCTCCTACCAAAACACTCTGCAAAGTGGCCAACAGGATTGTGAAAGAATTTCCCGACCAGTTTGACGGAGTGTATATCCTGAATACTCCTGAAAAAATCGAAAAAGCCTTAAAATGGCTCCATATAGGTGATGTCTGGGGAATAGGACGAAGGCTTGCCGCCAAAATGCACGACAGCGGCGTCTATAAAGCCTGGGATCTCCTTCAGAAGCCTGAAATGTGGGTCAGGAAAATAATGGGAATTCATGGCGTGAGGATGATCAATGAGCTGAAAGGAATCCGCCAGCTGGAATTAGACTCGCCATCTCCCAAAAAATCCATTGCCGTAACCAGAAGCTTCATGGAAATGCTCTCCCGCAAAGAAGAAGTAAGGGAACGGGTGGAAACCTTCGGGATGTACTGTTCCGAAAGGCTCCGCAAGCAGAATACATGCTGCAGGATGGTCACCGTTTTCATTCAGACCAACCGCTTCAGGAAAGACCTGCCTGAATATAAAAATGCAGTCACAAGGATTCTCTCCAATCCTACCAATTCCTCTATTCTGATAGGCAGGGTAGTGAATGAGCTTTTTGAAACCATTTACAAAGAGGGCTTCCAATATAAAAGAGCAGGAGTTATCGTGAATGATTTCGTTCCGGAAAATGAAAGGCTTATCAGTCTTTTTGAAGAAGATTCGCAAAACCAACATCTTCCCGTGATGAAAGCAATGGATGCCATGAACAAAAAATTCGGGAAAGATAAAGTGCGTCTCGGAAGTATGAGCGGAGAAAACACATTCGGACGGGCCCGGCTTTCTCCGGAATACGAAGCTTTCTTAAAAAACAATACCCTTCCTGAAGCTAATTTCAGATTTCATTAGTGTTTAAAATTTTCTGACTAATATGTTTTTTGATTAAAAAAATGCATGTTTTATTGAAACTTGTGGTGGTAAATTATTAAAATTCCGAATTTTGATATTGCTTTTATTCTTTTAAATATTACATTTTCAATCAATTACACTTTGGTTGCCTTTTCATGTATTGTACAGATAATCTCCTTCAATTTATCTTTGCTGAAGAATTTTTACATTCTAAAAACCACAAACTACATGAAAAAAATAAACACATTGATGAAAGGTGTAGTGGCTGGAGGATGTTTTTTGATGAATATTGTTAATGCACAGGTCGGTATTAATACATCAAATCCTCAAGCCCTCCTGCACGCTGATGGAGCCAAAGATAACCCTGTTTCGGGAGCGCCAACCGCTACTCAGGCAGCTAATGATGTTGCATTCACGGTTAATGGCGAAATAGGAGTGGGAACCCTTACCCCCGCTGTAAAAATAGACGCCCGGTCTGCTAATAATTCAGATAATTCTATAGGGATAGGGAAACCACCCAGACCGCACCTGTGGCGGGGTCCGGAGCGATGAGATACAACCCGCTGAATGGCGGAAAAATGCAGTATTCGGACGGAATTGTGTGGCAGGATTTTATTTCTTCACCTACCAAAGCTGTTGTAGTTGCTAATCTTCAGGCCGCTAACTTTGCCGTTAAAATTCCGTATCAGAGTTCTACCGGAATCTCCGGATGGACAGAAATTTCTGATCCTACTGCCAATTTTACACCTGCAACCGGAATCTTCACAGCGCCCAGAACCGGTGTTTATTTAATCTCCTTTACCTATGATTTTGTAAGGATTCCTATTGTTTCAGGCTATTTTTCCGAAGCCAGATATGTTGTGAACGGGAATACTGTCGTTAAAAAGTGCATAAAATCTTTTTCGAATACCTCAAAGCAGGCCCAGGTTGCCGGCTCATGCGTGGCCGGAGTTCAGCTTAATAAAGGAGATACCTTCCAGCCGCACCTTTACCAGTCGGTATACAACGGAAGTTTAAGTTTGCGGACGGATACTACCCCGGCAAGTAATGAGTATGGCTTTGTCAATCTTTCCATAGTAGAACAATAACACACTTGATATGAAAAAAGATTAGCAATTGCTTTAATGCTGGGCGGAAGTCTGTTTATTAAGGCACAAATAGGAATCAATATGTCTGCTCCGGAAGGAATTCTTCATGTGGACGGGCAGAAAAATACTGTTCCGGCATCACCGGCGAGCTACTATGATGATGTGGTGGTGACCTCTTCGGGAAATATGGGAGCCGGAACAAAATCACCAAAAACCAGACTGGATCTACGCTCCGATGAACATCTGAATGCCTTAGGTATTGGCGGAACTTCACAAACGGCATCTGCAGCAAAAGCAGGTGCGATGAGGTATAATTCCGGAACGCAGGATATGAGTTACTCGGATGGATCTTCATGGGTTACATTGGCCCATAAAGCACCCAATGATTTTGTGGATGCAGAAAATTCTTCGTCACAGAGTTTTACAAACGGGACACAGACGGCCCTTACGAACTGGACAAAAAAGACAGATGTTAATGGGAGTTTTAATGCCGGAACGGGAGTTTTTGTTGCCTCCAAAACAGGAATATACATTGTTTCTTTTACATTTTCACTGGCTTCGGGAACTATTGCCAATGATTCACGCTATGAAACACTGATTCAGACGAATTCAGCTTCTTCAGCAACAAATAAGGTGTTCAAATGTGTGGGAAGCTATCCGGGAACCAATTCGCTTTCCAACCGTGTGGCAGGAGGCTGTTCGGGGATTTTTAACCTTAATCAGGGGGATAATATCACGGTAAGCCTGAACCAGGCTTTAGGAACTTCAAAAACGCTGGATACGGATGGTTCACTGACTTCCCTAAGTATTTTCGGATTATAAAAACAGGAATGATGAAAAAAAGATATTTATTAATAATTTTAGCATTGAGCTTTAATTTTACCTTTTCACAGGTGGGAATCAATACCCCAAACCCAAGAGGAATTCTTCATACCGATGGCCAGAAAGATAATCCTTCGTCAGGAACTTCATTTACACCTGCTCAGCAGGGTAATGATGTTTTAATTACCAGTGAAGGAAGGATGGGAGCGGGAACACACAACCCCGCAGTGAAAGTAGATGCCAGGAATTCCGGAAACGGGGCAATTGGCTTTGGAACTTCTACCCTTACAGCAGCGGCTGCGGATGAGGGAGCGGTGCGTTACAATTCCGGAATGGAGTATTCCAATGGCAGTCAGTGGCTTCCTCTCCTTACTGCACAGCCGGCCGTTAGTAAGGTGATTGTTATTGCGGCAAAAACGGACAATACGGTAAAGCTGGTTACACCTTCTGCGGCTACGACCACAGGACTGCAGAACCGGGCAAGTAATTACCTGGTAGGCTGGACGAAAACTTTTGAGAGCAATTCCGGAACCAGTTTCAATGCTTCAACGGGAATTTTCACAGCCCCACGGAATGGGGTGTATGTTGCTACTTTTACCACAGACCTGGCTCCGCTTGCCATTAATTATACAACAGACCCTTTAAACCCAATCCAGATAGAAGCCATCTGGCAGCTTTACGATAATACAACGGGTCTACTTTCCACAAATATTGTAAACACTGTAAAATGTGTCAATACCATGTCTTCAAACAGCAACGGGAATATTGATGCGGGAAGCAACTGTACGGCTTCATTTTATATGACCACGGGACAACGCCTGATGCCTTATATCTGGTTTAATCTGAACGGATTAGCTACGGCAGGTTTTTCACTGAATAATACAGGAGGATATAATAACCTGACTATAGCGGAACAGTAATCAGGAAATTCCTTCAAGTGCTTTGATGAATGCGGAAGGGTGCATTCCCGTAATTTTTTTGAATTCAAGAGAGAAAGCACTGTGGGAGGAATAGCCGGTAATCTCAGCGAGGTGGTTGATCTTGTATTTGCGGAACTGAGGTTCAATCTTTAATTGATCAACTACATAATTGATCCTCAGGTGATTGATGTATTGATTGAAATTGAAATTTTTATGCTTTTTAATAACTGCAGATAAATACTTTGTGTTCACGTTCAGTGCATTAGATAAATTATAACGTGAAATATTTTTTTGTTAAAGTCAAAGTTCTCTTCAAAGGCTTTTAATCCTGCAAGAATATGTTCTTCAGTTTCGGGGGAAATTTTAATGTCGGCTGTAATATTGTTCCCGGAATGATCTTCGGTTTCCTGAAGGTCTTCTTCATAAGCAACAGGGGTAATTCCCTGCTGATAAATCTGGGCAACAGATCTTTTGTGTTTTTTTCTCAGGCTGAACATGTTAAAAATAACTGCTCCCAGGACGATGAGAAGAATGATGCAGGTGATAATCAGACCTTTGGAGAGGCTGTGACTTTTAACCAGCTGCCGGTCGAAGTTTTCTTCCTTGTGGCTGAGGGTTGCATTCACAGCCATTTTCTGGTTGTAGGCAATACTGTCCTTCAGTTCAAGATTCTTCAATTTATATTTCTGAACATTTTGAAGGTCATTCAGTTTGGTATAGGCCTCTTCCAGGTTTTTTGTAATTTCTATTTTCTTTTCGTTAAAGCCATACCGACTGGCAATTTTTAAAGCCTTCTGATAATACAAAACAGCGCTGTCCTGCTTATTCTGCCGGGAAAATGAAAACCCTATATCGTGAAGAATATTGGATTTCAGATAATAATTATCATTCCCAACCAGGGCGAGAGCTTTCACAAAAAAAGACTTAGCTTCATCAAATTTTTTGATTTCCGATAAATTATACCCCAGATTGGTGTAAGCAGAAACCAGGAGTTCGTTCCGTCTCGGAATATTTTTGATCTGCTGAAATTCCCGGACTGCATTTTTAGAGTAAAGTTCTTTCTTCTGGTATTCATTCTGATTCAGAAGTATGAGAAAAGAATTATAAATCATTCCTTTCAGTTCGTGTCCTTCATCAGTGTTTTCATTTTTTATTTCAGACAGGCCTTTATTCAGGCTTTGGGAGGCTTCTTTCAGCAGTCCCAGCTTTGCATACTGTGTTCCCAGCATTCTGTAGGCGAGTGCTTTTCCGGGTGCATAATTGTTCTCAGAAGAAATTTTCAATGCTTTTTCTGCGAAATCAAGAGCTCCTTTTGCGTCTGATCTTAAATATCTGTTGTAGGATTTCAGATAGTAAGCTTTGGCAATATAATTGGGAACATTTTTCTTCTGTGCAGAGTCTATAATAGCATTCAGGACAATTTCAGAGCTGTCCGGATTTTTGGAGGTGAGTGAGCGGGCATATTGATATTGGTTCTCAAAATCAAATTTTTGAGAAAATAGTGCGCCTGAAAAAATAAAGAAGAGAAAGAATATAATTTTTTCTCCATTTGTGTTTATGTTTACTTTTTTTCGTATTTCCAGTTTCTGGATTTTCCTTCGGCTAACCATTCCAAAGATTGTTCCATTCTCTTATTTCTGGTTGTTTCCGTTTTAGCTTCCGTGATCCAGTTAATGTATTCTTTTCTGAAAGAAGGTGAACCTTTTTCAAACACGGCTAAAGCATTTTTATTTTTTTCCAGGGCATCCTGAAAGTAGTCAGGAACTTCAGTTTCCACTTTAGATGGTGCTGCCTTTTTTACTGTAACTCCCATATCTGTAAGCTCCATCGCTTCAGCAATTGCCTTTTTTAACAGGGCTTTGGAGGGTAGATCTTCAATTTTTGTAATCTTTCCCAGGCTGAACATGGAATTTTTTTCAATATCCCTGGTGATCTCATTCATTGTTTTCATTTCTTTTTCCAGCCAGAACCCGAAAGTGCAGTGCTGTTTGAATGAAGCCATCGCACAGAGGATCTTTCCTTTATAGGTAAAATTCGGAAAGCTCCATTTCATAACTTCTTCTGCATCGGGACAGAATTCATGAACGGTTTCCCGGATATATTGCAAAACAGGTTTTGCGAAATCTTGTGATTTCTCGATATAGGCATCTATTTTAGGACTGTATTTTTCCATTGTTTTTACTGAAATAATTGTACGGTTTCGTTGACAAGAAATCTTACCTGATCCGGCCTTCCCCTGTCATTTTTTGGATTATTCTTATAGCTTCCGGTTCTTACGATAACCATATTGTGTTCCGGAACCATGATGATATATTGTCCCTGCAGACCCAGAAAGTAATAATGTTTAATGGGATTGTCATGATTGATCCAGAGGCCCATTCCGTAGATTTCTTCGGATTTTTGAGTAGGCGTTCTCATCTGTTCGATAAAATCCGGATTGAAGATTTGCCTTTCGCCTACTTTTCCGTTATCCAGAAATAACTGTCCCAACCTGGCAAAATCCCTTGCGTTGGAATGGATGCAGCAATAGGTTTTTTCCATTCCGTAATTATCTGTGCTCCATGTGGCATTCTGTTCCATTCCCATCGGAATCCAGAATTTCTCAGATAAATAGCTAGCTAATGTTTGGTTAAGGGCTTTTTTCAAAGCAAATCCGAGAAGCTGTGTAGATCCGCTCTGGTATTCAAATCTGGTGCCGGGCTCTTCTTTAAACCTTCTGGAAAAGGTAGCTTTTACAAGACTTTTTCCATAGTAGGCTTTTGCATTGGGCAGAAAGGGGTTGCTGTAATTTTCATCCCAGTCAAGTCCTGCTTCCATCTGGGCCAAATTTTTCAGAGTGACATTACATCCGAATTCTTTCTCTTTGAATTCAGGATAAAAGTCAGAAAGTTTTTCATCAATATTTTGGATGATTCCCTCTTCCAGAGCTTTTCCCAACAGCATGACGGTAACTGCTTTTGCCATAGAAAAAGAATTGGTGCCGGAAAGCTGGTTATATCCGTCCCAATACTGCTCATGAAGGATTTTTCCGTTTTTTATCACCACAAAAGCAGCTGTTTTGGAATGTTTTAGATTCTCAATCATATGTTCAGGCAATTCCTTATGATTGTATTCGGGATCTTCCGGCCAGAGTACCGGTTCTTTCGTAGCGATGAGGTTTCCCGGAAACAGGTTCCCGTCGTCGATATTAGCGCTTAATTTGCCTTTGAGATAGGTTTTGGAAATTCCGCTGAATAAATAATCGTATCCCAAAAGATAAATTGCAGCTGCCCCTGCGGCTGCTCCGCCTATTACATATTTTAATGCCTTCATATAATCATGAGTATCAGTCTCAAACAAATTTAAAATAATTTTGATAAGAAAATAAGAAAGGAACAGTAAATAAACTATTTTTGCGATTAATGATGAAAATATGGCCAGAAAATTTATTGTATTTATATTTTTCATTTTTTCAGTGACGGCAGCAGCCCAGACCTATAAAATGATCGACACCGCAGACTATCTGCAGAGAAAGGAATTTTTGAAAAGTTTTGCCGGAAATAATGAGATTTTTATTAAAAAATTAAAATCACAGTACTCGGGGAAGACAAGTTCAGAATTGTCCAGGATTTATAAAGAATTCGGAACCGATTTCGAAAAGCAGGTAAAAAATAAAGATTTTATCTTCAAGTCTGAATTTGAAAATGAAATAAAAAGCCTGATCCAGCGCCTCAGAAAAAGCAATCCAAATATTCCCCAGGACCTGAAAATCCTGGTAGCAAGAGATAATACGCCCAACGCTTACTGCCTTGCGGACGGAACTTTTGTAATTAATATGGGATTATATAATTGGCTGAACAGTGAAGACCAGGTTGCAGCAGTCATTACCCACGAATTAGGGCATAAGATTGATGAGCATTCGCTAAAAACATTTTTAAGCATCATTGAACAGAATGAGATGGATAAAATGACTGTTCAAAACCTGAAAGAAACAACGGTAAAACGCAGCCAGAGCCAGAATCAGAAGGCTTTTGACATTCTTAAAAACCGTGCTTATAAAAAAGGAGTGGAAAGAAGAAAACAGGAAATGAAGGCAGACTCACTGGGTTATGTGATTTTTAAAAACAGTGATTTTAAAAAGGGTGAATTTGTTAATGCCCTTCAGCGGCTGCAGGATTTTGACACCATTTCTCCCCGCGAACTGAAGGTGGAAACTTATAAAAAGCTTTTTGACCTTCCAAAGCAGGCTTTCAATGAAAAATGGATGAAAAAGGAGGATTTTTCGCTGTACAATTATAATTTTTATAAAGAAAAGCTGGACAAGGACTCTCTGGCATCGCATCCCGAAATATCCCGCAGAATCGAAAACCTTAAAAAAATCTTTACAGAGCTTAAAAAGACTGAGGAACCGGAAAAAGCTTCTGAAACTTTTACAGCATTGAAGAAAACAGCCCGGATGGAAATTCTTCCCAATTATTTTCATTCCGAAGATTATGGGCTGGGAATCTATGCCTCCATGCAGTTTCTGCAGGATGGTGAAGAGGAAAAATATTATAAGGGCTGGCTGGGTAAATGTTTTGCTAAAATATATGAGGCCCGGAAAAATTATAACCTGAACCGCTATCTGGACAGGATAGAGCCTAAAAACCAAAGTGAGAGTTACCAGCAATTCCTGAACTTCATGTGGAATTTAAGCCTTGACGATATCAAAAATATAGCAGATTTTTACCAGACCGGCTACCCAATAAAAGAATCCTGATGCATCATCAGGATTCTTCTTTTTTCTAGTAGTTTAGTTTTTCTAAACGGATCTTATTGAATTTTTCTTTTTCGTTATACTCACGGAGAAGAATATAGCCTTCTTTTCCAACGTATGGGGTAACGGCATAATTGTCTTTCTCGGAAATAGGGATAATTTCCTGCTTGAACTTTCCGTCAATAACCGTGTTGATGAAAAGGTTCCATTTTTTCTGTCTGGTGACTTCGTCTTTCTGGTAATCGCGGTAGAAGAAAACGACATCTTTCCCGCCGTTGAGGTATTGGGAGAAAAGGTAATCGCTGTTGAACCATTTTGTTTTTTCTTTTTCAAAAACCTGAACATTTTTGATCTTGAAATCTTTATCGGTGTAAATATAAACAAGATCGGTGGTTTTAGGGGCGCTGTATTGGCCTTCCGGTTTGTATTTTTCAGTAAGAATTCCTACGCTTCCGTCATTCATAAAGTACATATCCTTGGTCTGAAGCATGTATCCGTTTTCCACTATGCCACTGGTATTGATTTTTGGAAGAAAAGTTTTAAGATCTGGAACAAAATTGATCCAACGGGTATCTACGGTAAAGTCTGTTTTGTTAACCATCATTCTTGCATATCCAATAGTTTCAAACTTGTCAAGATTTCTACCTAACAGAACAACTTTGTCGTCAAAGGTTTTGTCGTTATCAAGTCTTCCATATGAGTCAATATTATCAAGGGTATTGTCTGTTAAAGTACCTTTAATGGGTTTGTTAGAGGCTTCCTTTCCGGTTTTCATATCAATGACAAGAAGACTGAATGCATTTTGCCCGTCGTTTACTTTTTTCATGATACAGTACATATAGTTCTCATCCCTTTCCAGGATGGATAATGTGGTGAATACTTTTTTATTCCCGTCCGTATTGTATTTGTACCTCCAAAGCTCTTTTTTATTATCATCGAATTTAATGATGCTGTTGCTGTTTATATATTTTCCGTAGTCTTTGTATTCTATGGCAAAATAACCACCTTCCTTTACTTCTCCCACCGCCGAAACATAGTTATAGCCCTTTTCTTTTTTCTCATCACGGTTTTCTTTGCGCTGTGCTTTCCAGTTTTTAGGCTCATTGATTTCTTTGAAAGTGCCATCTTCAAGATAATCATAGTAGACTTTTCTTTTAATAGTATTGGTTTTCGGATCTATTACCATAGAAACGGGAGTGAAGATTTCCCTGTTTTTTACCAGGGAATAATCCATCATCGATGGCTTTAAAATAATTTGTCCTTTAAAATCTACATAACCGAGGTAAGAAGCTGCTGTAATATCTCCTTCAAATTCTTTATTGGCAACCGGATTGAGGTTTTTATCAAGAATTACATATTCGAATTTCTTGGTCTTATCACCGGTTTTTCCGTAAGAATAAAGAGACACATAGCCGTAAAGGTTGTCTTTATCATCAAACAGGGCATTCATTCCCACATGGTCGCCGGCAGCAAGGGTGGTGAGGTCCTGGGTCTGTGAATAGATCATCATTTGTACCAGGCCAAAAACCAGTAAACTTATTTTTTTCATGTTTATAATTTTGCCAAAAATAACAAATTATAGCATATGCAGGTTAAGTTTCATTTTCTTTGAGAAAATTTCAGATAAATTATAAAAATAGATATTGTTTATTTAATGAAATGATGATTTGCTGTCTTTTTAATTACCTTAAAAAAGAAATCTGCGTAATCTGCTAAATCTGCGAGAAATTTTTAATGCTCGCAGATTTAGCAGATTACGCAGATGTTTATGTTTGTAAGTAAGCAATAAAAAAGCCCCGAAACTGGGGCTTTAATCTATATTTTAGAAAGTAAATTTCTGAAATTCGTTTTCTCGTCGATAATCCTTCTCAAATCTGAAACAGAAACTCTTTCCTGCTGCATCGTATCCCTGTCTCTAATGGTTACTGTATGATCCGTTAAAGAATCATGGTCGATGGTAATACAGTAAGGAGTACCGATGGCATCCTGTCTTCTGTAACGTTTCCCGATGGCATCTTTTTCTTCATAGAACAGGTTGAAATCGTATTTCAGGTCGTTGAAGATTTTTTCTGCATATTCAGCTAAACCGTCTTTTTTCATTAACGGAAGGATAGCAGCTTTGATCGGAGCCAATGCAGGAGGTAAAGACAATACTGTTCTTTCTGAACCGTCTTCAAGCGTTTCATCTTTCAGACAGTGAGCAAATATAGAAAGGAATAACCTGTCTAAACCTACAGAAGTTTCCACTACATAAGGAACATAGTTTTCGTTTCTTTCAGGATCGAAGAATTGAAGTTTTCTTCCTGAATATTCTTCATGAGCTTTTAAATCAAAATTAGTTCTGGAGTGAATACCTTCCAGTTCCTTAAACCCGAACGGGAAGTTGAATTCAATATCTGCAGCAGCATTCGCATAGTGAGCTAATTTTTCATGATCATGGAATCTGTAATTTTCATTACCTAATCCAAGCGCTAAATGCCAGTTCAGACGTTTTTGCTTCCAGTTTTCGTAGAATTCAAGTTCAGTTCCCGGAGCCACAAAAAACTGCATTTCCATCTGCTCGAATTCACGCATTCTGAAGATAAACTGTCTGGCAACAATTTCATTTCTGAAGGCTTTACCAATCTGGGCAATACCGAAAGGAAGCTTATGACGTGAAGTTTTCTGAACATTTAAAAAGTTCACGAAGATACCCTGAGCTGTTTCCGGTCTTAAATAAAGATCCATTGCAGAATCTGCGGAAGCACCCAATTTAGTTCCGAACATCAGGTTAAACTGTCTTACCTCCGTCCAGTTTTTAGAACCCGTATCAGGATCAGCAATTTCCAGCTCTTCAATTAAAGCTTTTACATCAGCAAGATCTTCATTTTCAAGGGATTTTGCCAGTCTTGAAAGAATAGCCTCTCTTTTTGCTCTGTATTCAAGAATTTTTGGATTCGTTGCAACAAATTGATCTTTATCGAAGGCATCACCGAATCTTTTCGCCGCCTTTTCAATTTCTTTATTCTCTTTGTCTTCAATTTTAGCACAGTAATCTTCTACCAAAACGTCTGCTCTGAAACGTTTTTTAGAATCTTTATTGTCAATCAATGGATCGTTGAAAGCGTCTACGTGGCCCGATGCCTTCCATGTGGTAGGGTGCATAAGGATCGCCGAATCAATGCCGACAATATTTTCGTTAAGCTGTACCATAGCTTTCCACCAATACTGTTTGATATTGTTTTTTAATTCGGCACCGTTCTGTCCATAATCATAAACAGCGGATAAACCGTCATAGATCTCACTGGAAGGGAAAATAAATCCGTATTCTTTAGCGTGAGAAATCACTTTCTTGAAAACATCTTCTTGCTTTGCCATAATTTTTTTACGTCTGATGTGCAAAAATAGTGAAAAAGCCGGAAGTTGAGGATGGAAGATGGAAGTTTTTATGTACATGGTAATTAGGAGCCGGGAACCTGCTTTCGCTACTCGCTTTTTCTGGATTTGGGTTGCGGCGGCGGAGCCGCTGCAACCCAAATCCAGAAAAGAGCTCAGACATACCGCTCAATCAGGGCTAAATCAATCAGAAATCTCTACTTTTGCTCCATGTTAGAAATTCTTTATCGCGATGAACATCTTATTGCTATCAATAAACCGAGCGGACTACTGGTTCATAAATCTTTTTATTCGGGGAGGCAGATACATATGCCATCCAGGAACTGAGAAAGCAAATAGGGCAAAAAGTTTATCCGGTGCATCGTCTTGACCGAAAAACTTCGGGCGTTTTACTGTTTACTTTAAACAAAGATACTCTTCGGGTTATGAGCGATAGATTTGCGGCAAAAGAAGTTGAAAAGAAGTACTTAGCCATTCTCCGAGGTTGGACGAAAGAAGAAGAAACAATTGATTACGACTTGATTAATGAAAACGAAGTCAAGCAAAATGCAGTCACTTATTATCGTCGTTTGCAGACTTCAGAAATTGATTTACCTTTCTTAAAGCACCAGACTTCCAGGTATTGTTTAGTGGAAGCTATTCCTGAAACGGGACGATTTCATCAGTTAAGAAAACATTTCAAACATATTCTGCACCCGATCTTAGGCTGTCGCAAACATGGTTGTAACAAACAAAATAAATTGTGGCTGGAAACATTTGGCATTAATAAAATGACGCTTCATGCCCATCAATTGATTTTTAATCATCCTGTTTCTAACGAAAGAATTACGGTAAATGCTACTATAGATGAAGAGTTCAAAAGAATAGGAGATATCCTGAATTTTGATTTGAGCTCATATTCTTAATAATCTAAATTGATGTTACAATTATGCGGATTTACATTTATAGATGTTGTATATAAAATGCATTTTGATAAAATATCACAGGTCAACTAAAGATTAATTTTAAATTGAGTATTTTTGTAAAACTTTTTTCAATGTACAAAAGTATCATCAGACCCATTCTCTTCAAATTTGATCCCGAAGAAGTTCATCATTTTACATTTTCAATGCTTAAAAATTTTGGATTTCTTACTAAGCTGTTTTTACCCAAACCTATTGAAGACAAGCGTCTGGAAAGAGAAGTTTTCGGATTGAAATTTAAAAATCCTGTAGGACTCGCCGCAGGTTTCGATAAAAATGCTGTTTTATTTAATGAATTGGGCGACCTGGGCTTCGGATTTGTAGAAATCGGGACGGTAACTCCAAGAGCCCAGGCTGGAAATCCTAAGAAAAGATTATTCCGTTTAATTGAAGATGGTGGAATTATCAACAGGATGGGGTTCAATAACGACGGTTTGGAAGCAGCGATCGGGAAACTGAAATCCAACAAAGGAAAAATAATCATCGGTGGAAACATCGGAAAAAATACCGATACAAAACCGGAAAACTATACCCAGGATTATCTGGACTGTTTTGAAGGTCTTCATCCCCATGTGGATTACTTCGTCCTCAATGTAAGCTGTCCGAACGTAGGAAGCCACGCCAAGCTGGAAGATGTTGAATACCTGCGTGAACTAATTACTGAAGTTAAGAAAATCAACCAGTCAAAAGCTGTACAGAAACCAATATTACTGAAAATCGCTCCGGATTTGAATAATAATCAATTAGATGAAATTATAGAATTGATCGATGAAACAAAAATCGATGGAATTGTAGTTTCTAATACCTCTGTCAACAGAGAAGGTCTGAAAACTTCCCTGAGACTTTAGCAGAGATCGGAAACGGTGGTCTAAGCGGAAAGCCGATCCGTGAAAGAAGTACAAAAATGATAAAATATCTATCTGATAAAAGCAACAGGGCTTTCCCGATTATCGGGGTAGGAGGGATTCATTCTGCAAAAGATGCCATGGAGAAACTGGATGCCGGAGCAGTTCTGGTACAGCTTTACACCGGATTCATCTACGAAGGTCCGGAACTAATCAATGAGATCAATAAAGAGCTTTTAAAAAGAGCCACTAGGCTTCCAAGATAAAACAAAAGAGAGTTGAAAAGCTCTCTTTTTATTTTGTTTTTATTACAGAAGCATTGTTTACATCAACTGTAAGAGTATAAGCAGGAGAAGTGGTGGTTTTGCTGATCTTATACTTTAATATTTTCCGGTCTTTAGATTTTGTCTCAGTTGTGTCGTAGATGTTTTGAAGGCAGCTTTCGGTCAGGAACTCCTCATAGTTCTTATAGTTCCAGTCTTTAGTAAAATACAGAACTCTGTAGCCTTTTTCGCCTTCACTTGCCCCGCACATTCCGCATGCGTTGAAATTAGACATATGTTCAAAATATAAAAGAACTCTGTTTCCTGCGTTGTCGGATTTATAGGATATTAATTCATTACCGCCATATCGGTCTATGAAATCATACGTGTTTATTTTCCTGTTGTCAGGGAGAATCAGGTAATTATTAAACCTGTAAATCATATTATCCAGAGTAAATAATTTGGCAGCATAAGTTTTATCTTTCAAATGGAAATTTCCGGTAATTTCTGTATGCAAATCTTCATTGGTAAAGTCAAAAGCCTCTTTAGGTTTCAACGTTTGTGCGATACTGTCTGTTTTTTCAATCAGCCGGGGAGAAGTAATCTTTTCCTGAAGTATTTTAAAACTTTGCTTTTGTTTGCTTCCGAAATTGTAGAGGTATAGTTTACCATAATCGTAAATTCCGGACAAAGAAATCTTCTTCTGATGCTTGTCATAATAATACCAGCCGTCTACAAAATGCTGGTATTGACTGCAATCTACAATTCCGGTGTAATTTAATTGCATGGTAATCGGTATTCCTGCAATTTCTCCTTTGAAAACCTGCGAGGAATCCGTTACTTCCTTAAGTTCAACTTTCTGACAGAGAAAAAATGTTAAGCTTAAGGAAAATAATAAAGTCAAAATTTTTTTCATGGTTGGTAGTAGTTTTTATTGAGTTTTTCAGAGAAAGAAATGAGCTATCGTGTAAATAATCAGCCCAACCAGCCCACCGACCAAAGTTCCGTTTACCCGGATAAACTGAAGGTCTTTTCCCACTTCCAGTTCCATTTTTTCACTCAATTCCTTACCCTGCCAGTTTCCTACGGTAGAACTGATGAGGTTACCGAACTGATGGGTGTTTTTAAGAATACATTTGTAGGCCGTTACCCTTACCCAATGGTCTATTTTATTCTGAAGGTTTTCATCCGTTTTTAAATTTTGGGAAAACTCATTCAGGTTTTTGCTGAGATAGCTTTTTAAAGAAGACTGGTCATCCTGTAATTCCTTCATCAATGTTTTTTTAATGGAAATCCAGATATCGCTGGAATACTCTTCCAGTTTATCACTTTTCAGGAGACCGTTTTTAATGTTTTTAAATTCTTCGTCCCATTTCGGATCTTCTTTCAGATCTGTAGAAAATTCATGGATTTTCTGGGTAACAAGGTTCCGGATTTCATGCTCCGGATCTTCTTCAATTTCTTTAAAAAAATCAGAAAGCCCGCTGGCAATTTTATCAGCGATCTTATTATCAACGAAAGCCGGAATAAAGGAATAGCTTCCTTTTTGCACACGCTCTTTGATCATTTCATCATTCTCAATAATATAATCTTTAATCTGTCTGGAAAGATTGGTCACCATTCTCTGGTGATCATTTTTTTCCAGAATATAATTGATTCCGTTTCCGACTACCTTATTAAGCTTGATATCATCCGTCATTTCGGACACTTTCTTGCTGATGAACTGGCTTACGGAAGTATCATCAAGTTTATTGAGGATATCCAAAACAATATCCGAAAGGTTTCTGATCAGAATATCCTGGTTTTTCTCTTTACCCAGCCATTCCCCTACAAAATTGGAAATTTTAAGCTTTTGAATGTAGGGACGTATATTTTGCGGAGAAAGAAAATTGCTCACTACAAAACTGCCGAGATTGTCGCCAAGCCTCTGTTTACTGTTTTCAATGAGGTTGGTATGAGGGATAGGAAGGCCCAACGGATGCCGGAACAAGGCAGTTACTGCGAACCAGTCTGCAAGCGCTCCTACCATTGCCGCCTCGGAAAAGGCCCTTACGTAACCCAACCAATGAGAAGGGTTAGATTTTTGAAGTAAGGTAGTGGCAATGAAAATAACAGCCATCAGAATAAATAATCCGGTGGCAAACATTTTATATTTTCTCAGCTGTTTTCTTTTGGCTTCATCATTCATATTCTCAAATTTACTAAATTTGGTTGTGAACTTATGATTTATTCTAACCACGAAAGTCACAAAACTTTATTTAAATACTTTCCTGAAAAACAGTAAGGTCACAGAGATTTTCATAAAAACTTAAGTGAACTTCTGGTGCGTGATGTATTTTAACTTAAAAGAACGTAAGTGTTTAAAAAACTTTTGTGGTTTTATTCTTAAACATATCAAAAATATTTAAAATAATTCTATGGAAAACCAAGCAAAAAACAATCCATACTATTCAAGAACCGATACTACGAAACTTAACATTTCCAATGATGAGTGGAAAAAGATCCTTGCTCCGGACCTGTATGCGATTGCCAGAGAGGCAGCTACGGAAAGAGCATTTACCGGAAAGTATAATGAATTCGATGAAACCGGTGATTATTACTGTGCAGTTTGTGGAAACCATCTTTTCCGTTCCACTTCAAAATTTGCCAGCAGCTGCGGATGGCCAAGCTTTTTCGAAGCGGACAAGGAAGGTGTTTATTATAAAAGAGATACCACCTATGGAATGGAAAGAGTGGAAGTTCTCTGCAAACGCTGTGATTCACATCTTGGACATGTTTTTGACGACGGCCCGAAACCAACAGGATTACGTTATTGTATGAATTCTGTAAGCCTCGAATTTGTTGGCGATTCTGAAAAATAAACGGTCTTTAATTCACGAAATCAGGACGTTAAAGTTTCTTAAATTCAGTTAAACTTTGTAGACTTATAAGGGTCTGGTAATTATGTTTTTATAATTTTGCCTCACTAATTTGGAATTTAATAGTATTGAATGAAAGGAATTTATAGTGTATTGGGCCTGTTATACTTGGTCACGACTTCATTCTATCTTTCGCCCAAAAAGGATGTAAAGAGTGAGAATGTCAACACAACAAAAATTGAAAAAGCAGCAGACACGAAATCTGGGAAGACCGCTTCTACCGCATCTTCATCAGAAGAATTGTACAAATCAATTCAATTTGAACCTGAGCATGAACTGAATTACGAAGTTTTTGCCAAAGCATTAACAGGTTTTGAAAATTTAAAAAAAGCAGGATTACTGAACCCGGAGTCGCATTTATTGACTATCTGCGATTTTTCTATGTCTTCGAATACAAAAAGACTTTGGGTGATTGATACCAATGAGAAAAAGGTACTGTTCAATTCACTGGTAGCACACGGAAAAAATACAGGCGAAGAATTTGCGACGAATTTTTCTAACACGGAAAGTTCGCTGCAGAGCAGCTTAGGATTTTATATCACGGATGCCACTTACCAGGGAGACAACGGATATTCTTTGAAACTGTTGGGGATGGATAAAGGCTTTAATGATGCAGCGTACAGAAGAGCAATCGTAATGCACGGGGCAGATTATGTAAGTGATGATTTTGCAGCAATGCACAAAAGAATCGGAAGAAGCTGGGGATGTCCTGCAATACCTAAGGCATTGACGCAGCCGATCATTAATACGATAAAAGGACGAAACTGTCTTTTCATCTATTATCCGGATCAGAATTATTTGTCTTCTTCAGAGTGGCTGAAGTCATAATGATCTGAAATGGAAGATTCTTCAGAGTTTATTTCTGCTGTCAGGCTGACGAATAATTCCGATGGAACATGTACGTTCGAAAAAGGGAAAATTCCGACCCTAAAGCCAATGAATACAACCACTTTTTGGATAAGCAATACCGTTGAGGAATGGGAAAAAGTAACCCATCCGGCTCCAAGAAGGCAATATGTTGTAACATTAAAAGGCAATATAAGATTCAGGGTAAGTAATGGTTCTACGTTTCTTATTGAACCGGGGATCATTTTGCTTGCTGAAGATACTAAAGGAGAAGGACACAGCTGGGATATAATAGAAGGGGATCAATGGGAAAGGCTTTATATTCCGATCGCTGACCATGCGGAGGATTATTTTATTGCTGATACCAGGTAGGAAATTTATTTCATTACCGGGATCAGTAATAAAATGGAAAAGCAGTCAATTTTGACTGCTTTTTTTATTTGATTTAGCTGAATTTCTTGAAAACCAGAGTGGCATTGTGCCCCCGAATCCGAAAGCATTGCTTAAGGCAAAATTAATATCCTTTTCTTTAGCTTCTCCGAAAACAATATTCACATCTTTAGGAATGTTCTCATCAATACGGTGAAGATTGATGGTAGGTGGAATAATTCCTTTTTCGACAGCTTTAATGGAAAGGATAGCCTCAGCAGCACCTGCGGCACCCAATAAATGCCCCGTCATAGATTTCGTTGCACTAATATCAAGATTTTTGCTTCCTCCGAACAATTTGCTGATTGCATTCAGCTCGATCACATCTCCAATCGGTGTAGAAGTGGCGTGGGGATTAAGATAATCAATGTCTTCTGTATTGGCACCGGCCTCTTTCATGGCTAGCTGCATTGCTTTAATGGCACTTATGCCGTCCGGATGGGGTGCGGTCATATGGTAAGCATCGGCAGTCATAGCAGCTCCGGCCAGTTCCGCATAGATTTTAGCACCTCTTGCTTTTGCGTGTTCGTACTCTTCAAGAACAAGGGCACCTGCACCTTCACCCATTACAAAACCATCTCTTTCTGCATCATAAGGACGGCTTGCGGTTGCAAAATCATCATTCCTAGTCGACATCGCCTTCATTACCGAAAACCCGCCTATAGAAGCAGGTGTGATAGCCGCTTCAGAACCTCCACTGATAATCACTTTGGCTTTGCCCAGACGGATATAGTTGAAGGCATCCATCAAAGCTGTATTTCCTGTTGCACATGCTGAAATGGTGGTATAATTAATCCCCTGCAGGCCGAATTTCATAGAAATCATTCCCGAAGCCATATTGGCAATAAATTTAGGAACGAAGAAAGGGTTGAATCTAGGGGTTCCGTCTCCGTCTGCAAAATTCATGACTTCTCCTTCAAAGGTTACCATTCCGCCCTGTCCGGTTCCCCAGATTACTCCTGTATCAAAAGGATCCATTTTTTCCAGTTCAAGTCCGGAATCCTGAATAGCTTCGGTGGAAGCGTACATAGCATATTGCGAAAATAAGTCGCTTCTTTTTATTTCATTGTGGGTCAGGTGAACTTTCGGATCAAAGTTTTTTACTTCACAGGCAAAGTGCACTTTAAATTTCTCTGAATCAAAATGAGTAATTAAACCCGCTCCGCTGACACCGTTAATACTGTTTTGCCAAAAATCTTCGACATTGTTCCCCAAAGGCGTTACTGCGCCCAGTCCTGTAATGACAACTCTTTTCATATCTAGTTATTAATTTTGAATAGATTGGAGGTTCCCCTGGCAATCAGTCTTGTTTTGTCTGCATTCCATATTTCGCATTGTGCATTCACAAATTGCCGGCCTCTTTTTATAATTTTCGTTTCGGCTACAATATTATCATTTTCTTTTGCAGTTGAAAAATAATCGATCACATTATTGATGGTTGTTATGAAAGAATTTTCATTCAGAGAGAACATGGTGGCTCCGATAATATCATCAACAATGGCTGCTGTTACCCCGCCATGTAGGTTTCCGATAGGATTAAGCCATTCAGATCTTACTTTATATTGAAACTCCAGGTGTCCTTCTTCTGCGGAAAGAACGATGGGATTGAGCCACTTCATAAACGGTGATGGCGACTGATCGAATTCCTTTCCGATGAATTGCTGCAGTTGTGCTAATCTGTCCATATTATTTGTTTATTTTTCTAAAATCATAGTAACGCCCTGTCCCCGTGCGGCACAGATCGAGATAAAGCCTTTCCCGCTTCCTTTTTCGTGGAGAAGTTTGGCCAGAGTTCCGATAATTCTTCCGCCTGTTGCTGCAAAAGGGTGAGCAACGGCCAGGCTTCCGCCTTTTACATTCAGTTTATTTCTGTCAATTTTGCCCAATGCTTTTTCGAGACCGAATTTTTTAGCCAGATCATCGTTTTCCCAGATCTTGATAGTAGCCAGAACCTGTGCCGCAAAGGCTTCATGAATTTCATAATAATCAAAATCCTCCAGCTTCATTCCAGCTTTTTTAAGCATTCTGTCGGCAGCAAAAACCGGGGCAAGAAGAAGGTTTTGTTTATTTTCAACATATTCTATCCCTGCTACTTCTGAAAATGTAATGTAAGCTAAAACAGGAAGATTATTGGCTTTGGCCCATTCTTCACTGGCCAGCAGAACGGCAGATGCCCCATCTGTAAAAGGAGTTGAGTTTCCGGCAGTCAGGGTTCCGTTTTCCTTATCAAAAGCAGGTTTCAATTGGGACAGCTTTTCAAGACTGGTATCTCTCCGTAGATTATTATCTTTATCTAGGCCGAAAGCGGGGATGATCATATCGTCGAAAAATCCCTCATCATAAGCCTGAGCCATGTTTTTGTGACTTCTGAAAGCCAGCTCATCCTGCTCCTCACGGGAAATCTGATAGTATTTTGCTGTGATTTCTGTATGACCACCCATTACCAGGCCTGTTTTCGGTTCCTGCCCTTTATAGGGAACAGGCATCCAGTCCTTTAGTTTTGGGCTTAAGAGCTGTTTTAGTTTTCCAAATACTGATTTTTCCTTGTTGGCTTTTAATAATGCTTTTCTCAATCTCGGCGCTGATTCGAACGGAATATTGCTCATGGCTTCAACTCCGCAGGCGATTCCGCTTTCGATCTGTCCTAAAGCAATCTTATTTCCAATGTACACTGCTGCTTCAATTCCTGTGTCGCAGGCCTGCTGAAGATCACATGCAGGTGTTCCCGGATCAAGTGCAGTATTCATTACGGTTTCCCGGATGAGGTTGCTTTCTGAGATGTGCTTGATAACGGCTCCTCCAGCTACTTCACCAAGAAGTTTTCCCTGTAAATGGTACTTGGAGATCAGCCCGTTAAGGGTTGCTTCCAGAAGTTCCTGGTTATCCAGGTCTGCATAAGCGGTATTGATTCTGGCGAAAGGAATTCTGCTGTATCCTACGATGGCCACTTTTTTTGTTTCCATAATGAAAATTTTATGATGGAAGTATTTTTAGTTCTTTGTCGATCATAAATGCTATTTTGTTTAGGGCGGTGTTTAAATACCTTTCATCTCCTGTTGTTTTGGAGAGGAGTATTCCGCCTTCTATAAGCATAATGAAGAGCGATCCGTATTCATCAGCATGAATATCCGGATGTATTTCTCCGTTTTCCTGCCCAACAATAATGACGGCTGTTATTTTTTGAATCCAGCTTTCAAAAGACAGGGTTACCTGTTTTTTCAGGTCAGGAAAAGTATCATCAGCTTCTGTGGCTGCATTCATCAAGGGACAGCCCCCGCCTTCGAATACTACTTTCCAGTTTTTCCGGTAAAAACTGACAATTGCATGTAGTTTATCTATAATAGTCACAAATTCATCGCCGAAAGATCTCGTCATGTTTTTTGCCTGCAGTGCAGCATTATACTTATAAACCTCGAGGGCAACTTCGTCTTTATTTTCAAAATTTCCGTAGATGCTTCCCTTCGTGAGACCCGTAGCTTCCGAAATGTCAGATAAAGACGTAGACATATAGCCTTTGGTATTAAACAAAGAGGCTGTTTTTTCAATAATGAACTGTCTGGTTTTCTCTGCTTTTGACATTGAAGTATTTTAATTCAATACAAATATACAAAAAATATACCGATCGGTATATTTTATTTTGAAATTGCTCGCCTTGCCTTAATAGGTATATTGTTGAAAAGGTTCTTCCACAAAAGGAACAAGAGTTTTAAAACGCTTAATTTGAAATAAAGTTTAAAATCATTCTGTTAAGAAGATCACTTAAGTTTATGAAAATCTCTGATTGTTTTTAATTGGAGGATTTCTAATTAAATCTGTGAAATTCGCGTAATCTGCGGGGAAAAATAAAACCATTAAGAAAATTTAAGCAGTGAAAAATAGTTAAGAATCCGCCAGCGGATGTAAGATGTTTATGCCCTAAAATATCATTTGATATTCTACTTAACTTTCCGTGATCCTTAAAAAACTTAATGGTTTAGGTAAACTCTGATAGAATTAAGCTAAAGTAGCGTTCAAAGTAATTTCAAAATTAAAAGCGGCACTTACCGGGCAACCTTCTTCAGCTATTTTTGCATATTTCTGGAATTCTTCTTCAGAAAGTCCCGGAACTTTTGCAGTAAGAGTCAGCTCGGATTTGGTGATTTTTCCGATGCTTGGATCAAGGGTGATCACAGAAGTTGTTTTTAATTCTTCTGGAGTGAAACCGGCCTGTGAAAGCTCGGCACTAAGCTTCATCGTAAAGCATCCTGCGTGTGCTGCTGCGAGCAATTCTTCAGGATTTGTTCCCACACCGTCTGCGAAACGGCTGTTGAAAGAATACTGAGTTTCGTTTAAAGTTGTACTTTGAGTAGTTAAATGTCCTTTACCTTCTTTGATGTTACCGTTCCAAACGGCTGTTGCGTTACGTCTCATAATGTTTGGTTTTTTTATTATTTAATATGTTGATTTTGATGATACAAAGATATGTCGGTTCTTTGCCTGATTCAATAGATAAAAAGGATTAAATATTGTACTTTTTTCCCGAATGATAATTTTTTTGAAATTGGCAGGGGTATTTCCTGTTTTATTGGTGAAAAGACGGTTGAAGTAGGCCGGATCTTCATAGCCTAGATCATAGGCGATTTCTTTAACGGGTTTATCTGTATAAAAAGAAGTCTCTTGGCTTCCAGTAGGATCCTGTTGATGATCAGCTGATTTGGGGAGTCCAGGTTCAGGCTTTTAAATTTATGGGTTAATGTTTTGGGAGCCAGATGAAGAAGTTCGGCATAATCTGACACATTGTGTTTTTGCCTGAAATGAATTTCCAGATACCTGCTGAAATCTCTGAACACCTCCAGCTCACTGCCGGGAATTTTTACAGTATTATTGTTGAGGTGCTGCTTTTTCCAGTTTCTGGTGGCACGGATGATGATCTGCTTTACATACGTCCTGATCATTTCCTCGGCAGAAGAATCTTTCCATTCCAGCTCATCCTTTATATTTCCGAATAAGTTTTTAATTTCGGATGTTTCCTTATCAGTAAGTTCTACGAAAGGAATTTCAAATACGTTGTGAAAAAGAAGCCCGTCGCAGGCTACCTCTTTATCATGAATCTGAATGCAGTAAAAATCCCGGTTGTAGTACAGCAGCATGGAGTCTTCTTTTCCATTTTCTATTTTCAGGTGCTGGCTGGTAAGAAAAAATAAGGAAGGTACAGAAACTTTATAATGATTAAAATCTACAGTAAGTTCATAGCCCGCGGGGATGAAGAGGATTTTAATATCATATCTGAATTTATTCCCATTGATGGTTTCCAGATTTTCTTCGGAGAAAATTTCAATTCCGAGTTTTTTGTAGTGGTCTTCAAAAATAAGTTGCTCCTGCATACTTTTACTTTAGTCTAAATATACAAAAGAATAATTTATCATTAATAAGTAACCGTCTTCCCAAAAGTTCGGCTATATTACCTGTCAGAAATTTTTTAAAACAGATATTCCCTTTTTTTCATCTTTTTTAATGAAAAAATAAAAAAAATCTAAAAATTATATATTAGTTGTTGGGTTTTTTATCAAATTTGTAAAAAATACTGTATTGAATTATAACTTTAATTTCTTCAAAAATTAGATGAGCAAGCTAGAAAATATTTTGAGAGAAATAACGCCATTATCTCCCGAGGACAGTTTTCTTGTGTTTGACCGGATCAAGGCATCTTTTGATTTTCCTTATCACTATCATCCGGAGATTGAAATCAATTTTATCAGCAAAGGAAAGGGTTACCGCAGAATGATTGGCGATCATACCGGTGAAATCGGCGACATTGAACTGGTTTTGGTAGGGCCTAATCTTCCGCATTGCTGGGCCAATTACAGATGCAAAAACCGGAAGACCCATGAAATTACGGTTCAGTTCAATCAGGACTTTTTTAATCAGTCTATGATGGATAAAAATATTCTGAAACCTATCAGTAATCTGATGAAAGAGTCTATCCGGGGAATATTGTTTTCCCAGGAAACGGCAGAAAAGCTTAAAGATTCTTTTTTCAACCTGTCCAAAATGAACAGTTTCGAATCTTTTATCGAGATCATGAAGATTCTCAACGAGCTGGCTGTTGCAGAGGACAAGACACTTTTATCTTCCTACAGTATAGAGCTGGAAACCTTTGCGGATAATGATAAAATGAAGATTGTTCATGATTTTGTCCATAAAAACTTTGAAAGCAAAATAACCCTTCATGATGCTGCATCCCTTATTAATATGAGCAGTGTGACTTTCAACAGGTTCATCAAAAAAAGAACGGGTAAGACTTTTGTGAATTACTTAAATGAGATCAGGATCAGTTACGCTGCACGCTGGCTGATGGAAAAAAACCTCACCGTTTTTGAAACTGCCTTTGAGGCCGGCTTCAATAATATAGCCAACTTTAATAAAGTTTTCAAATCGATCAAAAAAACAACTCCTACTGAATTTAAAGAACTTTTTAAAGGGGTGAAAAAAATAGAGTAATATGTTTATTGAAATAGGCATTTTTTGTAATAAGATCCGGGTAGTTATATCCGGATTTTTTTATGTTATCCAATGTATTTTAATCAAAATATGCAAAAAAAGCATTATATGACACGTGATAAAATATACAAGAAATTTACACTATTTCATTGATAATCAGTTGATAAATGCGGTGTTTTTAAAGCATGTGAAAAAATAATATCGTTTTATGATAAAATAGCATTATATCTGGCTGTCAACAAAATTTAGATTTGCTAATATGAATTAAATCTTAACAAAACTTTAATTATTTGATGCAAATGTTGCTGAAAAATGAAGATAAATATCATTTTGAAATGTATACAATATTTAAAGCGATGTAATTGATTCTCAAATAAATCTTAATAAAACTAACCTTATGAGAAAAACTGTTATACCGGTTTTATTAGCTATTTCTTTATCTGCCTACGCACAGGAAACAAAAACGGCAGATACTGCTAAAACAACCAAAATAGAAGAGGTGGTTGTTACTTCTTTGGGGATAAAAAGGCAGGTACGGTCCTTAACGTACTCCAGCCAGCAGATAGGAGGGGATGAGCTTACAGAAGTAAAAACACCCAACCTTTTGAATTCAATCAACGGAAAAGTTTCCAATGTACAGATTAATAAGACCAATGGTGGTGTAGGAGGATCCGTGAGGGTGGTGATGAGAGGAGATAAATCTACAAGAAACAGCCAGCCGTTGTATGTAATTGATGGAATTCCCATCATTAACAACACAAAGGGACCCAATGTAGACTTTTTTGCTTCCATGCCGGATACCGGAGATGTTTTAAGTACAATCAATCCTGAAGACATTGAAAGCATCAATTTCCTTAAAGGTGCTTCAGCTGCGGCATTATACGGTGCTGCGGGAGGTAACGGTGCCGTTTTGATTGTAACGAAAAAAGGAAAAGCGGGTAGAAGTAAATTATCTTATACAACAAGTTTAACTCTTGATCAGGCGTATAGCCTTCCTGAATTGCAACATAGCTATCTTCAGACTATTCCTTACGACCGAGCAGCAGGACAAACGGGTTCTCAGCAGAGCTGGGGCGCGAAAGGAGCCTCAAAAGATTATCTGAAAGACTTTTTACAGACCGGAACTACATGGGTCAACAATCTGTCATTCCAGTCAGGAAATGAAAAATCCAATAACTTTTTCTCTATAGGAAATACGACAAACAAAGGAATTATTCCTACATCAGTATTTGATCAGTATAATATTAATTTCAGGAATTCAAGTAAATTCCTTGATGATAAGCTGACGCTTGATGCCAACTTCATGGGATCTTTACAAAACAGCAAAAACAGGCTGACTCCGGGTTCCTATTACTCCCCGCTTGTAAATCTGTATTGGCTGCCGAGAGGTGTTGATTTCGATCAGTTCAGCGGATCAAACTATGCATATCAAAATAATAACAGACTGCTTCCTGCCCAGAATTGGTGGGCAATAAAACCAGACGGAAGCTTTAGCGTGGAATCTCAAAACCCGTATTGGATTCTTTACAAAAACCCTGTAACGACAAAGAATAAAAACCTTTACAGTGCAGCGACATTGAGCTATCAGATCAATCCTTGGTTGTCGGCAAGGGTAAGAGGGAATTACAACTATACCACCTCAGACAGCCAGCGTAATGTGGCCGTTTATTCATTACCTGTTTTGTTGGGAGGAAATGATAATGGTAAGATTTACAAAGATGTGATTGAAAGTACATCTACTTACGGAGATGCATTATTAATCGGAAGCCCGAAAATTACCGATGATATTTCTTTGGATTTTACGGTGGGTGGAAGTATAAATACACAAAGATATGAGTCAAGCAGCTTAGAGAATAACCTTTTGGTAATTCCTAACCTGTTTGAATTGAATAATTTACAATGGCCGGGCCAAAATGGAAATGGAGTGAGCTATGTAATTTACAGAACAAAAAAACAGACCCAGTCCGTCTTCGCCAGTGCCAACTTAGGATATAAAAAATTCTTATATCTGGATCTTACCTTCAGAAATGACTGGGATTCAACACTGTCAGGAACAGGCAGAGTTTCTTTTGATTATGAATCGATTGGTTTCAATGCCATCTTATCAGAAATCTTTAATATTTCAGAATCCATCAATTTCTGGAAAGTGAGAGCTTCTTATGCAGAAGTTGGAAACGGACTGTATTCCAACCTGACAGCTCCTAATATTTACCGTTACCAGGTAAATGCTGGGACTATGATTACGCCTAATTCATCACCCGTTACCAACCCGGAATTTTCTGAACTTTTTGCGAAACCGGAACTTAACAAAACTTTTGAGGCAGGAACAGAACTTAAACTTTTAAATAACCGTTTAAGCTTTGACTTCACGTATTACAATTCCGTAGTGTCCAACCAGCTTTTGCAGGCAGTGGAAATATCTTCCAACTTAGGATTTGGAACCGGAAGATTTGATGTTAATGCCGGAAAAATTCAGAATGTAGGATTTGAATCCAGCTTATCCTATAAAGTATTTGCGGGAAGCAAATTTGACTGGACAACTACAATAAATGCTTCCGCCAATAAAAATACCATTAAAGAACTTTTCCCATCCAGATTACAGATTCCTGCAGACAAAACCTTTGTGCTTACAGGTGGAGGATACAACAGGTTAAAAGTAGGAGGGTCCTTCGGTGATATTTACGGATCAGTATTCAAAAGAGACGGTCAGGGAAGAATCATTGTAGATGCAGACGGAGTTCCGTTAAGAGATGAGAACCAGGTTCAGTATCTTGGAAATCCTAATCCTAAGTTTATCCTTGGGTTTAATAACTCTTTCAATATCGGAAAATTAGGAATCAGTTTCCTTATTGACGGAAAATTTGGTGGAAAAGTATTAGGCTACACCCAGGCTAAAAATGATCAGTATGGAGTAAGCAAGGCTACTGCGGATGCCCGTGATAACGGAGGTGTATCCATTCCAAATGCAGTTTACGAAAACGGGACTCCTTATACAGGATTGACTGATGCTGAAAAATACTATTCTAAAGTATCAGGGTCTATTGATGAACCATACATGTATAAAGCAACAGCCGTACGTTTGAGACAGGCTTCAATTTCCTATACATTTGGCGTAAATTCAAAATATATGGAAAATGCAACGATAAGTTTAATCGGAAGCAACCTGTTTTTCTTTTATAAAGATGCTCCGTTTGATCCCGAGCAAGTATCAGGAGTTAATCCTGGGGGTGTAGGTATCGATATGTTCGGAATGCCGATTACCAGATCAGTTGGTCTGTCATTAAAAGCTAACTTCTAATTCTAACAAAATGAAAATATCTCATATTAAAATAATATCAGTCAGTGCATGTATGCTGTTTTCTGCATTAAGCTGCACAGGCGAATTTGATAAATATAACCAGGAGTACATTGGAGGTCCTGAAAATTTTAATGCCGATTTCACCCAGATTGTAAATCCCCTGAAATTGATGCAGAGAAACCAGCAAAGCTCTACCAACTGGATTTACCAGCTGCAGACCAACCTTAACGCGGACATGTACAGCGGGTTATTCAGTACAGCTACACCCTATAACGGAGGGAGAAATAATACCACTTATTTCATTATGGACGGGTGGAACGAAAGAATTATGATGACACAGCTGGAAGACGTTTTTGACAAATCAAAGACCATCAACAATGTGATCAAAGAAAACTATCCGGGTATCAATTTTAAAGCATCTCTTGCTGTTGCAAGAATCCTTAAAGTAATTTCTGCAAGTAAAGTCTCGGATGCACACGGACCTATCATTTACAGTAAGTTTGAAACCCCTAACCCTTCAACGGGAATTACCGATTTCGATTCACAGCAGGAAGCTTATAACAATTTTATTGCAGACCTTACCTCGGCCATTTCAGATCTGAAACAGACTCCGGGTGTAGAAGATAAGGCGGTTATCACTAAATCGGATCTTATATATGGCGGTAATCTGGCCAACTGGGCAAAACTTGCCAATTCCTTAAAATTAAGATTTGCAATGAGAATGAGTTATGCCGATCCTGCCAAATCAAGATTGTATGCAGAACAGGCTTTAGCATCTCCTGCAGGGTTTATTGATGACAATTCTGCCAATGCACTGATTAACTACGGGGGAGCTTCTCCTCTCAGCGATATTATTTATTCTTGGGGCGACTGTAAAATCGGGGCACCATTAATGGCATTTATGAACGGATTTAATGATCCGAGAAGATCTGCTTATGCCAAACCTGCCACCGATCCTAGTGTAGCCGGACAATATATAGGAATAAGACAGGGAGTTGATATGGGAGGAAGCAAAGATAGATACGGAGACTTTTCCCAGCCTATTGCTGCATCTGCCAATGGAGACTACTTTTCCAATAGCAATGGTAAAAATAAGGTGTTTACTGCTGCAGAAATCTGGTTTCTGAAAGCAGAAGCTGCGATCAGAGGCTATGCCGGGGCAGGAGATGCAGGAACAAACTACAACAAAGGCATTGAAATGTCATTTGCAGAATGGGGAAAAAGTGCATCTTATGCAACTTATGTGGCAGATGCCGTTTCTAAGGAAGCTCCTTACATTGATCCTAAAAATGCTTCAAACAGTATTCTGGCAGGAAGCCCAATGCTGAGTACTATTACCATCAAATGGAATGAAGGTGATTCTTTTGAAAGAAAATTAGAAAGAATTATGACTCAAAAATGGATCGCTATTTATCCTGACGGCTCAGAGGCGTGGGCGGAGCAGAGAAGAACCGGGTATCCTGTTATTTTCAAAAATGTTCTTAACGACAGCCAGGGAACCATCAGCACCGATGCTATGATCAGAAGAGTTCCTATCCCGACCAAATACAGAAACAATACTTTGAACTATGCCCAGGCGCTGCAATATCTTGGAGGTCCTGATACAGGTGGAACCAAGTTGTGGTGGGACAAAAAGTAATAATTTTGGCAGATCAATTATAAAGATAAAGAGGCCGTCTCAAAAGTTAGATTTAATTTTGGTTTTTTCATTCCGGTAGAAGAAATTTCTTATACACGTTAGTTTAGGTTCTTCAATTTTAGTTTCGTTTCAATTCGGAATGATGCTTTTGAGAGGCTCTCTTTTTCTTTAATATTTAGTTTAAACATGGGAAGCAACAATTCTGAAACTCAGTCGGTGAAACCGATATTCTGGATATCAACATTATATTTTGCAATGGGAATTCCCTTTGTAACCATTAATGCGGTCTCCGGGATCATGTATAAGGATATGGGGATTTCAGACTCCAGGATTACATTCTGGACAGCCCTCATTATGTTTTCCTGGACATTGAAACCTCTTTGGAGTCCTTTCCTGGAAATCTATAAAACCAAGAAGTTTTTTGTTGTAGTCACCCAGTTTGCCATAGGAATTCTGTTTGCGTTAATTGCTTTAAGCTTGCCAATGCAGGATTTCTTCAGGTATAGCATTGCCCTTTTTGCAGTCGTTGCATTTTGTGGTGCTACACACGATATAGCTGCAGACGGGACATATATCAATTTTCTGACGAATAAGGAGCAGGCAAAATATATTGGATGGCAGGGTGCTTTCTACAACCTGGCAAAAATCATCAGCAGTGGGGTTCTCGTCTATTTCGCAGGAGTTCTGGAAAAAACAAAAGGAGTTACCAATGCATGGATGATCATTATGGGAATTTATGGTCTTCTGTTTCTTCTTCTGGCTATATATCATTATGCTGTTTTGCCTAAAGAAAATAAAAAGGATGAGCAAAGGGAAGCGAGAAAAACAAGGAACATCCGTAAAGAGCTGCTGGAGGTAATCACTTCTTTCTTCAGAAAAAAGAATATCCTGTGGGCCGTACTCTTCATTATTCTCTATCGTTTTGCAGAAGGGTTTGCCATAAAGATTGCCCCTTTATTTTTCAAAGCGCCGAGAACATCAGGAGGCCTTGGACTATCTACATCGGATATCGGGCTTATTTATGGGACTTATGGTTCAGCGGCATTTATTTTAGGATCCGTGCTGGCCGGCTATTTCATTGCGGCAAGAGGACTGAAAAGATCATTAATCTGGTTGTGTTCGGCTTTTAATATTCCATTTGTAGTATATGCCTTGCTGGCTCATTTTCAGCCGTCAGAGCTGCTTCCGGTAGGTATTGCAGTTGTAGTGGAATATTTTGGCTACGGATTCGGGTTTGTAGGTTTGATGCTGTACATCATGCAGCAAATTGCACCCGGCGAGCACAAAACTGCCCATTATGCCTTTGCTACCGGTATTATGAACCTTGGGGTGATGATTCCCGGGATGTTCAGCGGGATGATCAGCGATTGGGTAGGCTACAAAATGTTTTTTATCTGGGTCCTGATTGCTACCATACCGGCATTTGTCGTAACGCTGCTTGTTCCGTTCTCATATCCTGAACAACCAAAAGAACACTAAATCATTTATCAAATACATTAAATAAAAAGTTAAAATACTTTATGACATTTCAACCAGCAAAGATCCCTTGGCAGGATCGTCCGGAAGACAGCCATGATATTATGTGGCGTTACTCTGCAAACCCGATCATCAACAGATATGCGATCCCCACCTCCAACAGCATTTTCAATAGTGCAGTGGTTCCTTTTGAGGACGGGTTCGCGGGAGTTTTCCGTTGCGACAACAAAGCGGTGCAGATGAATATTTTTGCAGGTTTCAGCAAGGATGGGATCAATTGGGAAATCAATCACGATCCTATCGACATGAAAGCCGGAAATACCGAAATGATAGAATCCGATTATAAATACGATCCCCGTGTTGCCTTTATAGAAGACCGCTACTGGATCACATGGTGCAACGGATATCACGGGCCAACGATAGGAATCGCCTATACTTTTGATTTTAAAGAATTTTTTCAGTGCGAAAATGCATTCCTGCCCTTCAACAGGAACGGAGTTCTTTTCCCGGAGAAAATAAACGGTAAATATGCAATGCTGAGCAGACCGAGTGATAATGGTCATACCCCTTTCGGAGATATCTATATTAGCTACAGCCCGGATATGAAATACTGGGGTGAGCACAGATGTGTAATGAAAGTGGCTCCGTTTGAAGACAGCGCATGGCAGTGTACCAAAATCGGGGCTGGACCTGTTCCTATCAAAACAGAAGAAGGGTGGCTGCTTTTCTATCATGGCGTGATCAATACCTGCAGAGGTTTCCGTTATTCTATGGGAGCTTCGCTGCTGGATCTTGAAGACCCGTCAAAAGTATTGTACAGAACAAAACCTTACTTACTGGCTCCGGCTGAATTGTATGAGCTTACAGGAGACATCCCGAATGTGGTGTTCCCGTGTGCGGCACTTTCAGAAGGGGATAAAGTAACCGTGTATTATGGCGCGGCGGATACCGTTGTAGCTATTGCGTTTGGATATATTTCAGAAATCATTGATTTTATGAAGAAGAATTCGCTTTAAACTGATTAAAAACCGGTGAAGTATGCCCGTCAACTTTATTTTTCCGCTTGTTGAAATCATTGTTGAGGTTTTTATATTGTTGAATAAACTCCTATCTTGAAGAATTTTTAAGATTTCCGTATTATGATTATGAAAAAAGAACTGCTTATATTTTTATTAATAACTCTGGTTTCCCATACCGGAAATGCCCAGCAACGGAAAGATGATGTTCTTTCCTGGGTAGATCCATTTATAGGAACCGGCGGACATGGCCATACCTTCCCGGGAGCTACCACTCCTTTTGGAATGATCCAGCTCAGCCCGGACCAGAATACCAAAAGTGGCGACTGGGATTGGTGTTCAGGATATCATTACAGCAGTAAAACCATTATGGGATTCAGTCATAATCATCTCAGCGGAACTGGTTGGGCAGATCTTGGGGATATTCTGGTGATGCCAACCGTGGGAAATATAAAAATGGTTCCGGGTACGGAAGACAAACCGGAAAGCGGCTATCGGTCGACATTCACTCATGATAAAGAAACGGCTTCACCGGGATACTATTCAGTCATGCTGGACAGCTACGGAATTAAAGCCGAACTGACCGCTTCCCCAAGGGTAGGATTTCACAAATATACCTTCCCGAAAAGTGAAGAAGCAAATATTATCATAGATCCTACCAATAAAATTTTCGGAAATATTTACCATACGCTGGTAAGCATCGAAGGAAACAATAAGATTAAAGGGTACTGCTACAGCAACGGCTGGGGAGGAAAAAGATTTGCCTATTTTGTGATGGAATTTTCAAAACCATTCAAATCTTATGGTACCTATTCTGAAGGAAAGATAAAAGAAAACGAAAAGATAGCGCTTGCCAAAGACGCCAAAGCTTTCGTAAGATTTTCTACCCAGGAAAATGAAAGCATAGAAGTTAAAGTATCTCTGTCTCCGGTAAGCACGGAAGGGGCACAGCAAAACTTTGATGCTGAAGCAAAAAACGTAGACTTTGCAAAAGCTAAAGAAACTGCCCAGAAAACCTGGAGAGACCTGATCAGCAGGTTTCAGGTGACAGGAGGTACAGATGACCAGAGAAAAATCTTCTATACAGGAGTGTATCACACTTTCATAGCGCCTAATCTTTATATGGATACCAACGGAGATTATGTTGCTGCACAGGAAAACATGAACACGAAATGGTTTACCAATTACAGTACTTATTCCTATTGGGACGGCTTCAGGGCAACACACCCTTTGCTGACCATTATGGATCAGAAACATACGAAAGAATTTGCCAATTCCCTGATCAGCAGGTATACAGACCGCAAAGATCATATGCCGATCTGGGAGCTGTGCGGATATGATAATTTCTGTATGCTCGGATATCACAGTGTGTCCGTAATCTGGGATGCTATTTCCAAAGGAGTACCGGGAATAGATCAGGAAAAAGCCTTTGCAGCGATGAAAGATGCTTCCTTAACAGATAAAATGAGCAGCAGCGATGGGGGCGGAGGCCTTAATGATTATATCAAACTAGGCTATACACCATCCGAAAACGGAGCTTCAGTTTCTGCAACCCTGGAATATGCCTACGATGACTGGTGCATTCAGCAGCTTGCCGAGAAACTGGGTAAAAAGAAGAAGCAGAGGTGTATAAAAAACGTTCCATGAACTTCCTGAATACCTTCAACAAAGAAAACAGCCATTTCTGGCCAAGACAGAAGAACGGTGAATTCCTTGGTGATTTTAAGTTAAACGATTGGAAAAAACTGCAGCCACACTGGGTTTCCGGAAATATCTGGGCATACGATTTCTTTGTTCCTCATCAGATCGATGAGATGATGAACCTGTACGGCGGAAAAAAAGGCTTTGAAGAAAAACTGGATAAAACCTTTACTGAAGCTTTAAAAATGGAAGGTGAGCAGCATGTTGATATTTCAGGCTTTATTGGCTCTTTGGGATTTGGTGATGAACCGGGACATCATGTTCCTTACCTGTATAATTATGCAGGAAGTCCTTACAAAACCCAGAAAATGGTAAAATTTATCCGCGACAATATGTATGCTGCGAAACCGGACGGAATTGTCAACAATGAAGACTGCGGCCAGATGTCTGCATGGTATATTTTCTCATCATTAGGATTTTATCCTGTAACTCCGGGGAAACCTGTCTATGCCATTGGAGCACCACAGTTTCCTAAAGCATCTTTAAAGCTGGAAAACGGAAAAACATTTACGGTAATTGCGGATAAAATTTCCGATAAAAATATTTACGTTCAGAAAATGTTCCTGAATGGGAAAGAATTCAAAAGCTGGGAAATCAGCCATAGCGATATCATGAACGGAGGTGAGCTGAAATTTGTGATGGGAAGCAAGCCCGTAAAATAATCAATAAAAAATTAAAGAAATAAAAAGTATAATGGAAAGGAGAAATTTTATAAAGACAAGTGCGCTGGCAGGAGCGGGATTACTCTTTACTCAGAATGTTTTTGCGAAAACATTGGGTACAGAAGATTTCCCTGTTGTCCGTGTTCCTAAAGATAAAAGACATTTTACCAGTGAAGCGGTAGAAAATGCAATTGCAGCTTTTAAAAAGAAAGTGAAAAATAAAGAACTTGTCTGGCTCTTCGAAAACTGTTTCCCCAATACATTAGATACTACCGTTTTTTATAAAGAAACGAACGGAATCCCGGATACCTACGTGATTACCGGAGATATTGATGCCATGTGGCTTCGCGACAGCTCCGCACAGGTTTTCCCTTATCTGCAGTTCTCAAAAAAGACGAAAAATTACATAAACTCATCTCAGGAGTTATCCATAAACAAACAGAATTCATTCTGAAAGATCCATATGCCAACGCTTTTTATAACGATGAAAACAAAATAAGCAAATGGAAAGAGTACGATCATACCGATATGAAGCCGGGCATCCACGAAAGAAAGTGGGAAATAGATTCACTTTGCTATCCGATCCGTCTTGCTTACCATTTCTGGAAAACGACTGGGGATACAAAACCATTTGACAATAACTGGCTGCAGGGAATTAAACTTACCTTACAGACTTTTAAAGAACAGCAGAGAAAAACAGGTTTAGGACCTTACCAATTTGAGCGTACAACAGCCTGGGCTACAGATGGGATTCCAATGGGCGGTTACGGTTATCCGACAAATCCGGTTGGCCTCATCAATTCCATGTTCCGTCCAAGTGATGATGCAACCATCTATGCTTTCCTGATTCCATCCAATTTATTTGCTGTAGTAAGCTTACGCCAGGCAGCGGAAATGGTTTCAAAGATCAAAAATGAGCAGAAACTGGCTCAGCAGCTGAACAGTCTTGCTGATGAGGTAGATGCTGCCATCAAGAAATATGGAATTTATGATCATCCTGAATACGGAAAAATATATGCTTTTGAAACCAACGGATTCGGAAGCTACAACCTGATGGATGATGCCAACTGCCCGAGCCTGTTGGGATTACCTTATCTAGATGCGGTAAAAGCAGACGACCCCGTTTACCTGAACACCAGAAAATATGTCTGGTCAAAAGACAACCCGTTCTTCTTCAAAGGAAAGCTGGCAGAAGGGATTGGCGGACCACACATTGGCCTTGACATGATCTGGCCAATGAGTATCATCATGAAAGCGCTTACCTCCAACGACAAGAAGGAGATCAAATGGTGCATAGAAACTTTACAGAAAACTCATGGCGGAACAGGATTTATGCATGAATCCTTCCACAAGGACAACGATAAGAAATTTACCAGAGAATGGTTTGCCTGGGCCAATACATTGTTTGGAGAACTGTTATGGAAAACCTTTAACGAGAATCAGGATCTGCTGACCTAGAATTTTGACTGTATAACACCAAAGACAAAACGTAGTGGAAAAGAGCAAAACTTTTACGCCCGTAGAGCAATCATTTCTAAATGATGTTCCACGCAACAATAAGGTGAATGTTCCCTATATCGTTGTAGATAATTTTCCGAATTTAGGGATGCTTACGGCATTGCGTTTCCTGGAATGGGTTCATGAAAACCCGGAAGGAGTAATCAGTCTTCCTACAGGCAAAACTCCGGAATATTTTATTTTCTGGACCCGGCACATCCTTGAAAACTGGGAAAATGAAAACATTGCTGAGCTAAGGAAGAAGCACGGTCTGTTATTTCAGGATAAACCGTCTTTGGCTGATCTCCGTTTTGTTCAGATTGATGAATTCTATCCGATACAGTCATCGCAGGCGAATAGTTTTTACCATTATGTCAACAAATATTATATCGAAGGCTTTGGGCTAAAGCGGGAAAATGCATTGCTTATTAATTCCAATGAAATCCCTTTATCGGAAGGAAAAAGCTTTGAAGAAATTTTCCCTGAAAGTAAAGTAAACCTCGAACTGAGATACAGGGAAGCCAGAAGTCCTTTGGAACAATTACAGAAGGAGTCTATTTTCCTTATTGATAACTGGTGCTCAGAATATGAACAGAAGATCCGAAGGCTGGGCGGAATAGGCTTTTTTTAGGCGGGATAGGTCCTGACGGGCATATTGCTTTCAACATCAAAGGTTCCGATCCTTATTCCACAACAAGGCTCACTTCCACTAATTTTGAGACACAGGCCGTAGCGGCAGGAGATCTTGGAGGCATTGAAATTTCCAAAGAAAGACTGGTAATTACCATTGGTCTGGAAACCATTACCTATAACAAGAACGCAGTGGCCATTATCTTTGCAGCCGGAGAAGCAAAGGCTCCCATGATAAAAAATGCACTGGAACTTCCGCCGTCCAACCTTTATCCTGCTTCTGTTCTTGCATGCCTTCCGAATGGCAGGTTTTACATTACATGGGGAGCTGCCGGGATGCTGAATGATTATATTGATGATTATTACCGATCAGGAAGCTGGTCCCAGGAAAAAACAGACAAAGCTGTCATGTCCCTGACCCGGAAGCTGAATAAATATGCGGAACATCTTACATTGCAAGACCTCAGGGAAGACCAGTATACACAGCTTATTCCTGATCTGGGGGAACATACAGTTCCGTCAGTCATTGATTCTATCACCAATAAAATCAAAAGAGGAACAGAAAAACTCAGTAGCGAAGTTTTTTACCATACGGGACCCCACCATGATGATATTTCTTTAGGATTGCTGCCTTATATTCATTATCAGTCGCGTAACGAGACTAATGAATCCCATTATTCGGTGCTTACCTCGGGATTTACAGCGGTAACCAATAAGTTTTTAATAAAGCTCCTTGATGATACTTTTTCTTTTCTTCAGAAAGGAGAAATAGAAATGCTGAAATATCCGGATTTCTTTGAAACAGGATACAAAAATAAAAAAGATAAGGATGTTTATCATTACCTGATTAACATTGCCTCCGGGAATGCTTATGAAAGATCCAGAGCTGTTTCCCACAGGATGGTAAGAAATATCGTTGAGCTGTGGGATCTGAAAAACACCCGCGATCTGGAAAGAAAGATCAGCGAAATTATTTCTACCGTAAATTTAAGTTATGACGGTCAGAATCCCGAGCTTAAGATCCGTATTTTGAAAGGAATGATCCGTGAATATGAAGAAGAGCTGGTTTGGGCACATTTTGGGGTAAGAACCAAAAATGTCCACCATTTGAGGCTGGGTTTCTATACCGGAGCTATTTTTACAGAGAAACCCAACAGGGAAAGAGATGTTATTCCTGTGCTGCAACAGCTTAGGGATATTAATCCTACAGTAATAAGCCTGGCTTTTGATCCGGAAGGTAGCGGCCCGGACACCCATTATAAGGTACTGCAGGCAATTGCTGAAGCAGTAAGGGAATGGGGGAAAGAAAAAGACCTTTCAGATGTTAAAATCTGGGGATACAGAAATGTCTGGTATCAGTTTAATGCAGCCGATGTGACCCATATTTTTCCGGTATCGCTGAATGCGATGAGTACGATGGACGAAAGTTTTACCAACAGCTACATGAGCCAGGTGGATGCTTCTTTTCCAAGTTACCGTTACGACGGCAAATTCAGCCATCTTTCCATTCAGACCTGGGTAGAACAGTTGAAAGATGTTCAGCTGGTTTTAGGAAAGCCTTATTTCTACAACAATGAAAGTCCGCGCCTCAGGGCTACACATGGACTGCTCTTTTTCAAAGAAATGGGTGTGGAAGAGTTTCTGAAATCTGCGAGGGAGCTGGAGAAGTCAACGGAAGGAATTTTCTGATTTTAATTGATGCTGCAAAATTAAATTTCAACGACGAAATTTTAGATAATACCAAACAACATTTAATAAAAAAACATTATGAAAAAAGCCATTACTATGTTGATCGTAATGATCATTCATGCCATTCCTGTGCTGAATGCGCAGCAGCTTAGCCCTACGGGAATATGCTATGTAGAAGTAAACAACAACAATATCCTGAATGCGGGTTCATACAAACTGCAGACATCAGGTAAATATTTGTTTAATGTCGTCAATATTTTTGCTGCCAATATCAATTATGATACGGGCAGAGGCAGACCCTACCTATACTGTAACAATAACGTTACAAAAGTCCTGACCAATGCAGATACCTACATAAAACCGCTTCAGGCAAAAGGAATGAAGGTAGTGCTGACTATTTTGGGAAACCATCAGGGAGCAGGGATTTGTAATTTTCCAACCCGTGAATCAGCTAAGGATTTTGCCCAGCAGCTTGCCCACACTGTGAATACTTACGGTCTGGACGGAATCGACTTTGATGATGAATATTCCGATTATGGAAATAATGGAACAGGACAGCCCAATGCAAGCTCTTTTGTGATGCTTGTACAGGAATTAAAAGCCTTATTGCCGGATAAAATGATTACTTTTTATTACTATGGACCGGCATCTTCAAGACTTTCATGGAACGGACTTAGAGTAGGAGACTATGTCAACTACAGCTGGAATGCGATGTACGGAACTTTCTCTGCACCAAACGTCCCACCCCTTACCAATGCACAGATCTCTCCGGCAGCTGTTTGGCTGGGAAATACTTCCAATTCCACTACAACCAGCCTGGCTACCCAGACGAAGAACGGCGGATACGGAGTATTTATGTGGTATGATCTGCACGGAACCAATGAAACATCACAGCTTTCAGCCGGTACACAGACACTGTATGGAGAACAGACGATCTTAAGCACAGCTTTACAGTCATGGACGCAGGGAACCAATTGTGATGCCCCTATAGGATTATTTACAAGCAACCTTACGGGAACAAGTGCCAAATTAAACTGGTCGGCAGTAGGAACCAGCACCTATGATGTAGATTATAAACCGGCTGCTTCTGCCACATGGACGAACGCTGCAACGGGTACCACTGCTACCTCCGTAACCATTTCAGGATTGACAGCCAATACAGAATACGACTGGAGAATCAGAACGAACTGCAGCGTAAAGAGTACCTATATGTTTGCTCCCAGATTCAACAGCGGGACAGGAACAGCTCCTTCCGGATCTACCTCTCTTTCCCTTGATGGAAGCACAGAATCAGGTGCAGCGGGAAACCTGAACTTAACCGGTTCGGCATTATCGTTGGAAGGCTGGATAAAGCCATCTTCTTTTAAATCTGCATCACCTTATATTTCGTCTCTTTGGGGAACGGAGGTAAGCGACAGCAATTCTGCATTTTTAAGACTGGGCGATGCCAATATTGCCAATAATAAGCTTCAGTTTGTTTTGAGCATCAATAATGTACAGCAAAAGTTAACCGCTGCCACAGCATTGAATGCCAACACATGGTATCATGTTGCGGCAACTTATGATGGCTCAACCATGAAAATTTATATCAATGGAGTTCTTGATGCGAGCAAATCCCAGACGGGGAGTGTCAATTCTAACGGAGCATTTAATGTAGGATATTTGTATAATACATCAAGGAATTTCAATGGTAAAGTAGATGAGGTACGTGTTTGGAAAAGAGCATTAAGCCAGACAGAAATCAGCCAGAATATGTGTAATGTGACCCTTCCGGCTACTTCTCTTGCTGCTTACTGGAAATTTAACGAAGGAAGCGGTTCATCTGTTCAGGACAGCTCAGGAAACGGAATTACCCTGACATTAACGGGAGTGGATGCTTCCAACTGGGGAACAGATATACCATGTCCGGCAGGCTCTGCGGCAGCAAGAAATCAAATTGCAACAGGCTTGGAAGAGGTTACAGCTAAAAAACAGGTAAAATTATACCCGAATCCTGTAAGCAAATCTTCTCCGTTTACAGTTTCAGTTCCGGAAGAATACAACAAAGGGAAATTAACGGTATATAGCCTTACCGGTAACCCTCTGGACATAAAAA
This sequence comes from Chryseobacterium sp. GTID13, assembly GCF_056172655.1. NCBI lineage: Bacteria > Pseudomonadati > Bacteroidota > Flavobacteriia > Flavobacteriales > Weeksellaceae > Chryseobacterium > Chryseobacterium sp. GTID13. The sequence continues at coordinate 695,931 of NZ_JAOCMB010000002.1, forward strand.
CCATCAATACAGGAGATCAGCAGTATGATCTTTCAAGGCTTAAAGAAGGCACTTATATTATCCAGTTTGAATCTCAGAATGGTGGCCTTAAGCAGACTGAAAAATTAATTATAAAATAAAAAATCACCATCACCGGGCTCCGGCCCGGTGGTTTTACCGAAACTAAATTAATACTATGAAAAACAAATCTATTCTTGCCGCCCTGATCTTACTGGTCGTTCATGGGGTATCCTTGCTTAAAGCCCAGCAGCTCAATCCTGTAGGGGTCTGCTATGTCGAAGTGAACAACAATAATATGCTGAATGCAGGATCGTATACTTTACAGAATACAAACAGACAGCTTTTTGATGTGGCTATTATCTTTGCCGCCAATATCAACTATGATGTTTCCAAAAGCAGAGCTTATATTTCGAATAACAATAACGTAACTAAAGTACTGAATGACGTCAATACCTACGTTCGTCCCTTACAGCAGAAAGGAATTAAAGTACTTCTGGACATCCTTGGAAACCACCAGGGAGCCGGAATTTCAAATTTTCCGACCCGGGAAGCCGCACGTGATTTCGCACAACAGCTCGCTCATACTGTATATACCTATGGTTTGGATGGGGTGGATCTTGACGATGAGTATGCCGGCTACGGAAACAACGGAACGGGCCAGCCCAATAGCAGCTCTTTCGTCATGCTGCTGCAGGAGCTTAAACTTGCCATGCCTGATAAGCTGATTACTTTCTATTATTTAGGACCTGCCACTTCAAGACAAAGCTACAACGGTGATGCCGCCGGAAATTATATCAATTACAGCTGGAATCCTTATTATGGAACGTACAGTGCGCCTTCCGTGCCGCCTCTTACCAAGTCCAAGCTTTCTGCCGCCGCTACATGGATACAGAATTCAAATCCTCAGTCTACTTCTGCTGCTACACTTTCCACTTTGGCTACCAATACAATCAATGACGGTTACGGCGTTTTTATGTGGTATGACCTTAACGGAGTTAATAATGCAAGCTATTTAAGCACCGGATCGAATATTCTTTACAACGAAAATACCCTTCTTACCGGGCCGCTTTATTCCTGGAGCCAGGGGACCGCTTGTGATCCACCTCTTGGGCTGGAAGCGGCTAACCTTACAGGAACTTCAGCTACCTTGAAATGGACTTCAAACGGAAGCATAACCTATAATATTGATTATAAACCTGCCAATTCAACCACCTGGATCAATGCGGCCAATAATTATTCAGGAAGCAGCATTACCATCAGCGGTTTGACAATGAATACGGAATACGACTGGAGAATCCAGTCCAATTGCTCTGCAACACTTACCAGTACCTATTTATTTGCACCAAGATTCAATTCGGGAAACGGATGCGCAACGCCTTCAGGCCTGAAATCCGGAAGCTTTTTGGGAACGACCACTAATGTGTCATGGGATGTGGTACCAGGTGCATCTTCATATAATTTACAATACAAAACAGCTGCAGCCACTACATGGATTGATGTTCAGAATATTTTTGCAAATTCTTATACCCTTCCGGGCCTTACAGAAAATACAAACTATGTCTGGAAAGTACAGGCTGTATGCGGAGGAGGCAATATAAGTACCTATTCTGCCGAAGCTTCATTTAACAGTGGATTTGCTCCTGTACAGAGTCCCGGGGCGAGATCCCTCTCTTTTAACGGAAGCACCAACTACCTGAATGCTGGGCAGTTTAATCTTAGCGGAAATGCTATAACGTTCGAGGGTTGGGTAAAAGTAAATGCCTTTAAAACAGCGTTTCCCTATATTTCATCGGTAATTGGCATTGAAGTGGGCGATAATAATTCTGCAATGCTGAGATTTGGCGACGGAAATCTGGCCAATAACAAGCTGCAGTTTATATTAAGCTTCGGATCTGCCCAGGTAAAACTGAACAGCGTTGCAGCATTAACAACCAATACATGGAATCATATAGCTGCCACCTACGATGGATCAACCATGAAAATCTATATCAACGGGGTTCTTGATGCCAGTGTAGCGGCTTCCGGAAATTTTACGGCAAACGGAATACTTTATCTTGCAAGGAACTATGATAATTCGCGTACCCTTAACGGATTTCTGGATGAATTCAGAGTTTGGAAAAGAGCATTGACTGCTTCAGAAATTCTTGCCAACAACTGCAACGTTCCGGCCGCTTCTCCCAACCTTGAAGCGAACTGGAAAATGAACGAAGGCAGCGGAAACGGAGCCCTTGATGCTACGGCAAACACTCATTTCGCAACTCTGGTCAATATGTCAGCGACAAACTGGAGAACAGATGTAGCCTGTGCCGCAGCGCTTTCCACGAAAGATATTGATTCAGAAAAAAATAATGTAGCTTCTGTATATCCCAATCCGGTTAAAAAAGGAAATGATATTCACTTTACGATTAAAGATAAAACTGCCGGCGAAATTGCTTTATATGATATGGCAGGAAATTTAATCATAAACCGGAAAATTGATAAAAATGATACGCTGATCAGTACCGGGAATTTATCAGCAGGAACTTATATTTATAAGATCAATTCAAAAGACGGTAAGATGAAATCTTCAGGAAAGGTGATCATAGAATAAAAAAATTAATCCTCAACAGGCGTATAAAAAGTAGAAATAAAATTAGGGGATTTTAGGATGGCAGACGGGAGGTAATGACTTTCCTGTCTGTCCCTTTTAATGAAAAAGCATAATTTACAGAACATAAAGAAAAGAATATAATGCAGAATATAGTAGGAATAGACATCGGCGGTTCGCACATCACGATGGCGCAGGTTGATCCTGAAAAACGTGAAATTATCAGTTCTACCTATGTAAGAGAACATGTTGACTCCTTCGGGGCACGCGAAACCATTTTTTCTGCCTGGATCTCAGCCATCGAAAAAGTGATCCATAACCTTGTCAGAAATGAGCTTCTCATCGGTATAGCCATGCCGGGACCTTTTGACTATGAAAATGGAATTTCGCTGATGCAGCAGGGAAAATTTATAGATATTTATCAAGTCAATATCAAAGACGAATTAGCCCGGAGACTTTCCGTTTCCCCGATCAGATTCATTTTGTGAATGATGCGGGAGCTTTTCTTGAAGGAGAAGTGTTTGGCGGCTGTGTACAGGAGTATAAAAAGATTTTTGGTGTAACCCTCGGAACAGGTCTGGGAACGGCGTTCTATGATGGAGAAACAGCTTCGGATGAAGATTTATGGGATTCGCCTTTCAAAGATTCTATCTGTGAAGATTACCTGGCAACACGCTGGTTCGTTAATCAGTATGCCGCTTTGACCGGTGGAACCATATCAGGAACCAAAGATTTATTGGATCAGCCCGAAGAAATACAAACCAGAATGTTTAATGACTATGCAGATTCGTTTGCCGAATTTATAGTGAAATACGTAAAGGATTACAATCCCGAAGTACTGGTCATAGGCGGAAATATTGCAAAAATATATCCTTATTTTAAAAAGAGGTTAAATCAGCATTTGGCAGAGCATAAAATCGATCTTCCTATTAAAATTTCTGCTATTTTTGAAGATGCGGCTATTCTTGGTGCTGCAGGGTATGCTTTGAAGAAAGCCAGGATCAATTTAACAAAATGATATCATGAAGTTTTTATTCTCAAGTTTTTTTATTCTATTCAATATTTTGGCATTTGGCCAGGAAATATCCCTTGCTGATTATGTAAACCCTTTAATGGGAACACAGTCCAAACCTTCCTTGTCCAATGGAAATACCTATCCCGCCATAGGGCTTCCCTGGGGAATGAATCTGTGGACTCCGCAAACGGGGAAAATGGGTGATGGATGGGCATATACCTACGATGCAGACAAAATAAAAGGCTTTAAACAAACCCACCAGCCATCTCCCTGGATGAATGATTATGGTGCTTTTGCAATCATGCCGGGTGTGGGTAAACTAAAATTTAAAGAAGAAGAACGGGCAAGTTGGTTCAGCCATAAAGCTGAGGTGGCGAAGCCTTACAGCTACAGCGTTTATCTGGCCGATATTAATGTTACTACAGAGCTTACTCCTACAGAAAGAGCAGCTTTCTTCAAATTTGATTTTCCTAAGACAGACAGCGCCTATATCGTTATTGATGCCCTGAATAAAGGATCTTACATCAAAATCCTTCCTAAAGAAAGAAAAATTCTGGGGTATACCACTAAATATTCCAGAGGAAAATATAGCAATTTCAAAAACTATTTTGTTGTCCAGTTTGATAAGGATTTTGATCTGACGAACACCTGGAAAGACAGTGTTCTTGTGAAAAACCAGCTGGAAATCACCAGTGATCATGCCGGTGCCATTGTTGGTTTTAAATTGAAAAACAAAGAAAGCGTTTACGCAAGAACAGCGTCCTCATTCATCAGCTTCGAGCAGGCAGAACTTAATCTTAAAAGAGAAATCTCAGACAGGAATTTTGAACAGGTAAAAACAGATGCAAAAAATATCTGGAACAAAACCCTGGGAAAAATTGAAGTAAAAGGGGGTACGGATCAGCAGATGAGAACCTTTTATTCCTCGCTGTACAGAACTTTATTCTTTCCTCAGAAATTATACGAAATTGACGCTCAGAACAAAATAAAACACTGGAGCCCTTATAACGGGAAGATCTTAGACGGGAAAATGTTCGCAGGAACCGGCTTCTGGGATACCTTCCGTGCTCTTTACCCTTTCCTGAACCTTGTATATCCAGGTATGAATGTAGAAATGCAGGAAGGTTTAGCCAATACGTTCAAGGAAGGAGGTTTTCTTCCGGAGTGGAGCAGCCCCGGATACTCTGATATTATGATCGGGAACAATTCTGCCTCAGTGGTTGCGGATGCTTATATCAAAGGACTTCGCGGATATGATGTGGAAACCCTTTGGCAGGCTGTAAAACACGGAGCCAATAATGAAGGCCCGATCGATGCTGTAGGCCGTAGAGGAGTGGAATATTACAATACTTTAGGCTATGTTCCTTATGATGTAAAGATCAATGAAAATGCTGCCAGAACCCTGGAATATGCCTACGATGATTTTGCTATTTATCAGCTGGGAAAAGCATTGGGAAAACCGGCTTCGGAAATTGATATTTATAAAAAAAGAGCGTATAATTATAAAAATATGTTTGATCCGCAGACAGGCCTGATGCGCGGTAAAAACAAAGATGGAAAATTTCAGTCGCCATTCAATCCGTTTAAATGGGGGATGCCTTTACCGAAGGCAACAGCTGGCATTATACCTGGTCTGTTTTCCAGGATATTGACGGTTTATCCAAGTTGATGGGCGGGAAAAAGAAATTCGAAGCCAAACTGGATGAGGTATTCTCACTTCCGCCGGTATTTGATGACAGCTATTACGGAAGTGTGATCCACGAGATCCGCGAAATGCAGATTATGAATATGGGGCAGTATGCTCACGGAAATCAGCCGATCCAGCATATGATCTATCTGTACAATTATGCCGGGGCGCCTTATAAAACTCAGTATTGGGCAAGACAGGTGATGGATAAACTTTATTATGCAACGCCGGATGGCTACTGTGGGGACGAAGATAATGGTCAGACTTCCGCCTGGTACGTATTTTCTGCCTTAGGATTTTATCCGGTGACTCCAGCTACAGACCAGTATGTTTTGGGAGCACCGCTTTTCAAAGAAGCTGTGATTCATTTGGAAAACGGCAAGAAAATTGTAATAAATGCCGCGGAAAACAGTGCAGAAAACCTATACGTTAAGTCATTAAAAGTAAATAATCAATCATATTCGAAGAACTGGCTGAGTCACAAAGAATTGATGAAAGGGGCTGTCCTGGAATTCCAGATGGACCATACGCCAAATAAAGAAAGAGGATCACAGGAAAAAGATTTTCCTTATTCGATGTCGAAAGAATAATCATCACAACCTTTATATTTAAAAATAATTTAGAAAGAAATACAATTTATGAATGCAGAGAAAACAGAAATATTCGATAAAGTAGAAAAAACGCTTGAATCACAGGGATTTACTATCGCGTCAAAGGATAATACCAGACCTTGGGGTGGATTTTTCGTGATCGATGAAAACCAGGCGCAGGATTTTGCCAATCAGTATTTTGACGGGATTGATGTAGAAAGCCTGAAAATAGGAGGAAAACTAAGCCCAAAGATTCTTGTTGTTGCCCCGAACGCCCGTTTAAGCTGGCAGTACCATCACCGCAGAGCCGAGATCTGGCAGGTCGTGGAAGGTACGGTTGGAATAAAAACCAGCAATACCGATGAAGAGGGCGAGCTGAAAGAATACCGTCCAAAAGATCAGATCAAGCTTCAGCAGGGGGAAAGACACAGACTGATAGGTTTAGACGGATGGGGCGTAGTGGCTGAAATATGGCAGCATACCGATGCCTCAAATCCTTCAGATGAAGATGATATTGTAAGAGTACAGGATGATTTCGGAAGATAGATATCTGTAAAAATAAAAAAGACTGTTTTTAAAACAGTCTTTTTTTGTGTCAAAATAACCTATAAACCAAGTTTACTTTTTTAAATATTTGTGTTTTTTTAATTTTTCAAATGTTTAAGGTTATTCCTACATCTGTATTTTATTTCATCATTTTTGTTCTTGTAAACGTTCCCGTTTGGAATTACTATCATCATTCTTATTGGGTTGGTTTTACAGTTACAAAGTAACAATATTCTAAAATAAAATTTCCTATAAACAGTGTCGATATTTATCGACATCTTGTAGAAGTTTATCGACAGAAATCATCGATATCCATCATAAACTTTGTTTGAAAGCTTAGAAAGTTACATCCAGTCCCACATAAAAGTTAGCTTTCATGATAGGCGCATATACCATTCCTCCGTCAAAATAATTTCCAAAAGGATTCCTGAAATCTACAATGGCATTTTTCTGATAATAAGACGTAAGGTTTTCACCTCCTGCATAAGCCCTTAGCTTTTTATTGAAATTCCTGGAGATCTGAGCATTCAGTACAGCATAAGAATCAGAGTACGCAGCAAGCTGAAACTCTGCCGGATTGCTTGTTGTATCAGGAAGCCTTTGTTTTCCTACCCAATTCAGCGTTGTATCAAAGCTCCAGAATCCTCCTTTATTGCTTTTATTGGTTGAATAGGCAAGGTTTACAAAGCCTCTGTGTTTCGCCATGAACGGAACTTCTCTTCTGCCGTTCAGATAATCAGCCTGAACATCATAATATTTGTAGGCCAGCCTTACATCAAAATTTTTGAAAGGTGTAAGATCCCACTGGGTCTGGAAAGAATTGGCAAAAGACTTTCCTTCCAGATTATAAAAGGTAAGCTGCTGTGGAGAACGGTCGAGGTCAACAAGCACCTGATCCTGGAAATCCGTTCTGAAAAAATCTGCAACAACCGAAGATTTTCTTCCGAAAAGCTTAAACTCCTGTTGTAAGCTTGCCCCATAGTTCCATGCTATTTCCGGTTTCAATCCATAAATATTTCCGCCATTCTGTAAGATCTGAATGCTTCTGTTCGATGCGAAATACTGTTGGTTTTCAGCAAAAACATTAGCCGTTCTGAACCCTCTCCCTGCAGAAAGTCTTAAGATGGTCTGGGGGTAAAATCATATTTAAAATTAAGTCTCGGGGTAAACTGGGTTCCTGCCAGATTATGGAAATCTGCTCTGGCTCCTGCTACTAAAGTATACTTTAATCCTGTTAATGTATATTCTGCAAAAATTCCCGGAACGATCTCATTTCTCTTCATATCGTCTGTTAAATAAGTTTCCTCATAACCGTCATATAAAAAGCTGGCTCCGGCCTTGTACTTATGGTTGGTATTCCCGATAATGCTTTCAAAGATTAAATTTGAATAATAGGTATGCTGTTTCCCGGCATAATTTCTCAGTCCGAAAAAGCTGTCCTGCTGATGGTAAACATACTGATTCATCCATCCCAGGCTTTGGTAAGGCTTTCCTTTGAAGATATATCCTGTTTTATTCCAGACCTGGAATCTCGAAATATTAATGCCTACCCCGTAAGCTCCCTGCTTGTCCTGACCCAGTTTCTTATCAAAACCAATTTGTCCGGCAGTCCTTTCATCCCGGATAAAATTGATTCCGAAATGCGATCCGAATCCCGATTTTTCAAGATCATTATAATTAAGGAGATATGCTGCATTAATCTGCGTTCCTTTCGGTCTGTCAAGAAAAGTATCGTGATTCATGTCCGTATCCCCGAAAGTTCCGTTTCCATGCAGTAAAAAGGTCTGTGACCATTTCTCATTGATAGGGGAGACACTGGTAATATTGGCTTCCGCTCTTCCGTTGAAATCAGCGAAGATATTTAATGAAGTTTCAGGTTCTTTGGCATTTTTCAGAAGTTCTGTATTGATCTGTCCCGTGATGCTTTCATAGCCGTTCGTTACCGTACTTCCGCCTTTTGTCAGCTGGATACTCTCGATCCATCTTCCGGGAATGAAATTCAGCCCGTAGGCCGAAGCCAGCCCTCTGATTTCAGGAAGGAGTTCCTTGGTTAAGCTGGTGTATTTTTGGTCAAGACCGAGCATTTTAAGCTGTTTGGTACCGGTAACCGCATTACTGAAAGAAACATCTACAGTTGCGTTGGTTTCAAAGCTTTCAGACAGGTTACAGCAAGCTGCTTTTAATAATTCTTTCTTATCAATATTAAAAACAAGACCCGCTTCCTTTTTACTTAATGCCGTGGCAGCCTTCGAACCGGTAACTGTTACCCCTTCAATGCTTTTTTCGGGCTGTTCATGAGTTTCATTAAGGGCTGCTGCATGTTCCTTATGATCGTCGTGTTTTGCACCTTCTTCATAGTGGACATTTGGATTGGCTTCTCCGAACGGAATATCCCTGTCGTACAGGCAACATCCGGGAAGGCTTTTGTAAACCGTATCGGAGGCTTTGTATTTTTCATTGTCATGTCCTGCATCGGCAATTGCTTTTAAAATTTTATCCGATGAGGTTTTTGAAGGATCAAAATCTAAGGTTACCGTTTGTTTTTCCGCACTCCATTCTGCGGAATCTGCACCGGCTTCTTTTGCGGTTTTTTCTATTCTTGCTTTACATGAAGCACAGTTTCCTTTTACATAAAACTCATTTTCTTTTTTTAAATGATGCTGATGAGCTTCTGCAATGGAAGGCTGAAGATCTCTTTCATAGTGGCAGCATCCCGGCAGACTTTTATAGGTTTCGTCGGAGGATTTGAATTTTTCATTATCATGGCCTGCTTCGGCTACTTTCTTTAAAATTTCATCTGTAGAAACCTTGCTGTCAGTTTCCAATGTTAAAGTTTGAAGATCAATAGAATACACAGCAGTTTTAGCACCTGCCTTTCTGGCTGCTGTTTCTATTCTGGATTTGCACATATCGCAATTTCCCTTGACTTTAAACTGGCTTTTTGAAAGATTTTGAGCAGATATAAAGTGTGCAGACAGGATCATTATACCAAGTATAAACCTGGAAATATATAATTTCATTTTGTTTAAAAATTTAGATTAATTAAAAACGGTCCATTAAATTATTTAACGAACTCACTGTGTGATAATTAACCTATTTTTGGCGGCTGCCAGATTTCTTTTAAACGGTCTGATAAATGGGGTGGTGAATAATGGAACTGTGGATTCTTATTAGCCTTGTAATAAGACAGTTCAAAGTGTAAATTCTTCGAAAAAGGGGTCTCTATGTAAGTATAGCATGCAACACATGTTGAGCAGCAGTCGTCATTACATGAAGACTTTGTTGTATTGTTTTTGCTGTCTTTGGAAGAGTGGTTTTTGCAGCAGTCGCTTTTGCCGGTCTCTGCTTTACAGCAGGTATCCTGCATAGATTGAGAGTAGAAGCTATCTTTGGGAACCAAAAAATTCCCAGACAAAAAATAACTGCAAATAGGTGAAACAGCTTCATCTCTGCAAAAATACAAAAATTAAGACAATGGATCACCAACTTTTAAGGCACAATTGTGCCAGGGTTCTCCATGTGCAGGATTAAATTTAGGTTTTTCACCGGTTGGTGCCGGTGCTGTTACCGGGCCGGGAACATTCTGTGCAGCACTCTGAACAGGCTGTGGTGCCGGAGCGGGTTTACTGTTGAGAGGCTGTCCTACAGGAATATCACATCTGTGGCCTGGCTGTCCGTGTGGAGGGTTCATTCCAGGAGCTGTCTTAACAGGTTTTGCATTATTGTCGATCGCCACTTTGCCTGCTGAGATGGAATTGGCATCTATTTTAATGGAATTGTTAGGGTTTTGGCCGGGTGTTGTCTGGATAGTCGCCGGATTTACATTGAGCGGCTGCCCTACAGGGATATCACATCTGTGGCCAGGCTGCCCGTGGGGAGGATTTTTAATTCCCGGAACTACTGTGGCAGAAGCCGGATTTGGGTTAGACTGTACGCCTGCCTGATCCATCAGTGCAGTTTTGGAAGTTGAATTAATTGCCACATTGGGCTGCTGAATACCCGCTTCTTCTTTTATATAAGTGGGTCTTTCATCTTTTTTGCAGGAAACAGCTAATGTTGAAATGGCAATAACGCCTAAGAATGTATTTTTCATATCCCAATCGGTATGAAACAAAATTAGCAAAACATTTTTAATTGTTTTGCTAATTTTATATTTATAATTGGTATTTAGACTTAATTTTTAACCAAAAGCCTGAATCCTTCACCATGAACGTTGATGATTTCCAATCCTTCGTCATCTTTTAAAAGCTTACGGAGTTTGGCAATATATACGTCCATACTTCTTGCGGTAAAGTAATTTTCTTTTTTCCAGATTTTTCTCAATGCAAGGTCTCTCGGCATGAAATCGTTTCTGTGGATACAAAGAAGTTTCAGCAGTTCATTTTCTTTTGGAGAAAGTTTGTATTCTTTATCGCCTACTTTCAGCTGTCTCAGCATAGAGTCGAAGAAAATATTGCTGATCTTGAACTGCTCCTGCTCTTCATTTTCCAAAGTAGAGCTTCTCTGCAGGATAGCTTTGATCTTGTATAAAAGAAGTTCCGTATCAAACGGCTTTGTGATATAATCATCTGCACCCAATTGGTATCCTTTAAGGATATCTTCTCTCATATTTCTTGCCGTAAGGAATATGATAGGGGTATTTTTATCAATTTTTTTACGTCTTCAGCTAATGAAAACCCATCTTTCTTAGGCATCATTACATCAAAAATACAGATATCAAACTCATTTTCTGTAAATTCTTTCAAGCCCTGCTCTCCATCAGTTGCAAGGGTTACCTCAAAGTTGTTGATCGTTAAATAATCCTTCAGCACAGCCCCGAAACTCTGATCATCTTCTACTAATAATATTCTGTTGCTCATGATTTTAATAATTATAAATTAATAATTAAAAATTAAGAATGAACGTTCTCACTCTATCTTCCTATATTTTGTTATTTGGTTTCTATTTTATTATTGATAAATGATGATCGATTATTGATTCTTTGCGGAAATTTTATCATTCATCACTTATCATTTATACTTTAGCTCATCGGCAGCTTGATCGTAAACGTACTCCCTTTATCTTTATGAGATTCTACGAGGATCTGCCCTTTATGAAGCTCTACAATTTTCTTTACATAAGAAAGTCCCAGTCCCTGTCCTTTTACATTGTGAATGTTACCGGTCTCTTCCCTGAAGAATTTTTCAAAAATTTTGGTTTTGTTCTGGGTTTCCATTCCCATTCCTTTATCGGATATTTCTATGATGTACCAGTCTCCTTCATTTCTTGTTTTTACATCAATCTCAGGGGCTTCCGGTGAGTATTTGTTGGCATTATCCAGTAAATTTACCAGCATATTTGAGATGTGGAATTCATCTATTTTGAAGATATAATTGGTCGCATTGAATTCCTGTCTCAGGGAACCATTTCTCTGCTGAACAATAAGGTTGAAAGATTCTGTTGTTTTCTTGATCAGCTCCCGTACATTGGTTTCTTTTAAGAATAATTCTACCTCGTTTCTTTCCAGCTTAGACATATTCAGGACGTTTTCTACCTGCTTTTTCATCCTTAAATTTTCCTGCTTGATCAGCTCCGAATAATATTTTACCTTATCGGGATTGGTTGCAATCTTGTCATTGGCCAAAGAATCCGTGGCTACGGAAATCGTTGCCAGAGGGGTCTTGAACTCGTGAGACATATTATTAATGAAATCTGTCTTTACTTCCGCCAGCTTCTTCTGTCTCATCATATAGTTGATGGAAATAATATAAATTCCAAGAATGGTCAGCAATGACAGGAAAGTTCCCAGGAGCATCGGCCAGTTGTTCATGGCAAGGGAGTATTCTTTTTTAGGAAATACCAAAGCCAGACTGTATAAAGTCCGGTCTTTTGTGTCTGTGAAAAGGGGATATGAATAGGTATTATTATCCTTTTTTCTTTGTAAGCTTTGTTTACAATACTGGTGAGGTTATTGTTTTTATCGGTAACTCCATATCCGAACTTTGCGGAAATCCCCCTTATTTTCAGTTCCTTGGTGATCACTGAATCAAGAACCTTATCGTCAACCCTTTTTGTAATAGGTAGATTATTTCCGTAAATCTTAGCAAATTCCTTTATGGTGTAATCTCCGTTTTCAATATCATTATTGATCTCTGCGGTAAGCTGCTCAGGTTTGGTAGTGTCCCTTTTTATTTTGTACGCGGCTTCGTCACTGTAAAGAGTGGTCCATTTTATAGAATCTCCTCTCTGAGAAATAGGAAGCTGTGTTTTTTCTATAATATTTTTGGAATAGATGATCTGCCTTTGGGTTCCGGAATCCTCTACCTGCTGTATCGTAGTCAGAGAGGGTTGCTTACTGTTGGCAAGTATATTATTTCTGAAATTTTTATTGTTTTCATTCATGTATTTTTCCACCTCAATTTCAGAAACATTTTTTACAGTGCTTTCTAATGCGGTATATACTTTGCTTGAGAAATCCTGTTCCAGGACATTGTAATATCTTTTCAGCCAATAAAATTGGAGCGTAACAAAAACAATCAGTGAGATTGTCATAAACACCGAAATTATTGGGATGAATTTATTATTCATTATTTGATTTTAATATATATTGGAGAAAATGAATGTTAAAATTAATTATTTTAAGACTTCATAAACAAAAAACGAGCCAAAAAATTGTATAATTTCTCTTAAAAGGGAGTTTTTTAACAATTATTTATGAATTTAAAATTACTTGTCCTATGGAAAGTCCTGTAAACGTTTAAATAGCTAGCTTTAATAAAAATAATTATTTATGGAACCTGATATCATTTTTAACAAAGATTTTGATTCGAACAGCGTATATGTCATGAAAATATATGATGCTGATGTTTCAAAAGTATGGGATTATTTTACCAAATCGGAATTATTGGATCAATGGTGGGCCCCGAAACCCTGGAAATGTGAAACCAAAACACAGGATTTCAAAGATGGAGGAACCTGGCTGTATTCAATGGTTGGCCCGGAAGGGGAAAGACATTATGCAAAAGTAAATTACGGTGAAATTATGGAGCACCGAAGCTTTGATGGAGTAGATGCTTTCTGCGATGAAAACGGAAACATCAATGAAGACTTTGCACAGTCGAAATGGCTGTTCGGCTTTACGGGAGTGGAAGAGGGTACAAAAGTGACCATCAATATTCACTTTCCAACCCCTGAAGCTATGAAGCAACAGCTGGAAATGGGATTTGAAGAGGGATTTAAAATGGGACTGACACAGCTTGCTGATTTGCTGATACGATGATGTGCTGATTGGTTGATTTGCTGATTTGATGATTGGTTGATGTGATGATTTGTTGATTTGCTATATTAATCCTTTAGGTTTGGCTAAAGCCTTTGGATGTTTGAAAAAGCAAAACGGGCTAAAGCCCGTTTTTATTAAATATTTTGTGGATATTTTGTATCGGATGGAGGTGTAATAAATACATATTGTCTATATATTTTCCTCCATTGTTGCATTTCTGCATCTACACATCATCACATCAACCAATCATCACATCATCAAATCAGCTCTTCTTCCTGAAAATATTGTATAATCGCTTTTTTCATCAGAAGAGACTGTTCGTTCGGCTTTAGTTCCGGAAGCTCTTCCAGCTTGTCAAAATGAGGATAACCATCATCATCGTAATGGCTAAATTTGTAATATCCAAAAGGTTCCAGCAGCCTGCAAACTGCAATATGGATTAAATTTACCTTATCATCTTTCGTGAATTTCTGCTGACCGCTTCCCAGCTCCTGAAGACCTATTAAAAATAAATAAGTTTCAATGGGAGCATCCTTTTCGGTGTCAAAATTTTCTATAAAGAACTGTTCTATTTTTTGCCAGTATTCGGATTCATTCATAGTATTTGTCATTTATTTTCTTCAGCTTTTTTTGCATCTTCTTCTCTTGCCTTTTCAAGAAGCTGCTGAAGTTTTTCTTCCTGCTTTTCTTTAAAAGTTTCCCGTTTTTCTGCTCTGCGGATCTTATCTTTCTGTATCAGATAATAAATAATGGCTATTGCAAAGAAACTTAATAATAACATGGTTTTGTGTTTTTAAAGCTGGAAAAATTAAAAACTATTTTTTATCAATTATCATCTATCGATTATTATCTATCTTCAGTAAAAACGCATATTCCAGCGCATCTTCTTTCAGGGATTCAAATCTTCCGCTTGCTCCGCCGTGGCCCGAGCTCATATCCGTTTTGAATAGTAAAAGATTATTATCTGTTTTCAGCTCTCTTAATTTTGCAGTCCATTTTGCAGGTTCCCAATATTGTACCTGGGAATCGTGAAGGCCTGTTGTGATCAGCATGTGAGGATAGTCTTTCGCTTCCACATTGTCATAGGGCGAATATTCCTTCATGTACTGATAATATTCTTTATCATTCGGATTTCCCCATTCATCATATTCCCCGGTTGTCAGTGGAATGGTTTCATCCAGCATTGTGGTCACGACATCTACAAACGGAACCTGTGCTACAATTCCGTTAAAAAGCTTTGGCTCATAATTGACCACAGCTCCTACAAGAAGTCCGCCGGCGCTTCCACCCATCGCATACATATGTTGTGATGATGTATAATTTTCTTTAATTAAATGTTTTCCTGCATCAATAAAATCGAAGAAAGTATTTTTCTTGTAAAACATTTTTCCGTCCTCATACCATTCTCTTCCCAAGTATTCTCCACCACGGATATGAGCAATAGCGTAAATAAACCCTCTGTCTAAAAGGGAAAGTCTTACATTGGAAAAGCTGGCATCCACGGTATGTCCATAACTTCCATAACCATATAAAAGCAATGGGGTGTCTGCAGATTTCTTCGTGTCTTTATGATAAACCAATGAAATAGGAATTCTTGTCTCTCCATCCCTGGATTCTGCCCAGATTCTTTCGGAAATATAATTCTCAGGGAAGAATTTTCCTCCGAGAACTTCCTGCTGTTTCAGAAGATGAGTGGTTTTCTTCCTCATGTTATACTCATACGTTGAGCTTGGCTGTGTCAATGATGTATAGCCATAACGCAGGACTTCCGTGTCAAACTCCATATTGATCCCGATATAAGCAGTATAGGTAGGATCAGAAAAAGGAAGGTAGTAGGCTTCCTGGGTTTTCTCATCAATGATCTTGATCTGCAGAAGCCCTTCTTCTCTTTCCTCAAGAACAAGGTAATCCCTGAAGATTTCAAAACCTTCCAGCAGAACTTCGGGACGGTGCGGAATTACATCTACCCAGTTTTCCATCCCGCAGTTGTTGATTTTTGTTTTTACAATTTTAAAATTGATGGCTTCGTCTGCATTCGTGATGATATAGAATTCATCTTCGTAATGCTCTACCGAATATTCTAGATCGTCTATTCTGGGTTGGATAATTTTCCACTCTGCAAAAACATTGTCTGAAGGAATGAATCGGTGCTCATCGGAAATGGTACTTGAGCTTGCAATAAAAATGTACTCCATCGACTTTGTTTTGAAAACATTCACATCAAAAGTATCATCCTCTTCATGGAAAATCAGAACGTCTTCTGCAGAATCAGTTCCCAGTTTATGACGATAAACCTGGAATGCGCGCAGGCTTTCATCCTTTCTGATGTAAAAAACGTGTTCATTGTCGTTCGCCCAGACAGCTTTTCCCGTAGTGTTGTGAATCTGGTCCGGTAAAATTTCTCCGGTTACAAGATTTTTAAAATTAATGGTATAGATCCTGCGGCTTACGTTGTCTGAAGAAAAAGAAACCAGCTTATTATCCGGGGACACAGCAACGCTTCCTACTTCAAAATAGTTTTCGCCTTCTGCCAGAATATTAACGTCAACAATAATTTCCTCAGTATTATCGAGGCTTTTATGCTTTCTACAGAAGATAGGATATTCTTTTCCTTCCTCATAGCGTACAATATACCAGTATCCGTTAAAGAAATAAGGAAGAGATTCATCGTCTTTTTTATAGCGGGCTTTCATTTCTTCGAAAAGCTCTTCCTGAAAAGCTTCCGTGTCTTTCATCATAAGCTCTGAGTAGGCATTCTCCTCTTCAAGGTATTTTATGACTTCAGGATTTTCTCTTTCATTAAGCCAGAAATAATTGTCAATTCTTCTGTCACCGTGTTTCTCTAGTATTTTTTCTATTTTTTTTGCCTGTGGAGCTTTCATTCAAATATTTTAAATTTATGGCTTGGTGGATATCCTTATCAGTTTCTTTTCTTAGAAGTTACTGATGGTATTTATTCAATATTAATTTTTGTTCAAATTTAGTTAAAAAAAACCATCTTTCCTGTATTGAAAAGATGGCTGTTTTTATCTTAATAAATAAAGACTATTTATGAAGTGCTTTAATGTACTTTTCAAGGGCCATAGTCATCGATGGGGTTTCCTTTGTAGGAGCCATAAGATCTACCTTTAAGCCTGCTTCTTCTGCAGCCGCTAAAGTCGTATTTCCGAAAACACCGATTTTTGTTTCCTCCTGTTTGAAGTCCGGGAAGTTCTGCTGAAGAGATTTGATTCCCTGCGGGCTGAAAAAGATCAGCATATCATAATCCTTGGCATTGATATCCGTAAGATCGCTGCATACCGTTCTGTACATAATTGCTCTTGTCCAGTCTACATTTGCTGTTTCCATTGTTTTCACAATATCCGGGCTTAAGACATCTGAAGATGGCAGAAGGTATTTTTCAGTTGGAAATTTTTTAAACAGAGGCAGAAGGTCCGAGAAGTTTTTCTCCCCAAAGCTGATCTTTCTCTTTCTATAAACAATATGTTTCTGAAGATAGTTGGCAATTGCCTCAGACTGGCAGATGTATCTCATCGTATCCGGAACGGCAAAACGCAGTTCTTCGGCAAGTCTGAAGTAATGGTCTATCGCATTTTTGCTGGTGAAAATAATCCCGGTAAACTGCGTCAGATCTATCTTCTGAGTTCTGAGTTCTTTGTTGTCAACTCCTTCGACGTGGATGAAAGGACGGAAATCAATCTTTATTTTTTCCTTCTTTGCTATATCCAGATATGGAGAAGACTCACTAGGCGCTGGTTGAGAAACCAATATAGACTTTATTCTCATCATTGACTTTTATTAAAAAAATAACAACTTCCAAAGCAGCAATAAAGGTGCGATTTGGAGGGTGCAAATATACAAAAATTTATAATACCATTTTTCGGGAAGTATGTTGTTTTTGTGAAACAAATAGAAGAAAATCTTAAAAACCGCGACAAATGCAAAGAATCCGAAATAATATAAAAATATTTTATTTCTGTCTACGGGGAAATAATAGTGGGTTACACACAAAATTATCAGTAAAAATGACAGGATGAAGTAAAATTTTGTGGAGGTAAAATAAAAAACAGGCCATTTTCTGCCGTCACCTATACTTTGGTAAAATAAAAATCCCAGGGCAGATTTTGAGGCATAAAAAAATATG
Source organism: Chryseobacterium sp. GTID13 (assembly GCF_056172655.1). Taxonomy (NCBI): domain Bacteria; kingdom Pseudomonadati; phylum Bacteroidota; class Flavobacteriia; order Flavobacteriales; family Weeksellaceae; genus Chryseobacterium; species Chryseobacterium sp. GTID13. Next base: position 713,758 of record NZ_JAOCMB010000002.1, read on the forward strand.
ACCGCGAGCAAAGTATACCCGAATTTATTAAGCTGATATCCGAAAATCTGCAAATCACCTATATATTTTGGTACTATAGGAATGTATTGTGAAAGTAAAGCAGACAGGGTAAGCGCTGTCACACATGAAGTGATTATCCAGCTCGGAAGGTTATTGCTGGCATCAAAATATTTCTGAAGCAGAAAATCTTTCAGGCTGGCATCCCTTTCGATAATGTTCATCATGAAAACATATAAGAATATGCATCCTATTAAAATAAAGATTACCCAGTCATTATTCTCAGGTATTCTTACATGGTTTATGAAATTTTGTGATAACAGCAAAAGGAATATTTTTTTGCAAAATTATAGATTATTTTGTATAAAATAAAAAGGTTAAATAAACTATCTTTGCAAACTGAAATGAAAAAACTCGTCATTATCCCTACCTATAACGAAAAGGAAAATATTGAAAATATTATTTCCGCGGTTTTTGCATTGGAGGACGATTTTCATATTTTAGTTGTGGATGATTCTTCTCCGGATGGAACGGCCGATATCGTAAGGGAGCTGCAAAAAAGTCTCCTCATTATCTTCACCTGTCGGTAAGGCATGTTAAAGACGGTTTGGGAAAAGCTTATATCCATGGATTTAAATGGGCCATCGAAAATAAATATGACTATATTTTTGAGATGGATGCCGATTTTTCACATAATCCGAATGATCTGCCAAGACTTTTCGAGGCTTGTCTGAATGCAGATATGGCGATCGGGTCACGGTATTCAAAAGGGGTAAATGTGGTAAACTGGCCTATGGGGCGGGTATTGCTGTCTTATTTTGCCTCCAAATATGTCCGGTTTATTCTGGGACTTCCCATTCACGATACCACGGCGGGCTTTGTCTGTTTTTCCAGGAAAGTTTTAGAGGAAATAGGATTGGATAATGTAAAACTGAAAGGCTACGGTTTCCAGATTGAAATGAAATTCCGTGCTTTTAAAAAAGGTTTTAAAATTGTGGAAGTTCCTATTATATTTACCAACAGAATTTTAGGAGAAAGCAAAATGAACGGTGGTATTATTCATGAAGCGGTGTTTGGAGTTTTAAATTTAAAATGGAAATCAATAATCAACAGATTATGAAAAAACTGATCTTCATTTTCGTTATGCTGTGCATGTTCTCATGCGGCGATTATATCGACAAGCCTAAAAACCTGATCGAGCCCGATAAGATGGCCGAGATCCTTGCCGATCTTTCTATAACGGATCAGGCTGTTATTGTATATCCAAACAAAAATCTAGAAGCAGGAACAAGATTTGTACTCAAAGCTCACCATATAAAATCACAGGATTTTATAGAAAGTTTTAGATATTATGTCATTAAAGACAAAATGAAGGATATTGCGGAGGATGCACAGAAAATAGTAGTAAAAAAAGATCCGAAAGCAGATCAATATATCCAGAATAAACTGAAAAAAAACGGGAGTACACCACCCGTTTTTAATAGATAATAATGATGTGGAAACGAGCTCTGTCCTGTACATGGCCGTTGAAATAAAAGAATATACGAATGAAATTTTTTAATATAGAAAAAACTCTGAAGGAAAAGCACGGGCAGGAGAGCTCACTACAGACCACGGGAAGGTTCAGACGCCTATCTTTATGCCTGTAGGAACTGTGGCAAGTGTAAAAACCGTTCATCAGAGAGAATTAAAACAAGACATTAAAGCCCAGATTATCCTGGGGAATACTTACCACCTGTATCTTCGTCCTACCATGGATATTATGCAGGAAGCAGGAGGGCTGCACAAATTTATGAACTGGGATCTGCCGATCCTTACCGATTCAGGAGGTTTTCAGGTGTTCTCACTTTCCAAAAGCAGGAAAATGTCGGAAGAAGGGGTGAAGTTCAAATCCCATATCGACGGAAGCTATCATATGTTCACCCCGGAAAAGTCTATGGAGATCCAGAGACAGATAGGAGCAGATATTTTTATGGCTTTTGACGAATGTACTCCTTACCCTTGCGAATATAACCAGGCCAAATCATCTATGGAGCTTACCCACCGCTGGCTGAAAAGATGTATTGACTGGACAGAAGAAAATAAAGAAATTTACGGTCACAAGCAGAGATTATTCCCGATTGTTCAGGGTTCTACCTATTCGGATCTCAGAAAAATTTCGGCTGAAGTGATTTCTGAAGCCGGAGCAGAAGGAAATGCCATCGGAGGACTTTCTGTAGGCGAGCCGGAAGAGGAAATGTATAGAATTACCGATGAAGTAACGGATATTCTTCCCAAAGACAAACCAAGATACCTGATGGGAGTAGGAACTCCCTGGAATATCCTTGAATCCATCGGCCTTGGAATCGATATGATGGACTGCGTAATGCCAACCCGAAATGCCAGGAATGCAATGCTTTTCACATGGCAGGGGGTGATGAATCTTAAAAATGAAAAATGGAAGCGTGACTTTTCCCCTCTGGATGAGTTTGGAACAAGTTATGTAGACAGAGAATATTCAAAAGCATATCTGCGCCACTTATTTGTGTCAAAAGAATATCTTGCAAAACAGATTGCATCCGTTCACAACCTTGCCTTTTATTTAGACCTTGTAAAGGTAGCGAGAGAGCATATTGTGGCAGGAGACTTCTATGAATGGAAAAAATCTGTAGTACCAGTCCTGAGACAAAGACTTTAAACAGAAAAGATCATGATCAAAATTATAGACAGATATATCATTAAAAAATACCTTGGAACTTTCAGTTTCATGCTGATATTGCTGTCTATTGTCGTATTGGTGATCGATGTGCAGCAGAAAATCCCAAGGATAGAAAACGCAAAAGCATTAGATCCCAAGCTGGATTTAATGTACTTCCTGATCAACTTTTATCCTTACTGGATCATCAATCTCGTGGTGACCTTCCTTTCCATCCTGGTGTTTATTTCCGTGATTTATTTCACCTCCAGAATGGCCAACAACACCGAAATTGTTGCGGTAATCAGTAGTGGAGCAAGCTTTCACAGGTTTGCAAAGCCTTACCTGTATACCTCTCTTTTTATCGCACTGATATCACTTTTAGTCAACCACATGGTGCTTCCATGGGCCAATATCAAGAAGAATGAGCTGGAAGCCTATACCTATAACGCTGCCAATAAAGAGAAAATCTTGGGGACAGGTCCTGCATCCGCCCAGTTGAGCAAAACAGAATATATTTTTGTCAACTCCTGGAATAAAAGAGAAACCAGAGGTTCAGGCTTTGTGTATCAGAAATTTGATAAGACCAGAAAAATGACCTATGAACTTAAGTCATCCGAAGTATACTGGGATAAAGCAAAAAAACAGTTCATCCTTACCAATTATCTGGAAAAAACCATCAATAAAGATAATACCGAAAAGCTGGGCAATGGGGTTGAAATCAGGAAAAGCTATGGACATTCCCCTGAAGAACTTTTCCCGAATGAACTTCTCGGACAGAATAAAACTACTCCCGAACTTATAAAATTTATCGAAAGGGAAAAAGAAAAGGGAAACAGCAACCTGAATTCTTATCTTAACGAGTTTCATCAGAGAACTTCCATGCCCGTTTCCATTATTATCCTGACGTTTCTTGCTCTTTCTCTGGCTTCCCAGAAAAAAGAGGAGGTCTTGGAGTCAACCTTGCCATAGGGATTTCCCTGGCGTTTGTTTTTGTTTTCTCATTTGAAGCTTTAAAAGTGGTCTCGGAAAACAAAAGCCTGTCGCCGGCTGTTGCTATGTGGCTTCCCAATATGGTTTTCTTCCCGCTTACCCTGTATCTTTATCTGAAAAGAGCCAATCAGTAAAGAAGTTTGATTTCTTTATGATAGAAAGATTGTAAACCGTCATTCTCAAGTTCTACCCAGAGCTCACCCTTTTCGTCTGCATTCCGGATAATGCCATTTTGTCTCTCTTTTTCAATTTCGAAGACTGAGATCTCATTTTTACGGTATAAATGCAGGTTGAACTGGTCGATAATCTCTTGTTCGGAAGGAATTTTTTTCAGTTTCTCCGATAAATATTCGTGAAGATTCAGTACGAATTCGTCAAGATCATAAATCTTGCCGGTCTGCGTCAGAAGCGATCCTGCCTGCGATATTTCCTCAAAATGATCCTGCAGGACATTAAATCCTGCTCCTATGATGAAATAATTATTTTGATTAATTTTTTTCTTTTCAATGAGAATTCCGACGATTTTTTTATTTTTAAGGATAATATCGTTCGGCCATTTTATTTTTACATCATGATCAGTCAAATTGGCAAGGAAATCCCGGATCATAACTGCGGTATAGTAATTGAATATAAAATCTGAGAGCAGAACGTTTTCAGCCTTTACAGCCAGCGTATACGCTACATTTTTTCCGGTCGCCGCTGCCCATGTGTTTCCATATTGTCCGCGGCCTTTAGTTTGATTAAACGTATGTAAAGCTATAAAATCCGAGTCTCCGTAAAGTAAAAACCGTGATATTTCGTCATTAGTAGAAGAACACTCTTTTAAATAAAATAATTGACCCATTTAAGAAAACTTTAAGACTTTAAAGGGCTAAAAGTAAGGCTAAAGTAAAAGAAAAACAATAAATTTGCAGATTATAGATATTTTAATGAATAAAACAGCAGAAAAGCAGGCACTAATAGATAAAATTGTTGAAGCCATCCAGGATGTAAAAGGAGAAGATATTATGATTTTCGATCTTTCGAAAATTGAAAATTCTGTAGCGGAAACTTTTATAATTTGTAGCGGAAACTCAAATACGCAGGTTTCTGCACTGGCAGGAAGTGTAGAGAAAAAAGTAAGAAACGATCTTAAAGATAGACCTTGGCATGTAGAGGGTACCGAAAACTCCATGTGGGTTTTGGTAGATTATGTAACAGTAGTAGTGCATATTTTCCAGAAAGAAATACGTGAATATTACGATATTGAGGAACTTTGGGGAGATGCAGCCATTACCAAAATAGAAAATGAATTTTAAATTTTAAAAAGTATAAATGAACAATAAAGGATTCAACTGGTTTTTTCCAATTGCAATCGTGGCTCTTTTGTTATTTTTCGGTTCCAATTTTTTAGGAGGCGACAGTGCAAAATCTATTGATGAGGATGCTTTCTTTAGGGAAATGCAGGCAGGAAAGGTCCAAAACGTTATCATATACAAAGACACAGAGAAAGCAGATGTTTTCCTGACAAAAGCAGCAAAGACGGCAATGGTTAATAAATCGGCCAATCAGAATAATCCTCTTTCTGCATTCGATATGGCTCCAAAAGCAGATTTTTCTGTAAAATACGGAGACCTTCAGCTTTTCCTTCAGAAATTTGATCAGATAAAAGCAGCAGATGCTAAAATCACGACGACAAAAGATTACGGAGCTGGTAAAAATCCATTCATGGATATTCTGGTTTCCGCATTGATATGGATCGCGATTTTAGGACTTTTCTACTTCCTTCTTTTCAGAAAGATGGGTGGAGGCGGAGGTCCTGGCGGACAGATCTTCTCCATCGGGAAATCTAAAGCGAAACTTTTTGACGAAAAAGAACGAATTCAGGTAACATTTAAAGATGTTGCAGGTCTTGAAGGAGCTAAAGAAGAAGTGCAGGAAGTCGTGGATTTCCTTAAAAACTCGGAAAAATATACGAAACTGGGAGGTAAGATTCCTAAAGGTGTCCTTTTGGTAGGCCCTCCGGGCACCGGTAAAACCTTATTGGCAAAAGCTGTTGCAGGGGAAGCTAAAGTACCGTTCTTCTCACTTTCAGGTTCAGATTTCGTTGAAATGTTCGTTGGGGTAGGTGCATCAAGAGTCAGAGACCTTTTTGCCCAGGCAAAAGCCAAATCTCCGGCCATCATCTTTATTGATGAGATCGACGCTATCGGACGCGCAAGAGGAAAAAACAACTTCTCAGGCGGAAATGACGAAAGAGAAAATACCCTTAACCAGCTTCTTACAGAAATGGATGGTTTCGGAACAGACGTAAACGTCATTGTAATGGCTGCTACCAACAGAGCTGATATCTTGGATAAAGCTTTAATGAGAGCCGGACGTTTCGACCGTTCCATCTATGTAGATCTTCCGGAACTGCATGAAAGAAGAGAGATATTTGATGTTCACCTGAAGAAAATCAAGCTGGATGAAAATGTAGACAGAGATTTCCTTGCGAAGCAGACTCCTGGATTCAGCGGGGCGGATATTGCCAATGTATGTAACGAAGCAGCGCTTATTGCAGCGAGAAACAGTCATACTTCTGTAACAAAACAGGATTTCCTTGATGCTGTAGACAGAATCATCGGTGGTCTTGAAAAGAAAAATATGGCGATCAAACCTTCTGAAAAGAGGAGAGTAGCTTATCATGAAGCAGGACATGCTACCATCTCATGGCTGGTAGAACATGCAGCACCGCTTTTAAAAGTAACGATTGTTCCGAGAGGGCGTTCTTTAGGGGCAGCCTGGTATCTTCCGGAAGAAAGACAGCTTACGACGACTGAGCAGATGCTGGACGAATTATGTGCAACATTAGGAGGTAGAGCTGCAGAACAGGTAATATTTAATAATATTTCAACAGGTGCGCTGTCTGATCTGGAATCTGTAACGAAAAGAGCTCAGGCTATGGTTACAGTGTACGGTTTAAGCCCGAATATCGGAAACATATCTTATTATGACAGTTCAGGACAGTCTGAGTACTCTTTCGGGAAGCCTTATTCTGAAGAAACTGCTACGAAAATTGATGCAGAGATCAAATCGATCATCGAAAATCAATACGAAAGAGCCGTTCAGATCCTTACTGAGAATAAAGATAAGCTTGATGCCTTAGCGAATAAGCTTCTGGAAAAAGAAGTGATCTTCCGTGAAGACCTTGAAGATATCTTTGGTAAAAGAGCATGGGATCCCGAATTAACGGAAAGACCTGTTACCAGTACAATTACTACGGCAAAAGAACCGGAGGAGCAGATCATTATTAAAGATAAGGAAGAAGGTAATGAAATTCAGGCCCCGGAAAGCCCGACTCAACTTTAAAAATACTTCCAAAACATATTAAAAGAAACCTGACAGTCTTAGAATTGTCAGGTTTTTTCATATTTAAAGGCAGTTTTTTAGAATCTATTATAATTTATTTCTATTTTTGTATAAAGTTGACTAAAAATAATTTAAGTTGAATTTATTCAAGAAGATTGTAAGCAAACTTACCAACCAGCCTGAGGAAGAGGAAAAACAGAGTCTGGAGAAGCTCGGGGATTCGCTGAAAAATGCGGATCTTGACTATAAGTTTGCGCAATTGTTTACGCATTCAGGAGGATTTTTTAATTATTGTGCCGATGAGGCGGAAGCCCTGCAGACTTTGAATCAGATTGTCAAGATAGAAGGAATCACCAATGTTTTCTGCTGGGATAAAGAACTTCAAAGTTTTTTGAACGTTGTAAAAACTCCGTTTACGTCGGAAATGGAGAGTTCCAATGATGCAGCTTTTATTACCTGTGAATATCTTATTGCCTATGACGGCAGAATCATGCTTTCGCACAATAATATCCTGCATTATCATTCTTCGAGGCTTCCCGGGAAAATCATTATCATGGCCAATGTATCACAAATCGTGAACAACCTGAATGACGCAATGGGGAAAATAAAAAGAAACGGGAATATCAAAAACCTTACTTCCATCAGTGGAGGCCAGTCAAGTCTCGATACTTCTTCCCACACCAATACAAAACTGTTTTTATTGCTGCTTGAAGATTAAGCATCAACTTATAAATTTTACATTTTGGACAAAAACCTTATTCAAAGAACCATTTCCGGACTTGTTTACGTTGCCGTTATCATTCTTTGCACAACACCGCTTGGAGCCGGGCTCATCAACAAGATCCATCCGGGACTTATCAGGCAGGAATACCTGTATTACGGACTGATTAGTCTTTTGCTGCTCGTAGGGACCTGGGAATGCATCAGGATTATGAAATTCGGGAAAGGATACGAAAAATGGATTGTACTTCCCCTTGTTGTTTTTATTTACTATGTTTTTTCCAAAAGATATTTCAACCATGACTTCTTTTTCGATTTCAGGCTGAACGAAATACTGGCAATTTCCCTTATCGTTATTGCCGTAGTTACTTTATTCAAATATCCCAACGAACTTTATTACGACAGCGGAAAGCTGATCTTTACAGTGATCTATGTAGCATTGCCTTTCAGCTTTGCACTGGGACTGCCTAAGTTTTCCAGCTATGACGGTACATTCTCGCTGGAAGTTCTTTTCCTGTTTGTCCTGATATGGAGCAGTGATACTTTTGCCTACCTTACCGGAAAATTTTTCGGGAAACATAAAATGGCCCCAAAAATCTCTCCAAAGAAAACGTGGGAAGGGTATGCAGGGGGCGTTATCTTAACATTGGTTTTATCCTACTTTGTAGAGCACTATCAGCCTGAACTTCGCGGGAACTGGATGGTAGTAGGTTTCCTTGTTGCAGCTTTTGCTCCGCTGGGTGATCTTGTGGAAAGTCAGTTGAAAAGAAATTTCGGGGTAAAAGACAGCGGAAACATTATTCCGGGGCATGGAGGAGTGCTGGACAGACTGGATAGTTTTTTAATCTGCGTTCCTGTCGTATATTTGTACTTTATTTTAGAAAAATTTATTTAATCTCATGAAACTACACAGAGAATCGAAAGGAACGATTACGGTAGCAACAATACTGTTTATCATTATAAGTGTGTTGGCTATTTATTTTCTTAAAATGTGGTCGTTACTGATCATCATGCCATTATTGGTGGTTTACAGCTTGGTATTTTGGTTCTTCAGAGTTCCGGACCGTAATATTCTGGAGCACAGAGAAAATGTGATTGCTCCGGTAGACGGAAAAGTGGTGATGATTAAAGAAGTGGATGAGACTGAATTTTTGAAAGAAAAAGCAATTCAGGTGTCTATCTTTATGTCGCCGCTGAATGTTCACATCTGCAGATATCCGGTGTCGGGTAAGGTGATCTACAAAAAATACCATCCGGGTAAATATCTTGTGGCCTGGCATGAGAAATCATCTACAGAGAACGAAAGAACTACAGTGGCTGTGGAAACAGGAACTAATCATAAGGTAGTTTTCCGTCAGATTGCGGGATATGTGGCCAGAAGGATTGTTTTCTACTGTAATGAAGGAGATCAGGCAAAAGCGGGACATGAGTTCGGTTTTATTAAGTTCGGGTCCAGAATGGACGTATTTCTGCCTTTGGATACAGAAATTATCTGTAAGATCGGAGATATTACAAAAGGAGGTCTGGATGTGATCGCCAGAATGAAAGATTAATAAAAAAATACATCAAAATATTGAAAGGAGAAATTAGGTTTCTCCTTTTGTTTTTAATAGGGAACTGACGGTCTTTTAAACATCATTTTTTCATAATCTGCCCATATGAGTTTTACTACTCGTGCGTAGCGATGAGTAGGCTTATTATAAGGGGAATATAAATGGTATTGATAATTTTGCCTTCACTAACACAAGAGCAATAGTTTTTTTTCCATAAGGTAAACTAATGAAGGATGAATTTAAAAAGCATACATATTGGGAAACTCATACATGAAAGGGTTATTGAGCTTCAGATGCCTGTTGGCAGAATAGAGAAGTTTATGAAATGCAGTGAAGAGGAAATTGAGAATATGTATCTCCAAAGCAGTATCGATACTTTTCTTCTTTTAAGATGGAGCAAGCTGCTGGATTACAATTTTTTCAGAATATACAGTGCACATTTGATTCTTTATGCACCTCCAACTAATCCTAAAATCCCTTCTAAACAAAAAGGCAATCTGCCTGTTTTCAGGAAAAATATATACACTGAGGAAGTGAAGAGTTTTATATTGGAAAAAATCTCCAGTAAAGAAATGACAGTGAATGAAGTGATTCTGAAATACAGAATACCTAAGACAACACTTCATAAATGGATTAAAAAAGCATAAGATATGGGACCGGATTATAAACAGATATATACCGATATTATTGAGGAGAAATTCCCGGAAAAAATTGGCGATATCAAGATTATGCAGAAGATTGAAGGCATCAGCAGTGTAATAGATATTATCACCTTAAACAAAATGATCTTTGGTGAACCGGAACTTTTAATAGAATGCGGAAACCAGAAACTTCGATCCTACGACCACAAATCAATAGTAAATATCCTCGACTATCAGAAAAAAATAAACTTAATAATACAGAAACGGCAAATCATTTTAAGATGAGCCGAAACACCATTTCGAAGTGGAAACGCATATTGAACAGCTAGTCTGTATTTGCCATTAAAAATATTTATAGTCTTATTGATGCTAATTTTCTGATTTGCAGTTGCTTTTTTATTTCATTCCAGCAAATACCCTTTGAGTTTTTTTTATAATTCTTATTTGTTTTTATTTATAAAACAGGCATGGTTATTTGTGTTTTTCATTAAACGGGGATTTGTTTTGGTTATTTTTCATTGAAAAATTTAATTTATTGAAAATAATTCAATATGCAAGCTTGGTAATCCATAAATTTATGTGTACAAATATCTACCTGCGTATTTTATAAATTCACTTTTAATGTTTTAGAATATGATGAAAAAAATTTTTAAAATAATAAACAGTGAAAATGAGGTTTTTGATAACGATTTTGATCGAAATTATGTAAAACTGATCAACCGTTATCTGATATTTCTTTTTTTACTTTTTTTATTCTATTCGGTATTTATTGTGCTTTTCTTTGGAGATGCATTAGCTTCTATATTTCTTATCTGCATTACTCTCTACTGGTTTGTTTTAATATTCATTGAAGGAAAGGTCAAAAGGTTCCGGAAAATTTTGAAAATAAATATCATCATAGTTTTTATAATCCTGACTTTTATAGTGAGCTTTTTCTACGTATATACATCCAGAGATGCCGGCGTTGAGTATTTTTATTTTTCCATTCTGTTTGCGCTGCCTTTCTTTTTCAATTATAAAAAAGATTATTATTCCATACTGTTTATAGTCATCATTATTGCATTAAACTTTATCGGTTGCTTATTTTTTGAACTGAATTTTTTACCGAGAAGCCAATATATGATGAAGGCAGATTTTAAAACCATACGTCTGCTGAATATTATTTTTTCCTTTACCACATTTCTCATCGATATATCTTTCATACACCAGAAAGATAAGCTCATTAACGGATTGATGGAGGAGACGGAAATAAAAGACTCCACTATTGAAGATCTGCTTAAGGTCAATAATGAATTGATGAAACAGCAGATTATTAATAATAATCTTTCTGAAGATAACATTGCTGAAATTTTAGAGCTGGCAGAAACAGATTCACCCCTTTTTCTTGAAAAATTTCAGACCTATTTTCCGGACTTTATACCCAGCCTTTTAAAGATGAACTATAGCCTTATCAGCTCAGAAATACACATCTGCGCATTAATGAGACTGAACTTTGATACCAAAAAAATTGCCCAGTGTACCAACAGCAGTGTAAGAGCAATCGAAAGCAGAAAGTACAGGATAAGAAAGAAGCTGGATATCCCTTCGGATATTAATATCAACAATTTTATACTCAAGATATAAGCCTTCTGTCATGAGTTTTTCTACTCGTGCGTAGATTTGCGTAGCCATATTTTAGTGATGCAGGATTGCTGTAGATAACTTTGCATTTCATAAGCCAAAATAATTTTTTGGTGATATCTTTTTTGAAAACACAATGCAAAAGTTAAAACGACAAATAACTAAAATAATTAAATACAATGATGACAAAATCTACAATTCAAATCAGAATCATATTTCTGGCTTTGTTTCTGGCTTTTGGGAAGTATTATTCACAAACTACCAATGGAGCAGTAGGCATTAATACTACTACTCCCAATGCCAACAGTGTGCTGGATGTAGTATCGGGCAATAACAACAAGGGAATTCTTATTCCCCGCCTTACAGAAACTCAAAGAGATGCCATTGTTATAAACCCTGCAAAAGATGATGGTCTTACCATTTTCAATACCAGTGAAGACTGCTACAATTACTGGAGCCTTGCAGACAGTGAGTGGAAAAGTGTCTGCGGACAAATCGGGAAGTCGGTTTTTACCATAGACTGCTCGAATTCCAAGGCAATGGGAACCTATATTCAGGGCAAAGAATTAACAGCTTCTAATTATTTAAGCATTACTGTTAATGTAACTAAAATCGGAAATTATACAATTACCGGTACAACCACCAACGGCTACAATTTTTACGGGACCGGAGTTTTCCTGAACACAGGTATTCAGACTGTACAGGTGCCCGGACAGGGTACACCCGCAGCGGTACAGGTAAATACAGTGGGACTTTCTGCAAACGGGGTAGATGTTACCTGTACACCTCCTGTTACTGTAAATGTTTTAAGCTCCGCAGGAACGTATTCAATATCTTGTGGAAGTGCTACTGTAAACGGGGTCTATACTAAAGGAACAGCCTTAACGGCGAGTAATACCATTACTCTACCTGTCGTGGTATCTGCATTAGGAAGTTATTCCATCACAACCAATACGGTAGATGGTATTTCTTTCAGTGGATCAGGGACCTTTACTGCTACAGGTAACCAGAATGTAACTTTATCAGGTACAGGAACTCCGACTTCTACCGCAGATAAAGTAATGACCATTACCTCCAATAGTGCAGACGGCGCAACAACATGTAATGTAACGGTAGTAATAACAATTCCTGTAAAAAAGTTCTGCATATCGGGGCTGAAACAGCTTACGGATATAGTGCTTATACAGGGCCTTCCAGAAGCCTGATGGATTCTCCTACCAACTTCGGAACGACAGCATCCAGTATTGTAAAATCCGGAGGATATACCCATACTTCATTAGGATCCAATCCTAGTAATGCTACGTTATTAACCTCATTAAACGCTAAACCGGATATTGTGATTATAGGTTATCCATACACCCCTGATGCGACTGCTGCCGGATATATCGCAAATTATCTGAACAGTAAAGGAGTGGTAATTGCATTTGAAGATGACTCACCTTCTTCCCGAAACATGATGCGGGCAATCTTCTCAGACCCGACAATCACTGCCGGCAACGGAAGCGGTGCAGGTTCGGTGTATACACTTGTAAATACAAATGATCCAATCCTGAACGGACCTTTTGGTGATGTAAGAGGTAAAAACTGGGGTGAAGATGCTTCCACAACGATAAACATATCAGGCTTAACAAGTGGTTTTATTCCATACAGCTATGCTCAGCCTATAAATGATACGACTTCAAGAACCGGTATTTCAGGATTAAGACATACATCATTAAATTTCATCTGGTTTGGGGATGGTGGATTCCTTAGTAATGAAAATGCAAATGGGAATCAATATCCAAGCAACACCATAGAGCCGTTTGTTGCTCCAAGTTCAGGAGGATATTTCCCGGTGCAGAAAACAGTATACGGTTCTGCCGGTAACGGTTACACAGCAGGAAGTATGCAGGTGCAAAATTCAATACTGTTTGCCAATATGCTGGCCTGGGCCATTAAGCAGGCAGAAACTAACGGAATCAATACGCAATAGACAGCGGTTTCCGGATAGCTTCTCCATATAAAAGATAAACACCAATGTTATGGCAGCATTGGTGTTTTACGATTTTTAATATAGAAACCATGAAATACATAAAAGATTTTTTTGACCTGACCTCTACAGGGCTTCTGTATTATTTTTTCCTGGCAGGATTATATTACTGGATATGTTATATCATGTTTAGAAAAATACTGTATAATGCTAAAATCCAGCAGAAAGAAATCAAAAAGAGAGATATTATAAGAGAGATTTTTCATTCCGTGATTTCATCTCTCGTGATGACGTTTCTAATTCTACTGGTAACCGGAACCTCTCTGAATCAATACACCAAACTCTACAGAAATATTGACGAATACTCCATATATTGGCTAGTCGCAAGCATCTTTTTGGGATTGTTTATCCACGACACCTATTTTTACTGGATGCACAGGCTTTTACATCACAAAAAGATCTTTAAATACGTGCATCTTATTCATCACAAATCTACCAACCCCAGCCCGTTTGCTGCTTATTCATTTCATATCGCTGAAGCTGTTGGTGAAGGCTTGATTGTTCCTATTTTGCTATTTATAATTCCTCTGCACCCTATTAGTATTTATATATTTATTATAAGCTCTCTGGCAATCAATATTTATGGGCATTTAGGGTATGAAATTGCCCCGAGATGGCTAAGGGATTCTTTTCTTTTCAACATTATCAATACATCCGTTTATCATAATATGCATCACAATAAATTTAAAGGAAATTACGGGCTGTACTTCAGGTTTTGGGATAAAATAATGAAAACCGAAAATCCGGATTATGTAAAAACATATGACCGTATTCAGGAAAAAAGGTTCGGGAAACAGGGCTAGATATACTGTTTTATATCATCAATGACGTTCATAATGAAAGAAACAGGCAGGTCTTTTTCTATATCAATTAAAAGGATCTTAAACTTCTTTCTGCCCTCCTGAAGAAGTTCAGGATAGTCGAGCTTATCACCGTGATAAAAACTTATATAATGCTGCTTGTACTTTTTGCTGTAATAGAGATAACACAGCATCTTCTTTTTATATTTGAAAAAAGGCAGCCCAAAGCTGAACGTTTCCGTAATGTGATCCGGATCAGATTCCAGGATCATTTTCCTTAAAAACAAAAGAGTACTTCTTTCAGGCTCATCGATTCTGTAGAAGTACTCTTGTATAGGGTTCATTTAAGTGAAATTGAATTCAGTAAACGATTAGTCGAAATTTTGAAGTTCTACCAGCTTGTGATACATACCTTTCTTGGCGATAAGATCGTGGTGGGTTCCCTGTTCTACTATAATTCCTTTCTCCATCACTACAATCCAGTCTGCCTTCTGAATAGTTGAAAGTCTGTGCGCGATAACAAGGGACGTTCTGTTTTCCATCATTTTATCCAAGGCATCCTGAACAAACCTTTCAGATTCCGTATCCAGGGCAGAAGTAGCTTCATCCAGAATCATCACAGGCGGGTTTTTCAATACTGCTCTGGCAATAGAAACCCTTTGTTTCTGACCTCCGGAAAGCTTATTTCCATCATCGCCGATGTTGGAATCATACCCTTCAGGAAGATTCGAAATAAAATTATCTGCATTGGCAATTTTTGCTGCTTCAATTACTTCTTCTCTCGTAGCATCAGGTTTACCCATCAGAATATTGTTGTAAACCGAATCGTTGAATAGTACGGATTCCTGGGTTACCATTCCTAAAAGCTGACGGTATTCCTTTAGTTTTAAATGCTTGATATCAGTTCCGTCAATTAAAATTTCACCCTCATTAACGTCATAGAATCTTGCAAGAAGATTGGCTATTGTCGTTTTTCCGCTTCCGCTCTGTCCTACAAGCGCTATGGTTTTTCCTTTTGGAATAATCAGTGAGAAATTTTTAAGGATCACATTGTCTTTATCGTAAAAGAATCCAATGCTTTTGAATTCAATCTGGTTGTTCAGTGTAGAAATGGAAACCGGTTCCGCAATTTCTTCCACTTTTAAGTCATAGTCAAGAACTTCGGCTACTCTTTCCAGACTCGCCATTCCTCCCTGAATAGAAGAGATTGCACTGGAAAGCTTTTTCGCAGGATCTAGGATCTGGAAGAACATTCCGATGAAAACCAGGAAAGCCTGAGGTTTCATAGTCTGCTCCTCTAAAATCTGAGTTCCTGCATACCAAGTAATGATAAGTATGGTAATAGAACCTAGGAATTCGCTCATAGGAGAAGCAAGTTCCCTTCTTCGGCTCATATCTATGGCGAAATTCTGCCAGTTGGTTGTTGTTTCGTTGAACCTGTTCTTAAGAATCTTATCCGCATTGAAGATCTTGATTACTTTGGAAGATTTTAAAGTTTCGTCTACCAGTGAAAAAAGGTTTCCCAGTTCAGCCTGGGCAAAATGAGCCTGTTTTTTTAAGCTTTTCCCCGTCCAGGAGATCAGCAGTCCCATAACCGGAAAAACCACCAGTGAAAACAGCGTAAGCTGAGGAGACAGTAAAAATAAGGCAATCAATGACGAGATAATCATGAACGGAGCGTTGATGATATCTACCAGTACTCCCATAATTCCACCTTCTACACCTCCGATGTCATTGGAGATCCTGGACATCATATCTCCCTTTCTCTGTTCCGTAAAGAATGAAACAGGAAGCTGCAGGAATTTATTGTACATCGCAGTACGAAGGTCGCGGGTAATCCCCACACGGTAATTTACCAGAAGGAAAGCTCCTATATACCTGAAAATATTTCTTAATAAAAAAGAAACCCCGGTAATCGCACAAAGAACAGCAAGTACATAAACAGCACCATGCTGATCAATCTGGACCTGTACAAAATAATAGGCCTTGTCTTTAATATAATTGAAATAATCCCCGAAAGCTCCGCTCCATACCGGTTCTTTTGACTGTTTTTCAATTGTACCGAACATCAGTCCCAGAATAGGAAGCATGGTTCCCACCGACAGGATATTCAGTAAAGAGTACAGGATGTTGAAAAACATACTTCCGAAAAGGTATTTTTGATGCGGTTTCGCGAAATAAAGTATTCTTTGTAATGGTTTCATTCAATGAAAAATTGGATAGCAAAATTACGTAAAATTAAAGGAAATGACGTTCTTAATCCTGTTTTACTTTAATTAATATGTTTCTGTCAATTGTATTTTGTTACAAACGGTTGTTTAATTTTTCGTGATATATACCATACGGGATACGACAAAACCGCCATTCCGGCGGTCTTGTATTGGTTATCTGTTGTTTAAAATTTCACTTTGTCATTATACTTCGGAGCAAAATTCTGGGGAGTCAGTTTTTCTAAAGTTTTTCCTACATTGTTGATAATCGTGGTTAAATTATCAAAATCTACCACTTTTACATCATCACTTTCATTATGGTAATGGGAAGCTTTCGTCATATCCACCGTAGAGAATGAGTGAGCTATGATCTTTTTCTTTACAAAACTTACATTATCCGATCTGTAAAATAATTTTTGGGCAGCATATGGATCCGGATTGATTTTTAATCCGTTTGCGGCATACTTGTTAAACAGTTCATCGAAATCGGAAAACTCGTCACCTGTCATAAAAAGAGCATTTTTTCCGAACTGGGATTCCGTGGCTACCATTTCAAAATTGAAAAGAGCAGTCATATTATTGTATATCTTATCCAAAGCGGGATCTGTAGAAATCGCTCTTGATCCCAGCATTCCTTTTTCTTCACCGTTGAAGGCCATGAACACCATTGAAAATTCCGGTTTTTTATTTTTAAAATAATCCGCAATTCCTGCTAAAGTAGTAATTCCGCTGGCATCATCATCCGCACCGTTGTATATATTATCTCCGGTTTTATCACTTGTCCCGATATGGTCAAAGTGTCCTGAGAACCCTAAATATTTATCCGTTTTTCCTTTTTTAATTCCGCATACATTATAAGCCTTCTTTCCTTTATACTCAAAAGGAATCAGGTAAGAGTTCCCGGTGCAGTACTCCAGATTGTTCTCTTTAAAAAGTTTGGCAATATATTCTGCTGCCTTATCATTTTCAGGAGTTCCGATTTCGCGGCCTTTCATTTCGTCTGAAGCCAATGTTGAAAGTATGGTGGTTACTCTTTCTTTAGAAACTTCCTGTGCGAATGTAAATACTGAGCAAAAAGACAGGGCCAGATAGGTTAGTTTTTTCATATTGGATATAATTTATAAAATCAGTCGTACTTTTAACGGAAATGTTGCATGAAATGGTATAAAATTAATCTTTAATGTAAAAATTTAATCAAAAGATTGGGTGTGTTTGGACCATTATTGAATATTATGTAATTTTTTTAACGCAAAGTTTAAGTTTCATGCTGCATATCTTAGGATGCAAAGATGGAATCAATCGAAGATTGATTGAATAAGCGTTCGTATTACCAGCGGCTTAATCAACGGCTTAGCCGGCATCTTTGCTCTACTTAAAAAATAATACGCTTCGAATATAAAACTTTGCGTTAAAAAGTCAAGGTATAAAAAAACAGCTCCTTTCGGAACTGTTCTCACTCAAAAAATCGTTGTAAGGCTATCGAAGTCGGTCTACAGATTTTACGAGCCTCTCATCTCTGCGGATATAACTGTTTGCTATAAGCAGACTTATCACCGCGATTAATGGGAAAACCGGCTCAATACCCTTCTCAGGAATCTGGATTCCTCCGGATAAGTTTAGTAACCAGTACGCCAATACGCCAATCAACAAAACGTTTATAATGATGCTGATGGTATTCAGCAAAATTTGTCTTTTTCTGTTTTTAAAACTGAAAATACTCAATGCTCCTGTCAAAACAAGCACAATACAGCTGATATCAATCACCGGAATATGGCCAAAAACGTCAACATCCTGTCCCGTAATGAAAAGGAAAACAGCAGCCAAAACTGCCAAAAGAGTCCATATAGTCTGTATTCTTTGTAACATTGATTATTAAATACTGGGCAAAAATAATATAAATTTTGCACAATTCAAAAATTAGTGTAGATTTGCATTATACATATGTACTTGAAAACAAAAGTCACCGGACTTACTTTTCTTACTCACAATTAATTACATTTTTACATTAAGTATGTTTAACATAGAAACGTTAAGGTCAAAATCCGTAACGGAACTGACTAAAATCTTAAAAGATTTAGGCGTTAAAGTTGCTAGAAACAGCAATGAAAATGATAAAATCTTTGCCGTTCTTGACTTTCAGGCTTCTAACCCTAAAGTTGCAAAAGATTATTTCAACGCCACAGAAACCAGTATGAATACTGAAGAACAACCGGCAGAAAAACCTGCCAAGGCCCCTGTAAAAAAAGCAGCGCCTAAAAGACAGCCTGCCAAACCTAAAGCAGAAGTAAAAGCTCCAGTGGAAGAAACTCCGAAAACTGTAGAAAAAGCAGAAGAAAAAGTACCCGCAGCTGAAGAAATAAAAGCAGAACAGCCTAAATCTGAAACAGCTGTTGCTCCTGAAGAAAACAACTCGTCGCAGGTTAAGAAAAAAGAAAAAGAGTAACTGCCAATACAGGCAATACAGAAACTCACCAGGAAAGAGCAGAAGCTCCTAAAAATGCAGAATCTCAGGAATCTGCTCCATCAGAAGAAAAGCCGAATATCCCTCAATCTCAGGCAAGATCCCAGCAAAAAGGACACAACAATCCGCAAAACAGCGGAAACCAGCATAAAAATCAAAACCAGAATCCGAACCAGAATCAGCACAAACAGCATCATGCTGAAAAGGGCGAAGAACATCATGTTGAACAGAGAAAAGAATTCAATTTCGATGGAATGGTAAGTATTGAAGGGGTTTTAGAGATTCTTCCGGATAATTACGGATTCCTTCGTTCATCAGATTTCAGCTATATTTCATCTCCTGACGATGTGTATGTTTCTACAGCACAGATCCGAAACTTTGGGCTGAAAACCGGAGATACCGTTAAAGGAATTGTAAGACTTCCGAAGGAAGGTGAAAAATATTTCTCATTATTAAAGCCTACGGAAGTAAACGGACGCGATCTTGCCTTCATTAAAGACCGTGTTGCATTTGAATATTTAACGCCTCTTTTCCCTGAAGAGAAATTCAACCTTGCTGGAAATGAATCTACACTATCGACAAGAATTGTGGATCTTTTCGCACCAATAGGGAAAGGACAGAGAGCAATGATCGTTGCCCAGCCTAAAACAGGTAAAACGATGCTCCTTAAAGATATTGCCAACTCCATTGCAGCCAATCACCCGGAAGTTTATATGATGGTCCTTCTGATCGACGAACGTCCTGAAGAAGTTACCGATATGGAAAGAAGCGTAAATGCTGAGGTCATTGCCTCTACATTTGATGAAGCTGCCGACAAGCACGTAAAAGTAGCCAACCTGGTTTTAGCAAAAGCACAGAGAATGGTTGAGTGCGGACACGATGTAGTGATTTTACTGGACTCAATTACGAGATTAGCCAGAGCGTATAACACGGTTACTCCTGCATCCGGTAAGGTTTTATCAGGTGGTGTAGATGCCAATGCGCTTCACAAGCCGAAGAGATTCTTCGGGGCAGCCAGAAAAATTGAAGGTGGAGGTTCATTAACTATTATTGCTACAGCACTAATTGATACAGGTTCCAAAATGGATGAGGTGATCTTTGAAGAATTCAAGGGTACCGGTAATATGGAACTTCAGCTGGACAGAAAAATTGCCAACAGAAGAATTTATCCTGCGATTGATCTTGTGGCTTCAAGCACGCGTAGGGACGATCTTCTTTTAGATGAGGTTACTTCACAGAGAATGTGGATTTTAAGAAAATACCTTTCTGAAATGAATCCTGTGGAAGCAATGGAATTTGTTAATAAAAACATCAGAGGAACTTTAAATAATGAAGAATTCCTGATGTCTATGAATAAATAGATTAATTTAATTGTTTGTTAATAAAAGCACGAAGATCACTGATCTTCGTGCTTTTTTAATGGTAGAATATCAAAGTGAGTTTTTAGAGTATAGAAATAGAAGTGCAGCTCTAAAAGGATTTTAACGCAAAGTTTTATATTTGAGCCGTATTATTTTTAAGTAGAGCAAAGGTGCCGGCTACGCCGTTGATTAAGTAACTGATAATACGAGCGCTTATTCAATCAATCGGAGATTGATTTACTTTGCATTCTTAAATATTGTAGTATAAATATGAAACTTTGCGTTTAAAAAATCACAAGTTTTAGAATATTTGCTTCATTACAATACAATGTTTCATCGGTTCTTTACTTTAAAAATTTAATTCATTCTAAATCAATATATCAATGTTAAAGATTTATTAAAGTAATACCCAGTTTTTGATAATACCTTAAATAATGGCTAAATTTGACTATAACATTAAAAATAAAAATTATGTCATTTGAATTACCTAAATTAGGATATGCATACGATGCATTAGAGCCGACTATTGATGCCAAAACTATGGAAATCCATTATACAAAGCATCACCAGGCTTATATTGACAATTTAAATAAAGCAATTGAAGGAACTGAATTGGCAGGTAAAACGATCGAAGAGATCTGCCAGACAGGAACTGATAAACCTGCTGTAAGAAACAATGGAGGAGGACACTTTAACCACTCTTTATTCTGGGAAATTTTAACTCCTGGAGGAAGCAAAGAGCCTGTAGGAAACGTAAAAGCGGCTATTGAAGCTTACGGAGGTCTTGAAAAATTCAAAACTGATTTTTCTGAGGCTGCTAAAACAAGATTCGGTTCAGGATGGGCTTGGTTGGTTAAAAATTCAGATGGTTCAGTATCTGTTTCTTCTACTCCAAACCAGGATAACCCTCTAATGCCGGTTGCAGATGTTAAAGGAACACCTGTTCTAGGACTGGATGTTTGGGAGCATGCTTATTATTTAAATTACCAAAACAGAAGACCAGATTATGTTGCTGCTTTCTTCAGCGTAGTAAACTGGGATAAAGTAGAGGAATTATTCAACAAATAATTTTCAGCTATTATAAAAATAAAAAGGTTCAGAAGAAATTCTGAACCTTTTTATTTTGGTTTAAGAAAGTATTATCTCATGGCATCACTCCCTGAAAGCCCGTTCATTTTCAGTCCGTATTTCCAGCTTACATAGGCAAAAACCTGATAAAGCTTATATTCGAACTTAATTCCATAATTCTCTTTCGGATCGTAATCTATTCCTGATTCTATAATATTCCGGTATCTTCCTGAATGATAATAAGAGTTCCATTCAGAAACAAGGAATGAGTTTTTGGCTTTCAGATAAGATTCAGAATATTGACTTATAGGTTTGGCCACGGCATTCAGAAAATAATCGAATTGGGTATCGATCACGGTAAGGTCCCATTCTCCGTCTTCATTTTTAGAAGGCTTCATTTCCGATTTTTCTTCTTCCTTCTTGGTGCTGTCCTGGGAAAAACAGCTTAAAGGGATTAAAGCGAAGAAAAACAGCAGAATAAGATTTTTCATAATAAAGGATTGTATAAAAAATAAGCACTCAAAATGAGTGCCTAAGTTGATTTTTTTATGGTTCTTTCTGAAGAATTACAAATGCCGGGAAGTGGTCACTGTATCCTCCTGTAAACTGATCTCCGTTCCAGGATCTGAATGGATAGCCTTTATAATTGCCTTCTTTGTTCACCAGATAAGGGGGAGCGAAGATTTCGGCTTTATATACTGAATATTCTTTTGTTACCTGGTCAGACATTAAATTTTTAGAAACAATGATCTGGTCAAATAAGTTGGGAGCATCCTGGTAAGCCAGTGAAGCAATCCCTTTTTTGTACAGAGGATACATTAAGTTAAGGTAAGGTGTAGTTTCGCTCAGGTCTTTAGGGCTTGCTACAGCTTTTAGATAATTCTTTAAACTTGCGCTTACAGGATCGTCATTAAAGTCACCCATGGCAAAAAGTTTTGTAGAAGGGTCCAGTGTTCTTATGCTGTCCATCTGCTGTTTCAATAAAGCGGCAGCTGCATTTCTTTTCGGTAATGAAACTGCTTCACCACCTCTTCTTGAAGGCCAGTGATTCATGAAAAATGCTACCTTTTCGTTATCAAGGAAGCCGGTTACCACCAGAATATCTCTTGTGTATTCTCTTTTACCGTCATCACCGAAAATTTTTAGTTCTTTTTTCAATGAATTGGTGGGTGTAAATCTTCTTTTCTGGTAAATCAAAGCAACATCAATTCCCCTGTAGTCATAAGAATTGTAATGGATAATTCCGTAGTCGTATTTGGCAAGAGCAGGCTGCTTCACAAGATCTTCAATTACCTGTCTGTTTTCCACTTCAATAAGTCCTACTACTGCCGGTGCTGTTTTTGTATACTGGGCACCCATTTCAGAAATTACTTTGGCTTCATTGGCAAGTTTTGCCTTATATACTTTAGTGTTATAGTTTTTTGCACTACCGGGTGTAAATTCATCTGATCCGCTTTGGTATCTTACTGCTTTTTTACCTTTTAAAGCACCGTCACTCCAGGGACCGTCATGCTTTTCAGCTTCTAAAAATTTGATAGAATCAAGCGGGATACTTCTGTGGAAGGCAGGGTTGCTAATATCTTTGGTGCCATCAATATAATCTGCAGAACGGATCGTGTCCCAAAGGTTTTCTACATTCAAAAAGCCAACAGTAGCCACTTTTCTAAGCTTCCCCTGTTGTGTAAAAGCCATTATTGAAAAAATAACAGCCATAAAACTCATAAATCTCTTCATCCTCTAGAAGTATTAAAATTATTTAAACGACAAATTTACCTTTTTTTAATTCAATGCATTTTAAATATTTGTAAATTTAAAACAAGATAAAACAATTCTCTTATATAATGAATCATAAAAGATTGCAATGTTAAGAAAAAATAAGGTTAAAAAATTGGAAATTCCAAATTTTGATTAAATTTGTGCCCCCAACTTTTAAACTGTTGAGAATTAAGAAGAAAAGTATTAAAAAAAATAATATACTCATGATTAAAAAACTATCATTAGTCTCTTTATTTACTTTACTTCCTGCCTCATTCTATTTTGCGCAGACTACTGTGTTTGCGTATCTTAAGGATGCTGATGGAAAGCCTGTTGAAAAGGCAGAAGTAGATCTTAAAGGGAGCGAAAATGATGTAACGGCTGATAAAATTGGATATTTCCAATTTGTGGATCTACAACCGGGACATTACCAAATTGTGATTACCAAGCCGAATTACGAAACAAAAGTAATGGAGTTTGATGTAGCCAATGAGAAGAGAAAGGATCTAGGGGCCATTACTCTGTATTCTGCTCTTACAAGTGCAGATCAGGGATTAGCCATTATTGATAGTGATGGTGATGATGAAGACAGCAACAGCGGCCAGGCATCTACAGTAGGCTTGCTGCAGTCGTCTCAGGACATTTTCAGCAGAATTGCTGCGTTTGATTTAGGATTTTACTGGTTCCGTCCAAGAGGAATTGACGGTAGAATGGGAGAGACCATGCTTAATGGTATTTCCATGGTAAAATCTGATAACGGAAATGTAGATTTCGGAAACTGGGGTGGTCTTAACGAGATTACAAGATACCCTGAAATCTCATCCAACCATTCTCCTTCTGAATATGCATTTGGTGGAAACAGTTCGGTTGTTTATAAAAACACAAAAGCCAGTGAGTATAGAAAAGGTTTTCAGTTTACTCAGTCTTTAACCAATAGAAATTACAGAAACAGAACTTCTTTAAGATACAGCTCGGGAATGAGCAAATCCGGTTGGGCATTTACTGTAATGGGAGCAAGAAGGTGGGCGGAAGAGGGTATCCAGGACGGAACTTTCTATGATGCCTACGGAACTTATTTAGGAATTGAGAAAAAGTTTAGTGACAAGCATTCAATGACATTCAACTTTATCGGAGCGCCTTACAGAAGATCCACTTCAAGCCCGAGCACCCAGGAAGTATATGATTACAGAGGAGTACACTATAACTCTTACTGGGGATATCAGGACGGAGAGCAGAGAAGTGAAAGGGTGAGAAAAGGTTTCCAGCCGATCTTCCAGATTCAGGATTTCTGGAAAATCGATAAAAAATCAAGTCTTTGGACATCTGTTTCTTATCAGTTCGGGAAAGACAAAGGATCCCGTTTAGACTGGCAGAATGTTCAGAATCCGTCTCCTACCTATTACAGGAACTTACCAAGCTATTACGATTCTTTAGATCCTAATGCTTCCGTTACCAACCCTGATGGAACAACGACCACTGCCCAGGATGCTTACAGAACAGCTCTGGCAGCATGGCAATCAGGAGATACAAGCGTTACCCAGCTGGATTGGGATAAGCTTTACAGAAGAAATATGCAGCAGGCTCCGGGAACCTATTATGGACAGACCGGCAAAAGAGCTTTATATTATATGGTAAATGATGTAAGCGATGATAAAATCTGGAACGCAGCAACACACTTTATCCATAATTTTACCGATACGACTAAATTCTTATTAAACGTATCATATCAAAACTACTATTCTGAGCAGTACAGAGAAGTCAATGACCTTTTGGGAGCTGATTTTGTACTGAACAGAGACCCGTTTGCTGCCACAAACCAGCCTGGAAAATCAGGTTTATTTAATGAAGGTGAAGATAATGTAGCGAAAAGAGTAGGCGACAAAATGGGTTATGACTACATCTTCAGAAGACAGGAAGTGAAAGTGAACCCGGGATTGAAATTCTCAACCGGAAAGTTTGATGTATTTGTTTCTGCCATGGCAGGATATTCATCTTCCAACAGAGAAGGTTTGTTCAAACATTATTTATACAAAGACTCTTATGGAAAAGGAGCTGATTATAACTATTGGAACTACGGTCTGAAAGGACAGGTTATCTATAAGATCAACGGAAGAAACTTCCTTGTTTATAATGGTGCTTATTATTCTCAGGCTCCTTATCTGGAAGATTTATTCGTTAATCCGAGAGTAAACGGATCTGTAGCTCCGGGAGTGAAAAACATGGTGGTGAACGCTAATGACCTTAGCTACGTTATTTCTTCTCCATTCCTGAAATTGAGATTGACAGGTTATTTGGTGGATACGGATAACGAAACTACCGTTCAAAGATTCTTCGCAGACGGTCTTCCATTGAACGGTGTTGATGCGGACGGTAACCAAACTAACGTTCAGAGTGCATTTGTTTCTCAGATCATGACGGATGTGAAGAAAAGAAACATGGGCTTGGAACTGGGGGTTGATGTGAAGGTATTACCTACTTTATCTCTACAAGGTCTGGCAAGTATCGGACAGTATACTTATAAGAATGATCCAATGACTTATTTTGCTTCAGACGCTGTGGGTGCATTTGCCAATGGGCTTCCTTACGCAAGTCTGGGCAAAGCATATATTACAAACTACCGTCAGGGTGGAACTCCTCAGCAGGCATTCTCTTTAGGTTTCCGTTACAATAACCCTAAATACTGGTGGGTAGGTGCGAACTGGAACTATTTTGATCAAAATTATCTGGATCCTGCAGCATTGGTAAGAACAGAATCATTTGTACAGAATGATAATACACACACACCATATTCCGGTTTAACAGAATCTGAGCTGAGAAGGGTTTTACAGCCGAATATGTTACCTTCCTCATTCTTCTTAAATGCTAATGCAGGAAAGTCCTGGGTAATTGGTAAGTATTATGTATTAATTTCTGCGACTGTAAATAATATCTTAGATAACAGAAAGTATATCACAGGAGGATTTGAGCAGACCAGAAATGCTAAATATCCTACTTTCTCTCAGGATCTTGACAGAGAGTTTACTTTGTTTGCACCGAAATACTGGTACACCCAGGGAAGATCATATTTTGTGAATTTACAGTTTAGATTCTAATTATCAGTCAACTAACTACTTTTAAAAATTATTAAGATGAACATAAAGAAATACTTAAGTTTAGTAACAGGAGCTGCCCTTGCAGCCGTTGCTATTACCTCTTGTGTACAAAAAGACGAGTGGGAAACACCACCTATTAAGTGTGAAAACAAATTTCCTTCGCCCAACATCTCTCTTGCAGATTTCAAAGCTCAGGCTCCGGCTACAGGATATCTTTTGATCACGAATGATCAGATTTTTGACGGATATGTAATTTCTTCCGACGAAAGCGGAAATTTCTACAAAACAATTTCTTTCCAGGACAAGGCGGAAAATCCTACTGCCGGTCTTCAGATCGAAGTTGATAAATCAAGCAACTATGCAGATTTCCCTGTAGGAGCACACATCAGAATTAATGCTAAAGGATTAAGACTGGGGATCGACAGAGGAACGGTAAAAATAGGTTCTGTGGACCCTACTTATGCTATCGGAAGAATTCCTGCCTCTTTGGTAAGCAGATATGTTTCCGGGGTTTGTGGTGGTAACGGCCTTGAAGTAGTAAACATTAAGCCGGTTGAATTACCTAACCTTGCTGCAGCTAAGAGCGAGCAGTACATCAATACATTAGTAAAAGTTCCTAACACACAGTTTTCAATCGGTGACATTTACCCTGTAAACAAAACTTATATCGATTACGTTGGGGGTGCAGGGGTAGATACAGACAGAACATTGGAGGATGGTTCAGGAAATTCTACTACGATAAGAAACTCCGCATTCTTTTCTGAAGGAGCTACTTTACTACCGACAGGAAACGGAGATGCTACTTTCGTAGTAAGCCGTTATAACACTACATGGCAGATGCTTATCAGAAATACGAAAGACATTAACTTCAAAGGAACCAGAATAGATGCTACTCCGCCTAAAGGAGGTACTGCAATTACTTATTCAGGATCTTTCCTTGAAAACTTTGAAAGTTATGCTACTACTCCTGCCAACCTGGAAGTATTCCCTAAGTATATCAACGATCCGCTTTTAGGAAACAGATACTGGCAGTTGAAATCATTTAGCGGTAATAAATATATCCAATTGGGAGCCAATTCCGGAACAGGACCATATACTACTTACTTCATCGTACCGGTTGACTTTACAGCTGCAAATACATTGAAATTTGATGTAAACGTTGGATTCTGGAACGGAAATGCCTTAAAAGTATACTATAGTACCAACTATACACCGCTGGGAGATATTACGGCTGCGACGAAAACAGATATTACCTCTGCATTTACAATTCCGCAGACGCCAACCAGTGGTTACGGAACATTAGCTCCTGCGGGAACTTATAATATTCCTAGTACATTGACAGGAAACGGATATATCTTATTCGAATATACAGGAAACGGAAGTGGTGTGACTACAACCGTTCAGTTAGACAATATCCAGATTCAATAATCTAAATCTGATATTTAAAATACAGGCCGTCTTTTGAAAGACGGCCTTTTTCATTTGTCTGGTCTTAAAATAAGTTTACAAGCAACCAGAATCTATTCACTTACGAGATTCATTTTTACCTCATAGTCAATATCACTTTTATCATACTGAAAGGGTATTTGGGGTAATGACCATCCGACATCATAATGATTATAATTTTTATAAATATGATATTTACTCAAAGAATCTGTAATGTCAAATTTATCTAATATGAGGAATCCATTTCTAATATTGAGAGAATCGTATACAACAAGATACTTTCTTCCATTAACAAATTCTCCGTCTTGATGAGAATTTATGATTTCTTTCTCATATTTAAATCTAAAATCATTGCCCTTTCTACGTGCTCTCCATAATAACCAGAAGTTATTTCTCCTACGGTATATTTGGCATTTTTAAGTATTACTGCCATTGGTGGGCTTATAGATTTATACTTTAACATGTAGATAATCCAGCCTATGGAGCAGATTATTATTATTAAGGCAATCTTATTCTCTCTCTTCATTGAATAAAATTATTTTGTTTCCTGATTAACAGCATTTCTTGGTATTTGTGATATAGAATACGATTTAAAAACGGCCTACGAAGAAGTGCTCAGTTAAAGATAAAACAAAAAAACCACCGCATCTGCAGTGGTTTGTTATTTTAAAAGGTATTCCGTTTAGAAAGAAACTTCATTCACTTCCTTTCCCCGTTGGAAATTCATTACTTTCTGGCTTCCTTTATAGGCAATGCTCACTACGTTGAACTGCTTAGGAAAGGCGCTTAAAAGAATGGTATTCTTAATTTTCATAGTGCTGATGTCCGATACGCCGCCGGTTTCAAAATACACCCATACAGTTTCTCCGCTTACCTGACTTCCGGTGAAGGTTATAGTTTTTGGAGAGCCATTAATGTACACATCAAAATTATTGTTCACATATTTTTTTACCTCTGCTTCAAATCCTGCTGTATTAGGATTAATCTTAATAGCATCAGAAATATGGTTGGTATTTATTTTTGTGGTAAACTTCAATGTTTTGCTTCCATCTATATAATCAACTTTTGTCATTGAAGAGAAAAAGTCTACATACATAAAACTCATTAACACAAAAAATGTTAAAATCCCCGATATATATAAAAGTTTTTTCATCTTAATTAATAGATTTACAATCATACTTGCTTTATAAAGGTCACAAATAATATGCCAATTAGAAATTTACATTCACAGAATACTTATCGTAGAATGCCTTAATATGAGCCACTGCCTCATCAGCCGTATCTACCACACGGTATAAATCAAGATCATCTGCGGCAATCATTCCTTCTTTTAACAGGGTTGCCTTGAACCAATCCAGCAGACCGCCCCAGAATTCACTTCCTACCAGAACAATCGGGAATTTACCGATTTTATTGGTCTGAATAAGGGTCATGGCCTCCGTAAGCTCATCCAGAGTGCCGAAGCCTCCTGGCATTACAACAAATCCCTGGGAATATTTTACAAACATTACCTTTCTGACGAAAAAGTAATCGAAGTTCATAGAATATGATTTGTTGATGTACGGATTAAAGTGCTGTTCAAACGGCAAATCGATATTAAGCCCGATGGATCTTCCTTTAGCATTAAAAGCGCCTTTATTTCCTGCTTCCATAATCCCCGGTCCGCCTCCGGTAATAATCCCGAAGCCCAGTTTGGTGATCTTTTCAGCAATTTCCACAGCCATTTCGTAATATCTGCTTTCAGGCTTCAGCCTTGCAGAGCCGAATATAGAAACACACGGTCCTATTTTAGCCAGCTTCTCATAGCCGTCAACAAATTCGGCCATTACCTTGAAAACCATCCAGCTGTCTTTGGTAATGGTTTCGTCCCATGTTTTCTGTCTGAGACTATTGTGAAGTTTTGTTTCGTTTATATCAAGGGCAGGATTTACTAAACTTTCATCCCTGGTTCCATCCATTTCCATTTCAAAAATTATTTAAAATATTTTTCGGCTACTATTACAGATTCGGGTCTCCCTACATCTACCAGAATGCTGTCGTGTACAAATCCGTGGATATGTTCAGTCTGCATCAGGTCCAGATACTCTTCCATAACAGAAAATTTGCCGGTTCTCTTTATTTTTCCAAAGATAACGGGGTTGATACAGTGAACGCCGCTGAATGCAAGTGCTTTAAAGCCTTTGTTGAATTCCGCAAGCCTCTGTTCTCCGGACTGAACATTAAGCCAGCCTCTTAAAACCATATCATCATTAAAAAGCAGTTTTCTTGAGCTTTCCCTGTCGGAAACTGCTAAAGTAGCAAAATCTTTTATCTTTTTGTGATACTCAACAAGATCGTCAATATTGATATCCGTTAAAATATCTGCATTCATGATTAAAAAATCTTCCCCATGATCGAGAAATTTTCTAGCAAAAATCAAGCCGCCTCCGGTTTCCAGCAGTTCATTGGTCTCATCCGAGATCTCAATGTTGCATCCGAAATTACTGTTTTTATTCAAAAATTCAACAATCTGATTTCCAAAATGATGGATATTGATCACAAAATCCTTTATTCCGAAGCCTTTAAGATAATTGATATTCCTTTCCAAAAGCGGGATGCCGTTTACCTTAGCCAGAGCTTTGGGATGATGATCCGTAAAGGGTTTGAGCCTGGTGCCTTTTCCGGCAGCGAAAATTAAAGCTTTCATAGTATGATATGAGTAATGAGTGATAAGTAATGAGTAATTTCAGGGCTGATGAACAAGTAAATATTACTTATTGCTCATTACCCATTATTCACGTTCAGTTGGTGCTGTTCATCGTGGTGAAGACTTATTTCTGTTCCTTCAGGGTATTTTTCTTTGATGAATTCAGCAATTTTGATCGCAGAGTATACAGATCTGTGCTGGCCACCCGTACATCCGAAATTGATCTGAAGGTTTTCAAAACCTCTTTCCAGGTAATTATCGATATTGATTGAAATAATGGATTTTACCAGTTCCAGGAATTTCGGCATCTCTGTTTTCGTTTCAAGATATTCCTGAACCCCGATGTCATTTCCTGTCTGAATTTTGTATTCCTCAATTCTTCCGGGATTTAAAATTCCCCTGCAGTCAAAGGTAAAACCGCCTCCGTTTCCTGAATCGTCTTTAGGAATTCCTCCTTTTTTGTACGAAAAGCTGTGTATGTCGATGTGTAGCATTGTTCTTTATTTATTATTTAACCATTAAGGTTTATTTAGTTTATATTGATCAGCCTTCGACTCCGCTCAGGCTGACATTCTAAAATTACCCACTTATCTGTGAATTTGGTCAGCTGAGCGGAGTCGAAGGCTAGGTATTTAATATCGCATTAATTTTTAATTCCGATTTTTCCGTACCCAGCTGGTCTATTACTTTTTTCAGCTCCGGATAATTGCTCATCTGTTCCCATGAATTTGCAAACATTGTGATATTTTCAATTCCTTTTTCCAGGCTAATCATAAAATGTTGCTTTCTTTGGATCAGTCCTCTGAAGCCGTAAGCTCCGAGTACCTGCAGGAATCTCATCATCTGAATTGGTTTTACCGAGTTTCTTAGTTGGTGTTGAACTTCCTGATCTTCAAACTGTCCGATGTAATAATCAAGCATTTCGCTTTTAAAATCTTCCGGAAAATTAGCTTTAGCCTGAAAGAGGAAAGAGATCACATCGTACATTAAAGGGCCTTCCATAGCAGACTGATAATCGATGAACGAAACTTTAAGATCTTCATCAACCATAATATTCCTTGCCTGGAAATCGCGGATCATGATTCCCCTCGGTTCAAGATTTTCAATGAGTCCGGAAATTTGTTTAAACTCTTTTAACAGGTCAGATTTACGGTATTCAAGCTCGAGAACATCGGCTACAAAGTTTTTAAAATAATAAAGATCGTGGGTTACGGGAAGTTCATCATAACTTTCATATTCAAAAGTCCTTGAAAAATCGATTTTTCCTTGCGTACTGGTCTGAAGCTGAAAAAGTTTTTCCAGAGTCTGTTTTACCAGTGCTTTTACCCTGGAAGAAAGTCCTTCTGCAGCAATTATTTCAGAAAACGTTTGTGCTCCGAGAAACTCCTGGATGTATATTTTTCTGTCTTCTGAAACAGCAAAAATTTCAGGTGTATTAAGGTGAAGTTTAGAAAATAAATCAGAATAATAGAGGAAGCTTTCGTTTTCCGGAATGTTTTCATTGCTGGTAACAATGTATTTTTTTGTGCCGGACCGGGCCAGGAAATTTACCCTCGCGGAACCGCTTTGAGCCAGCGTAACAAACTCAGAAGAAGGTTCATTCAGGTATTTTTCAAAAAATCGTTTTGCGTTTTCGGAAGTCATAATATGGAAACAAATATACTAATTTAATGGGAGTTTATAAATTGAGGGTTTCGGGTTTTGGGATCCGAGGTTCGTGGTTGGGTTTGAGAGTTTGAGGATTGTGAGCAAATAGTTTTTATAAATTTAAAATCTTATGTCTGATATCTGGTATCTGCAATCTGATATCTAAATAAATCTTTTTTAGCTCAGGTTTCAGTCTAATTTTTATCTTTGTACCATGCTAAAGGATTTTAAACCAGTATTAAACATTCTGCTGAGGTTCATTATTATTTACCTTGTACTGCTTTTTGGGTATCAGTTTTACCTGAATGCGGGTAAAGAGGGTGGACTGGATCCTTTTTCCCGAATGATTGCCAATCAAGTGGCATCTGTCCAGAATGCTACAGGTTTCCCGACGCTGCTTTATGATGATGTGAAAAACGAACAGGTTTGGTTTTATGTAAAGAAAAATTATGTAACAAGAATGGTGGAAGGCTGTAATGCTGTTTCTGTAATGATTTTATTCTTAGCTTTTGTTTTTGCATTTTATAAAGGGACCAAAACCTATATTTTTGCTCTTGCCGGACTGATTCTGCTTTATATTATGAATCTCCTGCGAATAATAGGACTGAATGTCGTCATGGTAGATCATGCGGAATATGGAAAAATGTTCCACGATTTTATTTTCCCTGCCGTGATATACGGAACGGTAGTGGTTCTTTGGCTGGTATGGATTAAATTCTTTGCTTTAAAAAATGAAAATTCTTAACTGGTTTTTGGTCATAGCAGGAATCTGCGGGCTTATAAGTGTACGGATATTGGAAGACAAAATATTCTATGACCCTTTCCTGGAATACTTTCATGAAGCCAATAAAAATATTCCGTTTCCCGGGTTTGTATGGGGGAAATTAATAGCAGGGCATCTTTTCAGATTTATCCTTAATCTTGGTTTTTCCTGCCTTATTATTCAATGTCTTTTTAAAAACCGCCAATGGACGGTGCAGGCAGCTTTGCTGATTACCATTATTTTTGCGATTACTTTTCCGATCTATCTTTACTGCATCTATGACCGATTCGATATTGGTTATCTTTTTTCTTTTATATGAGAAGATTTGTCATTCAGCCACTGGCTTTACTTTTGATTGTCCCGATGTTCTATTACAGAAAACAGTTGGGAAAAGCAGGTAAGTAGCAGTAAGAAAGTTTCGGGATGCGGGTTTCGTGATTCGAACTGACAAACAAACTCTAAAACCTTAAAACTCTCTGACTCTCAAACCTAATCTGCGGTGTGTTTGTCTACGCTGGTTACATTCTCTGGTGTCCATTCTACTCTTTTTACAAAATCTTTTTCGCGGACAGGGCAGTCTTTGATCTGGCATACTGGGCATGATATTGGTTTGCAGTCGTCCATATGGAAATTGAATTCCACACTTCTTTTGGTGTTTTTAGCCAAAAGAATAATCATTTTTTCCATTTCGTCATGGGCTTCCCGAAGGCTGTAGTACCAAGGTAAGGTAATATGGGCATCAATATGAAGATTGGCTCCGAACTGCTGGATCTTCATATTATGGACGTCTATCCACTCTGTTCTTCTGTTTTCCTCGAGTACCCTGATAATCTGGTTAAGCAGATCGGGATCCTGCTCATCCATAATACCGCTTAACGATTTTCTAACGATTTTATAGCCAACAAAGATAATGTAAAGACCAAAAATAAGAGCAACAACGGAATCCAGCCAGTAGATCTTTGTAAAGTATACCACTACTAAACTGATCACGACTCCTAATGTGGTAATAGTATCAGACTGGAGATGCTTTCCGGATGATATAAGAACCAATGAGTTCTCTGCCTGACCTTTTTTAATAGAAATATATCCCAGAAGATAATTGACAACAGCAGTTGCAGCGATGATCCATATTCCGAGATCAAGCTTGGCCAGTGTTTTTCCTATAATAAGGCTGTTGACCCCTTCATAGATGATCATAATCCCTGCTATAGCGATTAGGGCACCTTCGATACCGGAGGTTACAAATTCTACTTTTCCGTGGCCGTACGGGTGGTCTTCGTCTTTAGGTTTGGCGGCAAGATGAAGGGAGTAGAGTCCCATAAATGCGCTGATGACATTCACAACGCTTTCCATAGCATCAGAAAATACAGCATCAGAGTTGGTAAGCTTCCACGCGATGATCTTTCCTATAAATAAGATGACCCCGAAAACGGCAATCAGCCTTTGGAATCCTATTTTGTCTTTACGGGTATTGGTCTTTTTATTTTCCATAGTTTGATAAAAAAAGAATCTCAATTCTGAGACTCTTTTTATTTTGTTAGTTTAAACTAAGTTGTTGGCTGATAAGTATTCTGCAATCTGTACAGCGTTCGTTGCTGCTCCTTTTCGCAGATTGTCTGCCACGATCCAGAGGTTGAGCGTTTTAGGCTGCGAAAGGTCCCGTCTTATCCTTCCGACAAATACTTCGTCTTTGCCTTCGGAGTAGAGCGGCATCGGATATTCGTTGTTTTTCACATTGTCCATTACGACAACACCTGGCGTTTCAGATAAAATTTTTCTTACTTCATCAAGGTCAAATTCATTTTCGAATTCAATGTTTACACTTTCTGAGTGGCCTCCCTGAACAGGAACCCTCACTGCAGTTGCTGTAAGATTGAATGTATCATCCCCTAAGATTTTCTTAGGCTCTTTCATTAATTTGATCTCTTCCTTAGTGTAATCATCATCGCTGAATACATCGCAGTGAGGAAGAGCATTTTTGAAGATCTGGTAAGGATAAACTTTAGCAACGCTGTGATCTCCGCTGATTTCGGCGTTAAGCTGATCAACGGCATTTTTCCCTGTTCCTGTTACAGACTGATACGTAGAAACAATCACTCTTTTCAGGTCATATTTCTTATTTAATGGGCCCAGAACCATTACCAACTGAATGGTAGAGCAGTTCGGATTGGCAATGATTTTATCTTCTTTTGTTAAAACATTGGCATTGATTTCCGGAACGACCAGCTTTTTGGTTGGGTCCATTCTCCATGCTGAAGAATTATCAATCACCGTGGTACCAGCTTCGGCAAAAAGAGGGGCAAATTCAAGAGAAGTATCTCCTCCGGCAGAAAAAATGGCAATATCCGGTTTGGCAGCTATAGCGTCTTTCATGCTTACAATGGTAAATTCTTCCTGTTTATACTTCACCTTCTTGCCTACAGATTTTTCGGAAGCTACCGGAATTAATTCTGTTACAGGGAAGTTTCTCTCCTCCAAAACTTTAAGCATAACTTGTCCAACCATTCCTGTTGAACCTACTACAGCTACTTTCATTGATTTAATTAAAAATTTAAGGTTAAACTTTTACAAAGTGATCAACTCAACTTTGTCTTTTATGTTTTAAGCCCCAAAGACTCTTGTCCAAGGGAACGCGAATGCAAATAAACCTGCAGCGATAAGTCCCATAATAACAATTCCCAAAGAAATCGTGTCATTGGACTTCACTTTTTTGTTGATGATCGTCATCAATACTGCAGCGATCAACATGGAGAACGGATGTTCCACATACTGGAATCTCAGGTCAGCGTTTTTCATTACTGATCCCATATCCAATCCTTTTGTGAAATTAATCACAAGCATGATGATTCCGATTAAAAACTGAACGTGGAAGAAGATCATTGTAAAGAGAGTCATCTTCTTTAAAAATTTGTTCACTTTACCACTAAAGCCGAACATTGTGGCTAAAAGGGCAATAATAAATAATGATACCAAAGCAAGTTCAAGATACCCAAATCCTTTGTGTGCATTAAGCAAAATCTTGTAAAAATCCATATTCAATTTTTTGTACACAAATATAGCAAAAATCCCGGCGAAAAGCCGGGATAGATATTTATAAAATCTAATATTGTGATCTTATTAGAATCTGTAAGAAAGAGAAGCAGCCCAAGTTCTTCCGAATCCGAAATAAACGTTGTTGCTAACATCTAAACCTTTGTAGAAATTTTTAGGATTTGCATTGTAAGCATCAAGCTGTTGTTGAGCTGTTAACCCTCCTGCAATATCTTTATAGTCTGATAGTGTTTTTTTGTTTGAAGATCTTAAATCTGAAATATAAGTAGTATCAAATAAGTTATAGATATTTGCTGTAACTATTAGTCTGCTACCATTGTTCAAATTAAATGTATAAGAAGCTCCAATATCTGTAAGGTTATAAGAAGGAGCCTTCAAAGATCCTTTTTCTGCTCTGGCAGCTGGTACAACTCCATCTTTAATAATATAGCTATTATTGATACTAAACGTTCCGTACAAATTATCATAATATCTCCAAGTTGCGAAAACATCAAGGTTTTTAACAGGCTTCACTGTTGCTCCTAATGCAGCTGTTGTTTGTGCAGCATCTCCAACTTTCAGTCCATCCAAGGCCAAAGTAACTCCGTCCACTCCGTTTGTAATAATTGGATCTCCGTTTACGTCAGCTATTCTTCCTGTTGGGTTGTTTTTATATTTCCAGTTTCCTAGGGAAAGCATTCCATTTACTTCTAACCAGTTTAAAGGTTTGTAGAATGTCTCTAGTTCAACACCCATGTGCACTTCTCGTACACCTGTTAAACTTGCGGTACCATTTGTACCGGGAGTACCATCAGCATTATTATAAGCAATACCCGTAACACGTACAAATCTGTCTTTCCAGTCTGTGTAATATCCGTTCAGATTGGCTCTGAATTTGTCACTTTTGAATCCGTAACCGATTTCTACAGAAGATACTTTCTCATTTCTTATATCTTTGTTTTCAATTTGCTGATACAAAGAACCAAATGTTTTAGTTGGTAATGAATAAGGGAAAATAGCATTTTGATTCGGTTGTTTAGAATAAATACCAGCATTTACGAAAACATTGTGATGTTCGTCGATGTTATAATTCACACCAGCTTTTGCATTATATCCAAATCTGAATTTTTGATCAGTTGTTTGGCTTACCGCTTGTCCTTGCTGTGTAGTAGATATACCAGTAGGAACGGCAGATGTTCCATCCCAAACCCATTTATCAATTCTTTGGTTGCTCTGCTCAGATGCAGAACCCTGTACGAAAGCTGAAATTTTATCATTCGTATATTCTAACTGTCCGAAAACACCACCCCAAAGAACTTTACCATCATAATTTCTGTACACAATCTGTGATTTGTCTTTTACAGCAGCGGCAAACGGGTTTGCAGAAGGTGTTGGATTGTATGATTGTGTAACGGTATAATATGGGAATTGGTTATAGTTACCAGCTTCGCGGTATTCCTTGTTTCCTAAGAAGTCAGTAACAAGACCTGGGTGATAACCATAGTAGTATCTTGCGTCAATCCCTACTGAGAAATTCCAGTTATCATTAACTTTATGTTGGAAATTAGATAAAATTCCATACCAGTCATGTGAGTTTACACTAGCTCTTCTTGTGATACCATTAGAACTTGTACCAATAAAAGGAGTTTTGTTATTGGCTCCGAAATCGGCAACTGCTTGTCCTGTGTTCCATGCATAAATGTCATCAAAACGAATCAAACCGTCTGCGGTTTTTGGTAGAGCATTAATATTTTTTCCGTTGATAGAACCTAAAACCCCAGTTCCACCACCTCTACCCCAAGAAGCATATCCTACCGTAGATAATTTTGATTTTTCAGAAATGTTCCAATCCCAGTTGATGGATGCAACAGGTTTGCTATAGTAATTTACACTTTGTGAAAATTGTCTGCCATTCAGATATCCCCAGTTAGAATTGTATTTTCTATTTGGTTTATCAGATAAAACACCATCTAATCTTCCATCACCCATATCTAAATCGGTTGCGATGGTGTTGTTAAAGGTTTGGTTATGCCATTGTGGAGCACCTGTAAAGGTAAACTGGAAATCATGTTTTTTATTTGGCTGGAAACCTAAAGCGAAATAATAATTGTATGCTTCAAAATCTGAACCGTCAATGTACATTGCTCCAGCTGTTCTACTCATCAAGAATGAAGTAGACCATCCTTTTGCGGATTTTCCTGTATTATAAGAAAATAAAGTTTTAAGATAACCGTCATTACCAAGACCTAAAGTTACATTACCTTCTCTCTTCTTATCTGCAGCTCTTGTAATAACGTTAACTGTACCTCCAACAGAAGCAATTGCTAATTTTGAAGCTCCTAAACCTCTTTGTATCTGCATTGCTGAAGTTACATCAGAAAGTCCTGCCCAGTTAGACCAATATACAGTACCTCCTTCCATATCATTAACAGGAACTCCATTAATCATTACTGCGGTATTAGAAGTATCAAAACCTCTTACGTTCATACGTCCGTCTCCAAAACCACCACCACCTTTTGTAGCATAAATGGAAGGAGTTGTTGATAAAATCTCAGGAAATTCTTGATTTCCTAATCGTTGTACAATCTGTGCTTCCTTAATGGTTGAAACTGCTACCGGTGTTTTTCTATCCTTCGCAATATCAGCAACACCAGTGATTACAACTTGTTCAATGTCATTGGATTTAGTTTTCACTGTATCCTGAACTTCTTGAGCATAATAAACACTAGCTGTAGATAAAGTAATTACTACGGATAGCATCGATTTGTTGATTAATTTCATAATCGTTAGTAATAGTTAGATTTAATTTTCTGCAAAATTCGCGAAATAAAATTTAACTAATATTAACTGTATGTTAATTTTTACTCAATCTGAATAAGATTTAAGTTGTTGATTTTCAATGCAATGAATAATAATTGAATTTTCACATGAAGAAAATCATATTATTGAGTTTTTAACAAATAGGTGCTGTTTTTATTAAAAATATAACGCTATTTCACGGCTTTGAGACTCAAATCGATATTTTCAGCTGAGTGGGTAAGGGCTCCGGCAGAGATATAAGTAACTCCTGTTGATGCAATTTCTTTTAACATATCACGGGTGATTCCACCTGAAGCTTCCGATTCACATGATCCATTGATCATTTCTACAGCCTGCTTCATCATGACAACATTCATATTGTCGAGCATGATCCTGTCTACTTTGGCTTTAATGGCTTCCTTAACTTCCTCCAGGCTTCTCGTCTCAACTTCAATTTTTAGCTTTTTCTTATGGGTCTTGATATAATCTTTTGCCATTTTAACAGCATTGGTAATGCTTCCGTTATAATCGATGTGATTGTCTTTCAGCATAATCATGTCATACAGACCATATCTGTGGTTGGTTCCGCCGCCTATGGCAACAGCCCATTTTTCACATACCCTGAAATTGGGAGTTGTTTTTCTGGTATCTAAAAGCTTTGTTTTGGTTCCCACCAGCCTGGAATCCCAGTCATGAGTAAGGGTTGCAATTCCGCTCATTCTCTGCATGCAGTTCAGGACAAGCCTTTCTGTTGATAGAATTGATCTTGCGCTTCCTGTTACAATAAATGCAACATCGCCTATTTTGGCAGCCTGCCCGTCTTTAATGAAAATTTCGATTTTTAAATCCTTATCAAAAGTTTTAAAAATAATCTCCGCCAGTTCAACACCTGCTAAAATACAGTCCTGCTTTACCAGAAGTTTGGCACTCTGTTTCAAATCCTTTGGGATTGTGGAAAGGGTAGAGTGGTCACCATCCTGAATGTCTTCTTCCAGGGCATTTTTAATGAATGTTTTTAATACTTTATCTGTAGCGTAGCTTGGTCTTTTCATTATATTTTGCTTTTAAGCTAAATCTTTATTATAAAATGCTCCTTTATTTTCCGTCATTTCCATAGATTGGGTAATGATGAGGTGGGCAACTGTCGTAAGGTTTCTTAATTCAGATAGTTGTGGCGAAAGAATAGAGTAGTGATAGATCTCGTCCACGGCAGCTGCAATTTCCTGATGTTTCTGCAAAGCCATATTCAGACGTTTGTTGCTGCGTACAATACCTACTAAATCGCTCATCATTTCCTGAAGCTGCTTTCTGAGGTAACTTACGATTACCATTTCATCCATAATCTTCATTCCTTCTTCATTCCACTCCGGAACAGCCTTTAAATCATCGAAATTAAAATTGTTTTCATTCAGAAGGTCAACTGTTTTTATAGCTGCATTATGCCCGAAAACCAAACCTTCGAGTAAAGAGTTTGATGCAAGCCTGTTGGCGCCATGTAATCCTGAATTGGTGCATTCTCCCACTGCAAAAAGATTCCTTATGGAAGACTGCCCGTCTCTGTCCACTTCAATGCCGCCCATGAGATAATGACAGGCTGGAACCACGGGAATCAATTGTGTGAAGGGATCAATTCCTTCATCTTTACATTTTTTATAAATATTGGGGAAATGTTCTAGGAATCTTTCATGATTCATTTGCTTACAGTCTAAACCGACAAATTCGTCTCCGGTAATTTTCATTTCGGCGTCGATGGCTCTTGCCACAATATCCCTTGAGGCTAATTCTTCACGCTCATCATATTTGTGCATGAATTTTTCACCTCTTTTGGTTCTCAATTTGGCTCCGTCACCACGAACGGCTTCCGAAATTAAAAACAACATACCATCCAGTTTACTGTAAAGGGCAGTCGGGTGGAACTGATAGTACTGCATATTGGAAACTTTACCTTTTGCTCTCGCAACGAAAGCAATTCCGTCACCGGTAGCAATGGTAGGATTGGTGGTATTTTTGTAAACATGTCCCGCTCCGCCTGTGGCAACTAATGTTATTTTCGAGGTTATTTTTTTGATGATTTTTGATTTTTCATCTAAAATATAAGCTCCATAGCAGTTAATTTCGCCTTCACTTATTTCTTTTCCCGGAACATGGTGCTGGGTAATGATATCGATAACGTAATGATGGTCGAGGATCTCAATATTAGGACTGTTGTTGGCTGTTGCCAGAAGGGCTCTTTCAATCTCAAATCCGGTAATATCTTTATGGTGAACGATCCTGTTTTCAGTATGACCGCCCTCTCTTCCCAAAGCAAATTCTCCGTTTTTCATATCGAAATTGGCACCCCATTCTACAATTTCATTGAATCTTGTAGGGGCTTCCCTTACCACCATTTCTACCACATCGCGTTTGTTTTCTCCGTCTCCGGCACGCATGGTGTCTTCAATATGTTTTTCGAAATTATCATTTTTAAAATCGGTGACTACGGCCAGTCCGCCCTGTGCATATTTGGTATTGCTTTCGTCTTCATCAGATTTTGTTACGATGATGATCTTGGCATCAGGGAGCTGTTCAGAAACTTTAATGGCATAGGAAAGTCCCGAGATGCCGGAACCAATTACTAATACATCCGCTTTTATCATATGCTTGCTTTAGGTACGATCATTTAAATATTAAATAAATTTAAACAATTTTTCGTTTGGTTTTCTTACTTTTTTCATGTGCTGGAAATGGTCTTCTTCGGAACGGTAGCCTAAAGCCAGGGTTACAGTCACTTTTTCTGTATCCGGATTGATATTGAGAATCTCTTCCATCACATCCTGGCGAAAGCCTTCCATAGGACATGAATCTATATTTTCAATAGCGGCGGCGTACATCAGATTGGCCAGTACTATATAAGATTGCTTTTCGGCCCAGTTGAAAATCTCCTCCTGTGTTTTTTGGGTAATATGCTGGTTAATGCTTTTTCTGAACAGATCCAGCTTTTCAACAGGAGTTTCCCTTACTTCAGAAATGTGGTTAAAATAGCCATGAATATAATTTTCCTCAATGGTTTTCTTTGAAATGATAACGATGAGGTGTGAGCAGGTGGAAATCTGCGACGGATTATAGAAAGCCGGAATTAATTTCTGCTTCATTACCTCGCTTTCTACTACCAGTATTTTATAGGGCTGAAGCCCGAGTGAGCTTGCGGAAAGCTTCCCCGACTCAAGAATGTTGTGAAGGGTGTCCTGAGGAATAATCTCATGATTAAATTTTTTCACAGAATATCTTCTGCTTAAAGCTTCCAAATAATTCATAGGACAAATTTAAGAATTGAATATGAATAAAGTGGGTTTATAATGAAATATCTCCTTATAAGAAAAAACAAAAAAGATCACTTCAAATCTGAAGTGATCCCGGGTATTTAAAAAAATAATCAATTTTAATTTATTCTCTGTTCTTTACCATGATCCAGCCAGAGAATTTAATAGGGGTATTCTTGCTGTTGTTTTCGTTCCATGTGATAGAGTACCAGTAATTTCCCGTAGGAACTTTTTTGCTTCCGTTGGTGGTGCCGTCCCAAACGTATCTGTTGGATTTATCGGCCTGGAAAAGCTTGTAGCCATATCGGTCAAAGATTCCGATTTCCAGATTCTTTTTATTGGAAAGGGCCGAATAATCAATGGCATCATTTATCCCGTCTCCGTTTGGAGTAATCACGTTTATCAGATTAGGAACGGTAATATTGATCTGAATAGGTTCGCAATCATAGCTGTCCTTTACATATATTTTGGTTTCACCTCTCGGTACACTGTTAAATATATTGGAATCCTGCCATTGAATGTTGTCCATTGAATATTGGTAAGGCGGCGTTCCTCCGTTCACAAAGACAGTCACTGTACTTCCTGAAATATCAATGTTGGTCACTACAGGCTGCTCCGAAGCATATACTTTTACAGTCTGTAAAGTAATACAGTCTCCGGTCTTCAGCTTCACCCAATAGGTTCCTACACCTACATTAGTTATGGATTGGGTAGTAGCTCCTGTGCTCCATTCATAACCGTTGAAACCTGGTCCCGCATCCAGAGTGGTTTTATCTTCAATACAGATGATCTTATCTTTAAGTACGCTTGAATAAACCGGTGAAAGTACTGTTAATGTCACTTTCGCAATTGAATAACAGCCCTGTGCATTAAATACTTTTACATACACTACACCTGATGGGGCGGTATAGGTCAGGAAGCTTAAAATTTCATTGGTTCCGTTTACTGCATCTGATAAAGAAGGGTAATATTTTTTAGTAGCTCCTGTCAGAGTAGTTACCGTAGCATTGCTTAGATTGAATGTTCCCAGAGAAGGATTGGTTTCAAGGAAGCATGATCTTAAATTAGCATCGGTTACTGGTACAATCGGGTTGAGGTTTAAGGTAACTTTTGCCACGCTTACACAACCCTGAGGTGTGGTCACTTTTGCAAATAATATGGCGGCTCCTGAAGCATAGGCTGTAGGATTGGGAATCTGGTTGATCCCGGCATTCAGTTCGGCCATTGTATTGTAAAATTCCATAGTGCAGCCTGGTACTGTTGTTAATGCTGCCGTGGTAAGGTCAAATGTTGCGGTACCTGCATTATTGTTATTACAACCTGTAAGTGAGGCGTCGGTTGCTGCAAACGGGGTTGGATTCAGTTGTATGACTCCGTCTCCATTGTCACAGAGCGTGGAGGTTGGATCTTTAATGACCACTTTGATAGTTGTATTTCCGGAATAGGCAAAGTTTGCCGGATTGGCAATAGGCGTTGAGCTTCCTAAAATATAATAGGTAAATATGTAATTGGCAGGATTGTTAACGAACTGTGAATTGAAAGATGTTAAATCTACAGTTCCTGTTCCTGTTGCCGGATTGGTACATACAAATGGCGTTACCGTAGCATTCAGAATCGGAACTTTATCTACGAAAACTTTAACATTTTTGATAGAATGTCTTGCACTGGCACCTCCTGTGGCTGCAGAAAATCCGAAATATCCCTGGCTCATTCCTATGGCTCCACCTGAAGGGGCA
The DNA here is from genome assembly GCF_056172655.1 of Chryseobacterium sp. GTID13. NCBI lineage: Bacteria > Pseudomonadati > Bacteroidota > Flavobacteriia > Flavobacteriales > Weeksellaceae > Chryseobacterium > Chryseobacterium sp. GTID13. The sequence continues at coordinate 757,468 of NZ_JAOCMB010000002.1, forward strand.
AAGGATTGGTCAACAATAAGAACTCCATCCAGTTTTATTTTTATGATCCAGTTGGTAGGATTGGTAAGATCTGTTTCCCCGTTTACCTCTACATGTTTGAATGTAGGACCTACAAACGGCTGAGTAGCAATAAGATCAGGGAGTGGAATGTACTGCCCGGAGTGTTGTTGTATTCAATATTGTTTCCGGCAGTATTATTGGTTCCGTAGAGTAAATGGATTTTACTCATCTGTCCTTCCGTGGTATTGTTGAAAATATCAAAGCCTACCATCAGTCCGGATGCGTTTCCGGGAATTCCGAGCCCGCCACCGGATACAAATCCTGTTGGAGGATTGGCAAGATACCAGAATGTAAACCCGTCTCCTCTTCCGAACTGTGCTGTTCCGTTTCCATCGATTCTAAAATCAAATTCTACCTTCCATTTATCGCAGTAGCTTAATGTGATAGGAGTGGCCAGCTTTATAGCGCCATACAGATTTCCGTTATCTGTGGTAAGCCTCACAAAGTCAGTATCTACGGCTGCATTGGAAACAAGGTCCCAGCCGGTAGTGTTCACCGGGTTTCCTGTAAGCTGATAAGTCTGGGAAAACAGCTGTCCTGAAAAGCATAGAAAAATAGTTAAATAATAAAGGAGTAGTTTTCTTTTCATATGAAGCGATTAGTTTTTGAGGTTATTCCTGTAAATATATTTATTTTCTTCTCTCGGATATAATGTATAATTGTCAAATGATTAGTAAAAATTGTCAATTTTACAAGTAATTTTTAAAATTTATAAAAAATGATTAAAAATAAAATATATTTTATTTGTTGAGTTAAGATATGATAAGCCTTTATTCCGAAAGCTCAATAGTATTAAAAAAATCACTCCGGTAAAGGAGTGATTTTGTATGATAAACCCATTATTCTCTGTTTTTTACCAATACCCAGCCTGAATATTTCGTAGGCGTATTGTTTTTATCATTTTCATTCCATGAAATAGAGTACCAGTAGGTTCCTGTAAGGACTTTTTTGCCGGATGCAGTTCCGTCCCACTTAAAGTCTCTCAGTTTATTGGCTTCATACAATTTATTGCCGTATCTGTCATATACTATGAAAACAAGATTTTTCTTGTAGGCCAGTGCAGAATAGTCAATGAAGTCATTTACGTTGTCGCCGTTTGGTGTAATGGCATTAATCAGATTAGGAACGGTAATCTGAACTTCAACAGGTGAACAGTTATAAAAATCTTTAACGTAAACCCTGGCCTCTCCTCTGTGCAGTCCTGTAAATGTATTCGAATCCTGCCAGTCGATTCCGTTTAAGGAATATTTATAAGGTGGTGTACCTCCTGAAACATTCACAGTCACTGTTGTATTGTTAATATCGATGCTTGTAATAACAGGATTTGCAGAAGCGATAACTTTTACCATCTGCAGTGCAATACAGTTTCCTGTTTTCAGCTTTACCCAATAAAGTCCAACACCTACACCCTGAATAGAAGGAGTAGTTGCGCCTGTACTCCATTCGTAGCTATCAAAGCCCGGGCCTGCATCCAGATCGGTTCTTCCGTCGATGCAGATGATTTTATCCTTTAAAATGGAGGATGTCACTGGCGGCAGTACTATAAGATTCACTTTTGCTATACCGAAACATCCGTTAGCATCTGTTACCTTTACATAGATGGCAGTGCTTACCGACATATATTGGGAAGGATTCACAATTTCATTGGATCCGCTTAAGGCATCTGCCACACTTGTGTAATATTTCTTTGTAAAGCCGCTGCTTAATGTAGTTACATTGGCAGAAGTAAGATCAAATACGGCGCTTGTAATATTATTCTGCAGGAAGCATGATTGTAATGTGGCTTCTTTTACCGGGGTTTCAGGGAAAAATGTTAATGTAATTTTTGCAGTACCGGTACAGCCCTGTGGAGTTGTAACTTTTACATAGACTTCTCCGGGTGCAGAAGTGTAAGTGCTGGGATTTGCAATTTCGTTGGTGTTGGCATTCAGGTCATTCAGGGTTTTATAATATTTTCTGGTTGCACCTGCTACATCCGTTACGGCAGCATTATTAAGGTTGAATATTCCTGTTCCTGCTTTATTATTGTTACACGTCGTTAAAGTTTTGTCGGTGAGGGTAAGTGGGGCCAGAACCAACAGTATTTTTCCGTCCGGATTATCACATAATATTCCTGCATTATCTTTTACAATTACCGTAACGGTAGTATTCGTATTGAACTGAAAATTAGTAGGATTGGTAATAGGAGTTGAGCCCTGAAGGTAAGTAAATGTATAGCTTGAAGGATTGCTTACAAACTGAGAGTTGAAACTCGTTAAATTTACAGACCCGAATCCTGTGGCAGGATTTGGACAGAAGGACTGTGTTGCCGTATTTTGAAGAATTGGAACTTTATCGGTGTAGATTTTTACATTTTTAATGGAATGTCTTGATCTTGCAGCTCCTGTAGAAGCTGAAAACCCAAAATATCCGATAGTCATTGCAGCGGCTGCTCCTGAAGGAGCGAATGACTGATTACAGATTGTCGTACCGTCAAGCGTTATTTTTATGATCCAATTAATAGGGTTTGCCGGATCTACCTGCGCTGTTACTTCAACATGTTTGTATGTTGTACCCTGGAAAGGTTGTGTTGTATTCAGGTCCGGTGAGTGAAAAGAGCTTCCGGCAGTATTAAAAAATTCTATATTGTTAGTATCTGTCGTATTGGCAACCTGTCCGTAAGCAACATGTACTTTGCTCATTGTGGAGCCTGTTGTGTTGTTGTAGGTATCAAATCCTACGATAAGGCCGACTGCATTTTGAGAAACGCCGAGACCGGAGCCTAATACACTGGCAACGGGTGGATTGGCAAGATACCAGAATGCAAGCCCGTCTCCGTTGGAAGTTTGGTTGGAATCCATCCTGAAATCGAATTCAACTCTCCATTTATCACAGTATTTTAAGTTGATCTGGTCATTAAGACGGATTGATCCCGACTGGTTATTGGTATCCGGGGTGAGCTGGACAAAATCACCCATTACCTGGGTAGGGGCAACCATTGTCCATCCGGTAGTACTTACAGGATTTCCGGTTAGCTGATAGGTTTGGGAAAACACTCCTCCTGACAAGAAAAGCAGAAAGAGGGAAATGTACGACAGTAAAAATTTATTCATTGACGTGGGATTACTTTAATTAGACACTGTAAATATATTAAATCCCGGGTAATTAATGTTTATTTAATGTTAATTTTACTGAAAATGATAATGATTTATTAACAAATGATAAGAACATTAATAAAATAATGAACAATATTAATGTAAATTTATATTTATTAAAAAAGAGAATTGTTTTCAAGCCCTTCAAAGTAAGTGTCAACTTCCAGATCAGATGAGCTTGCAGCAGCTACAGCCAGTTTGTCGCAGAGTTCATTTTCAAAGTGACCGGCATGACCTTTTATCCAGTGCATATGCGGTTTGTGCTTATTGTACATCTCAATGAATCTTTTCCAGAGGTCAGGATTTTTTACATTTTTCCAGCCTCTTTTAATCCATCCGGCAATCCAGTTTTGATTCACGGCATCTGCTACATATTTGCTGTCCGTGTAAATGTGAATGTCGTTCTCCGAAGATTTTAGTTTTTCCATAGCAGTAATGACAGCGAGCAGCTCCATTCTGTTATTGGTCGTCTTTCTGAATCCTTTTGAAAATGTTTTCTGATAATTCTTTTCAGGTACGCGCATGAGGATGCCATAGCCTCCCTTTCCGGGATTTCCGCTGCATGCACCGTCGGTGTAGATTTCTATTCTCAAAAGTTTAAGGTGTATTATAAAATGAGTATCGGTTTTTCAACTGAGTACTAAGCTGTTATTTAATTTAAAATAGGCAACACTAAAAAGGGAAATCATCATCGTCATCAAAATCATTCATAGATGATCCTGAAAGTTTTGAATTGTCCGGCAGATCAAATGCGGCACCAGGCTGGATGGTTGTTTTAATCTTATCAAAACCACTCGGCTCATTAGATCCGAAATTGGAAGGATAGCCTCCCATACCACCATCAAAAGCAGCTTCAATATCTCCGAATTTGGCGAAGTGTTTAAGGAATGACAATCTTACATCCGCTGTTGCACCATTTCTGTGTTTGGCAATAATTAATTCAGCCTGGTTTTCCGTTGAAGTTTCCTGGCCTTCTTCATCATTATCCCAAACAGCAATTTTATAATATTCAGGTCTGAAAATAAATGATACGATATCTGCATCCTGCTCAATAGCTCCGGATTCCCTGAGGTCGGAAAGCTGAGGTCTTTTACCGGGACGGGCTTCCACACTTCTCGATAGCTGGGAAAGTGCAATAACAGGTACGTTAAGTTCTTTGGCAATGGCCTTTAATGAACGGGAGATCATGGAGATTTCCTGTTCACGGTTTCCGACTCCTTTTCCTCCGCCTCCTGCGGTCATCAGCTGAAGGTAATCCACCATGATCAGCTTTACGCCATGCTGCATTACCAGTCTTCGGCATTTTGCCCGGAAGTCGAATATGGAAAGGGAAGGAGTTTCGTCAATAAAAAGTGGGGCGTTCTCAAGTTCGGAGACATTGGAGAACAATCTTTGCCATTCTTCATCATCAAGCGTTCCTTTTCGCAGCTTTTCGGAAGAGATTTTCGTTTCAGAGGCAATCATCCTGGTGATAAGCTGTACGGATGCCATCTCCAGGGAGAAAAGCACCATCGGGATTTTGTGGCCTACGGCTATATTTCTGGCCATTGACAGAAGGAATGCTGTTTTACCCATCGCCGGACGGGCCGCGATAATGATGAGGTCGGAATTTTGCCAGCCTCCTGTTTCTTTATCAATATCTCTGAATCCTGAAGGAACTCCGGAAAGCCCTTCTTTATCTTTTAAGGATTTAATCGTATCAATAGCCTGTTTTACCAATGAATTGGCAGTGTCGAATCCTTTTTTAATCGTACCGTTGGTAATTTCAAAGAAAGATTGTTCAGCCTTATCCAAAAGCTCGAATACATCAGTAGATTCTTTATAAGATGAATCGATTACGTTAGCAGAAACATTAATAAGGCTTCTTAAAATATATTTTTCAAGAATAACACGTACGTGATATTCAATATGGGCTGATGAACTTACTCCCATGGTAAGGTCGATGATGTAATGGTCACCGCCTGCCTGATTGAGTTTATCTTCTTTTTTCAATTCCTGGATAATCGTCATCAGGTCCACAGGATGGTTACCTTCGTACAGCTTTAAGATGGTAGAAAAAATAACCTGATGTCTTGGGTCATAAAATACCTCAGGAGTAAGAAGGTCAATAGAGTGGTCAAGCCCTTTTTTGTCTATTAAAAAGTTCCGATCACCAGTCTTTCAAAATCTACAGCATTGGGTGGCATTTTTCCATCCGCAATAGACAGTTCTCTTGCAAAGTTTCCGTGTGTAAGGGAGGATAATGTTTCTTTCTGCGCCATAATGCAAAGATAGTTTATTTAAGAAAAATAATAACTAACAACTTACCCGCAATCCTCGGTTAACCTACAATAAATGGGATAAATGAGTGTTAGTAAAAAAATCGGGGTTCAAAAATAAAAAATTTTAACAAGAAATCTTCATCAGGATAAAATAAAAAAGACTGTCGGTTAAGACAGTCTTTTGTTGTGATATGAAAAATAGCTTATTCTTTATTTTTTACGAGTATCCATCCTGAATATTTGGTTTCAGTATTGTTTTTATCATTCTCGTTCCATGAGATGGTATACCAGTAAGTTCCGGTAGGGATTTTCTTGCCGGAAGCTGTTCCGTCCCATTTGTAATCTCTCATTTTATTAGCTTCGTAAAGCTTGTTTCCGTATCTGTCATAAACAATGAATACAAGATTTTTCTTATAAGCCAGAGCCGAATAGTCGATCTCGTCATTTACCTTATCTCCGTTTGGAGTGATGGCGTTAATCAGGTTCGGAACAGTAACGGTAATCTGCACAGGATTACAATCGTAAGAATCCTTCAGGAAGATTTTGTTTTCTCCTCTGGGAAGTCCGCTGAATGTATTGGTGGTCTGCCAGTTGGTACCGTCTATTGAGTACATGTATGGCGGAGTTCCTCCCGAAGCATTTATCGTAATGGTATTGTTGCTGATATCTACGCTGGCAATTACCGGCTGTGAAGAAGCAAATACTGTAACAGTCTGTAGCGTGAAGCATTTTCCTGTTTTCAGTTTAACCCAGTAAACTCCTATTCCTGCATTGGTGATAGCTTGAGTGGTAGCACCTGTGCTCCATTCGTATCCGTCAAATCCAGGTCCCGCATCCAATGTTGTTTTATCTTCAGCACAGATCGTTTTGTCTTTCAGAACTGCAGATTTTACAGGAGGAAGAACTTTTAACGTGATCTTGGCGATATCATAACACTGATTGGCGCTGGTTACTCTTACATAAACTTCAGTGCTTGTAGTGATATAAGCAGTCTGAGGAGTAATTGGATTGGTTTCTGCCTGTGCATCGTTTAATGTTTTGTAGAATGCCTTTGTTTGCCCTGCTACTGCTCCAACGTCGGCTTGTGTAAGGTCAAACTTGGCCTGCGTAACATCATTTTCAATATAGCATTCTTCCATTACCGCATCTTTCAATGTGACTACCGGATGGAATGATAATGTAATAGCTGCTGTAGCAGTACATCCGAATGCGGAAATTACTTTAACATATACTATTTTCTCAGCTGAAATATAAGCGGTAGGATTAGTAATCTCATTGGTATCGGCGTTCAGGTCAGCCAGAGTAGGATAGTATTTTTTCGTAACTGTTCCGGTAAATACATCTGCTGTGGTCAGATCAAATTTCCCTGTACCTTCACTATTATTGTTACAGGCGAAAATAGTAGCATTTCTCGCTGTAATGCTGGCATTTACAAATTTAAATTTACCGCTGATGAAACATTTGTTGACAGTGCTGTTTGGATTGTCCGGATCAAAATATCGAACTCTGTAGTAATAGGTTGTTGTCCCGTTTACCGTAGCTATGGTAAGTGGATTGGTTCCTGCAATAAGGTCATCGATATTATTATGGTAAGTAACCTGGAAATTAGGGTTGTTTCCATTGATAATACCAGAGGTAAGGGTAGTGAAGTTAAATTGTGAAGGAAGTCCACATACCATGATCGTTGAAGGATCATCCGGATTAGCTCCCGGGATACCAGGAGGAATGAATGGGTTAGGTGCCAGAACAGGATCGTTAAATGCTGAACTCAGGGTAGCGGTACCGCCCCAGGTCAGTTTAAACCCGTCCGGAGAGCTTCTGAAATTGTCTACAACCAAATAATAGGTTTCTCCGGCTTGTACCTGCATATAAGGGCTCCACTCAGCCGAGTTTCCTGCATTTCCATTCGTGTTAGGTGGTGGAGGTGGTGGTAAGGTTAAAGTAAGTCCCGTGTTTCCGGTTGGTGTACTTCCGTTATAGTTACATCTGAGCGGGGTTACAAAAACATTATTCCCAGTCTGTAAGGAGGCACAACCATTGCTGGTAGGGCCATATACTGCAAAATCATAATCATCGGAATCAGTATTAGGATCAATAACAAAAGTTAAAGTTCCGGATGTAGCAATAGTAAAAGTATACCATAAGGAGAAGTTTTCACTTCTGCCCAGACATCCGTTTGCTGATAAATTCTCAGCAATATTTCCGTTTCCAAATGGAGTTGCTGAAAACTCGGAGTTTCCGCAGAGAGGAGTTGCTGTAACGCAGTCCGACTGTGCATAAAATACCTGTGCTATAAATAAGATTAAAAGAAGTAATGTTTTTTTCATGTTTAAAATGATTTTTGTGAAACAAGATTTGAGTAAAATAAGTTATCAGCATTTATGTTAAAAAACCGCCCCGGAGAGCGGTTTTTATTTTGATAAGAAATTATTCTCTGTTTTTTACCATTACCCATCCTGAGAACTTGAATGGGGTGTTCTTTTTATCATTTTCATTCCATGTTACGGAGTACCAGTAGGTTCCTGTAGGAACTTTTTTGCCGGCTACCGTTCCGTCCCATTTGAATCCGTTGGTTTTATCAGCCTGGTGGATTTTTGTTCCGTATCTGTCAAAAATACTCAATACAAGACCTTGTTTTCCAGATAATGCCGAGTAGTCTATTACGTCATTTATGCCGTCTCCGTTCGGAGTGATCACATTAATAAGGTTTGGAACCACAACTGTTATATCAATAGGTTCACAGTCGTAAGCATCTTTTACATAGACTGTATGATCTCCTCTGGAAACATTGGTGAATATATTGGAGTCCTGCCAGTTAATATTATCCATTGAATATTGGTAAGGTGGAGTTCCTCCGATAACATTTACAGTTATAGAAGTGTTGGCAATATCAATGCTTGAAACAACAGGCTGCTCGGAAGCGTATACTTTCACGTTCTGTATTGTGATACAGTCTCCGGTCTTTAATTTTACCCAATAGGTTCCTACACCTACGTTGGTAATAGACTGGGTAGTGGCTCCCGTGCTCCATTCGTATCCGTTGAATCCAGGGCCTGCATCCAGCGTGGTTTTATCCTCAACACAGATGATCTTGTCTTGCAGTACACTCGAGTAAACCGGAGAAAGTACAGTTAAAGTTACTTTTGCAATGGAATAACATCCCTGTGCATTAAATACTTTTACATAGATCACTCCTGATGGTGCAGTGTAAGCTAGGAAGCTTAAAATTTCATTCGTTCCGTTTACTGCATCTGTTAAAGAAGGATAATATTTTTTAGTAGCTCCTGTTAAAGTCGTTACTGTAGCATTGCTTAGGTTGAATGTTCCCAGAGAAGGATTGGTTTCAAGGAAACAAGATCTTAAAGAAGCTTCAGTTACCGGAACCAGCGGATGGAATTTCAGGGTAATTTCAGCTGTTGCTGTACATCCGAATTCATTGGTTGCTTTTACATATATTTTTCCCTGAGCTGAAACAAACTGATATATAGCGGGGCTGGTAATCTCGTTCGTTCCTGCGTTCAGATCGAACATCGTAGGATAATACTTTAATGTATGGGTTGGTCCTGCTCCTATAGCAGCTGTAGTAAGGTCAAACATTGCCGTACCCGCACCATCATTGCTACAACTGGTAAGCGTAGCATTATTTAAAGTAAAACTGCCGTCCCTGAATTTAAATTTCCCGGTAATAAAACAGCCGTTCATAGGGTTTGTTGGGTTCGCAGGATCCTGATACACAATTCTGTAATAGTAAACCTGGGTAAGGCTCACTACTTCTGACGTAACAGGATTTCCTCCTGTGATGGCGTCATTGGTATTTTTGTGATAAGATACTTTGAAGTTTGGACTGTTCCCGTTGATAATTCCCGTACTTAATGAAGTAAAATTGAATGGAGTAGCAAGTGAACATACTGTTACTTCATTCGGATCATTAGGGTTAGCAGCCGGAAGTCCCGGAGTAGTAAACGGAAACGGAGCCAGAGAAGGATCGTTGAATGCAGAACTTAAACTTGCTGTACCCGACCATGTCAGGGAGAAACCATCCGGTGAACTTCTGTAGTTGTCCACAACAAGATAATAAGTCTCACCGGCCTGTACTACCATATGAGGACTCCATTCAGCCTGGTTTCCTGCACTTCCGTTCGTGTTTGGCGGTGGCGGTGGCGGGATGGTCAGCAATAAGCCCGTATTTCCCTGGGACGAACCTGTTCCGTTGAAATTACATCTCAGCGGGGTTACAAAAATGTTATTGTTGTTCAATGAAGTACAGCCATTTGTTGTAGGACCGTATACTGCAAAGTCATAGTCATCGGTATCAACGGTAGGATTAATTACAAATGCCAATGTTCCCGAAGTTGATGCCGTAAAGGTATACCATACCGAAAAGTGCTCATTATCCGTATCACTCAGACACGAATTGAGACCAATACCTTCCAGGACATTTCCCGGTCCTGATGGTGTATAAGAGATATCCGAGTTTCCGCAGATAGATATTGCACTAATACAATCTGACTGGGCATATAAGATGCGTGAGCAGATGATTAGAAAAACGAGTAATGCTTTTTTCATAAAGGGGGATTTAAAAAAGACAAATATAAAAAATTATTAAAGTTAAATTAAAGTTTTTGTGATATATTTAATAGAAATGGGATATTATTGTTTAATAATTCATTTTTCTCAGCTTGGGATTTGTACCCGCCACAAGAAGAGCTACCAAAACCGTCATACTTCCCCCGAAGACTACAGACCGCACTACGCCCAGCAATTTTGCCATCAGACCGCTCTCGAACTGTCCCATTTCATTGCTGGACATGATAAATATGGAATTTACACTCAACACCCGCCCGCGAATATGATCCGGAGTTTTCAGCTGCACAATAGTTCCTCTGATCACCACTGAAATTCCGTCAAGCATTCCGCTCATAACAAGGAACATAAATGATAACCAGTAAAGCTTTGATAAGCCAAAACCAATAATGCAAAGTCCAAAACCAGCAACCACAGTAAGAAGGATTTTTCCCTGGTTTTTTCTTAACGGAACAAGTGCCAGTAAAGTGATAATGCACATAGAGCCTATATCTGAAGCCGCATTCAGAAGACCGAAACCTTCCGCTCCTGCATCTAAAATATCAGTAGCAAATACCGGGATCATGGCAACGGCTCCTCCAAAAAGAACGGCAAACATATCCAGGCATAATGCCCCTAAAATCTCTTTCGTTTTAAAAATATATGAAATTCCTTCCCGCATGCTTTCCACAACATTTACATTCTCCTTTTTATATTCAGAGGGCTGCTGTTTTAGCTGCCAGAAAAATAATGATGCGACAAATATTAAAGAAATGATCACAACAAGCGTCCATTTTACCCCAAAATAGCCTATGAGGAGCCCTCCCACAGCATGGCCGCATACGGAAGAAATCAGGAAGGTAGCCTGGTTCAGGGTTACTGCATTCGGAAGGTTTTCCTTTTTGACGATTTTTGGAATCATGGAAGGAACAATAGGCCCGATAAATGCCCTTGCAATTCCTGTGAAAAAGATGACACCATATATAAAATAAGTGATTTCATGACCGTTAAAGTGCATCTCTACATTAAAAAATGCAGGAATCAGGAGCAGACCGATCAGGAAAATGTAAGCATAATTACAGATCAGGAGCAGGCGTTTTTTTCATTCATGTCAATAACATGCCCTGCATACAAAGCACAGCTTACCGCAGGAATAACTTCTGAAAGTCCGATAAGGCCTATTGAAAAAGGATCTTTTGTTAACTGATACACCCACCATCCTAATAAAGTCGCGAGCATTCTGAAGGCTAAAACAATAAAAAATCTTCCCGTAAGAAGATTTCTGAATTCAATATTTTGCAATGTTTTTAACGGTGTAAAGGAAATCATGCACAAAAATAGCCCTAAATATTCATTTAAGGCTGTTGATATGCTGGTTTTTTAAATGATAAATCAAATAAGTCCCGAAAGATAAAATCTATTTTAGTCTGCTCTCAATGCACTGATCACGATGGCTGCAACACCTGCTGCGCCAATTACGGTAGCACCTGCTGTTACTCTGGCTTTAGATCTGTCTTTTACAGCGGCTACATTAGATTTAGGGATAATCACTTCTGCACTGTCCTTTTTTCCTGCAGTTCCGATCAGGTTATCGCCGTCAACATTTCGGAATAGCATTTTCTTTTTCGGAGAACCATCTTTCAGGGTAACAACATACACTTTTCCAGCCTGTAAATTAGAATAATTGTTTTTGGAAATATCCTCGCTGTATTTTGTGGTAGCGCAGGATGAAATGACAAATAAAGAGGTTAGTAAAGATGATTTTAAAAGTACAGATGCTTTCATTATTATTTTTTATTTTTTCAAATTTATAATTTTTTTCGAATATATGTTTTTGGAATTGAAAAAATATCTTTAAAGTTTGTAAATTTCTAACTGATCTGCAATTTTTCTGTCATTCGCAAGTCTTGGGATTTTATTTTGGCCTCCCAGCTTGCCCTGCGATTTGGCATACTCATGAAAAGCATTCTTTTTCAGCGTTGTAATCACAAGAGGCTGAAGAATATTTCCCGTGATGAGATCGTCGTAATAAGTATTTCTTGCACGCAGCTGGCGATCCAGCTCGCCCCTGAATAACTCTAAATCCTCCGGATTTTTTTCGAATTCTATCAGCCATTCATGGTAGGGAAGTCCATGTGCAGGATTTACCTGAGGGGCAAGGTGGAATTCTGTAATCTGAGCTGCATATTTTTCCAGTGTTGCTTTTATGGCTTCTTCCACTTCAAAAGCAATCACGTGTTCCCCAAAAGCAGAAGTGAAATGTTTTGTTCTTCCGCTTACCAGAATTCTGTATGGATCTTTATCTATAAATCTTATAACATCACCTATTGAATAAGCCCATAATCCGGAATTCGTAGTAAGAATCAATGCGTAGTCCTTATTCAATTCCACATCTTTTAAAGTGAGTCTCCGTGCGTCAGGTTTTCCATACTCTTCCAAAGGGATGAACTCATAAAATATCCCGTGATCCGTTAAAAGAAGCAATCCTTCTTTCGTATAATCATCCTGGAAAGCAAAAAAACCTTCAGAAGCGGGAAAAGTCTGTATGATATCAACTTTTCCGCCAAGCAGATCATTCATTTTATCGCGGTAAGGCTCATAATTTACTCCTCCTGTAACAAGAAGCTGGAGGTTAGGGAAAAGCTGTTTGATCTTCTTCCCATGTTTTTCCGTCAGTTTTTCAAAATACATGACCAGCCATGGCGGAATTCCGGAGATCAGGGTCATATTTTCATGTTCCGTTTCTTCAATGATCTTATCTACCTTGGCTTCCCAATCTTCCATCATATTGGTTTTCCAGCTTGGCAAACGGTTTTTTTGAAGGTATTTAGGGATATGATGGGCCACGATTCCTGAAAGTCTACCTGTTTTTATTCCAAAATTTTCCTTTAATTCGGGGCTTCCCTGCAGGAAGATCATTTTTCCGTTGACAAAATCTGCATTGTTTTTCTTCGCAATATAATGGAATAGTGCGCTTTGTGCTCCCGCTACCTGAAACGGCATTCCTTCTTTAGAAATAGGAATGTATTTTGAGCCTGAGGTAGTTCCCGAAGTTTTTGCAAAATATTCAGGAGTTTCGGTCCAGAGAATATTGGCCTGCCCCTTTTTTACCCTTTCGATGTAGGGTTTCAGATCCTCATAGTCGGAAACAGGGACTTTGTTTTGGAAATCCTTTATAGAATGAATGTTTTCAAAATCATGCTCCCTTCCAAAAAGAGTTTTCTGAGCTGTTTTAACTAAAGACAGCAAAAGAGCCTCCTGATTTCTCACTGAGTTTTTTTGAATTCCCCTGTTTTCTGAACATGCTTTTTTGCCCAGGCCAGCGCCACATTTTTCTTGAAGAAATTTAACATGCCTCAAATTTATAAATAAGTACAGAATATAAAATTATTTTTTCAACAGGATATGCCATAAAAAAACCGGTGAATGAGTTCACCGGTTCTTCGAAATTTGATTATGAAAATAACAACTATATGTTAAAGTTTACTTGTTTGCTTTATACCTTTTGTCCGGAGTACCGTCTTTTTTAAGGTGTTTGTTTTCCTTATATCTTTTATCCGGTGTTCCGTCCTTTTTCATTTTAGCTGCAGGTGTTGCAGTTTTTACTGCAGGAGCTTTTACTGTTTTTGTAGTCGTTTGATGAGGGGCTGCCGGTGTTGCCGGAGCAGTTTGCTGTGCGGTTGCAAATCCTAGTCCTAGGGCCAGAGACATTGCTGTTAAAAATTTTTTCATGAGGAGTACTGTTTGTTTTTCTTGAGTAAAGGTATACAAAAAACAGGCTGAAAAAACAGTAATTACAATCCTTAACTAAAGTTTATTACTGCTTAAAAAAACTTAACTCAGTATATTAAAATAAGAAAAGCCTGCTCCGTGGAAGAAGCAGGCTTTCATTATAAGTATGAATAGTTGATTAACGTGTACAGTTGGCGGTCCATGTTTTACCGTCTTTCATGTATAGAATTTTCAATTCATTATTGTCAATTCTGATATAAGATGTAGCAGTGGAGCCAACCATTACAAGAGTATGGTCACCCTGCTGTTGAAATTCCACTCCGTTAAGATCCGGAATGCTGTTCGAGAATGCAAAATTATATTTCGTTCCGCTGGCGATCTTCGTTACGAATACGCTTCCGTTGTCTGTGCTGTTGGTAGTAGATCCGTCATTATATGATATCTTTCCTTTATAGGTTCCTGCAAAAAAGTCATTGTTTACAGGGTCATCGTCCTTGCTGCACGATGCAAAAGATAATGTGGCGACAAATACCAACATAAAAATTCCTAAAATTCTGATTGCTTTTTTCATAATCTTATTTTTTTAAAAAGTTTTGATAAGGTGGAATTTTCAAACACTATGCCATGCCGGATTATTGGTATTTTTTTAACTTTTAATTAAATAAATTGGTAAAAAATTAAGATTTGGGTATGTAAATGTGGTATTAGCTTGTGTTTTCTGTAATCTTCTGTTGGTGAGGGAAGAAAAAAATATCCCTATCTTTGTTATCAGATAAACGGTTTCGGAAAACTTCCGAAATCGCTTTTGTCGTTCATATTATTACTATTTTATGCAGCTAAAACCTATTCACGAAAAGTTTCTTCCCGACCTCCTTCAGAAAGAATTTGGAAAAGAAATCTTTACCCAGTTAGAAAAAAGCCGGCATATTTCCGTAAAGGGAAGCGCTGGATCTTCGGTTTCCATTTTTGTTGCTGAACTATTTTTAACACAGAAGAAAACCGTTCTTTATCTGGTAGATGATAAAGAAGATGCGCTGTACGCCAATACTGAAATGGAAGACCTGCTTGGGAAGGATAAGGTGCTTTATTTTCCGGCCACCCATCTTGAACCTTACCAGGTTGAGAAAACACAGAATGCCAACCTTGTTCTTCGTACTGAGGTTTTAAATAAGATCAATTCCGGGAAAGCCCCTAAAGTGATTGTGGCCTACGCAGGAGCCTTATCTGAAAAGGTGTTGAAGAAAGAAGATTTTAAAGCCATCTCTCATCATATAAAAGTTGGCGATCAGCTGGACTTTGATTTTGTTGATGAGCTGCTGAACCACTACAACTTTCAGCAGGCAGATTTTGTATCTGAGCCGGGAGAATTTTCTGTGCGGGGAGGTATCGTCGATGTGTTTTCTTATTCCAATGAGAAGCCTTACCGTATCACTTTCTTTGGAAATGAGGTAGAAAATATTAAGACCTTCGATATTGAAACACAGCTTTCCATAGATAAAGTAAAGGACTTTCAGCTGGTTTCCAATATGAATTTCTCAGTAACAGGAACCCGGGTTTCATTACTGCAGCTGCTGTCTGAAGAAAGCTTTGTAGTTTCCAGAAATGGGGCTGTTGGTATGCAGAAGATCAGGACTTTTTATGAGAAATCATTAGAGAAATATGATACTTTAAGTAAAGATATTGCCCACAGGACGCCGCAGGAACTCTTTATTTCGGACCAGGATTTCTTGTTTGATTTTAAGAAATTTAAAACCATTGATTTTGCCGGGACTCCTATTGAAGGTCTTAAAGAAATCACGGGAATTAAGCTGGAACAACTCCCGCAGCCGTCTTTTCATAAAAATTTTGAGCTGCTGATAGAAGATATCGAAGAAAAACAGGCGGAAGGTTTCGATACCTGGATTTCTTTTTCTACCGAAAAGCAAAAAGAAAGACTGGAGTCTATATTTGAAGAGCTGGAACATGAGCTTCCTTTTAAAAGCTTTAAATCTGAGCTTCATGAAGGTTTTGTAGATAACGGACACAAAATTCTGGTCTATACAGATCATCAGATCTTCGACCGCTATCAGAGGTATAAAGCAAAAAATACCTTTGCAAAATCCGAGCAGCTGACCCTGAAAGACCTGATGTCGCTGAAAATAGGGGACTATATTGCCCATATTGATCATGGAATAGGAAAATTCATGGGATTGGTAAAGGTTAATAATGACGGGAAAATTCAGGAATGCTTTAAACTGACATACAAAAACGGTGACTTATTATATGTAAGTATCCACTCGCTTCATAAGATTTCGAAATATAACGGTCCCGACGGAAAGGAAATTGTGCTGAGTAAGCTCGGTTCTCCCGCCTGGAAGTCCCTGAAACAGAAAACAAAAGCTAAAGTAAAACAGATCGCCTTTGACCTGATCAGGCTGTACGCGGAAAGAAAAACAGCAAAAGGCTTTGCCTATACACCGGATTCTTATTTGCAGAATGAGCTTGAAGCCAGTTTTATCTACGAAGATACTCCTGACCAGGAAAAAGCAACGATTGATGTAAAACGGGATATGGAAGCAGATACGGTGATGGACAGGCTGGTTTGCGGTGACGTTGGTTTCGGAAAAACGGAAGTGGCTATCCGGGCTGCATTTAAAGCGGCAACGGACGGAAAGCAGGTAGCGGTCTTGGTGCCTACTACTATTCTTGCGTTTCAGCATTACAGAAGTTTTAAGGAAAGACTGAAAGACTTCCCCGTTAATGTTTCTTATGTGAACAGATTCAGAACGGCCAAACAGAAAGCGGAAGCATTAGAAGGTCTGAAAAATGGAAAGGTAGATATTATCATAGGCACACACCAGCTGGTAAGCAGTTCGGTTAAGTTCAAAGATCTTGGGCTCCTGATCATCGATGAAGAGCATAAATTCGGAGTTTCTGTAAAAGATAAGCTGAAAACACTGAAAAATAATGTAGACACCCTTACCTTGACGGCTACTCCTATCCCGAGAACGCTTCAGTTTTCCCTGATGGCGGCGAGGGATCTTTCCGTTATTAAAACGCCGCCACCGAACAGGCAGCCTGTCGATACGCAGCTGATCGGATTTAATGAAGAAATTTTAAGAGATGCTGTGTCTTATGAATTACAGAGAGACGGGCAGGTGTATTTCATCAACAACAGGATTGAAAACCTTAAAGATATTGCCGGACTTATTCAAAGGCTTGTCCCGGATGCCAGAGTCATTACCGGGCATGGGCAAATGGAAGGTAAACAGCTGGAAAAAATGTCCTTGATTTTATGGAAGGGAAGTACGACGTGCTTGTATCTACAACAATCGTTGAAAGTGGAGTGGATGTTCCCAATGCCAACACCATATTTATTAACGATGCCCACAGGTTCGGAATGGCAGACCTCCACCAGATGAGAGGAAGAGTGGGGCGAAGCAACAGGAAGGCTTTCTGCTATCTTATTACGCCTCCATATGATATGATGACTTCCGATGCCAGAAAACGGCTTGAGGCTATTGAGCAGTTCTCGGACCTGGGAAGCGGGTTCCAGATTGCGATGAAAGACCTTGAAATCCGGGGTGCAGGAGATCTTCTTGGAGCCGAACAAAGTGGATTCATTAATGAAATGGGCTTTGAAACGTATCAGAAGCTGATGCAGGAAGCGCTGGAAGAATTAAAAGATGATGCGGATTTTGAAAACCTATTCGATAATGAGGAAGACAGGCAGAAACTGTTCAAATCTGTGAAGGATGTGAATATTGATACCGACCTGGAGCTGATGCTTCCGGACTTCTATATCTCGAATACAGAGGAAAGATTATTGTTATACCAGAAAATTGCAGAAATTGATAACGAAAAGGATCTTTATCAGTTTGAGCTTGAACTGATCGACCGTTTCGGGGCTTTGCCGAAAGAAGCGGTAAACCTGTTGAAAAGCGTTGCCTTGAAATGGCTGGCCGCTGAGATAGGTTTCGAAAAGATCGTCATGAAAAATGGTGTATTCCTGGGGTACTTCCCTGCGAACCCTCAGGATAAATTCTACCAGACAGACAGATTCAGGCATATCATCAGTTATTTAACCCAAAACCCTGCGGAAGCTCAGCTTAAAGAGAAGATTGGCAAGGAAGGAAACCTGCTGATGATGAGAAAGGAAAAGGTGAAAAATGTAGATGAGGTTAACGTACTTTTGAAAACGGTTATCGGACATCATTAAGAAGAAAATTCCTCTTTTTAATAAGTGAAAAATAAGAAAGGCTTTAAAATTTACTTTTTAAGGCCTTTTTTTATTGAAAAAAACATGATTTTTACCCATGAATAGTATGCCCAATTTCGGATTCCCGGGCATTTTAAAATCACAATATGATGAGAAAAAATAATGCTGTATCGGCGGCTGGTATTGGGTTCGGATGATGCCGGGCTTTTAAAGCAGATAAAAAAAGAACGTTTTGTAGTAATAATTCTACTTTTTTGTACATTAAATTCTATAACATAATCGCTTTATTTATACGGGTTTACAGGCTTGTAAATGATTTTTTATGATTTAAATTCATAACTTTGCAGTCCTTATTATGAAAAGAATTATCTATTGTTGCGCGGCCGGGCTTTTATCGCTTTGTGTTAATGCGCAGGTGGGAGTTGGGACAAGCTCTCCAAAATCCACTCTCGATGTCAACGGGAAAATTACCTTAAGAAAAGAACTTAGAGCAGGCGGTACATCCGACAATGTCGGGGATGCAGGACTGAACGGCCAGGTTTTGGTTTCGCAGGGAGAAGGGCTGCCTCCAGTCTGGAAATCATTAAATGTTTCCTTTATGGAAGAAGGGCAGTACAAATTGATCAATTCGTATCTGTCATCGGATCAGACGGGTGTTACAGCGCTTTCAAACGGTATTGCGGCGGACAATGTTTATAAAAACAATGTTGGAGATGATATTACAGATACATCGAAAGGAAAGTGGACAAAAATTACCGGACTTGAAAACAATTTTATTATTAAAAACGGAAGAAACAGACTTACGTACCAGTTTCAGACCGGGATAGAGATGAAGGCTCCCAGTGCAACAGTTTCCGAGTCTGTTACCTTTACCTGTGGAGTTTTCAGGAACGGGAGACTGGTAGCGGTGCGTCCTGATAAGATTGTTTCGAATAACAATACAGAGAAATCAGGGATCCAGGATTATATTTTCACGCTTAATTATACGGAGCAGAATGTTCCGGTAGGCGCTCAAAAACTTGAGGTGGCGTGCAGAAAGATCAATACATCAAATCTGAACTCGCAGTTTACCATTGGCCGCAACGTGTCTGACCTGAATACGGTTTCCAATGCATTTACCCTTGAATCTGTCATGAAGATAGATGTCATTGAATACGTTACCTATAAAAGCAATTAAATTATAATGAAAAATATTATTTCGATCCTGTCTTTAATGGCAGGGCTGTCTCTTTCTGCCCAGGTGGGAATCAATACGGATTCGCCAAAAGCAAAACTGGACGTTAATGGTGATGTTAATCTCAGAAATAAAATCGTTGTCCTGAACGTTACAGACAATACTTTGTCCCAGGGTAATAATGACCAGATCCTTGTTTCTCAGGGAGAAGGATATCCTCCGATCTGGAAGTCGCTCCGTATTCCGGAATATGAACCGAATAAATTCTATCTGATATTCAACAATTCTTTCTCAGATACAACGGGTATAAAGTTTACGAGCAGCGAACAGTCGAGCATTACTGCCAAAAACACTGCTTTTATTAAAGGAGCAGACATTTCCAGCCTTCCGGGATTTAAGAAAATTACAGGTCTGTCTAATTCTATCAGTGTGTTCAGTACCGAAAGTAAGACGTATTTCCAGTTTGAAACAGTAGTACAGGCTAATCTTCCTGTGAATGGGACTCCGGATATTTCCATAGATTATGCGTGCGGTATTTTTGTGGATAACAAACTGGTTAACCTCAGACAGAGAAATTTAAAGGCAAGTAGTGCCTCAAGTACTTTTATTACCCATAACCAGATCGGAATGGTGGCTAACCTTTCTAAAGGACAGCATGATGTAAGTGTTGCCTGCTCAAGACTGGGTTCTTACAGGACGACAAGTGATGTTGTACTGGCCATAGGAATCAATGCGGATACCAATATCAACAGTTTTATTACCCAGTCTTCCCTGAAGGTTGATGTATACGAAATCCCTCAGGTGTTTAACCCTATTATAAATTAATTCAGGCATGAAAAAGATTATTAAAATATCATTATTGCTGTTTGCCGCATGGATACCTGCACAAGTTGGAGTGAATACTTCTAATCCCGTTAATATGCTTGATGTAAATGGAGATTTAAACGTTAGAAAAGAATTAAGAACGGGCGGAACCAATCTGTTGAAAGGCTCTGCCGGATCAGCGGGAACTATTCTTCATAACAATTCAGAGCTGAATATAAATGACTGGAAAAGTATAAAAATTGCCGATGGACAGGGAAGTATGTCTGTATTTTCACTGAATACCGTTGCGGATCAGACAGGAGCCTCCTTTTCTTCTCCGAACGGGGTAACTACGCCTTACTCGGAAGGGACAACAATTTCTTCTGCCTGGACGGTTCTTCCGGGAACTGCGGATACTTTCTCTATTACCAATGGAGTGAACAAAGTGGCTTTTACCTTTCAGACTACAGCTCAGAAAACAGGAAACGCCAATGCCTCTTCCGGTTTTGCATGCGGAATCTTTGTAGATAATACCCTAAGAGCGGTTAGAACCGATGTATTGATAGGTTCTGAAGGGAGCTATAAAATCTTCAACCTGAATGCAACGCTGGTGAACCTTATGCCTAAGAACAATTACAGTGTAAAAGTTGCCTGTACAAAGAGAAACCTGAATGCGGGAACTTTAGGAATCGGGAGAGCTGTAAATACAGATTATCTGAATAATGAAATGTCTCAGTCTGTTCTTACAACTTCCGTATTACAGCCTTATTAATTTCAGGATCCATCATAACAATAACCTAAAAGCAAAATGTTTTTAGGTTTTTTTGTAAAAAGATGCAGATTGTTATGAATTTGTTGAATAAGTGAATGTTTTCATCAAAAAAATGAATTATATTTGTCAACTCACTAAAATATTTTTTCATGGGAAAAAACTATCTTTTTAAAATCGTTGCCGGAGTACTTTTCGGATTGATGGTTTCGTGTAACAATTCTTCTGACGATCAGTTCGAACCCAGCGCCAATGACGGTGGGGGCGGGAACACCCCAACTCCCCGGCCAGAGTTTTGGAAAAGATTACGGTAAACAATAATGTTCAGGAAGAATATACAGTTAACGGCACCGTTTTTCAGAAAGGAATGCTGAAAGATGGAACCACCAATAACTATTATACAGGTACGGTAACGTACATCAATAATAAAATCGGTAAGATAAAATTTATCGGAAGTATAGCCGGGAGCACTACCTATGAATTTAGTGTAAGTGAAGACAGCAAAGGCAATGTATACAGTGCGACATGTACCGGAACTGCTTCCACATTGATAGATTCTTTCGTAAGCGATTACACTTTTACTTATGATGCCACCGGTAAAAAGCTGGTGAAAATCCTTGAAAAAAGAAAAGTATCCGGAAATACAGCATATAGCGTATTTACGGAAATGAGTTTCACCTACAACGGAGAGAATATCTTTAAGGCAGAATGTGCCAGAGGAACGCTTACAGGAACAGGAGCACCGAATATGGCTACTGCCAAGATGACGGTTTACAGCTACCAGAACTATGATTCTAAAGTAAATCCTTTCTCTACAATTCCCAAATCTTTCTTTACAGCATGGAGCCTGGTGCGTCCCGAGAATTTTTACAGAATTTCTCCCAACAACCCGACATCGGTATATGTAATGCCGCCAAGTCCTGCCCCTGGAGTAAATACCCCTATGACGTATCTGTATGATGCATACAACTATCCTGTTTCAGATAAAGATCAGGTACTGAAATATATTTACAGAACTTTGTAACAACCAATTGATTATCGGTTTTATTGGAATATAAATAAAAACATAACTTTTGTTCAAAAAAAGTTATATTTGTCAAAAAATAAACAATTACCTGGAAATGAAACAGCTTTTCTATTTTATTTTATTAATCGCAGGATTTTCTTCAATACATTCCTGCAAAGACATGCTAGACGAAGATGGGGATCCATTATTGGACCTGAACGATACAGGAGGACTTCATGGTCCGAGAGCATTATACAGAGAAATTACAGACAAAGATACATTAGCAGAATATCAATACAGTGGACTTTTGGTAACAAGAGTAATCACAGATAGTGCTTCAATTACCAATATTGCATACAGCGGAAACAAAGTAAGCCAGATTACCTTTAACGGTTTCCTGGACCTGGATGGTAATGGAAAACTGGATAAAGACAGCGTTTCTTACAGCCAGTTGTTTACTTACGGGCCAAACGACAAACTGCAGATTATTTCTGAGAACCGTTCAGTGTTCAGAAGACCTGCGCCTGTACCGCCGGCAACCACTCCGGGGCCTCAGACTCTTTTAAGAAAAACAAAAATCCATTACGAGATAAAGTATAACGCTTCTACTGCAAAGCTGGATTCTATCATTATGAAAAATGGTCCTGATGTTCCCGGAACACCGTTTGACTATATCAGCTATTCTAAAACAGGGTATACCTATTTAGGGGATAACGTATCCAGAGTAGTAAGAAATTACGGACCTATGGCCGGAGGTGTAATGGGAAGACCTACCAGCAGATTTGCGTATGACTTTGTAAATTACGACACTCAGATCAGTCCATTTACATTGCTTCCTACAGTGTATAAAATTTCAAGACTTTTATCAACTGATTCGAATGATAGAGAAAGTCATATTCTGTCTCCGAACAATCCTAGGAAAAGGTCTGTGACAGATCTTTTACCTCCTATCCCGTCTCCGATCAACTGGACAACCAATTATAACTACGATCCACAGACTTATATGACGAAAGGGTATGGTGTCAACTACATTTACAAGCCTTTCTAAAGATAATCTTTAAAATACAGGCCCAATCTTTTGTAAGATTGGGCTTTTTATTTTTTATCCCTTAATTTTGCAAAAAATTTCTCAATGAAATATTTAATAGTCGGGCTTGGAAACAAAGGCCCTGAATACGAAAATACACGCCACAACATAGGATTTAAAGTAGCTGATAAAATAGCAGAAACCCTTGAAGCATCATTTAATACCACCAACTTCGGATGGATGGCGGAAGGAAAATATAAAGGAAGAAAAGTGTTCGTTCTGAAACCGGATACCTATATGAACCTGTCCGGGAATGCTGTAAGATTCTGGATGCAGAAAGAAAATATCCCGTTGGAAAATATACTGATTATTACTGATGATCTTGCCCTTCCGTTCGGGACATTAAGGATGAAGATGAAAGGTTCTGATGCCGGCCACAACGGATTGAAAAGTATTAATGAAATGCTTAATACCCAAAACTATGCAAGGTTGAGGTTCGGGATTTCTGCAGACTTTTCCGAAGGACGCCAGGTAGATTATGTGTTGGGAACCTGGAATGAAGAAGAATCCGAAAAACTTCCTGAAAGAATTGAAAAATTCTCTAAAGCCAGCCTTTCTTTTGTATTTGCAGGGATTAATAATACGATGTCTGCATTCAATGGGAAATAAGAAACTTATACATTACATATCGGCTTAAAATAAAGACCATCGGAGATATCCGATGGTCTTCTTTTGCACTTTTAAAAATTAATTTCCAATCTAACTATTACATGATTTTCATGTATAGGTAATAAATGTGCAGATTTTATTCTTACAGCCAGGTTACAACCCCTGTTTCAACATCATAATTAGCTCCGACTATTTTGATTTTACCTTCATCTTCAAGCTTTTTAAGCGTTGAACTTTGTGTACGGATATCTTCTATTGCACTTCTTACGTTTTGCTGGTTTAATCTTTCCAGAAGCGAACCGTTTTTTGATGAACGCTCTTCACCCTCCTCAATAATCTCATTGATGATTGGATCGAAATGATTAATTAAGTGGTTCAGATTATCCATTCCCATTTCCTGGATCTGTGCTGCGTCCAGACCGCCTTTTAATGCTCCGCATTTCGTGTGTCCTAAAACAACAACAAGCTTGGAACCTGCAACGTTGCAGCCAAATTCCATTGAGCCTAGAATATCCTGATTGATAAAATTACCGGCAATTCTGATGCTGAAAATGTCTCCCAATCCCTGATCGAAGATAAGTTCTGCGGAAGTACGGCTGTCTATACAGCTTAAAACAACTGCAAATGGCCATTGCCCTTCACGTGTGGCATTTACCTGTTCCAAAAGATCCCTGTTGGCCTTCAGATTATTAACAAATCTTTGGTTTCCGTCTTTTAAAAAGTTTAATGCTTTTTCAGGAGTAATGGTAGATTGAGTTTCGTATGTATGTGCTTTCATATGATTTTTTATTCTTTTTTAAGTTAAAAATTTTGGTTTTTGAGCTTACATAGCTCTTCTGTGAGTAATAAGGATGTGAGAATCTTCATCGGTTTCATAATCCTTATATGAAGTTTTGAAGCCTAACAGTTCGACGTTAATGTCTTCTTCTTTTGCCCTGATATTGGCGAAATCCTGGATCATTTCCAGTACGTCCGTGGCAATATATGAAGTTCCTCTTGCATCGATGGTTACAGTGGAATTGGGTTTGATGTTTTTCAGCGTTTTTTGATCGCTGCTTTATTAAGGAAAGAAACTTCCTCAGCAAGCTTAATATTAATTCCGTCTGCATCATCCAGCTTTTCCCTGCTCAGATAGTAAGCCCGTTTCATATTTCCCTGAAGGATATAGAATATTGAAATGGCCAGACCGATACCTACTCCCTTGAGAAGATCGGTAGCCACCACCGCTACTACGGTAGCTACAAACGGGATGAACTGGAATTTACCAAGGTGCCAGAAATGTTTGAAAGTAGCAGGTTTTGCCAGTTTGTATCCTACCAGAATCAGTACCGCGGCAAGAGTAGCAAGCGGGATCAGATTAAGGATAAACGGAATACTAAGCACACAAACCAGAAGGAGTATACCATGAATCATCGCAGACATTTTTGAAGTAGCCCCTGCATTGGCATTGGCAGAACTTCTTACCACTACGGATGTCATGGGCAGCCCTCCGATAAATGAACTTACCAGATTCCCGATTCCCTGTGCTTTAAGCTCAAGGTTGGTATCGGTGATTCTTCTCTGCTTATCCAGCCTGTCCGATGCTTCAATACAAAGCAGCGTTTCAATAGAAGCTACAATGGCAATGGTTGCCCCTGCTATCCATACCTTTGGATTGGTGAATCCATTAAAATCAGGCATCGTAACAAGATTTTTGAAATCATCCAATGATTGGGGAACGGGTAGTGAAACCAGATGCTGGGTACCGATCGCCAATGAGCTTCCGGACAGTTTGAATGCTTCGTTTAAAAGTATTCCTGCCACTACTGCTACCAGTGCTCCCGGAAGCATTTTCATTCTTTTTAAAGCCGGAATCTTGTCCCAGGCAATAAGAATACCTACTGAAACCAGGGTAACCAGGATAGCTCCCGGATGTACTGCCCCTAATAGTTCTGTAAAATACCCGAAATTAAGGCCATTATCAAAAATAGATTCATGCCCTTCATAATCTTTATCGAATCCCATGGCATGCGGGATTTGTTTTAAAATAATAATAATACCGATAGCGGCAAGCATTCCCTCAATAACGTTATTTGGAAAGTAATTGGAAATACTTCCGGCCCGGATAAATCCTAAAACCAACTGGATAAGCCCGGCAATGATTCCGGCACAAAGGAACAATTCAAAAGCTCCCAGGTCTGTAATAGCCGTTAAAACAATGGCTGTAAGACCTGCAGCAGGTCCGGATACTGATATATTTGAATTACTGATAAATCCTACAACTAATCCGCCTACTATACCGGCGATCACACCGGATAATGGCGGTGCTCCTGATGCTAAAGCGATTCCAAGACATAATGGAAGCGCAACTAAGAATACAACAAGCCCTGAAGGGAAATTCTCCTTGATTCCTCCTATAAATGATGTTTTTTTCATGATGTTTTTGAAAAATACTATAACCGATCGATCTGTCCTTAGATAATCAATTATAAAAGATTGGAAATTTAATTTTTAAGCATGCGTATCCGATATCAGTGTTGATATGAATACTATAAAAAGCTAACTATACTTAAAATTAAGCTTCCGGAGGCGGAGAAAATATGGTAAGAAGCGGCGACAGATGAAAGGAATCATCGATCAGCTCAAAAGAGACGCCCTGAAGGTCAGGTTCGGAAAACTTTACATAATCGAATACGTCTAAAGTTTTCGGAAGGGTCTTTTCGTAAACAATAAAAGAGGATGGGTGAGAATGTGGTTCTTCTTCATTGATGATTACATTGGTCCTTGCAATATCCCAGCCCGCAACAGCAGCAATGCCAGGCAGTGCTGTGAAGTTCAGGAAAAGGGTCAATACAATAATACTCCAGAATTTCATCTTACATTCATTTTTTGGAAAAACTAGTCTGTTTTTCTGCTCATTACCCAATCGGAACCTGTAAGGTTGTAGATTTTTTGGATGTCTTTGAGGATTTTCTCGAAATCAATCTTCAAATCAATAATCTTACCTGTTCTAAGGTCAAATACCCAGCCGTGTACAATAGGATATTCTTCTAAAATATATCTTTCCTGTACGCAGGCCATTTTGATCACGTTGATGCACTGCTCCTGAACATTCAGTTCTACAAGCCTGTCATAACGCTTTCCTTCATCTTCAATAGTATCCAGTTCAGCCTGGTGCAATCTGTAAACGTCACGGATGTTTCTCAACCACGGGTTTAATAATCCTAAATCCTGAGGAGTCATTGCTGCTTTTACACCCCCGCAGTTGTAATGTCCGCACACGATAATGTGTTTTACTTTAAGGTGCTCTACTGCATATTGAATAACTGCTGTGGAACTCATGTCTAAAGTATTGACAACATTAGCAATGTTTCTGTGGACAAAAACTTCGCCGGGTTTTGCACCCATCAGTTCTTCCGCTGTAGCTCTGCTGTCCGAACATCCGATGTATAAATAATCAGGGTTCTGGGTTTTTGCCAGCTCATGGAAGAATTCCGGATTCTCTGAAACTTTTGATTCTACCCATTTTCTATTGTTTTCGAAAATAACTTCGTACGATTGTGACATAAATTAAAATTAAAAGTTTGTAATTATTTATTTCGTTTAAATTATTTTCAAATTCAATAGATCAAATCAATAATCATACAAAAATATAATTTTTGCAGTAAAGACAAATACTTTTAACAAAGTTTAATATTAAAATATGCTTAAAATCATATTTAAAGTCACTGTTTTAATAGTATTTCTTTACAAGGCAAAGCTGGAAAACCAAATAATTTAAACTCAAAACTCACATAAAATTACAAACTATAAATGATAAAATTGAAAATACAGATTAAAATATTATTAATTATATAAAAAAACCGCCACAATTTGCATTGTGACGGCTTAATTTACAGGTTATAATTACTATTCTTTAATAATTTTCACTACTGTTTCAGAATTGTTGATTCTTACTACATAAGCTCCTGATACTAAAGAGGAAAGATCTGTTCTTTCGTTTTCAAATTTTCCTGATTTTACCAGCTGGCCGGACAGGTTGTAAATCTGATAATAATATTCTTTAGCAATATCATTTCCTTTGATGTACAACATATTCTTCACAGGATTCGGGAAGAACTCAAGTTTGTTCTGAGCTACTTTTTCCACGATCATTGATTTTGCAAGAACATTTGTTGCTTTAGCTAAAGCATTTGGCGCGACAGGAATGGCGAACGGCTCATATCTTCCGATTTCTTTTCCATTGGCATCGTATTTAATTTCAGCACAACGGCAGGACATCGCTGCCTGAGGACGGAAACCGAATGTTGGCGTTAAGAAATAATAAGGATTGGAAGTTGTTTTAAATAGCATCCCTAAAGAGCTTCCACCACCACCTTGACTGGCAGATGTCCAGATACCGGAATACTGGAAAGCTTTTAAACCTGAGGTGCCATTAAGATAATCGCTCATCGCATTACCTCCGTTAAAACCTCTTATACCGGTATTAGGGAACAAACCTATATTATATTCCGGTCTGTTTAATATATATCCATAAGCTACGGCTCCTTTTCCTGAATAATAGGCATATAGAGTACCGCCGATATAGTTATATTTAGCCGGGTCGTAATTTTCATACTTCACCGTTGCATTAATATCTCCCGGATCTATACCATAAGCAGTATTAAATTGCTTATTGTAGAACCAAGGTGTATTTCCTTTTGAAATAAAATTACCAAGGATAATTCCTGTAGAAACGCTTTCAAGATCTACTACTCTCCAGCCTGCAGGACATGGATCGTATGCAGATTTTTCGGTAGCGTGGCCCCATCTTTCCGGCATATTTCCATTCTCATCAGAAACCCAGTCTAATTTTGCTGCATCGGTTTGATATAGATAATTTAGTGGGTTGTTAACAGAATACTTTACTATTTTCTTCAGTTTATCTGCTTTTGAATCGGATGTAGAAACATTAGCTGCCGCTGAATAGGTAGGGTAAGCCTGAGTATAAGAAGTTAAATAATCTGATTCAGGCATATTAGCTGTATAAGGTATCGCCCCGGTAGTAGCATTGGCAGGGTTATTTTGTCTGAATACATTATAAGCAGCGTAATTGGTTCCGTAGTTATAGTAAGACGGTCCCGGATTGTAAAACACAGGCAATGGATCTTTTCTTCCCCATTGATAGTGTAAGCCACCACTTTCACTTATTTGAGCTAATCTGGCTAGGGTGGCAGGATTTCCTGTAGGAAAGCTAGCTGTAGTAGGAGCAGCCAGTCCTGATGCAAATACGGAACCGGACGGTTCGTAAATATGTTCATTCACTAGCTTATCTCTGGCTCCGAGATCTCTGTCCATAAAGGTCGTTTTCATAGGTACCCCTGCACTGGTCATCGGATCTACAAACTGCTCGTTAGCAGGAATAACCCCTCCGTTCCCAGCGTTTTCAGGATCTACATCATATTTTGTGATGACAGTTCTTGGTGCCCATATATGCCAGCTCCATAATACCGGATCATTATGCTTGTTTGCTGACCAGGTTCCATTACCCATGTGGAAGGCAACCACAGCATTACCATATGTTTTTGGATTTAAGGTAACTCTTAATATAGCATTCTCTATAGGACCGTCGCCACCTATAATTTCCATTGTTTTGATCAGACTCGTATTGGTGGTCCAGACAACGGATGAGGTTTTCGTTCCTTCTGCCGGGAAAGAGAAGTCTGTGCTTAAATGGAGCTTATACATTGCATATGCCTTTCTTAAAGGGATATCAATAATTCTGTCATTATCCCTGTTTGGATCTATATTATTTCCGTTTGGATTAGGTGTTACCAGATCAGAATTGGTATATTCTACATAACTGTTTGGAAGTTTGGTCCATGATTTTAAGGTTTCAGTAGAATATAGATCGCTTCCTGAATAAACATATTGAGTATCAAATTCCTGCGACATAGAAGCAGCGTTAGGGTCATAAATACAACGAACACCACCATTGCCTGTATAAGCACTGCTTGAAAATCTATGCCATCCCGGTCTTGGTTTGGATCCGCTTAAAGGATCTGATATTAAAGCTAATCCGGCAGCTCCGAATGAAGGATAACGTACCCCGTTGATAACCTCAGAGGCAGTCATGAATGTAGACGTCAATAAGCCTCCATCAGCACTTTGATCCTGGAAATTAAGAACAGGTGTGATCCATCCGGTTCCATATTTTAGAGGGCCAGTTGCATTAGGGTAAGATTCATAATTTCCGTTGATAGGGAATTTACCCAGATTCATTCCGGAAACTCCTGCGAAATCAAATCCAAACTGAGGATAAACCTTTATACCCGGATAATCGGCATTCAATGAAGTTGCATTGAATTCCGGATCAACAGTATTACCGGTATGTTTTCCCCAAGGGCTGTATCTGTTTTCATCAGGCATTGGAGTAGAAGAGTTTCTCCCTCCTGAGAAGTAGCTTGAAGGAACTCTCCAGTTACAAGGACATGGATCATATGGTGATTTCAATGCATATCTGGTACTGGCTTCGCCAACAACTGCATCGTCTATATCGGAATAGTTACCCTGACGTGTGTCTCCCCAAAGATCCCATGCAACGATGTTTTCACGGTAAGGAGGTTCATATTTCTTATATTTTTGTTTTGAGAACCATGTGGTGATTCCTACCGATGTCCAGCTGTCATTGCTGTTTTGCTTTAAAAAGTCTTCGCCGTCATTTAACAATGCCTGATCTTTTTTAGCCACATAAATTGGAGTTGCGATAAAGCTGATCGGGTTCTGGATAGAAAATCTGATGTTTCCGTTAGGAGTATCCGTTCCGGTATTGATCTGGGAAGAGTATTTATTACCTCTTACCTTGATGAATTTGGACTGGAATGCCGGATCATTATAATTCAGATTGATCTCTCCGCTAATTGGATACAGGCTCAAGTCTTTAAGTCCGAATGGCGGGAACGGGTCTTTTCTTCCCCACTGATACTGTAGCCCGGCCGATTTGTGCCATTCGTTTCCTACGAAACTTCCACTGGTAGCTCCAAGGTTTCTGTCCATCCACTTCCAGTTCGTTACCACATTTCCGTTTTTATCTTTTTCGAAACCATGGTGGTAGGTGCTTCCGTCTTCAGGATCGTCGGTAACCCATACGTGCCATGACCAGTAGATCTTATCATCTACTTTGTAAGATATTACTGCATTACCTTCTTTTATCTTATTGATCATTACTTTGATCCTGGCGTTTTCTCCCATACCTTCTAAAGCAACGGATTTTATAAGTCCCGGCTCATCTTCCCAATAAAGTCCTGCTTTTGCAAGTCCCTGCTGCGGAATAGGAGTATAATTGCCTGTGTCATCCTTCATAAAATCGCCACCCTTGGACCACATTTCGTAGGCTTTTTTTACAGGAATATAAAGACCGTCAACATTGGCATTATTATTTTTCTTATCCTTACCGGTGAAGATATAGCTGTTCGGTGCTTTGGTCCAGTCAGCATAGTCAGATTGGGCACCGGCATTGAGAGTAAAGCAGGTAACAGGACATTCCTCCGTAGTCGGATTGGTAAAAATTCCTACATACTTTATGAATTTATTGATCTCACTTTCTATATCCATCAAAGGCCTTGAAGGGCCGTTCCAGCCGGCGATCACTTTTCTGTTTCTGATTGCACCCACACCGTATATGGAAGCCTGAGACGTATTGCTTAAAGAAAAGTTTTCTGAACCCGGACCTCTCTGTTTGTCATTGAGCGGAGGATATCCGTAATCATTAGTAGTATTATAGTTGCTGAGGGCAGTAAGAGAAATATACTGTCCGTTGGCTTTATAAACTCTTAGTCCTGTGACTTTACTGATCACAATAACAACAGGCTGCTGGTTGGCAAAAACATCACCCAGCTTTTCATTAATATAATTGTAAAGGTTATAATACCGGTTAACAAGGGCATTAGGATTGGTAAAATCCAGATAGCCTCTTCCCCAGGCCTCTCCTCCTTCTTCCGGAGGCAAAAACCAGTTGCTGAAGTTGATAAAGAAACTTTCATTAGAGAATTTTCCTGCAAACATATAAACCGGATCATGATAGGAGAACTCGAAAGGACTTGTATCACTATTCTGGTAAATGAATTTTTGGGAACTTGCTATAGTAGCGAGATTATTAGGGTTGGTAATGTTAACAACCGGTGAATTGGCGTTGGCATTATCCAATGCTGCATTTCCCTGGAAAGATAAAACAATGTCATCCAGTTTTCTTACCAGATGCTGGGAAGTCACCCTGTCTTTTACTCCCGAAACGGTTCCGTTGGAGTTATATAAAACAGTTCCGTTTTTTTAGGGGTGAATAGAATGGTGTACTGGTTTTCATCCAGATCACAATTGGCGTAAGCATAATTCGACTGCTTGTAATGGCTTACGGTTTTATCCCATATAACGGACTGCCAGTTGGTGATGGTAGCATCCGAGCTTAATTCAACCTTAACGGAGTGCGTGTTCAAAGCCGATTGAGGCAATTCAAAATTTGCTGTAAGCTCTTCATTATATTCGTAGTTACCTGCAAAAGTTTTACACCACAAAGAGACCCAGTTGTTTTGGGCATCTTTGTACTTGATGGTAACTTTTACATCTCCGGCGGTAGTGGGCTTTTGAAAGTTTCCCTTCATTACTACCAGTCCTTTTTCATTCACATTTTGTGAAATAACGATAAGAGGATCCAGATCATAGACACTCGGAGGAAGAGGTGTCATATGTTTGAACCCAATATTGGTCTCACCAGGCCAGGGGACAGAGGCTGCCTTTGCCAATGCATGAGACGATGCAATACAAAATACTGCAGCAAAAATCTTTAATGTCGATTTTTTTTTCATACGTGTAGAATTAAAAGTGTTTTATAAATGAATAGTTTGGTACAGGATATTTGAATACATGGGGCTTACAGTTAATACCAATCCCAAGTTGATTACCGGGATTGAATGATGTAGGCCTTAAGTATTCTGATATTGTATGAAGTTATATAAGGAAGATGAGGCAATGCAGAAGACTGCCTGTATTTAGTGCATAATTTTTTTCATGTTATTGTGTTTTTACGTTGTTGTGTTTTTATAATAGTAATTAAGTCAAAACCTTAATTTTAATTATCCTGAAGCAAAAGTCGATAAAAAAATATTTTTCTGCAACAGATAAAGTAATTTTCAGGGAAAACGTTGTATAAATTTATAAATATATACAGGCTGTTTTTCTATATTTTATTATTGATATAAGACTCCGTAGCGCTTTCTGCGGGATAAATTACTCCTGGGTTCCCAACCACTACAGAATTGGCAGGAACATCAAAATTAACATATGAGTTGGGTGCAATCAGAACATTGCTTCCAATAGTGATCCCACCTACAATAACGGCATTGGCTCCTATCCAGACTTCGTCAGAAATGGTAGGGAAACCCTGGAGCTTACCGCGGTTTTGCTGACCGATAGTTACCCCTTGCGCAATATTGCAGTTTTTGCCGATTTTAGCTTTAGGATTAATTACCAAACTTCCCCAATGCCCCAAATAGAAACCTTCCCCGATTTCGGTTTCAGGATAAATCTGGTAACCGTATTTGATCTGGTAATGCCTCAGGACAAACTTCCAGAATATCCCTGAAACAGGTTTTTTATTATATTTCTGAGCTTTTCTTAGGATATAGATAAAATGCAGGTTAGGGTTGATGCATTTTTTCAGGATCTCCAATGAAGAGAGCCATTTTCCGCTTTCCCGGTAAAAATCTTTCTGTATAGTTGTATAGCTCATTTTTACTGTTTTATAATTCATCAATGATTTCCTGAAGCTGTGCCACGGATTTCTGAAGTACAAACGGCAGATCAGTCATAGCAATTTCTTTTTGGTAATGATCTGCAAGTTCGGGATGAGTAAGGATCTTTTTCATGCCCTCATAGATTCCATCCTCTGAATTTGGGGTAATGATGCCTAATTTCCCATCCTGAAGAAGATCTTTAATTCCGGAAACATCTGTGGAAACAATAGGCTTATTCAAAATCAGAGCTTCTGCAATAATGGTAGGGAAACCTTCATGCCTTGAAGACATCACATAAAAATCTGCTTTTTTAAGGTATGGATAAGGATTGCTTCTGAAACCGAGCATTTTTACCGTATCCTGAAGACCTAGCTGATTCAACTTTGCCTGGATATTCTCAAAATCAAAACCGTCGCCAATAATGATAATCTGATGCTTCAGTCCTTCGTCGATCAGTTTTTTATGCACATCGAGAAGCCTGTCGTAACCTTTCTGCGGGTAAACAGTTCCGATGGTGATAAAAGTAGGAAGACTACCGGAAAAAGGATAATCATCGATTGCCGTATTTGCTTTATTTAAAGTATCGTCCTTATCTATCGGGTTAAATATTTTAATAACGGCCTGTTTTTCCATGTCGTTTTTCGCAGACTTTTGCATTTCCTCTTTCAGTTTGTTGGAAATAACCAAAATTCTGTCGAACCTGAAAAGCTGTCTGATCACATCAGGCGTATACTCCTTCAGGTTAAAAATATCATTCTGGATCCAGATGATTTTTTTGAATCTTTCTGCGGGCTGGAAAGAAGCTCTCTGTACATACCATGAATAGCTGCTATTTCCACATCATATTTTTTATTCTTCAGAACGAACCGGTAAAGAAGACCGGGGAACCAAAGGAACATTTTCTGGTAAAGAACCCTGAATGCCTTCACCGGAATTTCATGAGGCCTGTTGGTAGTAATCATTTCCCCTTTAAGCAGGTAGTACAGGTTAACCCACGACGGAACTTCCTTGATGTACATTCCGGTGTACAGGTTAATCAGCAGATCAATTTCATATTTGTCCTCAGGCAGGTTTTTGAGAAAGTTGACAAGAACTTTTTCTGCACCGCCATGTCGCAGAGAGCCTATACGAATAAGGACTTTCTTTTTTTGTGGCATTTATTTTTTTACAGGTTTATAATGGTGAGGGAGATTGTTGATGAGGTATTTTTCTAAGGCAGACCGGTCAGCTTCTAACTCCAAAGGGTAAACGGTGTTGTTGGCCAGTAATTTTTCGCCATATTGGTCAATGGTGCAGATAAATTTTGCAGGAGCCCCCGCATACACCGAGTTATCAGGAATAGAACTGCTGACAACACTTAACGAACCTACAATACAATTGCTTCCGATAGAAACCCCGGGTAAAAGAACAGTTCCTTTTCCAATAAATGTATTGTTACCGATTTTTATTCTTCCGAAAGTTCTTCCGTTTTTATATTTCTCGATTCTTTTGGTTACCCGGCCGTCCCCGCCGTGATTAATGAAAGAGACACCTTCTGCAATTGTTACATTATCACCCATTTCTATAAGAAAACATTCTGAGCCAAAGTTGGGAATACCTTGAACATACAGATTGTCACCAACCTTCATACCCTGATGTATCGCTATTTTTATAGCAGCATTTTTCACCATGTCCTCGTATAGGGAACGGACTTTCAAGATGATTCTGAATAGGAGCACCATTATTGTGAATTTGTTTTTAATTTTACAAAGAAAAAGAATTTCTATGATAAAAGTTTCCAAAATAGAATATTATTTACCTGAGCAGGTTCTTACGAATGAGGACCTTGAAAAAGAATTTCCTGAGTGGAGCTCCGGGAGAATTCAGGAGAAAATAGGAATCACGCAGCGACATATTTCCTCAGACAGCGAGACCGTACTGGAGCTTGCCGTAAAATCCTCCGAAAAACTTTTTGAAAATTATGACAGGAATAAAGTAGATTTTATTCTTTTCTGCACCCAAAGCCCGGATTATTTTCTTCCCACAACTGCCTGTATTCTACAGGACAGGCTTAGCCTCAGAAGAAATATCGGAGCCACGGATTTTAATCTTGGCTGCTCCGGATTCATTTATGGACTGGCTTTTGCTAAAGGATTAATAGCGGCCGGTATTGCAAAAAGTATTTTACTGATCACATCAGAAACTTATACGAAGCATATCAATCCGAAAGATAAGGCCAACCGAAGCATATTCGGGGACGCATCCGCCTCGATGATTGTAGAAAAAGATGAAAATGCTGCGGATTATCAATTCTGTCTGGGAACAGACGGTAGCGGTGCCGAAAACCTTATTGTAAAGAAAGGAGCCTTCAAAACAGATTTTGAGCTCAACCCGGAAAATGAGTTTCCTCCGGAAAACATTTATATGAACGGTCCGGAGATTTTTAATTTCACCATTGAAAATATTCCGGGACTGGTAAAAGAAACTTTGGAAACAAACGGGCTGACTATGGAAGATATTGATCATTTTGTCTTTCATCAGGCCAATTCTTTTATGCTGAATTATTTAAGGAAGAAGATCAAAATACCGGCAGAAAAGTTTTATGTTGACATGGAAAACACGGGGAATACAGTATCAGCCACTATTCCTATCGCTTTGAAAAGCATGATGGATAAAGGCATACTGAAAGAAGGAGAGAGAGTATTAATGGCGGGTTTCGGAGTAGGATATTCCTGGGGAGCTACGGTGCTGGAAATTTAAAAAATTAGAAGTAGTAAAATTTTAAACATATGAAAATATCCGTTTTTTTAGAGAAATTACAAGAAGAATTAGGAGAAGACGAAACATTAACCATTGAAACCAATCTGGAACAGCTCGAAAGCTATGATTCTATCAGTCTGCTTTCTGTGATCGCATTTGCTGATGAAAATTTCGATAAAAAAATTGACACGAAGGATTTCAAAGATGTGAAAACTGTTTCTGATCTCATGGATGTTATTGGTAGAGAAAACTTTGAAGATTAATGAATCCGTTTTCTTAAAAAGATAAAATAATCCTTATACAGACGCTTCTTCCGGTTATCGGGAGAAGCTGTTCTGTAAGAATGCTTTGAACAATTACTGAAAAAGTATTGGTTTAAATTGAGTTCAGTTACTGATTTTTTTGGTAAAGATCTTCAAGGATTCTTTCCACTGCATCAAAAATTTTCTGGTTGTCGAACTGGTCTTCAATGTTTTCCAGATTTTTCTTTATTCTGGCAATAAGCTCAGGATCTGTCAAAAAAGCTTTCATAGCGGCATACATCTCATCTGTCTCATAATTGATGAGGTAGCCGGTTTCCCGGTCTTTAATCATCTGTCCCACATCTCCCGTATCGGTAGCAATGATAGGTTTCTGAAGAATTAAGGCTTCAGCAATTACCAACGGCCATGCTTCGGATTCGGACGGAAGGATGAAGTAGTCTGCATTTTTTACGTAAGGATATGGATTCATCCTGTTGCCGCTTAAAATAAATGTATCCTGAACATTATTGATGCGGATCTGTTCTGTAAGGTTCTTCATTTCTTCACCGCTTCCTACAACGATAACACTGTGGTGAAACCCTTCATCGATCAGTTTTTTATGAGCATCAATCAGCTTATGGTAACCTTTTCTGTTGTGAAGACGTCCCACCGAGACAAAAACGGGTCCTTCAGGCAGATCTTCTATCTTTTCCTGAGCTTTTCTCTTGATTTCTTCGATAGGAATAGCATTAATCACCACACTTTCTTCAGGATATTTAAGCTCCGGGTAATAGGTGTGCATCAGGTCTTTAATTTTCTGTGAACAGTAAATCATATGATCAAACTGTGGGAAATTCTCAAGAATGTTGGGCACCAAAGGCTGCAAAGCAGGCAGATTGATCTCCGAGTGAAACCAGCCTATTTTTTTGGAAGCTTTGTTGCTGGATCCGGTGACGGAGGAAAATGCTGAATACGTAGGTGCAATCTCGATATCAAATTTTTTGTTCCCTAAAATACGGTTAGATATTTTATGATTTTTCAGCGCCCGGGAAAGCTTCAGACTTCGGCGGACAAGCTGTAGTTTATGAATCAATGGATTTTTGGAAAAATCTTCTTTTCCGTCCGTAAAATATATTTTTTTAACATGTTTCGGAAATTCATTTCTCAGCTCACCCTGATTCATGTTCAGGCAAACGGTGATATCAAATTTTTCAGGATCAAGATTGTGAAGGATGCTGAGGATTACTTTTTCTACCCCACCCATTTCCATGGAACGGTGTCTGAAAAGAACTTTTATTTTCTGATTTTCTGCTGACATTACCTGAAAAGTTTTTGTAAAGTAATGGAGATTTTTCTTTTTATCCTATACGGAACCGAATTCTGATATTCAAGAAGCTTGAAAATTTGCTCTTGTCCGGGATAAGTTTCGGGAATCTTCACTCCATTAATGCTTGTGATATTCCTTCTCTTCATAGCATTGAAAACTACCTGCGAGAAATATTCGTAAGACCTGGATTTATTGTCATTCTGGGAGATACCTCCCTGGTGTGTTCTGTACAGATAATTGGTATCATCAATGAAATAAACATCACCTTTTTCATACAGTTTTAAATAAAGATCCTGATCTTCTGAAATTTTAAGGTCAGGGTTCATTTTTTCAGTCTGTTCATAAATATCTTTTCTGAACGTTACAAAATGAGCGATCTGGATAGGATAGTTAAAGAAATACGGGTCCTTGTTCTGAACCTGCATGGCAGATTTGAAAGGAGCAATGGGTTTCAGATCCTTATCACAGCTCATAAACCTGGAATAAGCCAGCACAACATTTTTTTCTGTGTAAAAACTTTCACGGCTTTTTCAACGGCTTCAGGAAGAATAGCATCATCAGGGTCTACGAAACCACAGATGTCGCCGGAAGCAAGCTCAATGAGTTTACTTTTGGTAACGCCAACACCAGAGTTTTTTTCATTTTCAAAAAATTTAAACCGTTCATCTCCTGCGATGATAGCTTTAATCTGCTTTTTCTCTTCTTCAGATGAAGCATCATCCAGAATTATAGCTTCCCAGTTTTTATAGGTTTGTGCGAGTAACGAACTGTAGCAGTCCTTAAAAAGCACAGCATTGTTGTAGTGGGCAATAAGTATGGAAAATTTCATCTGA
Organism: Chryseobacterium sp. GTID13; assembly: GCF_056172655.1. NCBI lineage: Bacteria > Pseudomonadati > Bacteroidota > Flavobacteriia > Flavobacteriales > Weeksellaceae > Chryseobacterium > Chryseobacterium sp. GTID13. The sequence continues at coordinate 795,752 of NZ_JAOCMB010000002.1, forward strand.
ATTTAAAGGGAGTTGAATATTAAATCCTGTTTATTGACGACCTGTGTATTGGGTGGAATGTCTTTATATACCGTACATCCTGCCCCGATAATGCAGTTGTCGCCAATTGTAACCCCTTTCAGTACTGTCACATTGCTTCCCAACCAGCAGTTATTGCCTATTTTTATAGGACCTTTCGTAAATTTTGAATGATGAAGCCTGAATTCAGGAGAGGTTTCGTAAGCATGGTTGTGATCATACAATTTGACATTTTCACCAAACAAAGTATTTTCACCAATTGAAATATGTTCGAGGCAATTGATCGAACAGAAGTTATTCATAAAAAAACGGTCTCCTATTTCCAGGCTGGCACCTTTCGCCACCAAAATACAGGTATAGTTTCTAAATTCTGCGGATTTTCCGATGCTTACTTTTTCCAGATCTTTGTCCAGAACAAAGCGGTTGCCTACCCCCAGTCTGATATTTTCAGAAAATACTTTTGGATTCTTTTTCAGGCTGGAAAGCAGCTGTTTTCTGTAGATTTTTTCGAAAAAACTGTAGAACATAGTAGTGCTTTTATTTTTTTCATTTCATTTGAGTAACACAAATATATCTGTTTTTAGATAAATGAAAAAAAAATATTTATTTTTGCGGAATTAAAGACAACACAGTGAGCGAAATAACAAGAGTTCTCAAAACATTTATCGGCTATCTGAAAAGGCCTGACCTTTACCCGGAACTGGGCCGGAAAATCATTAAAAATACAGTGAACAGAGGCAATGCTTTCAAAGGCAAGGAAAAAACAAATTCCTGGGCTGCAGAAAGAGCAATTTCCCAGGAAGAAGCTGTTTTAAAACTATTCGGTCTTGAAACCGGAGCGTTCCGTACGGATTATGCGGATATCTTAAAAACAGCAGAGCAGAAGGAAAAAGCATGTCCTGTAAAAATGGGAGGGCCCGGAGCACTGGAACTGATCTACTATGCCTGCGAATTTGCAAATGCAAAGAACGTGGTGGAAACAGGTGTTGCTTACGGATGGTCGTCGCTGGTTTCGCTTCTTTCCCTGACCAAAAGGGACGGAACGCTGTACAGTTCAGATATGCCTTACCTGGCGCAGGACGGAGATCAGTATGTAGGTTATGTAGTGCCTCAAAACCTTAAAAGCAACTGGAAACTATTCCGTTTTGCAGACAAAGAATCGTTACCTAAAATTTTTGCTGAAAATTCAGTTTTCGATGTTCTTCATTACGACTCTGATAAAAGCTATAACGGAAGAATATGGGCCTATGATGAGCTGTATAAGCATCTGAAAAAAGGGGGTGTATTTATCAGTGATGATATCGGGGATAATTCTGCCTATCAGGATTTCTGTGAAAAACACGGCATAGAAACTACGGTAGTGGAATATGAAGGAAAATATATCGGCGTTTTTGTTAAATAGTTTTTAAAGAACGCCCTATCCTGTTGTGTATTACCGGCAGTGCTTTTCAGTGCTGGCTGTTTCATGACCGCGGTAAAAAGTGTTTTTTATATAACCAAACTATTGTAAAACTGCTGAACAGCTTTTGTGAATGAAGATAAGCCAGATTACCTTTACCAGATTCCTTGCTGCTATAGCCATCGTTATCTCTCATTTCAATAAAGATATGTTTGTCTATAAGACTGATTATATTTCCAATATTTTTCTGAAAGCCAACGTAGGGGTAAGCTATTTTTTTATCCTTTCAGGGTTCATTATGATTGTAGCGTATCATAAGAAAGAGAAAATTGAGTATTTCGGGTATTATAAAAACAGGTTTGCAAGGATCTATCCGCTGTATGTAGTGGGATTGCTGCTTTATCTGATAACCCGGTATTCAAATTTTAGCCTTATTGATTCTTTTTTATACCTGTTCGGTTTGCAGAGCTGGATTCCGGGCAAGGCAATGATCTTAAACTTTCCTGGATGGTCCATTTCTGTGGAATTTCTGTTTTACCTGATTTTTCCGGTGCTGTATAATTATTTTTATTCCAAAAAGAATAAAAGTATCTGGGTGGCAGGAATTGTCTTATGGATTGTTACACAAGTGTTTTCCCATCTTTATGAAGCTTCACCGTCTTATAAAGGACCACATACGGAAAGCCATGAATTTCTGTATTATTTTCCGCTGATGCATGTAAGCGAATTTTTAGTAGGAAATCTTGCCGGGTTGTTTTTCGTGAACCATTTTAGGCAGAAGAATTATGATATTCCTGTGATCCTGATCTTTGCAGCGGTAATGCTTTCACTGATCTTTGTTCCTCTTTTTTATCATAACGGGCTTATGGCGGTGCTTTTCATTCCACTTATTCTTTTAATCTCATGGAATAACGGAATACTGACCAGAATTCTGTCATTAAAACCGCTGGAATATCTTGGTGAATCAAGTTATGCTATTTATATTACCCATATTCCCATTCTGTATATCCTGAGGGAGGTCCTGAAATGGCAAAATTATAAACCTGATATCAACGGTGTGTTCTGGATTTATATAGTTGTTCTTATCATTACCTCGATGCTTTTTTATCAATTTATTGAAAAGCCGCTCAGAGATTATATTAAAAACATAAATATCAGATAAAATTTTTATTTTTGTAAAAACAAAAACATAATGAAAAAAAATACAAACGTTCCCAAAACATATATCTATACTAAAAATCCCGTATTTCCGGAAACCGTTAAAAGAAATAATACGGAACTGCCAGAACTGAGAACCTGTACATTCATATTTTAATATAAAAATAAGAATCCATGTACAAAACGTTTTCGGAACTGAAAAAAGAACTCCGTAAAGATACTTCCCGGCTTAAGAAGATCAGGGTGGCGTTATTGGGTGACACCGCAACACAGTTTCTTAATGTTGCTTTGAAGGGAACTGCCGTAAATGATGGTTTGGAATTTGAAATTTTCGAAGCAGATTTTGGTCAGATTTCCCGCCAGATTCTGGATCCTACCTCAGAATATTATGAGTTTAATGCAGATTATACCATCATTTTCGAATCTTCTCATAAATTACTGAGCCAATATTATAAATCTTACGATACACAGGCTGCATTTGCAGAGAATAAGCTTTCCTATATTGAAGACCTATACAGAAATATTCAGAACAGAACGAAGAGCAGGGTGATCTATTGTAATTTTCCGGTGATCAATAATCAGGTTTTTGGAAATTTTTCAAATAAGGTAGAATCTTCCTTTGTTTTTCAGCTGAATAAACTGAACTATCTGCTTTCGGCGGAGATGGCAGTTAAAAATGATAATTTCTTTATTGCAGACCTCCTTTCCATTCAAAATAAATGGGGAAGAGATTTCATGTTTTCTCCGAATATCTATGTGAATACGGAAATGGTGCTTTCACTGGATGCCCTTCCGATCGTTGCCCATCATATCAACAGTATTATTTCCTCTCTGGAAGGAAAATTTAAGAAATGCCTGATCCTTGATCTGGATAATACGACATGGGGTGGCATCATTGGAGATGACGGCCTGGAAAAGATCCAGATTGGCAGCCTTGGCATAGGAAAAGCATTTACCGAATTCCAGTATTGGGTTAAAGCCCTTCAGAGAAGAGGAGTGATCCTGGCTGTTTGCAGTAAGAATGATGAAGATAAGGCAAAAGAACCTTTTGAAAAGCATCCCGATATGGTGCTTAAAATGGAGGATATTGCTGTTTTTGTGGCTAACTGGGACAACAAGGCGGATAATATCAGAAAGATCCAGAGTATCCTGAATATAGGTTTTGATTCTATGGTATTCCTTGATGATAATCCGTTTGAAAGGAATATCGTACGCGAAAACCTTCCTGAGGTCTGCGTTCCTGAATTACCCGAAGATCCGGCAGAATACCTGGAATACTTGTATGGCCTGAATCTTTTTGAAACCTCCAGTTTCTCTGAAAACGATGCGGAACGTACCAAGCAGTATCAGGTGGAAGCACAGCGTGCAGTTGACCTGGACAGTTTTACCAATGTAAAAGATTTTCTGAAGAGTATGAATATGACTTCTGATGTAAAGTCTTTCGACAATTTCTCGAAACCAAGAGTTTCTCAGCTGACACAGCGTTCCAACCAGTTTAATTTAAGAACGGTAAGATATACGGAACAGGATGTAGACCACCTGATCAATTCTGAAGAACATTATACGCTTTCCTTTACCCTGGAAGATAAATATGGCGACAATGGATTGATTTGTGTAATAGTGCTGGAAAAGAAAGATCCCGAAACCCTTTTCATAGATACATGGCTGATGAGCTGCCGCGTATTGAAAAGAGGAATGGAAGATTTTACACTCAATACTATTGTGGAAACTGCAAGAAAACATGGATTTAAAAAGATTGTAGGAGAATACCTTCCTACGGCAAAAAACCAGATGGTAAAAGATCATTATGAGAGATTAGGATTTGAAAACGAGAATGATAAATGGATGCTGAATGTTGACGATTACCAGCTAAAAGAAGTCTACATAAACATCAAAATATGAAAATAGAACGCCTCATTGAAAGTATTTCCGCAAAAAATGCTATTCATGGTAAAAAGCTCCAGAAGAATTTTGCCTCTCTCTCAGAAGATGAAAATTATGTAAAAGATTATGATGCCTTCATCAGCAAATATAAATTAATCCTTGAAAAAAAGGTCTGACATTTAATGATTCCATTAATTATTATCTTAAAATGATCGGCGATTTTAATGAGGAAATGCTGGATTTTATAAGAACCAATAAATACAGGAATACATCATTTGATGAGGTAAACCAGGCCATGTACAATAATCCGGATGTAATGGTTTCCCATATGCACGGCTTATTGCTTTCACAGTTTTTATGGAAACATCATTATGCGGTTTATCAGTATTTTAAAACCACCATCCAACAGTACCTTCCTGTGAAATCCTATCTTGAAATAGGAGCAGGACATGGTTTATATTTTGAGGCTGCGATGGATAAAATTGGAGACGACTGTACCTTCGAGGCACTTGATATCAGTGAATCTTCACTTGAGCTTACCAAAAGTTTAATTAAAAGTGAAAAGGTAGTTTATCACCTTAAAAACGTATTCGATTATACAGATGAAGATGAGAAGAAAGATTTTATTACCATGGGAGAAGTGCTGGAGCATGTGGAAGATCCGCTGTCATTGCTGAATAAAATCAAAAGTCTGATAAAGCCGGACGGAACCATCTTTATTACCACACCTACCAATGCACCTTCTATGGATCATATTTACCTTTTTAACACGATTCAGGAAATCAGGGACCTGATTCATCAGGCAGGACTTGAAATTGTTGATGAAAGATACTTTGTAAGCGAAGACATCGAACTGGAGAAAGCGGAAAAAAGGAAAGTTGCCACAATGTATGCCTCATTTTTAAAAATAAAAAACATATAATATTATGAACAAAAACGAAATTTTATCAAAATTATCAGAAATTTTCCGTGAAGAGCTGGATAACGAAGAAATTACTTTAACTGAAGAAACTACGGCCAATGACGTTGAAGAATGGGATTCTCTTTCGCACATCCAGTTAATTGTAGCTGTGGAAAAAGCTTTCGGCATACGTTTTACCTCTTCCGAAATCCAGAGCTGGAACAATATAGGCGAAATGGTAAATTCTATCGCTTCAAAGCTATAATGAAATTTCATCATGTAGGAGTTGCCTGTAAAGACATACAGGCTGAACTCCAAAGCATAAGAAAGCTCCATAAGATTATTGAGGAAACTCCTGTTGTCTTTGATGAAAATCAACAGGCAGAACTTTGCATGATCACTGTAGAAGACGGTTTGAATATAGAACTTGTTTCAGGCGCGCCGGTGGAAAACCTTTTGAAAAAAAGAATATCTTACTATCATATCTGTTATGAGGTGGATGATATTGACCAGTCAATTGAAAACCTTACCGAAAATGGCGGAATGCTTATTTCTCCTCCCAAAGAAGCCATACTTTTTAACAACAGAAAGGTTGCTTTTTTAATGCTTTCCTATGGAATTGTTGAACTTTTAAATAAGTAAATTATCATATGCAGTTCACATCATTGGTATTTATACTTTTCTTCTCTGTTTTTTTTGCTGTCTACTGGTGGGTTCTCGGGAAAAATCTCAGGGCTCAGAATCTATTTTTACTACTAGGCAGCTACGTATTCTATGCATATTGGGATTGGAGGTTATTAATACTTTTGATCGGAAGCTCAGTGATTATTTATTATTTGGGATTAAAAATTTCCCGAAGTGAGAATTCGGAGAAAAAAATCTGGCTGAATTTGGGTCTGATTTTTTCCGTTGGTACCCTGCTTTACTTTAAATATTTTAATTTCTTCATTCAATCTTTTACAGATTTGTTCGGAATTAAAAATAATCTGACTTTAAATATAATCTTACCCCTAGGGATCAGCTTTTATACCTTTAGGATGGTAAGCTATCTGCTTGATATAAAGAATAATAAGCTGAAGGCTGAAACGGATGCACTGGCATTTTTCAACTATATTGCCTTTTTTCCGAGTATGACATCCGGCCCGATTGATAAAGGAGGCTTGTTGCTTCCCCAGCTGAAAAAACAAAGGGTTTTTACACTGGAAAATGGTTCTGATGCAGCCAGGCAAATTCTTCTGGGTGCATTTAAAAAACTGGTAGTTGCCAATACTATTTCTCCTGTTACAGAAAAGATATTCCAGGGATATGAGCACCTTTCAGGAAGCACCATAGCTTTTGGAGTTATATTGTTTTTGTTCCAGATGTATGCCGATTTTTCGGGATATTCCGATATGGCCATCGGGTTTGCCAAACTTTTAGGCTTTAAAACCACCAAGAACTTTGCTTTTCCGCTTTTTGCCCAGAATATTGCAGATTATTGGAGGAAATGGCATATTTCTCTTACCTCATGGCTCACAGAATATGTATTCACACCCCTTGTCATTGCTTTCCGGGATTATGATAAAAAAGGATTGATGCTTGCTGTTTTTCTCAATTTCGTCATTATTGGTTTCTGGCATGGCGCCAACTGGACCTTCATCGTTTACGGTTGTCTGCAAGGGTTGTATTATGTTCCCCTGGTTGTTAATAACCAGATCAATAAAAAGAAAAAGCTGTCCAAAACCATTCCTACATTTAAAGAATTGGGAAATATGATCTATACAATGGCTTTAGTATGTTTTGCATTGGTTTTGTTTGTAGCGCCAAGCTTAAAAGACGCTTTTGGAATGTATGGGAAAATTTTCAGTCTTTCACTTTTCTCAATCCCACATTTTATAAAAATTAAAATTTTAGGGCTGATAGGAATTGTCATTCTGATTGACTGGATTAACAAGGATCAGGAACATGGATTAGAGATCAGCAGATTTAAACCTGTTGTAAGAAGGGCATTTTACATTTTCCTTATTTTTATGATTATGTATTTCGGAGTTTTTGGAGACAGCAGCTTTATTTATCAACAATTCTAACCCTGTATGAAAAAATTTTTATTCAAAATATCGTTTTATATTATTGGAATTATTGCCATTTTACTGTTTTTAGGAACGTATGCAGACGGCAATACGGATGATAATTATTTACACTTTACAGGCCCGAAACCCTCTGATATGATTATGGGAGATTCCAGAGGCTCCCAGGCTGTGATTCCCAATGTTTTAGATGATAAACTGAAAGGCCGGGAATTCAATAATTTTTCCCTGAATATTACCGAATCACCTTACGGACAGATTTATTTTGAGGCCATAAAGAAAAAGCTTAACCCTGATACAAAAGACGGTATTTTTATTCTTACTGTTGATCCCTGGAACTTATCTATGGATAAAAACGTGAAAGAGGCAAAAGATTTGTCAGAAAACACTTCCGCATTGGCAGATATACATTTTTATGATGTAAAGCCTAATTATGAATATCTTCTGAAACATTATCCTGAAACCTGGTTTAATATTTACAGAGACAGGGAAGCAGCAGCAAGATCCAGTACGTATTTGCATCAAAACGGATGGATGGAAGTTAATGTAAATGTGGAGCCAGACACTTTAAAGAAAAGGCAAGACCGAAAGGTAGCTGATTATATAGAATTTGTAAAAAGCCAGAAAATATCCCAATATAGACTGGATGCATTTGAAGATATCATTGAATACCTTAAAACGAAAGGAACCGTTTATATTGTAAGAATTCCCGGTTTTAAAGGAATTATGGAAATAGAAAACAAATATTCCCCGGATTTTAGCAAAAGAATAGAATCAATTGCTCAAAAGAAAGGAGTGAAGTTTTTCGATTTTTCACAGCAATACGGGCAATATATCTTTACAGACGGAAACCATATGTACAAAGAGTCAGGGAAAGTATTTACTGCCCAGATCGCTGATTCCATTCTTCTGGATAAGAAAAAGATAAAATAAGAACCTTTTGATTTAAAGGCTGGAAGAGGGAAGATGGATGCCGGAAGTTACTGGCAGGATTTCATTTAAAGTGGGTATCAGCCTTAAAGAAATAAAAAGAACAGTATAGAAGTTCCTTTGATCTCAATAGCTTCTCTCTTCTAGCTTCAGGCTTCCCGCTTAAAACAGATTTTTCCTGAAATTGATATTGAATAAGCCCGAACGGATGCTCGGATAATCCGTAATCAGATATTTACCGATCATAGTCCATTTTTTGACGGGAGGAGCGATGGCAATCTCAAAACTGCGAAGCATCCTTTTGATGTGGAGTTTTACATGATCCGGAACTGTTTTCTCATTCTCGGCCCAATGATTCAATTCTCTCCAAAGCAAAACACGGGTTTGGGCAGGGTTTATCTTCCCTGAATCCACTTTTGTGATCCTGTTGTTTTCATGAACTCCTCTTAAGGCAATCGCTTCATCATTAATCCCTGTATAAAGTTTAAGGTAATAAGCAAGACGTATGGTAATTTCCGAATCCTGGTGAAGGCGGAGAGAAGTCTCGAAGAACCGGTCCATCTTGGAAAGGGAAGATCTTCGCAGGGTTAAAGTATCCAGGTGGATAAGCCCGAAAGTCCCGCGTAAACTGATCAGTCCCAGATACACATCTTCAGGATTGGTTTTCTTGTAAACCGTATCCAGTTTATCCTTATAAATAGGGTAGTACTGTTCCCTGGCTTTCTCCGAATAATATTCTACCCCGATTGCACCATACACACCTTCTACGTCAGGGTTCTTGAAAAGCTCTCTTTCCGCATCGAATCTGTTGGGCAGATAATAATCGTCTGCATCCAGGAATGCTACAAAATCTCCTGTCACCTTTTCCATACCCAGGTTTCTGGAAGCTCCCGCACCGTGATTTCCTTTGTCAGGATGCTGGTAAAGTTTCACTCTGTCATACTTTTCTTCCAGCTTCCGGCAAACCTCCAGAGCATTGTCCGGAGACTTATCTTCAATTAAAATAACTTCATATACTTCTTCGAACTGCAGGGCAGATTCTACGGCTTGTGAAACATATTCTTCAGCATTGTAAACAGGAATTATTACGGATATTTTCATTCTTATCGGTTGAGGTACGTAAAACGGTATTGTGTTTTTAATATCTGAGGATTCTTAATAACCTCTAAAAAGGTACAAAAATATTTATTGAATCCTTTTTTTAAAGATAAATCAAATGATTTGTATGTTAAATAAATCTTTCTTTTGCAATCAGCCGGCAACGGATGGGTATCTGCCCAATCATTCAATGATTTCCATAAAAGAAACTGCCTCTGATTATATTGTGGTGAATACCTTATAATTTTGGTAATCCTGTTATTGTCGTGCACGCCTCTTATGGCAATTGCTTTATCTATAATTCCGGATTTTAAATAGCAGTGATAGGCTAATTTGATAATAAAGTCGGAATCCTGGTGTACACGGAGATTTTCGTTGAAATAGAGGTTGCTTTTTACCAATGCTGTTTTTCTGATGGTCAGCGTATTTAAATGGAAAAAAGTTCCAAAAACTTTAGAGGTTAAACCCAGTAATCCTTTCAGGATCTCTTCACCTTCTGCAGGGAAATTGACCGTAGTTAATGAAACATTTTTAAACTTATCCTGGAATTCTTTTCTGCCTTTTTCGGATAAATATTCTACTCCAATAGCCCCAAAAACCCCTTCTGTTTTCTGATCTTTAAAAATTTCCCTTTCAGCATCAAAACGATTGGGAAGATAATGGTCATCGGCATCTAAAAAGGATATGAATTCACAGCCTGCTTTTTCAAGGCCTAAATTTCTTGTGGCTCCTGCCCCGTGGTTTCCTTTATCAGGATGCTGGTATAATTTAATTCTTGAATCCTTTAAAACCAGTTTCCGGCAGATTTCCAACGAATCGTCAGTAGATTGATCTTCAATCAGTAGAATTTCCTTTACTTCCTCAAAAGGCAAAGCAGAATCTACAGCCTTTTCCAGGAATTCGGAGGCATTGTAAACCGGTATAATTACTGAGATATTCATGCTTTACTGTATATTGCTTTTAATTTTTCGCTGAAAATAACAGGATCGTGATCCTTCCTGATTCTTTCCACTGAATTTCTTGATTTTTCCGGCAGCTGTTCAGGATGGGTAAAAATATCTTCCAGGATATTTTCAAGCTGTATTTTCAGCGTTTTTTTCAACTCCTCCCGTTGTTCTGCGGTGAAATAAAGTGCCTGTTTCAAACGGTTCTGAGGAAGATGGATAAGCCAGCCGCAGCTCTCATTATTAATCTCCGGTAACGCCCGGATGTCCGTCGTAATCACAGGAACGCCTGCTGCCTGCATTTCCAGAACTGAAAATCCATAGGTATCCGACCAGGTGGGTAAAAGACCAATATGTGCCTGTTTAATAAGTTCTATCACCTTTTCGTTGGGGATGTTTTCATAAATTTCGATCCAATCCTCTTTTTTCAACATTTCTTTAGTTTCCAATGCTTCTTTTTCAGAAACTTTGGTTACATAATGATCTGTTTTGAAGGACGAAACAATGCTGAGTCTGAAACTGTATTTTTCTCTTAACTTTTTCAGAACTTCTATCATTTCTACTCCTCCTTTCAGATGGAACTGGGTGCCTACAAATACAAGGTTGAAAGTCTCTGTATTCTGGTAAATCTTTTGTGAATCTCTCGGGATAATTTCCTGAGAAGGATGAATTACAGAAAGCTTGGACTGTATCATTTCCTGAAAAGCAGGATAATTTTTCAGAAGTTCCAGCTGAATATTGGCGGAAGCCTGGGAAATTGAAATAATTCCCAGACAGTTTTTTTACCAATCTGCCTGAGCGCATTTTCCGTTTTTTTATTGCGGATATGCTGAGGTTCAGTCTGCTGGTGGTCATTTTTAGTTTCAGGAAACCTCGGAACAAGCGTTTCAAAAGAAGTTACCCATTTCTGGAAAGAATAATTGATGTCGTTATAAAGATGAAGAATATCGATCTTAGGTTTCTGGTAAAAGAAATATCTTCCTTCAATATCCGTTTTTTTCCTGAGTATAATTTTCTTTAATGTGGACAGTGAATGAAAAAGATTATTGTTCTTTCTCAAAAAAACATATTCGCATTCAGAAACTTTATTTAAAATATTTCTTTTGATGGGATAATCATTTTGTGTCAGTCCTATTTTCATCATTACTGTAAATGATTTTTATTGTTCTGAAACCAAAGGGCCAAAATCAGTAAGCTCCAATGCTGGTGGTGCTGGTTGAGCTTTTTCTGTACCTCGTTAAAATCCAGAAAATTAAATATATAGCTGTTTTTATTTTCAAGAAGATCTTTACTCAGTGCCTGAAGTTCCGGTTCTTTGAACCATTCTTTTACGGAAGCTGCGAAACCGTTCTTGTGGCGTTTTGCAATTTCCTCTGTCCATGCCTGGGAGTAGGCTTTTCTCAATATAATTTTATCTTCGGTGGAATTTACTTTGTACTGCCATGGCATCTGAATACAGAATTCAGCGAAATCAATATCCAAAAACGGAATCCTTACCTCCACAGAATTGTACATGGAAGTCCGGTCGCCTTTAAGAAGCATATTGCCGGGAACATATTTTTCAAGGTCTATCCTCATCAGATCATTAAAATCCTCATTGGTAGGCTTAAAACTGAAATCCTGTCCGGGAATTTCATCATTGATTCCTAGTTTTCTGATTTCAGCGACAGAAAAATAATTCCGGACTTTATTCTGATGATAATCTATTGTGTCGCTGGATTCCGCTCTTAAACGTCTTTCCGAGCCAATATCCTTAAATTTTCCAGCCAGAAGCAACATCTTTGAGAGATAGAACGGATAATAGCCTTTTTGGGAAAGATTGATGTTGTATTTATAGAAAGTGTATCCTCCAAACAGTTCATCACCCACATCTCCTGAAAGGATTACCTTCAGGTCTTTGGAAGCTTCCTTGAAAATAAGATGGGTAGGAAGAAGGGAAGAGTCCATTAGCGGCTCATCCATGTAGGAATATACTTCCTGCAGTGTTTCGGAAATCTTCTGCTTTTTATCTAAAAGAATGTGGTGGTCTGTTTTGTATTTATCTGCAATGGCCTGTGCATAGGGCATTTCATTCAGATCGCCGCTTTCGTAGCCGTAAACCAGTGTTTTGATATTTTCTTTATATTTTGATGCAACCGCAACAATGGTACTGGAATCCAGGCCTCCTGAAAGAAAAGATCCTACGGGAACGTCTGCTACCAATTGTTTTTTTACGGCATTGTCCAAAAGGTGTTTAAATTTCTCAATACTTTCATCCAGGCTCAGTTTTGAGGTCTCTGTAGGAATCGTCCAGTAAGGCTTTTCGTCTATTTTACCATCTTTAAATACCAGTGTATGGGCAGGTTTAAGATTAAAAATGTTTTTATAAATCGTTTTGTGAGGGTGGATGTATCCGTTTTTCAGATAATAGGCGATCTGTGCTTTGTCAATTTCAGGTTTTATAAGTCCTGATGCCAAGATAGCCTTGATTTCGGAAGCGAAGATAAATTCACCGTTTTTTCCGATGGTATAATAAAATGGCTTTTCCCCGAAACGGTCTCTCGCACAGAACAGCTCCTGTTTTTCTTCATCCCAAATGGCAAAAGCAAACATTCCGGGAAGGTCATGGATAAGGTTTTTCCCTTTTTCTGATACATGGCAAGAACTACTTCAGTATCTGAACTTCCGCGGTAAGGATAATCGGAGTACTGATCTTTTATCTCCTGATAGCCATAAATTTCACCGTTCAGCACAATACATTCCTTTTTTGTGCTGGAAAACATGGGCTGTTTCCCGTTTTCGGAAAGATCTATAATAGAAAGCCTTCGATGGCCTAAAGCGGCATTAGCATAAAATTCGTGATGGGAAGAATCGGGACCGCGGTAGGCAATGGCATCCGTCATCCTTTGTATCTCATTCTGATAATTTCTGGCATTATGGGTTATAATTCCGGCTATTCCGCACATAACTTATAATTTATTTATTTTTTTGATTCTCTTTTGCAAATCATATTTTATTTTAATGGCATAGATTGCTTTGAAAAAATTTCTTTGATTAATATAAATTTTACTGAAATTTAAATTAATATCAAAACCGTTTCTCCATATAATCTCGCGGTATTTCTTTAATAGTAATTCAATGAAATTTTCAGGGAATATTTGGGCATAATTTTTAATAATATGCTCACAAAACAAGTAAGTTGCCAATTGCTTATCTCTTGTAGAATTATCCATTCCTGAGATGCTGTCAGCTGAAATTCTTACCCCTACTTTTGCATCGTTTATGAATAAGAAATCCTTCAGATCTGAAAATTCTAGGATTGCCAGATCATCTGAGTGCCATGCCAAAGGAAATTTTTTAAACTTATATTTCTCATATATTTTTTTACTGAAAATATTTTCTGACAGGCTATTGGGAAACCGACTGCTTATTTTTTTGACCAAAAAATCTTTTGAAGAAACAATATTTTCCATATGAGTAGGATTTCTTGTTTGAAATCCATTTTCATCTATTATATATTGAGAGAATTTTACTAAAGAAATTTTATTTTCCTGAATTTTTTTTAAATTTTTATAAAACATTTCCACTACATTATTCTCCAATATATCATCGTCTCCCAGTATCATTATCCATTCCTCAAGTTTGGCTTCATCAATGACTCTTTCCCATTGTAAAGCCAGGTTTTTGCCTCCCAGATTTTCTTTGTATGAAAAATATTTATAATGGGTATTTTTTAGTATTTCATTGATAAGATCTTCAGGATCTTCCGGACTAGCATCATTTCCTATATATACATTAAATCTTTTATCGGTTTGTGCTTCAATAGATTTTAGTGTTTCCGAAAAAAATTTTTTCTTGTAATAAGGAACTACAATTGCTAACATATAAAAAACGATTTAAATTTATCAAAAGAAACTAGATTCAGGCTTTCTTTTCTATACTTGTCAAAGGTATGGTATTCAAAAAAGGATTTTCAATTTTATTGGAAGGTCCAAAATTTACTTTTCTTGAAATAACTCCAATACCCCAGTCTGTATCAATGCAGCAAGAATAAATATCTTCTCTTTTTCTGTTTTTAACAAATGCTTTCCATGTTGTACCATTCCAAAGGGTTGAAGCCGGGGACAAAAGATAATCATAATTTTCTGAAGCATGAAATTCCGTAGGAGGATTACAATCGTGCATCACAATAAACCCATCTTCTTTAAGATAATTTAAAGAGTTTTGTATGTCTTTTTCCACCTGTTCTGCAAGGTGAGAGCCATCAATGAAAATAACGTCAAATTTTATATCACTTCTAAGGGCTTTTCCGGTTTTCAGCATTTCAAAAAATTCATCGCTGGTGACTTTAAAATCTACATTGTTTTCAGAATTTTCATATCCAGGGTCAACACTGTATTTTTCTTTAGCAGAAATCTTATTGAAGTTGTCATTAGGATTTCTTACACCTATTTCCAAATAGACTGTCTGTGTAGTAAATTGTTCCAAAAGAAAACGGATAATGTCAGTTCTTAAAGGAGTTTTTTCGATTTCTTCAACAAACTTCTGCTTAGCATGGATGTGATATTTATTATTAAGATATTTGTTGGCTAGTTCTAATTTTCTAAATTGATACTTAATAGCATTTACTCCGGGTATTTTCATAATTTTAGTGTTTAATTGTGTATTTATTTAATTTTTTATTTGAGAGGGAATGTATAGAAGTAAATCTGTCTGTTTTTATTATTTTATATTGTTCAGGATGGTTTAAATTTTAAAGGTACGAATTCTTTTGACTGAAAAGCTAGTCGTTACTTTCAATATAATCATCCCGTGTTTTATTCAACTTTTTGGTTCATATTAATCAATAAATACTTTTTTAAATTTGTCCATCACCGGATCAGGTAAGAATTTCTCATATAGTTCCCTGGCAGACAAACTTAAATCCGAATCCAGGAGTATATTTTTAAGCTCCTTTGCATCTTTATAGTAATAAGCCTGATCTTCCAGATGATTGTTATGGGCTTTTTCAGGAGAATCTGCAAAAGTGATAACAGGTTTTCCCTTGATGGCAAATTCCGCAACAGTAATCCCGAATGTTTCCCCTCTTTCGCGGGCGTGAAGTAAAGCATTGCATGTATTGATGAATTTGAGCTTCATCAGCACATCCGAGCTTGGTGGTAAAAATTTAATATTGGACGGGACAGATTTCCACCATCTTTTTTCACAAACGGATCAACTCCCATGAAGATAAAATAAATGTCTTTGTATGCGGAGGCAATCTTTTCCACGATTTTCTGTACAAAACCGATATTGAAGCTTTGTCCGCCTCCGTAATATCCAAATACTTTGGCATTTTTAGGAATATGAAGTTCAGCTCTGAGATCTTCATGGGTTTCGTTTTCAAAATTGACCATATGGGGAACAAACGGAGATTTACTCTGGGTCATTTCCTCGCTGAGCCATTGTGATACATAAGCATAAACATCCCCGTGAGGTTCAAAATATTTGAAAACACTGTGAACAACTGTTTTACATTCTTTAGTTTCTATATCATCATAAAAACCGTTTTTAATAGCATAAAACAAGTCAATATTATTGTTTTTTATAATAGTATCTACCTCTTTGAAATCCGAATAACCGAATACCTGGAATCTTTTTTCAAATTTTTCAATTCCGAGTGGATGGTTGGTAGGCAGGGTCTTATTGTATACGATAACAGATTCATTTCCCAGATATCTTTCATTGAAATCTGCGTAGTCATATAATGCGATGGAAGTCCCTCTGTAATTGAGTTCATTCTCATGGAAAAGGATTCTCATTCGTCTTTATTTTAATTTATTTTTTAATCGGTTAAGTATTTTCCGGAACAGGCTTTTCTTTGGATATTTTACAAGGTCCTTATGCGTGAAAAGTCCTTCACCCTGTGCTATTTTAAAATCTTGTTTCACCCACCATGAAGCAATATTTCTCTCCAGTGAAACGGACTCTCCTGCGAAAGGCAGAATTTTTTCAAGAAGGAAGTTTTTTCGGACCAGATAAGGATTATTCGTCCAGTTGGCCCATCTCGATGTGGTTACAAAAAAAGCTCCCTGTTTCTGTATCTTATCTGGGAATTCTGTTGCCGGATCTAGCCAATGCAGGGATTCCAGCAGGTGAGGGAGGTGCATTCGTGCCAGTCGTCATAATAATCCAGCTCTTTGCCTTTATTTCTAATGGATATCAATGGGTAGCCGGGATTTTTTCTGCTTCTGAAACGTACGACATCAAATCCATTATTTAATAGATCCAATCCTCCTTTAAGTTCGAAAAACAGTGTGTTTTGATCTTCAATAAGCTCCCAGTCATGTTCAAGGAAAAGTATATTTTGGGTAGATGCATTTTCAGCAAGCATTTTCATCCCTTTACCAATTCCTACATTTTCCTTTAAACCGATATATTTAATCTTATATTTTTCGGCTATTTTTTTATCATCATCATTCACTTCCTGAAACAGAATCGTAATATCATCCACCATATCCAGAAGACCGTACTTTTTGTATGATCTTAAAGTGTTTTTCAGATTGGAAGCACTTTTCCAAGAGAGGATGCAGATGCTTACGGGTAACTTTTCCATTTTAAATGTTTTAAATATTCAAATAAGGGTGGTTACCACTCATGGATTGTTTCCTGTAAGCGTCGATCTCATCAAATCTTTTTGAAAAGAATTTGTATTGGTCTTTGTAGAATTTATATTCGCTGGTATTTCTCTGAATACCGTGCTTCATAAGAGAGGTGATAAAAGCTTTTTTCTCCCGGCCGATATTGTAATCAAAATTGGGATTCATATACCTTGTTTCCCTTTGCATCTGCATGGAAAGTCTTTTCATTGCCAGTGCTTCAGCGGGATCTTTTATTTCATCTTTCTGGAAATCCTGGACTTTGGCATCGTGCACCACTTTACTTTTCGGGCAAACAAGGATCTTTAACCCGAAATAAGTAATTCTGTTAATGTAATCGTAATCTTCGGCACCATGAAAGAAATAAGGATTAAATCCGCCCACTTTTTCCAGCACTTTTCTGGGAATAAACCAATGAGCAGCATTCACAAACTTTATTTCATAAAAAGGCTTTACTTCATGAAGGAAAACATCGGATAGGAATCTGTTGTTCTTACAGTCCTGTGCAAGATAGTTTTCAAAATGAAGGTCAAATTTTTTCCGGTCCCATCCATATGCATCGGGCTTAAAATCCCAATTTTGTCCTGATCCGGATAATGATTGTAAACTTCCAGTAATTGTTCTACACTGTCAGGGAAAATCCAGGCATCCTGATTCATAAGATATACAAAATCAGCTCCTTCTTTATAAGCTTTTTCTATTCCCAGATTATTGGCTTTTCCGAAGCCGGAATTTTCGGAAGACTGTATAAAATCTACTTCAGGAAAATTATTTTTAATGTATTCCTGGGTTCCGTCGCCGGAGCCATTATCAATAACTATTGATTTTACGGGAATGGTGGAGTTCCTTAAGCTTGTAAAACATCTTTCCGCCCATTTCATGGCATTGTATGTAACAATAATAAAATAGATCTTCATTTTTTTGCAGCTTATATATACTTATTGGCCAAAGATTCTATATAGTCTTCAGGATTGATACCGGAGAAGAACTGATTGACATTTTCTTCAAAGGAAACCTGGTAGAAATCTCCTTCGTCTATAGTATCGTAAACGGCTTTTTTATTTACTTTTTTCTCAATAGCTCCTATGATTTCCTGTAAATTATAATAGTACGGAAAAGCATAGCTGATAATTTTATTCTGTATAGAAGGGCAGATTTCCACTAAAAATTTGTTGATATCGTCCATATCAATCAGCAGCCTTCTGGCATGGCTATGAACATTAAATTTATGATCGTGGGTAATCTGAGTCTTTAAATAGTTGAATAATGTATTGGGATTTCCTCCTTTCCCTACAATATTTCCAATCCGGAGAATAAGATAGTTCTGGGAATTATCTTTGATGTAATCCTCCATTTTAAGTTTATGCAAGATATAAGGACTGTCCTGTTTGGATTGGTCATGTATGCTTAATGTTGAAAAATAGATGAATTTACTTTGGCTGTGTTCTTCCAAAGTATTTTTAATAAGGCTGAATTCTCTTTCAAATTCGGAGTTTTTGGTTTCGAGGGAATTTGAAACACCGGAAGCAAAGAACAAATAGTCCTTTGAATCAATATTTCTTAATGAATTAGCAATAAGTCCGTTTCCTATAATCATTTATGTATGTTTTTTTGGGAGTGTTTATGCTCCCTTGTGTTTTTTATTTATTTGTGATGAGTATTTAATATAGCTCATATATTTTTTTGCGATGGAGAAATAATCTCTAAAAATAAGGCTTTTCATTGGAAAGAATTGTAATGTGAATCCAATATTTTTGAGGGTAACCGGATAGTATCTGAAATATGCGTGCAGGAAAGACAAGAAAATTTTTTTTCGGTCTCCCGGTCCTTTTTTTCTGAAAATCAGCGCCTAGTTTTTGTTTTATCAGGATATTGGTATCAAACCAATTTTTATCCGGACTTCCTTTTGAAAAATGTTCTACCAAGATATCATCAATAATGAAATTTTGCCGTTTTTTGGAAACTCTGAGGCTGAAATCCAAGTCATATCCATGAAATCCGGTTATATTTTCATCGAATCTAAACTGATGATACACTTCTTTTTTATGGCGAGAAATACTCCGTCTACTGCAAATACAGGATTAATATTTGCCGGGGTCCTATTGAGTAAAACAACCTCCTGATTGTCTTTATTTCCTTGAAGAATATTGATGAAGTTATACTTCTCAGTTACTGTCCAGCTACAAGGTGCAGCAGGAACATAATTGGATCCTGCCAATCCTAAAATTCCCACATTAGGAATTGAAAAATGTTGTAAAAGTTTTGCACCCCAGTCTTTTGTGTGAAAAACAAGGTCTTCGTGAAGGAACAAAAGATTTTCAAATTGTGCTTTTTCGGCTCCGAGGTTATATGCTTTCGTAATACTCATCGTATTAGGATTCCAGATTTGAATAATTTCATATCGAAAGTCCTCACCAATGGTCTCGCTAATATTTTTAACGAGCTGATCATAGTAATGTTGTTGATATGATGAGATAACGATGGATATCATAATTAAAGAAAACTGTCAATTAGTGTAAAAATCTTATTGGTAAGTTCTTTATCGGAATATTCATTTTCCAGTCTGTTATTGATACTTTTTCCATAAGTTTCTCTTAGTCCGGAATCTTTCATAAGTTTTATAACTTCATCTGCCATTGCATCAAGATCAAGATAAGGAGCCAGAATTCCATGACCGTTTTCTAAAAATTCTACGGCGCCACCGCTTTTGTCAAAAGCAACAATAGGCTTCTGAAGTTTTGCCGCAGTCAACATTACCAAGGGAAAAGGATCTTCTCTTGATAACAAAAGAAAAATGTCAAAAATATTGATGTAATCGTTTGGGGTTTTATTGTGATCTACATATATTATTTTATCTTCAACGCCTAATTTTTCAGCATCAATTTTAGAGCATTTTACAGGGCCGCTTTTGGATGAACCACCCAGATTGATAAATTTAAAATTGATATCTGTTTTATCTGAAATCTTTTTTACTAAAAGTGGAACAAGATCGGTTCCTTTTCTTAATTCCTGAGAACTTGCAATACCCAGAATTATATCGGATTCAGGGATATGTAATTCCTTTTTTATTTGTTCCTTATTCTTCTGGATCTCTAACTTTTCATCTACAAAAGAATGAATGGCGGTTACTTTTTTCGGATCGGCGTTGTATCTGTTGATGAGGTTGTCTGCCACAGCGTTTGAACCTGCAATAATCATAGAAACATTGGAAATGTTTTTTAAAATAAAATCTTTCGGATAAGAACTTTCCATACCAAAAGTAAGCTCATGAATAGCAACAATGGTAGGAATGTTTTTCTTGTAAAACGGGATGGTCCATTCCAAAGATTCTGCCGTATTGGCGTACACCAGGTCATAATTATTTTCAAGAAGTTTCCCTGTTACTTTTTCAATTTGTTCTTCCTTGCTTTCCTGTTTTGGGAAGAAAGCATTCTGTAATTTTTTAAAATTTCTGTTTACAAAAGATAAGGACTGGTTGAAGTGATTGGCGACAACAATTTTATTATCAGAAAGCTTTGCAAAATCTTCGTACAACTGCCCCGGTCTTAATAGCAGAACATCAATTTTATAGTCTTTTCTTTGCTGCTTCAGTTTCTTTAACAAGCTTAGGACCAGAATAGGCGCTCCTGATAAAGATGCTTCATGGGATATTAATAATATCTTTTTTGTTTCACTCATTTTTGTAAAGATTCAGGGATTAAATTTTGACTGTTTTTTATAATTGTGTTGGCAGGTACTGATTTATGGATCACACATCCTGCTCCAATGATGCAGTTGTCTCCGATTTCCACGCCTTTCAGAATGACTGTATTACTGCCAATCCAGCAATTTTTACCGATGATGACCGGTGCTTTTGTATAATCATTTTTGAAGACTGAAAAATCAGGAATAAATCCGTATTTATGGTTGTGATCGTATATTTTTACACCTTCTCCAAAGATAGAATTATCTCCGATAGTTATACTTTCCAGACAGTTAATAGAAGAATAATTGTTGAAAAAACTCCCTTTCCAATGTTTAGTGTAGCACCCGGTAGAACTGAAATATTGCAGCAATCTCTCACAAAAAAGTTTCATCAATACTAATATTTCCAAATTCTCCTTCGTTTCCTTTAAATATATTTACATCTTTAGGAGCAAAGGTGTGATGAATGTTGATATTCGGTTTCGAGGTAAATCGCCACCAACTTTTTTCTTTTCAAGCTCTTCAAAATCTTTAACCATCTTGAAGAGTTTTTTATGCAGATAATTTTTTATTTTTTGGAACATCTGATAATTCGAGTTTCTATTTTTTAAACTTCTTAACAATCTTAATTTTTGCCATTTTTAAAAGGCAGCTAAAAGATGTTATACTTTCAAGATAGTTATAATCTTTAATTTTTGTCTCCAATAATTTTTTTCATCAAAAGGTCTTACAAGTGCTTTTTGAAAATTAGTATATTGTAGTTTAAGATGATCAAAAACTTCTTTATTATTTTTAAAATGCTGTAATAAAAATCTTAATGAAAACATTGTATTTACAATTTGATCTACAGTATTTTGAGTGCTCCACATTCCGCTTCCTACTCTGTAAACTGCCATTTCATCGGGGAAATATTTTATAAGGCCGTGTGAAGCATTCAACAAATGCAGTGGATAATCTCCGATGGGGGAGTATTGCAGCCAGTCCGGCAGTGTTTCTATATTTTTTTGAAAACTACAGAAACAGTTATGATAAAATTCTCTTTTGAAAGATCACCAATGGTATATGTCTTTTCTTCATCGGGATTGGGATATGTAAATTTTTCTTTTCTGTCTGTAAGCTCTTTGATTTTATGAAATGTAAGACTGTACTCAGGATTTTTCTCCAAAAAATCGACCTGTTTTTTTAATTTTAAGGGATCGATCCAGTAATCATCCCCTTCGCATAAAGCAATATATTTACCTCTCGCCTGAGAAAGTGCCCAGACAAAATTCGGAATAGCCCCTTTGTTTTCTTTATGCCTAATATATTTTATCCAATGGCCATTTGGGTGATTGGCAATTATATTTTTTACTACATTTTCAGTGTTGTCGGGAGAACAGTCATCGGAAATGATAAGTTCTATTTCAGCATCAAAATTCTGAACTAAAACGCTGTTAATGCTTTCTTCGATATAATTTTCATGACCATAAGTGATCATTACAACACTTACCAAGGGATTCATCATTTAATTCTGTTTTATAATTTTTGAAGGAATTCCCACTGCAGTACAATTATCTGGTAAATCTTTCGTAACAACTGTTCCTGCACCTATTATTACATTGTTTCCAATTTTTATGTCAGGGAGAATAATTGTACCTGCTCCGAGCTGACAAAAGTTTCCAATTGTTGCCCTGCCCAATATTTTTACATCTGGAGAAATTTCTACAAAATCTCCAATTTTTACATCGTGAGTTATAATTGAATTATAATAAATAATTGGTGCACAGCCAATCACTACATCATTTGAAATTTTTACTCCATCCATGATATTGGCACCTTCTCCGATTTTTATTTCGTAAGATCCAATATCTGCTTTTGTACTGATTGTAGAGGCAAGTTCACCTCCAATATTTATAAATTTGTCAACTAATTTTTTTCTTAAATATGGATTTCCGAGGCCTAAAGTAAATCTTTGGTCTATCGTTCTGAAATATTTTTCTGCAGCATCTATACTCTTTAGAATAAGGAATTTTTCATAAAGAAAGTCAGCACTTTCATTAACATCATCATAGAAAACAAGATTTTCCAATTCGTTTTTCTGATGACAAATCTCCAGAATTTCTTTAGCGAAGCCTTTAGCACCTACGATTAGCATGATTAATTATTTTGTATTCTTAACATTAATCTTGCAATATATTCAACCTCTTCAAAAGTGAGGTCATAATAAAACGGAAGACATAAAACCCGTTTGGCGATATCTTCAGTAATAGGAAGTTCCAGTTTTGGCAAATATGGCAATGCCGAAGCTAAGCTTGGATAAAAATATCTTCTTGTAAAAATTTCCTGTTTATCCATTTCCTTTCTTAATTTAAGTAATAATTCTTCACTTTCCAGAACAACAGGATAATAAGAATGATTATTATTAGCTTTTGAATGCCAGAGAGGTTTTACAGCGTGTAAATTCTTAAGTTTTTCATCGTAGAGCTCAGCAAGTGCTTTTCTTTTTTCATGTATCTGGGAAATGTATTTGAGATTAACAAGTCCCATTGCAGCATGAAATTCTGAGTTTTTTCCATTAAGACCCAACTCTGAGAATGAATCAAAGCCTGAAATTCCGAAGTTTCTGATGTAAGCCAGTTTTTTTAGTAATTCAGGGTCTTTTGTTACCACTAAACCACCTTCAACTGTATGATAAAGTTTGGTAGCATGAAGGGAGCAGGTGGAAATGTCGCCATATTCAAAGATAGACTTTCCGTTCACTTCTATACCAAATGCATGTGCAGCATCGTAAATTACCTTAAGGTTATGTTTTTTAGCAATGGCTTCTATGGCGACCACATCACAAGGGTTTCCATAGACATGAGTCGCAAGAATAGCGGTTGTTTTCTCCGTAATCGCTTCTTCTATTTTGTTTGCATCGATGCACAGAGTTTTATCATCTATATCAACAAAAACGGGCGTACATCCTTCCCAAACAATTGTGCTGGTGGTTGCAATAAAAGAAAACGGAGTAGTAATGACTTCACCTGAAATTTCCAATGCTTTTATTGCCATCTGGATGGCAACAGTTCCGTTGGTTACAAACAGCAGATGATTGAGCTTTAAATGATCTTTGAGCTCCATTTCAAGCTGGCTGGCCAGTGGCCCCATATTGGTAAGCCAGTTTCTTTTCCAGATGCCGTCTATATATTTTTCATATTCTTCCTGAGGTGGAAGAAAGGGTTGTGTTACGGGAATCATAAATAAATTTTTATTGTAAAGTTATGATATTTTCGCTATCAAGCTCAAGCGGGATCCATTGTTCTTTTTCTCCACCTACCGTAAACTCCAGAACATTATTGATCCGAAGATAAGGGGATTCTGTGGCAGGGTTATATAATCCTACATCCATAATATATTTTCCTAAGGTGAAAAGAGGATTTTTTACAGTCGTTTTGTAAACAATTTTTGCAGATTGGTTTACATCTTCCCGGTATTCCTGAACGGAAATTCCGGCAATTGGTTTTTGCTCTTTATCTTTAAATTCCAGATATAAAGTTGGTAATTCGTCAATTGGTTTATTGATTTTGAATTCAAAAGTAAGGTTAAAGTCCTGATGACGGTGTATTTCATTATTCATAAGATCCGTTTGTACGGAAATCAATTCTAGCATACCATTATCATATACTTTATTTTCGCTATTGTTTGAGAACTTGTTGTAGTAAAGTTGTATTCCTTTTCCTATTTCTTTTCCCTGATATTCAACTTTACCATGATCCATTAAGATTATTTCGTTGCAGATGCGGGAAACCATAGGCATACTGTGAGAAACAAAGATTACGGCTGTATTAGGAAGTAGTTCGTCAATTTTACTAAAGCATTTTAAGACAAAGCCTAAATCTCCCACTGCCAATACTTCATCAATAATCAGAATATCCGGCTCAAGATGAGCCGCAACAGCAAAGCCTAAACGCACCTTCATCCCTGAAGAATAGTTTTGTACGGGGGTATCTATAAAATCATTTATTTCCGAAAAATCGATTATAGATTGTATTTTTTCTTCAACTTCCTTTTTAGTAAATCCTAAAATGGAGGCGTTGTTATATATATTCTCCCGACCCGTAAGTATCGGATTAAAACCGGCACCTAATTCTATCAGTGCTCCTATTTTCCCTTTCATGACAATCTGGCCCTTATCCGGAGCATATAATCCGTTTAGAACCTTTAAAAGAGACGATTTTCCGGCACCGTTATGGCCAATTAAGCCAATGCATTCTCCTCTTGCTAATTCAAAGCTGACATCTTTTACAGCCCAGAATTCCTGAGGGCGTAGTTCTTTATTTATTGATAAGCCAAATGTACTGCGGATAATATCTGAGGCTCCATACTTAAGTGAACTCCTCAGGTTTTTGCTGAATTTTTTAGATACATTCTGTACCGAAACTAATACCTCTCTGTCTTTTTTCATTATCCTGCAATTTTTTCAATAACTATTGGCATTGATTTTCTAAAAATAACCAGGCCGATTAATAAAACAATAAAACTGACAACCGTTATAACAATTGTGAACATCAAAGAATGTATTTCTGCTCCTACCAAAGTATTTCGGGTATCATTAATTAAATAGGTTAATGGGTTAAGTTTAAATAAAAATTTAAAAATTCCTATTGTAGGTACAGCGTATACTACAGGCGTAACATACATTAAAAAAGGAATACCTGTAATGAGTAGTTTGCTTATATCGGTGTAGATTAATCCCAGTGGAGTAATAATTAGTCCTATGGTAAAAGCGAAGAGGGTCAGAGCCAAAATATAAAAAGGAAAAAGAAGCAGATTCCAGGAAGGAGAGATTTTATAAATTATTAAGATACCTATAATAGGCACCATTTTTATAATTAAATTGAAAAGGGAAGTATACAAACCTTTCATTAACAATGCTTCTTTGGGAAAATTGATTTTTGAAATAATGGTTCTTCCTGTATTTACCGCAAGAATAGGGCTTTGGATGGCTTCAGAGAAGATACTCCATATAGTGGTTCCTAAAATAACAAAAACAGGATAAGGTGTTCCGTCGGGAGTGCTTACTTTTACTACGCCTGAACCATTCAGGAATAGCCAAACCAGGGAATTTATAATGACAGGGGCCAGGATCCAAAAGAAACCCAGCAAAGATTGTCTGTGCTGAGATTGTATATCTCTTTTGGTCATTTGATAGGCTAAAAAATTAGAGGATTTAATATCCCGCCAAATTGCCTTAAGCTCCTGGAAAAAATGTGTTTTTTTATCAGATGTATATACTACGGTTTTCAAAGTAGATTTTTTTACAAATTTATAATAATTAAATATCTTCACATTTTCAGGCTTATGAATTATTATTTATATAAGCCAGAAAACAACAACTACAGTATCGGTATTTGTTGTTATAGGTGGAAACTATTAATCATAACGATAAATGGTTTGTAAATATTTAAAATAGAATTGCTGTTTATTGATGATTTTAGCTATTCATCCTATTCGCTTTCCAACTTTTCGGCTGTTTCAAGCAGCTGGTTTCATTGATTAATGAATTGTACAACCAATTTAAATCCTTGTATTTTTTCTTGATTTTCTGGAAAAATGGTTTTCTTATCTGAAGTACAAGTTAAATTGCGTGTATTTCATAAATTAATTATGCTGTTATATTGAAAAGCGTGGGAATCAGATGAGAAGGCTACATTCGTAGGGATTTTTGAAAGATTCTGAAATAATTATGTAGCCCATCGGTTTTATCCAACTTTTGTTGTGTTTCATTCATTTGTAATGTTTTTGCAAATTTAAAATATTTAATTCTTATTCAACTTTTTTGGGAGTGAAAAATTGTTCACATTAAATAGAAAATAACAACTAATATATTAATATTTGTTATTATGAACAAAAAACTATTAGCCATAAAGCCAATAGTTTTTTTAATTTATAATACGAATTATTATTTTGTAGACAGATTTTCGAATATTCCGTGATAACCAATGCGGGATTATTCACTTAACCTAGAAGTTGTTAACCGCTTCTATGATTGCCTGGATCTCTTTTTCCTCTAAAACAGAAGAAATGGGAAGGCTCAGTACTTCTTCATGCATTTTTTCGGTAACAGGGAATGAAAGATGGTTATATTCTTTGTAAGCCTCCTGTTTATGTGGCGGAATAGGGTAGTGAATGATCGTGCTGATCCCTTTTTCAGTTAAATAGGCCTGAAGTTCGTCTCTTTTTTCCGTTCTTACCACAAAAACATGCCACACGTGTTCATTTTCATCGGCAGGATTTTCGGGAAGAATGATTTTCGGGTTTTTGATTTCAGCAATAAAACGCTTTGCGACTTCTCTTCGGGTCCCGTTTTCGTGGCCTATATGTTTCAGCTTCACATCCAGAACGGCAGCCTGAATTTCATCCAGTCTGGAATTTAATCCTTTATAAATATTAACATATTTCTGATTGGATCCGTAGTTGGCGATAGCCCGTATGGCCTCAAACAATTCCTTATCATTCGTGGTTACAGCGCCTGCATCACCTATTGCTCCCAGGTTTTTTCCAGGGTAAAAGCTGAAACCAGCAGCATCACCGAGATTTCCTGATTTGATTCCTTTCCATTCTGCGCCAATAGCCTGGGCATTATCTTCTACGATTTTAAGGTTATGTTTTGCCGCTATATTTTTAAGCTCTTCTGAAAAAACAATCCTTCCCTGAAGGTGAACAATCAGGATGGCTTTTGTTTTAGGCGTTATTTTCTCTTCAATTTTTGAAATGTCGATATTATAAGTGCTGGCATCAGGCTCTACAAATACAGGAACCAGTCCGTTATCTGATAAAGCCAGTACTGAAGCGATATAGGTGTTGGCCGGTACTATGACCTCATCACCCGGCTGCATGAACCCTAATTCTATATAAGCTCTGAAGATAAGGCGTAAGGCATCCAGTCCGTTGGCTACTCCCAAAGCGTATTCCGAACCGATATATGAAGCCAGATTAGTTTCAAAGTTTTTAAGTTCGCTTCCCAGCAGATACCATCCGCTTCGGAAAACACTTAAAAGCCTGTTTTCAATTTCTTCCTGATGCTGTAAATTGACCTTTTGAAGATCAAGGAATTTTATCATAATAATATTTTTTAACGCTCAATTATTTTTTTCTCAAACAGACTGCTCCCCAGGAGTAGCCTACGCCAAAACCTACAAGCATTACATTTTTGGAATCTCTTGTTGCAAATGAATTTTTAAAAGCAATAGGAATGGTGGATGATACGGTATTGCCATAATCCAGCATATCGATCACGAAGTTTTCCTGTGGAATATTAATTCTTTTTCTCAGGAAATCCAGCATGAAAGTATTGGCCTGGTGGAAAATGAAAGTATCAATATCACTTTTTTCAAATCCGTTTTTTTCAGGTTGTCTTCTACAAGACCGGGAATAGCTTTTGAGGTAAAATCGAAAATCTTCGGACCGTTCATGTAAAGATAGTTGTCTTTATCCTGTTTGTCTTCTGTTTTTTGATTTCTGACGGCACCGTTTTTAACGATCAGGTTTTTAGCTCCCTCACCATCGGTTCCCACAGAGAATTTCAGGATTTCATAATCTCCGTCTTCAGAGATCAGGGTTGCAGTGGCTGCATCTCCGAAAAGACTGATATTACCTTTGTCATCTTCGTGAATGTGTTTTGAGTAGGTTTCTGCCGTTATCAGAACTACATTTTTCATCATTTTGGAATCGATAAGGGCATTGGCTAAGGATAATCCGTAAATATATCCTGAGCATCCCTGGTTGATATCTATTGCCCCGCAAGTGGTATTTAACCCGGCCTGAGCCTGTACAATACAAGCTGTAGCAGGAAGAAAATAGTCAGGGCTCTGTGTGCAGACGATGAGGTAATCTATGGCAGATTTGTCAAGCTGGTATTCTTCAACGAGTTGATTGAGGGCTTTAACAGCTATATCTGAGGTGAATTCATCTTCACCGGTGATATTTCTGTTTCTGATTCCTATTTTTTCCAGAATTTTATCACTTTCCCAGTCAGGAAATTTTTTGGAGATCTCCTCATTGGAAATAACTTTTTCAGGAATATATGTTGAAATATGTTTTATAAAAGCCATTGTCTGATGTTACTGTTTTTTCTCAACAATAAAAGCGTAAAGTTCATTGATGTCTTTGAACGATGTGATCTGCTCGGGCTCAATATCTACTCCATATTCATCCTCGATCATTACTTTGATGACCATTGCGGTAAGGGAGTCCCAGTAACTTTCCTGGCTGTATGCAGTTTCAGGTTCTATTACTGTATCTGTATTTTCCAGCTGAGACTGGAAATTTTTGATAAATTCATTGATTGACATAAGTTTATATTTTAAATTTTTTAAGAATATCCGGAAGTATCCTGTTAAAAGTATCTCTTTTCAGCAGGTAATAATTGTTTTCGTCATCACTTCTTACCAGTTCCGGCTGGAAAAGTTTATGATAGCTGTTGACTGATGTGTTCTGTTTTCTTACTTCAAACTGAAGAGTGTCGAATTTCAATTCATTCAGGACAAAGTCTTTTACAGCAACATCTACTTTTATCGAATTCTTGATGTTTGAGTAATCAGGTTTTGAAACCCAGCTTCCTATTTCAGGCAGTCCGGAGTCTATTTTGTAAACCCTGTACGTGGCATAATCCTCATTTTTTTCATCAACTGCAATAAAATAGTATTCTTTTTCCTGCTGTTCACGTTCTTTATAATCCGAGATCCATTGCTTCTGAGCGTCCACATCCTGAGAAGTTTTTGAAATAAATCTTGATTTTTTTTCATCGTTTCTGATGGATACTATAAATTCGGCATCATCAGCCTCAACAAATCTTAGTTTAATTCCTTTATATTCAATTATCATTTTCTGCTATTTTATGAAAATTATTTTTGTTGAGTAGCCTCCTTAAAGCTTTCATAATCCCTGAAATAATCTTCCTCATCATATACTTCCGAAGCCAGGCAGAGCAAAACTGCATTATGAGAAAACTGGATGTCTCTCCATACCAGTTTAGGAATATATAAACCTTTTGTAGGATGGTCTAAGGTAAAAGTTTCTTTATGACCGTTTTCATCTTCCGTATTAAAAGTGATGGTTCCTGAGACTGCAAATATCATCTGCTGCAGAGCCTTGTGGGCGTGCCCGCCTCGGGTTACATCGTGAGGGGTATAGTACGTCCAGTAGACCCGTTTGATCTCAAAGGGGACATTGTTCTGCGTTTCGGCAATAGTAATATAGCCCAGCTGAGATGATCCTATTTTATCGAATGTGATGATTTTTGGTTTATTGTATTCCATTAATGTGATAAAAAATTCTTTAAAGCCTCAAAGTTAATTATAAAATTACTATCGGACTACTTCTGCTGCTATTATCTATCTATGCGTGGAAGATATATGTCATATGTTCGGACCAGAAAGGTGTTATATTAAAAACAACTATTAGCCAGAAAGCCAATAGTTGCTGAAATTTTATAAATTATAATTTTTTATTTTCTGACAAGTTGTTTCAGGTATTCCCCGTAACCGCTTTTGCCGTACTTTTCAGCTGTTTCAAGCAGCTTTTCTTCATTGATGAATTTATTTCTGAATGCAATTTCTTCAATACATCCAATCTTGAAGCCCTGTCTTTTTTCAATAACGCTTACAAATTCAGAGGCGTCATTCAAGGAATCAAATGTTCCGGTGTCAAGCCAGGCAGTACCTCTGTCCAGAACCCCTACCTCAAGTTTCCCTTTGCTTAGATACACATTATTGACATCCGTAATCTCCAGCTCTCCTCTTGCGGAAGGCTTGATGTTTTTGGCTATTTCAACTACTTCATTATCATAAAAATATAAGCCGGGAACCGCATAATTCGATTTTGGGTTTGAAGGTTTTTCTTCAATAGAAACTGCTTTAAAGTTATCATCGAACTCTACAACCCCATATCTTTCAGGATCGGTAACATGATAAGCGAAAACAACTCCGCCATTAGGGTTAGTTTTGTTTTTTAGCAGGGTGCCCATTTCAGAACCATAGAAGATATTGTCTCCCAATACCAGAGCCGCAGGATCATTGCCGATAAATTGATCACCTAAAATGAAGGCCTGAGCTAGTCCGTCTGGGCTTGGCTGCACTACATATTCAATGTTGCATCCGATCTGGGAGCCGTCACCTAAAAGCTTAATGAACCCCGGCTGATCGTGAGGGGTTGTAATGATCAGAATATCTTTAATCCCTGCCAGCAGTAAAGTTGAAAGAGGATAATAAATCATTGGTTTGTCGTAAACAGGCATCAGCTGCTTGCTTACGGCAATGGTAAGAGGGTAAAGTCTTGTTCCGGAGCCTCCGGCTAATATAATTCCTTTCATTTTTTGTGTTGTTAATTATATTGCTTTTCGTAATATTTCTGATAGTCACCGCTGGTCACATTCTCAAGCCATTCTTTATTCTCAAGATACCAGTCAATGGTTTTAGAAAGTCCTTCTTCGAAAGTTACAGACGGTTTCCAGCCTAAATCTTTATTAAGCTTAGTGGCATCAATAGCATAACGCTTGTCGTGTCCCGGTCTGTCTTTTACAAACGTGATTAATTTTTCAGAATATCCTTCAGGTTTTCCAAGTTTGGAATCCATTTGCTTGATCAGTTCTTTCACCAGATCAATATTCTGCCATTCGTTGAACCCTCCGATGTTATAGGTCTCACCGGTCCTGGCTTCATTAAATATTTGATGAATACCTTTTGCGTGATCAATTACAAATAACCAGTCTCTTGTATATTTTCCGTCACCGTAAATTGGCAGCGGTCTTTCGTTAATAATATTTGAAATACAAAGGGGAATTAATTTTTCCGGGAAATGATTCGGACCGTAATTGTTTGAACAATTGGATATAATAAATGGCATTCCATAAGTATTCCCATATGCTCTTACTAAATGGTCGGAGGCTGCTTTGGAAGCAGAATAAGGTGATTGCGGATCATAAGCAGTAGTTTCCAGAAAGAATCCGGTTTCACCAAGACTCCCATATACTTCGTCCGTAGAAACATGATAAAATAAATTGGTTCTCTTTTCGTCAGGGAATCTCCCGTGTGTATGATCTGGGTTAAGAGTCCAGAATTCTTTGCATAAATTAAGAAGATTCGCAGTTCCGTTTACATTGGTATTAATGAATGCCATCGGGTCTGTAATACTTCTGTCCACATGGCTTTCTGCTGCCAGGTGAACTATAGCATCTGGATTATATTTTTCGAATATCTTTCTTAGTTCTTCAGGTTTTGTGATATCTGCCTTTTCAAAAACATAATTAGGCTCATTTTCAATGTCCTTAAGGTTCTCTAAATTTCCTGCATAGGTGAGAGCATCAAGGTTGATGATTTTGGTGTCCGGATTATTTTTTACAAATTCTCTTACAACATGGGAACCTATGAATCCGGCTCCTCCGGTAATAATTATATTTTTCATCTGTTAATTTTCTATGGTTTTTCTTCCGATACTTTTATAATGAAATCCGTTTTGTTCCGGGATTTCAAGCGGATACATATTTCTTCCGTCAAAAATGACTTTGTTTTTCATTTTTTTAGCCATCATTTCAAAATTCGGATTTTTAAACTCGGGCCATTCTGTGGCAATAAATAAGGCGTCTGCATCTTCAAGAGCATCATACATTCCTTTTGCATATTGTATCTTATCACCCAGCAGCTTTTTTACATTGCTTTCTGCTACCGCGTCATACGCAGCAATTTTTGCGCCTTTTTCTAATAAAAGGGCAATATTGTCCAGAGAAGAGGCCTCCCGGATGTCGTCTGTGTTAGCTTTGAAGGCCAATCCCCACATTGCAATTTTTTTCCGCTGATACTTCCTCCGAAATATTTTTCGATCTCTGAAACAAGAATTACTTTCTGTGCCGTATTTACTTTTTCCGTAGCTTCCAGAATCTGAAAATTGAAATCTTCCTGTATTCCGGACTTTATAAGTGCTTTCACATCTTTAGGAAAACAGCTTCCGCCGTATCCTATTCCGGGGAATAAAAATCGGTGCCCAATTCTGTCGTCACTTCCCATTCCTAATCTTACCTTATCTACATCAGCGCCTACTTTTTCACAGTAGTTGGCTATTTCATTCATAAAGGTAATTTTTACGGCAAGGAATGAATTGGCAGCATATTTTGTAAGTTCCGACGATTTTTCGTCCATGAAAATAATCGGGATTCCCGTATTGGTAAATGGCTGGTAAATCTGGGCCATTATATTTTTTGCCTTTTCGGAGCTAGCTCCTACAACGACTCTGGAGGGATTCATGGAATCTTCCACAGCAAAGCCTTCTCTTAAAAATTCCGGGTTGGAAACCACATCAAAAGGGATGTTTGTTTTAGAAGCGATTACTTCCCTTACCTTGTCTGCCGTTCCTACGGGAACTGTACTTTTATTTACGATGACCTTGTATTCTGTCATCATTTCTCCGATATTATTGGCAACCTGGATAACGTATGAAAGATCTGCAGAGCCGTCTTCTCCCGGCGGCGTTGGAAGCGCAAGGTATATGACTTCACTTTTGTCCAGGGCTTCTTTAAGATTGGTGGTGAAAAATAATCTTTCAGATTGAATGTTTCTCAAAAACATTTCTTCAAGGTTCGGCTCATAGATGGGAACTACGCCGTTTTTCATACCTTCTACTTTCTTTTCATCAATGTCAACACAGTATACTGAATTGCCAAGTTCTGCCAGGGTAGTACCTGTTACCAGCCCTACATAACCTGTTCCTACAATTGTTATATTCACAATGTCTGTTTTTAAATTTTAAGGCAAAAATAATAAAAATACTTTCACCCGCCTGTTTAATTTACCTTAATGAAAATTTTAGGGTATTTGCTTGATAACGAAGTAGATTTTGCTTTTTTAGAAAAAATGCGTATATTTGCAGTGGATTTACAGGAAAAAATGGGAAGGCTTCGGAAGAAAGCCTTTTTTCGTACTGGTAAATCAAGATAATTAATGTATGGAGTTTAAAAAAAGAATTGAAGAATTATTAAATGAATTTCTGGAGAGCAGAAAGGATTTATTTCTTGTGGATCTGAAGATTTCTGCAGGAGATGATATTACTGTGATCCTGGATGGTGATAATGGGGTGACTCTTCAGGACTGCCTTGATGCAAGCCGTGCCGTAGAGTTTAATATGGATCGTGAAGAGCATGATTTCAGCCTTCAGGTGATGTCTGCAGGACTAAGCGAGCCGCTTTCTTCTCCAAGACAGTACAGAAAAAATATAGGAAGAGAGATTGAAATATTGCTGAACGATTCTTCCAAAATTGAAGGAGAGCTGGCAAAAGTAGATGATGAAAAGATCACACTTGTTTTACGCTACCGTAAGCCGAAAGATATCGGAAAAGGGAAAGTGGATGTGGAGGAGGAAAAGGAAATTCCTTACTCTGAGATAAAAAAGGCATTAGTAATAATTAAATTTTAAAAGAAAAAAGAATAGATGGATAATATAGCGTTGATTGAATCCTTTGGTGATTTTAAAGACGAAAAAGGGATCAGTAAGATTGATCTTATGGCGATTATTGAAGATTCACTGAAAACTCTTCTTAGAAAGAGATATGATTCGGATGATCATTTTGATGTAATTGTGAACCCTGATAAAGGAGATTTTCAGATATTTTTAAATAAAACGATTGTAGAAGACGAAATGTCTGAAGATGATGATCTGGAAATTGAACTTTCTGAAGCTAAAAAAATTGACCCTACTTTTGAGGTAGGTGAAGATTTCACAATGGAAATTCCTGTTGCCCAATTGGGAAGAAGGAATATTCTTACCTTAAAGCAGATTCTGGCTACCAAGCTTCAGGAGCATAACAATGCCATGCTTTATGAGCAGTTCAGAGATAAAATCGGGGAAATTGTTATCGGTGAGATCCACCACATCCGTCACAAACATGTGATTTTACTGGATGATGAGGAGAATGAATTTATTTTACCGAAAGAAAACCAGATTCCGTCCGACTTCTTTAAAAAGGGCGAAAATATCAGAGCTATTGTTGAAACAGTAGATTTTAAAGGTTCAAAACCACAGATTATTATTTCCAGAACTGCACCTAAATTCCTCGAGAAGTTATTGGAGCTGGAAATTCCTGAGATCCAGGACGGAACGATTATGCTTAAAAAAGTAGTGAGAATTCCTGGTGAGAAGGCAAAGATTGCAGTAGATGCTTATGACGACAGAATAGATCCTGTAGGTGCTTGTGTGGGAGTAAAAGGATCCAGAATTCATGGGGTTGTAAGAGAGTTGAGAAATGAAAACATCGATGTGATTCAGTGGTCTAAAAACCCTGAAATTATGGTGAAGAGAGCTTTAGGAAATGTTACCATCAATAAAATTGATATCAATGAGGAGGCGAACTATGCATTGGTTTATACTCCGGTTGAAGAAATTTCCAAAGTAATCGGAAAGCAGGGACAAAATATCAGACTGGCTTCTTGGCTGTCCGGATATGAAATTGATGTTTATAGAGAATCCAGCGAGGATGACGATGTTGATTTAAGAGAATTCAATGACGATATTGAGCAGTGGATTTTGGATGAATTTAAGAAAGTAGGTCTTACTACTGCGAAATCGGTATTGGATAAAGATACCGAGAGTCTTTTAAATATGGTAGATCTTGAAGAAGAAACCATTGAAGATGTAAAACGAATTCTGAGAGAAGAATTCGAAGATTAAGATTTTAATGAATTTTAATAAACAGTAAAAAAGAAATACTTTAATTTTAAGAATTAAAAAATAGTAAATAATATAGATGCCAAAAATAAGATTAAATAAAGCGGTTAAGGAATTCAATATTTCGATGTCCAGATTAGTAGAATTTTTACAATCCAAAGACTTCGTTGTTGAAAGCAATCCTAACGCTCAATTAGAAGAAGCGGCATATTCTGCATTGGAGGCTGAGTTTGCCAAAGACGGCGAACAGCGAAAAGCTTCCCATGAGGTGGTGATCACCAAAGTTCCGGAAGAAAAGCTGGAAATTGAGGAAAAGAAAACCCCTGAAGTAATAAGAGCTAAAGCAAATAAACCAGAAACTAAAATTTTAGGTAAAATAGATCTTGAATCTAAAGCGCCTGAAGTTGAGGAGGCTCCTGCGGCGCCAGCGCCTGTAGCAGCACCGGTTG
Source organism: Chryseobacterium sp. GTID13 (assembly GCF_056172655.1). Taxonomy (NCBI): domain Bacteria; kingdom Pseudomonadati; phylum Bacteroidota; class Flavobacteriia; order Flavobacteriales; family Weeksellaceae; genus Chryseobacterium; species Chryseobacterium sp. GTID13. The sequence continues at coordinate 831,573 of NZ_JAOCMB010000002.1, forward strand.
AAGAAAAGAAAGAAGAAGTTGTGGCTGAACCGGAAGTTAAAGCAGCTCCTGAAAAACAGGAATTCAAAGTTCTGGATAAAATAGATCTGTCCCAAATAGAATCCAGAAATAGACCTGTAAAAAAAGATAAACCCAAAATGGAGGAGAAAAAAGAAGAGGAAAAACCGGCAGAACCTGTGAAAGAAACTCCAAAGCAGCCTGAGCCTGCAGAAAATAAGACAGAAGCTCAACAATCTACTGAGTCTGATTCTCAGGAACCTCAGAAAATAGAAACTGTTTATCAGAAGCTGGATGGTCCTAAGATCGTAGGTGAAAAAATTGACTTGACGCAATTTGCACCAAAACCTGGTTCAGGGGCTAAAAAGAAAAGAAAGAGAATTGAGAAACCTGGTGGCCCGAATAGCCAACAAGGCCAGGGAAATAACCAAAACTCAGGAAATAATAACAACCAAGGTGGCCAAGGAAACCGTCCTCACAATAACGGAGGCCCTGGAGGAAACCGTCCGCAGGGACAAGGAGGTCCTGGAGGGAACCGTCCGCCAGGTCAGGGAGGTCAAGGTGGAAACCGCTTTGGAAATAACCAAGGAAACCGTCCGCCAGGTCAGGGAGGCGGATTCAAAAAGGTCCTGGAGGAAACAACAACAGACCTGGACAAAGAACAATGCCTGTGGAGCTTACTGATGAGCAGGTTAAAAACCAGATCAAGGAAACTCTTGAAAAGCTTACCAATAAAGGAGGTAAATCTAAATCTGCAAAACACAGAAAAGACAAGAGAACTTACCGTAGAGAACAGGACGAACGTCAGCAGGAAATTGATGCTCAGGACAGAACTCTAAAAGTAACCGAATTTATCACAGTAGGTGAATTGGCGAGCTTAATGAACGTTTCTCCTACAGAAGTTATTTCTGCCTGTTTCTCCCTTGGTGTAATGGTAACCATGAACCAAAGACTGGAAGCTGATACCTTATTATTGGTTGCTGACGAATTTGGATTTAAAATTGAATTCTCAGATGCTGATCTGGAAGAAGTAGAGTCTGAAGAAGATATGGATAGCGAGGAGGATCTTTCTCCAAGAGCACCGATCGTTACAGTAATGGGTCACGTAGACCACGGTAAAACATCTTTACTTGACTACATCAGAAAAACCAATGTTATTGCTGGTGAGTCAGGAGGTATTACCCAGCACATTGGAGCTTACAATGTGAAATTGGAAAACGGACAAAGAATTACATTCCTGGATACACCGGGTCACGAAGCGTTTACCGCGATGAGAGCCAGAGGTGCCCAGATCACCGATATCGCAATTATTGTAATTGCTGCCGATGATGATGTAATGCCTCAGACGAGAGAAGCAATTTCTCACGCACAGGCGGCGGGAGTACCAATGATTATTGCATTAAACAAAGTGGATAGACCCAATGCCAATCCTGATAATATCCGTCAGCAACTTTCTGGGATGAATATCCTGGTGGAAGAATGGGGTGGAAATGTTCAGTCACAGGAAATTTCTGCTAAGTTTGGTAATAATATGGATATTCTTTTGGAAAAAGTATTGCTTCAGGCAGAAATGCTTGATCTTAAGGCCAATCCGAACAGAGCGGCTCAGGGAGTTGTTATCGAAGCATCACTGGATAAAGGAAGAGGATATGTTGCTACGATGTTAGTACAAACCGGAACTTTAAGAGTAGGAGATTATGTAGTGGCAGGTAAAAACCACGGTAAGGTAAAAGCAATGCTTGATGAAAGAGGAAGAAACCTTAAAGAAGCAGGTCCTTCAATTCCGGTAACTATTCTTGGATTGGATGGCGCTCCTACGGCAGGTGATAAATTCAAGGTATATGCAGATGAAAGTGAGGCTAAAACTATTGCCAATAAGAGAGAACAGTTACAAAGAGAACTTTCGATCAGAACGAAGAAGCATACTACGCTTGAAGAACTTGGAAGAAGAATTGCTCTGGGTGAATTCAAAGAATTGAACATTATCCTTAAAGGTGACGTGGATGGTTCCGTAGAAGCATTATCTGATCAGCTACAGAGATTATCTACAGCAGAAATCAATGTAAATATTCTTCACAAAGGAGTTGGGCAGATCACTGAATCTGACGTTAACCTGGCTACTGCATCTGATGCAATTATCATTGGATTTAACGTAAGGGCAGGTGCTAATGCTAAAGAACTGGCTGAGAAGGAAGAAATCGAGATCAGAACCTATTCGGTAATTTATGCTGCCATTGATGAGGTTAAAGAAGCGATGGAAGGTATGCTTTCTCCTGAAATTAAAGAACAGGTAATTGGTAACGTAGAGATCAGAGAGGTATTCAAGATTTCTAAAGTAGGTACAATTGCCGGATGTATGGTTCTTTCAGGTAAGGTAACAAGAAGCTCGAAAGTAAGAGTATTGAGAGACGGTATTGTTAAATTCGATGGCGAACTTGAAAGCTTGAAACGTTTCAAAGATGATGTAAGAGAAGTAACAAAAGGTTATGAATGTGGATTAAACCTTAAGGGGTATAACGATATTGAAATCGGAGATATTCTTGAAGTCTACGAAGAAGTAGCTGTTAAGAAAAAACTAAAATAAAATTTTTAGTATAAATATAAAAACCACTTTCCTAGGAAAGTGGTTTTTTTGTTAAATTTTTTCTTTTTGATTTATGTAATCTTCAGAGATTTCTATAAATATTTTTTTTATTGATAATTTAAATATGTAAAGACTTATAATGTTTCAGAGTTGTGGTTTGGATCTTATCATCAAAAACAAGACGCAATGCTGCGCTGAATAAGGCTTAGAACACTAAAAAGTGTCTAAATTTAAAGCTATAAATATGCCGTTTTAAATGCAATGGGAATGTGAAATAAGAGTATGAGAATTGTAAAAAATTAGAATATATTATTAATTTGAAATTTTTAGGTCTATCGAAATCATCTTTTTTGTAGTTTTTTCAAGTTATTATTTTGCTTTATTGTAATTTATATGCATTCTAAATAATATTTTATAAATTAATAATAATTTGTTAAAAAAAAGACATATGTGAAAAAAAATATTTATACAATAATGAGGGATGTTTTTACTTAATGTAGTTTATTTCACGCAATAGTTAAAAACAATATGGAAAATAAAGCTAAAGCTTACGAGGTAACTATATTTGTGAGTGTTAATATTTATTAACATATTTGCTAATTAAATATATTAAAATTTGTTAATATGAATGTTAAACTACGTGTATTAAGTGTTGGGGCATTGTTCTTTATTGGAACTACTGCTTTTGCACAAAAAACGAAAAAAGACACAGCTACTACAGAAATTGATGAAGTAGTAATGGTTGGATTCGGGCAGAAAAAAACAGTAAAAGAATTAACTGGAGCTGTAGGTACAATGAAAAGTGACGCAATAAAGGATGTTCCCGTTGCGTCAGTGGATAAAATGCTTCAAGGTAGAGTTTCCGGTGTTCAGACGGGGAATGCGTCGGGACAACCTGGAGGTTTTGCATCAGTTCGTGTAAGAGGTATAACTTCAGTAAATGGAGGTGTTAACCCTATTTATGTAGTTGATGGTATCAGAGTACAAAGTGGTGACTTAACAAGCGGGGCTACAACTGCTAACATTTTAGCCAATCTAAACAGTGATGATATTGAAAGTGTAACTGTACTTAAGGATGCAGCTTCAACAGCTGTATATGGAGCAGATGCTGGTGCTGGGGTAATCGTTATTACAACAAAATCAGGTAAGAAAGGCAAGCCAACAATTTCATTAAATTTCGAATCGGGAACAAACTCTCGTGCTATTGAAGGTATGAAAGGCTTAAATACAGAGCAATATAGATACCTTTTAACACATGTTTTTGGTAATTATTATGGTGACACTCCAGAGCAGGTTTATGCAGATATGGTAGCTGGAGAGTATGGAGCTACACCTCAGCAGATATTTACTACTACTAATAATACAAATTGGAGAGATGTAACTAGTAGAAGTGGATACCAGAACTCGGTAAATGCATCAATCAGTGGGGGAAATGATAAAATTACTTATTACAATTCTGCTAACTATTTCCTTCAGGAAAGTGAATTGAAAGGATCTGATTTCAAACGTTTGGGTTTTACTACAAAAGTTGATTACAAGGCTACAGATAAATTTAAGTTAGGAACTGACATACAGCTTTCATACAGTAGAATTAATACTCTTCCAAATGGAGGAGGATTTGCAAATCCTATTTTATTTGAATTATTTGGAAGACCCACAGATCAGGCATATAATGCAGATGGGACTTATTATTTAGGAACTAGTGGTAGATTAAGCAATAACTTATTTAACTCTGGATATGTACAGGAGAATAACTACTTCAGAGCTTCTACTGCAAGGGTTTTTGGTAACTTATATGGAGAATATCAAATCTTAAAGAATTTGTCATATAAAGTAGTTTTTGGAGCTGAATATAACAATATTGAAAACGACACTTACTATAACCCGATTCATGGTGACGGATATCAGGTAAATGGTAGAAAAACTGAATCTACTTCAAGATACTTTAACTGGAATTTACAGAATATTGTTAATTATAACTTTAAAATCGGCGACAAAAACAGATTCAATATTTCTGCTATTCAAGAGGCTTATCAAAGAAACTATAGATTTGTTGCAGGACAAGGTGTAAATGTAGGTTCTCCAAACTTGGAATCATTAAGTAATTTCATAAAGCCTATTTATGCACAAGGAGATAGATCTATGAGTTCAAGAAATGGTTATGCTGGAGTATTAAACTATGATTATGATAAGTTTATCTTAATTGATCTCTCAATAAGAAGAGATGCATTATCAAATTTTGTACCTGGTCAAAAATGGGGAACTTTTTATTCAGTTGGGGCTGGAGTTGATTTAGCGAGACTTCAATTCGTAAAAGAGTGGGATATGATTTCCCAATTTAAATTTAGAGGATCTTATGGTAAAGTAGGTAACACAATTTCAAGTATTCCATATTCTTTATACCAATATACAGGAAACTATAATGATGCACCTGCTGCTGCACCAAGATATGTTTATAACCCAGACCTAAGATGGGAAACTGTAAAGCCTTTGAGTTTTGGTCTTGATATGGGCTTCTTCAAAAACAGACTTACCATTACAGCAGAATATTATAACAAAAAGACTGAAGATTTAGTATTCAGTGTACCGTTACAATTGTCTCAAGGATTACCTGCTGAAACTACTCCAACATATCCTTATAAAGATATTAACGTAGGATCACTAGTAAATAAAGGATTTGAATTTACTGTAAATTATGATGTAGTAAGAAAAGAAGATTTCACTCTTAGTATTGGAGGTAACTTAAGTACCCTGAAAAATGAAATTACATCATTATATGGTGGGCAGGACGTGATTACAGGTTCTACAATTCTTAGAGAAGGGGAAGGCATTGGTACTTTTTATATCAGAAAATGGGCTGGGGTAGATCCTACAAACGGTGATCCATTATGGTATAAAAATGGAATGGATGGAGAAACGACTAACAAATATGCTGATGCAGCTCTTGCTGTACAAGGAAGATCTTATTCAAATGTATTTGGTGGTGTAAACCTTAATGTATTTTACAAAAACTTTACTTTATCTGCATTAGGTACATTCGGATTTGGTGGTAAGGTTCTAAATGATTGGGGCTCATATACTCAATCTGATGGTCAGTATACTTATTCTTATCCTGGTTCTACAGATGCTCTTGATTTTTGGACTCCTTCAAATCCGAATGCAGCAAACCCTAAACCAGTATATAATAATGCAACTAACTCGAATAGAACTTCAACAAGATTTTTAGCTAAGACAGATTATTTAAGACTAAGCAATGTCAGAGTTGGATATAAATTTAATGCTAAAATGTTAAAAGGAACAGGACTTCAAGGATTCGAAGTGTATGCTCAAGGAAATAATATCTTGACACATCGTTATGATAAGAATCTTAAGTTTGATCCTGAAAACAACTTGAACGCAACTAACAACCTTAACTTACCAGTTCAAAAGACTTATTCACTAGGGTTTAATATTCAATTTTAATTAGTAAAAAATGAAAAAATATATTTTAAAATATGGAATGCTAGCAGTTTTATCAACTGCTGCATTAACGTCTTGTAGTGATGATTTCATCGAAACTGAATTCTTTCAGCAGGTTCAACAGGGACCATTAAATACCATTGAAGAATTGGATGCGTTTGTAAAAGGACAATATCTTTCAATGAGAAGCGCCTCTTATTATGGATGTGATTTTTTAATGATTGGAGAACTTAGAAGTAACAATATGTATTCTGACTTTGCTAACGGTGCGGGTTATTATCAGACAGTTGCCTCATATTCTATGACTGCAGGAGATCAATATTCTTCTGGTCCATATGCAGAAATGTATAAGGTGATTGCAAAGGCTAATATTGTAATTAATAATGTGCCTTCAGGACAATTAACATGGAAACAATCTCAGGACCCTGCAGTGATTCAGGCAAGAGCTAATTACCTTAAAGGTCAGGCATATGCTTCTAGAGCTTTAGCTTTATTTGACCTATTGAGAATGTTTGGACAGGAGTATGCAGGAGGTACTACAGGAGTAGTTATTCCTACAGTGTACAATCCTGAAGCCAAGCAGGCTCGTTCTACAGTAGCTGAAACAAGAGCTCAGATAGAAGCAGATTTTGATAAGGCACTTTCCCTAATGGGAGCTCCAACAGCCAATATACATCTTACAAGAACAGAAATTAACCAATATGGAGTGAAAGCACTTATGTCAAGATATTATCTTTACAAAGGTGATTATGCAAAAGTTAGAACTTTGGTAGCTGATTTGGTTGCTTCAGGTAAATATTCTGTGATTGGTGCATCTGATTTCTCCGGAAGTTTTTCAAAACCGGATTCTTCGGTTAACTCAATTTTTGAAATTGCTGTAGGTTCCACTAACGACCTTGGAACAACATCTACTTCTAACAAACTAAACCTTGCTCCAAAAGGATACGGAAATATGAAGGTTGTTCCTGCATTAAGACTGTCTTATGTTGCGGATGATGTGAGAGGAGCAGTTATTTCATCAACAAACGTTCTTAATGGTAAATATGTGAATAGTTTTGATAATATTCGTGTTGTAAGATACGAAGAAGTATTATTAAACGGTGCTGAAGCTGAACTTCAAGCAGGAGGAAATGCTGCAACTGCATTGACTTACTACAATATGATTCAGGCTAAACGTGGAAAAGCTACAGGAGCTTTAACACCTGCAGTGACACTTACATTAAACGATGTTTACACTGAAAGACAGAAAGAACTTGTAGGAGAAGGATTTGGATATTGGGATTTATTAAGAAGAAATCAACCAATTATTCAAAGAAGCTCTAGCGGTGTTGCAGGTACTGTTAGAAACGTTGGAAACCAATTGTTAACTTTCCCTATCCCTAGAACAGAAATTAATGTTCCCGGAACATTAGTAACGCCTAACCCAGGGTTTGGTAATTAATACAAAAAAAGCCGCTCTAAGAGCGGCTTTTTAAATTAAAGATTAATATTAATATGAAAAAAAATACTTTTATTATCACAATACTTGTAGGGCAGAGTCTCTTTTCCCAAAACAGCGATATCCTGAATGTTGTTACAACACCAGACGGTTTCTATAGTAAACCCGGAAGAGTACATAAGGAGGATCGTAAAATCGATGGATCTCCATATTTAAATGGAGACAACTTCGAAAAAGTTATTATAAAGGATTATAGCAAAAATGTTCAGAATCTCCGTTATAATGCTTATGAGGATGAAATGGAATTCAAGATGGGGGAAGAGTTATATAATGCCAATAAAACAGAAGGACTTATAATTCATTTTCCAGCTCTTAAAAAAACGTATGAGTCTCTTACATACTCTTATGAAGGTAAAACAAAAGTTGGATATCTGGTAATATTAGTAGATAATCCTAAATTCTCTTTATATAAAAGAGAAAAAATGGAGCTTATGGGAGGGACGAAAAGTAATAATGGTTTTACTAAAGACGCTAATGACTACTATGAAAAAGATAAGGATCTTTATCTAATAGCTAAAGACAAAAAGTTCTCCAAATTCCCTAAAAACTCAGCAGATGCCGCTGCAATTTTTTCAGTAGATAAGAAAGATCTGGATAATTTTGTGAAATCTAATAAAATCAATTTCAACAAAGAACCAGACATGATAAAACTGGTAGAATTCATAAACAAGTAAACACCATATCTTGACCCCTGCTTCAAGCAGGGGTTTTTGTTTCCTTTTATTTCTTATTTTTGCTGTACCAAAATCAAGAATGAGCCTTTAGGGTCCAGGTGATTTTTGAACAATATAAATGAACACATGAAGTATATCCTTATTATAATCATCTTCTTTGGCTGCGTCGCAAAGGCGCAGGTCGTTAATAAAACAGATGTTAATCAACCCAAAAAGAAGAAGATACCCTTGTTATAGATACCGGGAAAAAAGATTCTTTGAAGATTTTTAAGCCTACCATTAATGATTACCAGTATCAGACCCAGTTTTCTGAAAAGAAGATTTTTGATACGGTAATGACTTTTGACAAAACCCATATCTTTTCACAATATAATAATACGGATAACTTCGGCAGAGCTCAGGTTGCCAATATAGGGGCAGGATTTAATCCTCTCGTTTATGAAGTTAATCCCGAACAGAACCTTTCTCTGCTTCCTTCCAACAAGGCATACATGATCATCGGTGCTGATGATGTAAAATATTACGATGTAAAAACCCCTACAGCTGCTTTCATTTACCATACGGCTATGAAGAATGGAGCTGCATTAAAATCTACCTATACCCAGAATATCGGGAAAAGATTCAACTTTGCATTGGAGTATATGGGACTTCGTTCTCAGGGATTTTACAGAAACTCCTTAGCTTCCAATAACAATACTTTATTTTCAGGACATTATGTGTCCAAAAGCGGGAACTATGAATTGTTTGCCCACTATCTCCATCAGAATGTAAACAATCAGGAAAGTGGGGGAATAACGGAAGATGATCTCTTTCAGAGTGGTGACAGCAATTACAGTAACAGACAGAACGCTCAGGTGAATCTGGCTTCATCAAGCTCACAGTTTTCGTACAGAAGGTATTATCTGAGTCACCAGTTTACACCTTTTAATTCGGAAAAATTCCCTTTTAGCATACGACATACCTTGTCCCATCAGGGGAATAAATATTTCTATAATCAAGGGACGGTAGAATCTTATTGGTATGATGATGCTGCCACAGAACTGACCAGTGGTTTTCCTCTTACAACAAAAAATATTCTGATAACTTCAGCAATACGGTAAGTCTTGTTTTTAATAATGAAAAATTCAAGCTTGATGGTGGAGTACGTTATCAGATGTTGAAATTTGGCGTTAGAGATCTTATGACAATAAATGGAATAACTCTTCCTACTGAACTTAAAGAAAACAGAATAGGGGCGGTAGGAAATCTTCAGGTAAAGCTTTGGGACAAATTTCAGTTGAAATCCTTTTTGGAATTTTCCAACGGAAGCCAATTCGGAAGCTACCTTAGAACAGCTAACAACATAAAATTTGAACCCGTAAAAGATTATTTTGTAAATGCAAAAGTAAACTTCCAAAGTGCTTATCCTTCATTTAATTATCTTCTGAACACTTCCGTTTACAACAAATATAATTATTACCTTGAAAATGCTAAGAACCAAACGGTAACGGAAATTGGAGGGAGTGTTAATCTAAAATGGTTTAAAACCGAAATTTTCGCCAACTATTTCAGAATAGATAATTACACCTATTTCAATGCTGACGGAGCGCCGCAACAAAGCAGCAGCTCACTCAATATCTCTCAGATCGGGGGTGATGCCACATTCAGCTTCGGGAAATTCCATCTGAATACAAGAGTTCATTTCCAGAATGCACTCACCAATAAAGAACTTCTGCCAATGCCAGGTTTCATCGGAAGAGCCAATTTCTTCTTCCAGAGCCAGGCGTTTAAAAAAGCGGCAGAAATCCAGGCCGGATTGAAAGTTTATTACTTCTCAAAATTTGCCTCAAGAGATTACTTCCCTATCTTAAACGAATATATTCTGCCTAATGCAGATTCATTTTCTATCGGCGGACAGCCTATCGCAGATCTTTATATCAATATGAAGGTTAAAAAAATGTTCTTCTATGTAGAAGGCCAGCAGATAGGAACAGTTCTTTCCAACAATAAAGCATATGCATTTCCACACTATCCGGTTTACGATTTCAGGTTAAATATTGGTATTGTGTGGTATTTGTTCAACTAAAAGCAAAACAAAGTTGAAAACAATAAATAAAATATCATTTAACGATATAGAAAGCATTCCTCAGCTGGTAAAAGATTTTCTGAATCAAAAAATTGAGGGCTTTGAAAAAAATACCTTTTCTCTGGATCACTTTAAAGATCAGATCCATCTCAAGCAAAACGCTTTTGCACAGGATCAGAGAAATGTTCTGTCTGAAGTATTGGAAGAACAGCTTTCAGAGCTTATCCTTTCATCAAAACAGAAAGAAAACCTGGAAGATCTGAAGTTGCCCAATACATTTACTATTACCACCGGGCATCAGCTGAATCTTTTTTCAGGACCTGTTTTTTTTGTTTACAAAATTTTGCAGACCATTAAAACATGTACTTATCTGAAAGAGAACTTCCCGGATTTTAATTTTGTGCCCCTGTACTGGATGGCTTCTGAAGACCACGATTTTGCCGAAATCAATCATTTTAAAACAGAACACAATTATTACGAGATCAACGAGAAGTCTGGCGGACCGGTAGGTAAGATCACCATCAGCGATACCTTTTTTATTTCAGAATTTGAAAAAGAATTCAAGGATTCTGTGTTCGGAACGGAGCTGATCCTGATGATGAAAGAAGCGTATAAAGCAGGAAATACACTTACACAGGCTATCAAAATATTAGTAAACAGACTTTTCTCTGAATTTGGATTACTGATTATAGACGGGAATTCCAGAGAACTCAAAAATCAGGTTAAAGATATTTTCAAAGATGAGCTGCTGAATTTCAGTTTACAGAAGAACTCAAAACAGAAAGTAGATTTTCTGACAGAGAAATATGGAAAGGTACAGGTCAATCCAAGGGATATCAACCTATTTTACCTTTCCGGAACAAGAGACAGAATCGATTTTGACGGTGAAAGATACATTGTAGTAGATACAGACATAAAATTTACAAAGGAAGAAATCCTTCGGGAACTTGAAAACCATCCGGAGAAATTCAGCCCGAATGCATTAATGCGGCCGGTTTATCAGGAAAAAGTACTTCCTAACCTCGCTTATATCGGAGGAAATGCTGAAATTATGTACTGGCTGGAGCTTAAAGACTATTTCAAAGCGGTCAATATCCCTTTCCCCGTTTTGATCCCAAGAAATTCAATGCTTTTCATCAAAGAAAAAACAATTGGAAAAATTGAGAAACTGGACCTTAATATTCAGGACTTCTTTGGAAACTTTACAGCAATTACCAATCAGAAAATTTTACAAGACAGCAGGGTATTGTCATTGCTTGAAGAGAAAGAGCTTCTTTTGGAGAAAAACTTCTCCGAGCTGAAAGCAATTGCTGAAACCACAGAACGCTCTTTCGGAAATATGGTAAAAGCAGAAGAAGTAAGACAACTGAAATCATTTAAAAGAATGAAAAAACGTCTGCTTCATGCAGAAAAAATAAAACAGGGCGAGCTGCTTGAAAGACTCGAAAAACTGTTTTTAGATGTTCACCCTTCAAAAACCTGGCAGGAAAGAGTCTATAACTTTAGCGTATTCTTTTCAGACTATGGCTATTCATGGCTTGAAAATTGTTGGGAAGAAATGGTGGTTCAAGAATCCAAATTAATAATTGTTGCCATTTAATTTTAAAGAAGTATTTTTGTAAATTATAATTATCGAGTATGATAAAGAGGTTTTTTATTTTGTCCAGTTTATGTATGGTTTTGGGGGTATCTGCCCAGAACTCTCACACCGTTGTAAAAGGAGATAATCCCTATAATATTGCAAAAAAATACGGAATTACTGTAGATGAATTGTTAAAGCTGAATCCTAAATATAAAGACGGTAAGCTGGCAATAGGCGATGTTGTTACGGTGAGAGCTGAGAAACATACAGCTCCTGCTTCCAAACCTGCCGTTACTGAAAAAGTAAAATCCAGTTCAGTAGGTCAGGTTGGAAAAATAATCCTTCAGCCTAAGCAGACTATTTACGGAATTACCAAACAATACCGTATCTCTGAGACCGATTTAAGAAAGCTGAACCCTGAGCTCGATTCCCATATGAAAATAGGAGACGAGATCGCTTTACCTCTTGAAAGCATTAAAAAATACGGCGGAGAACAGCAGGCGACTCCAGCCGCTGTAGTTACTAAATCTACAGAAACCCATACGGAAACATCCGCAGCAGTGACAACACCTGCAGAAGGAGAAGCGTATGTGATCCAGTCAAAAGATAATTATTACAGAATTACAAAACAGTTTGGAATCAGCCAGCAGGAACTTTTTGCCCTGAATCCGGGATTGGAAGAAAAAGGTCTTAAACCGGGTGAAACCATCAGAGTAAAAAAATCAAATACGGATACAGATGTGGTTTCCGAACCCGTAAATCCGAAAACAAAAATAGAATCCGGAAACGAAAAATCATCTGCAGGAACTGTAACTACAGTAGTTGATGATTACGTTACCTATACCGTTCAGCAGGGAGATACTGTGTTCTCCATTGTTAATAAGTTCGGAGTTTCGATTGATGAGCTGATCGCTTTGAATCCTGAACTTTCCAAAGGACTGAAAACAGGGATGGTCTTAAAGATCAAAAAACAGGATCCTGCTTATGTTAAGAAAAACGGAGATGCATTGAGCGTTGTTTTAATGCTGCCTTTTGGGTACAGCACCAACGAAACTCAGTATAGATCTATGGCACTGGATTTCCTTACCGGAGCTAAACTGGCCATTGAAAGAAATGCCAGTGGCGGACAGAAGCTTGACATTAAAATAGTAGATTCAGGGAACGAAGCCTCATTTAAAAATTCAATGGCCCAGATCAATCCTGAAAATACGGACCTGATCATCGGCCCATTCTTCAAATCCAATGTGATTGATGTCCTTGATTTTACAAGAAATCAGAAAATACCGGTAGTAGCACCATTTGCCAACTCACCGGAGCTATACAACTACAGCAACCTGATCATTGTTGAAACCAATGACCAGACCTACGCAGATAAAATTGTTGATGAAGTAAAAGCTGTTTATTCAGATCAGAAAATATATGTAGTGGCAGACAGCAAAAAAGAGATTGCGAGCTATATTAAAGGCGGTCTCGAAAAAGCAGTTAAAAATCCAAATATCATTATCGTTAATTCACCTTCAGAAATCCAGCTGGATAAGAACATGATGACCGGGCAGTCCGCTCCTGTTATTGCGATACTTGCCAGTGATAATGATGCTGCCGGAGAAGCTTTTGCCAACAAGACCATTGCTCTTTCCAAAGAAGTGCAGGGAGTAAAAGCCTTCAGCATGTATTATTCTCCTGTTTTCGAGAAGAAAGTGGATGAACTGAGCCAGGCAAGCCTTGTGTACCTGATGGACAGAAAGATTAATGCAGAAGGTAGTTTTGAGAAAGAAATCCTGGCTGCTTATAAAAGCAAATACTGTAAGACGCCTCCAAAATATGCTATCGTAGGGTTTGATGTTGTGAACGACATGCTGACGAGAGAAAATAAAAAAGGAGAGATCTTTAAACAAATGAATAAGGTTCAGACTCAGCTTGCTACCAAGTTTGAATTTGTAAAATCCAAAGCAAACGGAGCTTATGTAAACACCGGATACCGTGTGATCAGACTAGTTCCTTAACCGATTTATGCCTTTTTAAAGGAATATTTTTAACATTATCTTTATATTTGCATAATATTTAATTCAATACATGAAAGCACTTGTATTTCCTGGGCAGGGTTCTCAGTTCGTAGGAATGGGAAAAGAATTGTACGATTCTAGAAAAGACATTAAGGACTTAATGGAATCTGCCAATGAAATTTTAGGTTTTGATATTCTTTCCCTGATGTTCAACGGGACAGATGAAGATCTTAAAAAAACAGAGGTTACCCAGCCTTCAATCTTTATACATTCAGTTGCTGCTTTAAAAGCAGTGAACGGTCTTGGAGCCGAAATGGTGGCAGGACATTCTTTAGGCGAATTTTCAGCTTTAGTGGCCAATGGAGTTTTATCCTTTGACGACGGTTTGAAGCTGGTTTTCGAAAGAGCAAAAGCCATGCAGGAAGCATGTGATGCCAATCCAAGCTCTATGGCTGCAATTTTAGGTCTTGAAGATGCTAAAGTTGAAGAAATCTGTGCACAGATCAGTGGAATTGTAGTGCCTGCCAATTACAACTGCCCCGGGCAATTGGTAATTTCAGGAGAAACACCTGCTGTAGAAGAAGCCTGCATAAAGCTTAAAGAAGCAGGAGCAAAAAGAGCCCTGTTACTTCCTGTAAACGGAGCGTTCCATTCTCCATTGATGCAGCCGGCACAAGAAAGACTGGCCGCAGCTATAGAAAAAACAAAATTCAGAAAAGCAACTATTCCGGTTTATCAGAATATTACGACTACAGCGGTAATTAATCCTGAGGAAATCAAGCAAAACCTGATCGCCCAGCTTACCGGTCCTGTAAAATGGACGCAGTCTGTTCAGAATATGATCAAGGACGGCGCTTCTAATTTCGTGGAAGTAGGTCCTGGAAAAACACTTCAGGGACTGATCAAGAAAATTGACCCTTCTGTAGACGTTGCCTCTGCAATATAAATAAACAACGATGAGCGGAATATTTTCACCGGGAAAGCTTATGCTTACTTCAGAATATTTCGCAATAGACGGAGCTCTTGTCCTGGCGGTACCCACTAAGCTTGGACAAGAGTTTTTTTTTGAGGAAAAAGACGATGGAAAATCATTGATCTTTTGGGAAGCCTACCATCAGAACAAATTATGGCTGAAAGCTGTCATTGATTATAAAAACTGGCAGATCCTCGAAACCAACCTTCCTTCAAGCGCTGAATTTATTCTGAAAACCTTAAAAGACGTTCAGCAGCTTTCGGAAACCAGATTCAAAAATCATTTTACTTACCATCTGAAGACCAACCTCCAGTTTCCCGCAGACTACGGACTGGGGAGCAGCTCTACTTTAATGACCAACCTTGCAGAGTGGGCAGGCATTGATCCTTTCTACCTTAACAGCATCAGCCTGGGAGGAAGCGGCTATGATATTGCAGTTGCAAAAGAAAAATCTGCTGTTCTTTTTCAAAGCCAACCACAGATCAGTTATGAAAAGGTAGATTTCAATCCTCCATTCAAAAATGAACTGATTTTTATTCATCTGAATCAGAAGCAGGATAGCAGGGAAGGGATCAGTTTTTACAAGTCCAGATCGAAGTCCCAAATTTTGGTTGACGAATTTTCGGATATCACAAGAAAAGTTTTGTTATGCAGCGAATTGGAAAATTTTTCTGAGCTGATGATGATTCATGAGCAAAAGATTTCGAAATTCCTTGAAATTCCCACAGTTAAAGAAAGGTTTTTTGCAGACTGTCCTGTTTTCGTTAAAAGTTTGGGAGCATGGGGTGGGGATTTTGTGATGAGTGCCAAATTTCACGGCTATAAGGACTATTTTTGGGGAAAAGGTTTCAATACTGTTTTTGAATGGTCTGATATAATTAATTTATAATCAGTAATTTACAATCCTGTTTTTTTATTTGTCATTCTGACTTATATCATTATATTTAAACCACCTTTAACAAATAATTAATATTAATTTTGTTGAACCCAATAAAGAAATAGAAAATATAAGTAAAATGAAACACGCTAAAATCATCCAGGATTTAGAAAAATTAGGGATTAAAGGAAATTATGAAGTCGTCTATAACCCTTCTTATGAAGAGTTATATCAGGCTGAAATAGCTCCTGAAAATCAAGGCTTTGAGAAAGCTGAGCTTACAGAATCCGGTGCAGTATCAGTAAAAACCGGAGTTTTCACAGGTCGTTCACCTAAAGACAGATATATCGTTCAGGATGATGTTACAAAAGACACAATTTTCTGGGACGGAAAAGTAAACCTTCCTACAACAGCGGAAAATTTTGATTTTTGTAAAGGATTAGTGCTGAACCAGCTTTCTGAAGCTAAGAAAATTTATGTAGTTGATGCTTTTTGTGGTACCAACACAGATACAAGACTAAAAGTAAGGTTCATCGTTGAAGTAGCGTGGCAGGCGCATTTCGTTACCAATATGTTTATCCGTCCGTCTCACTATGAGCTTGAAAACTTCGGAGAGCCGGATTTCACAGTAATCAACGGTTCCAAAACAACCAACCCAAATTGGGAAGCTCAAGGGCTTAATTCTGAGAACTTTATCATGTTCAACCTTACTGAAAAACTACAGATCATTGGAGGTACATGGTATGGTGGTGAAATGAAGAAAGGGATGTTTGCCATGATGAATTACTATCTACCTTTAAAAGGAATGGCTTCCATGCACTGCTCTGCTAACGTAGGTGAGGATGGTGATGTGGCGCTTTTCTTCGGTCTTTCAGGGACTGGAAAAACAACTTTATCTGCAGATCCTAAAAGATACCTGATCGGTGACGATGAGCATGGTTGGGATAACAATGGGGTTTTCAACTATGAAGGAGGTTGCTATGCTAAAGTTATTGATCTTTCAGAAGAAAAAGAACCCGATATTTTCAGAGCGATCAAAAGAGATGCACTTCTTGAAAACGTAGTGGTGCACAACGGAATCGCTGATTATAAAGACGGATCTATCACAGAAAATACAAGAGTATCTTACCCGATTTATCATATCAACAAAATTGTTCTTCCTTCCAAGGCAGGGCATGCTAAAAAAATCGTTTATCTTTCTGCCGATGCATTTGGAGTATTGCCTCCGGTTTCTATTTTGGATGAAAACCAGGCACAGTATCACTTCCTTTGTGGGTACACTTCAAAACTGGCGGGTACAGAAAGAGGAATCACTGAGCCGGAACCATCTTTCTCTCCTGCTTTCGGAGAAGCTTTCCTTACCCTTCACCCAACCATGTATTCTAAAACATTGATCGGGAAAATGAAAGAACATGGAGCTAAAGCTTATCTGGTGAATACAGGATGGAACGGAACCGGAAAGAGAATCTCTCTTAAAGATACCAGAGCGATTATTGATGCGATCATTGACGGTTCTATCGAAAATGCTCCTAAAACTCAGGTTCCGATTATGAACCTTGAAATTCCTACACAGCTTCCGAATGTTTCCGAAGGTATCCTGGATCCTAGAGAAACATACAGCACTGCTGCGGAATGGGAAGAAAAAGCAAAAGATCTTGCTGCAAGATATATCAAAAACTTTGAACAGTATTGTAATACTGAAGAAGGGAAGAAGCTAGTTGCTTCAGGACCGCAGCTTCAGCAGCAGACTACTTAATAAAACAAAAAGCCTCATCAAGTGATGAGGCTTTTTTTATTTTAATAGTATCAGAAATGTTTTGCTGAGCGGAGTCGAAGCATATTCTTCAACGTTTATTATCATTTCAAACTTAAAATTGCCAGCCTGTACCCGTCCATTCCAAAACCGGACAACACAGCATCCGTATTGGCTGCCGTAACAGATTTCTGACGGAATTCCTCTCTTTTGTAAATATTACTGATATGAACTTCTACTTTCGGTTTTCTGATGTTTTTAAGGCAATCCGAGATAGCATACGAATAATGAGTATAAGCTCCGGGGTTAATTACCAGTGCATCAAAATCATCTTCCTGAAGTCTGTTAATAATCTCTCCTTCAATATTGGACTGATAATATTTTAATTCATAAGAAGGAAACTCAGTCTTTAATTTTTCCAAATAATCCTCCATGGAAAGGGTTCCATAGATTTCCGGTTCTCTTGTACCGAGCAGATTGAGATTGGGGCCGTTAATAATAAGGACTTTCATTGAAAATAATTTATTCAAAGATAATATTTTTTAAATACTGTTTTCGCTGTTGTTTTTCAGATTTTTCTGGAAATATTCTGATGGTGTGATTCCTTCAATTTGCTTGAAAACCCTGTTGAATGTCGATTGGTTTGAAAATCCGGCCTCAGTGTAAACATACATGAGTGTTGTTTTCTGAAAATCAACCTCTGTAAATAGTCTTTTTATATAATTTATCCTGTAGGTATTCAGATAGCTGTTAAAGTTCGGAAATCCCTTGTGTCGGATGGCTTTCGAAATATAGCTGCTGTTGACGTCCATTGCTACGCTTAAAGAAGACAGATTGAATTTTACATCTTTAAAAAGCATATTTTCTGTCATGGATTCCTCAATTTTATTGAAAAGATTTTCCATGTTTTCATTGTCTGTCTCAATATCTTCCGGAGCGGGTTTTGTGATGGTTATTTTCTCTTTTTCTGTTTTTTCAGCCTGGGAAAACCGTGACAGGATTTCAACTTTTCTGATTTTATCATTGTAATGAATTAATAACGCAACTACCAGAACATTTGAAATAATTAAAATCGTATCTGTGAAGATGATTTCTTTTTGAGTATGTTTTGGAAAGTTAAAAGCCACGTTGTTTGCTAAAAAATAGCCGGTTAAGATAATAAGGATAATATAAAAGGTATAGAATAATACTTCTTTTTCGTGAAAAAGATATAGGCTCCCAGTGGGACGGGCAGCAACCAGCAAAAACTTGCGACCGAGTTGTCCCAAAAAGCAAGCATGATGTAGAAATTATACAGAGTAGCAGTAATTAGATACAAATGAACGAGAGTACGGGTAGAAAACCTTTTTCGCATGATTGAATAGCTGTATCCTAAAAAAGCAATCCTCCGGTTAAATACCAGGGCATTACTTCATCATGAATATAAAACGTAAAGATAGCAGCATAAATTCCTAAAATAATAATCATAAGGAAGATATATCTGTCCATCAGCTCATGCTTTAATTTTTCTATTTGTTCATGTGTTGTGCTCATTTGTGGACGTAGGAAAGTTTATTTAAATGAAGGATCAATGAATTTCTGAAAATGATTTTGATAACTGATTGTTTTTCAGTGCTCTATTTAATTTAAGTCATTTTCGTGATTATCATTAATCTGATCTTTTTTTGATTTATCGTCAGCAATATTTTTGCAAATAGTTTTAAATCAAAAAATATTTCAAGAATGTTCTCTTTTCACTTTACAAAATTATTGAAAAAAGGGAACATATCTAAAAGTTTTTATTGAATAGATATCAGTAAAAAATTATGGAGATATTGAAATATCAAATGGTTTTGAAGCATAAGACGAAATTTAAAATTGTCTCAGAAATACACAAATGAATCTCAGGGAGAAGATTTCCCTCTTTAACTAAAAAAATTATCATGAAGAAAATTATTTTACTCATTACAGGCTTCGGCTTTGTGTCCATGTATTCACAAGTAGGTATTAATACTGCAAATCCACAAGGAACTTTCCATGTTGACGGTTCAAAAGATAATAATGCAACTGGTACCCCAACAGCTGTACAGCAATCCAATGATTTTACGGTGACATCATCCGGAAGTGTGGGAGTTGGCACTACAGTACCTGATGCATCTGCAATTTTGGACATTAATGTGGATGGGCTTGCGGTTGGAAGTAAAAAGGGCTTCTGGGACCAAAAGCAGCATTGACCTCTCAGACTGATCAGGTAACAATACCTTCACCTGCTGCGGGACTGCTTGTGTATAATGTAGGAACCGGAGGACTCGGTTATGTAGGCTATGTATTCTGGAACGGTACAGAATGGAGAACATTTAACAATGGCTCTCTTGCTCCCGGAACTTTAGGCTCTATTACCTGTAACGGGGTGACGCTTTCACCGGGAACTTATACTGCCGGAACACCTTATACGGGAACAATGACTGTTCCCTATACCGGAGGGAACGGTGGAGTTTATGCGGCACAGACTGTGGGACCTGTAAACGGGCTTACTGCAACACTGGCTGCCGGAAATTTCAATGTAGGTTCGGGAATTCTTAGCTATACAGTATCGGGTGTGCCTACTGTTTCCAGTCCTACACTTACCACCTTTGCAATCAACATCGGTGGACAGAGCTGTAGTGCAACGGTGGGAGCAGGAGCAGTAATTGCTCCTGGGGAGCTGGTATATTACCATTCTTCAATTCCGCGCAAAACAGCATCATTTCTTTTAAGCCAGTTTCTTAATGATCTTCCGGTAATCAACAATACTTTCAGGGTCGATGCTTTTATTACTGCTCCCAATGCATTTGATTCCAGTGGCGCGAGTACGAATTTTGATCCCCGTCTCTACAATATCACTGCAGCCAATGCAAAAGTATGGGTTTCTGAAGTATCTACCCATACCGGTGACTCACATGGAGCCAATCTGTTAGTCTTTCCAAATAATTATGCTCAGTTTGATGATGGCGTATATCTTACTTATGGTAGAAACGAAACGGTAACTTTTGACATTACTACTGCGGATAACAAATGGTATAGAGTTTATTATGCACTGCGTATAGATAATAAATCTTTCACCAGTGCTGGTAATGGTAATACTACTACAGATTCAAACAACTTAGATAATACATTGGAAGTCTTCGTATCCATTCAGAGACTGTATTAAATGATTTAAATTTGATTGCAACATAGAATGACGCTAACAGCGTCATTTTTTATTTTCCGATACTTATTAGAATAAAATATTAATTCAAGTATTATTAATGATATTTCTCATATTTAACAATTATGTAATATTTGTAAGTGCTTATTTATTGGGGTTTTAGATGAAATTTAAGTTAATTTTTGAAAATATTTCATAATAAAATTTAAAGTCTACTTGTTTTGTGGACTAATTGTTTTTAGATTTGCAGACATATTTCGATCGGCTTATAAAGAAAGATGGAGGGAACTGACCCTGTGAAATCTTAACAACCTGCCCAGAGCAAGGTGTTACATTCAGCCTATAAAGGAAAAATAAGCACTTGGTTTATCGTATTGAGCGATGCCCTTTGCTGTCTTTTCCGCAAAGGGTATTTTTTAAATATATGATAAATAAAATTGATTATGATTAGTAAAAATTTAATTAATTCTAAGGTTTGGGTTCCACCTGTTGCTATATTTTTCTTAGGAATAATGGGCGTACAGGCTCAGACCCAAACTAAGAAAGATACGGTTAACGAAAAGGAAATCGATGAAGTGGTTGTCATTGCTTATGGTAAGGCTAAAAGAACAAGTTATACCGGTTCAGTAGCTACCATATCCAGTGATAAAATCAACAATAGGCCGGTTACCAATATTACAAAAGCGCTGGAAGGGCAGGTTCCGGGGATCCAGGCAGTAAGTGCCTCCGGACAGCCGGGTTCTACCGCTTCTGTACGAATAAGAGGAATTGGCTCTATAAGTGCTTCAAGTGATCCATTGTATGTGGTAGACGGGATTCCTTTTGACGGAAACATCAATTCCATCAGCCCTAATGATATTGAATCCATCAGTGTTTTGAAAGATGCCACCGCAAGTTCATTATACGGTTCAAGGGGAGCTAACGGAATTATTATCATCACAACAAAATCCGGTAAGAAAGGAGAATCCAGGATCAATTTTAATATCAGCCAGGGATTTTCCAACAGAGCGGTAAAGGATTATAAGCAGGTAAGCACCGATCAGTATTTCCAGCTTTATTGGGAAGCATTGAGAAACGGTTATAAATCGGGGCAGATCAGCTCACAGCAGGCAGCACAGATGGCGAGTGATAACCTGACAACTGCTTTGGGAATCAATCCTTACGGAGCCGGTTTTCCCAACCCGGTAGGGACAGACGGAAAGCTTGTTCCTGGAGCAAAAGCTTTGTGGAATGATGACTGGAGAGATATTCTTCAGAGAACAGCTTCCAGAAGCCAGGTAGATTTTGATATCAGCGGAGGCAGTGAGAAAAGCAATTATTTCTTTTCGTTAGGATATCTTGACGATAAAGGAATTGCCATTGAATCCGGATTTCAGAAATTTTCCACGAGGTTAAAAATTAATTCAGAAGTAAAGAAATGGCTGAATGCAGGGGCCAATTTAAGCTATACCAACAGTATCCAGAATGCGCCGCCATCTTCAGACTCGAGAACTGACAATATCATCAATGCAGCCAGGGTTATTCCGTCTTTCTATCCGTATTATGAAAGAAATGCAGATGGAAGTTATGTGTTGGATGCAGAAGGAAACCGGGTTTATGATTTCGGGAAATACAGACCTACCAGCGCATTGCAGAACCAGAATGCTGCAGCAACATTACCTTTGGACAAGAACGAAAATAAAGAGGACAACTTCTCCGGGAAGGGTTTTCTAGAGTTTATTTTCCTTCCGGAACTGAAATTTAAAACCAGCTTTTCCGTTGATCTGGTGAATTATAACGGTCATTACTACTCTAATCCGCTTCTCGGGGAAGGAAGTGAAATTGGAGGTTCTGTAACGAAATCCAACAGCAGAACATTATCTTATACCACCAGTAATATTCTGACTTTTGATAAAAAGTTCGGAAAACACCACTTGAATGTTCTGGGAGGGCAGGAGTTCTACAAATATGATTATCAGACGATATCCGGCTCCAGAAGCCAGTTTTCTCTTCCTTATTATTATGAGCCTGATGCAGCTGCTTTATTGGGGAGCTTTAGTGGTAACAGTGACAAATTTTCTTTGTTGAGTTTTCTGGGAAGAGCGGAATATGATTTTAATAATACTTACTTTTTATCATTATCCGGAAGGGCAGACGGTTCTTCAAGGTTCTTTGCTGATAACAGATGGGGGAAGTTCTGGTCAGTGGGAGGTTCATGGAAAATTTCAAATGAAGATTTTATTAAGGATTTAAATATATTCAATCAGCTGACTCTGCGTGCCAGCTATGGTGGCCAGGGGAATGATAAATTACGAAGACCTAACGGATCCTCTCTGTACTATGCCTACCAGGAATTGTATAAATTTTATAATAACCTGGGTGAGCCGGGAACAGTCCTGGAAAAAGTACAGACCAATGATGTGAAATGGGAAACCAATCTTAATTTAAACGTAGGTCTTGAATTTGCTGTTCTTAATAACAGAGTGAAAGGGAATGTAGAATATTTTAAACGTAAGAGTCAGGATCTTTTGTTTAATATGCCGGTTGCCCCATCCCTGGGAATCAGTGACTTTCCTTTTAATGTGGGAACAATACAGAACACCGGTTTTGAATTTTCACTCTTCACAACGCCTATCAAAAATGATAATTTCCAATGGAATGTGGATGTCAACCTGAGTACTCTGACCAATAAAATAACAAAGCTGCCCAAAGGATCCGTGATCACAGGAACAAAACGTCTTGAAGTAGGAGGTTCTATTTATGATTTCTTTATTCCTGAATGGGTAGGAGTAGATCCTTCCAACGGAAAACCTCTCTGGAGATACATTTACCAGGATGCCAACGGAAATACAGTAGACGGAACCACTTCCGAGTATGCCAAAGCAACCAAAACAGTACAGGGATCCGCATTGCCTAAAGTAATGGGAGGGGTTACCACAAGTATTGCTTATAAAAACTTTGATCTTTCAGGATTGCTGACATTCAGCATCGGTGGGAAGATCCTTGATACGGATTATACATCATTAATGTCGAACGGAAGCGCCGGAGGACGTGCATGGAGTGCAGAAATGCTGAATAGATGGACTCCTGAAAATCCAAATACCGATGTTCCTGCGTTAAGCACAACAACGAATAACTGGACTTCCACGTCTTCAAGATTCTTATATTCCGGAACGTATGCCAGACTTAAAAATGTGAGCCTGGGCTATACACTTCCTTCCGATTATTTTGAAAAATTAGGATTAAAAAAATTCAGGATTTATGTTCAGGCAGAAAATTTCCTGACTTTCTACAAGCATAAAGGAATGGACCCGGAACAGGCACTGGATGGAACAACCTATTACAGATATCCTGCCATGAGAACGATAACTTTCGGTCTTCAGGCAACTCTTTAACCTATTTAAAATTGAAATAATGAAACAATTAAAATATATATCTTTTGCCCTGATCGCAGCATGGTCATTGACCAGCTGTGCAAACGAACTGGAAACGGCTCCTACAGACCAGGCTAACGGTGCAGAAGTTTTCAAAACGGCTGAAAGCGCAGAAACAGTGATCAATGGTGCCTGGGCAAAACTGAATGATGACGGTCCGACTTACGCCAATATCGGTTACTCAACAGTCTTGAGGACAAGTGATGCCATGGGAAGCGATGTAGCGGTTCTGACCAATAAATACGGGTTTCCGTCTGCCTATGCTTTTACGGAAATGATCAATAGTACAGCTTCGAGACCGCAGTTCATATGGTCGACATTATATTCAACCATTAATAATATGAATAATGTGATCACCCGTATTGACCAGACCGAGGGCAGCCAGGAAAAAAGAACCAGGTAAAAGGACAAGCTAAAGCATTGCGGGCCTTCTGTTATCTGAACCTGGTCAGCTTTTACCAGTTCAGTTATTTAAAAGATAAAACAGCTCTTACAGCACCCATCTATACGGAACCTTCAACCATCAGTTCAGTTCCAAAGAAAAGGGCTAGCCTGGAGGAAATCTATAACTTAATTAAAAGTGATCTTACGGAAGCAGATAATTTATTGGTCAATTATACCAGAAATAATAAAGATAAGATCGACAAAGCTGTGGTAAACGGACTTTTAGCAAGAACTTACCTGAATACCGGTGAATGGAGTAAAGCGGCTGCAGCGGCAAAAATTGCCAGAGGCGGTTATCCCCTCATGACAGCTGAAAAATATAAGGAAGGTTTCAACGACATCAGCAATGGCGAATGGATCTGGGGACATGGGCAGACCCAGGAACAGTCGGGGGCAAGCTATGCTTTTCACTATCTGGATGTGTCTTCTTCGGGAAGTTATTATTACAGTTTTATGGCAGATCCATTTTTCAAAAATTTATTTGACACCAATGATATCAGATCCCAGCTGTTCCAGTGGGATGGTCTTCCAGGTAGAGAAGGTCTGCTGAGGTATTCTAAATTTAAATTTAAAGCCGGTCTTATCGCAGATATCGTATTGATGAGAGCTGCAGAGATGTACCTGATCGAGGCCGAAGCTGAAGCAAGAAACGGAAATATCACCAATGCTGTGGCGGTTTTAAACCAGTTGAAAACGGCAAGAAATGCCAATCCTTACACTGGATCTCTTGCCCAGGATGAGGTAGTAAAAGAAATCCTGATCGAAAGAAGAAAAGAACTTTTCGGGGAAGGATTCTCTCTTTCAGATATTATCAGAACACAAGGTATAGTAGTAAGAAAGCCTTACGTAGATGCCAGCGGCCAGCCGATAAAAGTACAAGTCACCACTCCGGACGGAACGATAAAAACAGTAAATGGAAGAGGACACTCGGTCTTTAATTTCCCGGATCAGACTGCTTTTGCACCGAACAGTAAGTATTATCTGTTTAGTATTCCGCAGAAGGAGGTGGAGAATAACCCGAATTTATAGTTTTATTTAGATTTGATTTTTTTAGCCATCGTGTTTGCGGTGGCTTTTTTATCATTTTCTCTGCACAAAATAAACAATCTTCTCCTTTCTATTCTTATCCTTAAAACCGATCTTAATACTGTCTAAACTATTCCTTTTACTGATATCATTATAATATAAAACAATATTATCGTTGTTAATACCTCCGCAGAAATCACAGTGAAAATCAAGGAATTGACTGTGATCACTGTCTTCAAGGGAAAGACCTGCCTTACCTGTTTTTAGATTTTTAATTCTTACACTGAAGGCGAAGAAATTTTTATTGATTGTTTGATCATTTTTTGAATTAAACTTGAAAGCAGTAAAGGCTTCTACAATCTCATATTCTCCCTGGTTGATGATCACCTTATTTTCTGTGGGAAGATATTCTTTAATAAAAAGGTGTCTGCTCTTAGCTTCAGAAACAGTCTGAGGTAGAAACTCAGTATCAGATCCTACACAGGAGAATAAAGCTAAGCATAAAGAAATTAAAAAAGTTTTTTCATAGGTTATTTTGGATATAATCCATATCTCAAAAATAAAGAAAATACACATCCCTTTTTAAAAAATCAATTTGATGTTAAGAATATAATAAATGCTTAGATAAACTTTTCGTTATAGAAAAAAACTTTACCTTTGTCCATATGAATCTGTTAAGATGGATACTTGCATTCTATTTCATGGCTTTATCATTAATGCCCTGTGAAGATGTGCACCGTCCTGCAGGAGCAACAGTTACCAAACTTTCATTCAGTATTCAGGAGTCCCATTCAAAAGATAAAGGAGATATATGCTCGCCATTGTGTACGTGCAGCTGTTGTCAGATGACTGTATCTTCTTTCAAAATGGATCCGTTGTTTCAAGTTCAGAGCCATGTTCAGGCTTATTTTTCAAAGAAAATTCTTTTTCATAACAACAATTTTGCTTACCAGATGTACGACCATATCTGGCAACCTCCTAAAATTTAATTTTATTGATTATTAGAAAGTTATGCTTTCTGATCTATTGAACTTTGCAATTTTATTGCAGAGGTCTTCGTGATATTTTTGCATCGGCATTACCGCCGTATGCAGTAATTACCAATTAAAATTAAATACAGATTGTGTTAGATAAAATCATAAAATTCAGTATCAAAAACAAGGTGGTCGTCGGTATTATGACCTTGCTTTTGATCATGTGGGGAGTATGGAGTGCTACAAAACTTCCCATAGATGCCGTTCCCGACATCACCAACAATCAGGTGCAGATCATTACCGCATGTCCTACACTGGCAGGACAGGAAGTGGAACAGCTTGTAACTTTCCCTATAGAACAGAGTATTGCAAACATTCCGGATATCCAGGAAACGAGGAGTATTTCCAGGTTTGGGCTTTCCGTAATCACTGTGGTATTTAAAGAAAATGTGGATGTTTATTTTGCCAGACAGCTAATCAATGAACAGCTGAAACTGGCCGTGGAAGAAATTCCCAAAGGAGTAGGAACACCAGAACTAGCTCCTGTAAGTACCGGTCTAGGGGAAGTATACCAGTACATCCTTCATCCCAAAAAGGGCAGCGAAAAAAATATTCAGCCAAAGAACTCCGTACCATGCAGGACTGGATCGTCCGCAGACAGCTGAACGGAACTCCGGGCGTGGCGGAAATCAACAGCTTTGGAGGAGAATTGAAACAATATGAAGTCGGTATAAACCCGGACCGCCTTAAAGCGATGGGAGTAAGCATTACTGATATTTTTACAGCGTTAGAAAAAAATAACCAGAATACCGGAGGAGCTTATATCGACAAAAAACCAAATGCCTATTTTATCCGGGGAATTGGCCTTGTGGCTTCACTGGAAGACATTAAAAATATTTCCGTAAAAAATGAAACAGGAAGTGTTCCTATATTTATAAAAGATGTCGCAGATGTTCGTCTCGGGAATGCTGTACGTTACGGGGCATTGACTTACGATGGAAAAGTAGATGCAGTAGGTGGCGTAGTCATGATGCTGAAAGGAGCCAACAGTAACGAAGTGGTCAGCCGTATTAAAGCTAAAATCCCGACTATTCAGAAGTCCCTTCCGGATGATGTGGTCATAGAGCCTTTTCTGGACAGAACAGATCTTGTCGGAAGAGCAATTAACACCGTAGAAAAGAATCTTATTGAAGGTGCCTTAATTGTCATTTTTGTACTGGTAGTTTTCCTTGGGAATCTTAGGGCAGGACTTATTGTGGCTTCAGCCATTCCATTGTCACTGCTTTTTGCTTTGGGAATGATGAATGTTTTTGGAGTGAGTGCCAATTTGATGAGCCTTGGAGCAATAGACTTCGGCTTGATCGTAGATGGTGCAGTAATTATTGTGGAAGCCACCTTACATCATTTAGGACTGAGAAAATCCATGCGGACCCTTACCCAAAGTGAAATGGACGAAGAAGTTTTTCTCTCCGCATCGAAGATCAGGAGCAGTGCCGCTTTTGGAGAAATCATCATTCTGATTGTTTACATCCCGATCCTTACTTTAGCCGGTGTGGAAGGTAAAATGTTTACGCCAATGGCTAAAACAGTAGGATTTGCCATTTTAGGAGCATTGATTCTTTCATTGACCTATATTCCGATGATGAGCGCATTGTTCCTGTCTAAAAAGATTTCGCATAAAGAAACTTTCTCAGACAAGATGATGAATTTTCTGCAGAAAATCTATCAGCCTTTGCTTAAGAAAGCAGTTAAAGTAAAATACGTCATTGTATCTGCTACGATTTTCATTTTTATCGTTAGTGCTTTCATTTTCAAAAATATGGGTGGCGAATTTATCCCGCAGCTGCAGGAAGGAGATTATGCATTTCACTGTATCCTGCCACAGGGAAGCTCCCTCAGCCAGAGTATCGAAACCTCTATGCAGGCGTCAAGAATGATCAAACAGTTTGATGAGGTAAAAATGGTTGTCGGGAAAACAGGCTCTGCTGAGGTTCCTACCGATCCTATGCCTCCTGAGGCCTCCGACCTGATCGTTGTTTTAAAACCGCAAAGCGAATGGAAATCCAAAAAGTCATATACAGAACTGGCCGATGAGATCAGTGAAAAATTAGAAGCCATTCCGGGGGTGTTTTTTGAAAAGAACCAGCCGATCCAGATGCGTTTTAATGAGTTGATGACAGGGATCAGACAGGATGTTGCCGTTAAAATTTTTGGCGAAAACCTCGATTCACTGTCTATTTATGCGGATAAAGTTGGAAAAGTAATCCAGACCGTTGATGGTGCAACTGCTCCACAGATTGAAAGAGTAAGCGGGCTTCCACAGATTAACGTAGAATACGACAGAACGAGAATGGCCAATTACGGATTAAATATAGAAGATGTAAACAATGCCGTAAGTACTGCCTTTGCAGGTAAAACGGCCGGCCAGGTTTTTGAAAACGAAAGACGCTTCGACCTTGTGGTCCGTCTCGACAGTCTTCACAGAACCAATATCGATGATGTGAATAATCTAATGATTGCAACAGGAACAGGTACGCAGATTCCGCTTTCCCAGGTAGCTAATGTCAGCTATAAACTGGGGCCGGCACAGATCAGCCGTGAAGAAGGAAAAAGAAGAATTGTAATCGGTTTTAATGTAAAAGGCCGCGATGTACAAAGTGTGGTCAAAGATATTCAGACCAAACTGGACCAGCAGATTAAACTGCCTTCAGGATATTATTTTACGTATGGAGGGCAGTTCGAAAACCTGCAGGAAGCCAGCAAACGCCTCATGATCGCAGTCCCGGTTTCCCTGTTCCTTATTTTTATGCTTTTATATTTCACTTTTCACTCATTTAAACAAGCTGCATTAATTTTTACAGCGATCCCGATGAGTGCCATCGGAGGTATATTTGCCCTTCTTTTGAGGGGTATGCCGTTCAGTATCAGTGCAGGGATCGGATTTATCGCTCTTTTTGGTGTGGCAGTTCTCAACGGAATTGTTTTGATCGGAACCTTTAACCAATTGGAGAAAGATGGCGAAACCAATGTACTGAAAAGAGTATATGAAGGAACAAAGACCAGACTAAGACCCGTTCTCATGACTGCAACAGTAGCTTCATTGGGCTTTCTGCCCATGGCAATTTCTACAGGAGCCGGAGCAGAAGTACAGAAACCTTTGGCCACAGTGGTCATAGGAGGGCTGGTAACTGCTACATTTCTTACCTTATTTGTCCTGCCGATGCTGTATATCATTTTTAATACAAAGATTCCGCGAAAGATGAATAAAATTAAACCGATCATTACAGTTATTGTTCTTGGATTTCTGATGTTAGGACAGACCTTTAAGGCACAGGCCAGGCAGATTTCCGTGGATCAGGCAGTAGAAATGGCTATAGAAAATAATTTGTGGTTAAAATCAAAAGATCTCAGTATAAAATCTGCAGAAGCTCTGAAAGGCACAGCAAAAGAACTTCCCAAATTAAATTTTGAAGCCCAGCTGGGGCAATACAACAGTCCGAAATTCGACCAGTCATTTGCCATCTCGCAAAGCATTCCCTTTCCAACATTATTTAAAGCAAGGAGAGAATTGATTGCAGAAAATATCAAAAGCCGGGAGATCGATAAGGAAATCTCTGTCCATGAACTGACAAAGCAGGTTCGATCCTATTACTACCAGATCGAATATCTTCAGTATAATAAATTCAAACTCAAAGATCTTGACAGCCTTTACCAGGATTTTATCAGAATTGCAACCGTAAGATTTAAAGCGGGAGATATCAAGAAAATTGAAATTAATACAGCAGAAACCCAGAAAGGAGAGATCAGCCTGCTGCTGAGACAGAACGAAGTCTATCTGAATAATGCCTATAAAAACCTGAAGACATTGCTGAATACTTCTGAGGATATTGAAGTTCCTTTAAAAAGTAATTATGAACCTTTGAAATCAGAAAATATTCTCGACAGTTCATCTGTTGCCAATAATCCTTTAGTCAGAGCTTTCTATAACGAGATGGAAATTGCTGAAAAGAATAAAAAAGTTGAAAAATCACAGGGGCTTCCTGAATTCAGCATTGGACTGACCAGCCAGTCACTAATTGGTTTCCATACCAAAAACGGACAGGAGAAATTCTATAATGCCGGTGATCGTTTCAATTCGTTTTCTGTAGGCGTTGCCATTCCTTTGACATTTGGAGCGACAAAAGCAAGAATGCAGTCCCTGGAATATGAAAAACTGGCCGCCGAAACCAATGCAAAAATGAAGCAGAACCAGCTTTCAGCACAGCTTGAAAATGCTTTTGAACAATACCGGCAGGATACACAGCAGTATGAATATTATGTCAGCCAGGCTATTCCTAATGCTGAAAAAATTGTCAAAGCAGCCCAATTAGGCTATAAAACAGGGGAGATTTCTTATGTAGAATATCTTTTTGCCTTGCAGACTGCTACCAATATTCAGTTAAAGTACTTAGAATCCATTCAGCAGGTCAATCAGTCTGTCGTTACCATTAATTCAATCATCAATAAATAACATGAAAATAAAGCACAATATCATATATCTTACCGTCACGGCACTTTTACTTGTAAGCTGTGGAAAAAAGAGGTCCAGACCGGAACGTCCGAAGTAAAAACTGAAAAGTCAGAATCCGGTCATGAAGAAGCTCCTCAGACGATTGCTTCATTAACGGAAGAACAAATCAAATCAGTCGGGATATCCTTAGGACCAGTGGAGATGAAAGAACTGACCTCCACCGTTAAAGCGAACGGCCTTCTGAGGGTTCCCAATAATAATAAGGCAACCATCACTTCCCTGTATGGCGGAGTAATTAAAACCCTGAATGTACAGGTAGGAAGCATCGTAAAAAAAGGGCAGATAATTGCAACTATCGCGAACCCTGAATTTATCCGGTTACAGGAAGAATACTTAACGACAAACAGCAGAATTACCTATGCAGAGCAGGAGTACAGGAGACAGCGTGAGCTTTTTGACAACGATGCCGGAGCAAAGAAAAACCTGCAGAGTTCAGATGCCGAGCTTAAAACCCTGAGAACGAAAAAAGCCTCCCTTCTGAGACAGCTTCAGATGATGGGGATCAGTCCGGGAAAAGTGAATAATGGTAATATGAGATCAGGACTGGTGATTACAGCACCGATCAGCGGAACGGTCAGCAGCATTTCAGCACAGATCGGAAGCTATGTAGATGTTTCGTCACCCGTGGCAGAAATTATTGATAACAATTCTATCCATCTGGATCTTCAGGTTTTTGAAAAAGATCTTCCTAGAATGAGAGTAGGGCAGATCGTCCATTTCAAACTGACCAACAATCCTGAAACCGAATATGATGCAATGGTTTACAGTGTGGGCTCCTCATTTGAAAACGAAAGCAAAACTGTTTCGGTGCATGGTACAGTGACCGGGAATAAAGCAGGCCTTATCGATGGAATGAATATTACCGGAATTGTCAGTTTAGATAAAAATACCACACCCGCCGTTCCCAATGAAGCCATTGTAGAAGCAGACGGGAAATATTATGTGTTTGTTCAGACAGATAAAAAAGCGGAAGTACATGAAGAAGAGGAAGAGGCTGCATATGATAAAAAAGAGGGAAAGGAACCTAAACACGAACAAAAGACCATCAATTTTGAAAAGGTAGAAGTGGTAAAAGGAACTTCAGATATGGGGTACACGGCAATTACTCCTGTAAAAGCAATTCCTGCCGGTGCTAAAATAGTAGTGAAAGGAGCGTTTTTTGTTAATGCTAAGCTTTCCAATTCTGGGGATCACGGGCATTAACAGGAAATGATAAGCAATTTATAAGAACAGGCCGGAAGAGGTGCCGATTTTTATGCCTAAATTAGAGGGGTTTACGGTACATTTTCAGAGTCAGAATAAGAAACATTCTAATATATCATTCAGTTATGCTGCTAAACAAGAAAATATCCATCTGGTATTTCATCCGTGAAATAAGATCTCAGATCCTGTTTATGGCAATATTTGCTGTATCCATAGGACTATTAGACCTGCTCCCATGGTTTCGGAAAATTTCGCTTCCCCTTAATATTCCGGCACTGTTGGGAACAGCCGTATCATTACTGCTGGCATTCCGTACTTCCCAATCCTACGAAAGATGGTGGGAAGCCAGAACAGTCTGGGGTGCGATAGTGAATGATTCCAGAACACTGATGAGGCTCGTTATCCAGTTTTTTCCGGCAGGAGAAGATAAAATTATAAAAGAATTTGCACAAAGACAGATCATCTGGACCTATGCCCTTGGTGAATCTCTGAGAAGACTGCCTTTTTCAGATAAGGTTCAAAACTATCTGGATCAGCATCAGATCAAAGCTGCCAATGTTCCGAATGCACTTCTTGATGCCCATTCCCAACAACTTAAAGAGACTACATCTTCAAAAGGATTAACAGACTTTCAGCAAATGCAGCTGAATGACATCATCACCAGACTCTGTGACAGTATGGGAAAATGTGAAAGACTTAAGAATACGGTTTTCCCAAGATCTTACAGTATTTTGCTGCATACCCTGATCTATGTTTTTGCCGCCATCCTTCCTTTTGGTCTGGATGATTCCCAGCTGGTTGTTGAAATATTAATAACTTTCCTTATTCCGGTCATGTTTCTTGCGATAGAAAAAACATCCATCATCATGCAGGATCCTTTTGAAAACGGACCTGTAGATACCCCTGTGACCGCATTGGCGCAGACCATTGAAATCAATATTAAACAAATGACAGGAGATCAGAATATACCTGTTAAAAAAGAAAATGCTTTGTATTACGAAATGTAATCACTTAAAATTCAGAAAACATGGAAGAAATAAAAATACAAACGGGTTCACCGGCCAGCAGACACAAAAAGAACTTACTCTTTGTCCTGTTGTTAAGCGGAGCCTATATGGTCGCTGAGGTGATTGGCGGTCTTATTACCCAAAGTCTTGCCCTGATGGCAGATGCAGCGCATATGCTGACTGATGTTGTGGGATTGCTTCTGGCATTTATCGCCATCAAAATAGGAGAAAGAAAAGCAGATGCTTCCAAAACATTCGGGTATTACCGGACAGAGATATTGGCAGCAGTCATCAATGCAGTGGTATTATTGGGAATTTCGCTTTACGTATTGTATGAAGCTTACCAAAGATTTCAGAATCCTCCGGCTGTTCAGAGTAAAACCATGCTGATTGTAGCCGGAATAGGACTGGTAGTGAACCTTATCGGAATGATGATCCTGAGAAAAGATTCAGAAGGAAGTCTGAACATGAAAGGCGCCTATTTTGAAGTACTTTCTGATATGCTTACCTCTGTTGGAGTGATGATTGCAGGTGTTATTATGCTGACGACAGGCTGGTATTACGCAGACCCGATTATTTCTGCGGTTATCGGGCTTTTGATTTTTCCAAGAACATGGCGTTTGTTGAAAGAAGCTGTCAATGTTCTGCTGGAAGGAACTCCAAAAGATGTTGATATTCATCAGCTCCGTCGGTCATTAGAAAAAATTCCGGGTGTAGAAGGAGTTCATGATCTTCACGTATGGTCGCTGACCTCAAGTGTAAATGCAATGAGCGCTCACATCGTGAAAGATAAGGATACAGGGCAGAATCAGTTGCTTAAAACCTTAACGGAAGTTACAACAGAAAATTTTAAAATTTCTCATACCACTTTTCAGATTGAAGAAGAAGGTTATGAAGAACAGGAAGTACACCTTTAAAAATAATGATAAACATGAAAAAAGATATAGAAACCAAACTCATCGATAAAAATACCAAGCCAACAAGCATGAGGATTCTGGTATATGATTTTTTAAGTACACAGGAAGCTGCCCTTTCACTCTCGGAAGTTGAAAGCCATTTTGACAATGCGGACAGAACAACCATTTACCGTACTTTGAAAACTTTCGAAGAAAAAGGAATAGTCCACAGCATCCAGGAAAATACCACTACAAAATATAAATTATGTGATGACGGCTGTGATGAGAAAACACACAAAGACTGGCACCTGCATTTTTACTGCAAAATATGCAAACAGACCACCTGCCAGGAAGATATTTCCTTCCCTGAAAATGTTCAGACCAATTTCAGAATAGATGAAATAAGGCTCTTTGCCAAAGGAATCTGTGAGAACTGCCTTGAAAGTTTGCAATAGTATTGCATTGAGTATACCCTTAATTTTACATCAAAATAGTATTTATGGAAGAATGTTGTAGCACAAAACCTAAAAATAAAGAACCTCATAAACATCATCATTCCGAAGGAGACGGTCACGACCACTCCCATGATACAGGAGATAAAACAACCTTTCAGCTGTTTCTTCCTGCTATAATATCTTTCGTGCTGTTGCTGATAGGAATAGCATTAGACAATTATATAAAAACCGAATGGTTTACAGGGTGGGTACGATTAGTATGGTATCTGGCAGCTTATGTTCCTGTAGGTCTTCCGGTTTTGAAGGAAGCTTATGAAAGTATTCTCCAGGGAGATGTCTTTTCCGAATTTTTCCTGATGGGAATTGCCACAGTAGGAGCATTTGCAATCGGTGAATATCCCGAAGGTGTGGCTGTGATGCTCTTTTACTCTGTGGGAGAAGTATTTCAGGGAATGGCTGTTACAAGAGCCAAAGGAAACATTAAAGCATTGCTGGATCAGCGGCCTGATGAGGTAACTGTAATGGAAGGCAGCCAGCCAAGAACCATTAAAGCCAAAGAAACCAAAATAGGAGATATTATTCAGCTGAAGCCTGGTGAGAAATTGGCTCTTGATGGCGAACTGATCACTGAATCTGCGTCATTCAATACCGCTGCTCTTACCGGTGAAAGTAAACCGGACACTAAAACAAAAGGCGAAATCGTACTGGCCGGGATGATCAATATGAACAGCATGGCTCTAGTAAAAGTGACTACAGCCTATGAAGACAGCAAGCTGAGCAAAATTTTGGAAATGGTCCAGAATGCTACTGCTCAAAAAGCCCCGACTGAATTATTCATCAGAAAATTTGCAAAAGTATATACGCCAATTGTTGTATTTCTGGCGATAGGAATCTGTCTGCTGCCTTTCTTTTTTGTAGATGATTATGTGTTCAGAGATTGGTTGTACAGAGCCTTGATCTTCCTGGTGATTTCATGTCCCTGTGCATTGGTGATCTCCATTCCGTTGGGATATTTCGGGGGAATTGGGGCAGCGAGCAGAAACGGGATTTTATTTAAAGGAAGTAATTTCTTAGACAGCATCGCGGAAATCCGGAATGTGGTGATGGATAAAACCGGAACTATGACGGAAGGCGTGTTCAAGGTACAGGAAGTAAGCATTAAACCTGAATTCAATAAAGACGAAATCCTGAAACTGGTCAATACCCTCGAAAGCAAAAGTACCCACCCTGTAGCCACAGCGATCCACAATTACGCAGGTGAGATCGATCATTCTGTTCCCCTGGAAAATGTGGAAGAAATTGCAGGACATGGTTTAAAAGCCTCCGTTAATGGAAAAGAATTGCTGATAGGTAATTTTAAGCTGATGGATAAATTCAGTATCACCTATGATATCAACCATGCTAATATTGTGTATACACTCATCGCCATAGCTTATGATAAAAAGTTTGCAGGCTATATCACCATTGCAGACAGTATTAAAACAGATGCAAAAGAAACCGTTGAAAGTCTTCACAGAATGGGTGTAAAAGCCACCATGCTCAGCGGGGATAAAAGTACCGTTGTCAAATATGTGGCAGATCAACTGGGTATAGACAATGCTTTCGGAGATCTTTTACCCGAAGACAAAGTGAATAAAGTAAAAGAGATCAAAGCAAAAAATCAAACCGTTGCCTTTGTAGGAGATGGTGTGAATGATGCCCCGGTAGTTGCGCTCAGCGACGTAGGAATTGCCATGGGCGGGCTCGGAAGCGATGCCACGATTGAAACCGCAGATGTCGTTATTCAGGACGATAAACCAAGCAAAATCCCAATGGCGATCAATATCGGTAAACAGACCAAAAAGATCGTTTGGCAGAATATTGTTCTGGCCTTTGCGGTAAAAGCTGTTGTTTTAGTCCTTGGAGCCGGAGGCCTAGCAACCATGTGGGAAGCTGTATTCGCGGATGTCGGAGTAGCGATGCTGGCCATCTTAAATGCGGTGAGGATTCAAAGTATGAAGTTTAATTAGGGGGCAGATGGTAGGTTGCAGGTAGCAGGTGCCTAAAAATAAAACACCCAAACCTTATAGATTTCCAAAATCTATAAGGTTTTTCATTTAAAAAAACTGCACAACCACCACAATCCGGAAGAGAAAGAAAAACTCAAAACCTCGTATCCCGAAATCCGTATTCGCTCAATGAAAAATAATCAATGACATTCATCATAAATAATGCATAAACCCAATTTGAGTAGTATATTTGTAAAACAGAACTGATCATTGAGATTTTTAATTTCCATATTCATCATTTTTACCATTGCATTACGTCCGGTTTTGCCATTGATCAACTATGCGGTGAATTATGATTATATTGTGAAAAACCTCTGTGAGAACAGAAAGATTCCTCAGTCTACTTGTAAAGGGAAATGCTATGTCAGCAAAGAACTGGCTAAAACGGAAAAGCAATCCAATAATTCCCAAACAATAAAAATAGGAGGACTGGATGTTTTCGTTTCCAACGATATCCTTTCTTTTTAGGACAGGAAGAATCTGATCCTGAAAGAGAAGTCAAATATTCAGATTACACCAATGATCATCACTCAGAATATTTTGCACGGATATTCCATCCTCCGTTGGTGTAAT
The DNA here is from genome assembly GCF_056172655.1 of Chryseobacterium sp. GTID13. Taxonomy (NCBI): domain Bacteria; kingdom Pseudomonadati; phylum Bacteroidota; class Flavobacteriia; order Flavobacteriales; family Weeksellaceae; genus Chryseobacterium; species Chryseobacterium sp. GTID13. Next base: position 868,813 of record NZ_JAOCMB010000002.1, read on the forward strand.
TTTTCAACTATTCTTTTAGTTTTTTCTCAAAGTGTCTTCGTTTTTATGACCACATGTTGTTTTTAAAGCAATGGATGGTAAAAACGGTGTTTATCTTTGTGTTAAAAATTAATTTACACATTTATAATATTATCAATTTCAATTTACCATCAAAATGAAATCAAAAATTATTTTGACTGCATTATTGTCAGTTTCATTATTCGCCTGTGGCCAGGAAACCCCTAAAGTAAAGCATAAAAAGAGTACTGCCTCTTCAAAATTGACAGCTAAGAAAGTAAAATTTGCTAATGCGGAAGATCCTATCTGCCACATGAAAACAGAAGATGATATGAAAGATACTGTAGTTTATAAAAATAAAACGTACGGTTTTTGCAGTAGCTACTGTAAGGACGAGTTCAAGAAAAATCCTGAGAAATATGCCCAAAAATAACAAGACCAAAAACGGAGCAAAGAGAAAGGTAATTATTCCGATTGCGGTTTTTGCTCTGCTGTTTCTGGGAATAGGGGTTGGAATGGGATATTTTAAGAAAAACCTGTACACCGTAATGAAGGTTCCCGATTTTGAACTCACCGACCAGAACAATAAAAAAATCACCAATAAAGATATGCTGGGAAAAGTATATCTGGTAGAGTTTTTCTTTAGCAGATGTCCTACGATTTGTCCTGTGATGAACCGTAACATGAGATTTATCGAAGATGAGATAAACAGCCCGGAATTCGGGATCATTTCCATTAGCATTGATCCGGAAAACGATACTCCTGCCGCATTGAAAGAACATGCTAAAAGCGTAGGGGCAAAATCCCCGGACTGGCATTTTCTTACAGGAAACAGAGATTATATCGGGAAACTGGCAGACCAGTTCAATATCTATGTAGGTGATAAGGAAGACGACAGCGAAAGCCTGAACCACAGCGGAATGATCGCTTTGGTAGATAAGGAAGGAAACATCCGTTGCCGATACAATAAAGATCATATGCCGATCCTGTATTATTCCGGATTGAATTATGAAGATCCAGAGGGAAAACTCCGAAGCTTAACGGAAAATACCATCCTGACCGGGAAATCCTGATCGAGGATATTAAAAAATTGTTGAAATAGAATAAAGATTGGGTGATGGAAGGTTGAAGCTGGAAGTTACTGATGAGGTAATTATTGGTGGCAGCCATTTATTTTAAATGGAGTAGAGCAGTTTTGACTTAATAGCTTCCTCCTCCCATCCTCCATCTTCCTTTCTGTAATTAAAAAAATATTGTTAAACCATAAAAACAAAACGTTATGAAGATTTTGAAAATAGCAGCTTTAAGTGCTGTATTTGCCGCACAGTTCGCTTTTGCACAGTTTAAGCAGACACCGCTTCCTTATGCATACAATGCGCTGGAAGGTTCGATAGATGCACAGACTATGGAAATTCACTATTCAAAGCATGCAGCTGCCTACGTAGCCAATTTGAATAAAGCCATTGCAGGTACACCTCAGGAGAAGCAGACCTTGTTCCAGATCCTTTCAGGAGTTTCTAAACTTACACCGGCGGTAAGAAACAATGCGGGTGGACATTACAACCACGAGCTTTTCTGGACGGTTCTTACCCCTGTAAAAGATACCAAGCCTTCTGAAAAACTGGCTAAAGCCATTACTGAAACTTTCGGAAGCATGGATGCATTCAAAGAAAAGATCAGCAAAGCAGGTGCAGACCGTTTCGGTTCAGGATGGGCATGGCTTTCTGTGGATAAGAACGGGAAACTGTTTGTATCTTCTACCCCTAATCAGGATAATCCTTTAATGGATGTGGTGGAAGAAAAAGGAACACCCATCTTAGGAATTGACGTTTGGGAACACGCTTATTACCTGAAATACCAGAACAAAAGAGCAGACTATCTTACTGCTATCTGGAATGTGCTTAACTGGAAAGAAGTAAGCAGAAGATATGATGAAGCGATAAGCAAAAAATAACATGAACTTAGTTTGCAGCATATTCCTCACCCTTTACATGGTATTCAGACCTCTGGTTCCATTGATGGAGTATGCTGTAAATTATGATTATATTTCCACCGTTCTCTGTATCAACAAAAGCAAGCCGGAACTCCGTTGCAACGGGAAATGCTACCTAAGTAAAGAGCTTGCAAAGACGAACGATTCCGATTCTTCGCCTTTAAACAAAACCAAAAACTCAGGACAGAAAATTCTTGACATCTGTACCCTTCCTGAAATTACATCGGTTCAAAATACAGAAAGATTTTCTTTGCTCCATTTCGATTTTCTCTACGAAACAGCCTATTCTTTTCTGTTTCTGAAACACATTTTTAAACCACCGGTTTTTTAAGTCCAATTTTAATCATTACAAAACCACAAAGAAAAGTTCATATAATTTGAAAATCAAAGATTTTCAAAACTTAAGTGTTCTTCTATGCAGTTTTCAATACACTTTAAATAACTAAAGTGTTAAAAAACTTTTGCCCCTTTTGTGGTTAAAAAATTTGAATGTTCAGTCATTCAAAAACATTTCTATTTCAAAAATTCAACTTAAAAAATCAAAATGAAAATCTATAAATTTTTATCATTATTCTTTATTGCCTTTAGCATATTTACTTTATCCTCATGTCAAAACAGCGATGACGATGATCCACAGGATACTTCAACAGGAAATCTTCAGATCAAATTTGAAAACGGATTCAATAATTTGGGTGACATTGTATTAAACCAAACGGTACAAACCTCAGCAGCCGGGCAGAAGCATAACTTTTCAGACCTGAAATATATTATCAGCAATATCACACTGATTGACGAGAGCGGAAAAGAATTCAAATACAATGAAAATAATCCCGACAAAGGTGCTTTCATCATAGATCAGGCCGATGCCGTTGCAGGTATTGTCTACATCGATCTTAATGGTATTCCTAAAAACAATTATAAGAAAGTGAAATTCGGACTGGGAATCAGCCAGAATGCTTACCTGCTGGGGCAGGAAGGGCAGGCGGAATTCTGGACAAAAGCCAAACAGAAAGGAATGTCCTGGTCTTGGGCAGCCGGATATGTTTTTGTAAAACTGGAAGGGAAGTATGGCAATAATGCAGCAGATACAGAATTCATGAATCATACCGGAAACATGGGAAATGTTACGGCTAATAATACCCCGGACCTTTACCGTGAAATTACGTTGAATCTCCCTACAACGGCCAGAGTAACATCTCAGATAAAACCTTCCATCCACATTCTTGCAGATCTTAACCAGTTTCTGAGCGGAAGCAAGACCCTTTCTCTTACTACAGAAAATAACATGATGATGGGCTCCAGCCAGCATCTGGTGGATGTTACCAATAACCTTACAGCCATGTTTAAAGTAGATCATGTTCACAATGACTAGGATTGTATTAAAAATAATGTTGGTTGTCATTCCCTTGTGGGCTTGCCCGTCCTGTTCAGATGAGGTCATCCAGCCACTGGAAAAAGATGAGGCCTATTCCCTCAGTTTTCCCTCCTATTTCCCTGAAATGACCTTTGATGCCTCCGGTAATCCCGTAACCAAAAATGGGGTAGAGTTGGGCAGAAAATTGTTTTATGAAGGAAGACTTTCCAGGAACAATACCATCTCATGCGGTTTCTGCCATATTCAGGAAAATGCTTTTACGCATCATGGTCATACAGTAAGCCACGGAGTGGATGACAGGATTGGAATCCGTAATGCACCGCCCATTCAAAATATGGCATTTCTCAAAAGGTATATGTGGGACGGAGTGATCCATAACCTGAACGAACAACCCATCAGCCCGATCACAGACGTAAATGAAATGGATAGTTCAATGCCTGAAATCATTTCAAAACTGAAAGCAGATCAGAAGTATAAAAAGCTTTTCGCAGCGGCTTATGGTGATGAGAATATAACGGGGGAAAGAGTACTGAAAGCGCTGTCACAGTTTATGGCAAGTATGATCTCTGCAGATTCCAAATATGACAGGGTTAAACAGGGAAAGGAAATATTTACTTCGGAAGAATCCAAGGGAATGGAGCTTTTTCAGCAGAAATGCAGCTCATGCCACAGTGGGGAACTATTTACCGATGAGAGTTTCAGGAATACAGGAATGTATTACAACACCCAGTTTAAAGATGCGGGACGTTACCGGGTAACCCTTGATCAGAAGGACTGGATGAAATTTCGTGTGCCAAGCCTGAGAAATATAGAATATACGGCTCCATACATGCACGATGGAAGATTTTATACACTCGAAGCAGTTCTTAATTTCTATTCGGATCAAGTAGAAGATAATCCCAACCTTGATCCGCAGCTGAAACAGAACGGACATACCGGAATTGCGATGAATACACAGGAAAAGCAGTTTATCATTGCTTTCTTGAAAACCTTATCCGATAAAACCTTTATTTCTAATCCAAAATTTGCAGAATGAACATTATGAATCTGAAAAAAATAATTTTTATACTAAGTTTAGCTGTATCGGTTGTCTGTCAGGCTAAAACCATTAATGACAGCCTTTACATTGCACCTGATATTAACAGAATTCTGCTGTATGACTGTGATGCCTGCGGGTGTGCAGCAGGAAACGGTTCCTCCGGCTTTGAGTCCTTACTGAATCCCCAGTTTATAGGGATCAAATATTTTGCACAGCACTATAAAGCCAAAGAAAACCTTTTTGTAAAAGATCATACACAGGATCAGTACTTCAATACCCTGCAGGTTTGGGGTAAAATTCCATTGACTGAAAAACTGAGTGTCTACGCCAGTCTGCCATTTCATTTTCATGAAAAGAAAACCATGCAGGGTGATATTAATATCAGCGGTATCGGAGATCTGAACCTGATGGGAATCTACCGGATCATAAGTTCAAAAGATAATTTTCATCAGCTTAATGGCGGTTTAGGGGTGAAAATTCCTTTGGGGAAATTTGATGAGAAAGGAGCCTCCGGTGTCAATCCAAGTTTTCAGCTCGGAACAGGAAGCTGGGATTATCAGGCTGCTCTGAACTATAAATTCCAGAAAAACAAACTGGCTGTACTCGTCAATACAGATTATACCATAAAAACTGAAAACAAAAAAAACTACCGGTTCGGAAACCAATGGAATTATGCAGCAACAGGTTTTTACCAGCTTACAGGAAATAAAAATACTATTTTTTCTGCCAAAGCCGGACTTCAGGGTGAAGTTTATGATCAGAACAAACAGTTTGACGAAGTTTTACCCAACACGGCAGGAAGTGCTTTGTATGGAAAACTCGGTTTTGAGGCATCCTATAAAAAATTCAGTCTGGGAAGTGAAGTAATGCTCCCTGTTTACTCCCATCTGGCCGGTGGCGATATTGAAGCGAAATCCAGGTTCAGTGTCTTTATCAATTTTGGAATTTAAGGAATGGTGGCTTCGAGAGCCTCAGCCACCATTGCCGGAAAAATAAGTATATGTTATAATTTGAAATATTGTTTTTTTATTATCCTTAAGGTTTATAGTTTCTTTATTCTTAAGATCGAATAGCTTCCATGTGGTGGCTGAGGTTCTCGAAGCCACCGTTAGCCAATCAACCCAGCGACTGAAATTCTGAAGTTGCTGGGTTTTGTTGCTGAAAATCATTTTGTTGAATCGATTTTGATTCTATGAAGAATTTTCTATCTTTGCCGCAATCTGGTGCGCTGTAAAAAGCACTTAAAAGGGAATCCGGTGAAAATCCGGAACAGACCCGCTGCTGTAAGCTCCACATCAAAGTTTTTGAAGAGTATATCCACTGTTTTTTTTAATGGGAAGGATTTCAAAAACGGAGTAAGTCAGAAGACCTGCCGGAGGATGAACGTTTGATGCTTTCGTGGAATAAAGCTTAGGACAACAAGGATTCTGTGCAGTGACAGCTGTGCTTTATCTTTGCTATCTTATATCCATTAGCGTCTACATTATTCTAAACGAGCTAATGGTCAGAAAACTTAGTTTTTCACAGTTTCAGAAAGTTGTTATCACAATATTTGTGGCAGCATTTCAGCTTCTGTTCTCACAATCCGGCGACAGTATCCGGGAAAAAACGATTCTTCCGATTCAGATTTACAAAAAAGATTTTAAAGAAATTCTTCCTGCCCAGATCCTTTCCGGCGAACAGCTGGAAAGACTGAACAGCCAGTCGGTGGCCGATGCTTTACGGTATTTCTCAGGAGTTCAGATCAAAGATTATGGGGGAATGGGCGGTCTGAAAACGGTGAATATCCGGAGTATGGGTAGCCAGCATGTGGGCGTTTTCTACGATGGGATACAGCTTGGGAATGTTCAGAACGGAATTGTGGATCTTGGAAAGTTTTCACTGGACGATCTTGAAGCTATTTCTTTATACAACGGCCAGAAAAGTGAAATTTTTCAGCCGGCAAAAGACTTCGGATCTTCAGGATCTATTTATCTTCAGCCTAAAATACCTGTTTTTAAAGGAGATATTAAAACGAACTTAACGCTAAAATTAAAATTAGGCTCTATCAGTTTATTTAATCCTTCCTTTCGTTTGGAACAGAAGATTTCGGATAAAGTCTCGGCAAGTTTCAGTTCGGAGTTTGTGCAGAGTGACGGATTGTATAAGTTTAAATACGAAAAGAAAAATTCTGACGGATCTGTTGCCAATGATACCATTGCCAGAAGATATGATTCTTACATCCGTGCGAAACGTTTTGAAACTGCTTTAAACGGGACCATTAATGACGGAAGCTGGAGTGTACGGGGTTACGGCTATATTTCCGATCGTGGAGTTCCCACTGCTATTGTTAATAATAACTTCGGGCCGAAAGGTCAGCAGATGCTGGATGAAAACTATTTTGTTCAGGCCGGTTTCCGAAAAAAGCTGTTCCCCAAATTCGAAACCCAGTTCAAGGCTAAATTTGCTTACGACTATACCCGGTTTTTAGATACGGTGAATGTGGCAACAACCGTTCTGCCGATAGATAATTCTTATGTTCAGAGGGAACTCTATTTTTCCAATTCAAATATTTATTCTATTCATAAAAACTGGGATGTAAGTGCAAGTTTTGATTTCCAGTATAATAATCTGAATGCCAGTCTGAGGGATTTCTCTTTTCCTACCCGCTATACTTCACTCATTGCCTTTGCTTCAACCTATCAGTGGAACCGGTTGAAATTTTTAGGAAGCGTTCTGGGAACTTTCGTACATGAAGAAGTAAAAATGAATGCAAAATCTCCGGATAAAACCGAATGGACACCTTCAGCCTTCCTGAGTTATCAGCCTTTTGAATCCAAAGACCTTACCGTGAGGGCCTTCTACAAAAGAGTGTTCAGGATGCCTACTTTCAATGATCTCTATTACACAATGATCGGCAATGTAATGCTGAAACCTGAATACACCAACCAATATGATGTAGGCTTTACCTACCAGAAACTTTATGACCGTAAATTTTTTAAAGGAATATATATCAAAGTGGATGGCTATTATAATGAAGTAGAAAACAAGATTATTGCTGTTCCTACCACCAATCTGTTCAGATGGATGATGACCAATTTAGGCGAAGTAAAAATCATCGGGGCAGATGTGAATCTTCAGGCTGAGTTTGATATCCATAATGTGAGGCTGAAACCCTTGGTGAGCTATACTTATCAGCGTGCCGGAGATTATACCGATAAAAAAGAAGATTACTACGGTGACCAGATTTCCTATGTGCCGTGGCATGCTGCAACCTTTACCATGATGGCGGATTATAAAGACTGGAGCTTCAATTACAGCTTTGTATACACCGGAGAACGTTACGATGCACAGCTGAATAATATCCGGGCCAATTATCTGCAGCCCTGGTACACCCATGATTTATCCGTTCAGAAAAAATTCAACTGGCATTCCCATCAGTTCAAAGCCAGTTTTGAGGTCAATAACGTGCTTGATCAATATTATGACGTGGTCAGGAATTATCCGATGCCCGGAAGAAATTTTAAACTTATTGTAAGCTTTACATTATGAAAAAACTAAACTTTTGCCTGCTGGCATTTGCTCTTTTGATTCTGTTCTCGTGCCGGACAGACGATTATGTGGTTCCTTCGGAAACGAAAGGCGTAAGTAGCGGTGAAGATACTCCCGTTAAAGGATTTTATCTTCTGAATGAAGGAAATATGGGCAGCAACAAATGTACGCTCGATTATTTCGATTATGCTACAGGAACTTACCGCAAGAATATTTATGGAGAAATCAATCCGAATGTGGTAAAGGAGCTTGGAGATGTGGGAAATCATATCATGATCTACGGAAGCAAAATGTACGTCGTTGTCAATGTTTCCAATAAAATTGAAGTGCTGGAAGCAAAAACAGCCAAACGGATCAAAACCATACAGCTTCAGAACTGTCGTTATCTTGCTTTTAAAGGCAATAAAGTCTATGCCAGCAGCTATGCAGGACCTGTTGAGCTGAATCCCAACTCCCCACCCGGAAAAGTAGTGGAAATAGATACAACTTCACTTGCTATTGAAAGACAGGTAGTGGTAGGTTATCAGCCTGAGGAAATAGAAGTGATGGGAGATCAGCTTTTTGTCGCTAATTCCGGAGGATACAGGTTCCCGAATTATGATAAAACGGTCTCTGTTATCAACCTTAATACATTCACGGAAACCAAAAAAATTGATGTAGCTATTAATCTTCACCGTATTAAAAAGGATAACTATGGAGATCTGTATGTGAGTTCCAGAGGAGATTATTACAATATTCCATCAAGCCTGTTTCTGGTGGATGCCGCTACAGGAACAGTGAAAAAAGATTTCCATGTTGCAGTGAGCGGAATGACGATCGTAAAGGACAAACTGTACTATTACGGGAATGAATTTAATTACAATACCCATACTTACGTCAAAACCTTCGGAATCATCGATGTCAAGACAGAGCAGGTCATTGCGAATAAAATCATAGACCAGCAATATGCTGATGAGATTAAAGCTCCTTACGGAATTGCAGTAAACCCTTACACCGAAGATATCTATCTGACGGATGCAAAAAACTACGTGACAACCGGTTACGTATACTGCTTCGATAAAACCGGAAAATTCAAATGGAAAACGGAAGGCGGAAATATCCCTGCTCATTTTGCTTTTTTATATAAATAATCAGATCAGAAAAAAATGGAAAGAAAAACCAGACGTATTTTAAAAAACATATTGCTCTGTTCAATTCTACTGGGCGTTGCAGCTTGTAAGAGCGATACTGAGGAAGTAGCAGAAGAAGTGGTTTTCCCTGCGGAAGTTCTTAAAGAATCTTATACGGTTGACAGGCTCAAGCTTTTGAATGTAGATCCGAAAATTGAAGGGAAGCTGACCTGGAGCATCAATGATTCTGTCATTTCTGATCATCTCCAGCTGGATTTTGTAAGTTCTCATGCGAAAACGTATCCCCTGACATTAAAAGTGGAGGTGAAGGGAATTGTGAAAATTTATCAATCATCTATCATTGTTAATAAAGAGCTAACCCCTTATAGCAGATACATATCCAATGTTTTCGATTTCCGTCCGGCCACAGGTCAGTTCATGAATGAGATCCCTGAATATGTCAACGGAAACACTGAGGCCGACATGATCAAAAGAGCCAAAGAATCCTTGGTAGGCGAAAATTCTACCATGATTACGCTGGGAGGTTTCGGAGGTTATGTTTCATTTGGTTTCGATCATACCATTCCCAACCTTGAAGGAAGAGATTTTAAAATCCTTGGAAATGCTTTTTGGGGAAACAGTGCCAATACCACCCGGTCAGGATCATGTGAGCCCGGCATTATCATGGTGGGTTACGACAAAAATAAAAATGGCAAACCGGATGAAGATGAATGGTATGAAATTGCTGGCAGTGAATACTTTAAAAATTCAACAACTAAAAACTATACGATAACTTACTTCAAACCCAATGAAAACAAGCCCCTGTTCCCGGAAGTGAGTTTTGGCAGACTGATGTGGAGTACATCAAATGGCAGGATAATTTTGGGAATTCAGGATTTAGAACGAAAAATACCTTCCATGCACAAAGCTATTATCCTTTGTGGCTTTCCGGTGCTTCTTACAGCCTTACGGGAACCAGACTGAAGGATAATTTTTACGACCAGAGCGGAACGGGGGCTTATTGGGTAGGAACATCCTACGATTACGGTTATGCAGACAATGCGCCGAACAACGATGAGGCTTCCAACATCGATATTTCCTGGGCGGTAGATAAAAGCGGAAAATATGTAAAGCTTCCCGGCATCGATTTTATCAAGGTATATACCGGAATCAATCAGGAAGCAGGATGGCTTGGAGAAGTTTCTACAGAAGTAGCAGGAGCTTACGATCTGCATCTTAAATAAAATAAATCTTAATATATAATTCGAAAAAATGAAAAAGTTTTACCTTTTGACCATGCTGTTCCTTTTTGCGTTCTTTACGAATGCACAGGTGACAGTACAGGGAGTACCCAGAAATGATATTCAGGGTAGCAGCAATCAGCTGAATACAACAGTAACCACCAATATCAACTTTTCCGATATTCAGTATTGGGTGGGAAGCGGAACAAATGAAGCGGCTTTTGTGGTACAGTGGAACGACAGCAAAAATCCGGATGCTCTGGTATGGGGATTCCGATGGAACGGAAATGCAACCGGTGAAGATATGCTGAGAGCAATTGCCCAGGCAGATCACAGATTTTTTACTTTACTTTATCCGGGAACCCAGTTCGGAACAGCAATCGGAGGATTTGGTTTTGACCTGAACGGGCAGAATACCAATGCTCTTTACAAAAACGGCAATACAACCTATCCTCTTTATCCTGTAAGTGGTGTTTTAAATACTTCGGCCTATGATTTTGATGATTATACTGCGGCAGATGCTGCGGATCATTGGGGATCAGGATGGTACAACAGCTATTGGTCTTATTGGGTAAAAGATCCTGCAGATGCTGATTTCGGATATTCAGGGGTAGGAGCTAGTTCCCGTGTGCTTCAGAACGGTTCATGGGATGTGTGGAACTTTAATCCCGGAATGAATTCTTTCCCTGTTTCTTCTACGTTAACACCGGTTTCGGCTTATGTTGCAGCTACTAATTTTACCAGTGGCTATTTTATGGTGAATGAAGAATGGTACGGGCATACCAACGGTTCTGTCAATTTTATTGATAATAACGGGCAGGTTAATTACCGTGTTTACAGCAATGCGAATAACAACCATGCCTTTGGTGCTACTACCCAATACGGGACGATCTATGGTGATAAGTTTTATTTTATCTCGAAACAGGCTGCTGATGGCGGAGATACTCAGTATACGCCTGGTGGAAGGCTGGTGGTAGCTAATGCGCATACCATGCAGAAAATTGCAGGATTTAATAATATTGGCGGTGGCGACGGAAGATCTTTTGTAGGAGTTAACGAAAATAAAGGCTACATCGGTGCTTCCAATGGTGTTTATGTATTTGATATTGCCAATTTACAGGTTGGAAGTCTGATTGCCGGAACAGGCGGCGGTGGTCAGTATGCCGGCCAGATCGGAAATATGATCCGTTCTTCCAAATATGTATTTGCAGTAAAGCAATCTGCTGGAATTTTAGTCATTGATCCTGCTACGGATACTTTGATCAGTATGATTCCCGGAGCATTCCATTCTGTGGTACAGGCTAAAGATGGAAGTATCTGGGCCATTCAGGATCAGAAAGTGGTGAATATTCATCCTACGACTTTTGCAACCACTTCTTACAATATTCCTACGACCAAATATTTAGGTTCATGGGGAGCATGGAATGCAGGAAGCTTTTCAGCGAGCAGCAAACAGAATGTTTTATACTGGATCAATTCGCTTAACAGTTTTGTTTCAGGAACACAGATCGTAAGATTTGATGTGACAACCAAAGCATTTAACGAAAGCTTTGCAACCATTCCGGGACAGACAGGTACTTACAAACAGATTCCTTACGGGGCAGGACTCCGCGTGAACCCAACTACTGATGAGCTGATCCTGAACACAACAGAAAGCGGTTATGGTGCGCATTATCAAAAAAACTGGATCCATACTTTTGACGTTAACGGAGCACTTATCAATACGAAAACCCTTAATGATTATTACTGGTTTCCGGCTATGGCCGTATTCCCGGATAATAGCCTTCCGGCTGTAAGCAGTACATTCCCGTCACAGGTTAACGTAAGTAATGCTTCTGTGATTGACCTGAAAACGGTAGTTTCTGATGAGGATAATCTTTCATCTGCCATTGTAAAATCGATTAAATTGAATTCCAACCCGGCGGCTGTTTCTGCCGTGATCAATGCCAATGATGAACTTGTTTTGACTCCTCTAGCTTCAGGAACAGCTGATATTAAGATCAGTTTTAATTCAAACGGAAAAGTAGTTGAAAAAGTGCTTACGGTTAATAGTACAACTTCTACTTTGGCTACGGCAGAAGTGAAGAAAATTGAGTTCAGCATTTATCCGAACCCGGTTACAGATATTCTGACTCTTAAAACTCAGGAGAAAATCCAGAATGTTTCCATATATGATGCTTCGGGAAGAGCTGTCAATGCACAGTTGAACAATGGGCAGATCAATGTTAGTGCCCTTCCAAAAGGTATTTATATTTTAAAAGCTGTAACAGATAAAGCAGTATATCAGCAAAAGTTGATCAAGAAATAAACCTTATCACATCTTTATATTTCAATGAATCGGCGGCCCGAACGGGCCGCCGATTTTTTAGGCATTATCAGAATGTTTTAAAATTCGATAGACTGAAAGCCTGCTTGATCTGATCTGTTATGTTTCTTTTATTATTTGATAATCACCTTTTTAGAGTATGTTTTTCCTTCTTTTGTCGTAATGTTCATGATGTATACTCCCTGTGGCTGTTTTGTTTCAAATGTGCTTGAAGTCAGCCTGGAACGGAATACCTCTTTTCCTGAAGCATTGGTTAAAGTAACCTCCGAACCTGCTGCAGTAATATTTTTGTCAAGAGTAAACTGCCCGTTCTCATTGTGAGCCATGAAATTGATATACGGATCTTTGTACTGATAAGCATAATATACTCTAAGCTCACCGCCTATATTCAATAATCCTGAATTCACATTGATTTTGACACGGTCAAAAGGAATATTCATGGTAAGCTCAATCTCACCTTTGCTTGGGTCTCCGGCTCCGAGGTTGAGCAATCCACTGTTAAGACTTTGGTAATCGTTGTTGGAAACATTGCCGTTAAATGTTTCAATGGATACTCCTCCCAACAGCTGAGCAGATATTGGAGTGCCATTTGAACCAATTCCAATCACAAGCTTGTTGGTATTATTGGCAATATTGGTCGTTGGAAAGATTAAGGTCTGTTCTGTTCTCGCCAGAAGGCCTACTGAAACCTGAAGAGTTGAGTAGTCATTTTCGTTGCTTCCTACTGCATTTTGAGGATTCAATACTCCGCAGCCTAAGCATACTCCCAATACCTGATTGGTTTGGCTGCTTGCATAGGTCTTCACAATCTGTGCAAAAGTCATCGTGCTTGTTAAAAGTAGAAATGCTGCCAGAAATGCTGCTTTCATCGTGCGTTGAGCCTGTAATAAATAAGTTTTCATATGTATAAAATTTTGGGTTTTAGTTTTCTATAAATTTATAAATAAAATGATTATGTTGTTTATTTTATTTCATATTTATGTGAATTGTTAATAATTTGTTGATATTTATGATTATGACTTATTTCCATTTAATAAATTATTGTTTTGTGTATTTCTCCGAAAATGAGTACAAAAAACGGCAGACTTAAAAATCTACCGCATTTATTTTTCTGTTTATTTAATTATTTGATTGAAATTTTTCTGGAATATGTTTTTCCTTCTTTAGTTTGTATATTCATGATATAAACACCTTCAGACTGTCTGGGTTCAAATGTGTTTGATTTTAATGTAGAACGAAAGACTTCTTTTCCGTAGGTATTGAACAATGTTACTTCTGAACCTTCTACCGGAACATTTCCTCCAAGAGTAACCTGACCGTTCTGGCTGTGAGCCATTATGCTGATCAGTGGATCCTGGTAAGCATAATAAATCCTGAATCCGCCACCCAGACTGAGTACACCTCCGCTCAGTCTTATTTTAACTGCGTTATAGGAGCTGGCAGGAATCAGTTCTATCGTTGCTCTGGATGGATTATCTGCCAGCTTCAGCAGATTACCGGTGATCATCTGACTGTCATTGTTTGATGTCGTTCCGCTCATCGTTTCTATGTAAACTCCGCTTAAAAGCTGAACGGTAAGAGGGATATTATTGGTTCCGATGCCGATCACCAGTTTAGTATTGAGTCTTACTTCCGGGAATCTCAGGGTTTGCTCAACACCTCCCAGTAAAACGGTACCCATGACCATGGTGGAGTAGTTATCTTCATTATCTCCCACGGCATTCAGGGGATTCTGTACGGCACATCCAAGGCATACGCCATATACATTGGAAAGCTGGTCGTTCGCATAGATTCTGCTTTGTGCCTGCGCGTTATTGAATTGAAATAAAAAAGCCATAAATAAAGCAGCCTGAAAAAGACAGCCTTTTGAAAGTAAAATAGATTTCATATTGTAATAAAGTTTGGTTAATGTTTTATCCAAATTTAAACATAAAAGTATATGTAAACAATATTATTTCTACTTAATGTGAATTATGTAAAATTTCTTAATTCAATATAACTGCCGGAACTATTAAGTTTTTATAAGATTAAATTATTTTTTCTTTCCTTTAATATTAGGTAAAAACGCAGTTATTATACCCATAAGAGGTAAGAAAGCACAGATTTTAAATACATATTCAATGCTGGTATCATCTGCTAATGCTCCCAGGACAGCAGAACCAATACCACCCATCCCAAACATAAATCCGAAAAATAAGCCTGCTACCAATCCGATTTTGTTAGGCATAAGATCCGTGGCATACACAAGAATGGCAGAAAATGCAGATGCGATGATTAAACCAATTAAAACAGCGAATATTATAGTCCATACCAAAGGAAGATAGGGAAGGCAAAGCGTAAAAGGTGCGGCTCCCAAAATGGAGATCCAGATAATTTTCTTTCTGCCGTATTTATCACCCAGCTTCCCGCCAAGGATTGTGCCTACAGCAACTGCTGCAAGAAACATAAATAAATATAACTGGGAATCCTTTACAGAAATGTGAAACTTATCAATAAGAAAAAAAGTAAAATAATTAGTCATTGAGGCCAGGTAGATGTATTTGGAGAATACCAGAGCCAGCAGAATTGTGACAGAAAATATAATTTTTTTCTGGACAGCTGAATTTCAATAATATCATTCGGATGTTTAGCAGATTTTTTTAATGAAAGTCTTTCTGCATACCAGTTTCCGATTCGCCATAATAATAAGATGCCGATAAAAGCTGCAATAGCAAAGAGTCCCACATAGCCTTGTCCTAAAGGAAGTACAATTAATGCTACAAGCAAAGGACCAATAGCACTCCCGGAGTTTCCTCCTACCTGGAAAATGGACTGGGCAAGTCCTTTCTGACCGCCCGATGCCAGCTGAGCCACCCGGGAAGCTTCGGGATGGAAAACGGAAGATCCCATACCAATTAAAGCTACTGCGACCAGAATCATATAATATTGATGGGCTGCTGCCAGAAGGAGAAGTCCAGCCATCGATAGTCCCATTCCTATAGCCAAAGATCTCGGATTGGGTCTTTTATCAGTATAAATCCCAACAAAGGGCTGTAAAATGGAAGCCGTAAGCTGGAAGACCAGAGTAATGATACCGATCTGGGCAAAGGATAGACTGAACTCACCCTTTAAAATCGGATATAATGAAGGAATAGTAGATTGGATCAGATCATTTAAGAAATGAGAAAAGCTGATCATAAACAGGATGGGGTAAACAATTTTAGTAGTATCAATTGTTGGTTTCTGAATAGTTTCCATGAATCGTAATTTTAAAATTCATCATGTCATCTGATGAATTTTGTTAAAAAATTATTTATTAATATACTTTATCGACAATAAGCTGTGCGATGCGGGCAGCATTTTCGGGATCTTTATTTTCAATACACTGATAAAGATCCGTATGTATTTTTTGTGAAATTTTAAAAGAGTCTGTATTGTTGTTGTGACTGCTCTCAAAAGTTCTGAGAATATGCTTGCTGGTTATTTTATATATTTCTTTCAGCAATGCATTACCACAGGCTTCTGCAATGGATATGTGAAAATTGATATCAGCCTGATAGCATTCCAGTGCCTGGTTTTCTCCGGCAAGTTTTTCCCGGAGATCCAGATACATTTTCATGGTTTTCAAATCTTTTTCGCTACGATGGATGGCTGCCTTCGCTGCAATCTTAGAGTCCAGAACAGAGCGTACTTCATAAACTTCCTCTATTTCAGCTTTGTCGATCTTTGTTTCTAGAGATTCCTGTACATTTTTGGAAGTTACAAATGTTCCCACCCCTTGCTGGACATTCAGCACGCCTTTTATAGATAATATTTTTATGGCTTCGCGAATGCTGGAACGTCCTACACCATAAATTTTCATCAGTTCCGGTTCAATAGGAAGCTTTTCACCAATGGCATACTCATCGTTGATTATACCTTGAATCAATCGATCTGCAACTTCCTGGGCTAATGTTCTTCTTTGAATCTGCATAAATACATCTTATCATCTGATGAATGCAAAGGTAGAGCTTTTTCAGAATATAGCCTAAAAATTCAGGCAAAGATTAAAATGGGCAGATAACAAAGAGAGAGATCTCAATGAAAATCTCTCTTTGTTTTTTTGACAGAATATTATTCAATAGCGTTGATAGCCTGGAAAATTTTCTGTTTTGACTGTTCAAATATTTCTCCTCCGAACTCTTCGTTATCCAGTGAGATTACAGTAACATCTTTAACTCCCATGATTCCGAAAATAAACTTTAAATAAGTTGTCTGGAAATTCATATGCTCGTTTTTTTCACCTTCGCCATAACCTGTATCGCCTCTGCTCGAAAGAATGAAGAGTTTCTTATTTTCAAGCAATCCAATATAATCTCCATCGGGTTTTCCGGAACGGAACTTCCAGGTTTCATTGATTCTCATTACCTGATCTATATAAGCTTTTAATCCGCTTGGTACAGACCAGTTGTACATAGGGGTTCCAATGATATACATATTATTTTCCTTTAATTCCCTGACCAGTTCATTGCTCAACTGTAAGGCTTGCTGATCTTCTTCAGTTCTGGTTTCCGGCTTTGCAAATGCTCCGGCAATCCATTTTTCATTAACAGGGTTGATCATTTCGAGTCCTGTTTCTCTGAAAGTAAAACGATCCTCAGGATGTTTACTCATCCAGTTATCAACAAATAGCTGCGTCAGTTTTCTGCTGTAGGATCTTTCATTTCTAATGCTTGCATTAATGATAAGTAATTTGTTCATCTTTTTGAATTATGAATACAAAGGTCTGAACTTAAAAAAAGGAGAATATTGATCTAGTTCAATGGATTTTGTTTTTCTTCCGGATCCTGCTCAGGAATTCTGGTGAAATACCAAGATAGGAGGCAATGAGATACTGTGGTACTTTGGCCGCAATTTGCGGATAGTTTTGCAAAAAGTCAAGATAACGGTATTCTGCGTTATAAATATGGGTATAGATTATTCTTTTCTGCAGAGCTCCAAGGTAGCTCTCTAAAATGATGCGGAAATATCTTTCAAGAGAAGGGATTTGCTTCAGCATATTTTGAAAAGCATGAAAATTAATCTGTAGGATTTCCGTTTTTTCCAGTGCCTGGATATTGTAAATCGAAGGCTCCTGTTTACGGAAACTTTCCATATCTGTTGCCCACCATTCATCAATGGCAAAATACAGGATCTCTTCATTGCCGGTATTGACATTGATGCAGAATGCCTTCAGGGTTCCGGAGACAATATAATTATCCGTACGGCAAATTTCACCGTTCCTGAGCAGATAATCGCCTTTTTCTAAAATCTTTTGTGACCATAAAGTACCGAAAAGCACCTTTTCCTCTTGGGTAAGTGTAACGTGTTTTGAAATGGTATCAATTAATTTTTGCAAACCTTTCAATGGATCTAGTCTGGTTTAATGAATTATCTGAATGCAATTTAATAAAAGGGATTGTAAATAAAGCGACTGAAACTTTATTTTGTATTCTGAGTCTCCTGAAATGATCTTTATAGAGTATGCCTAAAAAGAAAACAGGAAAAACGAAATGAATCATTTTTCCTGTTTAGTAGCCCGTAGGGGAATCGAACCCCTCTTACCAGAATGAAAATCTGAGGTCCTAACCGATAGACGAACGGGCCCTCTATCTTCCACTATCATATAGTGTGTTAGATTTTTGTTTTTATAAGTTTACAACTCTTATTATTAACCACTTGGTTAGCAGTGATTAAATTAGTAGCCCGTAGGGGAATCGAACCCCTCTTACCAGAATGAAAATCTGAGGTCCTAACCGATAGACGAACGGGCCAACTATACTTTTACGCTAATTTATTAACGTGCTTTGTTAATTTGCTTTTCAAGTTAGCCGCTTTGTTTTTGTGGATAATGTTTTTCTTAGCTAATTTATCCAATAAAGCGATAACTTTTGGCAGTTGCTCTGTAGCAGCAGCTTTGTTTTCTTCATTTCTCAAAACTTTAAGAGCAGTTCTTGCAGTCTTGTGATAATATCTGTTACGAACTCTTCTAACTTCGTTCTGTCTAATTCTCTTTAATGCTGATTTATGATTTGCCATATCGTTCAAATGTGAGTGCAAAACTATAAACTTTTTTTGAATCTGCCAAATTATTTTTTAAAATTTTTTAATTTTCTTCGGACAGGTATTTTCTGAGTTTATCTATTGCTTGTTCTATTTTTAAATTCTCTTGTTCTCGTTCTATTTTCTTGATTGTGCTGCTAAGCATAATCATCGCATTGTTCCATTCTCCCGTAGTATTGGTAAAGGAAAGTCCGTCAATTGTTACTTCAAAGGCAAACCTTTCTCCCGTCCTGTAAAGTCTGAAACTTATTTTATCATCCCTGCCTGTAATCCCGTCTTCATTGATCTGTAAATCATAACTTTTTGGGTTAGAGTGGATTTTCTTAAAAAGCAATTTTGCTTCTTGTATTTTTAAATCCGGCATGATATCAAATTTGGTAGCCTATAGGGGAATCGAACCCCTGTTGCAAGAATGAAAATCTTGAGTCCTAACCACTAGACGAATAGGCCAAATTTTGAGGTTGCAAAAGTAATGATTAACTTTTTAACTTCAAAATTATTTTTCACGTTATTTAAAAACTTTTTGGATAACGGTATTCTTGATTCCTTTGGATTCAAGGTCTTTTTGAAGCTTTACAGCATCTTCTAAAGTATATACCTTGCCATAGGTGTAATAGAACACCCCATTGTCTTTATTTCTTTCTACATCTTTCAATGTCTGAAGAATAAACGAATTGCCATTCAGTTTTTCACCCGTATAAACCTCTATGGTATAATAACCGGTCAGCAGTTTCTGATTCGGCATAAATCCTACCGCATAAGCATTCCTGAAGCCTGCATCTTTGGCAGTTTTAAGATTAATATCCTTAATGGAAGCCATATTGGTTACTCCGTAGTAATATTTATACTGGCCATTGTCTTTGATAGGGAGAATATAATTTAAGCCCTTTAAAGCAGGATCTCCGTCATTATATTTGGTAGGGGAGCTCAACAGTAAAATTCTGAAGTCATTTTTTAAAGGAGTTTCAGCCGGTTTTTCAGGTTCCGGTTTTCTGGTGGCAATGGAAGACCCTCCTGTTTTCCTGTCAATGGCTTTTTTATAATCGATAATGGCGTTATAAATACTTTCCGCAATTTCATTCTGTCCTTTTTCGGAGGCCAGGTAGTGGCTCTCTTCAGGATGGTTGATGAATCCTGTTTCAATAAGTACTGATGGCATGGCATTCATACGCAGTACGTGAAGGTTCTTCTGAAATACACCTCTTGAAAATCTTTTGTCTTTATTAACAAAGTTACCTTCTACCAGCCCGCCAAGCAGTAAACTGGATTCCAGATATTTGTTCTGCTGCAGCTTCAGCGCTATAAGAGATTCCGGAGAACTCGGATTGTAGGACCCGAAGGTCTGTCTGTCTTTTTCATCCAGAAAGATCACATCGTTCTCTCTTTTGGCTACTTCAAGATTCTCGTCATTCTGGTTGGGTCCCTGTACATAGGTTTCAGTTCCGTAAGCCGTAGGTCTTTGTGAAGAATTACAGTGGATGGAGACAAAAAGATCAGCTTTGCTCCTGTTCGCCAGATTGGTTCTGTCCGAAAGGGAAGGATATTCGTCGTACTTACGGGTATATATCACTTTGAAATCTCTGTTTTTTTCCAACATTGCCCCTACTTTTAAAGTAACGGCAAGCGTAACGTCTTTTTCGGCAACTCTTCCGATGTCCGCATAAGTTCTGTTCGCCCCGTGATCACTTCCCCCATGTCCGGCATCCAAAACGATTGTAAATTTCTTTTGCGAAAAAATTAAAATGCTGGAGAGGATGAAGAGAAATGATAAAATTATTTTAAATTTTTGTTTGTACATCTTACAGTTTTAAAAATTATACTAATTTTGAGCCATAATTATAGAATAAAATTGGCCAAAACCGTCCTCAAAAATATATTACAAATTTTAATTATCCTAATTTTTAACAATTTTTTAGCACAGAAAACGCCTGAAAAATTGCCTAAAAATGCGGTTAATGATACTATTTCCAAAAAGGATACCATTGTCGTAAAAAAGGAAGCTCTGGATGATGTTCTCCGCACAAAAGCAGATGACCAGCGAAGAGATGTTCCGAAGAAAATGACGTTCCTGAATAAAAATGCCCAGGTAAAATACCAGGACATGCAGATCGATGCAGATTATATTTCTATTGATGATAACAAAAATCTCATCTATGCCCGTGGAAAACTGGATTCATTAGGTAAGATTATTGAACCTGTCATTACCACTCAGGCCGGAAAAAATACGAAACCAACGAATTCAGCTACAATACAAAAACCAAGCAGGCTATAGCTTTCAATGCAAGGACAGAAGAAAGTGAAGGCGTCATCACTGCACAGAAAACCAAGAAGTATAATGATTCCGTTTTTGCCATGAGAAATGCGGATTATACCACGGATGAATATTATATCAAGAAAAAAGATACAGCTGCGGATTACTTTATGAGGGCATCCAACATCAAGCTGATCAAAACCAAAAATAAATCACAGATTGTTACGGGGCCTATTCAGATGTATATAGAAAGGGTTCCTACGCCTCTTATTCTTCCGTTTGCCATCCTTCCGTTCTCAGAAAAGAGGGCAGCCGGGATCCTTATTCCAAGTTTTGGGGAAAGGGAAGATGTAGGTTTTTTCCTCAACGGGTTGGGGTATTACCAGCCGATAGGGGAGCATTTTGATCTTAAAATACTTGCCGATATTTATACCAAAGGAAGCTGGAACCTGAGGCCACAGATGAATTATCTGAAGAAATACCGCTATTCCGGAACATTTACAGCAGATGTGGGAACAATGGTAAGAGGGATCAAAGGATTGGATGATTATACTAAAAACAGTACCTACAGAATTGCATGGACCCACACACAGGATACCAAGGCAAATCCTTTCCTGACTTTCAGTGCTTCTGTGGATGTTGTAAGTACCAAATTTTATAACAACCCGCTTAATAATAACTATATTTTCAACCAGAACGTTCTGAATACGCAGCAGAGTTCAGCGGTAACGGTTACGAAAAGATTCCTAAAGCTGCCTGCAACGATTACGGGAACGGCATCATACTCCCAAAATTTTGCGACCGGGCTTGCAGATCTTCGTCTTCCTCAATTGAACGTAGCCATCAACCAGTTCTATCTGTTTAAATCGAAAACGGGAGTAAGACAGGGTCTTCTTGAAAATATTACGGTAAATACAGGCTTTAACCTGACCAATTTTGTAACGACACAGGAAAATGAGCTTTTCACAAAAGCTATGTGGGACAAGATGCAGACAGGACTTAAAAATAATATTGCCCTGGGAACCAATACAACGGTAGCCAAATATTTTACATTCAGTTTAAATGCAACTGTAGACAATGCTTTAACAACTAAAACTCTAAGGAAATATTACGATCCTGTAAAAAATGTGGATGTGGATGAAATCCAGAAAAACATTGCGGGATATTCTACGTTCTCATCATCTGCCAGTCTTCAGACTACCCTTTATGGGATGTTGAAATTTAAAAAAGGATCTGCGGTAGAAGCGGTAAGACATATGATGACGCCAAGCCTTAGCTTTACTTATTCTCCGGATTTTTCGAGTCCCGGGTTTGGATATTACAGGAATTATTATAACGCAGAAGGTGCGCTGACCCCTTATTCTATTTTTGAAAAAGGAATTGTAGGAAGCCCGTCAAGCGGGGTAGTAGGAGCCTTAGGTTTTAATATCGGGAATAATATTGAAATGAAGGTAAAGTCTAAAAGTGATTCTACCGGCGTGAAGAAAATAAAGATCTTCGAATCCCTTAACCTTTCCGGAAATTACAATTTCGCAGCCAAAGACCATCCATGGTCTGTATTCAGTATCAACGGACAGTCTTCATTCTTTAATAATAAATTAAACGTTAATACCAGCCTTTCACTGGAGCCTTATAAAATTGTTTTTGAGCCGGGTGCCACACAGGGAATAAGAACAGAACAGTTTGGCCACTTCAGTGTGCAGGGATTCAATGTACAGTTATCCTATCCTTTAAGCAGCGAGCTCTTTGGCGAAAAAACAGACTATGCTAAAAAATATCCTGCCAAAGGAGAAATAAGGAATGAAAATTATTATTTTGATGATGATAATTATGCCCATTTCGATCAGGCATGGACTTTGAATATCAATGCCAACTATGCCTATTCAAAAGGTCTGTCTGCATTGGGTACCAAAATTGCTTCTATAGGTCTGGATGGCAGTATTAAACTTACTCCGTACTGGAATATCAACGGAAGTACGCATTTTGACCTGGTAACGAAAGATCTTGCCTACACAAGAATCGGGTTCTCCAGAGATCAGCGAAGTTTCACGATCAATTTCAACTGGGTGCCTTTCGGGCAGTATAAAGTATATGACTTCTTTATCGGTATCAAAGCCAACATCTTAAGCGATGCGCTGAAATATAAAGACAGAAGTTTTACACAGCCGGGCGCACCTTTCTAATATCAGATTGACAATTGTAAATATAAATTTTATATTTGCAACCAAAATAAATTCTAATGAAATCGCTGTTGATGAAATTTTACGGCAGATAGTGATTACATAAGAAATTGAAAAAAATAAATATCCACTTATGAAACAAATAATTAACACAGTTAATGCACCTGCGGCTATCGGGCCTTATTCACAAGCTAATCTGGCTAACGGAATTTTATACATTTCCGGACAGATCCCTGTAGACCCTGCAACGGGCAAACTGGTAGAAGGAATTGAGAAAGAAACCCATCAGGTAATGAAAAACCTTGAAGCCATTCTTACGGAAGCAGGATTAACCTTCAAAAATGTAGTGAAGGCTACGATCTTCCTTAAAAGCATGGACGATTTTGCAGTAATGAATGATATTTATGCTTCATATCTTGATGCAGACAGCTACCCGGCACGTGAAACAGTACAGGTTTCATGCCTGCCTAAGAATGTTGATATCGAAATTTCTATGATTGCACATCAGGATTAATGAATTTTATAAGAAATACAATTGCGGTTCTTGTAGGTCTTGCTATAGCGGGGCTTACTATTACTCTTGGTATAAGGGTTTTTCCGCAATGGATCACTTTCGAAGCTTTTGCCCCTTTTGAGCACTGGCAGAGATTTCTTTACAGCATGAGAGGCGATAATGCTTTTTTCGGGTTTCTGCTGTTTATTTCGGGTCTTGGGACCACGATAGGAGGAGTCGCTACTGCGCTTATTGTGAAGTATGCCAAGGTGGCCTATGCTATTCTTATCGGATTTATTATGCTTTTCATAGCCATGCTGGATGTTATTGTATTTCCATACCATCCAACGTTTTATAAGATCTCTATTTTTCTTACCTTTTTCCCGTTTTCGTGGATAGGAGGAAAAATCGTAGCGGTCATTTATGAACGGAAAAATAAAAGGAGAATTGCTGAGAAAATGAACAAATCCAAATAAAAAAACGCTGCAGATTTCTGCAGCGTTTTTGTTATATAAAAGACTATTGCCTGTATTAATTAAGGCATTTTAAATCCTTTGGTATAAATTCTTCCGTAGTCATCTACAAATTTCACCTGTACATTGCCCTGGTATTTATCAAGGATTTTCTCAACATCTTTCTGTGAATTAACAGGTTTACCATTTACTTCTATAATGATGTAATTGTCTACAATTCCGATCTTGGCCATCTCGCTTCCTTCACTTACATTTTTAGCAACGACACCGCTGTTCAGTCCGTATTCTGTTTTGAATTTGTCACTAAGCGGATCAAAATCTGCTCCTATTTTTTCAGAAACGCTCAGATCAGCTTTTGTTCTTGTTGAAGTTCCTCCTTTCTGATCTTTCAGGGTTACTGTAGTGGTGTTTTCCTTACCGTTTCTTAAGTAAGTTACCTGAACTTTATCACCAGGACGCTTGCTTCCGATAGACATGGAAAGGTCCGCAAAATCAGTAATATCATAAGTGTCTATCTTAGTAATGATATCACCTTTTTTAAGTCCTGCATCTTCTGCACCGCTGTTATCACCGAATCCGGTTACATAAACCCCTGATCCTGCTTTAATGTTGGTTTTAAACTGCTGATTGTATGCAGCTACCTGCTGATCATTGGAAAGGTCTAATGATGATACGCCTAAGAATCCTCTCTGTACAATTCCGAATTTCTTGATATCTTCAACAATCTTTCTTGCCAGATTGGAAGGAACGGCAAATCCGTATCCCTGATAATATCCTGTAGTAGACTGGATCGCAGAGTTGATCCCGATAAGGTCTCCGTTTACGTTAACCAGTGCACCTCCTGAGTTACCAGGGTTGATGGCTGCATCGGTCTGGATGAAGCTTTCAATCGGGTTGGTTGCTTTCCCCTGACCTCCAAGAATTCCGATTCCTCTGCCTTTGGCTGAAACAATTCCCGCAGTAACCGTTGAATTTAATCCAAGCGGGTTTCCTACTGCAAGTACCCATTGACCTACTTCAATATTATCTGAATTGGCAAAATTTAAGTAAGGAAGTCCTTTTTCTTCAATCTTCAATAAAGAGATATCGGTATTCGGATCGGTTCCTACCAGCGTTGCGATATAGGATTTCTTGTTGCTTAACACAACTTCCAGTTTGTTGGCTCCTGCTACAACGTGGTTGTTAGATATGATGTATCCGTCCGGCGAAATGATCACCCCGGAACCCATTCCTGAAGGCATATTGTCCGGTGCCTGCTGCTTCGGTCTCTGCTGTCCTCTTCCTCCTCCGAAAGGGTCTCCGAAGAAGAAATCAAAAAGATCCTGCTCTGAAGCTCTGCTTGTTGATCTGCTCTGGTAATTTTTAATGGTAACCACAGCCGGAACTGTTGTTTTCGACGCTTTTACGAAATCGTCGCCTACAGCTCCCGTATTCATTCCTACGAATGACGCATTAGGTGCGGTGGCTGTAAAATAAGACTGGTCGCCGTTATTGGAATGTTGACCGAAATATTGTATTGTCCCAACGGTAGTAGCTCCTGAGACAACTCCCACTACTGCAAATGGTAATAGTTTTTTTAAAGTACTCTTCATTGTATATCTTTCTTTTTATTTATTGATTTTTTTGTTTAACCGTAAACAAATTTAATGCTAAATAAGTATGCAATTAGTATGCTGTGTTTCAATTTTAACTAAAATTTAACGGCTATTATGTCATTTTATACATTATGTCATAATCTTAAATACCGGCATTAACAAAACTTAAAATATTATTAAAGAAAAACTGACATTTTTACAAATGCACAGCGTCAAATGATTGCAATAAGATACGAAATTTTTTTAAGTCCTGTGAATGATTATTGCACTGATCAGTCTGTTCATCGAACCATGACATTGCTCATGCACACACTCATTTGAAAAATGATTATATTTGCAGAAATATTTTTCTCACTTAAAACGTTTATAGCATGCAACTGTACAACACCTTAAGCGCAGAAGAAAGAGCTCAGCTTATTGATGAAGCCGGTAAGGAACGCCTTACATTGTCTTTCTATGCGTATGCCAAAATTGAAGATCCCAAAAAATTTCGCGACGAATTATTTATAGCCTGGAATGCCCTTGATGCGCTTGGCCGTATCTATGTTGCCCATGAAGGAATTAATGCTCAGATGAGTGTACCTGCAGATCAGTTTGAGGCCTTTAGGGATACGCTGGAAGTGTACGATTTTATGAAGGGAATCCGTTTGAATGTAGCGGTTGAGCAAGACAATCACTCCTTTTTAAAACTGACCATAAAAGTTAGACACAAGATTGTTGCTGACGGACTGAATGACGATTCTTTTGATGTAACCAATAAAGGAATCCATTTAAAAGCGCAGGAATTTAATAATATGCTTGAAGATCCGAATACGATTGTAGTGGATTTCAGAAATCATTATGAAAGTGAAGTAGGGCATTTTGAAGGAGCCATCACCCCTGATGTGGAAAACTTCAGAGAAAGTTTACCGATTATAAACGAGCAGCTGCAGGATTTTAAAGAAGATAAAAACCTGTTGATGTATTGTACAGGTGGAATCCGTTGCGAAAAGGCCAGCGCTTATTTCAAACACCAGGGTTTTAAAAATGTTTACCAGCTTGAAGGCGGAATTATTGAATACACCCGTCAGATCAAAGAAGAAGGTATAAAAAGTAAATTTATCGGAAAGAATTTTGTGTTTGACCACCGTTTGGGAGAACGAATTACAGATGATATTATTTCCCAGTGCCACCAGTGTGGAAAGCCTTGTGATAACCATACCAATTGTGCTAATGATGCCTGTCACTTACTGTTCATTCAGTGTGATGAATGTAAAGCAGCTATGGAAAACTGCTGTTCTACAGAATGTCTGGAAACAATCCATTTACCTTTAGAAGAGCAACTAAAACTTAGAAAAGGCTTACAGGTCGGAAATAAAGTTTTCAGAAAAGGGAAATCCGAAGCTTTGAAATTTAAAAAATCAGGAGATTTACCCGCTCAGCCTTTAGGAAAAGTAGCTAAGGCAGAAACAAAAGATATTCGCCAGAAAATCAAAATTAAAAAGACACTGATCGGAAAGGCGGAACACTATTATTCGAAATCAAAAATTGCCCAGTTCTTAATTGAAAATAATGAACTTTCAATTGGAGATAAAGTTTTGATTTCCGGACCTACAACCGGTGAGCAGGAAGTTACCATTACACAGATTTATGCCAATGGAGGGCCTTGCGAAACAGCAAAAGTGGGAGATCAGATTACTTTTGAACTTCCATTCAGAGTTCGTTTGTCTGATAAACTATATAAAATATTGCAGCCTGAAAACGGATAAGCTATGTTAAAAGCTGAGCTTAGAAAAGAATATATGCAAAAAAGAAAAGCCTTGTCAACTGATGAGGCTTTCCTGTTATCTAAGAAGATCATGGCTAACTTCCTAGCTTATTTTAAACCTGGAAGAGGGCAGAAGGTTCATATTTTTATGCCTATAAAAAAGTTTAAGGAAATTGACACAGGAATTTTTATTGATGCTCTTTTAAAGGCAGATATCCGTGTTTTTGTCCCTAAGGTTGTTGAAGATCAACTGATTTCTGTAGAGATCAATAAAGATACCGTATTCGAGACCAGCAGCTGGGGGATTTCAGAACCTCTTTCCAACGAAGATGCGCAGGAACTGCATTTTGATTATGTGATTACTCCATTGCTTTACTGCGATCATAAAGGGAACAGGATAGGCTATGGGAAAGGTTTTTATGATGCCTTTTTTCAAAGCATTTCTGTTGCATCCAAAAAAATTGGGGTCAATTACTTTAGTCCCGATGAAGCAATCGATGATGTCTGGGAAAATGATATTCCTTTAGATTATTTGGTTACGCCTACAGAAGTACTGTCTTTTTTTAACGGATCGGAATAGAAATCTAGGAAATAAAACTTAAATTCTTTTTTAATCATCGGAGTTGAAAGCAGGATATACTGGGCGTTTTTCTCAAAAGTTCCCAGGGATTTATTTTTTGCGTCAAAATATTCCAGATTGAATTTGGCGTAATCCAGAGTATCCTTTTTATAGAATTCTTTATAAACACTCAGGTTATTTACTTTTACCGATTTCACTTTAAGGCTGTCCAGTTCATGGAAAAGTTTTTTAAACGTCGTAGAGTCGGGCTTATGAAAATAGCTTTCCATTTGGGAATAGATAAAAGTGTCTACTTCTGTATTTCTGTTGCCGGATAGGTATAGGGTAGAGAGGTCCAGGAGTTCCTGTACTTTCTGTTTGGTAATGGAATTAATGGCCTGCATACTGTCCATCTGTACCGCAGGATAGCTTTTTATATTGTTGCTGTTTCTCAGCATATCCAGATCGCTTACTTCTTTATTTTTATTATTGCAGGATACAAATGCTAAAAAAAGTACTGCGAAGATTAGAAATTTATTTATTTTTTTCATCTGTAGATGCGATTTTAAATTTAATGGAGACTATTTTTCCTTTATTGTCCTTTTTCATCTCAATAACATTAAGATTTTTAAGAGATGTGGTAGGGGTTGTAACGAGTGTAATATATTTCTGCTTATCAAGCCTTTCTATACCGTATGTATTATTATCGTATACCTGATAAATCACTGCATTATTGCTGATAAGACTTTCCAGCTGATTTCTTTTCTGCTTAATAAGAGCGACCTGCTCTGCGGAATTACCACCTTTTACGTCTTTAATAGAGAAATAATAGGCAGCCATTTTGTAATCGTCAGGTTTCAGCTCTATCATTTCCTCTTCCGGAGCATTTTCCAGGTTTCTGTTCACTTCCAGGTACTCATAGAAAGGAGCGCTGATCTGCATTTTGATATTTTTATCTTTGGTAGAATAATAAAAGCACTCGCCGGGCTTTATTTTATACAGTAGCGGAGATTCATTTTCCTTGATGACCCTTATCTCCAGCGTATTGATCACAGAAACACCACGGTCTTTATCGGTAAAACAATATTTATAAGTTTTTGAAAAAATTTCATCTTTAAAACCAAGAACCCCGGTAACGGCTATTAAAATGGAGGTAATAATGGCCCAGGCATTTTTTTTGAGGATATTTTTTCTTGGTGTTTTCGGTTGTATTTCTGTATGAGCTTGTGTTTTTAAATTTTCTTTAATCTCTTGATTATCAGTTATTGATTTTTGTAAATCGTCATTTTCCTGAGCCTGATATTCGATTTTTTTAGTAGAAATCTCAGTTTTAGGAAGTTCAGGGGATAAAGAGACTGTTTTTTCCAGTTCTTTTACTTCTTCCGGTTCAGGATCTTCATTTTCCTGAAGCAATTCTCCGGCAAAAAGATGCTGTTTCTTGAAATCGTACCAGGATTCGTATCCCGCATAAACACTCAGTAAATTGAGCATATCAATACGAGGCAATTTGGTCACCGGGGAAGTTTTAAAATAAGTGTAAAAAGATTTTTCGCTGATGTTGCCTTTGGCTTTTTTGCGTAAGTCTTCCTGGAAATATATAATATCTATTCCCTTCCATTTTGAAATTTCATCA
This sequence comes from Chryseobacterium sp. GTID13, assembly GCF_056172655.1. Lineage (NCBI taxonomy): Bacteria > Pseudomonadati > Bacteroidota > Flavobacteriia > Flavobacteriales > Weeksellaceae > Chryseobacterium > Chryseobacterium sp. GTID13. The sequence goes on from NZ_JAOCMB010000002.1 coordinate 898,415, forward strand.
TGGGAGGGAGTAGATTTTTTTAAATATTCTGTTTGAACATCTTTTTTTAACTGTTCAAAATGCAATAGATCTAAATCTGTCAATTTTATAAAATAATTAAATTGTTGATTATCAGTATTGTTTTTTTGTAAAACAATTTTACAAATGTATTACAATTATTTTTCATAAACAACTTTTGTATCTGCTCTACCTTTGTCTTGTTCAAATAACAGAACAGAAGAAAATTTATAAAAACAATATTAACAAAATTAAATTTAATTTATTATGAAAAAGTCATTATTCGTAGCTGCTATCGCTGCAATCTCTCTAGTTGCTTGTAAAAAAACTGAAACTACTTCTACTGAAGGAGCTACTGATTCTGCTGCTGCTAACGTAGCTGATTCTGCTGCTGTAGTTACTGATTCTGCTGCTAAAGTAATTGATTCAGCTGCTAACGTTGCTGTTGACGCTACTAAAGATGCTGCTGCTGCTACAACTGCTGCTGGTGCTGATGCTGCTAAAGCTACAACTGAAGCTGCTGCTGACGCTGCTAAAGGTGCTGCTGATGCTGCTAAAGGTGCTGCAAAAGACGCTGCTAAAGAAGTTAAAGACGCTGCTAAGAAATAATTCTAGCATAAGCTTAACAATAAAAGAACCGTTTCACCCTGTGAGACGGTTTTTTTATGCCTTATTGTTTTGTAAGAGGTGGAAGATTTGAAGATGGATGATGGATGTTACTAAATAAGTACTACTTAGACTTTAAAAGCTTCCCTCTTCCGGCATCAGACTTCCTTTCCCTTATCCTTTCTTTTGTTTCAATGACTCATAGCACGTAATGGCTACAGCATTACTCAGGTTTAAAGAATCAATACTTCCAGCCATAGGAATCAGGGTGTTTTTTCCTTTCCCGATCCAGAAATCGCTTAAACCGGAATGCTCCGTCCCGAATAATACGGCGGAACGCCTGGTAAAATCTCTTTTATAAAGATCTTCAGCAGTCTCGTCCATCAGGGTTGTGTAGATATTGAACTTATTTTTCTGCAGAAATTCAAGGGTTTCTTCATTTTCAGCATCATAAACTTCCATTCCGAACAGGCATCCGACGCTTGAGCGTATTACATTAGGGTTGTAAAAGTCAGCTTTTCCATTGGCAACGATCAGGGCATCAATTCCAAAAGCTTCGCAGCTTCTCAGGATTGCCCCAAGATTACCGGGTTTTTCTACTCCTTCTACAATAATGACAGTTGAATTTTCTTTAGGGATAAAAGATGAAAGAAGACTTTCCTTGGTGTTATAAATACCTATAATTCCTTCAGAGCTTCCCCTGTAGGCTATTTTTTCGTATACTTTTTCACTTACATAATGAATTCTGCCTTCCGGAAGTTTTCCTTTGAAGATATTTTCACAGATAAAAAACTCTACAGGTTCAAAATCATATTGTAAAGCCCTTTCGTTTTCCTGCTGTCCCTCAACAACAAAAACTTTGGCTTTTTTACGGAATCTGTTGTCTGCCAAAAGCTTGGTGACATTTTTTATTTTATCGTTTTGAAAACTTTCTATCAACATGCTGCAAAATTATGCAAAAATTGTGATTAGGCATGCTTTAGTTTTCCGTTTCCAGAAAGTTGCTGTTGTCAATAAGGCTTTGTGGCAGGTCTTTTTTGTTTTTAATTCCCAGGGATTTAAGCTTCTGGGTTTGGATCACGAGATTGTCATTTCCGGTAGAAAGCTGTTTGTAGGCATCATTGTACACATTTTTAGCCTGATCAAGGTTTTTTCCTACTTTCTCAAGGTTCTCCACAAACCCGACAAATTTATCATAGAGCTTTGCTCCACGGTCAGCAATTTCCATGGAATTTCTGTTCTGGTATTCACGTTTCCAGAGATCTGCAATAAGCTTCAGGGAAGTGATCAGGTTACTTGGATTTAGCAGAAGGATTCTTCTTTCGTACGCAAAGTTCCAAAGGTTCTGGTCTGCCTGCATAGCTGCAATATAAGCAGGTTCACTGGGAATAAACATCATGACGAAATCCAATGATTTTCCATAGTCGTCATAAGCCTTCTGGCTCAGCTGGAGGATATGGTTCTTGATAGAGCCTAAATGCTGGTTAAGCTTCATGGCATAAACATCCTGGTTGTTTTCATCCACCAATTCTGTGAAGGCGGTAAGGGATACTTTGGAATCAATAATGACATTTCTTTCGTCAGGGTATTTGACAACAGCATCCGGACGCATTTTTTTACCGGAAAATTCGGAGAAAAGGGCTTTATTGTCCTCATCACGAAGTTCATGTTCAAGGAAATATTCTCTTCCTTTTACTAATCCCGATTTTTCAAGGATGCTTTCAAGGATCATTTCACCCCAGTTTCCTTGTGTTTTGCTTTCTCCTTTTAAAGCTCTGGTCAGTTTTTTGGCGTCTTCAGAAATCTGCTGATTCAGTTCGGCAAGTTCCTTTACTTTTTCCGCAAGGGAGAAGCGTTCCTTATTTTCCTTTTCGTAAGCTTCGTTGACCCTGTTTTTAAGATCTGCAATCTTTTCCTGGAAAGGTTCAAGGATGGTTTTTAAATTATTCTGATTTAAAGTGGTAAACTTTTCCGTCTTTTCTTCTAAAATTTTATTGGCCAGGTTCTCAAACTGCAGTTTTGATTCTTCCTGAATTTTGGCAATTTCCTCCTTTTGGGTATCAAGTGACTTCTGCATGCTGTCATTTTTTGCAGAGAGCTCGGAATTTTTGGCAAAAATATGCTGCTTTTCGGAAATCAGATTTTCGATTTGAGAAGTCTGCTTGGCATTAAGCTGCTTCTGCTCCAAAAACTGAGAGTTCAGGGAAGCATATTCGGCAGAAATTTTGGCATATTCATTTTTCAGGTCATTCAGCAGATCGGTTTGCTGCTGGTTCAGTTCTTTTTCTTTGGTGATATTTTGGTTCAGCTCCTGAACTTTCAGATTGAGATTTTCAAGATCTGAATGATTTTTGATGTGCAGATTATTTAGTTCATCATAAGAACTTCTTGAAACCGTAGACGATTTTAAGGCAAAATATAAAATAACGGCTCCCAGAATTCCGCCGGCAATACATCCGATAATTAAATAGGTCATCTCCATGCTTCAAAATTACGAAAAGAAAAGTTGATTTCTTTTACGGAAAACCGTTAAAATTTTTTGGTTTCAATGTCTTAATTCAATTTTGTACCAGATAAAATCTCAATATTTTTCACTACATCATTGCTCTCACATTTTTTCAGTTCTTTTGTTAATGAAGGAGTAAGGATCTTCGGATTTAAAATTTGTGATGCTACTTTTGCTGCAGCATAATCTACAATATTGATAACGGATTCTCTTAAAAAGTTTGGAGTATTGGAAGCAATAACTGCTGTAGCCCAGGAAGTTTCCCTTGCTTTGGAAATGGCGAAATCCAGAATAGCATTGTCTTTTCCATTGGAAATCTTGTCGATGAGATCTACCGGATAACAAATTTTATTTAAGGAGTCCTGAACTTTTTGGTTGATGGAGGCAATTACATTATTAATATTTTCAAAATCTCTTTTAAGCGGATTGATTTTCCGGTAGGGCATTATTGAAGCAGCAGAAATTCCAAGATCCAGATTGATGTGAGCATTCATTCCTAAGAAAATATGCTGTAAAATCAGAAGATTCTTATTTTTGGTCGCTTCAAAGGCGAGATACCAGGAATAGGTACACTTTTTCCCTTTGCTATAGCTTTCCCAGGCTTCGAGATATCTTTGTGCAAAAGCAATATCCAGTAAAATCATTCTTGGGTTATCTTCAAATTTCTTTTGCTGAATACCTTTCAGTACTTGTGCTGTCATGATTCTGTAAGTGCAGGCAAAATAGCCGGCCGGGCTTTGATTTTCTTTACACCAGATAATGATCTCATCCAGTTTTTTCAGAACTTCTTCGATGGTTTTCATTGGGATTTTAGTTTCTTTAAATGTAATAAAAATCGCGCTGTTGGCGTCAAAAAAATCACCATGAAATTTCATAGTGACTTTTGAATTCGAGAATGTTTTTATTATGTTTCAGAACTTTGATACAATAAGATGAAATATATACAATTCAGTAAAGTAGCTATAAATGAGCCTAGAAATACAGCTAAATTATCTCTTGTTTTACCGGTAATCAATCTTATAATCCAATAGTTGATGATATAAACAGGTATCAGTAAAAAGAAATTAAAAACTACTAAAAAGTTAAACTTATAAAGAAGAATGAAAATGACAACTGAGCTGACGGCGGAAGAGACAAACGTTCCGAAGATTACTTTAATTACCGTTTCCGAATCAACTTTTAAATTTTCAACATTTTTATGTATTTGATTGTACTTTGTCTCTATTAGAAAGTTAATAGTTTTATCAGTGAGTAAATCAGAATGTATTAATTGTAAGCATTCTTGTTTTGATAATTTGTTCATGTAGTAACCATGAATTTCTCTTATAACCCTGTTTTGTTCATTTAAAATTAACTTTTGAATATTAATTTTAGCCTGAAACTTTTCTAAAGAGCCTCTGCTTACAATTTCGGCTAAGATTTCTTTATCTGCTTTCCCCTGATAATCTATTTGATTAGTATAAGATTCAATCAGGTCTTTTTCTGAAAAATTATTGTAAAACCCCATTCCTATGGATTTTCCTTAGCTATTTCCCCATGGTGTTTTAAATACATTGGCAATGCAGCAGATCCATACCACGGAAAAATTTCATAGCTGAAGACTCCGGCTTGTACTGCAGGATCAGTTTTTACCCATTGTTCAGCTTCTTCTTTAGATTGGGTATTGAAAATAAACATGCCCCGGTAATTTTCTTTGTTTTTCTCTAAAAATGGTCCGGCTACGACTATTTTTCCTTCGTCGGCAAGCTTGCCGATATTAGCCATATGGCCTTTCATCAGCTCACCCATTTTGGCTTTATCATCTACTTTTGTGTTTCCAGTGGTGAGCATGACAATAGTATAGGCTTTCATTCCGTACTTATCGGCACCAAGGGAGGTCGCCAGTTCCTGGTTGAATGCCCGCTTTTCTGCTTTTTTTCCTGGGCGAAAGACAAGACTCCCGCCAGAAGAGTAAGGGATAAATAAATTTTTAATCTCATAATATATGTTTTAAAAGTCTAATGCGAAGCGATATCTAGTATCTTAAATTTACTCTCAATCTTTTATTCTTAGAAATTCTTTGGCGAGCTCAATCATTTTAGGATCACCAGTGTATTTTCCATGCTCGTCGGATAATTTTACCGTTGGAATCCATTCTTTGTTCGGAGCCTGTACACCGATCAGTTTCATAACGATATTCATTGGTTTCAGGCCGACATCATTGGTAAGATTAGTTCCGATTCCGAATGATACCCCGATTTTTCCTTTGCAGTAGTTGGTGATTTCTTCTACTTTTTCCAGATTTAAGGCATCAGAAAAGATAATATATTTAAATAAAGGATTGATTCCGTTATTTTTATAATGCGCTATTGTTTTATCTGCAAACTCCAGAGGATCACCACTGTCGTGGCGTACACCATCAAACAGTTTGGCGAATTTTTTATCAAACTGCTGGAAGAAAACATCGGTAGTGTAAGTATCAGACAGGGCAACTCCCAAGTCACCTCTGTAAACATCCACCCAATGTTCAAGGGCAAGTTCGTTGGCCATTTTAAATCCGTATTCTGCGGCATGAAACATAAACCATTCGTGTGCATGGGTGCCGATAGGTTTTACTCCGTACTTCATCGCAAAATGAACATTGGAGCTTCCTATGAATGTGGATTCCTTATTTTGCGTTAAAGCTTCCATCACCAGATTCTGTACCTTATAAGAATGTCTTCTTCTGGTTCCGAACTCAGCGAAATTAACTCCAAGCCTTGCCAGTGAATCTGCCTTTTCTAAAGTTCTTTTCATTACAATTTCATTGGAGTCTCTTTCCATATGGTTCATTTCATAATGTAGCTCGCTGATCAAGGCAAGAAGAGGAACTTCCCAAAGGATTGTTCTGTACCAAAGCCCTTCAACGATTACGGAAAGGTCGCTGCCTTCCTGATGAATCTTTACTTCGGACGGATCATAATGGTAGCCTTCTAAAAAATCTAAATAAGGTAAGTCTATATAAGGACAGGTTCTTGCCATGAATTTTTTTCTTCTTTGGTAAGTTTCAGTTCTGCCATTTTGTTGACTGCTTCCTTTAAAGCTGCATCGAAACCTTCTGGAAACTGGTGCTTTCCTCTGTTGATGAATTCGTATTTTACAATGGAGCTTGGAAATAATTTCACCACTGCATTTTGCATTGTTATTTTATAGAAATCGTTATCCAGAATAGAATTTAATCGAACATCGTGCATAATATGTGTAATTTTAACGCAAATATAGTTATTTAAAATAAAAATCGCCTAAATGTAAGACGATTTTTTTATCAAGATGATTTTTATCTTTTACTTTCCTAAATAAGAATTGTACATCCATACTTCTTTTTCCTGCTCGGTAATATAGTCGCTCATTTGGGAATTGGTTCCTTCGTCTCCTGCTGCATCTGTAATGTCCAGAAGTTCTCGCTGCAGGTCAATAACTACTTTGAAAGAGCTCAGAATAAGCTCTACGCTTTTATTAGCATCGGTAACCTCTTTACTTTCTTTAATGGTAGCTACTTTCAGATAGTCTGAATAGTTATGGGCAGGAGTTGCGCCTAGTGTAAGAATTCTTTCCGCGATCTCGTCTATTTTCAATACAAGGCTATTGTATAATTCTTCAAATTTAGGATGAAGAGTGAAAAACTGATCTCCTTTAATATTCCAGTGGGAGCCCCTTGTGTTTTGGTAAAATACTGAATAGTTGGCTAATAAAATATTTAATTTTTCTGAGATATTTTTACAGTCGGCTTCTTTCAGGCCAATAATGCTTGCGTTTTTCATATGTTTATTTTTTATGTAAACAAATTTAGAAAATATTGTGCCGAAAAGGCTTTAAACTCAATAGAAGATAACTATGAGGAAATTTTTTAAAATAGTTTGGAATTATTAATATTGCCAGATTATAAACTTACAGCCAGAAATTAAATAGATATGCTTTTTGAAACCACCATAACCACTCCCGAAAATAAAAGAAAATCTCTGGTTCAGTATTTCTGTATAGGAGTTGTATTGGTTTATATAAGTGTTTTTATAGCTTTATATGTCAAAGCAGAGGATCCTGTTTCAGGTTGGACTATTTCAGATTGGCTAATTAATTATAGTGACGGGGGTTCAAAAGAAGGGGTCTTTTGGGAGATGTATTATTTTATATACAGGATGAGACGGGATTGAGGTTGCAGTATCAAATCCTTATTTTTCAAATTCTGGCTCTTTCTGGGATTGTATATGGTACATTATTGTATTTAAAGAAATATAAGGTTGATATATTTTACATGTGTATAATGGCTTCCCCTTATATTTTGCTTTTTCCGGCACTGACTGTCAGGAATGCGGGTAGGAGAGAGATTATATTAATTTTTATCATACTTTGGTATTCTTTTGCCAAGAAATCTAAGTTTAATGATGGTGTTTTATGGGTACTTTATATTGTTTTTTTATTTATCCATGAACTTGGGTTTTTCTTTTTGCCCTTTATAATTTGGATTAATTACTCGAAGTGGCAGAGTATTAATTTTAAGTATATAGTTTCTATATTTATTGCTGCTTTTATCTCTATCGGGATTATTTATTTTCTAGGAGGAAATGTAAATGGAGGGAAAGCTTGTCTATTCTAAAAAATAGAGGAGTGGCTTTTCAAAGAGAAAATATTTTTGATATGGAATATTCCTTTGATTTTAATTTTGTTCTCCAGCATAAATTATCTTTTCTTATCCACGGTATTGAATTGTTTGTTACAATTTTTCAAATAGGCTTGTACGTTTATCTTTTTAAGAGAAAATCTTTCTATGCCTATATCTGCTGCAATATAATTTGTGTCCTTTGGGTAGCTCCTTTGTTTTATCTTGGAATTGATTGGATGAGATGGAATTATATTTATTCTACATTGTTATTTATTGTTTTTACATCCTTATTAACTACAAATGAATCTAATGATATATTGTTTAATAATAATCTTGTAAAGTCTTGCTATCTAATCTTATCGGTAATTTTTTATTTGCTTGTTATTCTGCACCTTCAGCATGATTTGATGATTGAATGGGCTAAGAGTTTTATTAATTAAAATTATATGTTGAGATAATAAATATTATATGTTGAGATAATAAATACAGCTGTAATATTGCAGTCAGAAAAACTCTCCACATAGTAAAATTTATATAATAATTGAAGATGCTTACTTATTTAGAAATAGATTAGGACCTTATTTATTTTCTTAATCGAGAAATCAAAGACTTGAATGAAACAGACTTGACCTTCGGAACTAATTACTTGACTTTACAATTATTTAATATACTGTTTTTAAGAAAAAAATGACATTCATTCTGTGTGTTTTTTCAATGCCGGTCAGCGGTACGTTATTCAACCCTTCAAAGACATCTGCTTTTTTATGTAAGTGTTTGATTTTAATTTTTATATAAGTATTTGTAGATTAAAAAAATATTCCTATTTTTGCACCCTAAAATAAAAAGCAATTAAATGCCTACTATTCAACAATTAGTAAGAAAAGGAAGAGCCACGCTTGCCAAGAAGAGCAAATCGGCTGCCCTTGATTCTTGTCCACAAAGACGAGGTGTATGTACGAGAGTATATACTACCACTCCAAAGAAACCTAACTCTGCACTTAGAAAAGTAGCAAGGGTAAGACTTTCTAACGGGAAAGAAGTCAACGCCTACATCCCGGGCGAAGGACATAATCTTCAAGAGCACTCGATAGTATTGGTAAGAGGCGGAAGGGTGAAAGACCTACCGGGAGTACGTTACCACATCGTAAGAGGTGCATTAGACACTGCAGGTGTAAATGGAAGAACACAGAGAAGATCGAAGTATGGAGCTAAGAGACCTAAACCAGGTCAGGCAGCTGCTGCACCAGCAAAAGGAAAGAAAAAATAATCATTAAATAAGGTACAAGACAATGAGAAAGACAAAAGCTAAAAAAAGAGCGTTGTTACCAGATCCGAAGTTTAATGATCAATTGGTAACCAGATTCGTAAATAACCTGATGCTTGACGGTAAGAAGTCAATCGCATTCAAAATTTTCTATGATGCATTGGATATCGTAGAAACTAAAAAAGGAGACAACGAAAAAACTGCACTTGAAATCTGGAAAGATGCACTTACTAATGTAATGCCTCACGTAGAAGTACGTTCTAGAAGAGTAGGTGGAGCTAACTTCCAAATCCCTATGCCAATCAGAGCCGACAGAAAAATTTCTATGGCAATGAAATGGTTAATCAAATATTCAAAAGCTAGAAATGATAAGTCAATGGCTTTGAAATTAGCTAACGAAGTAGTAGCTGCTTCGAGAGAAGAAGGTGCTGCTTATAAGAAAAAGAGTGATACTCACAAAATGGCGGAAGCTAACAAAGCGTTTTCACACTTTAAATTCTAATCTGAAATGGGAAGAGATCTTAAATTTACAAGAAATATTGGTATTGCTGCGCATATTGATGCCGGTAAAACTACCACTACAGAAAGAATTTTATTCTATACAGGGGTAAACCACAAAATTGGAGAAGTTCACGATGGTGCTTCTACAATGGACTGGATGGAGCAGGAAGCAGAAAGAGGTATTACTATTACTTCTGCTGCAACTACTTGTTCTTGGAACTTTCCAACAGATCAAGGTAAACCTGTTGCTGAAACTAAACCTTACCACTTCAACATCATCGATACACCGGGACACGTTGACTTCACTGTAGAAGTAAACAGATCTTTAAGAGTATTGGATGGATTGGTATTCCTTTTCTCTGCAGTAGATGGAGTAGAACCTCAGTCTGAAACAAACTGGAGACTTGCTGACAACTACAAAGTGGCAAGAATGGGATTCGTAAACAAAATGGACAGACAAGGTGCTGACTTCTTGAACGTTGTAAAACAAGTAAAAGAAATGTTAGGATCTAATGCAGTTCCAATCGTTTTACCAATCGGTGCTGAAGAAGATTTCAAAGGAGTTGTAGACTTAATTAAAAACAGAGCGATCATCTGGGATGAAGCTGGACAAGGTGCTACTTTCGAGGTAGTTCCAATTCCAGAAGATATGAAGGATGAAGTTCTTGAATACAGAGAGAAATTAGTAGAAGCTGTTTCTGAATATGACGAAACTTTGATGGAGAAATTCTTTGAAGATCCGGATTCAATTACAGAAGAAGAAATCAATGCTGCATTGAGAGCTGCTACTATTGATTTATCTATTATCCCAATGACTTGTGGTTCTTCATTCAAGAACAAAGGAGTACAGTTTATGTTGGATGCAGTATGTAAATACCTTCCTTCTCCATTGGATAAAGATGATATCAAAGGTACTGACCCAAGAACAGACGCTGAAATTACAAGAAAGCCATCTGTAGATGAGCCTTTCTCTGCTCTAGCATTTAAGATTGCTACTGACCCGTTCGTGGGAAGATTAGCATTCTTCAGAGCATACTCTGGAAGACTTGATGCTGGTTCTTATATCTTGAACACCCGTTCAGGAGATAAAGAAAGAATCTCAAGAATCTATCAGATGCACGCTAACAAGCAAAACCCGGTAGAATATATTGAAGCTGGTGATATTGGTGCTGCTGTTGGATTCAAGTCTATCAAAACCGGTGATACTATGTGTGATGAGAAAAACCCAATCGTTCTAGAATCGATGGTATTCCCTGATCCGGTAATTGGTATCGCTGTTGAGCCTAAAACTAAAGCTGACCAGGATAAAATGGGTAACGCTCTAGCTAAACTGGCTGAAGAAGATCCAACGTTTACAGTGAGAACTGACGAAGCTTCTGGACAAACGATCATCTCTGGTATGGGTGAGCTTCACCTGGATATCATTGTAGACCGTATGAAGAGAGAATTCAAGGTTGAAGTAAACCAAGGACAACCTCAGGTAGAGTACAAAGAGAACTTAACAAAAGTTGCCAGCCACAGAGAAGTTTACAAAAAGCAATCTGGAGGTAAAGGTAAATTTGCTGACATTGTATTCGATCTAGGTCCTGCTGACGAAGGTAAAATTGGTTTAGAATTCATCAATGAGATCAAAGGAGGTAACGTTCCTAGAGAATTTATTCCTGCTATTGAAAAAGGCTTTAAAGCTGCAATGAAGAACGGTCCTTTGGCTGGTTTCGAAGTTGAAGGTATTAAAGTTACTCTTAAAGACGGATCTTTCCACGCAGTGGATTCTGATGCCCTTTCTTTCGAATTAGCTGCGAAGCTTGGTTTCAAAGAAGCAGGTAAAGCTGCTAAGCCAGTGATCATGGAGCCTATTATGAAACTGGAGGTTGTAACTCCGGAAGAGTATATGGGTAACATTATCGGTGACCTTAACAAGAGAAGAGGTACGATCAGCGGTCAGGAAGAGAAAAACGGAGCTGTTGTAATCAAAGGTTCTGTTCCACTTTCTGAAATGTTTGGATATGTAACAACTCTAAGAACACTTTCATCAGGAAGAGCTACTTCTTCTATGGAATTAGAGAAATACGCACAAACTCCACAAAACGTTGCTGAAGAAATCATTGCTAAAGCAAAAGGTTAATTTTTAAATTAAAGAAATGTCACAAAGAATCAGAATAAAACTAAAATCTTACGATTACAACTTGGTAGACAAGTCTGCTGAGAAAATCGTAAAAACGGTAAAGGCTACTGGTGCTGTTGTAAACGGACCAATTCCATTGCCAACGAATAAGAGAATCTTCACAGTGTTGAGATCTCCGCACGTAAACAAGAAAGCAAGAGAGCAGTTCCAGCTTTCAGCTCACAAGAGACTGATGGATATCTACTCTTCTTCTTCTAAAACTGTTGATGCTCTAATGAAATTAGAGTTACCAAGCGGTGTAGACGTTGAAATTAAAGTGTGATAACTGCATACTTTGCAATGATTATAGATCCGTTCCTTTTTAGGAACGGATTTTTTTGTTTATAAAAACTTGAAATGCCTAATACGATCGGCAATAAAGTATACACAATGCATCTTTTGTCATTTTCTCCCTTATACCTTTGAACCTGTTTTACTTTGGTACCTATAATGGGTTTAGCTGATCATTAAGAGATCCTCACCTCACTTTAAAGCTCATTTATAATCTGATAATGCCCAGTCATGACAGGTGAGATATGTCAGTACGTTTTATTTATTTAGAATTAATAAAAATAATAATTTTGTAAAAAATTATCAGATGAATAAAGTAGTATCCTTTTCTCTGCTTGTATTGGGTGGGGTTTTTGTAAACGCACAGCAAGTAAATGATTCTATTAAAAAATCAAAGGAAATTGATGAAGTAGAGTTATTTGGTGAAAAAAAGAAACAGCCTGCAGGACTTGAAGCCATTACCAGATTACCCTTGAAGACCAGAGACCAGATTCAGAGTATCTCCGTGATCTCTCATAAAGCAATCGAAGAATTGGGAAGCCTTACTGTAACAGATGTGGCTAAAAATGTACCCGGTGTTACACTATTCTCAAGCTACGGCGGCGGAAACGAAAGTATGTCCATCCGGGGGTACCGTGGAGTACCTGTCCTGAAGAATGGAGTTCAGATGGATTCCGATTTCCGTACTGCCGGAATGATCACCGATATGCAGGGAGTTGAAAGCATTCAGGTTCTGAAAGGTTCAGCAGCAGTGACACAGGGCATAGGAAACGGTCTGGGCTCAGCAGGTGGAGTCATCAACGTGGTAACGAAAAAGCCTCAGTTTGTCAACAAAAGTAATGTTGGTTTCAGATATGGAAGCTGGGATTTTTACAGGCCAACCGTAGATTTGCAGAGAGTTTTGGACTCCCAGGGGAAAGTTGCTGTACGATTTAATGGTGCTTACCAGAACAACAATTCTTTCAGGTCCCATGTAGAAGGTGAAAGAATTTATATCAATCCATCCGTAGCTTACCGTCACGACGATAAAACACAGATTGTTGTTGAAATGGATTACCTTCAGGACAAGCGGACTCCGGACAGAGGAACAATCAATCTTGCAGAAGGAAATGTAGAGGCACTTTACACAATGCCAAAAGGAGCTTTTCTGGGATACACTTCCGATTTTACAAAAGTAAAGTCATTCAACTTTTCTACTTTGGTAGAAAGAAAGCTTACCGATAAATTGAAATTAAGAGCAGCCTATATTTCCGGAGAAAGAGAAGTAAACAGTGAGGCATCATCTATAGCCCATGCTAAAAATACTCCCTGGACCGAACGCTACCGAACAATAGGAAAAAGCAGAAGTATAGATGCGAACAGGGTATTCCAGGCAGATTTTATTGGAGAAAATATTCAGACCGGATTCATCAGGCATACGTTTCAGGTAGGGGTAGACTGGAAAGAAAGCGAAGTGACGACCTATGCTTTTAATGCCTACAAAAATTCTATTTCCCAGGCAAACCTTATCAATGCAAATAACCCGCTGGATTCATTTGATGTGATGAAGGGAATTTCAAACATATTACCGGTAAATGTAGTATACGATCAGTCTAAAGAGCCCGGAGTGGTAAGAACGCCTACTTTCGGTGCTATGGCACAGGATGTAATGTCTTTTGGGAAATATGTAAAAGCACATGCCGGTGTTCGTTACAGCAGAGTAAACGGAGCGGGCGACAATGTAAGTGATGCATGGAATCCTTCATTTGGATTGATGCTGTTCCCTGTAGAAAACGTCAATGTTTTTGGGTCTTACACTACAACCACTTCATTGAGATCAGCCAATAATGTTCTTTTAGCAGGAGGAAATGTAGGAGCTTCCACAACCAAACAGTGGGAGGCAGGTATTAAATCCGATTGGTTCAATGAGCGTTTGAGATTCAACATCACATTGTTCGATATTAAAACAGACCACTTGTCTTTTACCATCCTTGATGAAAACTATAACCCTGTTGTGATCAATAAGCAGACCATGTACGGTCTTGCCGGAGAGCTAAGGAGAAAAGGAATTGAAGTAGAATTAATCGGTAGAATCCTTCCAAACTTACAGGTAATGTCAGGATGGGCTTATCTGGATGCTCAGTACCAGAACAGTCCTGCATACGTGAACGGATCAGCACCGATGAATGCGCCTAAACATACGGCAAACGGCTGGTTAAATTATAAATTTAATACAGGAGCCTTAACAGGTCTTGATATAGGAGCCGGAATTTATTACGTAGGAAAAAGGCCGGTTGATGAATGGACCCAGAAAACATTCACTGCAGGCCATGCCAATAGTGTAAGTCCGGGAACGAAACCGTTTAACATGCCGGAATATACAACCGTAGATGCCCAGGCAGGATATACCCTGAAAAATGGTTTGGGATTAAGGGTATTCTTAAACAACATCTTCGATTCGGTGGGATACAGTTCTTATTTCAGAGGAGGATACATCGATCAGATCCAGCCGAGAAACTTCGCCGTACAGGTTAATTATAAATTCTAACAAGTAAAAATGATAATAAAAAACATTAAAGCAATAGCCTGTGCTATAGTTTTTGGAACAGCCATAGTATCCTGTGCTTCCGATACGGAACTTTCAGAAGAAGAACTTAAGGCTGCCAATGAGGCAATGAGATTTAATACCATCAACAATCTATATCAGTGGAATAACTGGAATAATCCTTGGTTGAATAACGGAATGCCTCCGGGAATAAAACCGATCCGATTCGGAAAAGATCTGCCTTCCATGCAGACGTACAGCCCATCTGAAGAAATTACTTTCGGAAAGAAATAATAAAAGACAACATTCATATCAAATTTTAATTAGAAAACATTAAGGTAGGACTTCTGTCTTAATGTTTTTGCTTTTAAGAAGGGTCGGAAAAATCATTTTTCACGTTGTTCTTTCCAATTTTCTCTCCCCAATTCAAGTTAATTCAATACATTTAGTCATTAAAAGAATTGACGCTATGAGCCATAAAAATCATAACCTTTTTGAGAGATTTTCAGATTGGGCAACCAAATTTACAGGAAGTTCACACGCATTTATCGGAGCCGTACTCATTGTTATTGTCTGGGCAGCTTCAGGACCTGTTTTCAATTATTCTGAAACCTGGCAGCTGGTTATTAATACCGGAACTACAATTATTACTTTTTTAATGGTTTTCCTGATCCAGAAAGCACAGAACAAAGATTCAAAAGCAATACAGATCAAGCTTAATGAGCTTATCGCAGCCCATGAAAAAGCAAGTAACAGGATTGTAGATATCGAAGACCTGACCGAAAAAGAGCTCGATCAGCTTCACTGTTATTATGAGGAACTCGCTAAGTTTGCCAAAAAGGATGCAGATATCCACACCTCCCATTCCATAGATGCAGCTCAGAGAAACCAGAATTACAAACATGAATTTTTTAAGCATAAACATGCAGAGTGGCTTCAGAAACAGCAAGAAAAAAAGGAATCGTAATGATTCCTTTTTTCTTTTTATTAATAAATACTGAAACTATTTTCTCAGAAAGTATCCGAAATAACTACAGCTTCCGGAAAGCCCCTTTAATGTTTCAGTATCCGCATACTGAGATTTCAGCTGGGCAAAATAAGTTCTGTATTTCTGATTTCTGATATTGTCCAGTTCAGCCTGATGAGCCTGTTCCTTTTCAGAATACTGAGGATCCGAGTAACTTATATTAGATGCGTTTTTAGCTTCATACTGGTAATATTTTCCCTGTTCTGCACTGGCCATCTGGAAAAGAACTCTGGCTCTCTGCTCCTTGTTCTTTGATAGCTTCAGTGTTTTTTGATAATAATTAATGGCCAGATCAAAATTATCGGGTTCAATGTAAGTGGTATCAAGGAAATTCTTGTAATAATATTTGTAAGGATTTTTTCGGTCCGTATTCCAGAAATCATACTTACCTCCGTTGCTGTTATCAATATCCATCACGAAAAGCTGGCGGTAATATCCGAGGCTTGAAGTATTGTACAGTAGATTTCCGATCAGCTGGCTGGCTGCAGCGGCTTTTTCATCTGTTCCATTGCTGATCTTTTTAAGCTGGATCAGGGCATCTGCCAGTTCCAGTTTATTCATACTGCTTTTAATGAAAGGGAATGCGGAGTAATCTTCAGCTTCCATACTTTCAGTTTCCGCACTTCCGAAGCTTTCCCATACATTATGCCCGAAGACAAGGTTCGAAATATCCCTGAATCCGTTATATTCACCGGCTGCGTATTGTTTCGGGGTTATTTTCTCCCTTTATCGGTCCAGTCATAATTCATTCGTGGAATTCCTGCAAATCCCTGGGCTTTTTCATAATACGATTTCGCTTTTTCAAAATCTGCCAGCTTCATGGCTCTGTCTCCATAAATCATATTGAAGAAAGCATCAATATTTCCTACATTGTCCATGTTTTTGGCGATGATTTGCTGTTCAAACTGGGTTTTATTCGGTTTTTTGTAGAAGTCTTCAACGCTTTTTACCAGGCTTGAATTCGGGTTATACTGAAGATCCGAAAGCTTATTGTTCATCAGGAACGATTTTCCGTCTTCACCCTGAAGGAAGTAGCGGTTGGCAAGAACATCTTTCAGGAAGTCTGCCGTAGACGGAGTTTCACCATAATAATCGTAATCTGTATTCGTGCTGTCTTTTTTTACTTCTTTTTTCACGAAATAATCAGCATAATCTTTCATTAAATGATCTTCGTATTCCGCATCAATCTTAGGATGCGAAACAATATCATTCAGAACCTTCATTCTTTTGATCTCTTCCAGATATTCCGGGTTTGTTGTTTTAATGTCTTCCAGAACTTCAGAACTTGCTTTATAGTCTTTTTTCAGAAATTTCAGATAAGCATCGGCGATCTGCCAGTATTCATCCTTAGATACTTTTTTGGTTTTCTCCGTAAATTTTTCAAGGTCGTTCAGGTAGTCCTGGGTCTTTTCATCATAGCCATAACCTGTTTTGGTATAGAAAGGAATCCTGTCCGGATTGTTGAGCAATTCGTCGTCACTCTGATCATTTTTATCTCCATTCTTGCTTTCAGATTTTGATCCCCCGAAAAGATTTTTAAAGAACCTTACGATCTTTTGCCAGAATGAAAGCTTCTCTTCTTTTTTACTTCTGCAGGCTCAGAGGTGGAAGTGGTAGCTGTTTTATCGTGATCATCTGCATTTCCTCTCTGTATATATACATTGTCTGCAGCATCGGATGTATAGTAATAAATCGGGAGATAGCTTCTTTCCAGCTCGTTGATGCTTCTTACCGCCATTACTTTCAGGATCTCGGAATCAGGATTGATGTCATACATCTTTTCCATAATAGGAATTGGATTCGTGAAACCTTCATAGCCCAGTAAAAAATAGGCCATGTTTTTCTCATCATTGGTTCCGGCCCGCTTCATAATATTGCTGAAAGAAGCCGTATCCGACAGTTTCATTGAGACAAAAGCAGATTCCTTACGGTCCTTGCTGTGCATAAATACCTGGAAGAAATTCCAGTTGGCATCCGCATTCATTGATTTCCCTCTCTGTGCACCCGCAAGCTGATCCAGTGCCATAAAATAGACTGTTCCTTTTAGTTTGACAGGTTCTATATAAGTTTTGAAAGCTTCCAGGGCTGCATCATAATTTCTCGTATAATGATTGAAACGCACCAGTTGATAACCATAACGCTGCTTGATTTCGGGATTTCTTGCTGCATTATATAAAGAAGTCAGGGCATTTACTGTCTTAGCATAATCAATGGATGTGGCATTCACATTGCTTGAAGGACCATTGCTGTAAAATGAGTCCTTACTTTCCACATAGTTGATGCTCATATAGGGCTCCAGATATTTGGCTTCAATTAAATAATCAATGCCTTCTTTGTATTTCTGATAGAATCCGGTACCCAGTTTCTGCAGCAACGGATTGGTAGGGGTTCCATTTTTCAATGCGTTCAGATCATTCATACTGATCTTGTAAACCAGATTCTCTGTTTCCGCATAATTCAGTTGGTTATTGAAGAACTTTTTCCAGGTTTCTATATTATCATCCGGAATCTGCATTCCCTTATAGTCACCATAGAACCTGTTTGAATAGGTAAGCAGGAAAGGAAGATAAGATTTATCCTTAATGATGCTCTGGGTAAACAGGTTGAAATATTCATAATCAGGATCCGACCACGCGCAGGCGTCAGATTTCGTATAGAAAAGCGATAGAACCGCCAATGAAAGAATGTACTTTTTCATATAGTTGATAGGTGTTTTTAGTTTTTAAACTGAATTTCAGTGAAGCTTAAATTCTTAAAGTTGCGTAAACAAGAAGTTTGACCTTAAAAAATTCTGTTACTTACAAATTTACTATCTAATTGATAATAAATGATATTAAAATGTGGTATTTTTTTCTCAAGGAAACGGGTAACGTCCTGCAGCTGATCATCGGATATTTCTTCAATCCTGATCCTGAAACCTTTGCTCAGGAAACTCCCGAAATAAAAACCGTCTTTTATGATTTCTACTTCGTTATCAGAGATCCTTTTAAACCCGGGATTTTTCAAATCTTTTTCGGATAGGGCATTAATTAATTTATGCTTTTCAAGATGATTCGTCACAATTCCCCAGGAATAAATCGGTAAGGCCACCTCCATTTTTTTTATCGGATAATCCTCCAGTCCGGAAAGATAGCTTTTTAAAACAGTTACATCCAGAATAGAATTTTTAGTAGATTTTTCAAGTGGGGATGAAGTGGAGTAGCACATCAGGTAAACTTTTTCTACAGGTGGAATTCCCGTTTCGTTTTTATCTTTAACCTGATGAAGCCGAAGTGTGCAGGTGATCTCTTTTCCCGAAACCCTTTTCAGTTCCTTTAGAAATTTAAAATAATCATCACGTGTTCCAGCAGTCCAGTCACAATCGATCTGAATTTCATTACTTATCTTCAAATGATATTCTGCTGCTTTTTTCTGGACCAGATCATGAATATTTTTAGCAAGAAACCTGATCTCTTCAGCTGAAATATGGTACATAGACTGATTGGTAATGAAAACAGCCGGTACGATTTGTTTGTCGGTCTTAAAACTATTGTCCCGGGTAATAACAGCAACCGGCTGGAATTTTCCACCGGCTTTATCGATATCAAAAAACCGGGTGTACAGATAAGGAACTGATGCCTGATCCAGTACTTTTTTTCTTCCTGATCCAGTTTTAGATGGGTTTTCCAGTAATAGAAAGTATAGGGATGTTTCTCTTTCCCGTTGCATGAGGCCAGAATAAAGAGAATGAGCAGAATTTTTAGTGCTTTCATCGAGAGAGTTCACTTTCGCAGGTACAGATATCTTGCGTTAAGCTTTCCATACTGGAACAGCAGTCTTCGGATTTCTGAATATTTCCATCCTTATCGGTCAGGTAGATTTTATTCTTGTCAAATTTCACGTAAAAAGTTTCTTTGTACTTTTTGAAGGCTACCTTCATTACTTTTGGATTGTATTTTCCGGCATTCATTTCCTCTTTAGTTTCAGTCCGGTCTGCCTGGTTTACCTGAACATATCCGAAATGAACATCTCCGTTTTTCTGTACCTCAAGATAATAATGAGGAGTTCCGGATCCGCTGTATCCCTGAACAATATCAAAACTTCTGTATCCGGTAAAAGGAGTTTTTGTCTGTGCAAAGCACAAAATACCGATGCAGAGGATCATTAAGCTAAAAATGTTTCTCATGTATTTTTTTCAAAAGTAATAAGATTTTGGCAGAAACTAAACCGTAAAATCCCGGTGATTACTTGTTTGAAGTAATTCCGATAGATTGTTAACCACAAAAGTCACAAAAGTTTTGAGACTGTTTAGTTATTTTAAGTTGCCAGCTTTGCGGGTAATAAGTACACTTAAGTTTTATGAAAATCTTCGATTTTCTACTTATGGGATATTACTGTTTTCAGTATCGTTAAACTTTTAAAAGCTAAAGTGTTCTTAAGTGTTTAAATAAACCAAAAACTTTTGTGGCTTTTGTGGTTGAATTCTTTCCATTAGTATAAAAACAGAAAAACCATTCCAAAACGGAATGGCTTTATATAATTTAAGTTAAAAATTCAGATTAGAATACAGTAGCGGCCAGCTGGATCCTTGCATATTTATTGGAAGGATTCCACATAGCCATCATAGCAACCGGCAGGCTGTAATGGTCTGTAATTTTTAAGGTCTTGCTGGCTTTTAGCCCAACATTTACAATGTCAAAATTATTGGTTCCGTTTCCATAAAGAAAGCGGCTGTCGTTGAGGGCAAACCCGGCCCCTACAAAAGCGTCCAGATTCACTTTCTGTCCTGAAATCACAGGATAACTTGCCTGAACATAGGTGGAGTACCTGTTCTTTTTGTAGCTTCCATCAGGTTCCAATACCACTTCACCGGCGTTGGCACCACCATACAGTATAATATCAGCTTCAATATTTAGCGGGAATGATGGTCCGAAAGTATAATTGGTTCTAAGATCAATGATGTGCGCGGTTCTTCTCTGTGAATAACTGAAGATATCATCCGCAGCTACAGCCGTATTAATGTTTCTTGAATTATACAGATCCCATAGTCCGATATAAAAACGGTTATGGGAGTACTGGATGTAATAGTTGATCTCTTTGTAATGAGTGCCGTCTTTATCGTCAGCTAATGCCGAGGCACCCCAGATACCAATTTTCCATTTTTTTCAGCATCCAAAGCGTAAGACAGGTTTCCCATTACCACAGGCTTGTCTGTAATAATCAACCCTCTCCAAAGGTGGTTGTTCTGAAGATTGACTGTGAAATCCAGCCTGTTGTTTTCTTTAGCTTCGTGGTTCTCCTGAGAGAATAGCTTTCCTGTGCCCAAAATCATCAGGCATACAATTTTTAAAATTTTCATCGGGTATTTTTAATGTATTATTCCAAAAAGAACGGCTGCGATCACAGCTCCGAGAACAGGACCTGCTACAGGAATCCAGGCATAGCTCCAGTCACTGCTGCCTTTTACGGGAAGTATGGCATGCATGATTCTTGGTGCCAGGTCTCTTGCAGGATTAATGGCATAACCCGTAGTTCCACCAAGAGATAAACCGATAGCCCAAACCAGTAGCGTGACCGGAAGTGCTCCTACAGAACCTAATCCCACTTTGGCAGTCGGGTCAGCATTCAGAGAAATGCTTGGGTCAGAGAAATGAAATATCACAAACACGAGTACAAACGTACCGATAATCTCACTGATCAGGTTTGAAAATGTATTCCTAATAGCCGGGCTGGTACTGAAACATGCGAGTTTGGCACCTTCATCTTCTGTAATAGCGAAATGATCTTTGTTAAACAGCCAGACCAGGAATGCACCAATCATTCCGCCAAGCATCTGTGCTGCGATGTAAGTAGGAACAAGGTCCCATGAAAATTTTCCTGCAACTGCCAGTCCGATGGTCACGGCCGGATTCAGATGGGCCCCGCTTGCCGGGCCTGCTACGGTAACGCCTACGAAAACAGCCAATGCCCAGGCCGTCGTAATGACGATCCATCCTGAGTTGTTTCCTTTGGTATCTTTTAAAACAACATTAGCTACAACGCCGTTGCCTAATAATATAAGAAGCATGGTTCCTATAAGTTCTGCGGTAAATGGGGTCATGAGTAGTTTTTTTAGTTAGAATTTAATCTTCGATCCAGTCTTGTGAACGCTTTACGGCTTTGTTCCAGAAATGGATCATCTTATCTGCTTTCTCCTTGTCAAGTTGAGGGTGGAAGTCTTTATCCACAATCCATTGTGACTGGATCTCATTAATATCTTTCCAGTATCCCACTGCTAAGCCGGCCAGGTAAGCCGCTCCTAAAGCTGTTGTTTCAAGTGTTTTTGGTCTTGTGATTTTAAACCCGAAAAGATCAGACTGTATCTGCATCAGGAGATCACTGGCAGAAGCTCCGCCGTCTACTCTCAGCTCTAAACCGGGTCTTCCGGAATCTGCCTCCATAGATTTTACGATATCATATACTTGGAATGCTATTCCTTCCAGGGTAGCTCTTGCAATATGTCCGTTAGTGGTTCCGCGGGTAACCCCTACAATTGTTCCTCTGGCATACTGATCCCAGTAAGGAGCGCCAAGTCCTGTTAATGCAGGGACAAAATAAACTCCACCGTTATCTTCAACACTTGCGGCAAGATCATTCACTTCTTCCGATGAATGGATAAGTTTAAGACCGTCTCTCAGCCACTGTATAGCTGCTCCGCCTACAAATACACTTCCTTCCAGTGCATAATTTACTTCTCCGTTAATCTTCCATGCAACCGTAGTCAGAAGGTTGTTTTTAGACGAAACGGCTTCTTTTCCTGTATTCATTAATAAGAAGCACCCTGTTCCGTAAGTATTTTTTACCATTCCGGGAGTGATGCACATCTGCCCGAATAAAGCAGCCTGCTGATCTCCTGCAATTCCCGCAATTGGAATTTTGGTAGAAAATAAAGTGGTTGCAGTTTCCCCGTAGATTTCACTGCTTTGCTTTACTTCTGGAAGTACAGATCTTGGAATGTCAAACAAATCCAGAAGATCCTGATCCCATTCTAAAGTATGAATGTTGAGAAGCATCGTTCTGCTGGCATTAGAAACATCGGTAATGAACATCTTTCCGCGGGTAAGCTTCCATACCAGCCATGTATCTACAGTTCCGAAGCATATTTTCCCTTCCGCTGCTTTTTCCCTTGCACCTTCTACATTGTCAAGGATCCATTTTAACTTGGTTGCTGAAAAGTAAGCGTCCAGGACAAGTCCGGTTTTTTCTTTGATTTTTTCAGCGTGACCCTGTTCTTTTAATTCATCGCAGTATTTTGCGGTTCTTCTGTCCTGCCAGACAATGGCGTTGTAGATGGGTTCTCCGGTTTCTTTATCCCAAACAACGGTTGTTTCACGCTGATTGGTGATACCAATGGCAGCTACTTCCAATCCGGAAATGCCAGCTTTAGCGATAACCTCTGCGGCTACAGATATCTGGGATGACCATATTTCGTTAGGATCATGCTCTACCCATCCCGGAGTAGGGAAGATCTGTTCAAAGTTTTTCTGGGAGACATATTCTATAGCTCCGCTGTGGTTAAATAAAATGGCTCTGGAGGATGTGGTCCCCTGGTCCAGAGCGAGAATCAGTTTTTCCTTCATACTGCAAATTTTTAGTTATGAGTAATAGTTTTTGGGGTATATGGTGTTAACAAATATCCTTTTGCCAGTTCAATAAATTCTTTTTCCTGTTCTGCGGCCCATTCCTGAGAATGTCCTTTTTCTTTGGCGATGAGCTGTGCAATGGTGTGCGCGCTGTCAATTGCGGCTCTTGCATCTAAAAATAAGAGACGTACTCTTCGGGCAAGAATATCTTCTATGGTTTCCGCCATCTCGTGTCTTATGGCCCAAACTGCTTCTGCAATAGTGAAAGCATGGTCAGGATGAATTTTTTGGAAATATTGAGGATCACTGCTCTGCAATGATTTTATAGCCGGGATATCTGACCCGTAAACGTAAAGATGGCTGGTACGGTCTACAAGCTCTGCCTTCATGTTGCCATGAATGGAAAGATTTTCTGTTTGAGAAGGTCCTCCGTTTAAATGAAGAATTTCTACTGCTTTATCAATGGTATCCTGTGCCATTTTACGGTAAGTAGTCCATTTTCCTCCAATGATGGAAACCAAACCGGTATCAGAAGCGATAACCTTATGGCTTCGGGAAACTTCCTTGGTGCTTTTGCCTCCTTCTTTTGGAGCGGCAAGCGGCCTCAGTCCTGCGAACATGGATTTTACATCTTCTCTTGTTGGCTTTTTAGCTAAATACTGTCTGGCTGTATTCAAAACGAAACTGATTTCGGATTCCAAAGCATGCGGTTCAAAGCTTGGATTTTCCAGAAGGGTATCTGTTGTTCCCACCAATGCCCTGTCATGCCATGGAACTACAAATAGAACCCTGCCGTCAGAAGTTTTCGGAATCATGATGGCATCATCACTTTTCAGGAAAGATTTATCCAGAACCAGGTGGATACCCTGGCTTGGAACAACAAATTTACCATGCTTAGGGTTATTCATATTCAGAATATCATTGGTAAATACACCTGTTGCATTAATTACAGCTTTTGCACGGAGCTCATATTGCTGGCCGGAGAACTGGTCTTCTGCTTTTACCCCGTTTATTTTTCCGGAATCATTTTTCAGGAGCCCGGTTACTTTCATATAATTAATGGCACTGCCTCCTTTTTCTATAAGAGTCTGGGTTAAATTAATAGCTAGCCTTGCATCGTCAAATTGCCCATCCTGATACACTACACCGCTTGCAAGATTGTGCTGTTCAATAGTAGGAAGCTTTTTAACGGTTTTAGCCTTACTGATGTATTTTGTTTTACCAAGGCTCAGTTTTCCTGCAAGGAAATCATAAATAGAGAGTCCTATTTTATAGTAGATTCCTCCCCACCATGTATAGTTGGGGATAATGAACGACTGGTTTTTTACTACATGTGCTGCATTTTGAGCAAGAAGCCCTCTTTCTTTCAATGCCTCTTTTACAAGGCCTACATCTCCCTGGGCAAGATATCTTACACCGCCGTGTACCAGTTTGGTGCTTCGGCTGGATGTTGCTTTTGCGAAATCGTATGATTCCAGAAGAAGGGTTTTAAATCCTCTGCTGGCTGCATCCAAGGCTGATCCTAAACCGCTGGCGCCTCCGCCAATCACGATGAAGTCCCATTCCTGAATACCTGTTAATTTACTTATTTCTTCGTTTCGTTTCATAAATGTTTCGTTTATGTTTCGTTTTCAAATGTATAAATTAAAAATGAAACTAAAAAGAAAATAAGTGAAATTTTATCGGTCTCGAAAAAAATGGTATTTTTGATGAAAGAATCAAAATGGAAAAGTTAATACCAAGGCATAATGATATATTAAAAGAGCTGGATGAAAAAGGGCATGTTCTTGTACAGGATCTGTGCGAGAAATTCAATGTTTCGTCAGTTACGGTCCGAAAGGATCTGAATTATCTCGAAAGCCTGGGACTGCTTTTCCGTAATCATGGGGGAGCAAGCAAGCATGTAAGGTATGCTTATGAAAGAAATGTGGATGAGAAGGAAAATATCAATGTAGAAGCGAAACAGAGCATAGCCAAGGGTGCCCTGCAGCTTATACAGGAGAATGATTGTATTATTCTGGCTTCCGGAACAACCATGCATTATCTTGCCAGAATGCTGGTGAACTTTGGGCCGCTTACGGTTCTGACTTCTTCTTTAAGGGTGGCTATAGAGCTGTGCAATAATCCTAATATTAATATTATACAGTTAGGAGGAGAAGTAAGGAAGAGTTCAACTTCTATTGTGGGTTCCATTTCCGAGGGAATTCTCAAACAGTTTTCTTGCAATAAGCTTTTCCTGGGGGTAGATGGGATTGATATTGATTTCGGGATCAGTACTTCCAATGCTGCAGAGGCTCACCTTAATCAGCTTATGATAGAATGTTCCGAAAAGGTGGTTATTCTTGGTGATTCCTCAAAACTGAATAAAAAAGGCTTTGGAAAAATTGCTTCTTTGGATGAAGTGGACTATCTGATTACCGATAACGGGATTAGTGAGGAAGATCAGTCTGCGTTGGAGGAAAGGGGGTTACGGTCATTGTAAAATAAGCTGCTTTCTAATTCATTTTTTCAAAATCCAAATAATTCCACTGAAAATTTCGTCTGAAATTTTTCAAAATTGTCTAATTGATTAAAAATCAAAATATTTTGCTGTAAATATTTGCCAGTTATAAAATTATTCATAAATTTGCACACTCATTTTAGGGGCGTAGTATGCCTATATCAAAAGTAGAAATTACTTCAGACCTCCGGAAAATGATGATAAATAAAGGATAAATTTTATTATAACATAAACAATGTCAGGTATTATTGGTAAAAAAATCGGTATGACGTCTTTGTTTAACGAAGAAGGAAAAAACATTCCTTGTACAGTTATTCAGGCTGGTCCATGCTCGGTTTTACAGGTCAGAACCATTGAAAAGGACGGCTACAAGTCAGTTCAGTTAGGTTTCGATGACAAGAGTGAAAAGAACGTAGGTAAAGCGTTAGCTGGCCATTTCAAAAAGGCTGGTTCTGCTCCAAAAGCTAAGTTGGTAGAATTCTACAGAGAATTCGTAGACGAAGTGAAAGTAGGAGAAGAAGTAAAAGTTGATCTATTCGCTGAAGGTGAATATGTTGACGTAACAGGAACTTCAAAAGGTAAAGGTTTCCAGGGTGTTGTTAAAAGACATGGCTTTGGAGGTGTAATGCAAGCTACTCATGGTCAGCACAACAGACTTAGAGCTCCAGGTTCTATCGGTGCTGGATCGGATCCTTCAAGAGTATTCAAAGGAATGAGAATGGCGGGTAGAATGGGAGGTAAGCAGGTAACTGTACAAAACCTTCAAGTATTAAAAGTGGATCAAGAACAAAATCTTTTAGTAGTAAAAGGTGCTGTTCCGGGAGCTAAAAATTCTTATGTAATTATCAGAAAATGGAACTAGTAGTATTAAATACATCAGGAAAAGAGACCGGAAGAAAAGTAACTCTAGACGAAACAGTATTCGGAATTGAGCCAAATCAGCACGCGGTTTACTTAGAAGTTAAACAGTACCTTGCTGCACAAAGACAAGGGACTCATAAAGCAAAAGAAAGAAGCGAAATTACTGCTTCTACTAAAAAACTTAAGAAGCAAAAAGGATCTGGTTCTGCTAGATATGGTGATATCAAATCTCCAACTTTCAGAGGCGGAGGTAGAGTATTCGGACCAAAACCAAGAGACTACAGATTCAAATTGAACAAAGCTCTTAAGAGATTAGCGAAAAAATCTGTTCTTTCTCAGAAACTGAGAGACAACAGCATTAAAGTATTAGAGGCTTTCAATTTCGAAACTCCTAAAACTAAAGAGTTTATCAATATCAATAACGCTTTAGGATTCGAAGGTAAAAAATCTCTTTATATCTTAGATGAAGTAAACAAAAATGTTTATTTATCTTCAAGAAACTTACCTAAGACTAAAGTTCTTACTTACAACGAAATTAGCTCTTATGATCTAATCAATGCAGGTGAGATTGTATTCTTAGAAGGTGCTATCGAGAAATTCCAAGAAAATTTAAAGAAATAAATCATGTCTATTATTATTAAACCAGTTATCTCAGAAAAGGCTAATTACCTTACAGATTTAAGAGGTTCTTATTCTTTCTTAGTAGATACTAAAGCGAATAAAATCCAGATTAAAAAAGCTGTAGAAGCGGCTTACGGTGTAAAAGTAGCAGACGTTAACACAATGATTTATGCTCCGAAGGTTTCTTCGAAATACACTAAAAAAGGTCTTCAAGTAGGAAAGACAAACAAATTGAAAAAAGCGGTTATCACTCTTGCTGAAGGGGAAGTAATCGATATTTTTGCTGTAAATTAATTATAATTATAAATAATAGTAATGTCTGTTAGAAAATTAAAACCTATCACCCCAGGACAGAGATTCAGAATTGTAAACAATTTTGAGGAAATTACTACCAACAAACCAGAGAAATCTCTTACAGTTGGTATTAAAAAGTCAGGTGGACGTAACCAAACTGGTAAAATGACCATGCGTTACACCGGAGGTGGACACAAAAAGAAATACAGAATTATCGACTTCAAAAGAAACAAGCATGACGTTGAAGCTACCGTTAAAACTGTAGAATACGATCCAAACAGAACTGCATTTATCGCTTTATTAGAGTATGCTGACGGAGAGAAGAGATACATCATCGCTCCAAACGGTATCAAAGTAGATCAGAAAGTAGTTTCAGGAGAAAGCGTTGAACCAAACGTAGGTAACGCAATGAAATTGAAAAACATTCCATTGGGTACTGTAATCTCTTGTGTTGAAATGAAGCCTGGACAAGGTGCTATTTTAGCAAGAAGTGCTGGTTCTTCAGCTCAATTAACTTCAAGAGACGGAAAATACGCAATCATCAAATTGCCTTCAGGAGAATCAAGAATGATCCTTACTGAATGTTTCGCAATGATTGGATCAGTTTCTAACTCTGACCACCAATTGACTGTATCAGGTAAGGCTGGTAGAAGCAGATGGTTAGGTAGAAGACCAAGAACAAGAGCCGTTGTAATGAACCCTGTAGATCACCCAATGGGAGGTGGTGAAGGACGTTCTTCCGGAGGTCACCCAAGATCTAGAAACGGTAAACCAGCTAAAGGTTACAAAACTAGAAAGAAAAACAAAGTGTCTAACCGTTACATCGTATCTAAAAGAAAATAATTATGGCAAGATCACTTAAAAAAGGACCGTTCATTCATCATACTTTAGATAAGAAGGTTCAGGCAAATATAGAGTCTGGTAAGAAGACAGTTATCAAAACTTGGTCTAGAGCATCGATGATCTCTCCGGACTTCGTAGGACAAACTATTGCTGTACACAACGGGAAATCTTTTATCCCTGTATATGTTACAGAAAACATGGTAGGTCACAAGTTAGGCGAATTTTCTCCAACAAGATCTTTCAGAGGTCATGGTGGTAACAAAAACAAAGGAAGCAGATAATCATGGGATCAAGAAAACAAGATAGCGCAATCGCAAGAAAAGAAGCTAACAAAGACGTTGTAAAAGCTTCATTAAATGACTGCCCATCATCTCCAAGAAAAATGAGATTAGTTGCTGATATCATTAGAGGAGAGCAGGTAGATAAAGCTCTTTATATCCTAAAATATTCTAAAAAGAAGCCTCTAACAAATTAGAGAAATTACTTCTTTCTGCTATGGCAAACTGGCAGGTGAAAAATGAGGGTGCTGATATCGAAGAAGCAAACCTTATCATTAAAGAAATCTTCGTGGATAGTGCAAGACAATTGAAGAGACTAAGACCAGCTCCGCAAGGTAGAGGGTACAGAATCAGAAAAAGATCTAACCACGTTACATTAATCTTAGGTAATAAAGAAAATTAATCAAGGTATGGGACAGAAGACAAATCCAATTGGTAACAGACTAGGTATCATCAGAGGATGGGATTCTAACTGGTTTGGCGGAAACGATTATGGAGACAGAATCGCGGAAGACTACAAAATCAGAAGATACCTTGAGGCTAGATTATCTAAAGGTGGTATTTCAAAAATTTATATTGAAAGAACACTAAAATTAGTAACAGTGACAATCACTACTGCCAGACCGGGACTTATCATCGGTAAAGGAGGTCAGGAAGTTGATAAATTGAAAGAAGAATTGAAGAAACTTACTGGTAAGGATATTCAAATCAACATTTTCGAAATCAAAAGACCTGAACTTGACGCAGTATTAGTTGCTGACAGCATCTCTAAGCAGATCGAAAACAGAATTTCTTACAGAAGAGCTGTTAAAATGGCGATGGCAAGTACAATGAGAATGGGTGCTGAAGGTATCAAAGTTCAGATCTCTGGTAGATTGAACGGAGCTGAAATGGCAAGAAGTGAATCTTTCAAAGAAGGAAGAATCCCATTGTCTACTTTCAGAGCTGATATCGATTATCACTGGGCAGAAGCTCACACTACTTACGGTAGATTAGGAGTAAAAGTTTGGATCATGAAAGGGGAAGTTTACGGTAAAAGAGAACTTGCTCCACTAGTGGGACAACAGAAAAAAGGAGGTCCTTCAGGAGGCGGAAACAGAGGAGACAGAGACAACAGAAGACCTAGAAAAAATAACAATAATAACAATAATAATTAAAAATTTTAGGTTAGAAATTTTGAATTTTAAATTACCGTTACTTTTTTAAAATATAAAAAATCTAAAATCTAAAATCTAAAATCTAAAATTTAGAAATTATGTTACAACCAAAAAGAACCAAATTCCGTAGAGTTCATAAGATGAAGATGAAGGGGATTGCTCAGAGAGGTAATCAACTGGCTTACGGAACATTTGGAATCAAAGCTATAGAAGGTGCTTGGATCACTGCAAGACAAATTGAAGCTGCCCGTATCGCTGCGACAAGATATATGAAGAGAGAAGGTCAGCTATGGATCAAAATCTTTCCGGATAAACCAATTACTAAGAAACCAGCCGAAGTACGTATGGGTAAAGGTAAAGGTGCCGTGGAATATTGGGTAGCTGTAGTAAAACCAGGTAAAATCATGTTCGAAGTTGGAGGTGTTCCTTACGAAGTAGCTAAGGAAGCTTTAAGACTAGCAGCTCAGAAATTACCGGTAGTTACTAAATTCGTAGTTGCTAACGATTTTGTTAAACCTCTTTAATCTTTGATATAATGAAACAAGCTGATATTAAAAATTTAAGCGCGGGTGATATTCAAGCAAAACTTGCTGAATTGAAAGCTCAATATTCAAAACTGAAATTGGCTCACAAAATCAGTCCAATTGAAAACCCGATTCAAATCAGAGATTTGAGAAGAACAATCGCAAGATTAAACACTGAGTTAACCACTAAACAACAATAAGATTTTCATACATTATGGAAAGAAACTTAAGAAAAGAAAGAATCGGAATAGTTTCCAGCAATAAAATGGAAAAGACCATTGTTGTAAGTGAGACTACGAGAGTAAAACACCCGATGTACGGTAAATTCGTTCTAAAAACGAAAAAATATACTGCACACGACGAGAACAACGAATGCACAGAAGGTGATACAGTTCTTATCCAGGAAACTAGACCTTTGAGCAAGAACAAGAGATGGAGATTAGTAAGAATCATTGAAAAAGCTAAGTAATAATGTTACAAACAGAATCAAGATTAAAAGTTGCTGATAACACAGGTGCTAAAGAAGTATTGGTTATCAGAGTTCTGGGAGGAACCAGAAGAAGATATGCTTCAGTTGGTGATAAAATCGTTGTTACTATCAAAGATTCTACACCATCAGGGAACGCTAAAAAAGGTCAGGTATCTAAAGCTGTAGTAGTAAGAACTAAAAAAGCAGTAAGAAGAAAAGATGGTTCATACATCAAATTCGAAGACAATGCTTGTGTATTACTAAACGCAGCGGGAGAAATGAGAGGAACACGTGTTTTCGGACCGGTTGCTCGTGAGTTGAGAGACAAAGAATATATGAAAATCATTTCATTAGCTCCTGAAGTACTTTAATTTTTAAAATTTTTAAAAGAAAATGTCAAAGTTAAAAATAAAAAGAGGAGATAACGTCATCATTACTACTGGTAAGAAAGATATCAAAGGTAAAACAGGTGAAGTTATTGAAGTGATCAAAAAGAAGGAAAAGACCCTAGAGTTATCGTTGCAGGACTTAACATCGTTAAAAAACACGTTAAACCTTCAGCTTCCAACCCTCAAGGTGGAATTACTGAAAAAGAAGCTTCTATTCATATCTCAAACGTAGCTTTAGTTGGTAAAGACGGAAAAGCTATCAAAATCGGTTACAAAATCGAAGGAGATAAGAAAGTAAGAATCAACAAAAAAACGGGTGAAACTTTATAATTTGAATTAACACATGGAATTTATAGCAAGACCCAAAAAAATATACAACGAGAAAATTGTTCCTGCAATGATGGAAGAATTTGGGTACAAATCTGTAATGCAGGTACCTAGATTGGAAAAAATCGTTATCTCTCAGGGATTAGGTGATGCCACTGCAGACAAGAAAATCATTGACTATGCTGTAGAAGAATTAACAATGATTACAGGTCAGAAAGCAGTAGGTACAATCTCTAAGAAAGACGAAGCAGCTTTCAAATTGAGAAAAGGAATGCCTGTAGGTGCAAAAGTAACGTTGAGAGCTGAAAGAATGTACGAATTCTTAGACAGACTTACTTCTTCTGCTTTACCACGTATCAGAGATTTCTCTGGTATCAAGGCAGACGGGTTCGATGGTAGAGGTAATTATAACTTAGGTATTACTGAGCAGATTATCTTCCCTGAAATCGTAATTGACAAAGTGAAAAAAATCCAGGGTATGGATATCACTTTCGTTACTACTGCGAAAACAGATAAAGAAGCGAAAGCATTATTAACTCACTTCGGTTTACCATTTAAAAAGAACTAAGAAATGGCTAAAGAATCAATGAAAGCGCGTGAGCGCAAAAGAGAAGCACTAGTTGCTAAATACGCTGACAAAAGAAAAGCTTTAAAAGAAGCTGGTGATTATGAAGCTCTTCAGAAATTACCTAAAAATGCTTCTCCTGTAAGATTACACAACAGATGTAAACTAACAGGTAGACCTAGAGGATACATGAGAACGTTTGGTATTTCCAGAGTAACTTTCAGAGAAATGGCAAACAACGGTCTTATCCCGGGAGTAAGAAAAGCCAGTTGGTAATAATTACTAATTAATCGGGACAATTAAGTTGTTCAGATACTAAAGATCAAAAATATCAGACCTAAGAAATTCTGAAGTCTGATATTTTATTCTTCAAGTCTTTGCAATACTGATTGTCTTTAACCAATAATTTTAAAATAGAAAAATGGTAACAGATCCAATTTCAGATTTCCTAACAAGAGTAAGGAACGCACAAAGCGCAGGCCACAAAGTGGTGGAAATTCCTGCATCGAAAATCAAAAAGGAGATTACTAAGATCTTATTTGATCAAGGGTATATCTTAAACTACAAGTTTGAAGATAACGCTGTTCAAGGTACGATCAAAATCGCTTTAAAGTATGACAAGCAAACTAACAAACCGGCTATCAAGTCTATTCAAAGAGCTTCTAGACCAGGTTTGAGACAGTACAAAGGTTCTGCTGAACTTCCAAGAGTACTGAACGGGTTAGGTATAGCTGTTATCTCTACTTCTAAAGGAGTAATGACTGACAAGAAAGCTAGAGAAGAAAAAGTAGGCGGTGAAGTAATCTGCTATGTTTATTAATTTTTAATCAGAGGAAAATGTCAAGAATTGGTAAAGCAATTATAACAATTCCAGCTGGAGTTACGATCACTGAAAATAACGGTGTTGTAACTGTAAAAGGACCTAAAGGAGAACTTTCTCAGGAACTTACGGCAGGAATTACTTTAGAACAAAAAGATGGCGAACTTAACGTTAACAGACCATCTGATTCTAAACAACACAAAGCACTTCACGGTCTTTACAGAGCGTTGATCAACAACATGATCACTGGTGTTAATACAGGTTTCGAAAAGAAACTGGAACTAGTAGGAGTAGGATACAGAGCTTCACACGCAGGTCAAAAACTTGAGTTAGCTTTAGGATTCTCTCACGGTATCGTATTAGAGCTTCCAAGCGAAGTAAAAGTAGATACATTGACTGAAAAAGGTAAAAACCCAATTATTACTTTAACGTCTCACGACAACCAACTTCTAGGAATGGTAGCTGCAAAGATCCGTTCTTTCAGAAAGCCTGAGCCATACAAAGGAAAAGGTGTAAGATTCGTAGGAGAAATTGTTAGACGTAAAGCTGGTAAATCTGCTTAATAAATTATAAGTATTATGGCATTAAGTAAATTAGAAAAAAGAATAAGAATCAAAAGAAGAGTAAGAGGGAAAATCTCTGGATCTTCTGAATTGCCAAGATTATCTGTATACAAAAGTAATAAGGAAATTTACGCTCAGTTAATCGATGATAAAAATGGTACAACTTTAGTTTCCGCTTCTTCAAGAGAAAAAGGTGTTGACGCTAATGGTACCAAGACTGAAGTTTCTGCTGCTGTAGGTAAAGCTATCGCTGCTAAAGCTATCGCTGCAGGAATCGAAAGTATTGTATTTGACAGAAACGGATTCGTGTACCACGGTAGAGTGAAAGCTCTTGCTGACGGTGCTAGAGAAGGTGGACTTAAATTCTAATCATAAAAATTTCGGAAAATATGTTAGGACTAGATAATATAGAAAGAGTAAAACCGGGAGGATTAGAATTAAAAGATCGTCTCGTAGCTGTTAACAGAGTAACAAAAGTAACCAAAGGAGGTAGAGCTTTCGGATTTTCTGCTATCGTAGTAGTAGGTAACGAAGACGGAGTAATCGGTCACGGTCTTGGAAAATCTAAAGAAGTAGCTTCTGCAATCGCTAAAGCTGTTGAAGATGCTAAGAAAAACCTTGTGAAAGTTCCTGTAATGAACCACACCATTCCTCACCAAACTACTGCTAGATACGGTGGTGCAGATATCTTCTTAAGACCTGCTTCTCACGGTACAGGACTTATCGCCGGTGGTGCGGTAAGAGCGGTACTTGAGTCTGCTGGTATTCATGATATCCTTTCAAAATCTAAAGGATCTTCTAACCCTCACAACGTGGTGAAAGCTACTTTCAAAGCGTTATTGGATATCAGAAGACCTGAAGAGATCGCTAGAATGAGAGGAGTTTCTCTAAGTAAAGTGTTTAACGGTTAATATTAGAACAATGGCAACAATTAAAGTAAAACAAGTAAGAAGCGCTATTGGAAGAACAAAAACCCAAAAGAGAACGCTTGAAGCATTAGGATTTAAGAAACTTCACCAAGTTGTAGAGCATGAAGCTACACCTTCCATTTTAGGGATGATAGCTGCAGTTAGTCACTTACTTGAAGTTCAGAAATAATTAAAAATTCAAAGATTAAAAGATTAAAATTTTCTTTCTATCTTAGCCGGAATTTTTTAATCTTTAAATTATTTAATCTTTAAATCAATAAAAAAATGAATTTAAACAATATAAAGCCTGCTGCAGGTTCTACTTTCAATTCAAAAAGAATTGGTAGAGGACAAGGTACAGGAAAAGGAGGTACTGCTACGAAAGGACATAAAGGTCAGAAAGCTAGAGCTGGTTATTCTCAGAAAATCGGTTTCGAAGGTGGACAAATGCCTTTACAAAGGAGATTACCTAAATTTGGTTTCAAAAACGTAAACAGAAAAGAGTTTAGAGGAGTAAACCTTGATACTATCCAAACATTAATCGAGAACAAATCCATCACCGGAGATATCACGAAAGAAGTTTTAGTAGAAAACGGTTTAGTTTCTAAAAACGAATTAGTGAAAATTATGGGTAGAGGAGAATTGAAATCTGCGGTTTCAATCTCTGCTGACAAGTTCACTAAATCTGCTGAAGAGCTTATTGCTAAAGCAGGTGGAAAAGCAATTACCTTATAATACTTACTAATGAAAGAATTTATACAAACCCTTAAAAATATTTGGAGCCTAAAGGAATTAAGAGATAAAATTCTCTTTACGTTAGGTATTATCCTTGTGTATAGATTCGCATCTTATATCTCACTTCCCGCAATTAACCTTGCAGAAGTGGGAGATCTCTTAGAGCATTATAAAAATCAAGGCGGTAACAAGCAAGGAGCAGGTCTCCTTGGCTTGCTTTCGTCGTTTACGGGGGAGCTTTCAGCCACGCTTCCGTAATGGCGTTGGGAATCATGCCTTATATTTCTGCTTCTATTATTGTTCAGTTGATGGGGATGGCTATTCCTTATCTTCAGAAACTTCAGAAGGATGGAGAGTCAGGTAGAAATACATTGAATCAAATTACAAGATGGTTAACTATCGGAGTTTGTTTAGTACAGGCACCTTCTTATTTAACTTCAATTACTCAATTATTCTTACCATATGCTCAGTTCTCATCTGCATATTATGTAGAGCCGAATTCCATCATGTTCTGGCTTCCAAGTATTGTTATCCTGGTTGCCGGTTCAGTATTCGCAATGTGGTTGGGTGAGAAAATCACCGACAAAGGTATCGGGAACGGTATCTCTATCCTGATTATGGTGGGGATCCTTTCAAGATTACCTGAAGCATTCGTACAGGAAATGGCAGTGCAGAACGGAAAAGGAGGAATGGGATCTATCATGATCCTTATTGAAGTAATATTCTGGATGCTGGTAGTTCTTTTGGCTGTAGTATTATCTGTAGCTGTAAGAAAAATCCCTATTCAGTATGTAAGCAGAGCTCAAGCAAGAGGAGGTGTAAACAGAAATCTTATGCAGGGAGCAAGACAATGGATTCCATTGAAGGTAAATGCTGCTGGTGTAATGCCGATTATCTTTGCTCAGGCATTGATGTTCGTACCAGGATTATTGACCAAATTCGATGAGTCCAATACTTTTCTTGCAGGTTTCAAGAATGTTTTTAGCTGGCAGTACAACGTATTGTTCGCGCTATTAATTATTATCTTCTCATTTTTCTATACTGCAATTACAATTCCGGTAAACCAAATGGCTGATGATTTGAAGAGAAACGGAGGTTTAGTACCGAAAGTAAGACCCGGTAAAGAGACAGCTGATTATTTAGATGATATTTTATCAAAAATTACCTTGCCAGGTGCAATATTTTTGTCTATCTTTGCAGTCCTTCCAGCAATAGTGCATGGAAGCTTTGTTCAGACAGATGCGTTTGCCCTATTTTTCGGGGGAACATCATTATTGATTATGGTGGGCGTAATTTTAGATACCGTTCAACAGATTAATACATATCTGCTGAACCATCATTATGATGGCTTAATGCAGTCTAAATTGTCAAGAACGACTGGATATTAATTTATGGCAAAACAAAAACATATTGAACAAGACGGCGTTATAACGGAAGCACTTTCGAACGCCCAGTTCCGTGTAGAGCTGGAGAATGGGCATATACTTATTGCTCATATTTCAGGTAAAATGAGAATGCATTATATTAAACTTTTACCTGGAGACAAGGTAAAACTAGAAATGTCTCCCTATGATTTAACCAAGGGGAGAATCACATTTAGATATTAAAACAAACGCCAAATGGAATGTATGTTCCGTTTGGCTCTTGTTGAAAATAAATACTATCACAATGAAGCCGCAAGGTTCCATTGGTCAGTAAAAAAAATAAATATTTCAAATGAAAGTTAGAGCATCAATTAAAAAAGAAGTGCTGATTGCAAGATCGTACGCAGAAAAGGTGTACTGTTCGTAATCAACAAGAAGAACCCAAAATTTAAACAAAGACAAGGCTAACATTAAATTATGGCGAGAATTGCAGGTATTGATTTACCAAAAAACAAAAGAGGTGTTATCGGTTTAACTTACATCTACGGAGTTGGAAGAAGTACTTCTTCCGAAATCCTTAAAGCTGCCGGTATCAGCGAAGACAAGAAAGTCAACGAATGGAATGACGATGAATTGGCTGCAATCAGAACATATATCTCTGAGAACGTAAAAGTAGAAGGAGAATTAAGATCTGAAGTGCAATTGAACATCAAGAGATTGATGGACATAGGATGCCAACGAGGAATACGTCACAGACTAGGACTACCTTTAAGAGGCCAGAGAACGAAAAACAACTCTAGAACCCGTAAAGGAAAGAGAAAAACTGTTGCTAACAAGAAAAAGGCAAGTAAATAATCGTTAGGAATTATGGCAAAACAAACTAAAGTAGTTAAAAAAAGAAAAGTAAAAGTTGAAGCTATTGGTGAAGCACACATTCAGGCTTCTTTCAATAACATCATCATTTCTTTAACAAATAAAAACGGAGAAGTTATCTCTTGGGCGTCTGCCGGTAAAATGGGTTTCAGAGGTTCTAAAAAGAATACTCCATTTGCTGCTCAAATGGCAGCTGAAAATTGCTCTGCTGTAGCTCACGAAGCTGGATTAAGAAGAGTGAAGGTGTATGTGAAAGGTCCTGGTGCAGGTAGAGAATCTGCAATCAGAACTATCCACAATTCAGGAATTGAAGTTAGCGAAATCGTAGATGTGACTCCTATGCCACACAACGGTTGTAGACCACCAAAAAGAAGAAGAGTTTAATTTTTAGAATTTACCCATTATGGCAAGATATATTGGACCTAAAACTAAGATTGCTAGAAAGTTTGGTGCTGCAATCTACGGAGATGACAAAAACTTCGAGAAAAGAAAAAACCAACCGCCAGGACAACACGGTCCTAACAAAAGAAGAGGTGCTAAGAAATCAGAATATGCAATTCAGCTAGCTGAAAAACAAAAAGCTAAATATACTTACGGTATTTTAGAAAGACAGTTTGCTAACTTATTTGAAAAAGCACACAGAAGCAAAGGAGTAACCGGTGAAGTACTATTACAACTTTGCGAATCTAGATTGGATAACGTAGTATACAGATTAGGTTTCGCTAAAACAAGATCTGCTGCTAGACAACTTGTTTCTCACAGACACATCACTGTGAACGGAGAACTGGTAAACATTCCATCTTATTTGCTTAAAGCTGGTGATGTAATCGCTGTAAGAGAAAAGTCTAAGTCTCTTGAAGTGGTTACCAACGCATTAGCTTCTAAAGCAAATTATGAGTGGTTACAATTCAACGATGAGAAGAAAGAAGGTACTTTCGTTTCTGCTCCTGACAGAATCCAGATTCCGGAGGAAATCAAGGAACAGCTTATCGTCGAACTTTACTCTAAATAATTTTTTAATCAAATTTTTGCTCAACCCAATAATATGGCAATTTTACAATTCATAAAACCCGATAAAGTAATTTTACTTAACTCTGATGAATTTAAAGGTCAATTCGAATTCAGACCTCTAGAACCAGGTTTCGGGCTTACAATCGGTAATGCTTTGAGAAGAGTGTTGCTTTCTTCTCTGGAAGGATATGCTATTTCATCTATCAAAATAGAAGGTGTAGAGCACGAATTTTCAACCATTCCAGGAGTAATCGAAGATGTTACCGAAATTATTCTTAACCTTAAGCAGGTAAGACTAAAAGCTTCAGCAGAAGGACAGGCCAACGAGCAGGTAGTTGCTAAAGTTTCGGGCCAGACGGTTATTACTGCTGGTGATTTAGGTAAATCTATCAACGGATTTGAGGTGCTGAACCCGGATCTTTTGATCTGTAACCTAAACAGTGATGTAACTTTCGAAATTACTTTCAACATTGAAAAAGGAAGAGGGTATGTTCCTTCAGAACAGAATAAGTCAAACAATGCACCGGTAGGTACTATTGCTATCGACTCTATTTTCACGCCAATTAAGAAAGTACAATACAGCATTGAAAATTATCGTGTAGAGCAAAAAACAGACTACGAAAAACTTGTATTAGATATAGAAACTGATGGTTCCATCAGTCCTCAAAATGCTTTAACTGAAGCTTCCAAGATATTAATTTATCACTTCATGTTATTCTCCGATGAGAGAATCACTCTTGAAACTGAAGCTGTAAAAGCATCTATCCAATATGACGAGGAAACTCTTCACACAAGACAACTACTTAAGTCTAAATTAGCAGATATGGATCTTTCCGTAAGAGCCCTTAACTGTCTGAAAGCAGCTGAAGTAGAAACTCTTGGAGAACTGGTTTCTTACAGTAAGTCTGATTTGATGAAATTCAGAAATTTTGGTAAAAAATCTTTGACAGAACTAGAAGAATTAGTGCATTCAAAAGGTCTTAACTTCGGTTTCGACGTTGCAAAATATAAGTTAGACGCTGATAAATAATTAATAATGAGACACGGTAAAAAATTCAATCACTTAGGAAGAACAGCTTCTCACAGAAGTGCTTTACTTTCTAATATGGCTTGTTCTCTAATTGAGCATAAAAGAATCAACACTACTGTAGCTAAAGCTAAAGCTTTAAGAGTATATGTTGAGCCTCTATTAACAAAAGCAAAAGAAGATACTACACACAACAGAAGAATAGTATTCTCTTACCTTCAAAATAAATTTGCGGTTGCTGAATTATTCAGAACTGTAGCTCCAAAAATCGCTGAAAGAAACGGTGGTTATACAAGAATCATCAAGACAGGATTCAGACCAGGTGATGCTGCTGATACTGCTCTTATCGAATTGGTAGATTTCAACGAGCTTTACAACCCGAATGCAGAGGAGAAAAAAGCTACAAGAAGAAGCAGAAGATCTACAACTGCTAAAAAAGCTGAAACAGTAGTTGCTGAAGCTCCAAAAGCAGAAGAGAAAGCTGAAGAGCCTAAGGCTGCAGCAGCTGACTCTGCTGAAGAGAAAACTGAAGAATAATATTCATTCAGATATAAATGAAAAGCCATCCAAATTTTGGATGGCTTTTTTATTATCACAGCTCCGAATTAAATTCGGATCCCGAAACCGGAAAACCGGTCTAAATCTTCGTTCTCTTCAGTTCGATCACATTATTCCCTTGTTCCAGATGCAGGCTGTCTCCTTTTACCCTTGCAGTCATATCATCTTTTTTATAAATAATTTCACCATCTTTTGTTTCCGTTTTAGGCAATGTAAATGTTTTTTTATTGCTCGTAATGGCAACATTACTTTCCTTAGGATCATTTTTGAATACTACTTTTACTAACGATCCGTCTGTGGCTTTGTAAACAAAATCAGTTTTTTCTGTCTTCTGGCCATTCACTTCAGTGGTTGAAGAACTTTGGGTCACAGAATCAATTTTTCCATTGTTATCTGTAATTACAGTTTCTGAACTGTCGGTTTGGATAATGTTTTTGTTTCCGCTTTCGCTTTTTTTGCAGCTTGTTAGCAGTAATGCCCCAGCTGAAATGGCGATTAAAAGGCTTTTTCTCATGATATTTATTTTTTAATAGATGGGATATAATTGTTGTTTTATGGTAACAAAAATTTAAGTAAATTAATAGAAACAAAAAACAAACCAATAACCCTGAACTCAAGCCCCTAAATTACACAAAAGTGTAATTGATTCCGTCTTGTTTTCTGCTGAAATTTGTCTTAAACAAAAAACAATGAGCATTTCCATCGCCATAGTAGAAGACGAAAAGAACTACAACAATGCGTTGAAGAAAGTTATCAATTATCAGGATGACATGAAAGTAGTTGCCCAGTTCTTTGATGGGAACGAAGCCCTGAAAAACCTACCCGATACTTCCCCGGATGTAGTGATGATGGATATTCAGCTGCAGGACATGCTGGGTATTGAAATTATTGAAAAGCTCAGGAAAGAAATGCCTGAAACACAGTTCATCATGTGTACCAGCTTTGAAGACGACGAGAAAATATTCAATTCCTTAAAAGCAGGCGCTATGGGATATCTCATCAAAGGGGAAAGTATGGACAAGATTCTTTCTTCCATCCGTGATGTATACAATGGCGGAGCACCTATGAGCCTTTCCATTGCCCGGAAAGTTTTAAGCCATTTTGAAAAAAACTTCCAGAAATCAAAGGTTTTGATGAACTCACCGACAGGGAAAAAGAAATTCTCGAACTTCTTTCACAGGGACTCCTCTATAAAGAAATTGCCGATAAAAAATTCATCAGCATTGATACCGTAAAAAAACATGTTGGAAACATCTACCGAAAGCTGCATGTCAGCAATAAAGTAGAGGCAATCAATAAATTTAACCATTTTAAAAACTAAGAAAGTATGAGAACAATTTTAAAAAAACAACTATTTTGGTACTTAATAGTATTTTTATCAGTAATAAACTGTAAAGATAAGGTAGAATCACCATCTGTTGACGATGAAAGCGGTGTAACTGCAGCTCAAGTACATATGCGTCCTGAATTTTTGTTTAGGATTACTACCGAAGAGGTTGAACATGGTAAGGCAAATTTTAAAGTTAAAATGGCTAATACTAAACCTGAAATTAGTTTGGATTATTCTGATTTTGAAAAAATTGTAAATCAAGATAAAAAAACATATGCAAAATTTTTCTTTCTTTTAAATACTGATAAATCTCTAAACTTGGGGTTGGCCATGTCAGAGGACAGCTTGCAAAATAAAAAAGATGTCTTTTATGTCTTGTCAGGAAATAAGTTTGTATTGGATTCTACTAAATTTAAAGCCCAAAAAAAGAATTTGATAGCTTTAAAAGTACATTGGTTGATCCTGTTAGTAAAAATGATCCGTGCGATATGATTCTTTACAAAGTTGACGATATTAATAATTACTTAAATATTACAAAATTGATTTCAGGCTTAGGATATAAAATTTTAGATCTGCAGTTTGATTATATCCTTTTTAAAGATTTTATAAGAAAAGATGGAACTAAAGTAGATTATCTTAAAAACCGTGAATCCCGAATTTCATTTGCCGTAAAAACTAATTTTAATGCAATTACCGCGAAAAAAGTTTGCCAAGTGACATTATTGATTTTTATTACGATGCCGGAGACTTAAAACCATAAATATGTTAGTAGGAATTATTTACAAGATCGTATTATTTTTTCCTTTAATAAAATCCTTTTATTTGGGTAGAAAATATTTTTTTCTGCCCAAAATTATATTTTTATATATCTTTTAGTAACTTTTGCCAATGAATGCGTTGCGTTTATAAGAAATCAAATTGATTCTGATGTTAAAGTAGGGCTTCAATATAATTTGTATTTTATATTCTGTGTAGTATTTTTTTATTTTTTTTATTCTTTTGTATTTAAAAATGTTTTACAGAAAATTTCTTTATTATCAGCAATTTTATCATTAGGTTATATTTTTCTTTTCACAAATTTTTCTAATAGTGATTTTGATAAGCGGATAGGGATATTAATTACATTATTTTACATCATTAACTCTATGCTATGGTTTTATCAGAAAATCTCTTTTTTTGACGAAAACAAAATGACGGATGATCCTGTTTTCTGGATTTCCACGGGGTTATTAATGTGGAGCTGTTTTTTTATTTTTAGAGTTACCCCAATGTTTTTCTTTGCTAAAAATGACAATGAATTTCTTGAATTTTTAAAGATTGGACAGAATATTATCAACATAGTAATGTATATTATGTTTTATATCTCATTAATAAAATATGAAAAGCAACTGAAACCATGACCCATATTCAGGATGATATAAAATTGGCTTACATTATTGCAATTTCAATAATGATGCTGTTTGTCTGCTTTATTGTTTTTGTGGTCCTTATGTACAATAAAAGACAGCTTCTGTATCTTAAAGAACAACAGCTCAAAGAAGCCGAACACCAAAATCAGCTCCTACAAAAAGAGCTCGAAAAACAAAAGCTCTTAGAACAAGAACGTGAACGTATTTCCCACGATATGCATGATGACCTTGGGGCAGGGATTTCAGCACTAAAATTGCAGGCAGAATTTTTAAAGCAAAAAGCAGAAGATGATGACCTGCAAAATGATATAGATGAACTTCTTAAAACCTCAGAAGAAATGAACCTTTCAATGCGAGAAATGCTCTGGAGTCTGAACTCTGGAAACGATACCTTGGGAAGTTTTGTAGATTACGCCATACAGTATACGAGTAACTTTTTGAAGAAAACGAAAATAAAATTCTGGTCAGAAAGCGAAGATATTATATCTGAAAATCCAATTTCCACAGAATTGAGACGGAATATGTTTTTATGCCTCAAAGAAGCTGTTAATAATGTTTATAAACATAGTCACGCAAATAAACTAAATCTTTCGTTTTTGCAGGAGGGAAATGTTTTTACGATGAAAATTTCTGATGACGGTGATGGTATTCCGGAAGAGCATCCCGAAGGAAACGGCCTTCGGAATATGAAAAGAAGAATGGAGGAACAGAAAGGGGAGTGTCATATCTTAAAAGATGGTCCCGGAACTCAGATTGTTTTTAAAACTACAATATAAAAGTCTGAACTATAAAAATTGATGTAAATATTTGCTGTAAATCGTAAGAAAAGTGATGGTTTAGCCAGGTAAAATACCATTTAAATTGAAAATTAAACTAGAATTCTTCAATGTCATAAAAAACACCGAAAAATTTTTATTTATTACCAAATATTAAAGCCCAGTTTTTTCATCAGGTTAGTTTTTTCATTAAATTTGTGATCAAGTATAATTATTAATAAAACAGCCTGAAGCTTTTGCAGAAGGTTTAAAACTAAACAATATGAGTGCAATTTCTTTCATAGAAGCAAGACAAATTTTGGATTCCAGAGGTAATCCTACCATTGAAGTAGATGTATTTACAGAAAGCGGAGCCATGGGGCGTGCTGCTGTTCCCTCAGGAGCATCTACGGGTGAACATGAAGCAGTGGAATTACGTGACGGTGGTTCCGATTATATGGGGAAAGGGGTCCTGAAAGCTGTTGAAAATGTAAAAGAAATAATTGCAGAAAACTTAATCGGCCAGCCTATTTTTGAGCAGAACTTTATTGATCAGATTATGATCGATCTAGATGGAACTCCAAACAAAGGAAATCTTGGTGCTAATGCAATTTTGGGGGTTTCTTTAGCTGTAGCCAGAGCAGCAGCAGCTGAATTGGGAATGCCTTTATACAAATATGTGGGTGGTGTTAACGCCAATACACTTCCTGTTCCTATGATGAATGTAATTAACGGAGGATCTCACTCTGATGCGCCTATTGCATTCCAGGAATTTATGATCATGCCGGTAAAAGCAGATTCTTTCTCTCATGCTTTGAGAAAAGGAACTGAAATTTTCCATAACCTTAAATCTATTCTTCACTCAAGAGGACTTTCTACGGCAGTAGGGGATGAAGGAGGTTTTGCACCTACTTTCAAAGGAACGGAAGATGCTTTGGATACCTTACTTCAGGCTATTGAAAAAGCAGGATACAAACCTGGTGATGATATTATGCTGGCTCTTGACTGTGCCGCTTCTGAATTTTACAAAGACGGAATCTACGATTACAGAAAATTCCAGACTCCGGATGCAGCTCAGTTTTCCAGCAGCGAGCAGGTTTCTTACCTTGCTGAATTAGCAGCTAAATATCCAATCATTTCCATCGAAGACGGAATGCAGGAAAACGACTGGGAAGGCTGGAAAATGCTTACCGATAAAATTGGTGACAGAGTACAGCTTGTAGGGGACGATTTATTCGTAACCAACGTTGAAAGACTTTCAAGAGGAGTAAAAGAGGGTATCGCCAATTCAATCCTTGTAAAAGTAAACCAGATCGGTTCTCTTTCTGAAACAATGGATGCTGTACAGATGGCTCAGAATAACAAATTCACTTCAGTAATGTCTCACAGATCAGGAGAAACTGAAGACTCTACAATTGCTGACCTGGCAGTAGCAATGAACTGCGGACAGATCAAAACAGGATCTGCTTCAAGATCAGACAGAATGGCGAAATATAACCAGCTGTTAAGAATTGAAGAAGCGTTGGGTGATACAGCTTTTTTCCCAGGTTTAGACGCATTTAAAATCAAAAGATAATTGAAATTATAAATAACGGCAAGCGATAATTTTTGTTTGCCGTATTTTGTAATAAGTAGTATATTTAGAAAAAAAATAAATAATGTCA
Source organism: Chryseobacterium sp. GTID13 (assembly GCF_056172655.1). Lineage (NCBI taxonomy): Bacteria > Pseudomonadati > Bacteroidota > Flavobacteriia > Flavobacteriales > Weeksellaceae > Chryseobacterium > Chryseobacterium sp. GTID13. The sequence goes on from NZ_JAOCMB010000002.1 coordinate 943,359, forward strand.
GACAACAAAGTAATATTGAATTACGACGGTAATTCATATGAATATCCAATCGTGGATAGTACTATCGGAGACAGAGGAATTGATATTTCAAAATTAAGAGACCAGACAGGTTTAATCACTCTGGATTTAGGGTACAAAAATACTGGAGCTACCATTAGCGACATCACTTACTTAGACGGAGATAAAGGAGAATTATTCTACAGAGGTTATCCAATCGAGCAGATTGCTGAGAAATCCAACTTCACAGAAGTAATGTACCTTTTACTACATGGTGAATTGCCTACTCAGGACCAATTCAGTTCTTTCAACAACAACATTAAAAAATATAACTTTATAGCAGATGAGATGAAAAAGATCATTGATGTTTTCCCTCGTTCTGCTCACCCTATGGGAGTTTTATCTTCTTTAACTTCCGCTTTAACTGCTTTCAATCCTAAAGCTGTTAACGTAAACTCTAAAGAAGAAATGGACCATGCAGCAGAATTAATGATTGCTAAATTCTCTCACCTTTGCGCATGGACCTACAGAAAAACACAAGGCCTTCCGCTTAACCACGGAGACAACAGCCTTAACTACGTAGAAAACTTCTACAAAATGGCATTCAGATTACCAAATGAAGAATTCGAAGTGAATCCGGTAGTTGTAGATGCCTTAGATAAATTATTAATCCTTCACGCTGACCACGAACAAAACTGTTCTACTTCTACTGTAAGAATGGTAGGTTCTGCCCATACAGGTCTTTTCGCTTCTATTTCTGCAGGTGTTTCTGCACTTTGGGGCCCGCTTCACGGTGGTGCTAACCAGGCTGTGATCGAGATGCTTGAGCTGATTGAAAAAGATGGAGGAGATGTTAATAAATGGGTAGCAAAAGCTAAAGATAAAAATGACAGCTTCCGTTTAATGGGCTTCGGACACAGAGTATACAAAAACTTTGACCCAAGAGCGAAGATCATTAAGAAAGCAGCTGATGATATCCTTAACGCATTAGGGATCCAGGATAAAGCTCTTGATGTTGCTATGCAGTTAGAAAAAGTAGCGCTTGAAGACGAATACTTCGTAGAAAGAAAGCTATATCCAAACGTAGATTTCTATTCTGGTATTATCTACAGAGCATTAGGAATTCCTACAGAAATGTTCACGGTAATGTTTGCATTAGGAAGACTTCCGGGATGGATTTCTCAATGGAAAGAAATGAGACTGAAAGGAGACCCTATCGGAAGACCAAGACAGGTTTACCAAGGCGCTCAGAAAAGAGATTACATTGATATTACAAACAGATAATATTCTGTTTTTATCATACACAAAATCCCAAAGCTTGCTTTGGGATTTTTATTTTTATGTACTTTGAGATTAATCTTCTTTAGTTATGTCTACTAAAGTTTTTACACCATTAATCATAATCATTGATGCCTTGCCGGTTTCTACAAAATATTTTAATTTTTCACCTGTATACAATTCAACTTCTCCTAAAGTATACATATCTGTTTTGCTTTTAAATTCTCCATACCATTTGTTTTTAGCATTGGTCAAGCTTCCTGATTCTATCTTTCCATTATTATTTGTAAAAAGTTTTCTTGTCGTTAAAATACTGTAATTGTCCGGATCAATGATCGTAGAACAAATAATTAATTCTTGTTCTGCAAATTCAATTGGGAAATTTTGAAATAATAATCTTGAATCAGAATCATATAATTGAGTCCATCTAAAATCATACGGTTTAATCGTTTTCCTTTTTATTGAGGCAATACAGATACTATAAAGTGATTTGTCAGACTTTTTCATTGAATTAAATAATAGTCTAAAATACAAAAAATTAAAGGGGTAATCTTTTATTATAGAATATGAATCTGAAAACAATAATTTTATTAAATTTACTTTCCTAACTTAATAGCAGTCAATACTATGACTTTCGGACAGCAGATGTTATTTTTCTTTAGTACGGTAGGAGCCTTTAATGGGCTGCTGCTTGGGATTTATCTTCTGTTTGTAAAAAGCTCAAATATATCCCGGACTTCTTTTTAGGCTTGATTTTATTAACCTTAAGCATCAGAGTTGGGATTTCAGTTTGTATTTATTTCTATCCGGACTGGCCGCGAATCATTCCGCACCTCGGGATGTCGGCGCTATTTTTTACGGGACCTGCATTATATTTCTACATCCGGTCATCATTCCAGAAAGAAGAATTTGATTTAAAACAATGCAGAACATCTTTTGGTGCATTGACATTGGTTCTTGGCGGATTTGGTTTACTCTATCTGTTCTTTCCGGTTACCTGGGAAAAATATTTCGGGACCTTTATTTATACCGTTTGGTCTGTATTTGTACTGCTTGCAGTGTATCAGTATTATATTTCTTCAAAACAGGCAGAGGGAAATCCAAATAAGTTTATCTTTCCCGTACTGATCAGTAACGTGATCATTTTCATGGTATATCAACTAATTTCTACAGGTTGGGTAAAGGTGTATTGTGCAGGCGGAAGTCTTGTATTTTCATTTGTATTGTATGCCAATTTTTTAATTCTCTTCAGCAAAAAATATGGTCAGGATTCTGTAAAGGACATCCCTAAATATACCAATAAAAAGATTGCGGGAGAGCTTGCAGACAGTTTTGCCTCAAAACTTGAAAGGCTGATGAATTCGGAAGAATTGTACAAGAATCCGAACCTGAAGTTAAATGATCTTGCAGTTAAAATGAACATGTCTGCCCATCAGCTTTCCCAACTGCTGAATGATAACTTAGGTAAAAACTTTTCCACCTATATCAATGAGTACAGAATCAATGAAGCCTGTCAGAAAATAGAAGAAGGTTCTTTTCTCAAAATTGAGGAGATCGGATATGAGGTTGGCTTTAATTCGAAATCTACATTTTTTTCTACCTTCAAAAAAATTAAAAATACAACACCGCTTTTGTACAGGCAATCCCAAATCCCTTCTGAAGTACGGTTCCAGAGTTCAGAATTATAATTTCGTACTGCGGAATTTAAACTTCAGAACCTGATTTTTCATACAGTCCAATACTTTTGGTCTCATAAAATTTAAAATTTATGATGATCAAGTTTTGGGTTTTCCTGTTTCTTTTATTAATGTCCTGTTTCATGGAAGGGCAGCAGCAGATTCAGGGAAAAGTAATAGATTCGGAGACAAAAAAGCTTTAGCAGGAGCTGAAATTTCTTTACTGGATAATAAGCCGGGCCGGCAGATCATTCAAAAAACTCTGACTGATTCCTTAGGTTCTTTTCAGTTCGTGAATATACCGGCCGGATCAGTTTTTATTGTTGAGAAAAAAGAATATGATCGAAAGGAGCTGGATAAAATAGAAAGCCTTATTTTGGTTGAATTAAAGCCTGTTGCAGAAAATATTTCCGAGGTTGTGATCCGTTCACCTACCAAAAGTATGAAACTCAGTGATGGAAATATTGTCATGAGTGTTTCGGGGAATAAAGACTTTAAAACTTCTGCCAATCTTCTGGAAGTTTTAAGGAAGATACCCGGAATTTCTGTAGATCAGGAAGGCGGTATTTTGATGGGTGGAAGGATAAGTCCCGCAGTATTTATTGATGGAAGACCTGTTACCATGAGCAGCCTTGAATTACAGGCCTATCTGAGATCATTATCCCCGGATATGGTAGAATCGCTGGAGGTGAATGCCAATCCTTCTTCAAAATATGATGCTGAATTTAAAGGAATCATTGACATCCGGTTGAAAAAGAACAGCAACCTCGGCTGGAAAGGGAACTATAATGGAAGCATACATACCAACAGATTCAGCTACAGGGAAAATGCTTTAAATCTTTCCTATAACACCGAAAAAGTAGCATATAGTCTGCAAACCGGTTATAACAACGGTATTTCTACCTATCGCTATCATGCATTACAAAAGCTTGCTAATACGAACATTATGCGGACCGATACCTATCAGGAAGATGAAGGGAAAGTATACAGCCTGACAGGAGGAGCTGATTTTAGGCTGAACGATAAAAACAGGCTGAGCGTTAATGTGAGAGGGAATTTCCGGGATAATGAACGGATTCGCTCAGGATCCCTTTATACCACCAATAAAGATGAAACACAGCTTGTCTTTAATACGGAAAGTAAAAATCCTACAGAATATTCCCAAGAAAATTATGGATTGACAGTTGACTATGCATTCCGGAATAAGGGTTTTAATCTCAGTTTTTTAGGAAACTATCTCTCTGTCAAAAACAAGCAGAAAGATGATTTTATAAACAGGGATCAACCAACATCTCAACTCTTATCTTACTGGAAGTCAGATCTGCTTAATAAAATTGAGATCCAGACTGCGCAGATCGATATCTCTCAAAAAATTGGAAATGCAGACCTGGAAGCAGGATTAAAATACAGCCGCTCCGATACCAATAATAATATCCGGTACGATACACTCTCTGCCAGCAACCATTTTATTTACGATCCTGAACGGAGCAACAGGTTTTCATACAAAGAAAAAATAGCAGCAGGTTATATTTCATACGGCCGGAAGTTTGGAAAGCTGCAGGTAAAAGCAGGGCTAAGACTAGAGAATACTGAAAGTATTTCAGATGCCGTTACCAAAGATTCCGTGGTGGCAAGAAATTATCTGGAATGGCTGCCTTCTTTCAGCGCATCATACCCGTTCGATCCTTCAAATGAATTATCATTTTCGTACAGCAGAAAAATTACAAGACCTGTATTTTCACAGCTCAATCCGTTCCGGTTTTATTTCAGTCCGCTGAATTACTGGATTGGCAATCCTTATCTTCAGCCCTCTTTCACCAGCCAGTTCAAACTTACTTACAGGTATAAGAACTGGATAACCAGCCTTATTGTTGGAAAAGAAGAAGATGTAATGACCCGATATCCGCTTTACAACCCCGAAACGAATGTTCTGGAATATCTGGGAACCAACCTCCCTTACCGGAAATTCGCTTCAATAGAAACCAGTTTCCCGGTGAAAATTACAAAATGGTGGAATATTACCACGCAGATTAACGGATACTACAATGATGAATTCAGACCTTATCTCGGTGATGTTTATGCGCTGAAAATTTATAACTATGAGGTCAGGGCCAGCCAGACATTTACTTTGCCGAAAGGATATACTGTTAATTTGTTTGCCAATTATGAGTCCAGAACCGGAAACAGCCTGTATATTATAAAGCCAAGATATACCGTTGATCTATCCGTACAGAAATCCTGGTTCGGGAACGCCCTGAATACAAAGATCAGCTACAATAATATTTTTGATTCTTATGATCAGAGGCTGGAATTCAGGCATAAGCAAATCATGGACAACCGTTTTACCCATTGGTGGGACAGCAGCCGTCTGATCTTTTCGGTAGGATACAGTTTTGGAAGTTCGAAATACCAGACCCGTGAAATTCAGAGAACAGAAGAGGAAAGCAGGACCCGATAAAAAGAAAACCTGCTTTTCAAAAGCAGGTTCAGTAGTTTGTTGGTTATGGGCAAACGCAGTTTCCGCAAGTCCAGATTCTGCAGCTACCGTCATCGTTCCATTCGCAGCAGTATCTTGGTTTAATTGGGCCAACACCTCCTACGATTGATTTTTGCTCGTTTCTTCCTAGTTTTTGTGCATTTTTAAGCACTGGATTTTTCTTGTTCATGATTTTGATTTTTTGGTGTTAATAATAAGTTTAGTTTTATAATTTAAATAAATTATATCACTAAGGTATGAATTTATTTTGTAAAACAGAATGTTTTTTATGACTTATGTAGATGAAAAATAGTTAGTTGTAAATAGATAATAAAGGAAATTTAATGTGTTTATATGGCTAAAAATAAAATTTCATCCTGAAATATAGAGCCAAGGGTTGAAAATAAACATCCTTAAAAGTCAAATTTATGCATAAAACAAAGCAAAAGTTTTCCAGATAGAGACCTTTACTTATATTTGTAGTATTGCATAAATCTTTATGAAACTAAACATTAAAAACGAAACGGGCAGGCTGAAATCAGTTGTTTTAGGCCAGCCTAATTCAATGGGTCCCGTCCCAACACTTGAGGAAAGCTACGATGCCAAATCGTATTACTCCATCGAACACAACATGTATCCTAAAGAAGAGGATATTATCAACGAAATGAATGCCTTTGAAGCGGTATTGAAAAAATATGACGTAGAAGTGCTTCGGCCAAGCATCATCAAAGATTATAACCAGGTTTTTTCAAGAGATGTCGCTTTTGTGATTGACGATAAAATGATCATTTCAAATGTAATCGCAGACAGGGCCGATGAACAGGATGCATATAAAAAAGTTTTTGAAAAAGTAGCATGGAGAAAAATCATCAACCTTCCGGAAACTGCCCATATTGAAGGCGGGGATGTGATCGTATGGGACGACTTCCTTTTCATTGGGACATGCTTCAGCGAAGATTACAGAAACTATAAAACAGCAAGAACCAACGAATACGCCATTGAAATTCTGAAAGAATATTTTCCGAAGAAAAGAATTATCGATCTTGAATTAAAAAAGAATGATAAGGTTCCGTTCGAAGGTATCCTGCATCTGGACTGTACTTTCAATCCGGTAGGAAAGGATAAATGCCTGATTTATAAAAACGGATTTGTAGACGAAAGCGATTATCGCCTGATCGTGGATATTTTCGGTGAAGAAAACTGTTTCCATCTTAATGATGAAGAAATGTTTGAAATGTTCCCGAATATTTTCTCTATTTCCCCTGAAGTAGTAGTGTCAGACAAAACATTTACAAGAATGAATAACCACCTGAGAAACGAATGGGGAATGACCGTAGAAGAAATTCCTTATCGCGAAATCTCTAAAATGGGCGGTTTGTTGAGATGCTCTACAATGCCGCTTGTGAGGGAGTAAATTGATGTGGAAATGAGATGATTTGCTGATTCGGTAATTACCCAATCTTTTAATCTTTCAATCTTTTAATTTTTAAATCTAAAAAATGCAGACAACAGATACAGTACTTATGATAGAGCCGGTTGCATTCGGTTATAATGCAGAAACGGCAGAAAACAATTATTTTCAGGTAGAACAGACAGGTTCCGACATCCAGTCGAAAGCTTTGGCAGAATTCAACACCTTTGTTGGAAAACTCAGAAGCAAAGGCGTGAATGTCATCACTATAAAAGATACGCTGGATCCGCATACGCCGGATTCCATTTTCCCGAATAACTGGGTAAGCTTCCATAAAGACGGAAAAGTGGTTTTATACCCGATGTTCGCTTCCAACAGAAGAGTGGAAAGAAGAGAGGATATTATTGAAAGCATCGAAAACCAGGGATTTGAAGTGGCTGAAATCGATGACTGGTCATTTTCTGAAACTCAGGGGCATTTCCTGGAAGGAACCGGAAGTATGATCTTTGACCACGACAATAAGATTGCTTATGGTTCTGTTTCTTTAAGACTTGACGAAAATTTATTCAGGGAATTTTGCAAAAAATATGGTTTTACACCGATCGTTTTCCATTCTTATCAGACAGTAGGCACAGAAAGGCTTCCCATTTATCATACCAATGTGATGATGTGTGTGGCAGATAAGTTTGTGGTAATCTGCCTGGATTGTATTGATGATGAGCTGGAAAGAGAAAAAGTAATTGAAACCATCAAAAATTCCGGAAAAGAAATCGTTGAAATTTCAGAAGAGCAGATGCAGCAGTTTGCCGGAAACATGCTTCAGGTTCAGAATAAAGAAGGCCAGAAATTCCTGGTGATGAGCCAGACTGCTTACCAATCTCTAAGTCCGGAGCAGGTTGCCGCGATAGAAAAATACTGTGAGATCATCTATTCAGACCTGAATACCATTGAAGTGAATGGAGGTGGAAGTGCAAGATGTATGCTTGCAGAAGTTTTCCTTCCGAAAAAATAATATTTATCCATTTATTTGGATTAGAATTCCGGCCCTGGAACAGGGCCGGAATTTTTTTGAGAGGTTTCATTTCTTCAATTTGAGACAAAAGACAAAAAAGTTGCCTAAATTTGTGACTTAAGCAAAAACTATGAAGATACAGCAGTACTTTTTAACATTCGCTGTTTTGCTGGGAATATGCGTTGGTGCCCAGCAGAAAACATTTTGTAACCCTATTAATATTGATTACGGCTATACGCCTTTCGAAGTGTTTTCAAAACAAGGGAAACACCGCGCTACGGCTGATCCCGTAATCGTTAATTTTAAAAATAAACTCTTTCTTTTTTCCACCAATCAGGAAGGATACTGGTACAGCGATGATATGCTGGACTGGAAGTTTGTGAAAAGAAAATTCCTGAGAGACAATAAATACATCCATGACCTGAATGCTCCGGCAGTCTGGGCCATGAAAGATACTCTTTACGTTTACGGATCTACCTGGGAACAGGATTTTCCGATCTGGAAAAGTACCAATCCTACCAAAGACGACTGGAAAATAGCGGTGGATACTTTAAAAGTCGGCGCATGGGATCCTGCATTCCATTATGATGAGGATAAAAATAAATTGTATCTGTACTGGGGATCCAGTAATGAATGGCCATTGCTGGGAACTGAAGTGAAGGTTAAAAACCTGCAGTCAGAAGGTTTCGTAAAGCCTATTATAAAGCTAAAGCCTGAAGACCACGGTTGGGAAAGGTTCGGGGAATACAATGATAATGTTTTTCTCCAGCCGTTTGTAGAAGGGGCATGGATGACCAAGCACAACGGAAAATATTATATGCAGTACGGAGCTCCCGCCACTGAATTCAGCGGATATTCTGATGGAGTGTATGTCAGCAAAAATCCTTTGGAAGGTTTTGAATATCAGCAGCACAATCCTTTTTCCTATAAACCCGGAGGTTTTGCAAGAGGAGCAGGACACGGGGCCACTTTTGAAGACAATTACAAAAACTGGTGGCATGTTTCAACCATCTTCATTTCCACTAAAAACAATTTTGAAAGAAGGCTTGGGATCTGGCCGGCAGGATTTGATAAAGATGATGTGATGTATACCAATACGGCCTACGGAGATTATCCGACTTTACTTCCGCAGTATGCGCAGGGAAAAGATTTCTCGAAAGGCCTTTTTGCAGGCTGGATGCTGTTAAATTATAACAAGCCTGTTCAGGTTTCCTCTACACTGGGAGGCTACCAGCCAAACCTAGCGGTAGATGAAGATATTAAAACCTATTGGAGTGCAAAAACAGGCAATTCAGGGGAGTGGTTCCAGACGGATCTTGGGGAGGTTTCCACTATCAATGCTATTCAGATTAATTATGCTGATCAGGATGCGGAATTTATGGGTAAAACCTTGGGTAAAATGCATCAGTACAAGATCTATGGTTCAAATGACGGAAAAAAATGGACAGTAATTGTTGATAAAAGCAAAAATACCAAAGACGTTCCCCATGATTATGTTGAACTGGAAAAACCAGCCAAAGCCCGTTTCCTGAAAATGGAAAATCTGAAAATGCCTACCGGAAAATTTGCACTGAGCGGTTTCAGGGTATTTGGGAAAGGAGCAGGAGAAAAACCAAAGAAAGTGGAAGGATTTGTTCCTTTAAGGGCTGATCCTAAAAAATATGGGGAAAGAAGAAGTATCTGGATGAAATGGCAGCAGAACCAGGATGCTGACGGATATGTGATCTATTGGGGCAAATCTCCGGATAAATTATACGGAAGCATTATGGTGTATGGAAAAAATGAGTATTTCTTCACCGGTGCAGACAGAACTGATGCTTACTATTTCCAGATCGAAGCTTTCAATGCGAATGGAATTTCAGAGAGAACGGAAATCGTAAAGTCTGAATAAATAAAATAGAAAATCTGCAATACAGCTGAATCTTCGGAAATTTTTTTAACGCAAAGATTTATTTTCTTTCGCTGGATTTAAGATAGCAAAGAAGAATCAATTTTTCAAATTGATTGATGAAGCTGACTTAAAATACTACTATATATAAACGCTTTGATAACCTCAAAGCGTTTATTTTTTCTCCAGCTGTTTCAGGAAAGCATTAATTTTATCAATCAGGAATTGGTCATTAGGCGATTTGTCCCAATCTAAGTGCCCTCCATTGAATTCATACGTTTCATGAAGAACTTTATTCCGGATCAGAGCAGAATTCAGCTTTTTCATTTGAGATAGAGGAATAACCTGATCCCTGTTTCCATAATAAGAAATCGTAGGAGGAGAGGTTTGGTTAATCCAGAAAACGGGATTAGGGATATCCTGCTTTGTAATATCCGTTGGAGTCGGTTTTGAAGAATCAATCATATGTTTTTCAACAAAAGAATAGTCGGAATATTTCCTGAAATCATTACTGGTTAAATCTGCAGGTCCTACAATATTGACAATAGCCTTGACCTTTGTCCTGTGCTTATGATCAAAAATGCTGTTATATCCGTATAACATGGATAAATGGGCACCGGCACTGTTTCCAAGCAAAATAAATTCAGGCTTACATTTCATTTCGGCAGATTTTTTAACCAACAAATCTAAAACACTGTCAATGTCATTGGTCTGATTGGGAAGAATAAATGAATGATCAGTTGCCAGCCTGTAATTCATATTGGCAAAAACATAATCCGGAAATTTCTTCATCATTGAAAGGGCAAAAAATGTCAGATTCGATTTATCTCCGCCTCTCCAGCCTCCTCCATGAATGATCACAAAGATCCCTTTTATTGAATCCCTGTTTTCAGGAACATAGAGATCCAGTTTTTGTTGAATATCATTTCCATAAGACACGTTTTCCTCCACATTAAAAGAAGTGTTTTTTCCAAGGTTGACTGTTTTTTCTTTACAGCCTGCCGCGAGAAGGCTTATTAAAAGAAGGAATAGAAATGTTACAAAACTTTTATTCATACTCATAAAGATAGGAAAAACCCGCCGGAAATTCCGGCGGGCTTTACCACAAAAAATAATTGAATATGAAGAAATGATTGTTCTATCTTGTTCTGCTTTTAATAGCGTCGGAAGCGCCTTCGATGTCTCTTACCTTTTTCACTTTCTGGTTTCCGAAATTGTAGGTAATGCTTAGCGTCATGCCTCTGTTATATCTGTTCTGGTGGATATAGTTGTAGTTTCCGTTGTCCTGGTAATCTTCAATTTCAATGATATTGGTTTTTAATACATCATTTACATTCAGGGCAAATGTCCAGTCGTTCCAGATTTTTTAAGACTCAGATCCAGGCTCATCAGGTTTCTTAATACCCCAAGCTCAATCTGCTGCTTGTCTACAAAGAAGTAATTAACTCCGGCAAACCATGTTTTCTTTTTATCCAGACGGATGGTGTTGTTGGTTTGGATAACAATGCTTGTTGACCTTCTTTTGTTTTCATAAGTCGGGAAAACATCTCCTGAAGTAGGATCTATACTTAAGCTTCCGTTGTTGATATTATGCTGTACGCCAATATTAAAGTTAGTCGTCCAGTATTGTTTGAAAAGGGATTTCTGTATGCCTACCATTGCAGACATCTCCTGTTTGTCTCCAAAATTGGTACGGATATATCTCAACTGGGTGTGAGGATCCATAATCGGGTTTCCATCTGGACCAGTGACAGGATTTCCCTGGGCATCAATTCTCGGTTTCAGAATGTCTCTCTGCAATGGAACCTGGGTAATCACATCTTTAAAATAGGAATGATTTAAAATCAGGAAATATGAATTTTTATACATATACGTCAGCTCCTGGTTGTAAGTGGATGAGGCTTTTACAAAAGGGTTGTTCTGCGTATAATTATCCTCAGTCAAAATATTTCTTACCGGGTTGATTTCCCAGAAGCTTGGTCTTCTCATCCTGCTTGAAAAGGCATAGGAAATATTATTTTTATCATTGATTGCATAATTTAAACTCAGATAAGGTAAAAGGTTGTTGTAATTTCTCTCAATTCTTTGCAGGTCAGCAGTTGGAGCATTGTCTGAAGTTCCTAAACTGTGTGTGATCTCATATCGGGTTCCTACTTTTCCTGAAAACTTATCAGAGAACTTTTTTTCAAGAGTTAAATAAACCCCGTAAATGCTTTCATCATAGATAAAATGGTTTGGCTCCGGTTTTTGTTTTACCAACTGACCATTTTTGTCGAATTCATAGGTAAAGTTTTTAGTATCGTTGTCTGTTTTTGTTTTATTGTAGTTTCCTCCTACAGATACAGTGAAATCATTTTTAAACTTTTGAATATAATCAGCCATTCCCGAAAAGTTATTAATAATCTGAGGCAGATCCTGGATCACCTGCCTGCCCGGCAGAGTATAATTTCCGAAAGTATCCGGAAGAAGAGTCCTGTTGTCGGTATATTGGAATCTCTTATAATTCAGATAGGCTGCGTTAAGATTTAATTTACTTCCCAAAGAATCTGTTTTCAGCTCGTAGTTCAGGTTGAATGAGTTGTTGTAAGAACGGGCATTCTCGTTATTCTTTGAATTGCTGTAATTATAAATATAATCTTTGCTTTCTGCATCGTAGGAACGGATGGTATTGTACAGATCTACGGTAGAATTATAGCTTCTGTTGGCCCAGGTATTCCATGTTAGAGCCAGGTTGCTGTTTTCTGTAAGCTGATAATCAATGTTGAGGTAACCGCCTAAATTTTTATTCGGGTCATTGATATCTCCTTTGGACTCGTTGGAAGAAAGACTGTTTCCGTTCCTTAACGTATAGGTCTGAGCTTCTATATTTTCACCACCGTTAAGATTGGCACTGATTCCCAGTTTATCCTTCCTGTAATTGATGGAAAAGGCTGCAGAACTTGCATTGTATTTGTTTTGTGAATTGGACATTCTCATGTTCCCGCTTAGGCCGTCGCTCATTTTTTTCTTTAAAACGATATTGATGATCCCATCCGAAGATTCTACCTGATACTCACTTCCGGGAACCGTAATCACTTCAATTTTCTGAATATTTTCTGCCGGTGTATTTTTCAGGAACTGAACCAGAGATTCAGCATCCATATTGGTTTTTCTTCCGTTGATATAGATCAGGGCATTATTTTTTCCCGCGATCTTTAATGTTTTATCATCTGTTGAAGAAAGAAGAGGAGTTTGTTTCAACAGGTCAAAAGTAGTATTTCCTTTGGCTACCGGAGAAGCAGCAACGTCGTATACAAAACGGTCGCTTTGCTTTTTAAAAACCTGCTTGGTAAGGGTAATTCCTTCTATGGATTTTGTTTTTACGGTGTCGGATTTTTTCTCCTGAGCGAAAACTACGCTTCCTGAGATGGCTGCTGCCAGTATGATGATCTTTTTCATGATTCTTCTTATTTAAGTGTGGCTGTGGGTGTAGATTTTTATAATGGCTTATGTTCTTGATTTTATGGCATCGTTTGCTGATTTCATTTCTCTGGCCTTTTTAAGCTTCTGGTTTCCGAAGTTGTAGGTTACCCCGATGTTCAGGATTCTTGGATATTCGAAGTTGACCACGTTGTTGTAGCTTCCGTTAGGCTGTATACCCTGAATGCTATTGAAATTCTGATTAAACAGATCATATACTTCCGCTACAAATGTCCAGTTGCCCATGATTTTCTTTAAGCTAACATCAAAGCTCTGTCTTACCCCAAGAGTTCCGCTTTCAATTTTTACCTTGCTTCCATAGTAATAATTAACTCCCAGGAACCAGTCTTTATTAGAAGACAGACGAATGGTGTTGTTGATATTACCGGATATATTAAAGTTTTTGAAGTCAATTACATAAGGATTCACTACCTCTGTTTGTCCCGGAACCGGAACCGAAGTCGGATCTTCAGATACGGTTCCTTTATAGATGCTGTATCCTAAATTCACAGAATAATTGGTTGTCCAGATCTCTTTGAACCAGGATTTGTTCATTCCCAGGGTAAGTCCGAACTGCTTGTTATTTCCATAATTGGTTCTGATGTATCTTAAGAATTTTGTAGTAACCATTACAGGATTTCCATTGGCATCTTTTTCCGGTTTGGTTACTGTTCCCTGAAGCGGTATCTGGTTGGAAGCGTCCTCTACATAATTAAAGCTCAGATTGGCAAAAAATGCATTTTTGTACATATAGCTGATTTCCTGATTGTAAAACTTGGAAGCCAGTACGAACGGGTTATTCTGAGTGTAATTATTGGGAGTAAAATAGGTTCTCGAAGGGTTCAGTTCCCAGAATCTAGGTCTTCTGATCCTGCTGGAGAAGCTATAGCTAAGGTTATGATCTGAGTTGATGGCGTAATTCAGATTAAGATAGGGAAGAAGGTTATTATAGTTTCTGTCAAAACTTGTTTTATCTAAAATTTCGCCGCTGCTTCTCGTCATTTCATAACGGGCACCTACTTTACCTGAAAACTTTTCACTCAGTTTTCTTTCATAAGTAAGATAAGCCCCCAGGATTCTTTCCTTATAAATAAAGTGATTTGTTTGGTTGACGTCATTAATGATCACATTATCTACAATATCGTCCTGTCTGGTATCATTATCTGTATTCGTATGATTATAGCTAAGCCCCATCAGCCATGTACTGCCTTTGGAAGTTTTCTTCAGATAGTCGATATTCGCAGCATAATTATTAATGATTTGCGGTACCGATTGCTGTAAAGCACTGTATTCGTTTTTAGGATCATTGTTTAATGGAAAACTTTCGTTGATGCTCATCTTATCCCTGTTGAACCACAAATAAGATACATTGGAAGTAATTTTGCTGCCGATAGAATCTGTTTTTATTTCATAGTTCAGATTAAAAGAGTGATTTCTTGTCTGGGCATTTTCGTTGTTGATGGTTCTGTCGACAAGGGTGCCATTCTGCCAGTTAGTCACGTCAAGGATTGAGTTGAAACTTTTATTGTATCTCATATTATACGTAAACCCTAAACTGTGATTCTTATTGATCTCATAATCAATATTCACGCTTCCGCCTACATTTTTATTAGGATCATCATTGTAACCAAGAGATTCATTTCTGAATGTGGAATCACCATTGGAAAGTGTATATCTTTCTCTGTCTGTCCAGCTTCCTGTATTAAAGTTGGAGTTCACAGACCATTTGTTTTTTCTGAAATTAAAGGAAACTCCTGCAGAAGGATTATTGTAGTAAGCCTGCTCGTTGTTCATTTTCAGGGTTCCGTTGTAGCCGTCATTTTTTTCTTTTTCATCACAATATTGATGACGCCTTCATTGGATTCTACCTGGAATTCACTTCCCGGCGTAGTAATTACTTCAATTTTCTGGATATCTTCAGATGGAGTACCCTTCAGCATTTCTATAAGAGCTTCAGCATCCATATTGGTTTTTTTGTTGTTGATGTAAACCACTACATCCGATTTTCCCATGATCTTCAATGATTTTCCATCGATGCTTGAAATCATTGGAGTTTGTTTCAAGAGATTGAAAGTATTCGTTCCCTTTGCGATCGGGGAAGAAGCTACATCGTAAATGAAACGGTCACTCTGTTTTTTGAAAACCTGTTTCTTGATATTGACAGCTTCAATGTTTTTTACTTTCAGGGTATCTTTTGACTGCTGGGCAGCTGCCAGTCCACTGAAAAATAAGGCGGCAATAAAGATTTGAGTTTTCATGATTATTTTATTTTAGTTGTTTAATAGCTTGTATTTGTTATTATTTAACATAGCAAAGATATATAATAAAAACAGTATCATGCAATACAAAGTACTTAAAATGTTTTTAAATTAAATTTAAAGTATTGATTATCAGTTAATAAAATTTTAAATTAAAATTTCAGTTTGTCTTTAACTTTCTATAATTAGACAATTCAACAGGATATTTTGTTACACTAAAGATTAAAATTTGATCAAAATTTAATAAGAAGTAGGGAGAGGTTAAGTAAAAGAAGCTGATGGTACGGATATCCAGAGTATCACCAATTAAATAAAAAAAGGACCATTGAGGTCCTTTTTAATATTATAATGTTATTCCCGGTCGAATCGGGCTAATTGTTTGTCTATCCAAATGGTGGCAAATGGGAAAAAAGCAGCAATTAAAGCAAAAACGCTGTCTTCATCATCCCATTCATATATTTTTCTTATGGCAGGAAGAAATATCAGGTATAGTGTAAAGAAAAATCCGTGAATACTGCCGATAGTACTGATGTAAACAATCGGAAGAACTCCTTCCGGATCAATACGTATCCAGGTCATCGCTGTAAATAGAAAAAACCACGAAATTGCTTCAGCCAAACAGATCAGCTTAAACCATTTGATGACTTTTTCCTGAGGATATTTTGAGAAAAATTTTTCGATGAATTCCATTACAGTTATTTATAATATATTTTAAAGTGTGTTTTTACACCATTGTATAAAACCTCTCTTTTTGAAAACACAAAGTTATGAGATTTAATAAACTTACTCACCTCTTTTTCAAAATAAGGGATGAATTTCTTATTATGTTTGTTATCAATATGATGATTAAAACTTTCAAGTTTTAAAGTATATGTTGATTCATCTAATTCTAAATTTACTTTAGTAAAAGATTGTTCTTTAGTTAAAACTTTATAATCTTTTGGATAAATAAAACTTTTAAAGAAAAGCTTATTAATTATTGAGTCTGCAATAGCATCGTTATTTTCATAAATCCAATCGAGATGATCATTATGCTCGAAAATAATTGCGGGATTTTTATAAATGTATTCTAAAAGAGATTTCTGTACAAGATTTTCCATGAAATTTTCACCAAACTTCTGTTCTGTAAAAATGTTCATGAAACTATTATAGCATTTATCGGAAGTATAAGCGTGGGGTATATCACTGTTCATAGCTATTCCTCCCCAGATAATATTATGGTTTTTTAAAATAGCTTTCAATTCTTCTTTTGCAGGAAAATCACTTCCGGCGGGAGCTATATTATAAATGAAATACTTATTTTGTGTTTTAGAATCAATACTCGCTCTCAGGGAATCACGGGTACACCTTTCATGATAGTATTTCATCATGTTCTGATATTTTAACTCTAAAGAATCATTGTTAGAAAGAACAGTGTTTTGTCCGGATAAAGAAATTTGAATAAAGGTGAAAAACAAAAATAAATAGAATTTCATAGTCAAAAATTACTTATAAAAACTGCTTCCATCCAAATAATCAAAAACTTCCGGTGGAAGCATCGGACGTACATTTTTTCCATCTCTGATCATATTTCTGATCTCTGTGGCAGAAAGTTCAATCACGGGAGCTTTGATCATAGAAATGTTTTCATGCTGCAGGTATTCGGAATCTTTCTTTTCCCCTTCAAAAACCCTTGGATATACAATAATATGGTGGTTTTTAATCAGCAGATCAGAGTTTTTCCATTTGTAAAGACTGCTTAAATTGTCTTCCCCCATAATCAGACTGAAAGAATAATCCGGGTATTTTTCATGAAGATAGGTAAGCGTATCTATTGTATAGCTCGGTTTAGGAAGTGAAAATTCCACATTCGAAGCCCTCATATTCGGATAGCTTTTCACGGCAAGCTGTACCATATCCAGCCTGTTGTGATCTTTTAGAAGAGATTTTTTATCCTTAAATGGGTTCTGTGGGCTTACTACAAACCACAATTCATCCATATCAGAATTTTCCAGAATATAATTAGCCAGAATTAAATGTCCGATATGTATAGGATTAAAAGAACCGAAAAATAAACCGATTTTTTTCATTGGTTGTCAGGTAGTAGATGATAGTTTGCAGGTAGCAGTAATTAATCCCTGAATTTTACATCCTTTATATTTAAGTAATGCGTTACATTGCCTTTCCAGTGGTTTTCTTCTAAAGTAAAGGCAAGATCAAAGTTTTTATTTTTAAAATCTTCCACATACTGTCCGAGTTTAAAACCGACACATTCTATATTTCTGCCGGTGGATTCCTGCTTGATGTAAAATTTCAGGTGATTGTTGTCTTTTCCCATTGTTTTTACATAGCCGGATAGTTTCTGGTCAGTTAGTGTCAGGATAGGTTTCATATTATGAGGTCCGAACGGTGCCAGCTTTCTGTGGAAATTGATAAATTCCCGGTTGATCTCATCAATTTTAATCTCGGAATCAATCGTGATGGAAGGTTCCTGCTGGTGTTCCTGGATTTTTTCAGAGACGATTTTCTCAAATTTTATTTTGAAAGCTTCAAATTTGTCTTTTTCCATCGAAAGTCCTGCTGCAGCATGATGTCCGCCGAACTTCAGAAAGAATTCAGAACACATATCCAATGCTTCGTGCACGTCAAAATCCGAAACGGATCTGGCAGAAGCTACCATCTCCCCATTATTACCGTCAGTAAATACAAGTGTAGGCTTATAATAAGTTTCAATAAGTCTTGAAGCTACAATTCCGATTACCCCTTTATTCCATTCAGGGTGGTAAACAATGGTGGAATATTTTGTCTGCTGCTGGGATTCAACGATTTGATTCAAAGCGGAAAGTGTGGAGTTCATATCCAGTTCACGCCTTTCATCATTAAGATTCATAATATCGCTGACGATCTGGTTGGCATGTTTGAGGTTGTCCGAAACCATAAGTTCCACTGCAGCTTTTCCCTGTGAAATTCTTCCGGCAGCATTGATTTTTGGAGCAATTTCAAAAACAATATTTGAAATTTCAAAGTGAGAAAGCTTATCTTCAGGAATCAGAAGTCTCAATCCAAGGTTTCTGGTTTTTCTGAGAACTTTTAAGCCCATTTTGGCCAGAACCCTGTTTTCGCCGGTCATCGAAACAATATCTGCGGCAATGGAAATAGCCAGAAGATCGGTAAGTTCAAATAATTCGGCTTCAGGAATTTTATAGATGGTATTCAGTCCCTGGCAAAGCTTAAAGCCTACACCACATCCTGAAAGTTCTTTAAAAGGATATCTGCAGTCATTTCTTTTCGGATCCAGAACAGCTACTGCATTGGGAATTTCTTCACCCGGCAGGTGGTGATCACAGATAATAAAATCAATCCCTTTGTCCTGGGCATACTTTACCATGTCGGTTGCTTTGATCCCGCAGTCTAAAGCGATAATCAGGGAGAAACCGTTTTCTTTGGCAAAATCAATCCCTTCGGTAGAAATTCCGTATCCTTCAGAATTCCTGTCCGGGATGTAATAATCTAAATATTTTTCTCAACAATTTTGCTGAGGTAAAGGTACATGAGGGCAACGGCTGTGGTTCCGTCTACATCGTAATCTCCATAAACCAGTATTTTCTCACCGTTTTCAATGGCTGTGGCAATGCGCTCTACAGCTTTCTGCATATCTGCCATTAAGAACGGGTTGTGTATATCGTTGAGGTTCGGTTTGAAGAATTCTCTGGCCTTTTGATAATTGTCAATTCCCCTTAGAACGAGGAGTTTAGATTCAAAAGTACCAAAACCAAGTGACGAACTTAATCTGTCCACAACTTCCTCATCGGGTTCGGGCTTGTAAATCCATTTCTGACTCATTTCACAAAAATAGGGAAAAAAATAGCATTTTGAAATGATTAAGGATGAACTTGACTTTCTGATTATTGAAAAAATATTTATCTTCGCGGACCAAATTAAAAATGATCATGAAAAAAATCACACTCTGCCTTTTATTCTTAGGGGCTATGAATGCTGTATCGGCACAGAAAATCAATCTTGGAAAAGCGGCAGGCGTTGTTTCGAAAGGAGCAAAAGCCCTTACTTTTACCAATGAAGATGCCGTAAAACTTTCAAAAGAGTCCGTTGACTGGATGGATAAAAATAACTCTGTGGCCGGACCAAAGGATCCTTATACCGTAAGACTTAACAAGCTTTTCGGAAAGCATAAATCTCAGGACGGGCTGGCCCTGAATTACAAAGTTTACAAAGTGAAGGATATCAATGCTTTTGCCTGTGCAGACGGAAGTGTACGTGTTTTTTCTTCGTTAATGGATATCATGACGGACGATGAGCTTTTGGCAGTAATTGGTCATGAAATCGGTCACGTTAAAAATCAGGATACTAAAGATGCGATTAAATCTGCTTATCTAAAGGCAGCAGCATTGGATGCAGCATCGTCAGCTTCAGGAACTG
Source organism: Chryseobacterium sp. GTID13 (assembly GCF_056172655.1). Classification (NCBI taxonomy): domain Bacteria; kingdom Pseudomonadati; phylum Bacteroidota; class Flavobacteriia; order Flavobacteriales; family Weeksellaceae; genus Chryseobacterium; species Chryseobacterium sp. GTID13. Next base: position 963,230 of record NZ_JAOCMB010000002.1, read on the forward strand.
TAGCCGCATTAAATGACAGTCAGGTAGGAAAAATGGCTAACGAATTCCTGGATGCTTCTCACAGCAAGAAGCAGGAGTCCGAAGCGGATACTTACTCTTATGATTTCATGAAAGCGAATAATTATAATGTAGTAGGAGCTTATTCAGCATTCAAAAAGCTGGCATTGCTTTCTGAAGGAAGTACACAGACCGGTTTTGAAAAAATGTTCAATTCCCACCCGGACAGTGAAAAAAGAGCTCAGGCTATTAAGAAAAGAGCTGAAAAAGACGGATTATGGAAAGATCCGGGAACAGTGGCTCTTCCTAAAACGAAGCTTACGAAATAAAATAAGTATTTAATAAAAAAAATTCCTCAAAGGCTACTTTGAGGAATTTTTTTATAATGAATTTTAATGTTGTTTCAGAAATTAAGAATACATTTTCTCTCTAAGTTCTTTCACTTTTTTATCAGCAAGATATTCATCGTAAGTCATTTCTCTGTCGATGATTCCTGTTGGAGTCAGTTCAATGATTCTGTTACAGACAGTTGAAAGCATTTCGTGGTCATGAGAAGCCAATAAAAGGTTACCTTTAAAGTTAGACAATGAATTGTTCAATGTTGTGATACTTTCAAGGTCCAAGTGGTTGGTAGGTTCGTCTAACAAAAGAACGTTGGCCTTCTGAAGCATCATTCTGCTGAACATACATCTCATTTTTTCACCTCCGGAAAGCACTTTGCAGGATTTTAAAGCTTCATCACCTGAGAAAAGCATTCTTCCTAAGAATCCTCTTACGAATTCCTCGTGACGCTCTTCGTCGTTTTTAGTGAATTGTCTCAACCAGTCAACCAGGCTTAGATCTTCCTGGAAGAAATTGGTGTTATCCAAAGGCATGTAAGATTGGTTGGTGGTAACTCCCAAGCCACTGTTCCTTTATCAGCTTCAACATTTCCTGCAAGAATTTCGAAAAATTCAGTAATAGCAAGAGAGTTTTTGGAAAGAACGGCAACTTTATCTCCTTTCTTAAGATTTAAGTCGATGTTTGAGAATAACAATTCCCCGTCTTTTGTTTTTTCAAGACCTTTTACATCAAGGATCTGATCTCCTGCTTCTCTTTCCATTTCGAAAATAATAGCCGGATATCTTCTTGAAGAAGGCTTGATATCATCAATGTTCAGTTTGTCGATCATTTTCTTTCTTGCAGTAGCCTGTTTCGCTTTTGCGACGTTGGAGCTGAATCTTGCGATGAAATCCTGAAGTTCTTTCTTCTTTTCTTCTGCTTTTTTATTTGCCTGAGCTCTTTGTCTTGTTGCTAACTGTGAAGCCTGGTACCAGAAAGAGTAGTTACCTGTATAAAGGTTAAGTTTAGCATAATCCAGATCCCCGATATGCGTACAAACCGTATCCAGGAAGTGACGGTCGTGAGAAACCACAATTACTGTATTCTCATAATCGGCAAGGAAATCTTCTAACCATGAAATAGTATCAATATCAAGGTCGTTGGTAGGCTCATCCAGAATCAGCACATCAGGATTTCCGAAAAGAGCCTGAGCCAAAAGAACTTTTACTTTGTCTTTGTTCTCAAGTTCACTCATCATCTGCCAGTGCATATCATCTTTAATACCTACATTGGATAACATGGTCTGTGCATCGGATTCTGCAGTCCATCCACCCATTTCATCATAAATGACACCCAGCTCACCCGCCTTGATTCCGTCTTCATCGGAAAAGTCTTCTTTAGCATATAAAGAATCCATTTCCTCTTTTATTTCAAATAATTTTTTGTTTCCTCTTAAAACAGCCTCAAGAACAGTAAATTGATCGTAAGCAAAGTGATCCTGCTCCAATACTGACATTCTTTTCCCCGGCTCCAAAGATACATGCCCTGTAGTAGGATCCTGCTTTCCCGTTAATATTTTAAGGAATGTAGATTTCCCCGCACCGTTTGCTCCGATAATCCCGTAGCAGTTTCCTTTGGTAAACATAATATTTACCTCGTCAAAAAGAACTCTTTTCCCGAATTGTAAAGATAAGTTAGATACTGTTAACATATAGTTTTGTAAATTTGGCGCAAAAATACGAAAAGAATTTGGGTATTTCGTAATAATGTAATAGTCAAGTTTTTAAATATGGGGTATTTTTTCTATATTTCATTAACGAAATAAATAAAGAGCAGTCCATAAAGACCACTTTAATAAAGATTGGCACAAAATTCAATCTATTTAATCACGAATTTTTTACAATGAAGATCGAAAAAACAGTAAATATATTAAACAGAAGAGCCCGTTTTGAATACGAAATCCTTGAAGAATTTGAAGCAGGAATGGTTTTAACGGGTACGGAAATAAAATCTTTGCGTTCCTCCAAAGCGTCTATCACAGAATCCTTCTGTCAGTTTATTGATGGGGAATTATACATTATTAATATGATGATTGATGAGTATAAATTAGGAACTTTTTACAATCACAAAACAAAAAGGGAACGGAAATTGCTGTTGCACAAAAAAGAATTGCAGAAACTTGAAAAAAGTTAAAGGATGCTGGAAACACAATTATACCTCTTAAATTATATATCACAGACAAGGGTAAAGCAAAGGTGCTCATTGCGCTTGGTAGAGGTAAAAAACTCTTTGATAAAAGGGAAGCGATAAAAGATAGAGAAAATAAACGTAACCTGGACAGAATATTAAAGAAAAGTTAAAAATCATTCAAAAAACTTTGTATATAAAGAAAAATTATATTTATTTTGCATTATCAATTATTTAATCATTTAATTCTATGAAAAATCTAAAATTAGGAATTTCAGCATTGGCGCTTACGGTTGCCTCTACTGTCTTTGCCCAGACTACCAATAACCCGTGGTTGATCGGAGTTGGTGCTCATGCGGAAAACCATAAGGCACAAAGAGACAACTTTAGTAATACGTTCTCTGCTAATAATTTAACGAAGACAATGTTCAATGTGAACAACTTCTCTATTACACCTCCATTATCTAAATTAACAGTTGCTAGAAACATCGGTAAAGGTTTAGTTATCGACTGGCAGACTTCCGTAGGTAATGTAGATAACAAGAGATTTAACATGGGAAAAGAATTTTTCCTAATGACAGGTCTTGGTTTCCAGGCTAAAGCAGCTGGTCTTTTATGGGATGAAGAATCTTGGTTCGATCCGTATTTAAGAGTTGGTGCTAACTACCTGAGACATGATTACACTGCTCTTACTTTCCCTAGATATGATTATAGAGGAGAGCTTGTTGCTAACGGAGACGGTGGTAACGAAAACGGTAAAGCTAATCACTTTACAGTTTCTACAGGTGCTGGTGCTAACTTCTGGGTAACTAAGAACTTCGGTCTTGGTATCCAAGGTGATTATGTATCAACTCCAGGTGATAAATCTACAGTTGCTAACTTCTGGCAAGCTTCTGCATCAATCTTATTCAGATTTGGTAACAGAGATAGAGATAAGGATGGTATCCTAGATAAAGATGACCTTTGTCCAGATACTCCAGGTCTACCAGAATTCCAAGGATGTCCTGATACTGACGGTGACGGAGTTCCAGATAAAGACGATCAATGTCCAGAAGTAGCTGGTCCAGTTGAAAACAACGGTTGTCCTTGGCCAGATACAGATGGTGACGGTGTTATCGATAAAGATGATGCTTGTCCTACAGTAGCAGGTCCTGCTGAAAACAACGGTTGTCCTTGGCCAGATACAGACGGTGACGGAATCCTAGATAAAGATGACGCTTGTCCTACAGTTCCAGGTCTTCCAGAATACAACGGATGTCCTAAGCCTAAGAAACAAACTGCTATTGAAACTACAGAAGCTCTTAAAGGTATCTTCTTCGACTTCAATAAAGCGACTATCAGACCAGAATCTAGCGCTAAACTAGATAACGCTGCTAAGATCATCAAAACTGACGGTGGTAACTACCTAGTTGAAGGTCAAACTGATGCTAAAGGTGCTGCTGAGTACAACTTGAAACTTTCTAGACAAAGAGCTGCTTCAGTAGTTGCTGCTTTAGAAGCTAGAGGAGTTGATGTAAATGCTCTTAAGTCAATCGGTGTTGGTGAAACTAAAGCTACAGTTTCTGAAAAAGCTTCTGACGCTGAAAGACAAGCTGATAGAAAAGTTGTTGTAACTGCTATCGAAGATGCTAACGAGTGGAACGCAATCAAGAAAAAAGATTACGAAGATGCTCCAGTAAAAAAAGCTACTAAAAAAGCTCCGGCTAAGAAAAAAGTAGTTAAAAAGAAAAAATAATTAATTTTTCTAAATAATAAATACCTCCGATTATTCGGGGGTATTTTTTTTGTTGACTTTTAGTTAATTTTGTTGAAATTTAAAAATTAAAATGGGAAGAGCATTTGAATATAGAAAAGCTTCTAAAATGGCCAGATGGGATAAAATGGCCAAAACTTTCTCCAAAATTGGTAAAGACATAGCACTGGCAGTAAAAGCTGGTGGTGCAGACCCTGAAGCCAACCCGGCTTTAAGAAGATGTATCCAGAATGCCAAAGGTGCGAATATGCCTAAAGATAACGTAGAAAGAGCTATCAAAAAAGCAAGTGGTGCGGATGCGGAAAACTACGAAGAAGTTACTTACGAAGGATATGGGCAGGGTGGTGTTGCTTTCTTTGTTGAATGTACTACCAATAATACAACCAGAACCGTTGCCAATGTAAGAGCTATCTTCAATAAATTTGACGGTAACCTTGGGAAGAACGGCGAGCTGGCTTTTATCTTCGACAGAAAAGGAATTTTTACAATCGATTTGGCCCAAATAAAGATGGATTGGGATGATTTTGAAATGGAAATGATCGACGGTGGTGCAGAAGATGTGGAAAAGGATGAAGAGGAAGTAATGATTACTACAGCTTTTGAAGACTTCGGATCATTGTCACACAAATTAGATGAATTGGGGATCGAAGCAAAAAGCGCCGAACTTCAGAGAATTCCGAACAATACCAAAGAAGTCAATGAAGAACAGTTCAAAGCCAATATGAAAATGCTTGAACGTTTCGAAGATGATGATGACGTGCAGAACGTTTACCACAATATGGAGATCACAGATGAATTGATGGATTCACTGTAAAAAAATAATATAGCATTCATATACAGTTAACTTTCAATTAGTTTCTTTGCATAAAACTATGAAAAGAAACGTTGAATTAGTTGTCATATCGGATGTTCATTTGGGTACTTATGGATGTAAGGCTAAAGAGCTGTTGCGGTATCTCAATTCTATCCAGCCTAAAACATTAGTTTTGAACGGTGATATTATTGATATCTGGCAGTTTAAAAAGTCTTACTTCCCTAAACCTCATTTGAAAGTGATCAAAAAGATCATTTCATTTGCGACCAAAAATACACAGGTTTATTACATAACGGGCAATCACGATGAAATGTTCCGTAAGTTTACCGATTTTGAATTGGGTAAACTAAAGGTTTGTAATAAGATCTGTCTTGATATTGATCAGAAGAAAACCTGGATATTTCATGGAGATGTTTTTGATGCCTCTGTTCAGCATTCCAAATGGATTGCCAAGCTTGGCGGGAAAGGGTATGATCTCCTGATTGTCATTAACAATATTGTGAACTGGTTTTTAGAGAAAATGGGCAGAGAAAAATATTCATTTTCCAAAAAGATCAAAAACAATGTAAAAAAAGCAGTAAAGTATATCGGGGATTTTGAACTTACTGCTTCCGAACTGGCTATTGATAATCATTACGATTATGTAATCTGTGGACACATCCACCAGCCTCAGATCCGTGAAGTTGTCACTAAAAAAGGATCGTGTACTTATCTGAACTCCGGAGACTGGATCGAAAATCTCTCCGCACTTGAATATCATGATAAAGAATGGAAAGTATTTTATTATGATGACCACAAGGACTCACTTAAAGATGACGAAGCAGAAGAGATTCAGGACATGGACAGTTCCGAACTTCTGAAAATAGTAACTAATTTTTCTTAAATGAAAGTATTGTATGCATTTCAGGGAACAGGGAACGGACACGTTGCCAGAGCGCAGGAAATTATTCCTATTCTCAAAAAGTATGCTTCGGTCAATACATTGATCAGCGGTCATCAGTCGCAATTAAAGGCTGATTTCGACATTAACTTTCAATATAGGGGGATTTCTCTTCTTTACAACAAAACAGGCGGTTTATCCTATCGCAAAACATTTACTGATAATAAATTTCTTGAAGCGGTAAAAACCATCAAGGAATTAGAGCTTTCTCAATATGATCTGATCATCAACGATTATGAACCTTTGACCGGATGGGCAGCAAAGCTGAAAAAACTACCGATGATCGAGCTGAGCCATCAGGCATCAATGAGCTTTGCTGAAACTCCAAAGCCTGAAAAGAAAGATTTTCTCGGGGAAATGATTCTTAAATATTATGTTCCCAGCGAAAGAAAAATCGGATTTCATTTTGAAAATTACCACCCTCAGATCAAAAAACCGGTGATCAGGCATAAGATTCGGAATCTTAATCCGGATAAAAAAGGATATTATCTTGTGTATCTTCCCAGCTTTGCAGACGAAAATATCATCAAGGTCCTGAAGCAGATTCCTGTTCAATGGAAAGTTTTTTCAAAGTACAGTAAAGTTCAGGTCAAAATAAAAAATGTAGAAGTTTTTCCTATTGATGATTTGCAGTATCTGAAATACTTTGAAAGCTGTGACGGTATTTTATGCAATGCCGGCTTTGAAACTCCTGCAGAAGCACTTTTTTAGATAAAAAGCTGTTTGTGATTCCCATTCATAACCAGTACGAGCAGGAATGTAATGCGAGCGCTTTAAACCTTATGGGAATTCCAAATTCTAAAGTGCTAAACCCTCAGGAGATTATGGAATGGGTTGCTTCAGATCATCACCTGAAAGTAGATTATCCGGACGATATTGAAAAGATTCTGGTCAATGAAGTTCTAGTTTTTTAAAAAACATCATCTACATCACTCATTCTTGTCATTACCGCTCTTGCGTAAGAGCAATGAGGATATACTTTCCAGTTGTTTTCTCTGGCAAACTTTATAGCTTCCTCAACCAGGTATTTCCCCATTCCCCGGCCTTCAAATTCCGGATGTACCAGTACAAAAGAGATAATGAATTTGTTGTCTTCCGGGAAAATAGTATACGTCAGTCTTCCCACTTCTTTGATTTCATTATTCAGCGTAATCACTCCGCCGTTTCCTGATTTATTGTTTTCAAATTTCATAATTAAAACCTTTGTTTTTAAAGATGCAAAAACTGCACCGACGGGTTATTATAAGTGATGAATGATAAGTAATGGGGCAATGGTTGATCGTGAACTGTCAATATTGAATTTGCTTCACAGTCAATTTTTTTACTTCGACAAAATTGAAAAATGATTTCCAAACAAGTTCAATTGAGTATTTACTTGCGCAGCAAAATTGACCATTGACAACAACACTTCATCAATTATCTTTCCCGGTATAGTAGTTATAATCTTTGATCACTACATTAATAAACTGCCTTTCCGTCATTTTTGCCGGGTCTATTTCAAGCTTGAGAATGCTTTTAATCTTGTCAGAAAGCCTGCTGATGATCTGGCGGTCGTCAACTTTCAGTGCTTTGGTGTAATTATCCTTGATGATCCGCATATCATTATCGCTTAATGCAATGACCTGGGGAAATGATGGAACATAACTTTCGTGAATATTTTCCAAAATGGTATGGGAAATATTAATGTTGTTTTTTAAAGAAATTACGGCAGTGCCGGAAGCAATATCTCCCAGACGTTGATTATTTTTAGAAACAATCATAGAAATAAGGCCTATGACCCCAACGAATGAAGTATCAATCAGCCTGAACATCCAGCGGATCAGATAATCACCAAAACTGGCCTGGTAACCATCAATTTTCACTACCCGGATTTTCATAAGTTTTTTTCCGGGAGTCTGCCCTTCCATAAGGCTTTCCAGAACGACCGGATAAATATAAACAGGAAATGTAAGAACAATATAAACAGCCATTACGGACCATTGATCAAGCCCGGTTAATAAATACCCAAAATCAAAAATATTGAAGAAAAGATAGAATATAATTACCACATAAGCGACCTTTATCAAAAGATCGATAATGAAGGCGAGCATTCTTTCTCCAACACTTGCAATAGTAAAGTTAATATTTACATTTTGTGAGGTATTTATCGCAATTTGAGACATAATTTTTATTATTTTAGCCTTACAATTATGAGAGAAGTTTATTTCATTAAACAAAATAAAGAAAAATGGTTGGGAATTGAACAGGTTATTCAAGGGAAAATAAAAAAAATCCTGATGACCTGTCTTCGTTGTATATCAACCTGATCAATGATCTTTCATTTGCACAGACCTATTACCCTAAAAGCAATACTACAGTATACCTGAACCATCTGTCTTCACAAATATTCCAGAAGATTTATAAAACTAAAAGAGTAGAGGAGAACAGGCTGTTTTATTTTTTCAGGACAGAAGTTCCCCTGCTGATCTATCAGTACAGGAGATATCTAATGTATGCTTTTCTGTTTTTTATTCTGTTTACCTCAATAGGAGTGCTTTCCGGGGCTTATGATAAAGATTTTGCCAATATCATTCTTGGGGAAGACTATGTAAATGAAACCATAGAGAACATCAAAAAAGGAAATGCTGTAGGAATTTACCAGAGTGGTTCCACATGGGGAAGTACAATCGGGATTATTTTCAATAACATCGGAGTGGGAGCGAAATTGTATATCTATGGCATCACCGGAGGGGTAGGAACTTTGTTTGCCCTGCTTTCCAATAGTGTGATGTTGGGATCCTTTCAATATTTTTTCTACGATTACGGTGCTTTGAAGGACAGCGCAAGAGGAATCTGGCTTCACGGGGTTTTTGAGATCTTTGCAATGGTTGTGGAAGCCATGTGCGGGCTGATCCTTGGAGCGAGCATTCTGTTTCCCAGGACATTTTCAAGATTTAATTCTTTCAAAACCGGGTTTAAGGACTCTTTTAAAATTTTCCTAAGTACCATTCCCTTTACCATCTGTGCAGGAATTATCGAAGGTTATGTAACAAGACATGCTTTGAAAATGCCGCTGGTGGTAAATTTAGCTATTATAATCAGTTCACTTGCCATTATAGGATTTTACTATTTTGTTTATCCTTGGGTGGTTTATAAAAAAATTAATAACCAGATCGATCATGCAGTTTTATAAAAAAAGAGAGTTTGGAGCTTTCATCAGTGACAGCTTTAATTTTTTCAAATTATACGGAAAAAATTATTTTAAGAATTACCTTCTCATTAACGGGCTGCTGTTAATTTTAACAGTTGCGGTAGTGATTTTCGGGTTCAGAGAAATCTTCGGACAGCTTATCGGTTCCAATGTAGGAGGAGAAAGTTATTATTTTGAAAGATATTTTTCAGAAAACGCCGGCCTGCTTATTGTTTCCGCAATACTTATTTTTATCCTTTTTGCCATTCTGATGATCATTAATTACCTGTATCCGGTTTTCTATCTGAAAAGAATTACTGAAGGGGCTCAAAAGGTAAAAACAGATGAGATACTGGGAGATTTTAAGAGAAACGCCGGAAGAATTGCCAAAATGTGCATAGGAATGCTCTTTATTGTAGTGCCTGTAATGATGATCCTTTTAGGGTTTACCTATTTGCTGATGATCATCATCATTGGTTTCTTCCTGATGCTGCTTTTTTATCCCACGGCATTCAATGTTTCGGCATTTCTGATGTATGACTATTTTAATACAAAAAGAGGCTTTATAGAAAGCTTAAGTTATTCCATAAGATCCCAGTTTTCCTATCCGAACGGAAACGAAAAATCCCCTTACTGGAAATACTGGGGAGCATCCATTATCATGTTCATCATTATGTATATGATCACTTCAGTATTTACGTTGATACCGATGTTCTTTTTTTACGGATCATTAATGACATCCACTCCAAACGGAAACTTTGAAGAGAATCCTTTTACAGGGGTTGCCGGAGTCATTTTCTTTATATTTTATGGATTTTCAATGCTTGCTTCATTATTGCTTTCCAACCTGATGTACATCAATGCGGGGCTGATGTATTATGACAGCAGGACGGATCTTCACCAGAAAGTTGAACTTGAAGAAATAGAAACCATAGGCATCAATGAATAGAATTCTTCTTTTTCTGCTGCTTTTTTTCTCTGTTTGTCCTGTTCGTGCACAGGATGAGCATGAGCCTGCAACAGTAGAAGACTATATTTTTGACTCGCTGGGGACAGGACATTACCGGAATATGCTTCGTGCAGATTCTGTGCTGATCCGGAAACCGGTTTCGGAAAATAAGATTTATCCCAAGACATTTAAAGAAAATCTTCAGTCAAGATATAAGGGAAATGAATTTGATTATTCGGTTTCGAAGCCGAGAGAATCTTTTTTCCAAAAGCTGATGAAAAGGATAGATAAGATTCTGCAAAGCATTTTTGGCGAAACGGCTTTTACCAATTCTGCTAAAATTACCATGATTCTTATTCGTCTGTTTGCCATTACCCTGGTAGGATTTCTTCTTTATTTTATCATTAAATATTTGATGGACAAAGAAGGAAATTTCTTGTTTGGCAAGAAAAATAGAAAAGTAGAGATCAATGCGGAAGAGCTTCATGAAAATATTCATGAGATCAATTTTCTGGAAAGTATTTCAAAATTTGAAAGGCAGGGAGATTTCCGTTCGGCGGTCCGTTATCAGTTCTTATTTGTTCTGAAAAAGCTGAGTGATAAAAAGCAGATCAGCTGGAACCCGGAAAAGACCAATAAGGATTACCTGATGGAACTTAAAGCAGAACATCTTAAAAACGAATTTTCTGAGCTGTCTTATATCTTCGATTATGTCTGGTACGGAGAATTCAGCATTGATGAACAAGCTTACCTGAAATTTAAAAATCAGTACCAGGCATTTAAACCTTAATTAAACCACTGACTTACCATGAAAAAACCTTCAAAATATATGCTGTGATATTCATCGTTGTGATGCTTATTCTGGCGTTGCTTGAAGTCAATAAAAAAGAAACGGTAAACTGGCGCAAGAACTTCAGTATTAATGAGAAATCTCCTTTCGGACTGTTTGTCTTTAATAATGAAGCCAAAGATTTGTTTAAAAATAATCTGAAAAGAACTGAAGAGTCACCTTACGATTATTATAGTCAAAGGAAAAAGGATCCTCATAATATCCTCATTATAGAAAAAGACTTGGATAATCAATCATGGAGAAAAATCCTGGAACAGGTATCAAACGGTTCGGATGCTATGATCCTGGTAGGCAATACTCCAAAAGATATTTCAGACAGTATCGGTTACCATAGCTCGGATATTTCTTTTGCTGAGGAAAATGTATTGAAATTTACGGATAAACAATACCAGAACGATTTTATTAAGCTGGATAAATTCCCTTCCGGCAGAGGATTTTCATACATTAAGCCCCGGGTGGAGGTTTTGGGAAAAACAGTGGAAAAAGATAATTCAGACCAGGTAAATTTTATTAAGACAAAATTTGGGAAAGGAACGATCTATGTACACAGCGAACCGCTTTTCCTCACCAATTACTATCTTTTGAAGCCGGGCAGCTTAAAATATGCCCAGGATGTTTTTTCTTACCTTCAGGACAGAGAAACCATCTGGTTTGTAGAAAATGATACTAAGGTTTCGCGGTTCTTTATGAGATTTATCCTCTCAAACCCTGCCCTCAAATATGCCTGGTGGGTGTTTTTAGGCGGACTGGTCCTGTTTATTTTCTTTAATGCAAAAAGAAAACAGCGGATAGTGCCTGTTTTGGAACCGCTGAGAAATACTTCGGTAGATTTTGTGAAAAGCATTGGGAATCTTTATCTTCAGGAAGGAAATTTCCATGATATGATGGCTAAAAAAGCTCAGTATTTCCTGAACAAAATAAGAATGGATCTATTGATAGATACCCGAAATCTGGATGCGGAATTTGCCAATAAACTGCATCTGAAAACAGGAAAGCCGATAGAAATGATTGATGAAGCAATAGCCCTGATTAAGAAAGGACAGGATCCCTATGCAAGTGTGATGAAAGAAGATCTTATAAGGATGAATAAAATTCTTGATGAAATATTGATATAAATGTAACAATGCTTTTTTGTAAAGTTCAGTTAGGAAACAGACAAACGGAACGATTTAGCAAAAGACCGGATATAACCGGTAGTATTAAAATTTATTAAAAAAACCGGATGAAACCGGCTCCCATAAAAAACAAAGACAAAAATTATGGAAAACCTTGAAAATGAAAATGTAGAAAACCAAAGTTCTATTAATTTAAATAAAAAAGAAGACCAGTTTCAATCCAGAATTGATATGATTGAGCTCCGTGCCAGCCTGGAAAAAGTAAAAGCTGAAATAGCCAAAGTTATTGTAGGGCAGGAAAGCATGGTTGAGCATCTTATTGCCGCCCTTTTATCCAACGGTCATGTCCTGATCGAAGGTGTTCCCGGTGTTGCCAAAACCATTACGGCTAAACTTCTGGCCAGAACCATTGATGTTGGCTTTAGCAGGATCCAGTTTACGCCGGACCTTATGCCTTCCGATATTTTGGGAACCTCTGTTTTCAGTGTGAAAAATTCCGAATTTGAATTTAAAAAAGGTCCCATTTTCTCTAATTTTATCCTGATTGATGAGATCAACAGGTCCCCTGCCAAAACACAGGCCGCATTATTTGAGGTGATGGAAGAAAGGCAGATCACCATGGACGGAACCCGCTATATGATGGACGAGCCATTCCTGGTAGTAGCAACCCAGAATCCTATAGAGCACGAAGGAACTTACAGGCTTCCTGAAGCACAATTGGACCGTTTTCTCTTCAAAATTAATGTCGGGTATCCTAATCTTGAACAGGAGATTGCCATTATAAGAAACCAGCACGAAAGTAAAAAAGAAGATAAGACGGAAGGAGTAAACCGTGTCATTACCGCAGAACAGCTGAAAAATTATCAGCATTTGGTAAAAGAGATCATTGTAGAATCTCAGCTTATGGAATATATTGCTAAAATTATAGTCAATACACGGGAAAACCAGTTTTTATATCTGGGTGCCTCTCCGAGAGCTTCACTGGCTCTGCTTACAGCTTCCAAATCTTTTGCTGCGCTCAGAGGAAGAGATTTTGTAACTCCGGAAGACATCAAGGAAGCCAGTTATGCAGTATTAAGACACAGAGTAATCGTTTCTCCGGAAAGAGAGATGGAAGGCCTTACTGCAGATGAAATTATACGTCAGATCCTGGAGGGAATAGAAATTCCTAGATAGGTTGCAGATATTAGGTAAAAGTTTGCAGGTGCTAAATGCAGAATGATGTACTTACAATTGTTTTTTATTAAAATGATGAGACTTTATGGCTAATTTTAAGGAGCTTTTGGTTTGGCAGAGATCTATTGATTTTGTTACGGATATTTATAGAAGTACAGGTTCTTTTCCGAAAGATGAAATGTATGGGCTTATTTCGCAGATCAGAAGAGCTTCGGTTTCTATACCATCAAATATTGCTGAAGGCAACTCCCGAAGAAGCAAACCAGACTATTTGCAATTTCTGAAAATAGCCAGAGGAAGCTGTGCTGAAGTAGAAACTCAGTTAATGATTTCCAAAAATCTTAATTATTTAAATGAAGAAAATTATCAAAAATTAAATAACAATATTATAGAGATTTCAAAAATGCTGAATGGTTTAATAAATTCACTGCAACCAGTTTAACCCCAAACCTATCACCTACGATCTACCACCTGCTACCTTAAAAATATGAAAAACCTATACATCAATACACGATTTTTCTTTTCGCTCATCGGAGTGGGGATTGTGTATGTCCTTGCATTTTTCTTTCCGGTCCTGATGTGGGTTGCTCACATTTTGGTGTTATTGTGTTTTCTTGCGGTAATGGTAGACTATCTTTTGCTGTTTAATCAAAAGAGTGCATTGCTGGCCCAAAGGATACTTCCCGAAAAGTTGTCCAACGGAGATGAAAATTTTGTAAAAATTGATATTAAAAATAATTACAGTTTTAAGATCAACACCAAGATCATTGATGAAATTCCCTTTCAATTCCAGAAAAGAGATTTCCTGATTACAAAGAACATCGAGCCGGGCAAAAATACCTATTTCCAATACAGTTTGGTACCCAAAGAAAGAGGAGAGTATAGTTTCGGAAACCTGAATGTGTTTGCTTCTTCACCGTTAGGATTTGTAGCCAGAAGGTTCAGCTTCCAGAAAGATGCCATGTTGCCAGCTTATCCGTCCTTTGTTCATCTCAGAAAATATGAGTTGATGGCACTACAGAGTGAATTTATGCTGGGTGGGATCAAAAAAATCAGGAAACTGGGGCATACGATGGAATTTGAACAGATCAAAGAATATGTTCCCGGTGATGATATCAGAACCATCAACTGGAAAGCGACTTCCAAAACAAACCGATTGATGGTCAATCAGTTTCAGGATGAAAAGTCACAGCGTATCTTTATTCTGATCGATAAAGGAAGGACGATGAAAATGCCTTTCAACGGATTGAGTCTTCTCGATTACTCCATTAATGCGGCTATGGCCTTGTCTCATATTATTTTGAAAAAAGGGGATCGTGCCGGAATGATGACGTTCTCCAAAAAAACTGAAAATAAAGTAGCTGCTGAAAACAAATCAGGCCAGCTAAAAAAGATTTCCGAGGCATTATACAATATTAAAACCGATTTTTTTGAAAGTGATTTTAACCGTCTGTATCAGGATGTAAAATATTCTCTGAACCAACGGAGCCTTATTTTACTTTTTACCAATTTTGAAACCCTGGATGGATTAAACCGTCAATTAAAATACCTTCGAGGCATTGCCAAGAATCATATGCTGGTCGTTATATTTTTTAAAAATTCAGAATTACAGACTCTTATTCATAAAAACCCTGAAAGTATGCAGGAAATTTATGATGAGGTTATCGCTGAAAAATTTGAATTTGAAAAGAAACTGATCATTCAGGAACTCCGGAAATATGGGATCTATACCGTATATACGCTTCCTGAAAATTTAAATATTGACGTTATCAATAAATATCTTGAGATAAAAGCGCGAGGAATTTTATAATTTTGAATAAGCAATAAGCAATAAGCAATAAGCAATAAGCAATAAGCAATAAGCAATAAGCAATAAGCAATGAAAATTACACTGAACAGAATAAACGACGATTTTTTATTTGAATGTACCAACTCCCAGGGGAACTCAATCCTTTTGGACAATACCTCACAGCCGGGAGCTAAAGGAGTTTCTCCTATGGAAAGCGTATTGATGGCAGTGGCCGGATGTAGCGGGATAGATGTAGTTTCAATTCTGAAAAAACAACGCCAGGAAATCACAGGTTTTCAGGCAGAAGTAGAAGGGGAAAGAGTTCAGGTAGAAGATGCAAAACCTTTTAAATCGATCAAAGTGAAATTTCTTCTGGAAGGCAATATAGATCCTAAAAAAGCATTGAAAGCGGCTGAATTATCCTTTGAAAAATATTGTTCCGTATCAAAAACCTTAGAGCCGAATGTAGAAATTGGGTATGAAGTTCTTGTTAACGGAGAGAAAGTTTAATAGTTGTAAGAAATTAAAAGCTTCCGGCCCATTCGGGCCGGAAGCTTCATTTATACTGTTAATCTTGGTTTCATAAGCTT
The DNA here is from genome assembly GCF_056172655.1 of Chryseobacterium sp. GTID13. Classification (NCBI taxonomy): domain Bacteria; kingdom Pseudomonadati; phylum Bacteroidota; class Flavobacteriia; order Flavobacteriales; family Weeksellaceae; genus Chryseobacterium; species Chryseobacterium sp. GTID13. The sequence continues at coordinate 978,880 of NZ_JAOCMB010000002.1, forward strand.
TGCAACCGTTGCCGTCCATCCTGTCTGATGGGAAGCTCCTACACCTCGGCCGTTGTCTCCGTGGAAATATTCAAAGAAAGTAATATAATCTTTAAAATGTTCATCATAATTAAACTTGGCATTGCCCCCATTGAAAGGCCTTTGCCCATCCTCATCCTTCAAAAACAGGGAACATAGCCTTCTGCTGATATTTTGTGCTACTTCATCCAGGTTTTTTTCTCACCGCTTCCTGTAGGAAATTCAACTTTTAAGCTGTTGCCATAGTAAAAGTGAAAACGCTGTAAGCTTTCCACGATCAGGAAATTGATCGGAAACCAGATCGGTCCCCGCCAGTTGCTGTTACCTCCAAACATCCTGCTGTCGCTCTCCGCAGGAGTATAATAAACTACGTTTTCCGTACCGTGAACAGAAAATACAAACGGATTTTCCTCGTATACTTTAGACATGGCGCGTATTCCGTAAGAGCTCAGGAATTCATTCTCGTCAAGCATTCTTCTTAGAACCTTTGTCAGCCTGTTTTTGCGTAAAATACTCATCAGGTGCTTTCTGCCTTGTCCTTCCTCGTCCCAGTGAGAAACCAGTTTTGTAAGTTCCGGCTTGTTCTTTAAGACCCAATCCATCCTTGCCTGGAAATTCGGCATCTTTTCCAATAATTTGTGATCTACAATTTCTACGGCAAACATAGGAATCAACCCTACAATGCTTCTCAGCTTCAAAGACACACTGTCCCCGTTACCAAGCTGCAGAACATCATAGAAAAAGCCATCCTCTTCATTCCATAAACCTTCTTTACCGTCACCTAAGTTTTCCATAGCTTCTGCGATGTACAGATAATGCTCAAAAAACTTGATCGCCATATCTTCATATACCTGATAATACTGGGCAAGTTCCATAGCAATGCGCATCATATTGAGAGCATACATTGCCATCCAGCTCGTTCCGTCAGCCTGCTCAAGATGCTGGCCGTCCTTCAGTACCATATTTCGGTCGAAAGCCCCGATATTATCCAGACCAAGAAAACCGCCGCCAAAAATATTTTTACCGTTTTTATCCTTCCGGTTCACCCACCATGTAAAATTCAGGAGAAGCTTCTGGAATACTTTTTCAAGGAATAAAAGATCAGGCTTGCCATTTTGTTTTTCATCAATTTTGAAAACCCTGAAGCAGGACCATGCGTGTACCGGTGGATTCACATCGCTCAGATTCCATTCATAGGCAGGAAGTTGGCCGTTCGGATGCATATACCATTCTTTGGTTAAAAGTAAAAGCTGACCTTTGGCAAATTCCGCATCAATGATAGAAAAAGGAACACAGTGAAATGCCAGATCCCAGGTCGCATACCAGGGATATTCCCACTTATCGGGCATAGAAATAATGTCCTTGTTGTGAAGGTGGTTCCACTCTGTATTTCTTACATACTCATTAAAATTTCTCGGAGCTTCATGATTCGGATCACCTTTAAGCCATTTTCCTACGTTGTAATGATAAAACTGCTTATTCCACAGAAGGCCTGCAAATGCCTGCCGCTGAACATTCCTTTCATCCTCATTCGTTGTTTCGCTCTGGACTTCGCTGTAGAATTCATCTGCTTCGGCAATTCTTGTGCTGAAAATTTCGTCAAAATTTTCAAAAGGCTCATCAGTTTCATCAGGACACAGCCTGAAATCAAAAACTTTGGATTGTCCTGCGCCTACCATTTCATCAATGATAAAAGAAGCTTTGGTACCTCTTTTTTCCGGATTTACCGTATTGCTTCCATAAATGATATAGTCATTGATTCCGTCTTTAAAATAGGTATTACCCGGATAAGGAGCGCCATATAGTTTAGGTGTATTGGTTTCATTTTCGCAGAAAGCACTCTGGGCAGCCCTGTTTCTTGAATAGAACTTTTTGATTGAAATACTGTCATGGTTAACATCTATGCATCCGTCATACGCAGCATTCATCTGGCCTTTATAGGTGTTATATCCCCATTTCCAGTTATTTCTGAACCAGGCAGTTGGTGCTAGGACAATGGGAGCATCCTCATTACTCCTGTTATGAACAGTTACCCTTGCAAGAATATCATTGTGGTCGCCTTTACAGTATTCAATGAAAATATCAAAATATTCATCATTGTCAAAAATTCCTGTATCAAACAGCTCATATTCAGGTTCCTTTTTGCTTCTTCTGCCGTTCTCCGCAACAATATCATCATAAGGAAATGCATTGATAGGGTATTTGTACACCATTTTCATATAACTATGCGTAGGTGTATTATCTAAATAATAAAAGATTTCTTTGATGTCTTCCCCGTGGTTACCCTGAGGATTGCTTAATCCAAAAAAACGCTCTTTTATGATCTTATCTTTTTTGTTCCAAAAGGAAAAGGCAAAACAGAAAATCTGTTTCACATCGGAAATCCCCGCAATCCCTTCTTCACCCCATCGGTAAGTATAACTTTCTGCGGTATTGTGGTTGGCATAATTCCAGGCATTTCCGTTCGGGCTGTAATCTTCACGTACATTTCCCCATTGCCGGTTACTGACGTATGGCCCCCAGTTTTTCCATTTGGAATCTTGTAATCTTTCTTTTTCAACAGTCATATTTCATCACTTTTCAAATACGAAGTTAGTTTTTTTGAAAAAAAATTCCAATTCTTTCCATCTGAATAATTATTAATATACTATTGGAACACTTACTATTACTGGTTTTTTTGATATTAAATATTTTTTTTGAAAAAATTAAAAGAAAAAACATATCTTTGCAGTGCGTTCATTCAAATATTGAAAATGTTATCAAGAAAGGTTGAGGGATTAGACCCTATGAAACCTTAGCAACCCTTTGTGCAAGCAGAGAAGGTGCTACGTTCTACCAATTTATTTTGGACAGATAACTCACTGAAGTTCTTTTCAGCCATTTCCTGTGGCATTTTCAATTGTATTAAAATAATAGAATTGAAAACAGAACTAAACTATATTAATCTTTCGTATCAAACCCATTCCCAAAAGGAATACCATATCCCGCTGACTTATCAGATCTTCGGGCCAGACTTGTTTTCAGCTCCCGTTATACTGGTCAATCATGCTTTGACCGGAAATTCAAATGTTTCCGGAGAAAAAGGATGGTGGAAGCAGTTGATCGGAGAAAATCAGGTCATTGATACCAATAAGTATACTGTTCTGTGTTTCAATATCCCCGGAAACGGATTTGATGACTTTTTAATTGACGAATACGAAGATTTCACCCCTTCGGATATTGCTGAAATATTCCTGAAAGGTCTTGAAACTTTATATATCAAAAATTTATACGCCATTATCGGAGGCTCTCTCGGAGGTGGAATTGCATGGGAAATGCTTGCCAAGCAGCCGCAGCTGGCGGAAATTTTTATTCCCATTGCCTGCGATTCCAAAACCCACGACTGGCTTCATGCACAGTGCCTGGTTCAGAAATTCCTCTTAAACGGAAATGATGAACCTCTGCAGAAAGCAAGAATCCATGCGATGCTGTGCTACAGAACTCCTCAATCTTTAAACGACAGATTTCAAAATAGATACGATCCGGAAAAACAGAGATTAGAATCTGAAGACTGGCTCGTTTATCACGGAAATTCATTAAACGAAAGATTTAGTTTGAAAGCTTATAAGCTAATGAATCATTTGCTGATGAATATCAATACCGAAAAAAGCAACAAGAAAAGATCAGCGCCCGAATGCACCTTATTGCTGTAGACACCGATCTGTTTTTCCCGGCATCAGAAATCCGAATGTGCTTTCAGCAGCTGAAAGAGGAAAACAAAGAGGTTTTTTACCACGAAATACAGTCAATTCACGGGCATGATGCCTTCCTGATGGAATATAAACAATTAAATACAATCATAAAAAATATTTTGTAGAATGAGAAATGCTAACGAAATAAAGTTTTTAAAGAACAGATCAATTATCAAATTTGAAGGAGAAGATTTCCTGGGTGAAATCGGGATCGACGGAAGAATTTTTAAGGCGCTTACTTTGGCACGCATAAGTGTGGGAGTGATCTCTCAGCAGGCTATTGAAAACGGGATATCTATCCTGGTGAATGAAGCGGATGCAGAAAAAGCAGTTACCTGCCTGATTGATGAATTTGAAGCCGAAAGAAAGTCAGGCAAAGTTTCACAGATTTACAGCATTAATAATGTTTCCGTGCTTGGATTCGTAGCGGAAGATTTCAATAAAGTCCTTGCAGAGCTGGCAAGAAACAATGTATTCCCACTGCTTTTAAACCAGGTGGCAGCAGAAAAAAGAGTCAATATCGTAGTAACCTCTTCGCAGGACGAGAAAACAAAAAATATCATCGAATCTGAAATTTTCAAAAAACCTAAAACCGTTCATTTAGCGATCATAGGTCATGGAAATGTAGGAAAAACTCTGATAGAACAGGTTTTACAGTCTTCCGAAGAAATCAGGAGACGTAAGAAAATCGATCTTAAAGTAGTTGCAGTAGCCAACTCAAGAAAAATTGCCTTCAATAAAAAAGGATTTAATACGAATTGGAGTGATGAGGTTTTAACGGCAGAACACCCGTCCAATGTTGAGGAACTGATCAGCTTTTCCAAAGAAAACCAGCTGGAAAACCTGATCGTAGTAGATAATACAGCAAGCAAAGATTTTGTGAAAAACTATCATGCACTTGCTGAGAACGGCTTTGACTTGGTTTCATCCAATAAAATTTTCAATACCCTTCCCATTGAAGAATACCGTAAACTAAGATATACGTTGAACAAAAACAACAGACGTTATCTGTATGAAACCAACGTTGGAGCAGGGCTTCCGCTAATCGATACGATAAAACTTTTACACCTTTCAGGAGAAAATATTACAAGAATTAAAGGAGTATTTTCCGGAACATTGAGTTACGTTTTCAATAATTTTTCTTTGAGAGATGATAAGTTTTCCACAATTGTCAATGAAGCCTTGGAAAAAGGCTATACAGAGCCAGACCCACGGGAAGATTTATCAGGAAATGATGTGGCCAGAAAATTATTAATTCTGGCGAGAGAACTGGATTTAATCAATGAATTTGATGATATCAACATTCAGAATCTGGTTCCTGAAAGTTTACTTTCTGTTTCAAAATCAGAATTCCTTTCAAGATTACATGAACTGGATGAAGAATACCAGAAAATTAAAGAAAGCCAGGAACCGGGGCATGTACTTCGTTATGTAGGTGATCTTCACGGTGATCTTCAGAAAGATAAAGGACAGCTTGATGTAAAACTGGTTTCCGTACCGGGGAACTCAGCTTTAGGACAGTTGAAAGGTTCAGATTCTATTTTTGAAATTTATACGGAAAGTTATGGTGAAAATCCTATTGTGATTATGGGAGCCGGAGCTGGAGCCCAGGTAACGGCAAGAGGAGTTTTCGGAGATATTCTGAGAGTAAGTGAAACAAAATAATTTAATATAACAATTTAACAATGTACCGGTTGACCAATAATCTCATTGTTACATTGCCCAACTGATACATTGCTACATTTTAAAACTATATGGAAAATTTTGAAACATCTGCGATAAGAACCCAGACTGAAAGAACCCAGTTTGATGAGCATACAACCCCTTTATACCTTACATCCAGCTTTATTTTTCAGGATGCGGAAGATATGAGGGCCAGCTTCGCTGAAGAGAAGCCTAAAAATCTCTACAGCCGTTTTTCAAACCCGAACGTAACCGAATTCACGGATAAAATTGCAAAAATGGAAGGAGCAGAAGCCGGATATGCTTTTGCCACAGGAATGGCCGCTATTTATTCAACTTTTGCGGCTTTATTGAATGCCGGTGACCACATCGTAAGCTGCCAGTCGGTATTTGGATCTACCCATACCTTATTTACCAAGTATTTTCCGAAATGGAACATAGAAACTACTTATTTTAAGGCTGGAGATGCTGAAAATGTTGAGCAATATATTAAACCCAATACAAAAATTCTATACCTAGAGACTCCTACCAATCCGGCCATTGAAATCCTGGATCTTGAGTTTTTCGGACAGATTGCGAAAAAGCATAACCTGATCTTTATTGTAGATAATTGTTTTGCAACACCTTACCTGCAGCAGCCCATTAAATATGGTGCAGATGTTGTTGTACATTCTGCAACGAAGCTTATTGACGGCCAGGGAAGAGTACTGGGTGGAGTAGCTGTGGGAAAAGCAGATTTAATCAGAGAAATTTACCTTTTCGCAAGAAATACAGGGCCTGCCATGTCTCCTTTCAATGCATGGGTATTATCGAAAAGTCTTGAAACGCTTGCTATCCGTGTTGAAAAACATTGCGAAAACGCTTTGAAAGTAGCAGAGTTTTTAGAAAGTCATCCCAATGTAGAGCTGGTGAAATATCCGTTCCTTGCCTCCCATCCAAGTTATGAAATCGCTAAAAAGCAGATGAAACTGGGCGGGAATATCGTAGCCTTCGAAATTAAAGGCGGAATAGAAGGCGGAAGAAACTTTCTGGATAAAATAAAATTATGCTCACTTTCTGCCAACCTTGGAGATACCAGAACTATTGTAACCCATCCTGCATCCACAACCCATTCAAAACTGACCGATGAGGAAAGAAATGAAGTAGGCATTACCGCAGGGCTGGTACGTTGCTCCGTAGGTCTTGAGCATGTTGATGATATTATTGCAGATTTGAAGCAGGCTTTGGATTAATTCTATAGCCGTTTAATGGAATAAAATACACATGGCTTTAACCAAAATTTATACAATGAAAAATTCAGAACAATTATACAAGGCAATTTCCGAAAGAATTTTAATTCTTGACGGAGCTATGGGAACTATGCTTCAGCGTTACAAATTTGAGGAAGAAGATTACCGTGGCGAACGTTTCAAAAACTGGGAACATCCGGTAAAAGGAAATAACGACCTGCTTTCTCTCACACAGCCCCAGGCTATTGAGGAAGTTCATAAGAAATATCTTGAGGCAGGAGCAGACATTATAGAAACCAATACCTTTTCCGGGACTACTATTGCAATGGCAGATTATCATATGGAAGATCTGGTGTATGAACTGAACTTCGAGTCTGCAAAGATTGCCAGAAAAGCATGTGATGAATATACTGCTCAAAATCCGGATAAACCCAGGTTCGTGGCCGGTTCCATAGGACCTACAAACAGAACGGCAAGCTTAAGTCCGGATGTGAATGATCCGGGATACAGGGCCATTACCTTTGAAGAGCTGAGAGTAGCCTATAAGCAGCAGTGTGAAGCTTTGCTGGATGGCGGTTCAGATATTCTTCTGGTAGAAACGATCTTCGATACATTGAATGCAAAAGCTGCTTTGTTTGCGATTGATGAAATTCAGGATGAGAGAAATATAAAGATCCCGATTATGGTTTCAGGGACAATTACGGATGCTTCAGGAAGAACCTTAAGCGGGCAGACTGCGGAAGCATTCCTGATTTCAGTTTCACACCTGAATTTACTGAGTGTAGGTTTCAACTGTGCTCTGGGTGCCGATCAGCTAACGCCTTATCTGGAAACTTTAGCCCATAATTCAGAATTCTATGTCTCCGCTTACCCTAATGCCGGACTTCCCAATGCTTTCGGGAAATATGATGAAACGCCGGAAGATATGGCAAGACAGATCAAGGAATATGTGGAAAAAGGATTAATCAATATCATAGGCGGATGCTGCGGAACCACTCCGGATCACATCAAAGCCATAGCAGATCTTGTTGCGGAATATTCTCCAAGAAAATTGCAAAAATTTGCCTGATTGATAAGGATTAATAGATTTTTTTAATTGAATATGGGGTAAGTGCTTGATTATAAAATGTTAACTTTAAGTGAATCACAAAATTTAACATCATGGAAAAGCCCAGTTACTTAAAAAACTCAGATGATATTAAACTTTTTAATGAACTAAGAAACAGAGTGAATCAAAGGATAGAGAACATTTCAGAAAACAGGGATATCTATATTCAGATCAAAGCGGTAATCCTGCCTTTGATCTATTTTGCTTTGTATTTTATTGCTTTATTCAATGCAGACAAGCCCTGGATGTATATTGGAAGTTTCGTTCTGATGGGAATTTTTTTGGTACTGATTTATCTGAATCTGATCCATGAAGCTGCTCACAATAACATTTATAAAAGTAAAAAATTAAACTCGCTGGTACTGCATATGTTTGATCTTGTAGGAGCCAATTCATACATCTGGAAAAAAGACATATTGCCAGCCATCATGCCTATCCGAACGTTGACGGATGGGATACCGATATAGAACAGAGCGGTCTTCTTTTAATCGTTCCATGGATTAAAGCAAAAGGAGTACAGAAATTTCAGCACAGGTTTTTCTTCCTGGTATATCCTCTTTATCTGTTTAATTGGATGTTTATCAGGGATTTCAGGGATTTTTTGATCATGAAAGAGTGATCTTAAAGACCCAGGGCTCAATTCCCCTATTGAAAAAGTAAAAATGGTGAGCTACAAACTCTTCTATTTCTTTTATCAGATTGCAGTTCCTGTCCTGTTTTTTAAAGTATCCCTGGGATTGGCTTTGGGAGCATGGTTTCTTCAGGTAATAGCGGCAAGTATTTTTGCGCTGTTTGTACTGTTGCCTCTGCATCCGCTTCCCGATAATGCTTTTCCGAAACTGGATGCTAAAAATGGTCTTCCGTTCAGCTGGCTTCGCCATCAGTTTGAGGTAACCAATGATTTGAAGGAAAACAACTGGTTCGTGAGAAATGTTTTAGGAAACTTTAATTTCCATGTCGCCCATCATCTTTTTCCGAACTACAGCTATATGTATTATAATGAGATCACGGAAGAGATCGAAGAATTTGCAAAAGAACACCATTTGGCTTACAAAAGATTTCCAATTTTTACTGCTTTAGGCAAACATGTGGATCTGCTCCGGCAGAATGCGAACAATGCCTATTATATTTTAGAAGAATAGACAAATAATGAAATATTTAAGATTATCCGGCCTTGAGCCCCTTATTATAACCCCGGAGAGTAATTTCATCAACGTTGGTGAAAGAACCAATGTTGCCGGATCCAAAAAATTTTTAAGACTCATCAAAGAGGAGAAATTCTCTGAAGCACTCGATATTGCCCGCCACCAGGTAGAAGGAGGAGCACAGATTCTTGATGTTAATTTCGACGATGGATTGATCGATGGAAAAGCTTCCATGATTAAATTCCTGAATTTAATAGCTTCAGAACCGGATATTTCAAGAATCCCAATCATGATAGACTCCTCCAAGTGGGAGATTCTTGAAGCAGGGCTACAGGTAGCGCAAGGTAAATGCGTAGTCAATTCCATCAGTCTGAAAGGAGGCGAAGGAGAATTCATCAAACAGGCAAAAGCTGTTAAAAGGTATGGCGCTGCGGTTATTGTAATGGCATTTGACGAAACAGGCCAGGCGGATAATTTTGAACGCAGAACTGAAATTTCAAAACGCTCCTATGATATCCTGGTTAATCAGGTTGGTTTTCCTGCTGAGGATATTATTTTTGACCTTAATATTTTCCCTGTAGCAACGGGAATGGAAGAACACCGAAGAAACGCAATTGATTTCATTGAGGCTACAAGATGGGTAAGACAGAACCTTCCTTATGCTTCCGTAAGTGGGGGTGTAAGTAATGTTTCCTTTTCGTTTCGTGGAAATGATACGGTAAGAGAAGCGATGCACTCCGTATTCCTTTACCATGCTATTCAGGCGGGAATGAATATCGGGATTGTAAACCCGTCCATGCTGGAAGTATACGATGAAATCAATAAAGAGCTTCTGGAGCTTGTAGAAGATGTGATCCTTGATAAAAGAGATGACGCTACGGAAAGGCTTTTGGACTACTCTGAAAAACATAAATCCGTCAAAAAAGAAATAGTTGAAGACCTGGAATGGAGAACGAAGCCTTTGCAGGAAAGAATTACCCATGCGTTGGTAAAAGGAATTGACCGATTCATTGAAGAAGATGTAGAAGAAGCCAGACAACAAGCAGAAAAACCTCTTCACGTGATTGAAGTTAACCTGATGACCGGAATGGGAGTGGTAGGAGACTTATTCGGAAGCGGAAAAATGTTCCTTCCCCAGGTTGTAAAATCTGCAAGAGTAATGAAAAAAGCCGTTGCTTACCTGCAGCCTTTTATTGAAGCAGAAAAAGACGGTTCAAGGCCTGCCAACGGAAAAATTCTGATGGCTACGGTAAAAGGAGATGTTCATGATATCGGTAAGAATATTGTGAGCGTTGTACTGGGCTGTAACAATTATGAGATTGTTGACCTTGGAGTGATGGTGCCTGCTGAAAAAATTATTCAGACTGCTATTGAAGAAAAAGTTGATGTCATTGGATTAAGCGGATTGATTACACCAAGTCTTGATGAGATGGTATATATTGCTTCCGAGCTGGAAAGGCAAAACCTGGATTTTCCTTTATTGATCGGTGGTGCTACCACTTCAAAAGCACATACCGCTGTAAAGATTGATTTAAAATATAAAAATGCTGTAGTTCACGTTAATGATGCTTCAAGAGCGGTAAATGTAGTAAGCTCATTATTGGGCGACAGAAACAAAGATTATGTTTCAGAACTGAAAGATGAATACTCCGATTTCCGGGAGAAATTCCTGAACAGACAGGTTGATAAAGACTATGTTTCCATCGAAGAGGCAAGGCAGAATCACTTTTCTATTGACTGGGCAAACGAGGAGATCTTTACACCCAATAATTTAGGGGTGACTGTAATTGAAAATCAGGATTTGAGAGAATTACTTCCTTTTATCGACTGGTCACCATTTTTCAGAAGCTGGGATCTCCACGGGAAGTATCCGAATATTTTAGAAGATGAGGTGGTAGGAGCACAGGCCAAAGAATTATTTAAAGATGCTCAGGTTATCCTGAAAAGAATCCTCGACGAAAAACTGTTGAAGGCAAAAGCGGTCTTTGGTATTTTCAAAGCCAATTCCAATGAAACGGATGATATTTTAATTTTTGACGAAAATAATCAGGAACAGGCAAAATTCCTGACGCTAAGGCAGCAGGCTCAAAGATCCAAAGGAAAAGATTACCTGGCATTGAGTGACTTTATCGCTCCGCAGAATTCAGGAAAAACAGATTACGTAGGTGCTTTCTGCGTGACGACCGGTTTTGGAACAGATGAACTTGCAGAAGAATACGAAAAAGCCAATGACGATTACAACGCCATTATGGTAAAAGCCCTTGCCGACAGATTTGCAGAAGCGTATGCCGAATTTTTGCACAAAAAGTAAGAACAGAATACTGGGGTTATGCCAATCAGGAAAATTTAAGCAATGAAGAACTGATTGCAGAAAAATATAAGGGAATCCGTCCTGCACCGGGATATCCTGCATGTCCTGATCATTTGGAAAAGAAAACCATCTGGGATCTTTTAAAAGTAGAAGAGAATACCGGGGTTTTCCTTACTGAAAGTCTGGCGATGTTCCCTACAGCATCAGTTTCCGGATACTATTTCGGAAGCCCTCATGCCAAATATTTCGGCCTGGGGAAAATTACAGAAGATCAGCTTAAAGATTATGCCGAAAGAAGAGGCTGTAGCATTCAGGAAGCAAGAAAGTGGCTGTCTCCTAATCTGGCAGATTAAAAACATCAGCAACTATTAAAGCTAAAAAAATAATTAAACTATAAAATGAAGATCACTGAACACATAAAAAACGCAAATGGTAAAACTTTGTTCTCTTTGGAGGTAGTTCCGCCCCAGAAAGGAATCGGAATTGAAGATCTCTATACGAATATAGATCCGCTGATGGAGTTTAAGCCGCCCTTTATAGATGTGACGACTTCCAGGGAAGAATATATTTACATTGATAAAGGCAACGGACTCATGGAACGCCGTATCACCAGAATGCGCCCCGGAACCCTGGGGATCTGTGCCGCCATCCAGCATAAATATAATGTAGATACTGTTCCGCACTTACTTTGCGGTGGATTTACCAAAGAAGAAACCGAATATCTTCTGGTAGACTGTATGTATCTGGGAATAGACAACATCATGGCTTTGAGAGGCGATGCGATGAAAGGACATCAGTACTTTGAACCTACACCTGGAGGTCATGCCAGTGCGATGGATCTTGTGCATCAGATCAATGATCTGGGAAGAGGGAAGTATCTTCACAATGATGAAACAGTCTGTGACGAACTGAACAAATTCTGCATAGGGGTAGCCGGTTACCCGGAAAAACATATGGAAGCTCCTTCCATGAATTATGACCTGAAATGGCTGAAGCAAAAAGTAGACGCCGGAGCAGATTATATCGTTACACAGATGTTTTTTGACAATAAAAGATTTATAGAATTCGTAAAAAAGGCCAGGGAGATGGGAATCACAGTTCCTATTATTCCGGGAATCAAACCTATTGCTACGAAAAAACACCTTAAAATTCTTCCGCAGGTATTCAAGATTGACCTTCCCGAAGAACTCATCAACGAAGTGGAAAATGCAAAGAATAATGAAGCTGTAAAGCAGATCGGGATAGAGTGGGCTATTGCCCAATGCAAGGAACTTCTGGATTTTGGAGTTCCTGTGCTGCACTTTTACTCCATGGGGAAAAGTGATAATATTAAAAAAGTAGCCGGTGAGCTATTCTAATAGAGTATCAATGAAAGGAATCCTGCTGTGAAACAGCAGGATTTTTTATTTTAAAGAATAGGATGTCTTTCAAATTCCTTGCTACGGTCAAATAAATACCGGTAAGTCACCAGTTTTCTCGTCACAGTGGTATCAAGGCTTTCCGCTATTTTGATCATTTTGGGATTAAAGTCACCAATCCACTGAAGTTCTGTCGTTTTAAAATCCGTATGCTTTCTCAGATGCTGGGTACCTTCCCAGATCATATAACCATCAATCCCCTTTTTTGCCATTCCGGGACGACACCAAATACCAGTCCCACCATTTTCTCATTCCTGACGAATTGTTTTATCCATAAAAATTTCAGCTTTTCCAGGATTCCGAATTTACCGTTGAGGTATTTGAACCACTGGTTCACATCCGGAAGATTCATCCACATGGCAATAGGCTTTTCATTCTCATACACAAACCAGGAAATATGTTCGTTGATAATAGGCTTCATCGTATTGAACATTTTCAGAACCTTGACTTCCTCAAGCTGCTTTCCCTCGCCGTGAGCTGCCCATGCCCGGTTATAGATCTCTGTGAAATCCTTTGCAAATTTAGGCAGGGCATTTTTTTCATCGGTCTTGCAGAGATAGCGGGATTTCTGCTGTGTTTCGTATGCATGAGTGTAAAAATCCTTGAAACATCAGCGAAAATAGGTCTCGAAAAGCAAAGTTGTTCAAAATATAGCTTAAAGCCATAGTTTTCAAACAGTTGCTTGTAGTAAGGGAAATTGTAATTCATCCCAAACAGAGGTTCCTCGAAACCTTCCGTCAGAAGTCCCCAGAACTTATCCCTTTCTCCAAAATTAATAGGTCCGTCCATAGCCTCCATCTTTCTTTCCTTAAACCAACCTACGCAATGTTCAAAAATAAAATCTGCCGTTTTCTGGTCATTAATACAGTCGAAAAAGCCAATTCCTCCGGTGGGATGCTTTTGTTCATAAAGATCGGAGATGAAGACGGCAACTTTTCCTACCGTTTCATTCTGTTGATTTTTAAACAGAAACCGTGTACATTCTCCATTCTGGAATGATTTATTTTTTTCAGGATCAAAAATATCCTCAATATCCTGATTTCGAGGTCTTATGTAGTTTTTATCTTGCCGGTAAAGTCTTGCAGGAAATTCTAAAAATTCCTTTTTCTGGTTTTTGTTCTGTACTTCTTCGACGATAATCATAGGCTAAGTTGAGAAAGGATAATGTTTTTCGTTCAAAATGAAATTAATGAACAGATTTTATCCGTATTTTTGTTGCAAATTAAATAAAAATGGTTGATTTTACCGATAACGATGATGATATTTTCACAGGAAAAGAACATACGCCTATTAGGAAGGATGCATTTGATAAATCACCACAGGAAAAAATAGAAAAAATTACCGAACTTTTCGGTGAAATTATGGAAACGCTGGGGATGGACATGACGGATGATTCTCTGAAGGATTCACCGAGACGTGTTGCCAAAATGTATGTGAATGAAATTTTTGGAGGGCTTCTTCCCGAAAACAAACCGGGAATTTCCACCTTTTCCAATAAGTATAAATACCGTCAAATGCTGGTGGAAAAGGATATTACCGTATATTCTTTCTGCGAGCACCACTTTCTGCCGATCATCGGAAGAGCCCACGTAGCCTATATCTCAAACGGTGAAGTGATTGGCCTTTCCAAGATCAACAGGATTGTGGATTATTATGCAAAAAGACCACAGGTTCAGGAAAGACTGACCATGCAGATTGTAGACGCTCTGAAAGAAGCACTGGGTACTAAAGATGTGGCATGTATTATTGATGCAAAACATTTATGTGTAAACTGCAGAGGAATAAAAGATACGGCAAGTTCTACCATCACGGCAGAATTAAGCGGAATTTTCAGAACCAACCCGATCACCAGACAGGAATTCCTTCATTATGTGGGAAGCCATGCAAAACTTGATTATTAATAAATGAATTACCAAATCCTAAAAAATATTGTTGATGCCGAACTTCAGAGATTTAATACCATTTCTGAAGAAGAATGGTCATATAAACCTTCTCCGGAAAAATGGTCAAAAAAAGAAATTTTAGGCCATCTTTGCGACAGTGCCTTTACGAATATCCGTAGATTTGTGGTTACACAATATAAAGAGAACGACAATATTGTTTATGATCAGGATTTCTGGGTGAAAGCACAGAATTATCAGAATATTCCGGTTTCAGAAGTGATTATTCTCTGGAAATCTTTGAATTTTCAGATCGTTCATACGGTAGAAAATATTCCTGATGAAGCTTTGCAGAGAACCTGTGATACTACAAAAACAGTTCCTCAGACTTTCACATTAGAATACATTATTCAGGATTATATTGATCATCTGCAGTATCATTTAAAAGCAATTTAATAATGGTTATATTTAAAAAAGTTTCAAATAAAATTTTTCTCACAACAATTATCTGTTGTGGTTAAAATTATTTTAACTAATTTTTAAATCCTTTAATCATTGAATCTTTTAATTTAAAAAAATGCAATTAAAACTATACAACTCTCTTACAGGAGAGAAAGAAATATTTAAGCCTATTTTAGAAGGAAACGTAGGGATGTATGTCTGCGGACCTACCGTGTACAGCAATGTGCATCTGGGAAACGTAAGAACTTTCCTTTCCTTTGATTTTATCTACCGTACCCTGATGCATCTGGGGTATAAAGTAAGGTATGTAAGAAATATTACCGATGCAGGGCACCTTACCGACGACGGAAATGTCGAAAATGACAGATTCGTGAAACAAACCCGTCTGGAAAAGCTGGAGCCTATGGAAATCGTACAGAAGTATACCGTAGATTTTCATAAAGTACTGGAAATGTTCAATCTTCTTCCTCCCAATATTGAGCCTACGGCTACAGGCCACATCGTAGAGCAGATCGAGCTGACCCAAAAGCTTATCGAAAGAGGTTTTGCTTACGAAAGTAACGGTTCCGTATATTTTGATGTCCTTGAATATAATAAAAGAGGACTGAACTACGGAGAACTTTCAAAACGTAACATTGAAGAACTTTTTGCCAATACCCGCGACCTTGACGGGCAGGGTGAAAAGAAAAACCCTCAGGATTTTGCACTTTGGAAAAAAGCGTCTCCTGCTCACATCATGAGATGGAATTCTCCATGGGGCGAAGGTTTCCCGGGATGGCACCTTGAATGTACCGCAATGAGTACTAAATATTTAGGTGAAAGATTTGATATTCATGGCGGCGGAATGGATTTGAAATTCCCACACCATGAATGTGAAATTGCACAGGGAAAAGCCTGCAATGATGTTGCTCCGGTTAATTACTGGATGCACGCCAATATGCTGACAATGAACTCCCAGCGTATGAGTAAATCTACAGGGAACTATATTCTTCCTATGCAGTTGGTTACCGGAGAAAACGACTTCTTTGAAAAACCTTTTCATCCTACCATTGTGCGTTTTTGCTTCCTTCAGGCACATTACAGAAGTGTGCTGGATATTTCCAATGATGCAATGATCGCGAGCGAAAAAGGGTTTATCAGATTAATGGAAGCCATTAAAGTATTAAACTCAATCACTCCGGATAACGAAAAGCAGTCCGGTTTTGATCTTAAAGAGTGGAAGGCTAAGTCTTATGATGCCCTGACCGATGATTTTAATTCTCCGATTCTTATCGCCCATTTATTTGAAGCTGTAAAATATATTTTTGCTTTAAATGACGGAAAAGAAACGATAACTGCTGAAGATCTTGAAGACTTAAAATCGACAATGAATGCCTTTGTATTCGATGTTTTAGGGCTTCAGAATGTTGAAGAAAACAATAATGAGAAGCTTGACCAGACTTTGAAAGTTTTAATAGAACTGAGAAACCAGGCCAGGAAATCGAAAAACTTTGACCTTTCGGATCAGATCAGAGATAAACTTCTTGCCGAAGGTATTGAATTAAAAGACGGAAGAGACGGAACAACTTACGTTCTGAATTAAACCCCCAATAAAAAGAACAGGCTCCCGCCGGTCATGTGGATTCTGCAGATTAATCTGTTGTAATCTGTATGATCTGCGGGAGTTTTTATATGAGGGATAATAGAATTTAAATTATTATTATTTTAAATATTGCATTAAATGATTGTAAATATTATGTAAATGCTAATATTTTTTTATCATTTAATTGGTAAAATGTGTAACTTAGTTATAACTAAAATGATCACGAATCTAAATTCTACATTGTATGAAGAAACATTTATTCCCTCTTTTTCTGCTTGTGCTTGGTGCTAATGTCCAGGCACAGCAGGACTTTTTGCTATTGCCGGAAAAGATACCTCCAGCATAGTGTTTAGCGATTTCCGTGTCATGGATGCGGCAAACGGGACTTCCGGAGAAAAAGTATTTTCATCCGAAGAGGCAGCCAAAGTATTTTCCCAGGATAGAAAAGGTTTTGTAGCAGAAGATAAAAATTCTTACAGCCATTCCCAGGCAGTAACAATGGCAGCCCTGGCCTACGACCCGTCAAACAATAACCTCGTGTATATGCCCATGTTTTCATCAAACATTTATGTTTTGAATGCGAAAACAAAGGAAATTACTTTGGTGGAGAATACCGTTTCAAAAGTAACTTCCTGTGACATCAATTCACATATAACGAGAATGACTACAGGGTACGACGGAAACATTTATGCGCTCAATAATGCAGGAACCCAGTTATTACAGATCAGTAAAAAAGGCGGTCAATACAGCGTCCGTGATCTTGGAATTATTACAGATGATGCTTCCAATGGGAAAAACTCATTTACAGCCGTTGAAACAGGTTTTGGTGGCGATATGATCGCAGATGCTGAAAATAATTTTTATGTTTTTTCCGCTTCAGGAAATGTTTTCAAAGTAACTGCCAAGGAACTGAAAGCAAAATTTGTGGGTAAAATTTCCGGTATTGCGGATAATTACTCGGTGAACGGATCTGCAGTGAATTCCAAAGGAAAAGTAGTTATTGCAAGTGCTAAAGGAGATAATCTATATGAAGTAGATTTACGGACATTGCAGGCAAAAGCTCTTCCGGGCGGAGAAAAACCGCATATTTATGATCTGGCGAGCAGATATTTTGCCAACGACAGAACTTCTTCAGTCAATGCCATGGCCAATATTGATATTTTCCCGACCAGAGTCAATGAGCATTTCATCAATGTTAATGTAAATGACAAGTCTGTAAAAGGGAACCTAAAGCTTAGTGTTTTTGATATTTCCGGGAAAAATGTGAGTAAACACGATCTTTCTGTTAAAGAGGGTTCACTCAGCCAGCAGGTACTCCTTAAAAATTTAATAAACGGAGCTTATATTGTCAACATTACAGATGAATCCGGCAAAATATTATTAAGTAAAAAAATTATAGTTACCCAATAACAGGTTATATTATTGATGTAAATTCTTTTAACTCTAATAAAATATAAACCTTTTCAAAGTTATTTTGGAAAGGTTTTTTTAATGATTATTTGATCTTCAATAAGTTTTATTTTTCGATATTATAATGTATTTTTATAAAAAAATATAGATGAAGCTATACTTTAATGTAGGATATAATGCAATGGCCGGACAGAATCTGCAGCTTATGACTGTAGATGGTGAAGGTGCTGTTATCCAGACTCATACCATGTTCAATGCGGAAAAAGGTATTTGGAAATGTGAAGTGGATTATTTCTCAAAATCAATCTCATATAAATATCAGGTTGCCGACGAAAAAGGCAATATTCTCAGAGAAGAATTTGTGCTGCACAATCTTAATTTTTCCCACAACTATAAGGAATTTATTATTTTCGACGAATGGAACAACAAAAACTTTCCTGAAAATTATTTAAACAATAAAATTCTTTACAATAAGCTTAATCAGTTTGTTCCGGAAAAAGCGGCCATTTTAAAGAAGCATACCCACTTATTCAGAATTGAGGCGCCTGTTTACAATCCGGACTGGGAAATTGCCCTGTTTGGAAGCACGGCATCTTTAGGAAACTGGGATTATAATAAGGCGATCCGCCTTTCGCAGACCGATTTTGGAATCTGGGAGACTTCCGTTGAAATTCCTGAAAACGAATTTATTCAGTTTAAATATTGCATTTACAGCAAAAAAGAAGGAAGAATTATTGATGTGGAGACCGGGGAGAACAGGTTTACGGTTGCCAATCAGCTTAAGGATGTGCTCCAGATTGTTTCCAATCATTACTTTAAATTTAAGTCTTACCAGATGTATCATGACGCTGGTGTGGCAGTTCCTGTTTTTTCTCTGAGAAGCGAAAATGGCTTTGGAGTAGGAGAATTTTCCGATCTTAAAAAACTGGCAGACTGGACGAAGGAAACCAACCTGGGAATTATCCAGATCCTTCCGATTAATGATACTACAGCCAACTATTCATGGACAGACTCTTACCCATATGCTGCAGTATCCGTTTATGCGCTGCATCCGCAGTATATTTCACTGGAAAATCTTGATTTTGCTTTACCGGAAGAAGTAGTTTCTGAATACCAGGCTGAAAAAGAAGCCTTAAACGCTCTTGACCTGATTGATTATGAAAGGATGATTTCCGGTAAATGGAAGTTTTTAAAAGCAGTTTTCAATGCGGAAAAAGATAAAATCTATAAAGACAGAAACTTTAAGAAATTTATCAAAGACAACGATTACTGGCTGACTCCTTATGCTGCTTTCTGCGTACTGAGAGATAAATATAAAACTCCTAATTTTAACGACTGGAAGACCCATAAAAAATATATTGCAGGTAAAATATCACAGTTTTTCACGACGAAAAGTAAGGATTATGATGCTTCCATGCTTCATGCCTGGGTGCAGTATCAGCTACATTTGCAATTAAAAGACGCTGTAGATTACACGCACAGTCTGGGAGTTTCTTTAAAAGGAGATCTTCCGATTGGTATTTACAGGTATTCTGTAGAAGCATGGACCGAACCCGAACTTTTCGGGATGGATTTCCAGGCCGGAGCACCGCCGGATCAGTTTACAGAGCTGGGTCAGAACTGGGAATTCCCTACCTACAACTGGGAAGCCATGAAAGAGGATGATTATCGCTGGTGGAAAAACAGGTTCAAAGCACTTGAACAGTATTTCGATGCCATGAGAATCGATCATATTTTAGGGTTTTTCAGGATATGGAGGATGCCGATTTCTGCTACACAGGGAATTTTAGGGTACTTTTATCCTGCAGTTCCTATAGTTCTGGATGAATTTAAAGCGAGACACATTCCTTTTGACTTCAACAGGTACTGCAAACCTTTCATCAATGATAGGATTTTGTGGAAATATTTCAGAGAAGATAGCAATAAAGTATTTGAATTCATTGACAACAATAACAATGGAACTTACTCCTTCAAAGAAGAATTTGATACCCAGAGAAAACTGTCGGAATATTTCAAAAAGAATCCCAGAGGTTCTTTGGAAGATCAGCTTATTTCTTTGTGTGCCAATGTATTGTTTCTTCCTGAAGAAAGGAATGGTGAAACGGTTTATCACCCAAGATTTAATGTATTCAATACTGACTCCTATGCCTATCTTTCGGAATGGGAAAGAAAGGCGATCTATGACCTTTACCATGATTATTTCTTCAAAAGACAGGATTATCTCTGGTATGAAAAAGCAATGGAAAAACTTCCGGTCATCCTTAACGCAACAAAAATGCTCATTTGCGGAGAAGACCTTGGAATGGTTCCTGCCTGCGTGCCGGTTGTAATGGATGAGCTGGCTATCATAGCTTTAAAAGTACAAAGGATGCCGTCTGAAAATATTCCGTTTTATAATCCTAAAAAAGCAGATTATATGAATGTGGTAACGGCTTCTTCACACGACAGCTCAACCCTGAGACAGTGGTGGAAAGAAGACTTTGGGTTGACACAAAAATATTTTAACCAACAGCTGATTCAGTACGGAAAAGCTCCTGATGAAATGGATTCCTATATTGCCGAGATTATTATGAAGCAGCACCTTTACACGGAGGCTATGCTGGCTGTTTTCCCGATCCAGGAATTTCTGGCTACTGACCCTGAGCTCACCAATCCGTATATAGATAACGAAAGGATCAATAATCCCGCAGTTTTCCCACATTACTGGCGCTACAGAATGCATTTAAAGCTTGAAGATCTGAAAGAGAAAGAATCTTTCAATAAAAAGATTGCTTATTGGATAAAAGATAGTGGAAGAATGTAAATTTAACATTTGATTATCAATTAGTTAACTTTAAATTAAAAGAAGTTTAATCTTAGGATTTAACTTCTTTTTGTATTGATATCCAAAAGATAGAATAGAGATATTCTGCTATATATTAACCAATTAACGACTATAAAGATGAAAAAAATATTTTTGGGATTTGCTTTGGGACTGGCAGTTTTATCTTCCGCCCAGCAGTATCCGAATAATGGGTGGGGAGATGACGGATATCAGAATGGAAATGGCTACGGAAACGACGGATACTATAATGATGAGGATGACAGGAATTATTTTCCGGACGATTATTATTACAACTATCCTCAGGATTATTATCCTAGTGATTATTACCAGGGATACTATAACGACTACAGAAACAGTATTGTCAATATCAACTGGAATGTATTCTTCAGAGACAACAGGCTGAACCGATGGCAGATCGATCAGATCTTAAGTCTTAATAACCTGTATGTAAGTTTTTCCACATGGAATAATTTTTACAGATATAACCCGGACAGATGGTACTATGACAGATTTTATGCGTTAGAAAGAATTTTAGGACCAAGAGTATTTGTTGTTTTCCAGAACAATTATTACAGAGGAATGAGTCCGGTGGTCTACTTCCAGAACTATAGAAGAACGTATTATGCACCAAGATATGCAGTAATGCCTAGATACAGGAATGTAAATATTAATGTGTATAGAGTAGACAGATCCAGGTTCCGCAGAATGGACAATCCAACCTTCAATGTAATCCGAACCAGCAGCAGATCAAATAATGGATTCAGAAATTCAGGAAGAGGAAACAGTACAGAAGGTTTCCGCGGGCAAGCTGGTAACAACGGATACCGTAATGATAATAATGGAGTAAGAAATAATGATGGTTTCAGAGGTAATTCTGAGAATAACGGAACCCGTGGATATGGAAATAACGGAGGTTTCAGAGGAAATAATGAAGGAAACAGAGAAAGAGCCCAAAGAGAAAATAACGGCGGTGGATTCAGGGGAAACAATGAAATGAACAGAGAAAGAGCTCCGCAAAGAGAAAATAATGGAGGAGGATTCAGAGGAAATGGCGGAGGCTTCAGATCCGAAAGTTCATCTCCAAGACCGCAACAGAACAACCGTGGCAGTGAAAACAGAGGCGGAGGTGGTTTCAGAAGCCGGTTAGCAAGCAGATAATAATTTTCATATATTATATTTAAGTGGTGTGAAGGGCAGATTTTAGGATCTGTCCTTTTTTTATTTTCATTTTATTATTTTGATATTTAAATTTAACATTTTTTATGAATATTTCCATTTAACTTATGTTTTAACTAATAATCAAAAAGATGTATAACAATTAATTAAATATTTTTTAAGATGAAAAAATTAGTTTTAGCAATAGCATTTATCGGAATAGGAGGTTTTGCAATGGCACAACAAACAACAACTCCACAGGACAAGCAGGCAAGAAGAGCAGAGATGCAGCAAAAAATGCAGCAGAGAGAACAGGAACATCTGGATCAGATGCAGAAAGACCTTAACCTGAACCAGTCTCAGGTAGCTCAGATCAAAAGCCTTCACGAAAAAGAAAAGCTGAAATGAAAGCTGAATTTGATAACAATAAGGAAGCCAGACAAGCGAAGATGGAAGCAATGAAAGCTAAAAAAGCGCAAATGGATGCCGATATGAAGAAAATCCTGACTCCGGAACAATATGATAAATGGCAGGCTGACAGACAAGCTAAAATGGAGCAGAGAAAAACAGCAATGAAAGATAGAAAAATGATGAGGAAGCCTATAAATACTGCTGCTCAGGAAGCAAAATAGTTATTCATAATTTTGATTTTTTAATGTGTGAAGGACGGGTTTTTTCCCGTCCTTTTTGTATTAATTTTCATTAAAACTTTTGATTTCGGGCTTTTATTGCGTATTTTTGACTATAAATTTATACTTATGATCAGCGAAAAAATTGCAACATTAATTAACGAACAAATTGCTCACGAACAATATGCCGCACAATATTACCTTTCCATGTCTGCTTGGTTTTCAGGAAAAGACCTTGACGGAATTGCGAATTACTTCAGGGTTCAGAGCAAAGAAGAATTGATGCACGCAGATAAAATGTTCGATTTTTTAAATGACGTAGGCGGGGAAATCATCATCGGAGAAATTGCAAAACCTCCTCATGAGTTCGAAAATGCTATCGATATTTTTGAAAAAGCACTGGAGCACGAGAAAAAAGTAACCAAAAGTATTTTCAATATTGTAAAAAATGCTAACGATGAAGGAGATTTCGCAACAACTTCTTTCCTTCAGTGGTTCATTAACGAACAGGTAGAGGAAGAGGCAAGTGCCTCTCAATTGGTAACAAAGATCAAGATGGTGTCTGATAACCCATCTGCATTATATCTTTTCGATCAGGAGCTGGCTCAGAGAGTTTTTACCCCTGATCCTACAGCTTAATTAATTTATATTGTAAGAAACATCCCCGCCGTTCTCCGAACGGCGGGGATGTTTTATTCTGATGATTATCCACAAAGTTATCCACATTAGTTTGTGGAAAACTCTGTGGATAAAATTTTTAAAGATAAATAAGCTGAGTCTTTAGAACCTTCCTTCCCAGACTTTCCAGAACATTTTTATACCTCTCGATCTGACGTTCGTTTTTCTCACTTTGTTCTCCTGTTTTGAAATCAACAATAATATAACCGTCTTTTCCCTTCAAAATACGGTCAGGACGCAGCATGTGACTTTGCCCTCTCTCGGAGATCATAATATCCTTTTCATTGATCACTTCCCACTTTTCATCGAAGAATTCAGCATACTTTCGGATAATTTGCACCAGTGTTTCCTCAATTTCGTTTTTCTCCTCCAAAGTAATCTGCCCATCCAGTACATAGCTTTCCAGAACTTTGGCAATATCTTTTTCTGTATTGATTTTCGACAAGAGTTCATGGACGAAAAGCCCGATTCTTACCTTTTCATTCCGTACCTGATAATTTTTGGATGGAGTGGCAATTTTTATGGAAGACCTGTTTTCATTAATGTTTTTAAGATTTTGAATATTCTTGGTCTTGAATAATGATATTTTATCGCTGGAATTTTTTTCAGCATTTCAGGATGCACCTCATACAGGTCGAATTCATCAGCTCCCTCGGTGTTTTTTTCATTAAAGAATTCCAGCAGCTCAAGATTATTGGATGTTTTATTCGCCTTTTGAATATAGAAAAACAGCTGTTCCACAGGCCGGGTAGTGGCTACATATTGCAGACATAACCTGTCAATAAGATTCTTGTATGAATTTTTTTGTTAAATGCTTCTATTTCTTCATCGTAGACTTCCAGATTTTTACTGAACTGGTTAATGTTTACAGATTTCAGGGCATCATCATTATTCGTATCAAACCAGTTGGTGAATTCACTGTCACGGTTTTTGTTCATCATCGGGATAAATACAATCGGGAATTCCAGTCCTTTCGATTTATGGATTGTCATGATCTGTACCGCATCAATGTTTTCCGAAGCCTGAATTGTGTAAGCAGAAGCCTCTTCATCCCAGTATTTTAAAAACTCTTTGGTGCTGGCACCTGCATTCTGAGTGAAATTAAAAAGCATTTCAAGGAAATTCAGGAGAAAATCCGTTTCCTTGTTTTCCACAGCAAATTCATTGATATAATACTCCACAAAATTATAAAGATTAAATCTCGGGAAATTTTCCTGTTTCAGCTTAAGAGAATATTTGTTCTGAATGAACTGCAGAATCTCCTCATGAGTTTCTATATCCAGAATCTCTTTCATTTCCAGCGTGAAATCTGCCATGTGGATTCTTCCCAGAGTATTCAGGTAATACATCATCATGATCAGATTCGGTTTGTTCTTGGGATTAATTTCCCACCGCAGAAATTCGACAACCGCTTTCAAAGTATTGGAAAGTTCCAGGGTCAGACCTTTATCAGAAATGGTTTTAATATTGGTTTCCTCTCCCCGGTAATTCACTTTAAGACTTCCCAGTTTTTGGGAATAGCTGAAAATATCGAAGTTTCCACGGCATAAGATCGTAATATCCGAAAACTTAAAACCATTATCCAGACTTTCCTGAATATCCTTCCGCATTTTCTCTGAGGTGTCATTATAAAAATCCTCATTCGTAAGATTTTCTATCAGATTAACCTTCACACGGCCATCAATCCGGGATTTTGAGCTCTGCTCAGCATCTTCCCCGAATATATTCCGGTGTTCTTCCTCAAGCCTTGCCGAATGATACCGGTATAGCTCATTATTGAACTGAACAATATTTTTAGCACTTCGCCAGTTGTCCTTTAATACAAGAAGATCTGCTTCCTTTGGAGAAAATTCTTTCTTGTTGATAATATCCAGCATCAGCTTGCTTTCCCCGCCACGAAACCTGTAGATACTCTGTTTAGGGTCACCCACAAGCGTGAAAGAAGTATTCTCCGTAGAAACACTGTGGTCACGCAAGGGAACAAAATTCTGCCACTGCAGTTCAGAAGTATCCTGAAATTCATCAAAAAAATAATGCTGAAACTGCGAGCCTACTTTCTCATAAATAAAAGCCGAAGGTTCATTTTTAAGATTTTCATTGATCAGGATATTAAATTTTGAAAGCAAAACAAGGTCATTTTCCTCTTCAATTTTTTTAATTCGTCCTGGATATCTTTATTTACTTTTAGTGGAAGAAGGGCTGATAATATTTTTTCTTTCTTCTGGGTCTCAATATACAAAAGAATCAGCTGCATTCTGTTGTCAAGAAGCTGATCCAGAATTTCCAGAATATCAGGTTCTTTACTTTTGGATTTTGAAGAAGCTCCTTTCCTGTAATTATTAACAACCGATTCTTCAAGGGTGGTTGGAAAAGGAAAACTCGGCCTTTTCTGATTGTAAAAATCCTGTACTTTAGTGAAAAATCCTCCGATTCCGTTTTTACCCTGCGCAAAATCCTCGATTTCTATATTTCTCGACCGGAACAGCTCAATAGATGTTGCGGCAATTTCTGCAGACCGTTTCTTATTTTGTACAATTTCCTTTCTGAGCGTATTTTTTATATTCTCGTAGTTCGTATCATCAAAGCTTTTATTGCTTTTCAGGTGCTCATAGTGAATATCCTTTACAAATTCTTTGGCGGAATCATAAAGGTTCTTGTTAAGATTGATTCTTTCATTGTTTTCCAGGCTGTAATCTACATAATCCATGAAAGAATTGGAGATATTTTCATTCTCGCCGATCTGATCAAGCATTTTATCCACAGCTTCGATCAGGAACGGTTCAGCTTCTATTTCAAGATTGAAATTTTTGGCTAAGCCCAATTCATAGGAAAAGCTTCTTACCAGTCTTGAATTAAAACGGTCAATTGTTCCGATATTTAAGGTAGAATAATTGTGAAGTACATAATCCAGTAATTTTTTTGAGCGGACATGAAGTTCATCAATGGTAATTTTCAGTCCTTCAGCTTCAAAGGCCTTCTGAATATTTTTCAGATCATTATTTTCAGCAAAATTATCTGCAGAGAAATTTCCAAGCCAGGATAAAATTCTCTCCTTCATCTCATTAGCCGCTTTATTGGTAAAAGTAAGGGCTAAAATATTCCGGATCGACTGCTGCTGGTTGGGATAGCGCAGACAGATCATCAAAAGCCTCTGGACAAGGGCATAGGTTTTCCCTGAACCGGCTGAAGCATTGATGACTGTATAAGAATTTTGCATTGCTGAATTTAGAATTGAGACTGCAAGTTAGCTAATTTTTAAGTGAAATTTTAACAATTCGGAGTAGCGATTTAACAGTTTACCCGGCAAAAATCAAAAAGAAATGCTAAAACGCGTTAACTGTGGTTAAACTTGCCATTTGGATTGAAAATAATTTTAGCTTTGCTCTATAAAAAACTGTCCGTGAAATTTAAACTACTCTTTCTTTTAACTTCCTTTCTTTTCATCAATAGCAATGCCCAGAATTATATTTTTGGAAAAATAACTTCAGAAGATCATTCGGAAATGCCGGATGTTACAGTCATTAATATCAGAACGGATGAAAGAACGTTGACCAACCGGGACGGTCACTTCATGATTTCCGGAAGAGCAGGTGATGAGCTGCGGTTTGTAAAACTGGGCTACGAACGTCTGGTTAAAAAAGTTTCCGGTGAAAATATAGAATCGCCCCTCAATATTACTTTAACAAGAGAAACAATACTGATCCCTGAAGTAGAAGTGAAGCAGGGAATTACCGGCGATCTTAAGATTGATGCTAAGAATCTCAACAGGCCTAAAAAAGTAGAGAAACTGAACAGAGATATTGACCGCTATATTGCACAGAAATCAGATCCGAGAATACTTGCTGCAAAACCTGGTGAGTTTGTACAGCCAAAAGGTCAGGGCTTTTCTATAGGTAAGGTTAAAAATAAATGGGATGATATTGATTTCGGCAGTTATCTGAAAACAGCTCTCGGAGAAGAATATTTCACGGATCTGAAAATTGATAAATCTCAGATTGACCATTTTATTGGCTATGTTCTGGCTGGTGGTTTTGAAAGAAAAACCATCCTGAAATACGGCTTCTGCAGCGATGCTGACCTCCATAGATTCCAGCGGTTTGTATTGACAAGAATTTCTTCTTACCGGGCACCACAGACTCAAAGATAAACACGGTGAGAACTTACATCAGAGAAAGCATTTTTGCAGTTGTGACAGATAGCAGCAATAGAGACTTCAATGCAGTTTTGATCATTAACTGGAAAAAAATTTCGTTTTTTCTTATTTTCATGTTTAGTCATTGTTTCTCGCAGGAAACCGTTACAGGTCATATTACTGATGACAGTGGGGCAGATCTTAATTCTGTTATTGTAATTAATATGTCCAGTGACCAAAAAGTTTACTCTAATTCTATGGGGATGTTCTCTATTGAAGCAGCTCCGAATGATGAGCTGAGATTTGTAAGGGTAGATTTCAGGAGGGTTTCCGTCATTGTACCTGCTGGTGGATTCAATGCACAGCTTTTGATAACCCTCATCCCAATCCCCAAAGAAATTGAAGAAGTGCAAGTTGTTAAAAAGCCAACCGGTGATCTTGAAACGGATTCCAGATTGGCAGCAAAGGTAAATAAAGGTGAGATCGTACAGGAGGCAATAGGCTTACCACAACCTGTAGGAAAGATGAGGGAAAAACCGGCAGAAGTGAAGCAGGTACTTCTCCCGATACTTTTGGGCGGCCTGGATGTTCAGGGAGCTTATGACCTGATAAGCGGAAAAGCCAGGCGCCAGAAAAGACAGTACAGATATGATGATCTCCAGGAACATATTGCATGGGTAAGGAACAGGGTGGATAATGAATATTTTACCAAAGCAGGTATTCCGGAAGAAAGGATTTCAGAGTTCATCCAATATTCATTTGAAGTGAAACCGCAGGTCCGGACCTATGTAAAAGCAAGAAACCTTTCCGGAGTCCTTTTAAGAATGGAAGAAACCATGCCTGCTTATCTGGAGCGATTAAAGCAGAAACAATTACAGGAATAAATGTTAATAAATTCTTAAAATTCGGAATGAAAATTGATGTATTGCTATACAATATCAATCAATCACAAACCAATTTATGAATAAAAATATTATTGCAGTAGCAGTCGGAGCACTGGGTTTTGTCCTTGGACTCGGATTATTGGGAAATGCGGTAAAAAACAGGAACAGATCTGAAAATACCATTTCCGTCACAGGATTAGGTACGAAACAGTTTACTTCCGATCTGATTACATGGTCCGGAAGCTTTTCAAAAAATAATTCCGATCTGAAAGCGGCTTATGACGAGCTGGCGATAGACAGAAAGGTAATTAACGATTATCTTCTTTCAAAAGGTATTAAGCAGGCTGAGATTGTATTCTCTTCTGTAGATATTCAAAAACAATTCAGAAGTTATAACGACTCTAACGGAAATTATGTGCAGGGTGAATTCTCAGGGTATAATCTTACCCAAAAGGTTTCTATTGAAAGCAAGGAAGTGGTGAAAATCGAGAATCTTTCCAGAAACATCACAGAAATTATCAATCGCGGGATTGAGTTCACTTCTTCAGCACCTTCTTATTTTTATACTAAACTGGCTACTGTAAAGCAGGAAATGATAGCCAGTGCAACCAAGGATGCCAAAGAAAGAGCAGAAAAGATCGCAGAAAATTCCGGAAGCAGCCTTGGAAACCTTAAAAAAGCAACAATGGGAGTTATTCAGATTACAGAGCCCAATTCCAATGAAGATTATTCCTATGGCGGAACATTCAATACTTCCTCCAAAGAAAAAGAAGCAAATATTACCATAAAACTGGAATACGAAGTCAACTAAAACCCTCTACAATACTACAATAGTTGTCTATCCATTCCCCTCCTCCGGAGGGGTGGCAGATCGAAGATCTGACGGGGTGGTCAAAAAATAAACCGCCGGAATCTCTTTCCGGCGGTTTAGTATTTTAATGATACACAATGTCATAAATTTCTTCTTTCACACTGTTCAAATTTTCAGGGGTATAATTGGCCAGCAGCCAAAGGTCTAAAGTTTTTTTCCTTCACCATAGCTTGGCTGTACGTACATTTCGTCGATCAGGGTAAATCCGTTTTTCTGATAGAAGGAATAACGCCTTTTTGCATCGTCGCCCAGATGATTAGGTTCTATCTCCAAAATAATTCTGGGATAGGTTTTAAAAAGATATCCTGTAATATGTGATCCCAGTTTCTGGCTTCTGAATGCTTCGAAAACTTCAAAATGCTCTACAAAAACATAAGAGCTCAGTTCCCATAGGATAAGATAGCCAACGGCCTGAGATTCATGAAGCACAGAAATCACCTTCACATGAGGGTTTGAAAATAAAGCGGTAAATTGTTTCCAGTCCCTTTGTTCATCTGCGGGAAATGTACTGGAATAAGACGAATAGATATCCTGGACTCTATAGTCTTCAGCAGAAGTAATCGGTAAAAATTCCATAATTATAAATCAAAAACGCTTGGTCTTCTGGTAATAAAAATATCTTTGATCCAAAGCGTGAAAGCCAGCCCCAGATAAATCAAAAAGAAAAAGCCGGCAGTTGCAAAAGTAGAATAGATAAAGAAAACCCTTAATTTGGATACGGGAATCCCCAGCTTAGCACCCATTCTCGTAAGGACACCAAACCATTCTCTTTCCATTTTGTGGCGGATATTATCAAACATGAGAAGATTCTTTTAAAAGTTTAAATCCAATACTGCAATTTAAGCAATTTTTTTCTTCACATGAAGTTTTATGATGATAAATCAGGCTCTGGCTGTCCAAAGCATTTTCTACCTTCAGGCCAAGTTTCTTCCATCCTGAAATTACAGTGTTTTTTTCAGACGGGCTGTTCCTGTACAATTCCAGTATTTCATCCGTAATTTCTTCACTGTGGTATTTGTGATAAGTGTATTTCAATGGAAGTACAGTATTAAGTATAACCAATTCAATAAAGTCACGACTCAGCGTTTTAGGCTGAAATTTAGAAACGGTCCCGAAATTATAATGAAAATCCCAATATTCCGATGCCTGTACCGGAGCAAAGACTTCGTACAGGTCATTCATATTGTTGGCTTTAATAATCTTTGAAAATAGATTCTGGTGCCTGTAATAAAGATCGGCAAGCTGGGAAAGACGGAGTGTAGGAAAGTTAGGAGGTCGCAGTCTTAAAAATTTAGGATGAAATGTAAGGTTCGGGATGTTAAACTTTTTACGCAAAAATTCAAACTCTCTTTTCCATATCTTCATTCTGCTGTCTTTAGGATGTTCCAGCCATCCGGAAATACCGAACAGCAAAGCTTCCAGCTGGGAGTCATTCTGGCGGATCCTGTTAACGATACTGAAGTCTATACTCTCCGCAATCTGCCTGAAAATATGGGCATTTACCTTTAATCCGAAAGAATAGGCCAGGCTATGAAAAAGCACAGCTTCAAAATTGTTTTTATACTTTTCCAGGCTTGTTTCCAGTTCCAGAGATTTTTCATCCAGCTTTTTAAGGATATTGGCTTCATGAAAACCCGGAGGAATTTGAGCAGGATCAAAAATGGTTTCACAGGGAATAAAAAGGGTTCCGTTAATAAGCTTTTCGTATTTCCAAAGAAGGTTGGTGTCAATATGGTTTTTCAGTTCCAGCGTAGGAACATTTTTAAAGATGAGGTCGCTGATCTCGACATTATTTTCATAAACAACATGAAGAATAATGTTTTGATAATTGGGATCCTGGGAATGGTTGTGAAAAACCCAGTCGGAAGAACGGACGTGCAGCTCAATATGCCCGGCAATGACAAGGTCCTTTATCTTAATTTTAGCATCAAGGAAATCCGGACCTGCATTCGTATTCCATTTTCCAAAGCTGATGATCTCAACAGGTTGCCCTTCAATATCCTTGAAGTCGAAATGTTTGAAAACCTTATAGTTCCAAAGATATTGAAGCAGCTTTTCCGTCATAGTGTGACGATAAATATAAGAGAAATATCAGGCTTTTGTTAGCCTGACATTAAAGTTTTCTGCGAACATTCTAAACATTTTCTGAATTATAGGAAAAATGTTTTCCAAATGAAATTTATAGCGAATTTATTATACCATTTTCTTCCATTTTGCAACTGTATTTCTGCTGATCCTGAAATGCTTGGCCAGCTGACTATCACTTAAGCGGTTTTTATTTTGATAATTCAGGATTTCTGTAATAGTTTCAGGATCATAAGATTTGTGAACCTGGCTTTTAATAGTGGACTCTTTCCCAAAAATGATCTCATTTAGATGAACCACATCCAGGGAATTCAAATTTGATTTTTGAAGGATGACCATGCATCGGTCCAGCTTTTCGGGGTATTTTTTCTTTAAAATATCAAGATAAATTTCCTTATAGTTTGGCGGACTTATTTGGTGTATTTGTTTTTCCATTTATGCAGAGTGTTTTTAGGGATCCTGTAATCTTCAATGATCTGTGAGGCTGTTTTTTCACCGGTTTCCAACTGTTCCAGGACAAATTCTATTATTTCTTTTGTGTAAATGTTTTTGATACTTTTCTTTTTTGTCTTCTGTTTTTCCGTTTCATTGATTTTGGCAGGAGGGGAGTAAAGGATGAGATGCTGGCTGTAAATCCTGAAGAAATCATAGTTTAAAAACCTGCTCCATTCCAAAAGCTTTTCAGCATCAAGACTTTGAGAATTATAAATGTTGTTTAGCTCATTTTCGGAAATTTTAAAATGAGTGGAAATATCATTCGGAGTTATTTCGTTTTCATCAATCAATAGCTTGATCAGAGAACCTATTTTGATATTTTTATAATTCATGGTAATTTAAAATGAAAGGTGGTGTGTAAAAAACAGCATCACCTTTCAAATACATAGCGGTTAATATTGGTGCCCCCTTGCCTCTAACCTAAGACTATTGTAATTGTGTTTTTTTAGACACCGGGATTGAAAATTGTATATTGTTACATGCTGAAAATCATATTTTTATCTTATCAGTGGAATGTAAAGTGCATATAGTTTTTTTGGTAAAAAATGATTCAATAATTGTTAAAATAATAGATCAATATAGAAACCAGTATCAGGAGTAGGAGATATATTAGTATTTTAAACCGGTCAAGTATTTTAAGACATTTATAGCTTCTGACATTTTTCTTTAATTCATTATCTGTGTAATTCATCGTTATCTTTAATAGAAATATTTATTTTTTTATAGCCTTTTTAAGCTCGTTTTCTGATTGCCCATGATTTTTTTTCGAGAACTGAATTTTGCATATTTCTAATAGATTACATTTTTTGGTTTTTTTATAGTTGTAGTTTTTTATTTATTAAATAGATATGAGAATTGTTTATTTTACATTCAAAAATATCGGATGGAGAAAATATTACCTTATAGATACAAATATGTAATTCTCAACTTCTATTGATAAGAAATATGGGAAACAATTTATTTACAAACTTAAATTGTGGTATGTACAAAGTATGTACATAATATAATAAGGGTTTGATTTATAGTATTTTATATATAATTCTATGAGCAGTATAAAACCGTACTTTATTTTATTTATAAAAAGCGCAGGTATATATTTGTACAGCACAGCAAAAAAACACACACATAACCGTTAACGTAATTGTATTGAGGGTGAATAAAAAAAATATTTTGATTTTTGTTTTTACTTGCTTCAGTCATTTGTATTTTTCACAAAGTGATTTTGACAAAAACCAGCAGCTGATTTTTACCTATTTATTTAGTAATGAACTTGTAAAAGCAAAGGATCTTATCTATTCAGACTGCCTGGCTTCAAAGAATGATTCCAGAAGAGTAATAGGCTATGTTTATCTTTCCTATTATTATTCAACGATTAAGGACAGGAGCAAAAGAGCGGAAATGTTAAACCAGGCAGAGCTTATTGCTCAGAAAACCAAGAGGCCGTTAGATAATGCTTACGTCAATTACGGCTATGCAGGATATTTTATGGAGTCGAGTGACGATGAACTTTTCCTGAATTTCTTCAATAAAAGCTTCAATACTTTCAGGAAGTCTCCCAACGAGAATTTTATGCTCACCTTGCTGTATTTTTTGAAACAGATGTATAACAGTGATTTTTCAGGTTATCATGAAACACGCAGTTATGCGCTTAAAACAGGTAATCCGGTTCTGATAAGCTGGGCTCTGAGCAGGTTGGGAAATTCGTTTTTAAGTAAATTTGGCCGTTCAGGTCATAAGAAAGATATTGATGCTGCCCTTGGTTTTTACAATCAGTCTTACCAGTATGCAAAGCTTGTAAAAGAAACTGCTGCAAGGGAAAAATTATTTATGGTATATTATATCAACTATTCATATGCATTAAATCTGGTGACCCCGGCACAATACGAAAAAGCAATGGAGCTGAATGCTCTGGCTGAAAAGGTTGTTAATAACAATAAAACACTTGAAAAATACCGGAGCGATATGTACGGTAATATCGGCTTTACCTATGAAGGAATGAAGAACTATAAAAAAGCCGAAGAATATTACCTTAAAGCCTATCAATATTATGATGCCGACAATTATTATAAACTGATTAATAAGATTGCGGTTTTTGAAAATTTGTCCAATATCTATCAAAAACTGAATGATTATAAAAAAGCACTGGCCTTTGAAAGACAGATAAAAAATGTCATCAAGGAAGATGGTAAAAAAAGGTTAAGCAATAATGTGGGAAGCATGAAATTCTTTTATAATGCAGAACAGAAAAACCAGCAGATAACCGAGCTGAGAAAAAGACAGATCCTTTATATTGTTATCATCTTCCTTATCATTGTTGCCGGTGTTTCCCTGTACTATACTTTCAACAATAAATATGAGCTCAATAAGAAAAATATAGCCCTTCTTGAAGCAGAACAGAAGATCCTTATGATCCAGCAGGAGAAGCTGAAGAAGCATGCCCTGGCCATATCACTCCGGCTCGATTACAAGAATAACTTTATCAAAGGTCTTAAATCCAGAATGACCGATAAAACGGAAACCAGCCTGGATAAAATCTGGAAAGAAGACCTGCTGAATGAAAATGAATTTAATGAAATCCAGAACATTGTAGAAAAAGTTCACCCTGATTTTTTTAAATCCCTGGCCAGTAAATCAAAGGCAAAATTATCCAATCTTGATATGAAATATGCAGCGTATATTTACATGAATATGGATAATCAGCAGATCGCAAATATCCTTAAAGCAGACCCGAATACTGTACGGGTTGCCAAATACAGACTAAAACAGAAAATGGGGTTGGGCAAAAATGATGACCTGAGAAGCTTTATCCAGAATATGGACTTATAAAAATTCATTTTGGCCTAAAATAAAACCCTTCCGCATTGCAGAAGGGTTTTAAGGATTAGAAAAGAGCTGATTATGCCTTTGCAAGCTCCTTTTTAAAGTTTTCTATAGTCGTTTTATACATTTCCTCATAGATAGGAAGAATGTTTTTCAAATCGAATTTTATAGCCTGATCTTTCGCATTTTTCTTCATTTGGGTTAAAAGATCATCATTGCTCAATAGCTTGATCGTATAGTTGCTCATTGCCTCCACATTTCCGATCTCTGCCAGGAAACCGGTTTCTCCCTGGATGTTTACCTCAGGAATTCCGCCTGCGTTAGAACTTATTACCGGAGTATTGGCTGCCATAGCTTCAAGAGCTGCAAGACCAAAACTTTCCTGTTCGGAAGGAAGCAGGAATACATCGGAAAGCTGTAAAATTTTGTACAGGTCATTTACTTTTCCTAAAAGACGGATC
Source organism: Chryseobacterium sp. GTID13 (assembly GCF_056172655.1). NCBI lineage: Bacteria > Pseudomonadati > Bacteroidota > Flavobacteriia > Flavobacteriales > Weeksellaceae > Chryseobacterium > Chryseobacterium sp. GTID13. The sequence continues at coordinate 1,013,891 of NZ_JAOCMB010000002.1, forward strand.
TTTGAAATAAGTTCAGGATTTTCTTCCAGAAACTGGTTCACCTTTTCCATATCCGGGCCTTCGCCTATGATAATCAGTTTAGATTTTACCTTTTTCTCCACATTTTTGAAGATCTGAAGAACTTCATCTACACGCTTCACCGGACGAAGGTTGGAAACGTGAATCAGGATTTTCTCATCCGGATTGGCAAACTGTGTTCTCTGGCATTCCGTACAGTCATCGAATTCAGAATTATCAATAAAGTTGGTAATCACCTGTATTTCCTTTTTGATATTGAAAAACTGAAGCGTATCCTTTTTCAGGCTTTCAGAAACGGAAGTAATGGCATCCGACTGGTTGATGGAAAATTCTACAGCATGCTTGTAACTCGGATGCTGGCCTACGAGGGTAATATCTGTTCCGTGAAGTGTAGTCACCAGAGGAATATCATTATTATCTTCTTTAAGCATCTGTTTGGCCGTAAACGCTGCGTACGCATACGGGATGGCATAATGAGCGTGCAGGAGATCCAGTTTGTAGAGGTTCACAACACGGTAGATCATCGAGCTTAATGCAATATCATAAGGCTGATATTGGAAAAGAGGATAGGTTTGTACATTTACCCGGTGAAAGAAAATATTGGGATTTGTAATGTCTAATCTTGCGGGGAGCGCAGAACTTATAAAATGAACTTCATAGCCTTTATTGGCCAGGGACATTCCCAGTTCTGTTGCTACGATTCCGCTTCCGCCGTATGTTGGATAGCAAAGTATGCCTATTTTCATTAGATTATTGTTGTTTTGATGTTGTAGAAACTGTTGTATTCGTATTCAAAGCAGAAACCGGAATACTGTCGATTCCCATACCTGCTTTCAGCTGATCATTGACAAGGACAGGCAGTCTGCCCCATATTTTTGTTTTTCCGTTCAGGGCATTGGCTGCTGCAGTCATGGAATCGTCATTGTTTTCATAAGATACAAGGACTGTAGATACTTTTGAAATATCTATGTCTTTTAAAGCATAAGCACTGCCGAAAACATTTAAAATAACGTTTTGGTTTCTGGTAAGATCAGCAAGGATTTTTTGGATTCTGCTGAGATTTTATAAGGTTTGTATGCTGTTGAATTATCCTTGTGAAGTCCTACGATTACTGTAGAGCTTGCAGGAATTGTGCTGATCTCATTTGCTTTTTTTACGGTCACATTAGCGCCAAGCTGATTAGCAAATGTCTGGTAAGGAGCTTCTTCCAGCGGAACGTAATAAACCTGTTTTCCGGCAACAGGAAGTAATTTCTGATCGTCTTTCAGTAAGGTCAGGGCATTGGCATAAAGATTCTGTACCAGGGCTTTATGGGAATCATTATTCAGGTCGCTGTTGATATTGACAGGATCTTTTGGAGTGTATTTATCGAGGCCAAGGAAATATTTTGTCAATAAAATTTTCTTTACACTTTCCTCCACTCTGGATTGTGAGATTTCACCTTTTTCAATAGCTTTCTGAATTAATTTTTTACCTTCTGAAACTCCCTGTGAGAATAGCATGATATCATTTCCTGCTTTAAAAGCAAGCGCGTCCAGTTCCCCGGGTTTATATTTATTAGCAACAGCCCCCATATTCAGGGCATCAGTAATGATCAGGCCTTTGTATCCTAGTTTATCTTTCAGCACGCCAGTAATTATATTTTTGGACACTGAGGCAGGAATTCCTTTTCCAGATTCAAGGCTTGGAACATACAGGTGAGCTACCATCACACCGCCAATTCCTTTATCCATTAACGCCTTAAATGGAGCAAGTTCAACAGTATTTAGCCTGTCTAAATTATGGGGAACTACCGGCAGATCCAGGTGAGAATCTGTACTGGTGTCGCCATGTCCCGGGAAATGCTTGATTGCCGCAAGAATAGTATTGTCCTGAAGACCTTTAGAGTAAGACAAGGCAGAACTGATCACATTATCGACTTCCGAGCCGAAGCTTCTGTTTCCGATAATAGGATTGTTCGGATTGGTATTTACATCAACAACCGGTGCAAAATCCCAGTTGATTCCCATTCTGTGGCAATCTTCCGCTATTTTGGCGGACATCTGGTAAATGAGGCTCTTATCCTGTATTGCTCCAAGGGTCATCGCCCATGGAAATTTGTGAGCTGTGGCAATCCTTTGAAACAATCCCCATTCCGCATCCATTCCGATCATCATCGGAACTTTTGACTTCTGCTGAAATTCATTAACCAGATTGATTTCTCTCGCGGCATCATCCTGCATCAAAATCAATCCCCCGATTTTATCATTTACCACAATATTCCGGATCTGATTAATGTAATCTTCCCCTTTGTTTGTATAAAGCGCTACAATAAACAGCTGGCCCAGCTTTTCATCCTGGGAAAGCGATCTGTAAGTCTTGTCTACCCAGTGATGAGCCTTCTTAAGGTCTTCTTTGGAAATGTCTTTAGGCTGATACTGAGCTTTGGCTGTAAAGCTTATTAATGAAAAAATAAAGAGGGAAGTATATAGCAATTTCTTCATGATCTTTTGAATAAGAACAAAAATACAATTAAAAAAATGATGAAAACAAAGTTTTTGCAATTTTTGGTATATGATTTGAATACGCTTTATAAATAATAACTAAACTTTTCTAAAAATGAAAAAAATACTTCTCTTTTTATTTCTGGGCGCTGTAGGTTTTACTGCTTATAGCTGCGATAATGATGATGATACTGTTGTACAAGGACAAGACTATGATACTATAAGCCAGGCATTTGATATAACCCCTAGTTTCACAAAGGTTAGTGACAATCTTTACAGATGGAGTGATGATTTTAATAGTCCGTTAGTACAGTCCGATATGGTACTTATTTATATGCAGACCGGTACTGATGGGGATGCTCCTATCTGGAAACTTCTGCCATACACTTATTATGTAGGTAATTTAGCTAACGACGCTGTAGATTATGTTTATGAATTCAGTAAATATGGAGCTACCATTAATATCAATTCTACTTCTACATTCAGTTTAACGGCTAACCCTTCATACTATCAGAATAAGAAGTTCAGAGTACTTGTTGTTCCGGCTAACGGATCAGGAACAGGTGGCGGTGCAAAAACGGCTAAAAGTGCAGTGGATTATAGCGACTATAACAGCGTAATCAAATATTACAATATTAACGAGTCTAAAATTCAGACTAAAGTTAGCAAGTAGAACAAAATATCTTTTCAGTTTTTTATAATTAAAAAAGCTCCGGGAGAAATTCCGGGGCTTTTGATTTATTTTAAACTGAATATCTTTTGTGGATGATAAAAAAGTTTAATTTTATTGTTATAAATAATAAGATATAATTTCATGATCAGAAAGCTTTATTTTCAATTTTTAATCATTGTCCCATTATCTCTTTTATCATGCATTGACGCCGGTGAAATTGTGAATAATATAGATCAGAATAATGCGGAAGAAAATTATACGTCTCCTTATATGGGAAAGTGGGTGGGAACCTACTCGGGAGATGCCGTCAACGGAACTTTGATTTTAAATGTAAGCAAAAGTGGTAGTATTGAGGTAACAAGGGGTGAAAACGGTAGTACGGTGGAAGTATACTACACAGGACTGCAGGGATCGAGTGGTGCTTTAAATCCTGTACCTTCCCCTAAAAGTTTTGTATTATACGGAAGCTTGCATACCAAGTCCGGAACATGGAATTTTCAACATTGGAGTGGCAGCTGGTCTGTTTCCAAGCAGTAATCTGGCTATTCTATCATCTATAAAAAAAGCTCCGGAGATTCTCCGGAGCTTTTAATTTTTTATCTAATTGTCATTATCATCGAGTAAATGACCGAAGAAATCTTTTTTTGTCTGCAAATAGCCTTTACTGATCTCATTGGCAGGAATCTGTAAGGGAATCCTTGAATTAAGATGAATATTGCTGTCTACAACATATTTTACTTTTTCAGGGTTATTGGTAAGAAGATTAATATCTTTCACCCCTAAAAGGTTAAGGATTTCAATAGCTACGCCGAAGTTTCTGTCATCAGCGGGAAGTCCCAGTTCCAGATTGGCCTGTACGGTGTCCAGACCTTTTTCCTGAAGGGAATAAGCTTTAAGTTTATTGATGATCCCTATATTTCTCCCTTCCTGACGAAGATATACGATGATTCCTCCGTGCTCATGGGTATATTTCATTGCGGCATCCAGTTGCTGCCCGCATTCACATTTTTTTGAATGGAAAACTTCTCCGGTAATGCATTCGGAATGGAAACGTACGTTCACCGGTTTTGAGAAATCTGTATTTTCTGCTACGATGGCCATATGCGGCATCCAGTCGTTTTCGTTTTCGGAGAAAGCGATCATTCGGAAAGAGCCGTGCTCTGTAGGAACATTGGCTTCTGCCTGAATTTTAATCATTAATAATGGTTCGTTTTTAATTTCCTTTTAAAGAATCTTCGATTACAGAAATATTGGTTTTTAGACGAACCAGGTATCTGTTAAGAACTTCATCATCATCTTTGTCAAGCTGCTGTCTGAGTTTTTGAATTTTCTTGTACGATTTTTCGAAACTTTTAATGGATCTGCTTTTTCCCGCAGGGTTATTGGCATCAATGGCGTAAAGATAATTCTGAAGGCTGTATTTCAAGCTGGTTATTTCATCATTCAAACCATTATTCTTAAACTTTGGAAAAGTAGAGATCAGATTTGAAATTTCAGAAGCGTTTACATTTTCTTTCAGGTTGATATCAAAGCCTTTTTTGCTCCTCTGTCGGAATCAGAACCTTTGGTTTCGCTATAAAAATTATTAGACAACGGGGAAAGATTAAGCTTCTCCGTTGCACAGGAAGTTATGATTAATAGTAGTACTCCAAAAAAAATTGTTTTCTCATTTCTGTTGCCCCTTTTGATAAAGGATCGGGTTAAGACTATCATCATTATACATTTTCATTTGTTTGTATACTTTCATCTTAACGTTACCGGATTCAATATCAGCAAGCAACTGATCTATAGAAGTTGATAGGTCTTCTTTCTGAGTAAGCAGTACATCCAGTTTAGCCTGGCAATTGGCACGGTGCTCTTCAGAAGCGGATTCTCTATTGGCCTCTAACGACATATGATAAACCTTTAATGCAAGAATTGATAATCTGTCTACAGCCCAAGCGGGAGTTTCTGTATTGATTTTTGCATCAGGTTTCGGAGTTATATTTTCAAACTTTGTAAGGAACCAGCTGTCGATAAATTCTACCAGATCAGTTCTTTTCTGGTTAGATGCATCTATCGTTCTCTTCAGCTTCAGAGCTTCAGCGGGATCAATATTTTCATCTCTAATAATATCTTCCAAATGCCATTGAACGGTATCAATCCAGTTCTTTGCATACAAAATCCGTTCCAAACTGTCTTTTTCAAACGGGTTATTAATTAGAGAGTTAACGTCATCGGACACGTGATAATCTTCAATAGATTGATTGAAGACTTTCCATGCAGTCTCGGTAAAATTCATTAATTCTGAGGAATTTTAGTTGCTGGTAGTGTTATTGTTATTGGTAGAAGAGGTTTTGTTTTCAGAACCTGGTTTGTCTTCTTCCTTCACTGCATCTTTAAATTCCTTAATTCCTGAACCAACTCCTCTCATTAATTCCGGAATTTTCTTTCCTCCGAACAGCAATACCAAAAGAATTGCTACGATAAGGATGTGCTGCCAAGATAAGGCAAGTATTGTTAGTGTGTTCATCTCTTAAGATTTTTGCAAAGTTACGCTTTTTTAATATGAAATCCAACCTAACGGATCAACTGGTGTATTTCCGTTCCATACCTGGAAATCAAGGGTATAAGAACCGTCGAAATCCTGGGCTACCGTACCTACCGGAGTACCGGAGGAAACCTGCTGCCCTTTGGATACGCTTACACTTCCCAGATTGGAATAAATTGTGAAATAGTTTCCATGTTTCACCATTACGGTTTTTGTTCCGTCACTGTTTGCCAATACAGAAGAGACTGACCCCGGGTATACGGATTTGGCACGGGTGCCTGAAGGGACAGCGATTTTAATTCCTGTATTTTCTTCAACAATATTTTTGAAAACAGGGTGGGGCTGTCTACCGAATCTGTGGGTAATCTGTCCGGCTCTGTCTGCAGGATAGCCAAGCCTTCCTCTGCTGTCTGCGAAACTGCTACCGGTAGTTGTGGTCACTCCATAGCTGGTCATTGCTTTGGTTTCAGCGGCTTTTTCTCTTCTTCTTTTTCTTGTTCAGTGCGGCTTCTGCTGCTCTTGCTGCGATAAGTTTGTCAGATGCTTCTTTTGCTCTGGCATTAGCTTCGTCAGATGCCTTTTTCGCAGCCAATCTTCTGGCTTCATCTTTTGCATTGGCTTCTGCCCTTGCTGCCTCTTCATTGCGTTTTCGTTCTTCTTCAGCTCTTTTTGCGGCAAGATCTGCTGCTTTTTTAGCTTCAATTTCTGCAAGTTTTCTTTCTCTTTCCAGTGCTTCAGCTCTGGCTTTGGCTTCTGCTTCGATTCTTGCTTTTTCTCTGTCTGCAATAATTTTAGCCATACGGATCTTTTCCGCCTCGGCTTTTTTCTTGCTTCTTCTTCCGCTTTGGCTATCCTGATTTCTTCAGCAATAATGGCTCTGATCTGCCCTTCCAAAGCTTTGGACTGAACCTGCTTCTGCTTAAGCTCTACCGTAAGTTTAGCCTCATTTTTCTTGAAATCTGCCAGCAATTGCTCTTTCTGTGCTCTTTCAGCATTGATGGTGGCCAGATCTTTCTGCTGATTGATCAGAAGGTTTTCTTTTTCTCTTGCAGAATTCTGTTTTTGTGCGATTGATTTTTTGATCTGGGCAGCCGCATTGCTTATTTCTGCCGCTTTTTTATCCTGATAGTCAGCATATTGTTTCAGATACTGAACCCTTCTTATAGCTTCCCCTAAATTTTTGGATGAAAGAATGAAGGTTACTTTGTTTTGTACCCCTTTATTTTTGTAAGCATTAACGAGAACTTCGGCATAGTTCTTTCTGAGAACTGCCAGTTCTTTGTTTTGACGGTTGATTTCCAGCTGGCGCAGATAGATCTCATCTTCAATAAATCTTTTCTCTTTCTGAGTATTGGTGTAGACCTTTTCTCTCAGAACGAGCTTTTTATTGACATTATTAAGATACGCGACTGAAAGTTTAGATTCAGTTCTCGTTTTCGCCAGGTCTGTATTTATCTGTACAATTTGTTTTTTAAGATCGGCATTCTGTTTCTGAAGCTGTTCCTTGCTCTGCTGTCCCTGATGAATTCCGAACAGAAGAATACCTATTAAAAAGCTAAATTTTTTAATCATTTAATCTCAATTTTCTTATAACTGGATGGTACAGAATAAGGTGTTTCCATCCTCGAAAAGTCAAATTTCGTGTTTTCCAGTAAAATTTGGCTAGATTTTGATCCTTTTATAATTATTTTAACATTTTTCGGAAGGCGGATTCCATTGTATTCATTCCAGTTGCTGTAAGAGATTTCCAGTTCATCAGGAGATAGAACATCTTTTAAATTAACGCTTAAAAGATCATAATTGTTATCGTACTGAAGAGCAATTTTGTATTCCCTGGTTTTTTCATTTGTTACAATCTTCTGGCTGGTATTGGAAACCATTTTAAAGCCCTGCATATTTTTGGTCAGGGTAAACTGGGAATCACTGATTTTAACAAAGGTTCTTCCCATCAGTATTTTTTCCAGCGATTTGTAATCGATGAAATTGACATTAAGAAGATTATTTAAATAATCAAAATCCGAATCTATATAGGTTTTGCTGGTTTTGTCCTGTCCTTTGATCCCTTCAGGGGTGGCAATCCCTTTGGCAACGGTAAAGAAAAATGCCTGAAGATTCATCCATACCTTCTGGTTATTTTCAATATAAATTACAGCATCAAGGGTTGGGATGAAGTTTCCTGTTTCTACATTAACTTTACTATTAATCTTTACCTGATCGAATTTCAGTGGAGTAACTACATGCTCGTAGAAGGTAAGTTTATCTCTTACCGGTTCATTGACATCTTTGGGATTTCCGTTGTTATCTGCTACGATGGTGCTGTCCTTGGTATTACCGTTGTTGTTTTTGGCGGCATTTCTTGTTTTACAAGAGGATAGGGTAAGCAATATAAGAAGTATCGGGATCCAGTTTTTCATGTATTTATCTTTCAATTAAAAAAATACGCTGCAATATTAACGCCAAACCACACAAGAAATATTGTGTGGTCCGGACGTATGTTGTTTTATATTAAATATTTCTGATCTTATTTAGATAAAAAATCTAAAACAGAATAGTCTCCTAAAGAAATCTCTCTGGAAACTCCAAAGTACTGTGCAGAATTTCCGATCATGGAATTGGAAAGGTTTCCGTGATTGATCCTTGTATTTTCCTGGATCAGAGAGTTTTCGATATTGGAATTCACAATGATCGTATTATTTCCCAACGAAACTCCCGGACCAATTTTAGAATTGGAAATCTTTACATTTTCCCCAATAAAACATGGCTGAATGATCAATGAATTTTCAATAACCGCAGTTGCCGGGTAGTTAAGCATCTCTTCTCTTTCATACTCAAGGATTTTGCTGTTGGTTTCTACGGTGGCATTTTTGTTACCGCAGTCCATCCAGTCGTTTACTTTTCCTAAAGTGAATTTGGCTCCTTTTGCTCTGAGGTTTTCCAATGCGGTCGTCAACTGATATTCACCTCCGTTTTTAATATCATTATCCATAATATAGTTGATCTCGTTCATCAGTTTTTCAGCACTGTTGAAGTAATAAATACCGATGATGGCAAGATCTGATACAAAAGTCTGAGGTTTTTCAACGAAATCTGTAATAAAACCGTAGTTATCTAATTTTACAACTCCGAAAGCAGACGGATCTTCCACGCTTTTTACCCAGATTACTCCGTCGGAATTTTTGTCAAGCTGGAAATCTGCACGGAAAAGTGTATCTGCAAAAGCGATCACTACATCTCCCTGCATGGAATCTTCTGCACATTTAATAGCATGTGCGGTACCAAGTGGGTCGTTCTGGTAGTATATGCTGCCCTTTGCTCCCAGCTTTTCAGCGATCTGAAGCAGAGATTTTTCAATCTCCGGTCCGAAATCCCCAATGATAAATGCTACTTCCTCAATTTTTTCACCTGCCACTTTAGCAATATCTTCCACCAGTCTCTGTACGATAGGTTTTCCTGCAATCGGAATAAGAGGTTTTGGAACTGTCAGAGTATGTGGACGTAATCTGGAACCACGTCCAGCCATAGGAACAATTATTTTCATAGATTATATGACAATGTTTTATTTGTTATTTTATAATTTGTTTAGGCTTAAAGTTAATCATAAAAATCATTGCTGATCCTAATAATTATCATCTTTAATTCATCACCTGATTAATTTTTTTTAAAGAATTCAGTAGTATCAAATTAGAGGCCATAATTAGTTTTTCCTGATTCTTGACAGCAGCATATCTTTTTCTGAGTAGATTAAAACTCCTGCATACACAAGAAATAAAAGATTTCCTACCCAGAAATTATAATCGAACAGATAAACAATTACAAAGCTGAAGAGCATCAGCAATCCAAGGAATAAGGTCATTTTTTTGATACGGTAAGGGATAGGGTAATATTTCTGCCCTAACAGATAAGAAGTGATCATCATCACGAAATACGCAATAAAGGTTACCCATGCAGAAACCATAAACCCATATTTGCTCAGGAACAGTAGATTTAAGGCAATGGTAAGGATGGCTCCCAGCCAGGAAATCACAGTTCCTACTTTAGTTCTGTCTGTTACTTTATACCATGTGGAAAAGTTATAGTAAATTCCAAAGCAGAGATTGGCGATAACAATAATCGGGATAATGTCGATAGCGGTCCAGTAGCTGCTGTTAGGAATAAGGATCTGCTTCAGCCAGGAAATGTTGGCGATAATTCCCATGGCCACTGTTGAGGCAAAGAATGTGAAATATTCTGTTACTTTAGCATAGGTATTTTTCGCATTGTTATTATTCATCTGCTTGAAAAAGAACGGTTCGATTCCCATTCTGTATGCAGTAACAAATAATGTCATTAAAACAGCTAATTTATAGCATCCGCCATAGGCTCCGGCATCTTCACTCGGAATATTGTAGATCTGGATAGCTTTATCGAAATTTTCATTGACCATAAAGGCCATTCCTGCAATCATCACCGGCCAGGAATATTTGATCATGTTTTTGAAAAGTTCAGTGGAAAACTGAAATCTTACTTTGAAAACAACAGGAAGCAGGAGCAGAAAGCCTAGGAAGCTTGCAGCAAGATTACTGTAAAAAGGAAACGATACCTTTTCTTTCAGTCCGAAACCCTGAGAAATGCTCAGAGGAATGTATAAGAATAAAGCAACGGTGATCACAGTTTGAAAAAGAGACTGTAAAACCCTTACCAAAGAATATTTTATAGGTTTGTTATTGAACCTGAGCCATGCAAAAGGAATAACACACAGGTTATCGAAAAAGGCAATCCATGCAAACCACCGGATATATTCCGGATTGGATGAGTATCCCAGCTGGTCTGCCACCGGCTGACTGAAAATCAGTAAGCTTAAAAGGAAAACAGTAGATAAACCGAATAAGAACCAGAATGAAGTATTAAATGTTTTCTTTTCATTGTCTTTATCCGCCGAAAAACGGAAAAACGCAGTTTCAAAACCGAAGGAAAGCATAATATTCACAAAAGAAATAAGAGCATACAGGTTTGAAAATATGGCGAAATCCTTATTGTTAATTTGATTAATATATAAAGGGTTAAGAATGAACAGGATAACTCTTGGCATGATCGCCCCAATTCCATATATAATAGTCTCGTTGAGAAGTTTTTTCAATGTGTGAAATTTTATGCAAATGTAAATATTTAGAAATTGATTTGTAATCGGCAACATTAAAATTCATTCATAAACCTTAATTTTGCTATTTATAGAGGTTAGATATTAGAAGTTAGAAATTATTGGTTTGTTATTTAGACCATAATTCATCTTTTCTAACTTCTTATGTTTAGCCTCTAATTTCTATAAAAAGTAAAAAATGAAGACCCTAATCAAAAATGTAAAGATCGTCAATGAAGGTAAAATCTTTGAAAGCGATATCTTAATAGAAAATGACCTGATTTCCAGGATAGATTCCGGTATTACTGAAGAAGCAGACCAGATTATTGACGGTTCCGGAAAATATCTTCTGCCGGGGGTAATTGATGACCAGGTGCATTTCAGGGATCCAGGCCTGACGCATAAAGGCGATATTGAAAGTGAATCAAAAGCAGCCATCGCAGGAGGGGTCACCAGTTTTATTGATCAGCCCAACACTGTTCCCAATGCAGTTACCCAGGAATTACTGTCCGATAAATACGAAATTGCCTCTCAAAAGGCGTATGCTAATTATGGCTTTATGATGGGAGGGACTAATGATAACCTGGGGGAAGTCTTAAAGACCAACCCGAGAAACGTTCCGGGAATTAAGTTATTCCTTGGGTCTTCTACCGGAAACATGCTTGTAGACAATCCCGAAACCCTTGAAAATATCTTCAGCAGTACCAAAATGCTGATCGCCGTTCACTGCGAAGACGAAGCAACCATCAAAGCCAATACCCAGAAATATATGGATGAATACGGGGAAGATATTCCGGTAAAATTCCATCATCTGATCAGAAGTGAAGAGGCATGCTATAAATCTTCTTCAAAGGCTATTGAACTGGCAGAGAAAACAGGGGCAAGGCTGCACGTCTTTCACCTTTCAACCGCTAAAGAAATGGAACTGTTCAGAAATGATATTCCGTTAAAAGATAAAAAAATTACCGCTGAAGTTTGTGTTCATCACCTCACATTTACTAATGAGGACTATGAAACCAAAGGTTCTCTGATCAAATGGAACCCTGCCGTAAAGACCCAGAAAGACAAAGATGCATTATGGGAAGCTCTTCTTGACGGAAGAATTGACGTGGTAGCTACCGACCATGCGCCCCATACGGCTGAAGAAAAACAGAATGTATATACAAAATGCCCTTCCGGAGCACCTTTGGTACAACATTCATTGCTGGTCATGCTGGAAAACTACAGAAACGGAAAAATTTCCCTGGAAAAAATCGTTGAAAAGATGAGCCACAATCCTGCGATACTTTTCAGAATCGAAAAAAGAGGATTTGTAAGAGAAGGTTATAAAGCGGATCTTCTTTTGGCTGATTTAAATACAGACTGGACCGTAGCCAAAGACAATATTCTTTACAAATGCGGATGGAGCCCTCTGGAAGGGATGAACCTGCATTCTAAAGTGACGCATACCTTTGTGAACGGACATCTTGTTTATGACAACGGAAAAATAAACGAGCAAAAATTCGGAGAGCGTTTGCTTTTTGAAGTTCAGGAATAAATAAAAACAAAGCCCTTTCAAATTTTGAAAGGGCTTTGTTTTTCTAACAATTCGTTTTCAAAAATTAATCAATAGTAATTCCTTCAATGGCCTTTTCCAGGGAAGTTTCCTGAATTCCCGGGATAGCTAAGCCTTCTGCACGGAAAACACTTACATCTGTAACGCCATAAAAACCAAAAATGTTTTTAATGTAAGGTACATTAGAATCATAGATCTGGTACGGACCTTCCGAATAAATATTTCCTGAAGTAAAAGCAATGTATAATTTTTTGTTGTTTAAAAGCCCTTTAGGACCATTTTCGTCGTATCTGAACGTATATCCTGCTCTTGAAGTAAAGTCAAAATAAGCTTTAAGGGTAGCAGGAATCGAAAAATTATACATAGGAGAATCGATCACGATAATATCTGCCTCCTTCAATTCTGAAATTAATTCCTGGGAATATCTGTTGATTTCCTGCTGCTCAGAAGAATGACTCTCTTCAGGTGAAAAAAAGTATTAATGTGTACTTCTTCTAAAAGTGGAACCTGATTTTTGGTAAGGTCACGTTCTTTTACGACGGCATCAGAATATTTTTCCTGAATTTTTTTGATAACGGCATTGCCCAGTTTTCTGCTTGCAGATATTTCAGTTCTCGGACTTGAAATAATGTGAAGTATGTTTTTCATTTTTTTTAATTAAAATTTCTTTAGCAAAATTATGTACATTTGCTTATCAAAAGTTAGTAGTGAACAAAAGGTTAGTACTAACCTTTTTATTAGTTAAATTGAGTCGCTATGGAAAATTCTGCTGTTTTAGAAAAACATGTGTTTACTAGTAAATGTTCCGAAAATCTTTCTGCTGTGGAAGATGCAATTTACGTGATTGGTGGAAAGTGGAAGCTGAAGATCATTATTGTCTTGCAGGAAAACGGAAACATCCGTTTTAATGAATTGCAGAGAGCAATCAGTGGAATATCGGCTAGGGTGCTTTCCAATGAATTGAAAGATCTGGAATTGAACGGTTTTGTGAAAAGGGTGGTGCATGCCGAGCAGACACCGGTTGTTGTGGAATATATTTCGACAGATTACAGCCGTACCCTGAAACCCGTTATTATGTCTCTTTCGGAATGGGGGAGAACCCACAAGAGAAAACTTAAAGAAGATTTTTAACCGTATAAAAAACAAAGGCTGCGAATTGCAGCCTTTGTTTTTTATGTTTTTTATGTTTTTTAGATTTTATGATCATTCTGATGCAATCAGGAAATTATTTTTTCGCTTTGGCACTCATATAAAATGTTAGTTTCCCGCCATTCATGATTTCTGAATGTTTCAAGGTAAAGTTTTTAATTTCTTTACCATTCAGAAGGATCTTTTCAATATATACATTCTTTGGACTCTGATTCACAGTTTCAATTTCAAAGGTTTTGCCGTTTTCCAGGTTTAAAATTGCATAATCCACAGCCGGGCTTCCGATGGCATAATCCTCAGATCCCGGTGCTACAGGGTAAAAGCCGAGTGAACTTAAAATGTACCATGCACTCATCTGCCCTGCATCATCATTTCCTCCCAAGCCGTCGGGCGTTGCCTTGTACTGCATTTCAAGAATGCGTCTGATCTGAGCCTGGGTTTTCCATGGCTGTCCTGCCCAGTTATAAAAATAGGCAACATGGTGGGCCGGCTCGTTTCCGTGAACATAGCCGCCGATAATTCCTTCGCGGGTAATGTCTTCCGTATCTGCAAAAAATTCATCAGGAAGATGCATCGTAAACAGTTGATCCAGTTTTGAAGCGAATTTTTTCTTTCCGCCCATCGCCTGGATCAAACCATCAGGATTCTGTGGGACAAAAAAACTATAGTTCCAGGAATTTCCTTCAATGAAGCCCTGACCGTGAGTGCTTAATACATCAAAATCTTTTTTGAAGCTTCCGTCTGCTAGTCTTGGACGCATAAATCCTTCTTTCGGATCGAAATTATTTCTCCAGTTTTCAGAACGCTTGGTGAACTGGTTATAGATTTCCGTTTCACCCAAATGTTTTGCCAGCTGTGCAATAGCCCAGTCATCATAAGCATATTCCAGAGTGTTTGAAACTGAAGTTCCGTTTTTCTCTGCTGGAATATAGCCCATATCAATATAATATCCGATCCCTTCATAATCTCTTTTATTGGCTGTTGCAATGCAGGCTTTCAGCACTTCCTTCGGATCACCGGTGTAATTTCCTTTGATCACCGCATCAGCTGCCACACTTACACTATGATAACCGCTCATACACCAGTTGTCGTTGGCGTAATGGGACCATATCGGAAGCATTTTCATTGAAAACTGGTTATAATGCGCCATCATAGATTTAACCATATCGTTATTCCGTTTGGGCTGGATAATATTAAAGAAAGGATGAAGGGCCCGGTAAGTGTCCCAGATGGAGAATGTCGTATAATTCGTAAAACCTTCTGCTTTATGAATGTTCTGATCTAAACCTTTGTACTCGCCGTTAATGTCCATGTAGGTTGTAGGACTGATAAAGGTATGGTACATCGCGGTATAAAAGTTTGTTTTTTCTGTATCAGAACCTTTAATAACAATTTTATTCAGTTCTTTATTCCAGTCTTCCTGAGCTTTGGTTTTTACCTGGTCAAAAGATTGGTTCCCGGTTTCTTTTTCCAGATTTTCCAGTGCATTGGCCTGGCTTACGGGAGAAATGGCCAGTTTTACTTCAATAGCTTCGTTTTCCTGAGTATCAAAGTCAAAATACATTTTCAGGTTTTTGCCGGCAATTTCAGGGAAATTTTTGGTCTGGTCGAATTTTCTCCAGAATCCTTTGTAAGCCTGTTGACCGTCAAAATTTTTCTGGCCGTATGATTTAAAAGGCTTTGAAAATTTCATGGCAAAATAAACCGTTCTGGTTCTTGCCCAGCCGTTTGTTTGGCGGTATCCTGTGACTGTACCGTTATTTTCTACACGTACATAAGTCCAGATGTTCTTACCGTCATAGTTGTAAATTCCTGCAGTAAGGTCTAAAATAATATGTGCCTGGTCGGATTTTGGAAATGTATAGCGATGAACTCCGGTTCTCGTTGAAGTAGTAAGTTCTGCCAGAATATTATGATCGTCCAGTTTTACCCGGTAATATCCTGCTTCAGCTTTTTCATTCTGATGAGAAAACCTGCTTCTGTAACCGCTTTCAGGATTTGATGCAGTTCCGGGATTTAATTGCAGTTTTCCAACGGTTGGCATAATCAGAAAATCTCCAAGGTCAGAATGCCCGGTCCCGCTGAAGTGCGTTGAACTGAATCCTACAATAGTTTTGTCTTCATAACGGTAGCCTGCACAGTATTTATACACCTCACCGTTGTATTTTCCGTTAAGCTCGTAAGAAATGGTATCGGTTTCCGGGCTCAATTGTACCGCACCGAAAGGAACAGTTGCCCCAGGATACGTATGACCCATTTTTTCCGTCCCGATGAATGGATTGACGTATTGTATTAATTTTTCAAATTTTTGAGCTTTAAAATGTAAACTAAAAAAAGAAGGAATAGAAAAACAGTTGTTCCGTAATTTTTCATTAATGGCAAATTTTCAAAGGCTAAATTAATTAAAAATCAAGAAGTATCATTTATTGATTTAAGATTTGAAGAAATTCTTAATACCCTTAATAACTTAATATATTTTAATGATTCGGAAATAAATCAGATTCATCATAAACCCTTTTCCGAAAACCGGAAGCCAATTCCATGTAGATTTTCGATCAGGATGTTTTGCTCATCGGCCAATACTTTTCGCAGACGGGAAATAAATACATCCAGGCTTCGGCCCATAAAATAGTCATCATCGCCCCAGATCGCTTTAAGGATATCCTGTCTTTTCAGAACCATGTTCTTGTTCCGGATGAAATATAAAAGAAGTTCAGATTCCCTTTGGGTTAAAGTAATGCTGTTTTCTGCATCCTGAAGGGTATAGTTTTTAGGATCGAAATCATATCTTCCGACTTTGTATTTAAGCGGCGAGATATCTGTTCTTTTGGTGCGTTTCAGAAATACTTCAATTTTCAGGATTAATTCTTCTATGCTGAAAGGCTTTACCAGATAATCATCAGCCCCGAGTTTTAAGCCTTTGATCCTGTCTTCTTTTAAGGCTTTTGCAGAAATGAAAATAATGGGGATCTCCGAATTTTTATCGCGGATCTGCTGTGCCAGCTCAAAACCGTTCAGTTCCGGCATCATAATATCCAGCAGGCAGATGTCGAAATTCTGGCTGTTGAATGCTTCCAGTGCAGATCTTCCATCCGAATAGCAGTTGATGTCGTAATAACTTTCCAGGCTGTCCTGGATCAGGAAAGCGATGGTTTTGTCATCTTCTGCATATAAAATTTTAGATTTCTCCATACTTACACATTATTAAATTTAAACAGGAAAAAAGAGCGTTATGGTAATTCCTTTGTCTGCATTATTCTCAACTGAAATCTTCCAGTTATGCTGCTGTACCACTTTTTTTACATAAAACAATCCCAATCCGAAACCATTCACTTCATCATTCTTTTTGTTGGGTACCCGGTAAAATTTTTCAAAAATATGAGGAATATTTTTAGATGGAATTCCCATTCCGTTGTCTTTAAACTTTAAATATAAACCTTTTGAATCTTTATAGGATGAAATTTTCACAACAGGTTGGGTTTCACAATATTTAATTGAATTATCCAGGATGTTGTAGATGATATTGGTAAAGTGAAATTCATCTGCCATTACGGAGAGGTGGCTTTCAATTTCTATATCAATCGTCATGTTTTCATTCTTTTGCCTGATGGTATCGGCAATTTCCTGAATAAACGGCAGAAGTATTATTTTCTGAGGCTTTAACGACAGTCCGGAAGAATCGTTTTTGGCAATATTCAGTATTTTTTCAATATGGCTGTTGAGCTTGTAGCTCTGATTGATAATAATGGAAGTATAAGTCTGCAACCTGGAATTTTCCTGTACAATTGGCTGCTTGCTGAGAGATTCTGATGCTAAAAGGATGGAGGACAGCGGAGTTTTAAACTCATGGGTCATATTATTAATAAAATCACGCTGCAGTTCCGAGAATTTTTTCTGCTGAATGATAGTATAAATGGAATAGACATAGACCAGCAGAATAATAATAAGCGCAGCAGTAAGCACATACCAGAACCTTAATGAGCTGATGAGGTAAGAGGTTTTGTCGGGAAAACGTATGGAAAAATAATAAATCAGGTTTTTATGCTTGGGAAAATTAATGACTTTATCGCTGGGTTCTTCCTGGTTTTTAGACATATACTTTCCGTACATCATTTTATCGCTGTGGCAGTTGTATAAAGCATATACATAATCTGTATTGATCTGAAAACGGGTGAATTCTGTCCTGAGATAATGTTCCAGAACGACCGGATGAAATTCATTATTGATATTGACTACATAATAATCGTTTGCAATGGTCTGTACCGGATTTTCAGTAAAGGAGGTTTTTCCGCCGGACAGTTTTTCTGCCACCTCCATTAAAGCGATATTTACTTTTTGATTAAATTTCTGATCTTCAAGATTATAAGCCTGACGGGTCCAGAGCAGCTGGGCTATTAAAATTCCGATAATAGCAATGAATCCGAGTGTTATTATAATATTGAGCTTCTTTATTTTCATTTTCAGAAACAATATTATCCAAAAATATCTATTAATCTTTTATCATTAACAACTCGTTAACAAATGTTTGACAGCGGTTAACAAGTTGTATCTGTCATCCGCATTACATTTGTTATATCAAAACATAATAATTGTATCCTGTTATTTATTAACTATTAAAATTTGTATCATGAAAAAATTAAAAATTACAGCGCTTTTGGCCGTTTTAGCATTTTCCCCGTTCTATGCCAATGTATTTCCTTCCGAAAGCCATCCGGTAGTAAAAGGTATCGCTGATGCTATTAAATGGAAATCAGAATCTATAGATGTGGGAAATATTCCTCAGGGAAAACCCAAACTTATCAGATTTGAATTTACCAATACCTCTTCCAAGCCGATCGTTATAGAAAATGTAGCACCATCATGCGGCTGTACAACAGCAGATTATACCAAAACTCCGATTCTTCCGGGAAAAAAAGGATTTGTAGAAGCAAGCTATAATGCAGCAAGCAAAGGACCATTCATGAAAACGGTTAACGTTACGACCAGCGAAAGCAAAATTCCTAAAACACTTACTTTCAAAGGAGTAGTTGCCTAATAAAATTTTACAGTTATATAGTCTTAACAGACCTTCCATCCTTGTAATTCACTACAGGGATGTTTTTTTTGTATTTTTTTCTGATCTGCGGTTGATTTTTATCCTTTCTTATGAATAAGAGCACAGAAGATAGAAAACTATTTATGACATTATGATTTATCCTGTTATTTTAAATGGCATCAATTCAATATTTAGTATTTTTAGGAAAAAATAAAATCATATGAATTTATATACACAGCCTATGTTGCGCGAAGGTGCATTACAGGATAAGGTAGCCATTGTAACAGGAGGCGGAAGCGGTCTCGGAAAAGCGATGACCAGATATTTTCTTCAGCTGGGAGCGAAAGTGGTGATCACTTCCCGTAATCTGGAAAAATTACAGGGAACAGCGAAAGAACTCGAAGAGGAAACCGGCGGAAAAGTCCTGTGTGTTGCGTGTGACGTAAGAAACTGGGATGAGGTGGAAGCGATGAAAGAAGCAGCCTTAAAAGAATTCGGAAGAATTGATATTTTACTGAACAATGCAGCCGGAAATTTTATTTCGCCAACAGAAAGATTGACCCATTCTGCATTTGATTCTATTTTGGATATTGTTTTAAAAGGAACTAAAAACTGCACCCTTTCCGTTGGGAAACACTGGATAGATTCTAAAAGTCCGGGAACAGTTCTGAATATTGTAACCACTTATGCATGGACCGGATCTGCTTACGTAGTTCCTTCGGCATGCGCAAAAGCAGGCGTTCTGGCTATGACAAGATCTCTTGCGGTAGAGTGGGCAAAATACGGCATCCGCTTCAATGCCATTGCACCGGGACCTTTCCCTACCAAAGGGGCATGGGACCGATTGCTTCCGGGAGACCTTCAGGAAAAATTCGATATGAGGAAAAAAGTTCCTTTGAGAAGAGTGGGAGAGCACCAGGAGCTTGCCAACCTGGCGGCTTACCTGGTTTCAGATTACTCAGCTTATATGAATGGTGAGGTGGTAACCATAGACGGAGGAGAGTGGCTTCAGGGAGCTGGAGAATTCAATATGCTTGAAGATATTCCGAAAGAAATGTGGGATGCACTGGAGGCAATGATCAAAGCAAAGAAAACAAATTAAGAGAAGCGGGGAGCGGGAAGCTGTAAGAAAGAGGTTATTGAGAATCCGAAAAGTGATACTCTATTTATCTTGAATTGATTCATAATCATCAGAAATTACCGTCCAATAGTAACTTCCGTCATCTCTCTTCCAGCTTCCATCATCAGCCCCAACTCATATCAATTTAAATTTTTCATAAAATAATCCCGGATTTGTAACGATTCCGGGTTTTTTTATAACTTATCATAGAAATCTTATAAATTATTTCCAATGAATTATAAACTTCCACGTCTTATTGCAGCAGCGGCAGTATTCCTTTTTTCAGGAACTGTTTTAGCACAGGAAAGCCCGAAATACAGCTATGTAGAAGCGTTCAAGCCCTTCTTTTATCCCCAGACAGGCACGGAAACCCGTTCTGCAAGCGGACAGCCGGGCCATGCTTACTGGCAGAATTCAGCAGATTATAACCTGAATGTAAGCCTGAATGATGCTAAGAATGAAATTATAGGGACAGCTGATATTACCTATACCAATAACAGTCCGGACCAATTGAGCTTCTTATGGTTGCAGCTGGATCAGAATTTATTTGCAAAAGATTCCCGGGGTAATGCTGTAGTTCCGCCGTCGGGCAGCAGGAACGGAGCTCACGGAGAAGACTTGGACGGAGGTTATAAAATTAAATCAGTAAAGCTGGATGGTAAAGATGTGAAATATACCATCACGGATACCAGAATGCAGATTGACCTTCCTAAAGAGCTGAAAGCAAAAGGCGGTGTAGCTAAAATTAAAATTGAATATTCATTTATATCTCCTGAATATGGCTCTGACAGAATGGGCGTGAGCAAGACAAAAAACGGTAAAATATTTACCATTGCGCAATGGTATCCAAGAATGTGCGTGTACGATGATGTAATGGGATGGAATACTCTTCCTTATGTTGGTGCTTCTGAGTTTTACCTTGAATATGGTAATATCACCGCAAACATTACCGTTCCTGCCAATCATTATGTAGTGGCATCCGGAGAACTTCTGAATTCCAGAGAGGTCTATACCAAAGAAGAAAACAACCGTTGGGAACAAGCCAGAAACAGTGATAAGACAGTGATGATCCGTCCTGAATCTGAAATCGGGAAAAACCAGGCTTCCGGAACTAAAACATGGAAATTCAAAATAGACCAGACCCGTGACTTTGCCTGGGCGTCGTCACCTGCATTCATTCTGGATGCGGCCAGAATAAATCTTCCGAGTGGTAAAAAATCCGTTGCAATATCTGCCTATCCTGCAGAAAGTGCTGGAGAAAAGGCCTGGGGAAGATCTACGGAATACACAAAAGCCGCGATTGAACATTATTCCCAGAAATGGTATGAATATACTTATCCTGCAGCGACCAATGTAGCAGGAAATGAGGGCGGAATGGAATACCCGGGGATTGTATTCTGCCACATGGACTCTGCCGGTGAAGACCTTTGGGGAGTTACCGATCATGAATTCGGGCACAACTGGTTCCCGATGATCGTAGGTTCCAATGAAAGGCTGTTTGCGTGGATGGATGAGGGATTCAATACCTTTATCAATGAATTATCGACAAAGGCTTTCAACAATGGCGAATACTATCATAAGAAAGATCTTGCCAGAACCGGAAGCTTTATGATGAACGATAATATTGAGCCTATCATGGTAGGCCCCGATAATATGAAGGAAAGAAGCATCGGCGTTCTTGCTTACTTCAAGCCTGGAATGGGGTTGCAGATTTTGAGAGAATCTATTCTTGGCCCTGAAAAATTTGACAAAGCTTTCAGGACTTATGTTGACCGATGGGCTTTTAAACATCCTACACCCTGGGATTTCTTCCACACCATGGAAAATGTGTCGGGTGAAGAGCTGAACTGGTTCTGGAGAGGATGGTTTATCAATAAATGGAAGATCGATCAATCGGTTAAAGATGTGAAATACATCAATGGCGATTTTAAAAACGGTGCCCAGATCACCGTGGAAAATATTGGCCAGCTTCCGATGCCTACAACGGTTCAGGTGAAATTTAAAGATGGAACAAAACAGATTGTAAAAATCCCGATTGAGGTCTGGAAACGTAATACGGAATGGCTGCTCAAGTTGAATTCAAATAAAGAGATCGCTGAAGTAATGCTGGATCCGGATGCGATGGTTCCTGATGTAAATGCAAAAAACAATATCTGGCCTTCTGCAGAAACTAAACCGGTTGATAAGATCAATACAAAAGATTTTGCAGGGACTTACGTTACTAAAAGTGATCCGATTAAACTGACCTTTTTTGATAAAAACGGACAGCTTTTTGCCAAGGCAGGAAATCAGCAGGAATTTCCACTGCAATATGCAGGGAATAATGTCTTTACTTTTGAAGAGGCGGCTATAACGCTGGAATTCAGTAAGGATAAAAAGATTGTTACCTTTAAGCAGGCGGGAAGGGAGTTCCAGTTTACCAAGGAATAAACATAGCTTTAAGTGATATTGAGAGGCCTAAACTTCATATGCTGGAGTTTAGGTTTTTTGTTGGTGAAAGGGGAAGATGGAAGATTGAAGATGGAAGATGGATGCCCTGTGGTGTCTAAAGTTCAATGTTGTGATCATTAGAAGATAGATTATTAAAAAGATTAAAAAATTAAAATAAAAGTTAGACTTCGATTGCTTGTCCGGCTATTATAACCTCCATCCTCCCTCTTCCGGCTTCCCTCCTTAAATTAACAATAATGTATTTCCAAACCTTCATCATCTCTCGTAAAGATGTTTTATTTTTGTTACTTAATTTAAAATATGGTTATGAATTTCAGATTTTCAATCGTATCCCTGCTGTTCTTTGCTTTGGGATTCTCTCAGGACCTTAAAGTAATGAGCTTTAATATCAGGTTGCAGGTAACTTCAGATAAGGAAAATGCCTGGACGGAAAGAAAGCAGGATGTTGCAGATTTATTAAATTATTATCATCCCGATTATTTCGGCGTTCAGGAAGCACTTCCTGAGCAGATGAAAGATATTAAGACCGGCCTTAAGAATTATGATTATGTAGGAGTGGGACGGGACGACGGAAAAGAAAAAGGCGAATTTTCTGCCATTTTTTATGATACGAACAGACTTCAGGTCGTAAAATCAGGGACGTTCTGGCTTTCGGAAACGCCGGAAAAACCTTCGAGGGGATGGGATGCCGCCCTTAACAGAATTTGTACTTATGCCGTGTTCAAAGATAAAAAATCAAAGAAGGAATTTTTAGCGATGAACCTTCACTTCGATCATATCGGGAATATAGCAAGAGTAAAATCTGCTGACCTTATTCTGAAAAAAATCAAAGAGATCAATCCTGGAAACCTTCCGGTTACCTTAAGTGGAGATTTTAATTTAACAGATGATTCGGAACCGATAAAGATCCTTTCACAGAATTTAAATGACAGTTTCTATCATTCCGAAACAAAACCTTACGGACCAAAAGGTACATTCACAGGCTTTAATATCAATGAAATTCCTAAAGACAGAATCGATTATATTTTTGTAAAAGGCTTTAAGATAAAATCCCAGAGACATATTAATGACAGAAGAGAAAATCTGCTGTATCCATCAGATCATTTCCCGGTTCTTACAGAGCTTTCTTTTTAATGGGGTGATTTACATTAACCAAATAGCTTAACCAATTCCTTCCGGGAGTTGGTTTTTATTTTAGGTTCATTCATAAAACATTATTGTAAAAAGAAATGGTTGCCAGGTCTTACATTTTCGTTAATTTTGATATTTATTTTTAAAAATTAGATATGAAACGATTTCTTTATGTTCTGGCAATTGCTGTTTCTATGCAACAGGTTTCTGCACAGGAATTGTATATGCCAAGGAATATTAAAAAAGCCTATGAAAAAGGAACCCGTGATGCTTCCGGGGCGCCGGGTAAAAACTATTGGCAGAATAAAGGAATTTATAATGTAGAAGTAAAAGTGGATGCCGGAACCAAAACGGTTTCAGGAAAAGAAACAATCATGTATACCAATAACAGCCCGGATGCCCTTCAGGAACTGGCTATCAGGTTTGTGAATAACCTCCATAAGCCTCAGTCTCCGCGATCGGGTTTTGTATCTAAAGATTTTCTGTCTTCCGGCCTGCATATTAAATCATTTATTGTAAACGGAGAAAAATATCAGGTCAACAGCGACGACTGGGGAACCGTAGAGAAGGTAAAGCTGAATAAAGTGCTTAAGGCCGGAGCCAAAGCTGAGGTAAAGATAGAATGGGAATACCCTCTTTCTGTGCAGAGCGGAAGAGAAGGGCAGATAGATCCCGAAACTTTTTACGTCGCTTATTCTTTCCCAAGAATTTCCGTGTATGATGATTACAACGGATGGGATATGCTTCCTCATTCCGACCGACAGGAGTTTTATAATGATTTTAATGATTATAGTTTTGCCATTTCTGTCCCGAAGAATTTTGTCGTATGGGCAACCGGAGATTTTCTGAATCCTGATGCTGTGCTTCAGCCGGAATATTTAAAAAGGTATAAATCCTCTCTTAAAAGCGACAAAGTGGTTCATATTGCCTCCGAGCAGGAAATGAGATCCGGAAAGGTAACCAAACAAAACAAATGGAATACCTGGAAATTCAAAGCTAACCATATTACAGATTTCTGCTTTGCAATGAGTAATCATTATGAATGGGATGCTTCAAGTGTTCAGTTAAAAACAAAAAGGGCAAGCGTACAGGCAGGTTATAAAAACGGAGCCAAGGATTTTGAGCATTATGTAGAATGGATGCGTTATAATCTGGATTGGTTTTCAAAAAAATGGCCGGGCGTGGAATATCCGTATAATGTAATGACGGCTATCCAGGGGTATGCAGATATGGAATATCCAATGATGATTAATGATACCAGTATTCCGGATGATCTTCGTGATGCGCGTCTTACGGCAGATCATGAGATTGCCCATACTTATTTCCCTTTTTATATGGGAATCAATGAAACCCGTTATGCCTTTATGGACGAAGGCTGGGCTACCACACTGGAATATCTGATTGGAATTGATGAAAACGGAGAAGCTGCTGCAAAGGAATTTTATAAAAACTTCAGGGTTAAAAGATGGATCAACGATGCTTCTGCCGAGCAGGATCAGCCGGTGATTACCATGAGTACGCAGGTAAGCGGAGCCGGGTATGGAAATAATTCTTACGTAAAAGCGTCCCTGTCTTATCTTGCACTAAAAGATTATTTAGGAGACGACCTGTTTAAAAAAGCACTTCTTCACTATATGGATAACTGGAATGGGAAACATCCTGTTCCATGGGATTACTTTAATTCAATGAATACAGGGTCCGGTAAAAATCTGAACTGGTTCTTTCAAAACTGGTTTTATACGAACAACTATATTGATTTGAAAATAACCGGTGCTTCTCAGCTTAATGATCTCCTTACGGTCAACGTGGATAATGTAGGAGGTTTTGCCATTCCTTTTGATGCTGTTCTTAATTATGAGGACGGATCTGTGGAAAGGCTTCATTTTTCGCCGGGTCTGTGGGAAAAGAATCAGAAGCAGGCGGATCTTACCGTTCCTATTAAAAAGAAAATAAAGTCGGTAACTTTGGATGGAGATATCTTTATGGATTATACTCCTGAAAATAATACAAAAGCATTAAAATAAAGAAAGCGCCTGAATTGAAAATTCAGGCGCTTTTTATTGAAATCAAATTGTTATTAATTAATTCTTAATCCAGCTCTTGCTCCTGTAGAAGCTACTACAGATTGCATTCTAGTTTTTTGTCCGGAAGAGAACATGAACATTGCCGCATCATCCACATAATCCATATAATTCATGAACATAACAGATCTTTGAACTCCACTACAAGTGTTGTATAATGGATAAGTAGGTTTTCCATAATTAGCACCTGTTTGTGTAGGAGTGTCTGTTACTAAATCGTTTCCACAATTAGCATCTCCCCAAATGTGTCTAAGATTCAGATAATGTCCTACTTCATGAGTAGCAGTTCTTCCCAAGTCATAAGGTGCAGACGATGTATTTCCGAAATATTTAGCTGCAATTACTACCCCATCATTCCAAAGTCCTGCAGATTCTGGAAATGTTGCATAGCCAAGTATTCCTGCCATATCACTAACTACCCATATGTTAAAATAATGGGTAGGATCAGTAGCATCTATTCCTTTAGTTGATGTTTTTTTCATGGCATCATTTGTTTTCCAGCTTCTTACAGTCGTGGCTTTTCTGTTAACCGTTACTAATCGGAATTTAACACCGATATTACCTGCAGCAGTAGAAGCAAATTCTGCTGGAATTTTATTAATATCACTATTAGTAGCAGAGTAATCTGCATTTAATGTATTGATTTGAGATTGAATCTGGGCATCAGAAATGTTTTCTGCGGCAGTTCTATATAATACATTAACAATAACCGGAATTTCTACAGTACCATCTGCTAGTACTTTCCCCACTTTTAAGTCATTTGCAAATTTTTCTGTATTAGCTTCTAATTCAACGAACCTTTGTCTAAGTTCAGCATTGTTTTTTAATGCTTCCTGTCTTACTTCTTCAGATGCACAGCCTCTTTTTGACATATTAGCTGTAGTTACATCCTCATTTGCAGGATTTTCATTTTGGTTTGACATGTTGTCGCTGTTACAAGCCGACAGAAAGCCTAATACAACGGCTCCCAATAATAGTTTTTTCATAAGTTGTTATTTTGTATAGTTTCAGATTGTGAATTTATATGATTAAAAATTATTATGCAAATTTTTTTTAATTTTTATTATAGATGTGATAATTTTTGATTCGATTCATTATTGTTTTATTTGTTTATTTTGCTTTTCTTTGATTTTATGCTAATTTAAAAATTGTATGAAAAATAATTTGATATTTTTAAAATTTATAGTAAAATTTTAATTTTTCAGAGTTGTAAATAGGTTGTTTGGTTTGCTATTGATGAAGATCCGAATGGTGATTTTTAAACTCAAATTTCTTGAGTCAAAACATTTTCCTTTTGCATTTATCATTTTGTCTTAATAGATCAAAGCCTTAAAAATACTGATCGTAAAAAGAGCCTGAAGAAAAAACTTCAGGCTCCTATTTAAGTTAATTTGAATATTGATTATCTTAATCCGGCTCTTGGTCCGCCTGCAGCTACTACGGCTTGCATTCTTGTTTTCTGATTGGCAGAGAACATGAACATAGCTTTGTCATCTACGTAATCCATATAGTTCATAAACATTTGGGAACGGCTTACTCCTCCGCAAACTCTGTTTAAAGGATAAGTAGGAGTACCGAAGTTAGGACCCGGAGAAACAGGAGTGTCATTAGAGTAATCTGTCTGGCAGCCTGTATCGGAAGATCCCCAAAGGTGAGGCAAGTTCAGGTAATGACCTACTTCGTGCGTAACGGTTCTTCCTAAGTTAAACGGAGCTGAGGCACCAGTTTTTCCAATATATTGGTAACCTATTACAAGACCATCATACCATAATCCTGCAGATTCAGGATAGTAGGCATATCCAAGGGTTCCCGGCTGGTTGCTCTCATCAAGGATAGAATTAACCACCCAGATGTTAAGGTTTTTAGTAGGATCAGTGGCGTCAATCCCTCCTGTAGAGGCTTTCTTCATTTCTTCCAGATCAGATCTCCAGCCTGTTTTTGTGTATTGTTTACGGTTGGTTGCTACCAGTTTGAAGCTGATTTTAACGTTCCCGGCGGCAACGGGCTGAAATGCTGCTGGTATTTTATTAATATCCGTGTTGGTTGCTCCATAATCTGCATTCAGTACTGCGATCTGTTCTGCAATTCTTGCATCAGAAATGTTCTGTGTGGAAGTGTTGTAGATTACATTAAAGACAACCGGTATTTCAACAGTTCCGTCGGCAAGTACCTTGCCCATTGTTAAATCCCTTGAAAACTTTTCAGATTGTAATTCATTGGCTTCAAATCTGGCTCTCAGTGCCGGATCATTCTGAAGTTTCTTCTCTCTTATAAGGTCGGAAGGACAACCTCTTTTTGCATTGGTGATTCCTGTGGGAGCAGCCGCATCCTGGGATATTTCCTCCTGGCTTGAAATATTATCACTGTTACAAGCTGACATGAAGCTCAGAACGAGAGCTCCGAATAGTAGTTTTTTCATAATAAATTATAAATGGTTTGGTCCCCAAATTTATATTATAAAAAATTAATAAACAAAATATTTTTGCAAATATTTGAATATTTTTCATTCAAAGCCCTTTAATATTGAATATTATTCGATTTTTATGTATTTTGGTTGAATTTTAATCATATCACTAATGTGTGTTTAAAATATTTTATAGTTAATTATAGTTTTGTTTAAAATAATCAGGTGATATATCTAAATTGATTTATATTTTTAATTTCATTTTCTGTCTTTGATCAACCAGCAAAGCCATTCTTAATGGCAAAAACAGCCAGACCAACCCGTGTTTTAAGATCAAGCTTATCACAAAGCTGATCCCTGTAGCTTTCCACCGTTCTCGGACTGCAGCACATTTTGTCGGCAATTTCCTTATAACTTAGCTCAGTAACGGTGTATTTCAGGAATTCTTTTTCGCGGTCGGATATTCTTACGGCATTTTCTGCTTCTTTTTCTTTGTTCAGGTTAGAGAATATAATTTTTGATGCCCATTCCGGATAAAAGAATCCATCGGAATTTAATTTTGTGAGAGCAGTTTCCAGATCCTTCGGATGGGTGTTTTTCAGTAAATATCCTTTTGCCCCGTTTTTGATCATTTTAATAACGCTGTTGTCGTCTCCCTGCATACTGAGCGCCATTACTTTGATGTCCGGATGGTGCAGCGTAAGCCAGGCGGCAGTTTCAAAGCCGTCCATAATAGGCATGCTGATGTCCAGCAGAACAATATCCGGGATTTTACCGTTGTCTTCAAATTTCTGGATAAGGTCTTTTCCATTCTCACACACATAGATTACTTCAAATTCATTAAAATTATCAATAATTCCTTCCAGTGCTTTGGCTATAAGTACGTGATCATCAACAATCACTATTGTTTTTTTCATGGCTGTTTCTTTAAAATAATATGAAGTGAAGTGCCGGTATTTTCCTGACTTTCAAGGGTGAAATCGGCTCCTATGATGGCTGCTCTGTTTTTCATATTGGTCAGGCCTATGCCGTTTGATTTTATTGTATCGCTGTCAAATCCAATACCGTCAT
Source organism: Chryseobacterium sp. GTID13 (assembly GCF_056172655.1). Lineage (NCBI taxonomy): Bacteria > Pseudomonadati > Bacteroidota > Flavobacteriia > Flavobacteriales > Weeksellaceae > Chryseobacterium > Chryseobacterium sp. GTID13. The sequence continues at coordinate 1,042,708 of NZ_JAOCMB010000002.1, forward strand.
CTTGAAGGTTCAGCTCCCAAAGTATATCTTCAGACGTATTCAGTTTGATCAGGATATTCTTGCAGTTGGCATGCTTGATGCTGTTCTGGATAAATTCCTGGGTAATCCTGAGCAGTACATTTTTGTGTACAAAGCTCAGATCAAGCTGCCTGAAATTATGTTCAAAAGTCACCTGGCACCTTTTAAACGTATTTGTATTGTCTACCTCTTCCTGAATCAAAGTTACAATTTCCTTTTGGTTTATATTGTCGTCTGTCAGGGTTTTTGAAAGACTTCTGAGATCCTGGAGCGATTGGTTTATGATCTGGGATACCTGGTCGATCCTTTCGCTCACCTCGGGAACTCTGTTTTCGTAGAGAAGCTGTTGGGTGTAAAGGCTTACCAGCGTCAGTTTCTGTCCGATATTGTCATGAAGCTCTCGGCCTATCTGCTGCATGGTAGCCTGCTGAATTTCAAGCTGTGTGGCGAGGAGCTCACGCTTGTGAATCTCGTTTTTTACTTCAATTTCATTCATGTACTCTCTTTTGCGTTGTTTGTATTTGCGGATATATACCATTACAGCGATAACAAACAATACAAAGAAGATATTGAATAAGATTAAGGTTGTGAAGAGCTCTGTTTTCCCCATATGAATGAAATTGAGAATAATAAATACATAATGATCCCTGATATCAGAAAATAGGAAAAATAAACATTATAAATTTCTCTGTAATTTTTTATAAGAGTAAAAAATGTCCAGAAAGGAAGAGTTCCTATATAAAATAAGGTGACTCCCAGATTAATATAAAACATTTTGTTCCTGCTGAAATTCAGAATATCGGAAGAGTTGATCTGCTTATAATATTCCATAATAACGAGTACCATGAGTATTAAACATCCAAAAGTATAATTAAAAGAGAAAATTATTTTTTTGGAGGTAAAGAAAGATTCACTTGGGAGAAATGATAACAGATATAACAGCGACAAAAAATAGAACAGTTTTGGTTTCCCTAATGATTTAGAAGCATAAAGCCAATAAAAGAAAAGAAACTCAACAGGGATAACAAAATAGTTGTAAAACTTGGGCTTGTCATATTCTATCAATAAATGTCCCCATTTTCCCATTACTTCACACAGGAACATGAGGACAAGATAAAGGGAAAAATACTTCCAGTGTCTTTCTTTACTGCTGTTAAAGTAAATAATTGATATTATGGCAGCGAGACCTTCGGCCCAGATTAAAGATTGTTGAAGTATATTCTGAAAATCAGTCATGTGTGTTGTGAAAATTGGTTATTTTAATTAGAAAATTGCTCAACCTTTGGGTTTTCCGGAGGGGACAGGGCTCCATGGTTTTCAGCAATTGTTTCCGGAGAAAGGCTCTCGCCGTTTTTCGATGCCATGGCTAATGAGGATCCGGCATTTGAAGGACAAAAGTCATAATTAAGCATTTCCCCGTTCTCATCTGCTTTTTTCAGGGTAGGAATCATCACCAGGGTATGCCTTTCTGCATATTCCAACTCTACAGGATGGCTTTCCATAATAGCCCAGTCTTCAGCTTTTGGATAGGCTGCATAATAAAACCTGATGCCTAAATCTTCTTCAGAAACTCCGGGATTTACTTTTTGCGCTTCATTTTCTATACAGGCAATGAATTTTTTAAGTTTGGGAAGGTCAAACCAGATCGCGTGGGAATCGGTAATTCCTAATTCTTTATTCACAGCCTGCATCTGGTTATTTCTGTAGTTGTCTATCAGTTTCTGAACAAGATCAGAGGCGATAGTATTGGCAGCTAAAACAGCTCCAAGTGATCCACTCTCAAAAGTAGGTTTTGTTTCCATAACGTTAGTTTTATAAAAGAATGTTAGTTAGTAGTGCAAATTTCGTAAAAAATAAGCAGTAAACTGATGTGTTTTTTCCTGTTTATTTTCCGTGTTTTTACGGATTGTGCATTAGTTTATAAAATGATAAAACCCTCAGGTACACTGAGGGTTACATACTTTATGGAGTTTACTTCTCTTAAATGCAAGGGTATCTTCTGGGATCTCTGCAGATATTCCCTGTTGAGCAGCATAAACCTGCAGGACAGTTCATGTCGATATCGCACTCTACTATTTCAGCAGAGGCACCGCCGCTGATTTTCTTTAAATCATTTCTTTTTAACTTTTTCATAAATTCATTTTTAAAGTTCAAGAACTGGTTGACATTCTGTCTGTGCACAGGCAAGGCTTATTTCAGTACAGTATTCTGTAACGCAGTTGCTGCTTACAGAGCCGTCAGAATAAGTTATTGTTATGCATCTGCAATCTTTTTTCCGCCTAAAATGGTTTTTAGTGCATTTCTTTTTAACTTTTTCATACTGATTTTGTTTTAGTTATAATTTGATGAGATATAAATGTACAAATATTTCACAAGATTTGGATAAATTTAATCTTCAAAAAAATAAGTGATGCAGATTGGGCTGCACCACTTACTTACAAAAATAATATATATGAAAAAAACTACTTATTGATCTGCCGGTCTGAAAACCAAACCGGTCTCTTCGAAATAATCCAGGGCAATCCTGTCGCCGTCATTTACTTTTCCTGCAAGGATCTCTTTGGATAATTTATTTAAAACTTCCTGTTGGATCACTCTTTTCAGTGGTCTCGCTCCGAAAGAAGGATCATATCCTTTATTCATCAGGTAATCTATTGCATCCTGAGTGGCAGTCATGATAATGTTGCGTTTGGCCAGCATATCATTGAAACCTCTCAGCTGATACTGAACAATTTTTCCGATTTCTTTTCTGCTCAAAGGCTGGAACAATACCACTTCATCTATTCTGTTCAGGAATTCAGGTCGTAAGGTCTGTTTCAGAAGATCGAAAACTTCATCCTTGGTTTTGTCGACGATCTCATCCTGATTTTCGTCCGTAATATTTTCAAAGTTCTCCTGGATCAGATGTGAACCTAAATTCGAAGTCATGATAATAATCGAATTCTTGAAATTCACTACACGTCCTTTATTATCTGTCAGACGTCCGTCATCCAGAACCTGAAGCAATGTATTGAAAACATCAGGGTGTGCTTTTTCAATCTCATCAAGCAGAACTACGGAATAAGGTCTTCTTCTTACCGCTTCTGTCAGCTGTCCGCCTTCATCATAACCCACATATCCCGGAGGAGCTCCAACCAGTCTGGATACACTGTGTCTTTCCTGATATTCACTCATGTCGATTCTCGTCATATTATTCTCATCGTCGAATAGATATTCCGCCAGTGCTTTCGCAAGCTCTGTTTTACCGACACCTGTTGTTCCTAAGAATAAGAAAGACCCGATAGGTTTTTTCTCATCACTTAATCCCGCTCTGTTTCTTCTGATTGCATCTGCAACGGCTCCGATAGCTTCATCCTGTCCAACCACGCGGTGGTGGAGCTCCGTTTCAAGATTCAGCAGTTTTTCTCTTTCGGACTGAAGAAGTTTGGTTACAGGAATTCCTGTCCATTTAGCAATAACTTCAGAAATGTTTTCAGCAGTAACTTCCTCCTTAATCAATTCATTCTGATGATTTTGCATCTCCAGTTCCAGTTTTTGCAAAGCATCTTCTTTCTCCTTAATTTTTCCGTACTGGATTTCTGCTACTTTTGCGTAGTCTCCTGCTCTTGAAGCCTTTTCTGCTTCGAGTTTCAAAGACTCAATATCTTTTTTAAGCTGAGTTAAATCCTCAGATTTCTGTTTCTCTTTAAGCCATTTCGCATTGATCTCATTTCTTTCCTCTGAAATTTTAGCGATATCTTCCTTTACATGATCAATCTTCGTCTGGTTGCCTTCTCTCGAAATGGCGGCCAACTCAATTTCCAGCTGCATTAATCTTCTGTCCAGGACATCCAGCTCTTCCGGTTTCGAATTGATCTCCATCCTTAATTTTGCAGAAGCTTCATCAATAAGGTCAATGGCCTTATCCGGTAAGAAACGGTCCGAAATATATCTCTGGGACATTTCCACCGCAGCAATGATCGCTTCATCTTTGATTCTTACTTTGTGGTGAGCCTCGTATTTATCCTTAATACCACGCAGAATGGAAATCGCAGATTCTGTATCCGGTTCTTCCACCATTACTTTCTGGAAACGTCGTTCCAATGCTTTATCCTTTTCAAAATACTTCTGATATTCATTCAAAGTGGTGGCACCAATCGCTCTTAATTCACCTCTTGCCAAAGCCGGTTTAAGAATGTTTGCAGCATCCATAGCTCCTTCACCGCCTCCTGCTCCCACCAAAGTGTGGATCTCGTCGATAAAAAGAATGATCTGTCCTTCAGATTTGATCACTTCATTCACTACAGATTTCAGACGCTCCTCAAACTCACCTTTATATTTAGCTCCGGCAATCAGAGCACCCATGTCCAGTGAATATAAAGTCTTGTCCATCAAATTTTCAGGAATATCCCCTGAAATAATACGGTGTGCAATACCTTCTGCAATTGCGGTTTTACCTACACCGGGCTCCCCGATAAGGATCGGGTTGTTTTTTGTTCTTCTCGAAAGAATCTGCAGCACCCTTCTGATCTCTTCATCACGCCCGATCACCGGATCCAGCTTTCCTTCCGCTGCTAATTCGTTGAAGTTTTTAGCATATTTATTTAAAGACTGGTAAGTTTCCTCTGAGCTTGCAGAGGTTGCCTTACTTCCTTTTCTTAATTCTTTAATGGCACCTTCCAGAAGACTTTTGGTGACCCCCATATCTTTCAGCATTTTGGATACTTCGGAACTGGTGTCCAGTAATGATAACCATAAATGCTCGATCGTTACGTATTCGTCACCCATTTTTTTGGCGATATTCGGGGCATCCAGCAAAACTTTGTTGGCTGATTGAGAGAGGTAAATATTTCCTCCCTGAACTTTTGGAAGCTTTTCAATATTTTCTCTGTTTCGCTCCCTAACCAGGCTTGCATCTGCCTCAGACTTTTTTAATAGGAAAGGCGAAATATTTTCATCTACCTGAAAAATACCTTCAAGTATATGTTGCGGCTCAATACTCTGGTTGCCAAATTCCATAGCAGTCTGCTGTGCTGCTTGGATGGCTTCTTGTGATTTTACAGTATATTGGTTTAAGTTCATATTCTTTATATTTTGTATAATATTTTGTTTTGGTTCAGTTTTAAAAAGACATCAAGAAACCAAATTTTAAGGCCCGGTTTCCTAATGCCATCAATTATTTAATCATTTAATCGGTTACTTTATTTCAAAAACCGTTCAATTATTAAATTTACAAAAAATACGGACAAATTTTCCGGATTATCTATTTTTAACGATAAATTAACTTGACAAATTTTCCGGTTCTTTCATATTTGGTTTAAAATAATGGAAAAACCGTCAGATTGAAGAACGCAAAATTGTAAAACGAAGAAAAAATAGTTTCAGACGACCTCTTTACATCAGCTTAACTTAAAATTCCCCTCCACTGGAGGGATGGCAAATCACAGATTTTACGGGGTGGTTCTACAAAACTCCCGCCTCTGTGTTTAAAATCATAAGGTTAATTCAACTTATTTATCCCAGAATAATTACTTTTGCATTTTACCAGATGGAGCTTAAAGAAAAACAAAGGAAAATTTTAGACGTAGCCGTAGAACTTTTCAAAGAGAAAGGTTATATGGGCAGCTCGGTTCGGGACCTGGCTACAAAGCTTAATATAAAAGCTGCGTCACTGTATGCCCATATCCGTTCAAAAGAAGAAATTCTTGAATGGATCTGTTTTGGTATCGCACAGGAATTTTTTGATGAACTCCAGGAAGTAAAAAATACAGACATTGCGCCAAAAGATAAGCTCAATTTATTTTTAGATAAACACTTATCCGTTGTTCTTCAGAACAGGGATGTTACCCATATTTATTCCAATGAATGGAAACATCTGGAAGAAAGACTTCCCGAATTTATTGAGCTTAGAAAAAACTACCAGGAAGAAGTGGAGCAGTTAATTTCCGAGATTTATAAAGCCGAAAACTGGGAACTGAAATCACCTACCTTTACGACAAGATTTATTCTTCACACCCTGAACAACTCTTATTTCTGGTTCAAAAGAAATACAGAATCTACCTCTGAAATTACTGATGAAATCCGTGCTAAGCTCCTTTACGGCTTATTAGGAAACCAAAAATAGCAATCCCCTAAAGCAAATTGGCCTTTTTGCGATTTTACCTTTTCGCCATGTCCATGCTGAAGTTATTTAGAATCATTCAAAATGTGACAAAAGTCATAAAAATTTTGCCAGCATAGAAATTCTTTTTAAATTTACACCTAACAAATGTTAGTTAGTTGAATATGGATTTTTCAGTTGAATATGTAAAGCTCGACCAGTTGAGACAGCTCCAGTCTGACCGGTTGACAAATTTGGTCGGCTATCTTGGAGAGAGATCGGAATTTTATAGAGGGAAATTTAATGAATCGGGAATATCTCCACAGGATATAAGGTCAATTGAAGATATCACGAAACTTCCTATTACTTACAAACAGGATCTGAGAGATAACTATCCGTTCGGATTGTTTACAGTTCCGAAGAATGAGCTGCAGAGGATTCACTGCTCCAGCGGAACAACGGGAAAGCCTACCGTGGTAGGTTACACCAAAGAAGATGTTGATCTTTTTAGTGAAGTAGTTGCCAGATCATTATATGCAGCAGGGGCTAGGCCGGGAATGCAGCTGCACAATGCCTACGGATACGGAATTTTTACCGGAGGATTAGGACTTCATTACGGGGCGGAAAAATTAGGAATGAGTGTACTTCCGATTTCCGGAGGGATGACAGCCAGACAGGTTGATCTGATTCTTGATTTTAAACCTGAAGTCATTTGCTGTTCACCGTCTTATGCTTTGACGATTGCTGATGAATTTGCCAACAGAGGAATTTCGGCAGATGAAATCAGTCTTAAATATGCTGTTTTGGGTTCAGAGCCCTGGACAGAAATCATCAGGAGTCATATTGAAGAAAGATTAGGGCTTCATGCAACCAATATCTATGGGTTAAGCGAGATCATCGGTCCCGGAGTATCCATGGAAGATTTTGAGGAGAAAGGAGGGGCTTACATCTGGGAAGATCATTTTTATCCGGAAATCCTGGACCCGGTTACCAAACAACCCGTTCCATTTGGAGAAGAAGGTGTTTTGGTGATTACCACTTTAACCAAAAAAGCAATGCCGCTTTTACGCTATTGGACGAATGACATTACAAGTCTCTATTATGATGAAAATGCCAAGAGAAGCATGGTGAAAATGAGACCCATCAAAGGTCGTGTAGATGATATGCTGATCGTAAGAGGGGTAAATGTTTATCCAAGCCAGATTGAAGAAGCATTTTCCCATGTAAAAGGAGTGGTTCCGAACTACTACCTGACCCCTGTTGAAAAAGAACAGATGTGTGTAGCATTGGATATTGATGTGGAAATTGATGATGAATTTGTGAAAACACAAAAAATAGATGCTGATACCGATGATTATTTTAATTTTGTCGGCAGCTTTGGAAAAAACATAGAAAACGAAATCAAAAAGAGGGTAGGGATTACCACGAAAGTAAAAATTCATGCTCAGGACAGCCTGCCAAAGTGCGAAGGCGGAAAAATTAATAGAATACTAAAAAAATAATGAATTCATTTTATAAACTTAAAACGGTAAAAGTTCAGAAAGATACCTCTGATGCGGTAAACGTAGCAGTGGAAATTCCTGAGGAGCTGAAGGATAAATTCAGGTTCAAGCAGGGACAGTATCTTAATTTCCGGATGATGATCGACGGGAATGAGGAAAGACGTTCTTACTCTATCTGCAACGCTCCGAGTGAAAAAAGCAATACACTGGAAGTACTGGTTAAGCTTTTGGAGGGTGGAAAAGTTTCGGGATATTTTAATGAGCACCTTCATATGGATGAAGTGCTGGAAGTAATGCCTCCGATGGGTGGTTTCAATACTTCTTACCATCCCAGCAATGTGAAAACCTATGTAGGTTTGGCAGCGGGAAGCGGTATCAGCCCGGTTTTGTCCAATATTAAGGAAAGCCTTTATCAGGAGCCCAACAGCTCTGCTTATCTGTTCTACAGCAACAGAAGCATGAATCATGTAATGAAGAGGTCTGAAATTGATAAATTGGTTGAGCAGTTCAACGGAAGACTAAAAGTAATCTATCTGGTAAGCCGTGAAAAACATGAAGATCCTGTATTCGAAGGAAGAATTTCTGCTGAAAAGCTGGAGCAGCTGTTTGAAAGATATACTGATATTGATGTAAAAGAGGCTACTTATTTTATTTGCGGACCTGCAGAAATGATCAAAGGAATTGCAGATTATCTGAAAAAAGATAAAAAAGTACCTGCTATCCAGGTATTGTTTGAATATTTTACAGCTCCCGATGAAGAAAATTCGGAGGAAATGAGTGAAGAATTCAAAGCGATAGCCAATATTGAAAGTATGGTAACGGTGATCATTGATGACGATGAGTATTCGTTCCACCTGAATTCCAAAAAAGAAAGTATCTTAGATAAAGCATTAAAAGACAATCTTCCTGTGCCTTTCGCATGTAAAGGAGGAGTGTGCTGTACGTGTAAAGCAGAAGTTCTGGAAGGAGAAGTTTTCATGGAAAAGAATTTTGCGCTTACCGAAGAAGAAGTAGCCAGAGGTTATGTTCTGACATGTCAATGTCACCCGACTACGAATGTGGTGATGCTTAATTATGACGTTTAATTGTATTAATGACTTGATGTAAAATGTATTCATGAATACATTAATACTTTTTACATTTTACAAAAACAAAAGAAATGGACTTAGAAAAATTTGTTCAATACGTTCACGAAGAAAATAAAGTAGAGCCAAAGGATATCATGCCTGATGATTACAGAAAACTTTTGGTAAGACAGATCTCACAGCATGCCCATTCTGAGATTGTAGGAATGCTGCCGGAAGCCAACTGGATCTCAAGAGCTCCTTCATTAAGAAGAAAAATGGCTCTTTTGGCAAAAGTTCAGGATGAAGCGGGACATGGTCTATACCTTTATGCGGCTACTGAAACCCTAGGAAATGGAACCATCAGAGCGGACAGGGATGCAACTTATGATGATATGCTTTCCGGTAAAGCTAAATATTCAAGTATTTTCAATTATCCTACATTAAGCTGGGCGGATATTGGAGCTATCGGCTGGCTGGTAGATGGTGCTGCCATTATGAATCAGGTAATGCTGATGGGAAATTCTTACGGCCCTTACTCAAGAGCGATGGTGAGAATCTGTAAAGAAGAATCTTTCCACCAAAGACAGGGTTATGAAATTCTGATGGCGCTTTGCCGAGGTACCAAACAGCAGAAAGAAATGGCTCAGGCTTCGTTAAACCGTTTCTGGTGGCCGGCTTTAATGATGTTTGGCCCGAATGACGATAGCTCGCCAAACTCTAAAATCTCTATGAACTATAGAGTAAAAAGAGAAAGTAACGACAGTCTTCGTCAGAGATTTATAGACGTTACCGTTTCTCAGGCTGAGTTTTTAGGATTAACAATTCCGGATAAAGACCTGAAATGGAATGAGGAAAGACAGCATTACGATTTCGGGGAACTTCCGTGGGATGAATTCATGGAAATCCTTAAAGGAAATGGACCTGCCAATAAAAAGCGTATCGAGACCAAAAGAAAAGCTCAAAGAGAAAATGCATGGGTAAAAGAGGCAGCAGTGGCTTTTGCTGAGAAAAGTGCAAAAACAGTAGAAAAATAACCATCAAATTATGAAAAGAACATTGGTATTCCTTTTTTCATCTTTAATATTTTTAATAGCATGCGGTACTCAATCTGCGGCAACAAATGTTTTTGATGATACTTATGGATATTCAGAAAAAATCCGGTTAAAGTAGGCAATTTAAGCCCTGTAAACTCGATTGAATATTTATCATCATTAACAGGTCCCAACGGGGAGGAAGTCAGTTTTGACAGACTGGGAAGTTGCTGTGCTTTTAAAACTAAAAATGCATTAATCGGAGATATGGGACTTCTTGATAAATATCGGGTTACCTATGAAGGTAAAAAAGATACCGTTTATCTGTATATGAATATTTATGATAAAGCAGAATTAGGAACACCAAAAGGATTTAAAAGAAAATAAGATATGAGTCAATTAGATATGTGGGAAGTGTTTATTCAGACTAAACCGGGATTATCTCACAAACACGCCGGAACAGTTCAGGCACCGACAGCAGAAATGGCCTTGCAAAATGCAAGAGATGTTTATACAAGAAGAAAAGAAGGAACCTGCGTATGGGTAGTTCCAAGTAAATATATTGTGACTTCGGAAGGGATGGACCAGGATGCATTTTTCGATCCTGCAGATGACAAACTATACCGTCATCCTACGTTCTACGATATTCCTAATGACGTAAAAAATATGTAATTAATAAGACTTCAAGATACAAGATATCAGATACAAGACTTTTGTCAATCTGAAATCTAATGTCTGAAATCTGAAATCTATTAAATAATGAATCCACTATATAATTATTTATTGAAATTTGCCGATGACAGTTTCATCATGGGGCAGAGATTATCCGAATGGTGCGGTGAAGGCCCCTACCTGGAGGAAGATATTGCATTGACGAATATTGCGCTGGATGAACTCGGGCAGGCCAATAATTTCTATCAGTATGCTTCAAGAGTTGCCGATAACGGTAAAAGTGAAGATGACCTGGCATTTTTAAGATACGAACACGAATATGTGAATGCCCACTGGGTGGAACTTCCCAACGAAGATTATGCACAAACTATTCTTAAGGTATATGTTTTCTCTGTATACCAGAAACTGATGTACGAAGCATTATCCCATTCTGCGGATGAAGAGCTTTCCGCTCTTGCCCAGAAATCTTTGAAAGAAGTAAAATACCACTATACCCATGCTTCTTCATGGATGAAAATTTTTGCCCAGGGAACGGAAGAAAGTAAAAGCCGTTTGGTAAAAGCTATTGAAAATATCTGGGAGTATACCAAAGGCTTGTTCGCAAAAGTGGAAGGAGAAGATGATTTAATTGCTTTAAACATTGCTCCGGATGTTGATGAATTATACAAAGAATTTGTAGCGATTACAACAAAAGATTTCCAGGAATATGGATTGGCATTCCCTGAAAATCCATTTATGCAGCCAAAATCCAGAACAGGATATCATACAGAATATTTCGGATACATTCTTTGTGAGCTTCAGTATATGCAGAGAGCTTATCCGGGATGTACATGGTAAGATAATTTGTTGATGTTTTGATTTGTTGATGTGAAATTATCAACCCATTATCAAATCATCATATTATCACATCTATTATTTATGAATGATTTATTAAACATACTATCCCAGGTTCCCGATCCCGAAATTCCGGTGATCAATGTTGTGGAACTAGGTATTGTAAGAGAGGCAAAAGTTACAGGCGAGAATGCCTGCGAAGTAACCATAACGCCTACTTACTCTGCCTGTCCTGCCATGTTTACTATTGAGGAAGATATCATGAAAATCATGAAGGAAAACGGCTGGGATGCCAAAGTAGTCACCAAAATGTTTCCCATATGGACCACAGATTGGCTGACGGATGAAGCGAGGAAAAACTCCGTGCTTACGGAATCACACCTCCTGAAAAAGGAGCAGACGAGCACCACATCGGGAAACCGAAAAAATGTCCGCGTTGTGGCTCTATGAATTCAAAACAGATCAGCAGATTCGGATCTACCTTGTGTAAGGCTTCTTACCAATGTCTGGACTGCCTGGAACCTTTTGATTATTTTAAATGCCATTGATTATTAATGTAACAATATACCAATGTACCGGTTACCAGAATAATTGTTACACTGTTATCCTAATAGATTGCTAAATTATTTTGATGTTATGCATAACTACTTATTGTTACATAATTAAACTGCTAGATTGTTACATTATATAGATTGTTAGATTATTTTATATTGTTAAATTAGAGCAGTGTAATTTTTAATTCTTTTAATCATTTAATTTTAAATTTAAAACCATGTATACACAACTTGATATTGAAACGCATTTTGACGGGAAACTGAAAATAGCTTACCTCAATCAGCCAGAAACTATGAACGCGCTTACTAAGCCTTCTTTATCGGATCTTAAAGATTTTATTAAAGAATGCAACGAAGATCCAGCAGTAAGATGTGTGGCCATTTCGGGAAGGGGAAGAGCTTTCTGCTCCGGTCAGAACCTGGATGATGCTTTTGTGCAGGGCAATGAGCACCACGATAACAATATCATCAGAAAAATTGTAGTGGACTACTACAATCCTCTGGTAACAGAAATCACCCATTGCAAGAAACCGGTTGTGGCATTGGTAAACGGTCCGGCAGTTGGTGCCGGAGCTATGTTAGCCCTGATCTGTGACTTCGTTTTGGCAGTTGATAAGTCCTATTTTGCCCAGGCATTTTCAAATATCGGACTGATTCCTGATACGGGGGGAACTTATTTCTTACCAAAACTATTGGGAAGACAATTAGCCAATTACTTAGCATTTACAGGAAAAAGGCTGTCAGCTGAAGAATCCAAATCCTATGGTTTGGTTGCTGAGGTTTTCACAGAGGAAGAGTTTGCTACTAAATCCATGGAGATCCTTGAAAAAATGTCAAATATGCCGACTGCTGCCATTAAATTAACCAAAAAAGCTTTTGCCCAGTCTTACAGCAACACATTGAAAGAACAGCTTGAACTGGAAGGTGATCTACAGCAGGAAGCCGCGGAAACAGAAGATTTTATAGAAGGTGTAAATGCCTTTTTACAGAAGAGAAAACCTGAATATAAAGGGAAGTAAATTTCGTATTAATGTATTCATGTAAAAAGTATTCATGACTAATGCGATCTAAAAGTAACCAAGAATGCATTTTGTCCAGCCTTTTACATGAATACTTTTTACATAAATACATTGTACAAAAATAAAATGAACGTAGGAATTATCGGTGCTGGGACTATGGGAATCGGCATTGCACAAGTAGCCGCCACGAACGGATGCAAAGTCTGGGTATATGATGCCAATCCAAAACAGGTAGAAACAGCCACTGTAGGTTTAGAAAAAACATTAACCAGACTGGTTGACAAGCAGAAAATTTCGGCAGAGAAAATGGTTGAAATTTTAGCTAACATATCTATCGCTACAGAATTGAAAGACTTCAAAGATTGCGGACTGATCATAGAAGCCATCATCGAAAACAAAGACATAAAAACCAAAGTATTTACAGAGCTCGAAACCTATGTTTCCGAAGACTGTATCATCAGTTCCAATACATCATCCATTTCTATCACCTCTCTCGGTGCAGAATTAAAGAAACCTGAACGTTTCATCGGAATCCACTTCTTCAATCCGGCTCCATTAATGCCTTTGGTTGAAATTATTCCATCTTTGCTTACAGAAAAATCATTAGCTGAAAAAATGTATAACCTCATGAAAGAATGGGGTAAAATGCCTGTAATCGCTAAAGATATTCCCGGATTTATCGTCAACAGGATTGCCCGTCCTTACTATGGTGAAGGTTTGAGAATTGTTGAAGAAAATATTGCAACTCCTGAGCAGGTGGACGAAGCCATGAGAACACTTGGAAACTTTAAAATGGGACCTTTTGAACTGATGGATTTGATTGGTGTTGATGTGAACTTTGCAGTAACAACAACCGTTTACAAAGATTATTTTTACGATCCGAAGTATAAACCGTCACTTCTTCAGCAAAGAATGTCCGAAGCCAAACTTCACGGCAGAAAGACAGGAAAAGGTTTCTACAATTATACTGAAACCGACAAAGGAGGTTCGACGACCAACGGCAGTCAATATGCAGAAAATCCGGCAGCTCAGAAAGATGATGCCTTATATCAGCAGATCTTTTTAAGAATCATTTCAATGTTGATTAATGAAGCAGTAGAAGCCAAAAGATTAGGTGTTGCCAGCGATGAGGATATTGAACTGGCGATGCAGAAAGGAGTAAACTATCCGAAAGGGCTATTAGCCTGGGGTAAAGAAATAGGGTACTCAAAAATCTCCGAAACCCTTCAAAACCTTTACGAAGAATACCAGGAGGAAAGGTACAGACAAAGTCCTTTACTTAAAAAAATGAATTAGGAATATGCTGATGTGCTAATCCGGTGATTAAACAACAATCAACATATTAACACATCATCACATCATCATATCAACACATTAAATGTATGACGCCGAGACAAGTAGCAGATTATATGTTCGATCAGGATTATTTTTCCCAATGGATGAATATCAAAATGATCGAAGTCAAAGAAAACTATTGCTTAATAGAAATGCCCATCAAAAAAGAAATGCTTAATGGGCTTAAAACCGTTCACGGAGGTGTTACGTTTGCCTTTGCAGATTCTGCACTGGCGTTTTCGTCCAACAGTTCCGGAGATGCAGCTGTAGCATTGAATTGTATCATTAATTTTACCAAAGCAGGAAAAGAAGGTGATGTTTTCAGAGCAGAAAGCATCCTCGTGAACAATACCAGAAAAACAGCCGTTTACGACATTAAAATTACCAATCAAAAAAGCGAATTGGTAGCCAAATTTGTCGGAACTGTTTATAAAATAGGAAAAAAGTAACTGAATTATAGATGTGGTGATGTGTTGATATGTTAATCTGACGATTAATCAACACATTTTCATATCAGCACATTATCAAATTAAAATCATGAACAACGTATACATCATAGACTACGTACGAACGCCAGTTTCAAAACTGCAGGGAGGATTATCAGAAGTAAGAGCTGATGATCTGGCTGCTATTGTTATTAAAGAAGTAGTAGCAAGAAATCCTGAAGTTCCTGTGGACGAAATTGAAGATGTTATTTTCGGATGTGCCAACCAGGCGGGAGAAGATAACCGTAATGTAGCCCGTATGGCTCTTTTGCTGGCAGGACTTCCTTACAAAATCGGCGGTGAAACGGTAAACAGGCTTTGTGCTTCGGGAATGTCTGCGGTAGCTAATGCTTTCCGTTCCATTGCAGCAGGAGAAGGCGAAATTTATATCGCAGGTGGGGTAGAACATATGACGCGTTCCCCTTATGTAATGTCTAAACCGGGTTCTGCTTTCGGAAGAGACAGCCAGATGTTTGATACTACTTTCGGATGGCGCTTTGTTAATCCGAAAATGAAAGAAATGTATGGAGTAGACGGAATGGGAGAGACTGCAGAAAACCTTGCCGATATTCACAATATTAGCAGAGAAGATCAGGATAAATTTGCCCTTTGGTCTCAGCAGAAAGCTACAAAAGCTCTGGAAAGCGGGAGACTGGCAGAAGAAATTGTAAAAGTTGAAATTTCACAGAAAAAAGGAGAACCTAAAATTTTTGATACAGACGAATTCATTAAGCCAACATCTTCTTTGGAAGGTTTAGGAAAGCTTCGCCCCGCTTTCAGAAAAGAAGGAACCGTAACTGCAGGAAATGCTTCAGGAATGAATGACGGAGCCGCAGCCCTTATCCTTGCAAGTGAAGAAGCTGTAAAAAAATATGGATTAAAGCCTAAAGCAAAAATCTTAGGGTCTGCCGTTGCAGGTGTAGAACCGAGAATCATGGGAATAGGGCCTGTAGAAGCAACGCAGAAACTATTGAAAAGACTGAACCTTTCTCTTGATGATATGGATATCATTGAGCTGAATGAAGCATTTGCAGCACAGGCTTTAGCGGTAACCAGAAGTTTAGGCTTAAAAGATGATGATTCAAGAGTGAATCCAAACGGAGGCGCTATTGCCATAGGGCATCCACTGGGAGTTTCCGGGGCAAGAATTGTTGGTTCTGCTGCGATAGAACTTGAAAAACAGAATAAGAAATATGCATTGTGTACCCTTTGTATCGGTGTCGGACAAGGCTATGCAATGGTCATTGAAAAAGTATAATTAATGTGATGGATATGTTGATGCGGTGCAAATTATCATCAACATATCATCACATCAACAAATCAACGCATCAGCATTATGAACATCTACTCATACCACGGCATACGTCCCATCATCAAGCCATCTGCTTACATCCATCCGCAGGCGGTAATCATTGGGAACGTAGAGATCGGCGAAGAAGTATATATCGGACCCAATGCCGTGATCCGCGGTGACTGGGGAAAAATTATCATTAAAGACGGCGCGAATGTTCAGGAAAACTGTACCCTTCACGTATTCCCGAATATTGAGACCATTCTTGAAGAATCTGCACACATCGGACATGGAGCTATCATCCATTCCGGGCATATTGGTAAAAACTGCCTTGTTGGAATGAATTCCGTAGTGATGGACAAAGCCGTTATTGGTGATGAATGTATTATTGGAGCCCTAGCCTTTGTGCCTGCCAACTTCAAATGTGAGCCGAGAAAACTCATTGTAGGAAGTCCGGCAAAGATCATCCGTGACGTTTCCGATGAAATGATCCACTGGAAAACCGAAGGAACCAAGCTTTATCAGGAATTGGCAAGAGAAGGAAAAGAAGCTATCTTGCCTTGTGAACCCTTTACAGAATATGTTCAGCAAATTCCCACGAAAATTGTTGATTACAGTATCTGGGACGATATAAAATAATTGTCCTTAATAAACCTCATAGGTTTTCAAAACCTATGAGGTTTAAATATCAAAAAACACACAAATGAAAAAAGTAAATGTCAAATACAGAAAATTTTGAATATGGATATGTGTATCACATCTACTCTCACGCAAATGGAAGAGATTTAATTTTTAGAGAAGAAAAAATTATAAATATTTTTTAGATAAACTTGTAAAATATATTATTCCAATAGCTGAAATATATGCATATTGTTTAATGCCAAATCATTTTCATTTATTGGTAAGATTTAAAAGTGAAGACCAAAATCCAAATGAAGATGAACATAAATATTTAATGAAACAGTTTAGTAATTTGTTAAATGGTTATGCAAAAGCTTATAATAAAAGATATGATCGAAAAGGTTCTCTTTTTCTTGATTATTTAAAACGTAAAAGAGTGAATGATAATGCGTATTTGATTAAACTATTTCATTATATCCATAATAATCCCGTTAATCATGGATTTGTTGAAGATATTAAAGATTGGAAATATTCATCTTATCATTCTTATATTAATTTGACTAAAGAAAGTAAAATTGAAAGAACAGAAATGATGCAATATTTTGATACAGTAAATGATTTTATAGAATATCATCAATCAAATGTTGAATATGATTTCTTGACAATTGAATAAAATATTTCGACTCAAACCTCATAGGTTTCTAAAACCTATGAGGTTTTGAAAGGACAACCAGTAATAAAATAAAGTATGATCAAAAAAATCCTCACACTTTTCAGTATTCTTTTTGCTTTCCAATTTATGGTTTTAGCCCAGAATAAAACTGTAAAACCTCTGACTATCGGAGAAATTCGAACATTAAAATCTAAGGTATTAAATGAAGACAGAACCTTAAACATCTATCTTCCCCAAGGATTTGATAAAACAAAATCATACCCGGTGATCTATCTGTTGGATGGAAGCATGAATGAAGATTTTATTCACGTGACAGGATTAGTACAATTCTTTAATCAGATGTATGCCATGCCGGAAACTATTTTAGTGGGAATTGCTAATGTAGACAGGAAAAGAGATTTTACTTTTCATACGGATTTAAAAGACTTGCAGAAAGATTATCCTACAACAGGATATTCTGATAAGTTTATTGCTTTTCTTGAAAAAGAATTAAAACCTTATGTTGAAAGCCAGTTTAAAACTACTGACAAATATTTGTTCGGTCAATCTCTGGGAGGACTTCTGGCAACAGAAATACTTTTGAAGAAACCTGAAATGTTCAACAATTATTTTATCATCAGCCCGAGTTTATGGTGGGATGATGAAAGTCTTTTAAAACAGGCTCCTCAGTTACTTACAAAATCTCCGGATACTAAAAAATTCGTTTATGTTTCTGTAGGGAAAGGAGAACATCCTGTGATGGTACAAGATGCTGAGGCCTTCTATGATGTTTTGAAAAAGGCAGGCAAGAAAAACTGGACATTAGAATATAAAATGATGGAAACAGATAACCATGCCACCATTCTTCACAGAAGTTTGTATGAAGGTTTGGTGAAAATGTTTCCTTATAAAGAATCGAAATAAATTAAAATGTAACAATATGAAAATGTATCGGTGTAATAATTATTGTTAAACTGTTAAACTGATACATTGTGAAATTCAATACTATATGGAAAAATTAAAAAACTATATACACGGAGAATGGATAGAAGGAACCGGAAACGGAATCCCGTTATACAATGCCGTTACAGGCGAGCAGGTTGCTGTTTCGGATACGGAAGGGCTTAATTTTGAGCAGGCTCTTGACTATGGGAGAACAGTCGGCTACAAAAACCTTTCTTCCATGACTTTCTACGACAGAGGCGAGATGCTGAAGAAAGTAGCCCTTTACCTTTTGGAAAGAAAGAAAAAATATTACGAATTATCATATAAAACAGGAGCTACCCATGCAGATTCGTGGGTAGATATAGAAGGAGGTTTCGGTACCTTCTTTACCTATTCCGGACTGGCCAAAAGAATGCTTCCGAACACACCGTTTTGGGTAGATGGGGAAACTCAGAAGATTTCGGCCAACGGTACTTTCTTAGGAACTCACATTCTGACACCAAGTGAAGGGGTTTCCATACAGATTAATGCTTACAACTTTCCTGTTTGGGGAATGCTTGAAAAACTATCAACGTCATTATTGGCAGGAGTTCCATCTATTGTAAAACCGTCACCATTCGGGTCTTATCTTACCAATGCTGTTTTTCAGGACATGATCGAAAGCGGTGTCTTACCTGAAGGAGCGGTTCAGTTGGTTTGCGGTGAGCCTGGAAATATCCTTGATTATGTTCAAGATGGTGATTCCGTACTGTTCACTGGTTCAGCCAACACAGGAAGAAAGCTTAAGTCTTTGCCATCTGTGGCCGGAAATGCAGTCCGTTTCAATATGGAGGCAGATTCCCTGAACTGTTCGATTCTTGGTCTGGATGCAAAACCGGGCACCCCGGAATTTGATCTGTTCATCAAAGAAGTAAGAAACGAAATGACTACCAAAGCAGGACAGAAATGTACAGCGATCAGAAGGATTATTGTTCCTGAGCACCTGATTGGAGATGTGCAGAATGCTTTATCCAAAGCTTTGGATCAAACTAAGATCGGGAATCCATTAAGCAGAGAAACCAGAATGGGATCTTTGGTTGGGAAACAGCAGTATGATGAGGTGGTAAGAAAAGTAAATATTTTAAAATCCGAAACAGAACTGATATATGACGGAAAACACGAGCTTGTAGATGCCAATTATGATAACGGAGCATTTATGAGTCCGAAATTATTCCTTAACGATAAGCCTTTCGAGAAAAATATCTCTCATGATGTAGAAGCCTTCGGACCTGTTTCTACATTAATGCCTTACAAAGATGCAGAAGAAGCGGCAGCTCTTGCAAAAAGAGGTAAAGGAAGTCTCGTAGGCTCTATTATTTCTCATGATGAGAACTTTATTGCTGAAACTTCATGGAAAATGGCTTCCCAGCACGGAAGAATTTTTGTGCTGAACAGGGATAATGCTAAAGAAAGTACAGGTCACGGTTCTCCACTTCCTACCCTGATGCACGGAGGTCCGGGAAGAGCAGGAGGAGGTGAGGAAATGGGCGGATTGAACGGTCTTCATTTCTTTCTTCAGAAAACAGCCATTCAAGGTTCACCGGATGTTTTGAAAGCGATTACAAAAATTTATCAGCAGGGTGCGGAGAAAAAGTTCTCAGACAAACATCCGTTCCAGAAATACTTTGAAGAAGTTGAAATCGGAGATTCATTGGAAACAGCAGGAAGAACGGTTACCGATGCGGATATCGTTAATTTCTCCAATGTTTCATGGGATCATTTCTACGCTCATACCGATGCTACAAGTTTAACGGGAACTATTTTTGATAAAACGGTTGCCCATGGATATTTTATTCTCTCTGCAGCAGCGGGATTGTTCGTTTCCGGTAAAAAAGGACCGGTTATTGCCAATTACGGACTCGAAAACTGTTCATTCTTTAAACCGGTGTATGCAGGAGATACCATCACCGTTTATTTAACAGCCAAAGAAAAAATCAACAGAGGAGTAAAAGGGAGAAACATTCCTTCCGGTGTTGTAAAATGGCTGGTTGAAGTGGTAAATCAAAGAGATGAAATCGTTTGTGTCGCAACCATTCTGACACTCGTGGCCAAACATTCTCCATTTATCGACCTCAACGTGAAAAATGTAGGTAAAATATTGAATGGCCTGTCAGAAAATGCCCAGCCTAATTGGGGGAAAATGTCACCTCAGCAAATGATTGAGCATCTGGAGCATGGTGTTCTGGTAAGTTTAGGAGAACCGGAGGCTGAAAAATGCTTCACACCGGAAGAACAGCTGGAAAAATGGCAGGATTCCCTTTACAATCATAGAAAAATGCCAAAAGATTTCCCGGCCCCGTTCCTGGCTGAAGACGAAACTTTACTCGAATTGAAACATAAAAATCTTGAAGCTGCCAAACAGTCTTTCCTTGATAATTTAAAAAGATTTTCAATTTATTACAAAGAAAATCCACAGGCCGAACATATGAATTATGTATTCGGAAAGCTGAATAAAGAAATGTGGGAGCTGATGCACAAAAAGCATTTTACCCACCATTTTGAACAGTTTGGACTGATTTAAAGAATCATCAATAGTGCAATTAATAGCCGCAGCCCAAAAATTGGGCTGCGGCTTTATTATCGGTTTACATGACAGTTTTGGGAGGTTGTTTTGATTTTGAATACCTTAAATAAAAATAGACAATAGCAGGTAAAACCAATATCTGAAACAGAAATACAAATAAGGATAAGATACCTTCAAGCTTATGGTTATTGGCTTTTATAAGAATTTGAGCGCCCAGTGGTCCGGCCGAAAAGACTACAATATTAAAAAGATTCCAGCCCAGATGAAGGCTTATGGGAAGATAGAGTGATTTTGTTTTTGCGAAGGCAAAAGCCAACATCCATCCAAAAATACCGGTCATTAGAAAAATAATACCCATCTGAAACGGATTGCCAAAAGAATTAAAGGAAAACCAGTGATAAATGCCAAAACACGCTGCAGAGAGAATACATGCTTTCTGAATGCCAATTTTTTCTATGGCTAAATATAGTAAAGCTCCTCTGAAGATGAGTTCTTCAAATAATACAGACTTTACAGTAAACCACACACCTGCCATTAAAGTCCGGAATGTCAGTTGATCATTAGCGATCCAGCTGTTATTGGCAAATGTTACCGCCATCACCTGATAAAGCGAACAACAGATAGCTGCTAAAAAAATCCTGCGGTAAAGTGCTTTATTCTTTCCGGGGACAGCTTAAGTCCAAGGACAGATAGGTTTTTTCCTGCGATGAATCGAAGGAGGAGCCAGGAAATTATAAGCTCAATAATAATTCCGATCATGGTAAAGTAGTTTTTTTGAATAAAAGATAAAGCTATATTCTTCGAAAACTAAGTTAATGAAAATATTGAAATTCAGATAGTAACGTTTTGAAACAGTAGTTAAAAATTTAAGAACCAACAAAGAATTTGATTTCGACAGGATAAATAGGTATTTTTAAGACTTCAACCTATCATAAAAATAAATAATGGACGAAAGCTGGGTGCAAAAATGGAAAGAGGTAAAAGATATTCTTACCTGTCCTGTAGATTTGGAAAACTATTTTACTTCAGATGAAATTCTGGAACAGAAGATGGAGGTAATGGAAATTGGAAATGTTTCTCTGCCTTCCGGTAAAATACTTGTAAGAGATCCGTTGGTTTTTCTTAACTCTGGTGAGAAGCCCTATTTTGTACAGGCTCCGAAAGGAAATTTTCCTGTAAAGATCGCGGTTGTAAAATCAGAAGAATGGGGGGATCGTTACGCCGTGGTAAAAGTAGAGTTCACCATGCAGAAACCTGTGCTGTACAGGGAAGCCTTGATTGGGATAGAAAATCTTGAAGGATTAAATGAAGGAGACTATTTCGGGTTCATGGTTGATGCCGGATTGGGCTGCATTACAGATGCGGATGTGCTTCCTTATTTTGATAAGTTTCTCACTGATTTGAATGTTGAAAACATTTATGACGATTATTTTGCAGAGCAGTTTGCAAAAAGTTATAAAGAAAATCCGGAAAACCAAAGAGAGCTGGGAGACTGGATCAACTGGACGGTTCCCAATACAGATTATCATATTCCAATGTTTGCAAGCGGTTTCGGAGATGGATGTTACCCTGTTTATTTTGCATATGATGAAAAAGATGAGATCTGTGGATTGTACATCCAGTTTATCGATATTGAGCTGGCATTGTCTGATGAAGAGGAAGAAGATGAATAAAACATTTGCCGATAAAGTTATAGAATTCAATATAAACCTAAAGTTTTCAGGACATCTTCCTGAAGGCTTCGAAGTGATGAATCCATATCTGGACAGTCCGGAAACGGTGAAGGTTATGCGGGAATTTTATCATAAATATTATAATGACCACAACCGGAGAAAATTTATTATCGGAATCAATCCCAGCCGGCATGGAGCGGGAGTGACCGGGGTTCCTTTTACAGATACCAAAAGACTGGAAAGCATCTGTGGCATAAAAATGAATTCGGCCCGTACCCATGAAGTTTCCTCGGTTTTTGTTTATGATATGATTGATCAATATGGTGGAGCAGAAGAATTTTATAAGGATGTTTACATCAATTCACCTTTTCCGCTGGCTATCGTAAGAAAAGCGAAAACAGGCTGGCTGAATGCCAATTATTATGATGATAAAAATCTTTTTGAAGCAGTAAAAGACTTTATGATAGACTCTCTGAAGAAGCACATCAGCTTGGGTGTAGATACTTCTGAAGTTTTTGTACTTGGGAAAAAGAATTCAGAATTTATTTCGAAGCTGAATAAAGAAGCTCAGTTATTTGAGAAAATGACCGTACTCGAACATCCCAGATATATCCAGCAGTATAAAACAAAAGAAAAACAGCTATATATTGACAAATATATTTTAGCATTGAAAAAATAGCTGTTAATTGCATTATTGAATCTTAACCATGATTATTTTTCCTGTTCATACAAAATTTAAATACACCTGGCGTGCTTATCAGAAGAGATTTCTCGATAATTTGGATGGACTTCTTACCGATCGACATCTGCACGTCACTGCACCTCCTGGTTCCGGAAAAACAGTCTTAGGACTGGAAGTTATGTTGAGGCTTAATCAACCTACTCTTATTATAGCGCCAACTTTAGCCGTCAAAAATCAGTGGGTTCAAAGATTCTGCGAACTTTTTCTGGATACAGAAACCGTCCCCGACTGGATCTCAGGTGATATTAAAAATCCCAGACTTATTACTGTAACCACTTATCAGGGAATTCATGCAGCATCAGGTTTTCATGATGACGAAGAAACGGAAATTAATAAAAAATCAAAGAAGGTTTCCTTAGGTGAAATTATAAAGAAACTGCAGAAGCAGAAAGTCAAAACCTTTATTTTTGACGAAGCTCACCATCTTAAAAATGCATGGTGGAGAAGTTTGATGGAACTAAAAGCAGCGATAGATCCTGTCGTTATATCTCTCACTGCAACTCCGCCTTTTGATGTTTCAGGCTCCGAATGGCAAAAGTATATTCAGCTGAACGGTCCTATAGATGCCGAGATTTCCGTTCCAGAATTAATGATTGAGGGTGATCTCTGCCCGCATCAGGATTTGGTATATTTTACATTGCCATCCTATGAAGAACAGCAGAAAATAGAACATTATCATACCCAGGCAGAGGTCTTTTTTAAAGAAATTGAAAATGATAACATTCTTCTCAATGCATTGGAACAGCATCCGGTGTATCAACAACCAATGGAACATCTGGAATGGATCTATGAAAATATTTCCTCTTATACTTCTGGACTTGTTTATCTTCATTTTAGAAAAAAAGAAATCTCTGAGATCCACTTTAAGATCATTGGCGATCAGCATCAGTACATTCCGGAATTTGATTTTTTCTGGCTCGAAGAACTTCTCGATTTTTATCTGGTTGTAGACGAGATAAATTTTAAAAATGAAGAAGAACACCGTACTACTTTAGGCAACAGATTAAAAAGACAGGGATTTCTGGAGAAAAAGACCATTAGTTTTTTTAACAATAAAAATTTAATTCAGATCCTTAATTCGAGTATTGAGAAGCTTCACGGTATCAAAAGTATTGTAGAATTTGAGTTTTCGGTTCTCAAGGAAAATTTGAAAATGGTGATCCTGACTGATTTTATAAAAAAGAATACGTAAGCACAGAAACAGAAAATAATCTGCCGCTTGATAAAATAGGAGCAATCCCAATATTCGAAAAACTAAGAAGAGATAATTCTCAAAATAAAAAAATTGGAGTTCTGACAGGAAGTATCATTATTATCCCGGCAACTGCAAAAGACAAAATAAATGAGTTGTGCGGCAGAAAGGGGATATTGGAAATTTCATTTTCGCCTCTTCATTATGATCAAGGCTACGTCCAGATCAATCTTACGGAACAGATAAAACATGATATCATCCATATCATTACCGAAATTTTTCAGCAGGGTTACATTCAGATTTTGATTGGAACAAAAGCTTTATTGGGGGAAGGGTGGGATGCTCCCAAAATGAATACCTTAATTCTCGCCAGTTTTGTGAGTTCATTTGTTCTTTCCAACCAGATGAGAGGAAGAGTGATTAGAATAGATAAAGACACTCCTCAAAAGACAGGAAATATATGGCATCTCGTATGTTTCGATCCAAAAAGTGAGAATGGTGGGCAGGATATGGACATTGTGAAGAAGAGATTCAAAACCTTTGTAGGAATTTCCACTCGGGAGGATTCCTCTATTGAAAATAATTTTGAAAGACTTCATATCAAGACTATCGAAAAAGAAGATGAAATCCCATCCATCAATCAGGAAAGTTTTTCTTTGGCTAAAAATAGAGAGTTTTTATCACAACGGTGGAAATCGGCTTTAGATAGAGGAAATATTCTTATCGAAGAAATTAAGATTCCTTCTGAAGATATGAAAGCAGTAAAAAACATGAAGATGACCTATCTGGGAAAAATGACTTCAGCTCTTTCCAAAGTTATGATTTCATCCGTTTTGCTCTTTTGGCATGACCTTCTTTTAGGGATACTGAAAAATATCAGGGGAATTGATTCTATCAGGAATTTTTTCTGGATTGTACTTTTGTTTGGAGGATTGGGATTTGTGATCTATGGCGGAAAGTTTTACCGGGCATTAAGACAATATCTGAAATACAGAAATGCAGCCGGATATATGAGACTTATTGGTGAAGTTGTTCTGAGGTCCTTGATCTATGAACGAATTATTACAAATGTTCCTGAAAAGCTACAAGTAATAAGCTCAGGATCTAAAAGTGATACATTCTGTTATCTGAAAGGTGGAAGCCATTACGAAAAATCTCAGTTTATTCAGATTTTGCAGGAGGTTATTTCTAAAATTGATAATCCACGATATCTTCTTAAACAACAGGCTAAGTTTTTTTTATTAAGAAAAGTATATATTATCCTGTACCTGAAGTTTTTGCCAAAAATAAAAAAAGCGCTGATCTGTTTGCTAAAAACTGGAATGAAAAGATCGAGAAATCTGAGTTGATATTTACCCGAACTATTGAAGGGCGGCAGATTTTATTACAGTTAAGGTTTCAATCTTTGATAAAAAGAAATGTAAGAATTGAACATCTTCATAAATGGACAAGATAAAGTAAAATCCCCGGAATGACCCGGGGGATTTTTCATTTATGCATTTAGAATCTTTAGCGCACAAATCGCTTATGAAAAATTTTACTTTTTGATAATCTTGGAAGATCCTGAAGATGTTTTAAGAATATAAACACCATTCGAAAGTTCCGAAACGTCTGCCTGATTATTTCCTTTCCTCACCTCTAATTTTTTCAGCAATTTACCGTCCTGGCTGTAAATTTCTGCTTGTCCGTTTTCTTCCGTTGTAATGATAAAAGGTCCATTAGTTGGGTTAGGATAGATGTATATTTCTTTTTCGAAACTGCCGTTTCATTCGTTGCCAGCACTATATTGCTGTCTTTTACCCAGGTAAAGGCATCAAACCCTGCATATCTGAAATTACCGCCTAAGGTAATCCGTAGCTCATCAATCACTATATTCGAATAATTCTGGCCATTCAGATTGGTAAGGTCAATAAGAGTATATCCATTAGTGGAGCCCAGTGACGTTGCAAAACCGGTTGTTTTTGTCTGTGTAAACTTCGTGATACCGCTCAGCTTTCCCGTAATGGTAAGGGTGCCGGCTACATTCAGATCCAGATTAAGGGCAGACAGGTACATCCAGAAGCGATTGACTTTAAATAAATTGGATGTAGTTTTTATACTGAATGAAGGAGGCGAAGCAGCATCATTGGAATTATCAATATACCTGTTATCGTTAGCTGTTCCGTTCCAGCCTGTACCCGGATAATTACCCTGGATATCAAAAGTCCCTACATGGGAGATAATGTTAAAAATCACTCCATTGTCTGTGAAGCTCGAACTTCCATGAGATTCGGTTTCAAATTGTTCTGTGCTGGTCTGCCCGAAAGACAGTAAAGATATGAGCAGACTGCAAACGGTTAAAAAAATAGATCTTTTCATGATTTAGGTTTTAAATGGTTTCTAACTGCGAGGTGGATAAATACCTTCTACGCAAATGATATAATTTAGCCCTAAGAAAGGCGGCATATTGTTTACCGGAATACTCTGTCCCGTATAAGAAATTGATTTTACATTAATAGCAGTATCAGGATCGGCCTGTACAAAGCTTGGTACGGCAGTAAAATCCCTTCCTACCTGATTCCCTGTTATGGCAATTGAGGTACTTGCAGAAGGAGTAGATGTTGTAGCATTTGCATTAGCTACCTTTAATTGAAATCCTCCCATGCTTGGCATGTTTTGTTGAAGAAGTGTATTCTGCTCTGTTCCGGAAACGATTCCCAGAGGATAAGACTTACCGGTATTCATATTTCCTGCTCCCAGAGCCATACGTCCGATCAGATTAGGCAGTGCGAAAGTAGATATCCCGTCACCCCCGTACGTTGTTCCCAATAAAGAAAATAGTGCAGAGTTTTGAGAAATACTCAATATACTGCCGTCGCAGAACATCCAGCCTCTTGGTGCAAAATTGCCTGCAAATAGTTTTACGATTCCCATGTACTCATCCATGATAATATTTTTTTCAGTTTTAAAATTTTCCTACTCTGTTCTCTGGGCTTTTCGGATACCGCCTTTAACTGTAAGTTTGATAAGTCAAAGGAACAATATATAGAAAGGCAGTACTAGAGTAGAAAATACCAAATTGGGGAGTCCGTATTTATACGTAGTAGTGATTTATTTTTCCTGATGAAAAGAGGTTTTTATTATGAGAAAATGCGGATATTGAACAGATACATTTTAATCTGGAATTTATGTTCCATAATTTCTCCGGAAAGGCGGTATTTAGTATTTTTGTAAGAATCCAATTAAAATAAAAATGAACGAATTCGTAGCATCAGAAATTAAAAACAATATTGCCGAAATTACCTTCGGAACTCCCAAAAGCAATTCCCTTCCGGGAGCTATTTTAGAAAAGCTGGCTCAGACCATTCTGGATGAAGGAGCTAAAGAAGAAGTGAAAGCTATTCTGGTAAAAAGCGAAGGAGAAAAGGCATTCTGTGCAGGAGCAAGTTTTGACGAGCTTTTAGCAATTGAAGAATTAGAGGCTTCCACAAAATTTTTCGGAGGCTTTGCTAAAGTTCTTAATGCAATGAGAAACTGCGGAAAAATTGTTGTGGTAAGAGTTCAGGGAAAAACTACAGGCGGTGGAGTAGGTATTGCCTGCGGTGCAGATTACTGTTTTGCTACTAAAGATTCAGCTCTGGCACTTACGGAGATTAATTTGGGAATCGGGCCTTTCGTAATCGGGCCTTATGTGGAAAGAAAAATCGGGAAATCACAGTTCGCTGCAATGGCGATTGATGCAGATTTCAGATCAGCAGAATGGGCGGAACAGCATAACGTTTACCATTCCGTATCGGAAAATATCCAGGAAATGGATTCCAAACTGGAAAAATTTATGCAGACGCTGGCTTCCAGAAGCAGTGATGCTTTAGCTTTGATCAAAAAAGTATCCTGGGAAGGAACCGATCATTTCAATGAACTGATGCCGGCAAGAATTCACATGAGTGCAAGCCTGATCCTTGAAGATTCTGCTAAAAAAAATATTGAAGGAATTAAAGAAAGATTAAGAGCGAAATAATCTTTTTCATTATACATTATTAAAACCGCTGATTATTTCAGCGGTTTTTTGTTTGACAAGAAATCACTGAAATTTTAAAAAAATATTTTGCAGATTAAAATTAAATTATAACTTTGTAATTCAAAGTTCTTTTTATGGATTCGAAAAACTATCACGAAGACTTATCTCACATCCGTTCCATGATGGAGCGGTCTTCCAGATTTATTTCATTGAGCGGACTGTCAGGTGTTTTTGCAGGGCTGGCTGCGCTGATCGGTGCCGGATACGTGTATTTTGTTTTCCAAAGGGAAGGAATTGACTATTTTGATGGTGACAGGAACTTTTTCAGTCCTGCATTAGTTAAAGAACTTGTACTTACCGGTGCAGTGATTTTGATGACAGCTTTATTGAGCGGTTATATTTTTACAGCCAATAAAAGCAAGAAGAAAGGCCAGAAGATCTGGGATGCCACAACGAAGCGTTTACTTGTAACCTTTGCCGTTCCTTTGGTAACAGGCGGAGTTTTCTGTCTTGCGCTTCTTTTTCACCATCTGTTCGTATGGGTTGCCCCGGCTACATTGATATTTTACGGAATTGCCCTGGTCGCCGCAGAAAGATATACTTTGACGGATATTAAATATCTTGGATACTGTCAGATCATTTTGGGCCTCATTTCCCTCTTCTTTTTAGGCTGGGGACTCCTGTTTTGGACCATTGGTTTTGGAATTTTACATATTGTGTATGGGCTGATCATGCATAAAAAATATAAATAAAGATTAAATTTGCAGGATTTAAGAAAAACCTCTTAAATTTTCTGCAGCTACTGACTTACTATGATAAAGATCAATCAACTCAATAAAGAATTCGAAAGCCGTGTAAGACTGGGGATTATGTCCGTTCTTATGGTCAACGACTGGGTTGATTTTTCTGAAATGAAAGGACTTCTGGAAATTACGGACGGTAACCTTGCCAGCCATAGCAATGCCCTTGAAAAGTCAGGATATATTGAAGTAAAAAAGAATTTGTAGGTAAAAAGCCTAAAACCTCCTACCGTGTTACCCAAAATGGAAGACAGGCTTTTAACGAACATCTGGATGCCCTTGAAAAATTATTGGGACGATAAGTTCTATATTTTTTTGAAAATTAACTTTGAAATACAAAGTGCTTTATAAAATAAAATTAAATAAAATGATGACACAAAAACAAAAAACAATCACGATTTATGCCCTTCCATTGGCTTTACTGTGTATTCCATTGCTGGGAAATGTATTTTCTAAAGAATTCAATTGGTCAGCTTCAGATTTTCTGGTAGCAGGTGCTTTACTTTTTACAGCCGCTTTTATGATCAATCTGGTCAGAAGTAAAATCAAGAAGCAAAGTCAGAGAATCCTGACCTGTATTGTTATTCTACTGACTCTTGCATTAATCTGGGCTGAACTGGCAGTAGGGATTTTCGGAAGTCCTTTCGCAGGAAGTTAAAAGCTGCTTTTCTTTTCACTTATGACAAGGAAAAAATTTATTAAAAGGCTGATGCAGCTTTCCCTTTTAGGAGTTTTTCCGGGTTTGTATTCCTGGCAGATAGAACCTTTTTGGGTAGAATTCGTCCATAGAAAGCTTCCTATTAAAAATCTGCCTGAAGCACTACATGGAAAAATACTGATGCAAATATCAGATCTGCATGTAGGAGACCGTTTCGACTGGAATTTTCTGATTGAATCCTTTCAGAAAGCCAATCAATTTAACCCTGATTTTGTAGTATATACGGGAGATTTTGTCAACCACGGTACTCCGGAAGAACAGAAAGATTTGAAGAAAGTAATGAGCCATGCAGTCCATGGGAAACTATCGACTTTTGCAATTTTAGGCAATCACGATTACGGAAAAAGCTGGAACGATACGGAATGTTCAGAAAAAGTCTGCGATACTCTCGAAAGCTTTGGAATCCGGATGCTGAAAAATAGCAGTGAAGAAAGCCACGGACTCAATTTTATAGGTTTTGAAGACTTGTGGTCCCCCAATTTCTATCCGGAAAAAGTAATGGGAAATTATGATCCCTCCAAAGCCCACATTGTACTCTGCCATAATCCGGATGCCTGCGACAGGGATGTATGGAACGGGTATAAAGGTTGGATTCTGAGTGGTCACACCCATGGCGGACAGTGCAGAATCCCGGGTGTTATCACCCCTCTTCTGCCTGTGGAAAACCGCAAGTATGTGTCTGGTGAAATAGATCTTCAGGATGGGAGAATGCTGTACATCAACAGGGCGATCGGTCATTCTTTCCAGATCAGATTTATGGTACGCCCGGAAATTACAGTCTTTACTTTAACTAGAGCTTAAAATACAATATAGATGAAAGATCATCAAATAATAAACATCGGGGAATATATTTTCGGATTATGCTTTATGCTCGGAAATATTTGTCTTTTCGGCTATTTAATAACCAGAAATGATGGTTTTGTAGCCTGTGGTTATATGCTCTTAATTTGGGGAACCATTGTAAACCTACTCTTTGTAATTGGATTATTGATTTATGGAATTGCCAGTCAATCTAAACTTAAAGCTTGTCTCAAAGCTATTGGTCTTCTTCTCATCAATATTCCCTTAGCATACCTTTATGCTTTAATAGGAATTAATTTAATATTTAAATAATACATTATGAAAAAAATACGCGTTCAATTTTTGCTGTTTGTCTATGATAAAACCCAAAAAGCTTACAGAAAATATTTTAAAAAGAAAAAAAGGCAGTGGCAGTTCAATGAAGAGCAGCTGCTGAAATTCAAAGAAGATTCTTTAGGAAGAAAGTTGGGAGAGTTTTATAAAAAGCATGGATTTTCAATGATTCCCAAAATGGAAAACCACGATGTGCATCACCTTATTACAGGTTGCGGTACCCAATTCGAAGATGAAATCGCTATGCAATACCTTCTTCTGGGAAATGGTAAACTCAATGCACACCTCCTTGCAGCCATTGTTTTGGGGACAATCATTCTGCCGGAATACCTGAAGCTGTATATAAAAGCCTATAGAAAAGGACAGAGCATGAAGCCATTTTACCACTGGGATTTTGAAAGCCTGTTGTGGCAGAATTTCGATCACCTGAAGGACTATATCCAGCAGAAAGAAACCACAGTTCTATATTAAACAACCGCCATGACGACAACAAAATTTAGCAAAACCGGAAGAACTACCTTTTGGATATCATTTTTATCGGGGAGCTTTTTGCTGGTTTCTTATTTGATAACCAGGGCAGACTTTCTTCTGATATCAGGGTTTTATTTTGTAATCATTGCAGCAGTAATTAATATGCTGGTCCTGCTGTATGAACTTCTGGAATTTCTGAATAATACGTCAGAGAAGAAATCATCCGGGAACTCAGTCCTGCTTCTGCTTGTCAATATTCCCGTAACGATCCTGTATATCTTTATTATTTTGAATTCAAATCCATAGTATTTTTAATTAAATGGCATGGGAAGATTCCATCTTAACATCCTAATCCTTTCTTAATGCTTAATGGTTACAAACTCTTCAATCTTAAATCATGAAAACACATCATTATATATTTCTTACAGCCGCTTTGTTTGTCATCTTGTTCTATGATCAGGAGCCCGGGCTGAATCTTGGCATACTTGGCATTATTTACGCATTGCTTACCCTGTTCAAAACTCCTGATAGAAACAGGACCAGAACTTTTCTGATACTTTTTGTTACCAGTATTCTGTCAAGTCTTGCTTTTGTATGGTTCAGAGATTTTCCGTCCCTGCTGGCGGTTGTAAGTTCCCTTCTGCTGCTGGGTTACCGCTCACGAAACAGAAAGTTGAGAATACTCTTCCTGATTCCCGTTTTTATCATCAACAGCATTACTTCTGTTTTCCGGTTCTTCAGCTTTGATGCATGGCTGCCCAGAAAAAATATTTCGGGCGTATGGCAGAAAACTTTAGCTTTTATCATTATACCATTAGTATTCATCTCCATATTTTTTGGAATTTATTCTGTGGGAAGCGATCATTTTGCTTCTGTTTTCAGGGATTATGAGCTGGATATTAATATATGGCAGGTGCTTGCTCTTTCCGTTCTTGGGTTTTTCATTGCTTTCAACTACTGGAACTATGCCGTGGAAAGATTTATTTATAAAAAGAACCATTTGCTGGATGATGATTTTCAGGATACAGATACAATTCAGAAAGCCACTTACTCCTTTCTTGATCTGGAGGCGGAGAGAACCAGTGGTGTTATTTCCTTCTTTTGCCTGAATATTTTGCTCATATTTTTTATCATCACTTACAATTACGAGCAGTTTTATGAAGTTTCAAAAACACCGGTTCAGCTGTCGGAAGAAACCCACGAAAGAGTTAATGCCGTAATTCTGTCCATTATTATGGCGGTACTCGTGATTATGTTTTATTTTAAATCCGGTTTTAATTTTGATCCTAAAGCCGGACTGCTGAAAATTCTCGCCAAAATCTGGATCGTTCTAAATGCCATTCTCGTATGTTCCGCAGCTTTGAAAAACTATGAATATATCATCAGTTACGGCTATACTTACAAAAGGCTGGGAGTTTTTACTTTTCTACTGTTGGCATTAATTGGGCTGGCTCTTACTTTCATTAAAATTCAGAAGAAAAAAGAAATGTATTCCTGTTCAATACAATGATCTGGTATTTTTATGGAACAATTTTGGCTTGCAGTTATGTGAACTGGGGCGGAATTATTACCTCCCTGAATATGAAACGTAAAGACTTTGCAGTCAGCTATCATCTGGAACAGATTCATTTCAGTGAGAAAAGACTGCTGGAATATGCAGACGAAAAAAGGATCTGCAGCTTAAAAAGAAAGTGCTGGAAAAAATTAAAGCCGAAAAATCCAAAACTTTCCTTTCGAAGATTCTTTACTTTGAAACATTAAAAGAGTAATTATTATGAAAAAATCCTTATTGTTAATTCCATTGATTATTATTTCATGTAAAAAAGAACCAGCCGTAACGGAAACCGTGAACAAGGATTCCGCTGTGGTTACAGAAATGCCGGATTCTGCCACAAAAACAGATTCTGCTGCACTCAGAAAGCAGGATTCAATCATTAACAATGCTCCCGTTACCAAAGAAGTACTGCGCAAAGGCGTGATGAGAAGCGAAAAAGACGGGCAGATCATAAGAACAGCAGATGCTTCACAGCTTCCTTTTACATTAGGGGAGGAATTTACAAAGGACGGACAGGAACTGGTTTTAAAACTAACCCATTATGACAGACCGAATATTAAAGCCAAAATTTCAACCAATGAAAAAGATTTTAATATCAGATTTAATCAGATCAGGCTGCCCAATGGAGATTATGACGGACCTTTCGGAAGAGAAATTACCTACGAAACCAAAGGAACCGGCGAAGTGTGGCTGATCATAGGAAAAAGTAATATGGCTTCCGGTAACACGAAAGGAGGTTTTAATGTAAGTGTAGAATAAGATTCACCATTTTGGTATAATTTCTGCAAACTCAATCCTAAAGTTTAATATTATGAAAAATATATTTTTAATGTCAGCGGCCGTTTCAGTTTTAGCAGTAAGCTGCGGAACCGTACAATCGCTGGTTCAGAATACGTTCCCTTATACAACCAACGTTTTGGTTTCTACGGGAGTACCTACAGATAAAGAAGTTTCTTCCACATCTACTGCTACCAATGTGCAGACATGGTTCGGAGGAAACAATAACGCAAAAATCAAGGATGTAAGAATCTCTGATGCTAAAGTTTCTGTAGTTTCTCCTTCAGGTGGAAACTTAAGTGCAGTAAAATCTGTAAAAGTTTATGTTTCATCTAACGGAACCAGTGAAAGGCTTGTTGCTTCCCGTTCCAATATAACAACGGACTCTTCCAGCTTAAATCTGGATATTAATGACACAGGATATCTGGATGAGGTTGTAAAAAGTACAGGATTAACGGTAAGAACAGTGTATGAGCTGAAAAATCAGACAAGCTCAGATATGACGCTTAAAATAGCGCTTAATTTCAATAGCGTTCCTGCCAACTAATTTGAAAGTTTAAAGTAATAAGGCTGTCCTGAAAAGGGCAGCCTCTTTTTTGAGCTTGCTTTATACAAAGTTTTATTCGGATAGTTTTCTCAATACTTCCATAGCCTTTTCAGTATCTTTCTTATTGACAAAAATATGATCATGATAATAAGCCGCAACTACATTACAGCTGATATTATTCTCAGAAAGAGCTTTGGAAAAGGCAGCAGTTAATCCCACAGCTTCCAGAGAAGAATGTACGGTAAGCGTTATCCATGACATGATAGCAGAATAATCCAGATTTAATGAATCGGCTGTCTCTTTTTTAGAATAACCGTAAATCCTTCCTCTTCCCTGAAGAACATTTCAATCCGGTTCAGATCAATGGCTTCAGTATTTCTGACCGTACAGAAAACATAATCACCTATATTATGTTTAGGCTTCATATTTTTTAAAAGTGTTTCCAAATCTTTTTCTCCATTCATATTTCAGTAAATTAAAGAATACAAGATACCTATTTTGCTGATATAAAATAAGGTGGTCTTAACTTGACCACCTTATTTTTTTATATTATTTTAAAGTTCTTATAATTTAGTAAATTTTTCAACCACTCTTCTTTGTCCTTCCATAATATTGATGATATACTGGCCTGGAAGAAGATCTGCAGTTTCAATTTTTTCATCAGATAAAGCAGATCCTTTTCTGATGGTCCTTCCCTGCATATTGATAATTTCAAAATCCAGTTTTTTATCTTCATTGCTGTGAATGGTGATATGGCTGGTTACAGGATTCGGATAAATTTTAACTTCTAAAGGAAGAGGTACCTCAGCCTTATTGGATTTGACTAAGGAACTACTTTCCAGCTGTAATATGGCATTTTTTACATTAGGAAAAGGCCCAATTTTTTGATTGGCAACGGTACCTCCCTGAGGAATGCCTGTTGATATTAAAAGGTTCTTCATAGCAGCAGGAGTCAAATACTGACCAGTCTTCTGCCGGTAAAAAGACTGGATCAAAGTAGCTGCCGATGCCACCACAGGAGTAGCAGAGCTCGTTCCGCTGAAATAATTGTATGTTCTGTTATTATCGTTGTCGTATTTTTGATACGAGCCATATCCTGCAGCCAGAACGTTGCTTCCCCAGCCCTGTACATCCACGCGGTTTCCGTAAGTACTGAAGCTCAGTTTAGAATGGGTCGTGTTGGGAGAACCTGCCCCTACGATAATAGCTCCGCTGTTTCCTCTGGCCATGTAAGAAGCATAGAAAGGATCATCCAGGTTCTGATTTCCGTTTCCTGCTGCTGCAATAATAATGATTCCGGAATCTGTGGCTGCTTTTGTCAGGTCCCATATTACACTGTCATATTCAGCGGGGCAGTACTGGCCGTCTTTTCCGCCTGTCTGCATTTCGTATAAAATAATATCCCCGGCCTGCGATGCATTGATCGATCTGCTTACTGCTGCAGCCCTGTTGTAGCCCACAGTAGTCCATTCCATATATCCTTTAATTTCTGATGCGCTGTAGGTTGCACCGGAAAGACCGATATTATCTTTCACAGAACCTAAAATACTGACCACAGCAGTTCCGTGATCCCTGTAGTTATTGCCCGATAATCCCGAATTCGGTGAATATCCCGGTTCCAGTTGTATCGAATTTTGATTGGAAAGCATTTCGTGGGTTTTATAAAAGCCGTATTCTACATCACGGATCCGGATATTCTGCCCTGTAATTCCTCTGGACCACGCATATTTCGCATTGATACCGGGATTATCGTTGAGGTAAGTCTGAAGACTTTCAAGATCCGGAGTAGCCACAAAAGCTTTAACGAACGGAGGTTCAACAGGCGTACTGCTCAATACAGAAACATATTCTACCTCCGGAAACTTCTCAAGCGTGCGGGCTGTTCTTTCAGCTTCCTCATGATTTCGGAAAGGAAAGCTTAGTTTGAAGATGCGTTTCAGCTTTTGAACAGATTCACCCGAATTGCCGTTCGCCCTGCTGCTTGCCATCATTTCATCAAGTTTCTTCTCACTGAAGCCGAGATCGTTAATGAATGAAATTTCATTTGTTTTGACAAATTCTGCCAATTCAGGGTTTTTGCTGAGTGCCTCCTTCCCAGAACTGACATCCTTTGAGAAGCACACATAAATGTTAGAACTTAATTGATCGGTTTTCTGCCCGAATGAAAGCACGAAAATGAAAATACATAACGTGAAAAGTCTAATTTTTGTTCTCATAATATCTTATTAAATGGTTGTAAGCCAAATATATAATTTTAATGAGAAATATTAATCACTTTTCTGTGAATTTAGAAAAATATAATTGAAATTTTTAATTTCACTAATATCAGCTTTTCGTGATTGAATCCATAACAATCGTAACAGGGCCGTCATTGACGAGCGATACCTTCATATCCGCACCGAAAATTCCGCTTTCTGTTTTTAATCCTG
Organism: Chryseobacterium sp. GTID13; assembly: GCF_056172655.1. Taxonomy (NCBI): domain Bacteria; kingdom Pseudomonadati; phylum Bacteroidota; class Flavobacteriia; order Flavobacteriales; family Weeksellaceae; genus Chryseobacterium; species Chryseobacterium sp. GTID13. The sequence continues at coordinate 1,079,411 of NZ_JAOCMB010000002.1, forward strand.
ATTTGGCCAGTTCCTCCTTGAAATAATCAAAAAGAGGAACCGCTTTATCCGGTTTTGCTGCTTTAATGAAAGAGGGGCGGTTGCCTTTTTTATAATCTGCAATTAATGTAAACTGGCTGATGCACAAAATTTCACCGGAAATATCCTTTACAGAAAGATTAAGCTTATCATCTTCATCCCCGAAGATCCTTAAATTCAGAATTTTCTGAACAAGCCAGTCCGCATCCTGCTTTTCATCGTTTTCATCAATTCCGGTCAGAAGCATCAGTCCTTTACCAATTTCCCCGACAATTTTTCCATCTACTTTTACATGAGCTTCGGAAACTCTTTGAATCACAATCTTCATTCTAATAATAAATATTTAATGTTTTGGTGGCAACATCATAGTTGTAAGGATATGTTTTGGGAGGCAGGGAAGTTGCAGCACCGGATTCCGGCTGGCCTGTTCTCAAGATCCAGCGGGTATTGTCCTTAGGACACAGGATACTGATATTATCTTTTACCTCAAGCGTTGTATTGGTATCAGGGCAGATATGGGGTGCATTACGGTCGTAGGCTTTGAATGAATCTCCTACCCGGATTACGATTAATCCTCTTGTCCCGGACTGTTGTTCGTTCACATAAATCCAGCCTCCGTCATAGTTGAGATTATTATAAGCGGGCAGGTTCAGATTTAAAGATACATTGATAGGATTATTGGGAAAGCAGCTCACGGTGTCTTCCCTGCTTCCGCATGAGTTTGTAGTTAAATTGCTGAAAATCAGTAGTGTTAAAATAGACAGGATTGAAAAAGTTTTTTTCATTTCAATTTAAATTTTTATATATTTGTAAAAGTTAAACGATTATAACACGCAAAACATTGTCCGGCAAATGTCGGATTATTTTTTTATACCAAAACTAAATTTTTAAAATTATGGCAAGCTATGTAACAAAGGTGGGACAAGAGAAAATGAAAGCTGAGCTGGAACAGTTGGAAACTGTGGAAAGACCAAAAATTACCCAGCAGATTGCAGAAGCGAGAGATAAAGGAGATTTATCTGAAAATGCTGAATACGATGCTGCTAAAGAGGCTCAGGGTATGCTTGAAATGAGAATTTCCAAGCTTAAGGATGCTATTGCAAATTCCAAGATCATAGATGAAAGTCAACTAGATACTTCAAAGGTTTCAATCCTTACTACGGTTAAACTTAAAAACAATGCAACCAATCAGGAGCAGGTGTTTACCTTAGTGCCGGATAATGAAAGCGACCTTAAAACAGGAAAAATTTCTGTGAATACCCCGATCGCTAAAGGATTACTTGGAAAAGTGATAGGTGAGACTGCGGATATTACATTACCAAACGGAAACAAACTGTCTTTCGAAGTATTGGACATTACTCTTTAGACCACTGAAATTAACTTCAACTTTAAAATTTAACTTCTGAAAATGAGCAGTATATTCACAAAGATCATCAACGGTGAAATTCCTTCATACAAAATTGCTGAAGACGATAATTTTGTAGCATTTCTTGATGCAATGCCTTTGGTGAAAGGGCATACACTGGTAGTTCCCAAAAAGAAGTTGACCTGATCTTTGATCTGGAAAGTGAAGAATATAAAAACCTTTGGGGATTTGCCCAGAAGGTTGCCAAAAAAGTAAAAAATGCAGTTCCCTGCGTAAGAGTGGGAGTAGCTGTAGTAGGACTTGAAGTTCCTCATGCCCATATCCATCTTATTCCCTTGAACAAAATGGAAGACATGAACTTCAGAAATGAGAGACTGAAATTAACAGACGAAGAATATAAAGAGATCCAAAACTCAATTATTAATTCTTAAAAGCATAAAATCGTAAAAAAGAAATTTTTTACGATTTTCTTTAACATATATTATATAGTATGAATTCAAACCAATGTTCTTTCTGCGGCAGAAAAAGAAATGAAGTACAGATGCTTATTTCGGGGCAGAGCGGCTTTATCTGCGAAAACTGTATCGAACAGGCGCATGTTATCGTAAAAGACAGCATTTCTAAGACAGGATCTTCTCCTGCAGCCAATATAGAAGAACTTAAGAAACCGAAAGAAATCAAAGAATTCCTGAACCAATATGTCATCGGGCAGGATCAGGCTAAAAAACAGCTTTCGATTGCCGTATACAATCATTATAAAAGACTGCTTCACGCTCAGGACGAAAACAGAGAAGTAGAGCTGGAAAAATCGAATATCATTATGATAGGCGAAACCGGAACAGGAAAAACTCTTCTGGCAAAAACTATTGCAAGAGAGCTTAACGTTCCTTTCTGTATCGTAGATGCTACGATTCTTACAGAAGCAGGTTATGTAGGAGAGGATGTGGAAAGTATCCTTTCCAGACTTCTTATGGTGGCTGATTATGACGTGGAAAAAGCAGAAAGAGGAATTGTATTTATTGACGAGATCGATAAAATTGCAAGAAAATCAGACAACCCGAGTATCACAAGAGATGTTTCAGGGGAAGGGGTACAGCAGGGATTGCTGAAACTTCTTGAAGGAAGCATTGTGAATGTTCCGCCTCAGGGAGGAAGAAAACATCCTGACCAGAAATACATCCAGGTGAATACCCAGAATATCCTGTTCATTGCAGGTGGTGCTTTTGACGGGATCAAAGAGATCATCGAAAGAAGAATGAATAAACAGGCTATAGGATTCAGCTCGGAAAAAATCAATAAAACTGATGAAGAAGAATATATATTAACCCATATCAACGCAATCGATCTTCGTTCTTTCGGATTAATTCCTGAGCTTTTAGGAAGATTTCCGATTATTACCTATCTGGATAAACTTACCAAAGAGACGATGGTGAGAATTATGAAGGAACCTAAAAACTCGATCATCAATCAGTTTGTAGAGCTTTTCAAAATGGATGGCACGAATTTGGTCTTCACGGATGGAGCTATTGAAAAGATCGTAGAAGAGACCATAGAAAAAGGATTGGGTGCCAGAGGTTTAAGAGGTACAACAGAAAAAGTATTGGAAGACTACATGTTTTCAATAGGTGAAGAAAAAGAAATCGTATTAACGGAAGATAATATTTTTGTTAATAAATAAAATATTTTTTTTCTTTCAAAAAAATCTTACCTTTGCGGGTGAAGATTGTATTAACACACAAATAATTTATACAATGAGAAAAAGTTTATTTGCTATAGGTCTTTTAGCAATTAGTTATTCTGTTCAGGCGCAGATACTATGTCATATTGACACTAATGCTAATATGTATGTAAGCGAAGGCACCCTTGTTTATAGCGGTGGAGGTGTACAAACAAGAGATAATGGTCTTTTGGATGTTCATGGAAACGTTATGATCGTAGGTACGGCCGGGGATGCTTTGAAAACTATTGACGCCGTTGGTGGGGCTAAAACCGATGGTGGAAATATTATTTTAAGGCTCAACACTCCCACAGCTACTGACGACGTATCTACTTACGGACAATTATATGTTGATGGTTTAGCCCAAACCGATATCACCGGAGTTGTAAGTAAGGAATTCAGAACCAAGAAAAATGGTACTGGAAATTATTACCAACAGGTTGGTTTACCTTTCTTTGGTAAAACCCTTAGTAGTTTATCCACTGAATTGGGTAAAACATTTGGTACCGTAAGAAGAAGCCAGAATGAAATTCTAAAATGGAATAATACTGGAGCCGTAGCTGATCATTATACAAGTTTAGCAACTACTACCAGCAATGGTTCAGAGTATTATATGCTTGGATCTAATAATAATAATTTAGATGTAAGCAGTGCTATGCATACTGTTAATGGTCGTCCTTATGCAACATTTGCTTCCGCTGCAACTCTTCAAAATGGAGGTAACGTTACATTTGGCCCAGGTGGTACAGCAATTAACGGATACAATGAAAGATACAACACGTATCTTCAGGATCAGTTTGAGAACTCTGCCACTCCTTGGGGAGGAACTTACGGTAAAAACATTTACCAGTTCGGAAACCCTTTCTTAACTAACGTAGATTTATCAAGAATAGGATATGTAGAACCTGCAACCGGAGGAGTTACTGATGGAAATAACATCACTAATATCTGGGGAGTAAGATATGACCCTGGAACTGTAGTAGTAGGTTCACAAGGCAATGCATACAGTTCAGGAGCATTGATCACGACTTATGACGTAACTTCACACATCCCTGTTGGAGATGTAAGTGTAATGATCAAGCCAATGCAGACTTTTGTTCTGAAATTGAGAGATAATTCTGCCCAAACATTAAATTTCAATACCCTTAGAAGATTTAACAGTACCTCAAGAGCGGAAACCGTTGATTACAGCGTTACTGCTGCCAGAAATGCCAATGGAAAAGTTGGCGAAGGTACAATAAAACAACTTGGAGTTATTGGTTTAGATGTTAACGGAAATGAAATTGCAAGAACATATTACGTAGTTTCACCTAATGCTGTAACAGGTCACCAGACTTCTGTAGCAACTACGGTTCAGGCAACAGCAGGAAGTAACATTATCGGTACATTTGAAGAAGCTTTAAACGGTGGTTATGATACTAACTATACAGGACAGTATTGGTTATACATTAATGAGGCCAATGAAAGCAACTTCAAAGGTAAAAATGTTAAACTTGTAAATTATGATACTGGTAAAGTAAAATCGTATAAATTCGAAATAAGAGAAAACGGACAATTAGTTCCAACAGGTACTCATCTATTGTCTGCAGGAATTGGTTTCTACTATAAAGCATCAAACGGTACTTTGCAGCCGGCGACACAAGATGGTATTGCTTCTAATGTTGTTGCATCTTACGATTTATATTATGGTGAGCCTAGTAATGTGGTATTGGCTACAAAAGAAACAGCCGAACCATCAAGAACAATAGTAGTATATAATCCAGCGGTTACTAACTACATTGTTAGATTTGATCCAAACTGGAAAAAAGCAGATATTGAAGTTTATGATATGAGCGGTAAACTGGTTATCTCTAAAAAAGCAGTTGATGCATCTAGAGATTTTGTAATTGAGCTTGATAGCGCAGTTAAAAATTCTTACGTTGTAAAAATTGTTTCTGATAAAGGAGAAACCGTTAACACTAAAATCTTAAAATAAATATTATGAAAACTATTAATAAACTAGTACTTGCTCTTTTCTTTTTCGGAACACTATTGGTCAAGGCAGATGAAATACCACCAGCACCAGGCGGTGGAGGTACCGGAGGTGTAGGACCGGGAGGAGTAGCATCACCTATTGATATGTATGTTTATTTACTGTCTATTGTAGCAGTAGTATTCATTATATACTTTGCAAAGAATTTAAAGAGCCAAAAAGCTTAAAAATTTTATTAAAATAATATTAAACTCTCTGATTAGTCAGAGAGTTTTTTTATTTTTACCTTATGAAAAAGATATATATATTATCTGCAGTATTAGCTGCATTTTCCCTACAGGCTCAGTTTACAGTTACAATTCAGACCCCTGCGGAATTTAAAGATCAGGATGCTATTCTATATACATTAAACGGTTCGAAAGACATCATCGTTACCAAAGAACAAAGCAAGAACAATACATGGACCTTCAAATATCCCAGCCACTATATGGGAATGATGAAAGTGTATTTTCCGGCTTCAAATAATGCGGTCAACTTTGTTTCGGAGAATAAAAATGTAAATATCAAAATGGATGTTCAGAATAACAAAGTCAAAGATGTAATCTATCTTGATGAAGTGAATGATCTGATGAGCAAGCAACAGGAAGGCTCCCAAAAGAAAGACCTTATCCTTCCGGCCCTGGCACAGATAAAAGAATATTATAAAGACAATACAGACTTCGGGAAAGCCCTGAAAACTGAAATAGAAAGACTTGCCGGAATGAATACGGCTATTGATGCCAGTCAGCATCCGTTTATTTCTTATTATACTACCAATTACAACAAGTTCCTGTCTAACTCTGCAGATCCTGCTAAAAAAGTTACCCAGGACGATATTGTGAACTTCCTGGATAAATCCAATGATATGCTTGAATCTTCTTCCCTCTTAAGACCGGTTTTAGTGGCTTATCTTAATTCAGGAGGAAATACCAATGTAGGAGGTTCTGTAGATACGCTTTTAGACCGTTTAAAGGTGGAAACTCCAAGAGGGCAGACGGTTTTATCGGAACTCATCGATATCTTTGATGCGTACGATATGGAAGAGTTTAAAACCAAATATCTTACACTCGCCAAAAACCTTAAATGCACAATTAATGACAGGCTTGCATCTACTTTAAAGTCCAATGCAAATGTTGAAATTGGAGCAGCATTTCCTAATGTTAAATTTCAGTCTCCGGCAAACACATCTGCAAAGTCACTATATGATGTAAAAGCCGATAAAAAAATAATTGTTTTCTGGTCATCTACATGCTCTCATTGTGAAAGTGAGCTGCCTCAGCTTTTGGCAAAATACAATGATTTGAAAGGTAAAAATATACAGATTGTAGGTTTATCCTTAGATGTAGATAAAAACTCATATACCCAAAAAATTGCTGCCTTCCCTTGGATCAATGATTCCGAATTAAGAGGATGGAACAGCAGTTATGTAGATACGTACAATGTTCATGCAACTCCGACGTATTTTATTTTAGATGCTAACAATAAGATTATCAATAAGCCAGACCATGTGGGGAATGTTTTGGAATATTTTAAGCTAAAATAATTTTGGTGGTAAACAAATATTTTCTATATTTGCACCACCAAAACGGCGAGGTAGCTCAGTTGGTTAGAGCGCAGGATTCATAACCCTGAGGTCACGGGTTCAATTCCCGTCTTCGCTACAACAGAAGGGAAAGTAAGAGATTTACTTTCCCTTTTTTATTTTAAAAAAATCACTGATTGCTATCTCAAAAGGTGATTTAAAATCTGCTCATTCTAAGTTTTCAGTAGATTATTTTTGCAGGGCCCAACAAGGGAGATTATTGAAGTATGATTCATCTAAATAAAATAAAAAACCGCAACTTATACAGTTGCGGTTTTTATATTTTCTGAGGGCAATTAACTTTGGTATCCCAATAATTTTCTGATCTGGTAGAAAAACCTTTCGATCAGTCTCAGGTCCTGGGTCACAATTTCTGCATTGCCTCTGAGTTCCTTATCAAATGGGAGGGTTCTGTTATAGCTTGTTTTTAAACCTTTAGGGAGAGTTATATCTACATAGTAATTTCCTTTTTCATCAGGAATAAGGGAAATATTCTGTACTTTTCCTTCTACGATACCATATTCCTGGAAACGGTAGTTATCGAGTTTAATCAGTACTTTCTGGCCTGTAGCCACCTTTCCAGAGTTTACAGTAGGTACAGACATTCTGCCAACCAGTTTTTCTTTGTTGCTTGGAAGGATAGACAGAATAGGTTCTGCTGTTTTCACAAATTGATTTTCCCCGAAAAACTGTTGAAAACTCGCCATCCCATCAGTGGAAGAGACAACAAGGTAATTCTGCTCCCATTGCTTTAAAGATTTGCGGAGCTGTTCAAAAAGCTGTAATGTCTGAGAAGAATAGGTGATCTTGTCTTTTTCGGTATTAATAGCTGTTCCGCTTTTTGTTTTGTTCAGATTGGAAATCCCTTCATCCATCTGGGAGATAGAAATATTAAGGTTTTCAAGATTCTGCTGGGCCTGGAGGAATTTTATTTTCTCGTTTTCAAGTTCTATGGAAGCAATGACTCCCTGATTGAAGAGCTCCTGAGATCTTTGGTAGCTTTTTTTGATAATTCATACTTGGCCATTTCCAGGCTTTTCTGTTGCTTTAATGTGGCAATTCTTCCCCTGTATTCCGAGATACTCTGATTGGCTGCAATATTTTCCGGAGCATACGGCTGAAGCCTTGTGAAAAGCTCTTCATCCTGAAATGCTTTGGCGAAATTGTTGTAGTCGCCCTGAAGCTCACCCAGCTTAAATCTGGATGTCTGCGCAATCGGAAAAGAGCTGAGCTGATTGGGAGCAATAGAATCCATAAGCTTTTTCAGCTCCAATACATCCTTATAATTTGCCGTGGACTGCATCACCATCAGTACATCGTTCTTTTTAACCTGCTGATGGTCTTTTATAAAAATCTTCTCAATTTTAGAGCTTGTCCTGGCTTCTATTTTTTCAGGAGGATTTTGCGACGTTACAATAACAGGAGCGGAAACGAATTCCGGATATTTTATAATATAGCTCATTGCAAGGATAAGCAGCAGTATAATTAATATGACACTGTTTCCCCAGCGTATCATCCAATGAGGAGGCTGGGTAAGAATGTCCTGAACGCTTTCCGAACGGAGTTCAATATTGTCTAAGATGTCTTCTTTCATGTTTCTGAGATAAATTCTTCCGTATTTCAGGAAGATATTATTTAATTTCCTAATTCCAGCTGATTCTTCACCAGTCTGTAGTATTCCCCTTTTATAGCCACCAGTTCAGCATGGTTACCTTCCTCTACTACTTTTCCTTTATCAAGAACGATAATTTTGTCGGCATGTTTTACCGTTGATAATCTGTGGGCAATCACAATGGCTGTTTTACCTTTAAAAAACTGTTCGAGGTTTTCCATGATTACCTTTTCATTATTGGCATCCAAAGCAGAAGTAGCCTCGTCGAAAAAGATGAATTCCGGAGATTTGTAAACAGCTCTGGCAATAAATAACCTCTGTTTCTGGCCGCCGCTTACGCCTACGCCCTCGTTTCCGATCTTGGTATTATAACTTAATGGCAGGCTTTCGATAAAATCTTTGATATTGGCAATCTCTACAGCACGTCTCAATTTTTGTTTGTCAACATAATCTTCCCCTACTGCAATATTATTAGCGATCGTGTCATTGAATACATATCCCTCCTGCATCACCACTCCGCAATGATCTCTCCAGACCCTTGGCGAAATACTTTTCAATTGGGTATTTCCAAGTTTGATTTCTCCTGAATCGGGTTCGTAAAATTTCATCAGAAGCTTCAGAAGAGTAGTTTTTCCACTTCCGCTGGATCCTACGATGGCTGTGGTCTTCTGATATGGAATTGTAAGGCTTAGATCTTCAAATACCGGAACATCAGAACCGATATAACGGAATGATATATTGTTTACTTCAATGTCTTTCTGAGGAATTTCTCCTGCATACTGTTCATTTTTGTCTTCTTCATCCTCTTTATCATGGATCTCGCCCAATCTTTCCAAAGAGATTTTGGCATCCTGGGTTTGTTTGATAAATTCAATAAGCTGCAGCAAAGGACTGTTCAACTGACCGATGATATACTGTACGGATAGCATCATCCCCAGCGTAAGATTTCCGCTCAGAACCAATTTGGCAGAAAGGAAGCTTACCAGGATATCTTTCATTTGGTTGATAAAATTCCCCCAACGGACTGCCATTGTTCCAGGGAAAGAGATTTTATCCTGATTTTAAATAATTTTACCTGAAGGAATTCCCAGTCCCAACGCTTCTGTTTTTCTGCATTGTGCATTTTGATCTCCTGCATCCCATTGATCAGCTCAATTACTTTGCTCTGTTCCTGGGAAACCTGGGAGAATCTTTTATAATCCAATTCCTTTCTTTTATTAAGGAAAAAAGTGATCCATCCGATGTATAGAGCTGCTCCAACAAGATAAACAAGAAAAAGCCTGTAATCATAGAAGAGCAGAACGATACTGAAGATAATAAGGTTAACAAGAGAGAAAAGGGTATTTAAAGAGGAACTCGTCAGGAGCTGCTCAATTCTGTGGTGGTCATTGATCCTCTGCATGATATCTCCGGTCATTCTTGTATCAAAAAAGCTTATAGGAAGCTTCATCAGCTTGATAAAGAAATCTGAAATAATCGAAATATTGATCCGTGCAGAAAGATGCAGCAAAATCCAGCTCCGGATTACTTCAATGCCCATCCTTCCAAGAAACAGCATCACCTGGGCGAGAAGAACTAAATAAATGAAGTTCAGGTCCTGATTCTGTATCCCGACGTCTACAATACTTTGGGTAAGAAAAGGAAAAATAAGGGACAGTAAACTTCCTGCCAAAAGACCAACCGCCAGCTGTATGACCAGTGACTTGTATTTAAGGAGGTATTTCGAAAGGAAAGAAAAGCTTGCCTTGCTTTCTTCCGTATCAAACTCTGTTTGAAAAAATGCAGGTGTAGTTTCAAGGATAAGCGCAATCCCTTCTTCCGTATTTTCGTTGGCATTTTCCCCAATCCACAATTTGATGAATTCTTCGCGGGTGTACGTGATCAGTCCATAGCTTGGATCTGAAATATAGACTTTATTATTTTTATCAATCTTATAAACTACTACAAAGTGGTTTTTGTTCCAATGGACAATGCAGGGAAACGGAACTTCTTCTGCAAGGGTATTAAAATCGATCTGGACTCCAAGCGATCGGAATCCCAGGTTTTCTGATGCATCACTAAGCCCTAAAAGGCTGCTTCCTTCACGGGTAGTCTCAGAAAGGGTACGGATCTGCTGCAAAGAGATACTTCTGCCGTAATATTTACTTACTATTCTAAGGCAGGTAGGTCCGCAGTCTTTGGCGTCCGGCTGTTTATAAAAGGGAAATTTCTTCAAAATTTATCTCATTATAAAATGCCGTCATTGGATGACGACATTTTTCTTTATTCATTGTTATAACTTAATCATTAACTATAATAGCACTATTATTTGTTATTGCATTCATCAGAACATTTTTTTAAATTTTTCATAGTGTTATTAAGTTTTTATCTCTTACTCTTTTAAAGCTTTTCAGAAACCGCTTTTAATTTTGTCCTAAGATAGTGAATTTTTGAATTCTGGAGATTTCTTATTGAAAGTCCTCATCTTCCATCAATTCATCAATAAAGAACCAGATATCTTCACGATCGTACTTATCCGGGAACTGGTATCCGTTAAGAATAAAAATCGGGGTGAAGTTTAATCCTGAATTACTGTTGTCCTTAGTCATTTCAGCAAATGCAGTAAGATCTTCCGGGGCAGATGAACCTGAAAGGCTAACGATCTTGTTTTCATCTTTTGTTTCAAACCATTCCTCAATGGCCTTTAGGAATTCTTTCTGTGGTTTAGTCTGGTAGATGTGTTTAAAGGCTGAAAGTAATTTGGTATACTTCTCATCAGCCCTTTCTGAAGAATAATTAAAACGGATCTGTACGGAAATATCATCAGGATATTTTTCAAGAAGCCCTTCCATAATCTTATGACCGTCTTTACAGAATCCACAGTATGGATTGGAGACAATGGATAGACGAAACTTAGAGTTTTTATTTCCTAATGTAAAGGTTTCGGTGTCCTGGAACTCTATTTTCTCTTTTTCCAAAAGCTGACTTTTGAAAAGTTCATAATTTCTTTTAAACCTGAGATTTTTAGCATTCGACTTCTGAAGGCTTTCTTTTTGGGAAAGAATATTATTGAAATACAGGACGGCAGAGAAAACAAGAATCCACAGAACAGCGGTTAACAATAACACTCCTATACTGAACGGTGTACTTTGGAAAAACAGTATACTCAGTACCAATTGTCCCACAAGAATTGAAATAATCAAGAGGCAGACTCTGCAGAAAGCTTTTTCCACAAATGCCTGGATATATAATGAATAAGCAATTGCCAGTACGGAAACAAATGTAAATCCTTTTACAATATAAGCTGTTGCCGGAAGAAAAAGTCCCAATGCAGCAAGCCCTGTAAAATAAATCAGGGAAAAATCGGAAAATTTTAAACCTAAAATGCTGGTTTTATCCTGTTTGATGATCTTATCACATGAATTGGTGGTCTGCTTGGCTGAAGTATCTCCACAGATACTTCCAATAACTGTAGAAGTATTTCCGAATTTCTGATTGAAAATTTCAAGCGAAATATAAACGCCGGCAAGGGAGAGTACATTAAAAAGAGCTTCATATATAGTTTGCGTAAAAAAAGAATAACCAAGAATAATGGCGAAAATAACATAGAGAAGAGGCTTGAAATCAAAAACAGCCTTACTTTCTGCATTCTCGGTTTTTTCAAAAAGCAGTACAAAATCTGTCGATTTCTGATGAAGTTCTTCTTTATTAAGTGTTTTTGCCTTTTCAGAATAAACGGAATAGCCGGCTCCTGTTTTCTTTACTAAGGAAAAAGAATTATCTACGATCGCAATAAACTCTTCCGGCAGCTCATCCCAATATTCCTTGTCAAGTTCATAAGCATCATTTTTTACTCCCATAAAGTTAAGCGTATCGCTAAAAGCTAGTGCGGAAGGGTAATTTGGATGAGAATTGAACTGGAAAGAAAATTCCTGTTTATCAAGCTTTAGATAGTTAATTAATTTGTCGAAAATCATAGTAATATTTTTAACTAAAATACGCAGATGTTTTAAAAAAACAAGTTTTTTTCTATTGTCAGTGATATACCTTTGTTAAATACTTGATTTTCTGTAAATATGGTTGCCATTTTTGCTTTATTTGATGAAAAATCAAGCTGATTTCACAATAAAATCCGGTACAGAATTCCTGATGAAGTTGATAGGATAGGATAATTTTTTGTTGATTGAAATTAAAATAGTAAAATAACCGGGGCTATTTGTTGACCTTTATTTTTTCCCCCTTATCATTTCGGATCCGTTTAATTATCTACCGTTAATTTAAAAATAACTCTAATTTTCATGATTGAAAATAAAGGGTGAAATCACAATGCTTTATCATTAAACAATTGTTTAAATTTATAAACTTTTTATAGCTTAATCGATGTTTAAATGATGATTGATGATCTAATCGGCTGTTTCGTTGAAAATGTAATTTCCTTTAATAAACTCAAAAAAACATAAAAAATCATAAAGTTTTCTTAAAGTTTGAAAAAAGAAGGGAAATGTTTTTGTATTTATAAAATATGTTGTACTTTTACATCGCCTTGAATGAGGGAACAAGTCAAGGTAATAAATTTTTTTTCATCATTTGTGTTTTTAGAATCGTATCGCCTGATACGATTCTTTTTTTTGTTTACAGCTTTTCGTAGTTCAAAAGAAGATCAATAAAGTAGGAGTAAGTAACTGCACCTTCCTGCTGATTGCTTTTTAAAAAAGATTGTTGGTAAACCCAAAGAAATCATCCAGCCAGCCCTGATGTCTTAAAATAAAACTTCTTTCATACATGCGGTCTCTTTTCATGGCAGGAGAATATTGATTAAGAACTGATTTTACAAATTCAGGATCTTCTTCTACAATAAACCTTAAAAGGCTTTTTAACGTAAAATATTCAGTGCTATACTTCAGGTCGGCATTTTTAGAGTTCACACCAAGCAGATAACCTGCAAAATTGGCTTCCTGCTCTCTGGCAAAACCGAGCTGGTGAGAACTTTCGTGCGCAGACGTAAACGGAATAAAGGTATGGGGAAGCTTTGCATTGTACTGTGCTTCGGCTGTAAAAGGATTGTAATAGCCTAATATTCCTGTGAAATTCATCACACTTTTAAAAAGGCTGGGTTTAAAAGAATTAATCTGTAGAGCTTTTTTATCGGAAATGTATTTTGGAAGTTTTGCCTGCTGCTGTAAAATTTCTGTCTGAACAGAGGAAAGATCAGTGATGATGAATACACCATTCCTGTCTTCCTTTACAGTTTGCCGGGTCGCTTTACACTTTTCCAGATAACGTAATGCTAATGTTTTTGCTTTGCCAATTTCCGGTTCTTTCTGATCAGAGAGCTTCTTGATAATAGGCGTCTGGAAGTACAGCATACCCCAGAAAACCTGGTAAATGAAATAGAAGATATTAACGGCAGCCAGAAGCTTTAAGACGGCCCCATTCCTTCTTTTCTTTTTAAAGCATAAAACAATTTGGTATAAAATAAAAATACCCAAAAGAATATACATAAGATCCCCGAAAGAAAAAGGAATCCAGCTGAAAAGCATCTGATGGATTTTCTTCTGTAATTCAAAAAACTTTTCGAAAAAAGAAATCATAGCCCCTGACTTTGAGAAGCCATAAAACAAAAGAAATTGGGCAAGTAAAATACCTGCCCAAAATCTCTTCTTATATATTATTTTTGTATTATTAGTGACCACTGCCTTTAGAGATTTTATCCAGATCAATACCCTGAGATTTCAGAATCCCGGTTACGCGGACTGCATAGAATGCAAGATAAGCAAAACAAATTACTCCAACCATATAACTCATATGAATAGTTGTTAAGTCAGCTACATACCCTTGAATTAAACTCACAATACCTCCTCCCATAATCATCATAATCAATAATCCGGAACCCTGGTTGGTATGTTTTCCAAGTCCGTTAATGGCTAGTGCAAAAATACAAGGCCATAGGGTAGAGCAGAATAACCCTACACTAGTAAAGGCATAAACGGAAACCATTCCTGAAGTAAACATTCCTATTAACAGGGCAGCGATACCTGCTACAGAGAAGATCAGAAGCATTCTTGCCGGATTTCCCTGGCTCATGATATCACAAATAATCATGACAATGATAACAGCGCCGTAAACATAGAATGGAGAAAGGTCATGCTTGGCAATGGCATTCACTAATAAGAATACGCCAAACGCAAGATAAGGGGCAAGGAATCTCAAGATCTTTTTGAATCCAGCACTCAGGTCAAATGCTTCTACAGCACCAGTCCAACGGCCAATCATCAGTGAGGCCCAGTATAATGAAATATAAGGTGCTACATCTTTAGTTTCAAAGCCTAAGCTTTTTTCCATATAAGCAGGAAGATTACTGGCTGTAGAAACTTCCACGCCTACATATACGAAGATCGCAATCATCCCCATCACCAATTGCGGATACTGGAAAGCAGATGTTTTATGGTCTCCCGGAATAACATCATCCGTATTCTCTACATTGGTAGGAGTTATGGCAGGAAGGGAAGAGAATTTAAGCATTACGGCTACCAATACAAATGCAGCTCCCAGCATGAGATAAGGAACCTTTACACTTTCGATGCTTGCTTCCGTATTGGCTGCAGTAGCTGATCCGAAAATAGCAAATGATACAAGAAGCGGCCCGATGGTAGTTCCGAGGTTATTAATTCCTCCTGCCATGGTAAGCCTTTGGGATCCTGTTTCAGTTGGTCCTACTTCAATAGCCAGCGGGTTGGCAACAATCTGCTGTAAGGAAAATCCTAATCCTACAATGAACAGACCGGAAATCATTAACGGGAACGATGCCATATTCGCTGCCGGATAGAACAGTAAAGTTCCCGCCGCAGAAATAAGGAGCCCTAAAATAAGGCCGTTTTTATAGCCTATTTTATTAATAAGATCCTGTTTCAAACCTTTTGAGACGACCATATAAATTAAAGAACCCACAGTGTAAGCCACGTAGAAACAAATCTGTACGAGCATACTTTCGGTTTGGGATAATTTAAAGGCTTTTTGGAAAACTGGTATCAGAATATCATTACTTGCAGCAACAAATCCCCAGAAAAAAAACACAGTAACCAAGGGAATAAACTGTCCCCAATTGGTTTGTTTAGAATAATTTGACATGTTTGTTAAAAATTTCGCAAACAAATATAACTATTTCTTTTAAATGGAATGTTCCAGCAATGTTTTTTTATCTCTTTATAAGCTTCGGCTTTCAGATCTCTCGGAGAATCTGATGGTTCCATAATTCCGTTGAAATACACTTTTACTCTTCCAGGGTAGCCTTTTCCATTGTCAAAGGGGAATATTTCCTTCAATCCGATAAAAGTATACACTGCAATTGGAGAATGATGTTTCGAGGATAAAGTAAATGCTCCGTCTTTAAATTCATCAAGAATAACAGATGTATCGTCGGGAACACCGCCTTCAGGAAATATGGCAATGCTGTTTCCTTCTTCCATCTTTTCAGCACACCTTCTGTAGACATCTGCACGGCTTCTTGCACTGTTTCTGTCTACCATGACGCATATCCTTTTATATATAGTACCAAAGATCGGAATCTTTACAAGCTCTTTTTTGCCCACAAAACAGATCGGGTGGTGCGGCATCAGGATACAGGTAAGCATAATATCCATAATGGACGTATGATTCGAAATAAAAACATATGGTTTGGTCTTATCCTTTTTCTGGTCGGAAAGATTAATGAGATCATATCTCAGCCCCATGCCGTAGAACATTCCGAAACACCAGATACGGATAAACCTGTAAGCATATTTGTAATGCTTTTTGTTAAAGGATAAAATATAGACAGGAATTCCTAATGTGACTGTCAGGATAAATGCCAGTAGCAGCAGCCAGAATCTCCAGAGATAATTTAAAATTTTTGTCACCGCCTATCCGTTAAAAATTACTTTCTTCTTTACTGAATAATTAAGAATGGAAACCAGCAGGATTGCTGCAATCTTACTGATCATTTCCGGGCTTAAGGTATAAAAAATTAAATCAATATTATCCTTAAATATAAAGCTGTAAAAAATCTGGAAGAAGCCTAAGCTTAATAAAGTGGAAACAAAAGAGACTGCCATAAAATAGGCAAATTCTTTGCTCTTGGAATGTTTTCCCCTTTCGAATACAAACCAGATGCTCAGGAAATAATTGCTGATGATCCCGCAGCTTGTAGAGAAAATATTACTTAACGGATAATGGATGCCGTGAAAATTGGTTTCCCTGGCGAAAAAATGCGGAAGATAGGTGCTGAATGCCTTGAAGCTTCCAATCTCTACAATGGCACTTAGCCCACCGGCTATAATAAAAAATAAAACCTGTTTCTGGCGTATTAGTAATTCTCTCATTCAATAGATATGAAGTTGCAAATTTATAACTATATGTCAATAATGTAAGAATAAAAGATTATTTTAAAGTTAAATATTGGTTTAATTGATTGGATTTCAGTATTGTATTGCTTTGTTTGCCCGGTAATAGAGTAGTATGAAGCGAGAAATAATGTTCACAGTTTAATTACTTATCATTATTAATACCGAACAGGGAATTTCTTTTTTTATCATTTTAAAAATTCTAAAAACAGGAGCAATAGGGATGGGTGCAGGGATCTCAAAGTTTCCGCCGGATAATATTGTGATAAGCATATGTTAAACAATGAAAAAAGTTGTTAAATTATTTTTTTGAACCAAAATAATTTCTAAATTTATTATTCAGAATGATGTAATTATAACCTGATAATAAATTCATTTTCAACTTCTTGTGTTGATGGTTTTTTCTATCTTGTAATGCGCGGTATAACGCATACTACCTTAATTTTTACGACCCAAATTATAATAATATTTGTATGAAAAGTCAAAACAAATACAGAAAATTCCAGCTTCAGCAAAAAAATATTGAAGCTCTTGAGAGAGAAAATTCCCGCTTCAAAAGAGTGTATTCAGAATATGAAAATATGACAGACGAATTGTGGAATCTTGAGAATTCTACCAACGATCCCGTGCCTGATGATTTTATCAATGCAATCAAACTTCAGAGTTCTTATCTGGAAGATGAAATTGAAGATTGGCTGCTTAAGTTCAATCAAAAAGCTGATATAAAACATTAGAAGCTTCCGGTCTGTTTTTAAACGCTATTTAAAGATAAATTCATAATTTAGCACCCTTAAACTAAAATGTAATATATGGTTGCTATTGTTGATAGTGGGTCTACCAAATCAGATTGGGTGATACTTGATGATTTCAAAAAGAGTTTTTAAAAACAGAAACCATCGGCTTTAATCCCAATTTTATCAACCGCGAACTTATTGTTCCTGAAATAGAAAAGAACAGCAGCCTTATACTCGTTAAAAATTCCATCACGAAGATCTTTTTCTACGGTTCCGGATGCGGTGTGAAAAAAACTGCGAAACGATTGAAGAAGAGCTTAAAAAGATATTCACAAAAGCAGAAATTGTTGTGAGGGAAGATCTTATGGCCGCAGCATATGCTGCCTATAACGGAAAACCGGCTGTAGTATGCATTCTGGGAACAGGGTCAAATTCCTGCTATTTCGACGGTGAAAACCTTAAGATAGAATTACCATCCTTAGGTTTCCTTATGGGAGACGAAGGAAGCGGAAGTGCTATCGGAAAACAGCTGGTACGAAGATATTTTATGAAAAAACTCCCTGCGGATCTTCATACGGAATTCGAGCAGAACTATGGGCTTAAAATAGAGGAAGCCCTGAACAATATGTATCACAGCCCGAGACCTAATGCCTGGCTGGCAGATTTCAACAAATTTGTAATCGAAAGAAAGGAACATCCTTACTTTAAAAATATGGTATATGAAGAAATGAAAAACTTCTTCGAATACCAGGTGATTCCCTATGAAGAATCAAAAGAGGCCGAGATCAATTTCATCGGCTCTATTGCCTATTATTATGAACCTATTCTCCGCTCCGTTGCGGCAGAACTTCATTTAAATGTGGGCCATGTGGTCCGCAAACCCATCGAAAGTTTAGTAGACTACCATATTAAGTATATACTTTAATAAAAAACAAATTCTATGTCAAGCAAAAACAACCGCGACGAAAAGAACTTCAATCAGGCTGCGTTGGATTATCATAAAAATGAACCTAAAGGAAAAATTGAAGTTATTCCTTCAAAGCCACACTCTTCACAAAGAGATCTATCACTGGCCTATTCACCGGGGGTGGCGGTTCCTTGTATGGAGATCCATGATAAGCCCGAAACCGTATACGATTATACAGGAAAAGGTAACCTGGTAGCCGTAATTTCAAACGGAACGGCTGTATTGGGACTTGGTGACATTGGAGCGGAAGCTTCAAAGCCGGTAATGGAAGGGAAAGGTCTTTTATTCAAGATCTTTGCAGATATCAACGTTTTTGATATCGAGATTGATGAGAAAGATCCGGACAAATTTATTCAGATTGTAAAAGGAATTGCTCCTACATTCGGAGGAATCAACCTTGAAGATATTAAAGCCCCTGAAGCATTCTATATTGAGCAGAAACTTAAAGAAGAGCTTAATATTCCTTTGATGCATGATGACCAGCACGGAACAGCAATTATTTCCGCAGCTGCACTCATCAATGCTTTACAGATTGCCAATAAGAACATCGATGAGGTAAAAATAGTGGTGAATGGTGCCGGAGCGGCAGCTATTGCCTGTACCAACCTCTATATTTCTTTAGGGCTGAAAAGAGAAAATGTTTTAATGTGCGACAGCAAAGGAGTTATCAATCACAAAGAGAAAACCTGACGCCTGAAAAACTGGATTTCATCGCCAATACTGATATCGAAACATTGGAAGATGCCGTAAAAGGTTCTGATGTGTTCATCGGTTTGTCAAAAGGAAACGTGATGACACCGGAAATGCTTTTCAGCATGAACGAGAACCCTATTGTTTTCGCTTTGGCGAACCCTGATCCTGAAATTGCTTACGACCTTGCCCTTGAAACCCGTAAGGACGTGATCATGGCAACCGGAAGAAGTGATTATCCTAACCAGGTGAACAATGTATTGGGATTCCCTTACATTTTCCGTGGTGCTTTGGATGTTCAGGCAACAGGAATCAATGAAGAAATGAAGCTGGCGGCTGTACACGCTATTGCAGATCTTGCGAAAGAGCCTGTGCCTGAAGCGGTAATTCTTGCTTACAATGTTCAGAACTTACAGTTTGGAAGAGAATATTTCATTCCGAAACCATTTGATAACAGGCTGATTACAAAAGTTTCCAGTGCTGTGGCAAAAGCAGCTATCGAAAGCGGTATCGCAGGAAAAACCATCGAAGACTTCGAAGAATACGAAAACCAGCTGCTGGACAGAATGGGAAGAGACGAGAAGCTGGTAAGAATGATGCAGAGCCGTGCAAAATCCAATCCAAAAAGAATCACTTTAGGAAATGCCGAAGAATACAACGTATTGAAAGCAGCTCAGATTCTTTATGAAGAAGGAATTGCCTTCCCCGAGCCTTTTAGGAGATAAACAATACATCAAAGAGCAGATGGAGCGTTTCGGAATCAATCTGGATATTCCAATCATTGATCCAAGCGACGACGATCAGAAAGAAAACAGGAAAAAATACAGGGAAACCCTTTGGAAACTTCGTCAGAGAAAAGGAATGAACGAGTACAAAGCAAAGAGATATGTACGCCAGAGAGATTATTTCGGTCCTTTGATGCTGAGACATGGAGATACAGATGGATTGATCGTAGGTTTTTCTAAAAACTATACCTCAGTGCTTCGTCCCGTTTTAGAAGTGATCGAAAAAGATAAAGGAGTAGATAAAGTAGCGGCTATGATGATGATCCTGTCCGAAAAGAAACCTATTTTCTTTGCAGATACCTCCATCAATCAGAATCCTACGGCAGAAGATCTTGTGAATATTGCGAAAATGGCAGAAATCACTGTGAAATCTTTCGCCATAGAACCTAGAATTGCCATGCTTGGCTTCGAAAACTTTGCGGCTATCTCCGATACTTCCAAGAAAGTAGCCAAAGCAGTAAGCATCCTTCACGAGAAATACCCTAAAATGGTGGTTGATGGTGAAATCCAGCCGGATTTTGCCATGAATGCAGACCATTTGAGCGATTATCCTTTCTCTAAATTAGGAACAACCCCTGCCAATACTTTCGTTTTCCCTAACCTTGAAAGTGCCAACCTTTCTTACAAAATCATCAGAGGAATGAAAGTAGCTCAGGTAATTGGACCAATTTTAATGGGATTAAAGCAGCCGGTACACGTTTTACAGATGCGTTCCAGTGTGGATGAAATTGTAAACCTTGCAACTGTTGCCGTTCTTGATGCCCAGAGAAGAGAAAAGAAAGCTTCCGAGAAATAATAAAGCTGCCAAACTCATGGCAATTTTAAATATAAAACAGCAAAAGACTCCATATTTTGGAGTCTTTTGTTTTTTGGATTAAATCATTGAATGTACAATCAAAATTTAAGTTAAAACTCATTCGCTCATGAAATGAAAATATTAATTAGTTTAAATTGCTATATTTGGGAGTTTTAAAAATTAATAATGATATTTTCCTTAAAAGGCAGCGTTCAAGAACTTACACCCACTTACGCAGTAATCGACGTACAAGGAGTTGGTTACTATGTAGGTATCAGTTTAATGACCTCCCAGGCACTGGCCCTGAATAAACCGGCATTCCTCTTTACTCAGCAGATCATACGGGAAGATGCCCATCTTCTCTTTGGATTTAACACTCGTTCAGAAAAAGAAATGTTCAATCTGTTAATAAGCGTTAACGGAGTTGGAGCTGTTTCTGCCCTTATACTTCTTTCCACTTTAAGCCTTGAAGAGATCGCTTCGGCCATCCTCTCAAGAAACAGCGCGCTCATCCAGAAAGCTAAGGGAATTGGTGCCAAAACTGCAGAAAGAATCATCGTGGATTTGAAGGATAAAGTCCAAAAATTCAGCGTTGCAGAAGAAAATATTTCTTCTTTTGTGGATAATAAAGTGAAGGAAGAATCGTTATCTGCATTAGAAGTTTTAGGGATTCCGAAACGTATGAGTGAGAAGATCGCGGACAGAATGATGAAACAGAATCCGGAGATCTCCGTGGAAGAATTGGTAAAACAAATTTTAAAAAACATTTAACATTTGGTGGCGAATAATAAGCATCTGAAAATATTTTTGTTCCTGTCGTTCCTGTGCATGTCAGTAAGTGCCTTTGCACAGGTGCGTGATACTGCGATCATAAAGAAAGATTATCAACTGGCCGATCCCACGAGGTACGAAGCCTATTACGATATAAAAACAGGAATGTATTATGTATATCCTAAAATTGGAAATACATTCACAGGACCTCCTACAGCGATGTCTCCCGAAGAGTATAAAGAATTTATGCTCGCAACGCAGTCAAAAGCTTACTACAAAGAAAAATCCGATAAATACAGTCTCCTTTACAGAAGAGACAGAACTGATGCCCGCAAGAAAGGGCTCATTCCGTCTTTAACGATCAACAACAGGCTGTTTGAAACTATTTTCGGGAGCAATAAAATAGAGATCATCCCGTCAGGATATGCCTCTTTAGACTTTGCCGGGCTATACCAGAAAATAGATAACCCACTGATTCTACCTCAGAACAGAACCAGTTTTACCTTTGATATAGACCAGAGGATACAGTTGGGATTGTTAGGTAAAGTAGGAGAAAACCTCCAGCTGAAAGCTAACTACGACACCCAAAGCGGTTTTGCATTCGAAAACAGAATGAACCTCGTATGGCAGGCAAAAGGAAGCTGGAAAGACCTTCAGACCAAAGGCCTTGGTGAAGTAGACAAGCCGAGTGCCGGAGGAGAAGATAAAATTATCAAAAGAGTAGAATTCGGTAACGTTAATATGCCGCTTTCTACCAGCCTTATCCGTGGTTCACAGTCGTTATTCGGGGTAAAATCAGAATTCCAGCTTGGAAAAACTTATGGGACAGTAGTTCTTTCCCAACAACAGGGAGAGGCCAGAAATATTGTAGTACAGGGCGGTGGTGTCATGAATAACTTCAAGGTTAACGCGATTGACTACGAAGACAACCAGCACTTCTTCCTGGGCCATTACTTCCTGGATCGTTACGACAATGCATTGGCCAATTATCCGCAGATCAATTCCACGGTCAATATCACAAGACTGGAAGTATGGGTACTTGACCAGGGAAACAGCAATCTTGCTTACCAGAAAAGTATCATCGGGATCAGGGATCTGGGAGAAGGAGCATCAGGACTTCCGGACAACTCACAGAACGGATTGTACCAGTCGGTTAATGCTGCCGTAGGAACAAGAGAGGCAGGGAAAAATTATGCAACTACTTTTCAGGGGCAGATGTTCCCGGGAAGTACACAGCCCTACGATAACGGAGAACAGTTTATTTTTAATACAAAAGCAAGAAGGCTGAATGCAAACGAATATACATTGCAGCCTCAGTTAGGATATATCTCATTAAACCAGAAGCTGAACGAGAATCAGCTTTTAGCTGTTTCATATTCCTTCACGGATGGAACCAATAAAGTCTATAAAGTAGGGGAATTCTCCGAAGAAAGCCCGGTATTGGTAACCAAAGTTCTTAGGGTAAACAATAAAGTGAATACAGAATCTCCTATGTGGGACCTGATGATGAAAAACATCTATTCGCTGGATGCAGGACAGGTAGCACAGGACGGATTCATCCTGAATGTTTTCTACCGG
This sequence comes from Chryseobacterium sp. GTID13, assembly GCF_056172655.1. Lineage (NCBI taxonomy): Bacteria > Pseudomonadati > Bacteroidota > Flavobacteriia > Flavobacteriales > Weeksellaceae > Chryseobacterium > Chryseobacterium sp. GTID13. The sequence continues at coordinate 1,102,395 of NZ_JAOCMB010000002.1, forward strand.
GATCCGAAAACAGGCGGTAAGGTTAACTACCTTCCGGGGACCAGTGTTCAGGATAAAAACTTACTTAAATTGCTTAACTGGGACCGTCTTAATGTGAACGGTGATATACAGGCCAGCGGTGGAGTACTGGGAGACGGTATTTTTGACTTTGTTAACGGAATTACCATCAGACCGGAAACAGGAAAAATTATCTTTACCAAAGTACAGCCTTTCGGAAGCTTCATGCAGGGGCAGGTCGGGAATGATCCGCAGTTTGTCTTTACCGATCTCTATAAACAGCAGAAACAGGTAGCATCTTCCAGCAATCTTGCGCAGAGATATACCATAGAAGGACGGTATAAAGGAACACAGGGACAGGGGATTTCCCTTGGTGCTGTAAACGTTCCTCAGGGATCTGTAAAAGTTTCTGCAAATGGTGTTCAGCTGACAGAAGGAGTAGACTATACCGTAGATTATATGCTGGGAACGGTAACCATCATCAACGAAAATGTTAAACAATCCGGACAGGCCATTAATATCTCACTGGAAAACCAGCTTACATTTAATACCCAGAGAAAAAGATTCTTAGGATTAAACCTGGAAAGAAGATTCAGTGAAAACTTCATATTAGGAGGAACCGTTGTCAATTATTCCGAATCTCCGCTTACCCAGAAAGTAAATTATGGGCAGGAAGCTGTTAATAATACAATGGCAGGAATCAATATGATGTATAACAATCAGGTTCCTTTCCTTACGAGGCTGACGGATAAAATCCCATTGATCAACACTGAAGCCCCATCCAACCTTAACTTCAAAATGGAAGCCGCCTACCTGCTTCCGGGACTGAATAAAGGAACGAATGACCAATCCTATGTAGACGATTTCGAACAAACCACCTCTAAAATATCTTTAAAAGAACCGGCAGCATGGAGCTTAGCTTCAAGACCGGAGAAAAACCTTGCCCCTCCGTTTAACGGCGCACCAAGTGACGATGCCCTGACAAGCGGCTACGGAAGAGGACTTTTATCATGGTACAACATTGACCCGAGATTCTGGGGAGTAGGAGGTAGAGCACCGGCGGGAATTACTGCACAGTCTGTTTCCAATCACGCATCCAGAAGAGTTCAGTATTCCGAAATTTATAACAACAGAGATTTTGTTGCGGGTGAACAGACCTTCACCAATACTTTAGATATTTCATATTATCCTCAGGAAAAAGGTCCTTATAACGTTAATCCTGGTTCTGAAACAGCAGCTTCCAGATGGGCGGGGATCATGAGACCGATCAGTGTTTCCAATTTCGTTAACTCGAATATAGAATATGTTGAATTCTGGATGATGGATCCTTATGCAGATGGTGGTGTGTTAGGAAACAATGCCCGACTTTTACTTCAATTAGGAAACGTTTCCGAAGATATCCTGAAAGATGGCAAAATGCAGTATGAAAACGGTCTTCCGACACCGGGAGCTCCATCTACCACCACTACATCAAATTGGGGAGTACAGCCGAAACAGCCGCCAATCCTTTACGCGTTTTCAAGTGAAGGCGATGATAGAAGATCTCAGGATCTGGGTTATGACGGTTTAAGTTCTGATCAGGAAGCCATGAGATTTGGAAATACATTTGTAAACCCGGTTACCAATCTGGTAGACCCTGCAGTGGATGACTTTGTATTCTTCATGTCAGATAAATTTACCGGAGATCAGGCTGCATCTCTTGTTCAGAGATATAAATATTTCAGAAACCCGGAAGGAAACTCACAGGCCAATTCATTGGAAGTAGCTTCCCAGACTCCGGATGCGGAAGATATCAACAAAGATTATAACCTTGACCAGACCGAAAGCTATAATGAATACGTTGTAAAATTAGATAAGCCAAGTCTTAATTTAGGACAAAACAATATCGTAGATGTAAAAACAGTAAAAGCTACCTTCCAGAACGGACAGTCTTCCGATGTGAAATGGTACCTGTTCAGAATTCCAGTTTCTAAATATGCTGAAAACGATGCGGAAGGAGAAAGAAGTGCGTCTGTACTTAATAACGTAAGATTTGCGAGATTAATGCTTGCCGGTTTTGAGAATACTTCTACTTTGAGATTCGGTACCATGGACCTTGTAAGATCAGACTGGAGAAGATATCCTAATCAGATTTTCAGCCCTACAGTAACTTCTCAGCAGGAAGGAGTAGGAATAGTGCAAAATAATAACTTCGAAGTAGGAAGTGTGAATATTGAAGAAAATGCATTAAACCAGCCCCCTTATGTACTTCCTCCGGGAATCGACAGACAGGTATTGAGTGGAAATGCAGGAGCACAGAGACAGAATGAAGCTTCACTTTATATGAAGGTTGATAATCTTGCAGGAGAAGCAAGAGGGGTATTCAAAAACACCACTCTGGATATGAGAAGATATAAAAAGCTTAAACTTTTTGTACATGCTCAGGATCCTACTGACAGATACCAGGGTATCGATTCCGAATCTAAATTCTTTATCCGTTTCGGAAGTGATGCTACAGACAACTATTATGAGTACGAATCTCAGATGATGCTTACTCCTAGAACGGCAACGACACCTTTAGAAATATGGCCACTTGAAAACAATGTCGATTTTGAAATCCAGAACTTTGTAGATGCCAAAATCAGGAGAGATAAAAACTCATCCAATATTGTGGACAGAGTTATGGATCCTAACTTTGGAGATGAGTCAAAAAGGATTTATATCAAAGGTCGTCCAAGTTTAGGGAATATCACGACTATTATGATCGGGGTAAGAAATACAAGCCGTTCAAACTCCGTTACCAGGATTCTATGGGTAAACGAAATCCGTCTTTCCGAAATTGAAAATGATGGAGGATATGCAGGGAATGCAAGCTTGAACTTTAACCTTGGAGACTTTGCCACTGTTAATACAAATGCATCTTATACTTCCGTAGGTTTTGGTAATATAGATTCCAAACCGGCAGAAAGAAATCAGTCTACCCAATCAGCATTCAGTATCAATACCGCTGTCAACGTAGATAAATTCCTTCCTGAAAAAAGCGGAATGAAAATTCCTTTAAACTATTCCTATTCGCAAACCATAGAGGATCCGAAATACAACCCTCTTGATACCGACGTGGAATTCAGCAAGGCAGCGAACAAAGAACAGCTTAAGAAAGTAGCCAGAACATATACACAGCAAAGAAGTATAGGGGTAGTGAATATGCATAAAGAAAGGGTAAATCCAAATAAAAAACCTAGATTTTATGATATTGAGAACGTTTCTGTAACTGCAGTGTATAACGATGATTATTACAGGGATATTTATACTTCTAAGAACTACAGACAGTATCTGAGAGGATATGTTGATTATAATTACACCTTCAAGCCATGGGTAATTAAGCCATTCAACAAAATGATCAGTGATACGGCAAAATCCACAAAATATCTGAGATGGATTAAAGAATTCAATATCAACCCTATTCCGACAAGATTATCTTTCAGAACGGAAATAGACAGAAATTACAATGAACTTGAGTTCAGAAATGTGGAAGCAATTCTTAGTGGAAATACCGGTGAAAGTTTTGCTCCTATCAGAAACAGAAACTTCTATTTCGGATGGCAGTATGGCTTAGGATTTAAATTTACCAAATCATTAAACCTGGAGATTAATTCTGCTACAAGAACCCTTAACGATAATGTAGACGTAAACGGAATGAATGACAAATCCATCTTTGGAAATGTGTTCAGAGCAGGTAGACCGGTATTGTATAACCACAGGGTACAGCTTAATTACCAGCTGCCGTTCAAATATCTTCCGTATTTGGATTTCATTGAGGCAGAGCTTGGATATGGGCTTACCTATAACTGGAATGCTAGATCTACAGCACTTCTTTCGAGTCCTGAGGGAAGCCTAGGTTCCGTAGGCCAGAATACAAATGTGATTCAGGCTACGGCTACTGCAGATATTCCTAAGTTCTTCGGACAGTTTAAATACTTCAAGAATATCTCTGCAAAATTGCAGAAGCGTAAACAGGAGATCGATTCATTGAACAACATCTATACACAGCAATGGGAGAAGAAAAGATACAGGTATAAAGGTTATAAGTTCAAAAATAAACTGACATTATTGCAGAGTGCAGCTTTTGCATTGACATCGTTCAAGCAGTTAAATATTAATTATACTGAAAATAACGGAACGGTACTTCCAGGGCTGCTTTCAGCACCTAATATGTACGGCTATGGTCAGACATTGGGCGGACCTACCATCGGATTCCTTTTAGGATCTCAGGCCGATATCAGAAGAACGGTGCTCGAAAATGGCTGGGTAAGTGATTCCCCTTATATGACAGATCCATATGTGAAGATGTCGATAAGAGAATTAAGGGCCAATTTACAGATCGTTCCGATTAATGATTTCAGGATTGATCTTAGCGCATTGCATAATTATAACAGAAACTTCTCACAATCCGGATTTAATAATAGGAATAACCTGGGAACGGCCAATCACGATTATACATTTGCCAATGATCAGGTAACGTATTCCAATTCGGTCGTGCTTCTTAAAACTTCATTTAAAGAAACCCAGGCTGTTTACCAGGCAATCAGACAAAATGCCATGATACTTTCCCAGCAGATGGGAATAGGGGAAGTACTGAACGATGACGGTTTTGCAGACCACTACAGTATTGCCAATGCTTATGTATTGATTCCTGCATTCAGGGCGGCAGTGGAAGGAAAATCTGTTAAACAGATCGGAAATGCCAAAAAAGCGGGACTTCCTATTCCAAACTGGAAAATTACCTATTCAGGTTTAAGAAATATTCCGATCATTAACGGTCAGTTTGCTAAGTTTGATATTCAGCACGGATATACAGCTACCTATACGGCAACCGGTATCCAGTCAAGTATTGATTACTTTAACAGGATTTCAGGAGGAAATGCATTTGATGTTAATAATGATTACATCAATCCGTTTACCTTCTCGCAGGTTGGTTATGTAGAATCATTCTCACCGCTTATCGGTATAGATGTTACCATGAGAAACAACATGCAGTTTGGACTTCAGTATAACAGAAACAGAATGCTGATGTTAGGATTGGTAAACCACACCCTTACTGAAGATGCCAACACCGAATATGTAGTGAGACTTGGGTATATTGTTAAGAACTTCAGATTAGGAATGGCCAATACAAGAGGTTCGAGAGGAAAAGGAAGTGACCTTAACATTAGAGGAGATATCTCGTTAAGAGACAGTAAAACGTCCATCATGAATATCCTGTTAAATGATTCACAGATTACAGGTGGTCAGAAGCTGATGAATATAAAGCTTTCTGCAGACTACAACGTATCTGAAAATCTGAACCTGAGAGTATTCTATGAGCAGATGACTTCCAAATACAAAATATCAACGGCATTCCCGCTGTCTACCATTAGAGCTGGTCTGTCCGCGACATTTACATTTGGAGATTCAGGCGGTGGTTTCTAAGAAAAAATTAATACATAATTGCTAAAATAAAAATCCCTTTCTTTAAAAGAAGGGGATTTTAGTTTTAATTCACGTTTTTTGGAATACTTTGGTTTATATGGTATCTTTATCGCAAAAAATTGAATGAAAAAAATTACTCTATCCTTTTTTAGTTTAATATCAATAATGTCTGTAGCACAGAGTTTGTCTCCTACAGTATCAATTTCAACGGCTGGTTCAGCTGATAGCTTTAAAGGAGGCTATACTTTTGCTTATGCCACTTCCGGAACACCTTGGAATGGTTCACTAATAAGTTTTGGAGGTTTTGCAAACCAGTACGATACGCAAATTAGTGCCGCTTATAATGGAAATAATATATCCTTTAGAACCAGAAATGGGGATTTTAATGTTTGGAACTCTTGGAACGAGCTGGCAACCAAAGGTGCAAATGACTTTACAGGTAAACAAACAATAATTGGTAACGTGGGTATAGGAACACTAACCCCATCTGAAAAGCTAACCGTTTCTGGAAATCATGAAAATTCTACAATTCTACTACATTCATCAGGTGATGGAGGAAACAGTTCTGCTAATTTGTCGTTTTGGGCTTCAGAGCCACAAGAAACATACACAGGTGTAGGAATTGGAAACAATATAAGAAACTATTTTAATGGTCAAATATTTCCTCGTATTAACACAAATGTAGGAGGTTCTTATATGCGATTATTGGAGAATCAGATTAATTTTAATTTAGTATCTAATACGGACGAGAGGAAACTCATAGCTACTTTAACTAGAGACAAATTTGAAGTCAGCGGTCAGCTCTCTTCTCTGGCAAATTCAAATGAAGGAGGTGTGCTTATTTTAGAAAACTCTACAAAAACATCCTCCAATATTGCCAGAAAGTGGGCTATATATAATATGACGGGAGGCTATGGTAATTCTCTACAATTTTGGAATTATTCAAATGATGGAACAATGTATGGTTCAAGATTAAAACTTTCTGACGATGGTAATATGGCTTTATATGGAAAATTTGAAGCAAAAGAAGTGAAAGTGACATTAACCCCAACTGCTGATTTTGTTTTTGATGAAAATTATAAGCTGCCAAAATTAGATGAGGTAGAAAAACACATTAAAGAAAAAAAGCACCTTCCTGAAATTGCATCGGCAGCACAGATGGAGAAAGAAGGAGTCAATATCGGAGAATTTCAGATTAAACTTCTCCAGAAAATTGAGGAACTTACATTATATACCATTGAGCAAAATAAGCAGCTTAAAAAGCTTCAGGAAAATAATGACAAGTTAGCACAAGAAATTAAAGAATTAAAAGCTACAACAAAGTAATAAGATAGTAGGCTTAATTCCTGGTTCACGAACGTTTTTTTCTTTTCCATCCAAAATTTGATCAAGATATTCATTACCTCTTTGAACCTTTTATTATTTTGAATACATTTGTACAAAATAAAATTTAAAATGAATACACCATCAGAATTAAAGTACACTAAAGATCACGAATGGATCAAGGTTGAAGGTAATGTTGCTACCATCGGTATTACAGACTTCGCACAGGGAGAACTTGGCGATATCGTATATGTAGATGTAGATACCGTAGACGATGATCTTGAAGGAGGAGCAGTTTTCGGAAGTGTAGAAGCAGTGAAAACGGTTTCAGATTTATTCTTACCTGTTGCTGGAAAAGTTATTGAGTTTAATTCCGAGTTGGAAGATCAGCCTGAGCTTTTAAATACAGATCCTTATGGAAACGGATGGATCATTAAATTAGAGCTTGCTGATGGTGCAGATCACTCAGAACTACTTACTGCAGAAGAATACCAGGCTATCATTGGATAATATTTCAAAAATATTTAGTAAGATTTTGCCCATTTATTGGGCATTTCTTACTTATATGCTTCTCAAGCCCGGTGAAGAAAACCATGAATATTGGTTTATGTTCAATGGTATCGACAAGGTTTTGCATGTGAGCATATTTGCAATGCTGGGCTTTTCCTTCATTGCCACCTTTCCCAAAATCAAATTTTCATATTTTTTCCAGATCATACTTATATATGCCTTCCTTACCGAAATTCTACAGGAAGAAATGGGCTTAGGAAGATCAATGGAAACTTTAGATATCGTGGCAGATATTATAGGGTGCCTACTTGGATATTCTACATATAAAGCACTCATCAAACGATTTTTTTAGCCAAAAAGATCTTACCATCCTTATATACTATAA
>NZ_JAOCMB010000003.1:0-8643 GCF_056172655.1 Chryseobacterium sp. GTID13
TATCTATGGTTCACGGGGGGCTAATGGGGTCATTCTTATTACAACTAAAAAGGGCCGGCACGGAAGGATCGGGCTTACGTTTAATACTACCTATGGACTGAGCAGAGCTGTAACCAATTTAAAGATGATGGATACGGATCAGTACCTGGATATGAGAAGACAGGCATTTAGTAACGATGGCATCTCAAATTATCCGGCCACTGCTTATGATATTAACGGTACCTGGGAACCCGATCGTTATACGGACTGGAGAAAAGCTTTGATCGGTCATACGGCTACACAGTCTAATAACCAGCTTTCTTTAAGCGGGGAAGCGAACAAACAACATTCCTGTTAAGCTTGGGGCATAATGAGCAGACAACTGTTTTCGGAAAAGATTTTAAATATACGAGTAACACGATTTCCGGTAATGTTTCCCATCAATCTAGTGACAAACGTTTTCAGCTAAGCGTTTCCAATTTATTTTCCATGCAGAATAGTGATATGGCCAGATCAGATGCTACCCGAACCTCCTTTATGCTGGCTCCTAATGCACCTGCATTGTATGATAGTGCCGGAAATATCAACTGGGCGGGTAATACATTCAATAATCCTGCCGCAGCATATAACAGCACCTACATTAATGAGAATAAACAGTTTCTAACTGATATCAATCTAAGTTATGCGTTGTTGCGTAATTTCAGGATTAAACTAAGCGGAGGGATTAACTACCAGGCATTCGAAGAAATAGCGCTTCAACCTAATACCATGTACAATCCATCATCGACCAATGGACAGTCCAGCGCATCTTCACTTTCGCAGAAAAACAATCAGGATAGATTTTCATTTTTAATTGAACCACAGGTAGATTGGGTGTTTAAAAAAGAGGGCCACGAACTCAGTATACTTGCAGGAGCGACCTTTCAAAAAGATGTTAATAAACAAGGTTCAATGACGGGATTGGGGTTCCAGAGCAATGCTTTTATTGAAAATATTGGAGCCGCACAAACTAAGATCGTCTCCGATCAGATTGAGACGGAATATCGATATGCAGCAATTTTTGGCAGGATCAACTACCAGTTTAAAAACAGGTATATTTTGAATGTGACTGGCAGAAGGGATGGCAGTAGTCGGTTTGGGCCTAATAAAAAGTTTGCCAATTTTGGGGCTGTAGGGGCTGCTTGGATCTTTTCAAATGAGGACTTTATAAAAAGGAATACAAAGTGGCTGAGTTTTGGCAAGTTAAGGGGCAGCTACGGATTGGCGGGAAGTGATAATATTGGAGACAATCAATACCTGGACACCTATACCGTTTCTTCATTTATTTATAATGGTGTTCCGGGGTTGCTTCCTTCCCGCCTTTATAATCCTGATTATAGTTGGGAAAAGACCCGTAAGTTGGAAGCGGCATTAGAACTGGGCTTTTTCAAAAATAAGCTGAACCTGACTGCTGCATGGTATCAAAACCGGACCTCAAGTCAGCTGGTAGGCTATCAGCTTCCTGCGATTACAGGATTTAGTTCGGTACTGGCGAACCTTAATGCCACTGTGCAAAATACAGGCTGGGAATTTGAATTGAGCGCCCGTCCCCTGACAACTGAACAATTTAAATGGGAAAGTAGCTTTAACATCAGTTTCCCGGAAAATAAATTGCTTTCTTTTCCCGGACTGGAAGGCTCCACCTATGCCAATCAATATGTAGTTGGCCAGCCTACATCTATTATCAAAGTATACCATCTGGAAGGCATCAATCCGCAGACAGGACAATACCAATTTACTGACTATAACGGTGATGGCAAAATCTCTTCTCCTTATGATAATAAAGTGATTGAGAATATCGGTGTGAAATTCTTCGGTGGCTGGAATAATACATTGCGCTATAAGAACTGGGATTTATCCATCTTATTACAGTTTGTAAAACAACGGAGCCGGAATTTTAATAATATTATGGCTAATCCTGGCAGTATGAACAATATGCCGACTGCTGTTTTAAATGTCTGGTCCCCGCAAAATCCCGATGGTGTTTATATGCCCTATAAATCAGGTGTCAACACATTACATACCTTATTTCAGAATAGTGATGCAGCCATATCAGACGCGTCTTTTATAAGGCTCAAAAATGTTCAGTTGGGTTATCACATTGCTTTACATAACAGCATTTTCAAGGATGTGAAAATTTATTTTCAGGGACAAAACCTGATTACCTGGACAAAATATTTTGGTGTTGATCCGGAATTTGTAGGGCTTGGCTTTCTGCCTCCTTTAAGAACTTTTGCCTTTGGCGCTCAGTTTAATTTATAAATCTGTTACCTATGAAACCAACTAAATTAATATATCGTTGCGTGATACTGTTTATAGTATCCATTATGTTTACTTCCTGTGAGAAGCTTATTGAAGTAGAGATACCCAATAACCAAATGAGCGCCGATCAGGTGTTTGAGGATGTACAAACTGCCGAGGCAGCTTTGGCCGGTCTGTATGCAAAATTATGGAGCAGCGCACCCATAGCTGGTGATCAGTCCGGCAAGCTTTTGGGCATTTACACAGATGATCTGGATTGCTATGCTATTACTGTAGCTAACGGAGTATATGGAATTTACAAAAATCAACAGATTGATACCAATACAGAAGTATTTGGTTTCTGGTCTTCTGCTTATGAAAGTATTTACATAGCCAACTCCATTATAGAAGGGGTCGAGGGTTCACAGTCATTACCCGAGGCTGAAAAAAAGGATTAAAGCTGAAGCCCTATTAGTGAGATCCGTATTATTTTTTTATCTGCAACAGGTATATGGAGATATCCCATATCCAATAACCACAAATTACCAGGTCAATCAATCTCTTAATAAAACTTCATCAAATGTTGTATTATCTAATTTGGAAAGTGATCTGAATGTAGCTATATCCATGCTTAAGGACGAATACCGCAATACAGAGCGGATTTTCCCTAACCGGAAGGTGGCTCAGCTGATGCTTGCCAAAGTGTATATGCTTCAAAGCAAATACAGTGATGCTGAGCCACTTTTGAAAGAAGTTGTGCAAAGTTCGCTGTATCCTTTTCAAAATGATATTTCTAAGGTGTTCAATAAAAGTGGTACGCACATTCTTTGGCAGTTAAAGCCAAAGAATGCAGGTGATCCTACCAAAGAAGTTCAAACATACTACTTTGTTAATGCAGCACCCAGTAGTTATGCTTTGACACAGGACCTTGTTAATGTCTTTACTACTGGTGATCTTAGAAAACAAAATTGGACTAGTACAGTAACTTTTAACGGTAATACATGGTATAGGGCTGACAAATATAAAGCCCGTACCAATAACGCAACAGAGTATTCCATAGTGATGCGTATTGAGGAGGTGTATTTATTACTGGCGGAGGCACTTACCCGTCAGAATAAGTTAATGGAAGCATTGCCTTACATGAATGCTACCCGCCAGAGAGCGGGCCTTGCGCCAATTACAAATCCTGTCTCGCAATCAACCCTACTGAATGAAATACTGCTGGAAAACCGTAAGGAATTTTTTACTGAAATGGGCCACCGCTTTTTAGATTTAAAAAGACATGACCGCCTAAATAATCTTACTGCCGTGAAGCCTAATTGGAAGGACTTTCACAGGTTGTGGCCTTTGCCTCAAGCCGAGTTGCTGCTCAATTCAAATATGAATCCACAAAACACCGGGTATTGATTATGAAAAGGCAACTATTAATGCTCTGCCTGTTGTTTTCGTCATTAGAAATTAGTTTCGCTCAAAGCACGGGTGATACCATTCAAACGTGGATGTCCGGGTTCTATAAGCTCTCTAACCTTGAAATGTCGCCGGACGGCAGATGGGCCGCAGTAAAGAAAAAGTACGATTATAACCAGGACACTATTGTAGTAATGGCCACACAAAATTCAAAGATTATAGCAGCTCAAATTAGTACCGGTGGAAAGGTGACCTTTTTTAAAGATAACGGCATGTTGGTTGTTGGAAAAAATAAGGCAGTATTCAGGAATCTGAAAACCGGAAAATGCTTTTATCATGAAAGGATAAAAACAGTCATTCCTCTTATTGGATCAGGGCAGTATGCAGTCCTTGGCCTCGATGCTGTGCTAAGTATTTATGCTACTGATGGCACAATGCAACATCAGATTACCGGTGTAAGAGATCAGCTGGTTTCATCAGATAGTAAAAGACTTTATGTTACCCAAACTTATAGTGATCATACCGACCTATTAGAACTGTCGGGTAAAACGATAACTAAGATATATAGTACTACAAACAGTGTCGAGAAGTTAATCCTGCCCCGGTCAGCGAAACACTTGTTTGTTTGCGAAATGCAAAGGGGGACTGATGAACTAAAAGTTGCCATTATTTATGCACAAAATAAAAAGGTCATCCATTTGAACAGTGGTATTTCAGGGCAGGGAGAACTGGCGATTTCAGAGATTCAGGCAGGCAGGGCCTACCTGTTAAATTACCGGCAACGGATCATGCCGGAGGACCAGCCGCTTGTGGACATCTGGTATGGTAATGATGGTAATCTGAAAAGGAAAAAGTATGGGGAACAAAAATCAGATTACTGGCTTTGGAATGCTGAGACAGGTAAAGTAACCATTTTGCCCAATGATAAGTTTTCACATATAGCCTCAGTAAATAATGATCGCTATTTACTGGCGTTCAACCCGGATAAAGGTAATAATTACATTACCTGGCTTCCCGGTTCACCGCTTATCTTTATGATGTTAAAAAAAAACAGTTTAATGAGCTGGCAGATTTAGCAGGGATGTATTATGGCTCTGCTGAAGTGATCTGTTCGCCTGACGGCAGGCACATACTTTTTAGTACTGATGGTAAAAAGTGGACGCTTGTAGATTTGGAAAACAGGACCAGGAATGTAATTGACCATGTTGATTTAAGAACTCCGGTGTTCAGCAGTGACGATGAGCAGATTCTATTTGAAAGCAGTGACGATCTCTGGTTGTATCATCTAAAAGAAAGGAAGTTGATTCCCCTGAATATTGCGCAAGGCAGTTCAACCCGGATTTTGAATAGTGATAAGATTAAGGATAGTAGTCAGTTCAATTTTTTTATTAATGCTGTAAATGCAGGCAAACCTGTCCTTGTGGAAGGTATTAGTAATACTGACCATCAAACCTCAATAATTGCCTGGGAAAAAGAACGCAAACCACTGATCATTGCTGCGGGGCCTAACAAAGTGAAAGAGCTGGCTACCGATACCGATTATAAGCGGTTCTGTGTTATTGAAGAAAATTACAATGTACCTACCCGCCTTTTTTATACGGAGGGCAAAAAAGCGGACCAGATAGTTCTTCATGCTGGAAACACAAAAGATAAAATAGCCCTAACCTTAAAACAGCAGATCATTAATTATAAAAATATGGACGGTCAACCATTAAAAGGATTGCTGTATTATCCGGCGAACTTAAAGCCCGATAGAAAATACCCAATGGTGGTGCGTATCTATCAGGTTCAAAGTGATACATCAAACGAGTATCACTCGCCAGGCTATAACAATTCTGTTGCTTTTGATTTGCGGTCTTTGGTTGAAAGAGGATATTTTGTGTATTTGCCAGATATTATTTTTAACCAATCAGGTACCGGACTTTCTGCTTTAGACTGTGTGAACAAAGCTTTGGATGCAATTTCAGACAATATCAATATTGACAAAAACCGGATCGGGTTAACAGGACATTCGCACGGAGGCTATGAAACGAATTTTATTGCTACCCAGTCAGATCGTTTCACTGCTTATTTATCAGGAGCAGGTAACAGTGATATCGTTCGTTCCTACTTTTCGTATAATTATAATTTCAACAGTCCTTTTTACTGGCAATATGAAAATGGGCAATATGAAATGAACACACCTTTTTCTGGAAACAAAGAATTGTATTTTAAGAATAATCCTATTTATAATGTAGACAGGGTAAATGCGCCTATGCTGCTATGGGCGGGAAAGAAAGATGAAAATATTGTTTGGGACCAGGTAATGGAGTTTTACATCGGCCTTCGGAGAAATAAAAAAGCAGTAATCGCTTTGTTTTACCCGGATGGAGGACATGCGCTTGGTCCCGGTACAAAAGAGCAAAAAGATATTTATGCAAGAACTTTACAATGGTGGGATTATTTTTTGAAAGATAAAAAAGAGGTGCCTTGGATCAACCAACAAATGAAAGGGGATGCTAATTAAAGCATCCCCTCTTTTGTGATAAAAAGTATGGCACTAGAATTTGTACAACTGGTTGCCACAGGAAGTAGGACTGATGGGTTCGTCTTTTAAAAGAACCTCATCGTCCTCAGACCAGGTACATTCATCAAATCCACTGGTACTGCACTGCTGCTCCGTATTAACACAGTGCCCGGTGCCATCAATGCGATAGCCGTCAACAATAGCGGCCTTGTTACTTTTTGCAGCCTTTGTTGTAAAAGCTGCTCCTGTTGCGAGTAAAGCAACAGCAATTGGGATGAACATTTTTTTCATCTTAATTGATTTAGATTTAAAATTTTCCTACTCGTTTTTACAGGCTTTCGGTTTCCCCTGCTTTAAAGTATTTCGAAATCGATTCTCTGAATCGATATTTAATTAGTTCTTTGCCTATCAGAACATATAGGTGATTTCCTGACAGTAACATCTGCGACATTTTTTGATCTCTTTTGTGATTAATATAAAAGCTTCCGATATATTCCTTTCGATCAGTACGATAGACGTCAATAACAGAAGCATTTTCCCAGGCATTCCGGTGCTCATTTTTACCCATTAGATTGGACTGATTAAAAAGGAGCTTATAGTTGGCGGTGCTGTTTACATTCACTTTTAAAGGCGGTGCTGTCATTTTATGCGTTCCGTCAGACATTTTTTTTGTAGCAATCTGCGCCAGTCGGGTGGTATCAATAGTATTGAATTTTCTTATGATGCTAAGATCCTTATTCATAACAATAAACTGGTTGCGGTAAGTGTAAGTATAGATAAATTCCGAATCAATTGGACTGGCAATCAACCTTCCTCCCACATCGAATACACCATCAATCTGTTTTTTAAGAATACCTGGTTTAAGCTTGATTTTAGGAGTATCGTTTAAGGTTAATAAAGCCAGTGTATATTGCAGATCGACGCGACTTTGAGTACGAAGGATAAATTTTGAAGTATCTACTACCGCCATTTGAGTAAAATAGGCGTCCCTATAAGTTATAGTGTGAGCCGTTGAATCGCTGACATCACCTTTGTAAATTACCGAAACACTACCGTCGTATAAATAGTAGAACGGAGCTTTAACTAATAACTGAAGGTTGCGGAATTGATAATTGGTTCGGTCGGGTCTTATTCTTATTGATGATATTTTGTCTAGCGCTGTATCCACCTTTGTTAAAAGTAATGGAGCTGTAATGTTACCCAGGTAAATAATGCTATCGTCAGCTCCGGCAAAGTAATAGGAATTAAGTCCCAAGTCCAGTGTTTTATCTTCAATGACGGGATTAAGTAAAAATCTTCTTGTAAAGTTGTTTTCCTTTTTAATGATATGCTCAGAACTTAAAAATAGAACGGGTACAATAGAACAGCTTGATGCTACCACCAATATTGATCTTAGTGTGAGTTGTAAAAGGTGACTATTGTTTTTTCTGGCCACAAACAAAATCGCTAGTTCTGCCAAAGCAACACAGGCTATATTAAAAACCAGGTGCTCCGTCCATCCCAATTTTTCGAGAATACCACCGCAGGAACACGGTACAAAATCGCTATAATTGAGGATAAGGAAAATGTACATTGTAAATCCGGCCATAAGGCTAAGCGACAGGTATAAACCTAAAAGTCTGGTTCGATCAATAGATAAAAGTACTACGGTGATTATTTCGATGGTAATGACCAGATAGGATACAATATCCGCATAGGCACTTAACAATGGAGATTATTGTGCCAGCTGAACCTGGAAGTTTTCAAATTCCATTAATTTACTGATGGAAGCGTAAAAAAACAGCAGTACAAAAAAGTAACTGATCAGTGTTGGTATTAAGGAGGCTTTTTTCATCGCAGGGCTTGTTTGATCTGATCGTAAAGCTCTAGCTATTGGCCGTAAAAAAGATGGCAAATAGTAACAAAAACATCCTAAATAGTATCTTTTTTATCGCAAATAGTAGCGATTATATCATAAATAGTCGCGGAAACCGTTTTATTAGGGCTAATTTTTTGAAACACGTGGAATCATCTTTATAGAAATATGATGGTCTTTTAGTAATCTGTGCATGATCCTGTAATGAAAAAATCCATTATTAAACGCGATTTCTTTTATACTCATATTAGAAAATATAAGATCTTCAGCGATATCTAATATTTTATTTTTCAGATAGTAATCGTAAAATGTTGTACCTAAATACCTTTTACTATCATTTTGGAGTTGATTGTAATTTTTATTAAATGTTGGGATAATCTTCCTAAGTGATAACTTGGTAAGAAGACCTGCTTCAAGCATTTTATTCAGGTATTCAGGTACTATGGTATTGTCGCTTATAAGTACCGACGGAATTTCCAGGTGATTGATAAGGCTCGCGATGCTCCGATAATCAATGATGCAGATTCCGGAGATGATAATGAGTTGATTCGTACCAAAAAGTTGTTCATGTACAGGTACAATTTTCTTTCCTGAAGACAGGTTGAATGGAAAATAT
>NZ_JAOCMB010000004.1:0-45907 GCF_056172655.1 Chryseobacterium sp. GTID13
CAAAAAAGAAAAAGGAGGAAAAATGGAGCAAAGTGGCTACGGTAGCTGGGTTTTATTAAAATTGTTCTTTAAGCTTTCATGCAGGACAATGCATTAGAATGAAGCTACTGTGCAAAAGATAGGTTACTAAATCATTACCTGTTTTGAATTTAAGCTAAAACCGCTTTAGTAATACAGCACTCATCTGCGCTACCTTTCATACACAACTGTAACTCAACAGATTATAACTTAAAACATTAAAATCCTAGAGTTATGGAAACAACAAAAAGAAGCACTTTTAAGCTGCTATTTTATCTCAAAAAAATGCTCCTAAGAAAAACGGGATGGTAACTGTTATGGCCAGAATTACCATCAATGGAGAAATCGCTCAATTTAGTACGAAGCTTGACATAAGCCCCGAAAACTGGGACTTAAAGTATGGAAGGGTAAGCGGTAAAAGTAAAGAAGCACTGACCCTTAATCAGAAGCTCGGACAAGTACGGCTGCGTACTGAAGAATGTTATACTGCTTTACTTGGTAAGCAAGGCAGGGTAAAAGCTGAAGAGCTAAAAAATATAGTGCTGGGCAATAACATCAACGACCCCTCTATCGTTGCATTTTTTACACAGTTCAACAAGAACTTTAAAAAAATGGTGGACAATGGAACCCGGTCGGCTTCTACTTATGATAAATATGGCACGCTGCTTAAACATTTGCAAGACTATATTGCCACTAAACACAAAAAAGAAGATATTCCATTTAGTGATATGACACCAGAGTTCATCCAGGACTTTGATTTCTACCTCAGGGGTGATGTTGGTTTAAAACACAACAGCATTTGGGTGTATATGATAGGGCTGACTACAGTCACCAAGCTGGCGATCAAACGCAAGCTGCTCAATCATAATCCTTTCGATGAATATGAAAACAGCTGTAAAGAAACAAACCGGGGATACCTACTTAAAAAGGAGGTAGAACAACTAATAGCTCACCAGCCATCCAATGAAAGGCTGGAACTGGTAAAAGACCTTTTTCTTTTCAGTTGTTTTACAGGGTTATGCTATATAGATATTAAACGGCTGACCAAAAGTAACATCCAGGATTTCTTTGATGGTAAAAGCTGGATAATCACCCGTAGGAAAAAAACGGTGACTACTTCCAATGTACCCTTGCTCGATATACCCAAACTGATCATTGAAAAATATGAGGGCGTCTCAAAAGATGACCGGATCTTTCCTATGTCCTGTAATACGTCATGCAACAAGAACCTGAGAAAGTTATTCGGTGAAATAGAATCCTTAAAGAACCGGTATTTTACTTTTCACAGCGCCCGTCATACATTTGCTACCCTCTTACTTACCGAAGGTGTTCCACTGGAAACTTTAGGCAAAATGATGGGACATAAAATACTTTCCACTACTCAGATCTATGCTAAAATCATCAATGAAAAAATAGGTAAAGACATGGAGAAGGCGGCTGATAAAATAAAGGGCATGACGCAATTTTACCAAAGCGCTTAACAAACCTCACTGCCCAACAAGAGGCCGTCTCAAAGTATTTGAGGCGGTTTTTTCATTTTCGCAGGAGCGAGTCGGTCGTTTTCAGGTTTTTATGTTGCTAGTTGGAGCCCTGTTTCTGTCAATACTTTTTCCATTCCTCTGATCATAACGCTCTAACGCCTTTGTTGTGTTTGCTAGTATCAAAAACAGCTTCTATATCGGCTGGACAATTCCCCGCCTCAATAATGTTCTATTCTAAGGCTACTGTACTCGTTACAGATATAGACATATACCAGCGCCCTGAGCAGCATACGCGGATTATTGTAACTGGTGGTACCGCGACCTTTATACTGGCTGCTAAATACCATCAATATTCAAATGATCGATTATAATATTGATGATCCATACCGCGTGTGTCTTTTCTACCAACTCTTTCAGGTCCGCAGGCGGTAGCATGGTCTGCTGCTGATTGTATATTTTAAAGATGACGTCTGATTTACCCATGCATTATTAAACGACAACGCAACAACAACTACAAGACTCAGCAGTTTATTTTTATCTATATCTGTGAACAACCACAAAAAAGAGGTGTCCTTTTGAGCCGCCCTCTCTATCTTTACATAATCATAATTACGGAACAGTATAACTACGCATACATAAAACCTTGTGACCTGAAGAGCATAGAGTGCTGTAACCAACTCCTTTTTCTACTAAAACTAAATTGAACATGAAATCCTTGATCACTTTTGTTGCGGCACTTCTCTTTGCACTCTGCTCACTTGCACAAACCAATTCAGCCAACTGGAATACGTTCCTGGCAAAACTTTCCGATCTCTCAACGCAGTATAATACCCATTACACGGCTAAAGAATACCAAAAAGCTGAATGGGTGCTGAAAGAAGTAATTTCGAATTTGGATAAATTACAACTATCGCCGACGGAACAGAAGAAAGTCGAGTCCAATATCAGAATGATAAAAGCAAATTCTTTTTATAACCTCGCCTGTGTACAATCATTACTGGGGCAGAAAAAGCTGGCAATTGCTAGTTTTGAAAACGCGATCAATTTTGGTTATACCGAATACCAGCATGTCAAAAAGGATACTGATCTCGACAACATCCGCAAAGAGAAAAAATTCATATTACTGTTCGGGCAATTAAAACAATACGACAAGCTGCTATTGCTTCAGCAGTCAGGCAGCTACCATACCGAGTACAAAGACTCATTGCCTGCATTTTACTACCAGTCCGCAGATCAATCCAACCTCAAAGAAATACGACGGTACTTCAACCTTGATTCCATTTCAGGTAATGGCGACGAAGTATCAAGACTCATTAATGTGATGCTCTTTGTAACCCGAGAAATCGCCTACGACGGCACCAATTGGGCACTATGTGAGTTTGATGCCATAGATTTTTACAACTACCATAAGACAACCGGAAGGGGTATTAATTGCCGCCATAAGGCTATGACTCTTAATGAAATGTACCTGGCGTTGGGTTTTAAATCGCGCTACGTGACTTGTATGCCCAAAGATGACAAGGATACTGACTGTCATGTTATCAATTGTGTTTATTCCGAAACACTGAATAAATGGCTTTGGATGGATGCGTCCCACGGTATTTATGTGATGGACGAACATGACAGTATCCTGAGTATAGAAGAGGTGAGAGACCGCCTGAAAAACAACAGTCCACTGAAGTTGAACAAAGAAACACAAGTAACCAAAGACTGGTACCTCGACTACTATATGGCCAAAAACCTTTATTGGATACAATGTACCAACCAGAGCCGGTTCAATAACGAAAGCAGGTACCGGCCGCTGGACAAAGAGTTGCAATTCGTCTCCCTTGTGCCGTCGGGATTTGATGAAACGCAAAACCATTACTTGAAGGGCAACACAATTACACACGATCCCGCTTATTTCTGGAAACTGCCACTTAAGAAAAATTAAAACATTTATGTTGATTTTCTATTGAGTGCTATCTCTGTCTCCTGTAAGGCTTGCAAGTAGAACGGCCCAATTGTAGGATGCAAAAAAGTTATTCAGCTGCTATCTGAAATTTAAACTAAAATGCTGAAAGCGCGATAAAGGTTGTCCATACAGACAACCCCTATTAACAGCACGATCAGCGACTGTTCATAACAAAGTAAGGCCTGATCACACAGGCTGCTGTCCATAGCCAGCTCATGCTGTGTATGAGACAGCTTTTTTATATATACTCTTAGGCTTATTTAAGCCAAATTATACAACTGTTGGCAATTATCCACCCAGGGCTTGTAATCCAGTATAAGTTTACGATTATCAAAACCCGTGAACAATGGAAATAGTGTTTTTTGAAAAGGTCCAATTTATTGCCTTCACCACAGCGCTGGCAGAGGTATCAGTATTAACCAAAGAACTGGTTCGGCCTTATGAATACCTTGGAAGACCTGTAAAATGGCTGGATGCGCAGGAAGTCTGTATCCTGCTTAATATAAGTAAACGTAGCCTCCAATCTTATAAAGACCGTGGCTTACTTGCTGCCAGTTGTATCAACAGGAAGAATTATTTTAAATACGAAGATGTTGCAGTACTTCTCCAATCCAAACCCAAAATGCATGAAAGAATTAAAAGAAAATAACGATGAAGGGCAGGCATACTTAGATACGCTAAACCAAATAAAAAAAGAACTCTTATTTATCAGGGAACACTACCGCCCGGTATTCAATGGTGAAATCTTTTTATCAGGTCCAGAGGTTTGCTCGCGACTGCATATCAGCAAGCGCACACTTCAACAGTACAGGGATGATCGGCTATTGCCTTATATTCAAATAGAAGGCAAAATACTATTTAAAGAATCAGATATCCTGAAACTGCTGAAAAGCAACTACAAAAGAAAATAAAAAATATTTTTCAAAATTTATATATATGTTTAATTTTGATCTTGGTGTTTTTCATAGGTTATTTAACAGCCGGAGTTTCCACTCTGGCTATATTTGTGAATTCCGCCTAAGTTTTATCAATTATATTTTCCATGCTAATCACTCTTTGATATCTGAAATTACTACTCACTGTTTGATAGAAAAATAAAGCGCCGAAATTCAGCGCTCTATTCATTATCAATTATATATTCTAAATTATTGCCATATCATCGTTTTCAAATTTGTATATAAATTCTGAAAACGAATTGGCTAGTAAAACGGCATCATTTTCTTCCATTCCAACAAAAGGAATAGAATAAACCTTCTTATCATGATAAATATACCTGTACCGCCTCTGTAGCCTTCCGTGTTTCAATATTATTCTTAATTTTTTTGAAAAAATCTTTTTTATTGTCCATTTGTTTTTTTGAAAAATAATCAGCGCATCAAACGACACGCTGATTATAGATTATTTATGTATGTTATTCTTCATATTTTTCAATTTTCCACTCATCACCTGCTGTTTCTCGCCATGCATGACTTCCATTACTTATTAACAAAATATCTTTAAGACTTGGATCAATCTTCAAAACTTCTTCGAGACTGATAACTCTTGCATCTTCTTCCGTAATATTCTCTTCTTTGCTAAAAAATTGCCAATCTCCTTCTTCATCCTTGAAAACGGATACAATAGGTGAGTCATTTTCTAAAACAAATCTTGTTGTTATAGCTGATAAATTTTTCATTAATTTTCAAATTGTATAATTAGCGGATTGTTATTAATCCGCTAATTATGTGTCCTATTTAATATGGCAGTGTAGAAGCATCCTCATCTATCTCTCTTCCTTCATCATCAAAGAAAGTATACAAACGCTTTAATTCGGAAACTAACATTTCTTCAAAAGATGCCCATTGAACTTTTGATGTTGCATCATACCTTTCACAACAGTGCACTATATTAGTGTCTTTATCGATGTACAGACGTGATCCGTCCCATTGATAGCTGCCGATAAAAAAATAACTATCTTTCGAATTATCGGGCCGTTCATATAAATTGGCAGAAATTGGAGAAAAAGGCTGTCTTGAATTTGCCTTAGGATTTCTAGTTAGTTGTCTTCTTAGCCCGTATAAACTTAAAGTTGCGGTTAGAATCATCAGACCATTACTAAATTCTTTCAAAAACTTCTTATATTCTTGAGGTATTTCTGTTTTTAGTTGTTCTTCAAGGTTTCCGATTTCAATATTCTCCAGCTTTGGGAAAATTTCATTGATCCAAGCTTCAGTACCAAGGTGAGGTGCCTTGCCAATTAAGATAGCGCCATCACTAGAATTTGCTATTCCTAAATTTTGGAAATTATAAATGAGCCCATTGATTTCTTTATTGTACATCTATAAATATTATTCATTTGAAAGAAATGGGAATTAGCGCAAACGGGTTACGCTAATTCTGTTTGTTTTAATATGGAAGTGTTGAAACATCCTCATTAATCTCTTTTCCTTTGTTATCAAATAGCTGATATAAACGTCTTAATTCAGAGACTAACATTTCTTGAAAAGAATTCCATTGAACCTTTGAAGTAGCATCGTCTGGTGAACCACAATGTACTATATTAGTATCCTTGTCTATATATAAGAGTGAACCATCCCACTGATATCCTCCAATAAAAAAATAACTATCTTTAGCATTTTCTGGTCTCTCATATTTGTTTGGTGTGAGAATCGAAAATGGCTGTCTTGAATTTGCTTTTGGATCACGATTCAACTGCCTTCGATATCCGTCAAGACTTAAGGTAGATGATAAAAAATTTCCTCCATTACTATAATTCATCAAAAACTCCTTGTAACTTTCGGGAATTGTAGTTTCCAATTCTTTTTCCAATAAAGTTACTTCTTCACTATTTAGTTTTGGATATATAATGTTTAGCCATGCCTCTGGGCCTTTAAAAGGTACGTGACCAATTAACATAGCTCCATCGCTTGAGTTTCCAATACCTAAATTTTCAAACTTATAAATAAGTGTATTTATTTCTTTGTACATTTTTATTCAATTTTACGATTTTTTAATGGCCCCGTAGTTTCATTTTTAAAATTTCCTTTATGTCTGTCTAAATGCTCTTTTTGAGTAACAAATTCAATATTATTAGGGTCTCCCGCTTTGTCTGGATGATGTTTAACATTGTTAATGTGATGTCCCTTCATTCCTTTTACTTTACCATTTTCTTTCAACTCTTTTAACTGTGCTGAAGTCCATCTTCTTGTACCATCTTTACCACTTTCAACTAATTTTTTCTCATCTTTCCAAGCTTTCCTAACAGCACCCTGACGTTGACTATTTAAACTAGGTGTTTTCTTTTCATTTCCAGAATCACTCTTCATATTATCATGAGTGTTCTTAAAAATAGCAGCAGCACCCGCTACTTCAATAGTCCCCTTCAAAATTAAGCCACTACTAACAGCTGCACCTGGTCCTCCTGCCACAGCTCCTACACCAGTAGAAGAAGCCGCAGTAGATAAAGCCAATCCTCCTGTTCCTCCTCCAATACTTCCTATACCATCCGTCGCCATTAGGGCTCCCAACACTAAAGAGGCTCCATGTCCGTTACTCACCCCGTTTCTATAGGATTGAGAATTGGAGCCGTACTTATTCCTCAAATTAGACCCCGCTACATTGTCAATCATTGTAAGGGCAAATCCTTTCAAATGTTGGCAACATTCGCCATCCACAGCATCTACAGCAGCATTTCCGTCAGGATCTGTAAATCGTATAGGATTGTTTAATGTATAACTGTAAGGCGACCAATCAGAAAATTCTTCACTCAACGGGTCAGGGCTCATCCATCGTACCCCGTCATTCATATACATACGGCTTCCAAAATCATAGAAACCTGTTTCCTGTAATTCCTTTTTCCCGAACTTGTAATTTTTATAACTGCCCGGCCCGAAATAAGCATTACCTGTTTTCAGGTGATTCATCCCGAAAGGATAATAATCATTGCTGTCAACAATTTCCAGAGCACCTGCGCTGTTTCTGGCGAAACTTACCCTCACATTTCCTAAATGATCTGAGTAATTGTAAATATATTGATTTTTTGTATAATCATAAAAGCCCTCAGCCGTAGGAAAAAATTGCAGGTCGGGTATTTTGGCAAATGAATCCATGGCGTCAAACAAATCCAGTGAATAAGCTTGTGGCTCCATTGCTCTTGAAAAGGATTCTGATGATCCCGGATCACCATTCCCTCCTGTACTGCTGGAAGTAGATTTAAAATACTGAAATCCATCTAAATAATCTGTCACCTGTGTGGTGGTTTCGGTTCCCGAAAAACCTATTGTAGTTTTAACAAATTCTTTTCTGAGCTTTACGCCATCTGCACGGTATTTTGTACTGATCTGCGTAGTGATCTGGTCAGAACCAATGTTCACCACATCTGGAAGATTCAGGTGGTTATAGCTGATATTCGTAATTTGCTTATCCAGCATAATTTTAATATTCCCGTTGGCGTCATAAACTATTGGTCCGCCGGCTGCACCTTCATACCCTGTACTATTTGCCTTGTTATCCTTAATTTTTATAGCCTGATTACCAACATTGGTATACACAAGATCATCTATAACCGTCGGCGTAGTATTTCCGTATTCCATTACGGATGTCCTGTACAGACTAGTGATATTTCCATTCAAATCATAGGATAATGATTCCGTATTTTCTATGCTGTTCGGGTTAATGGGGTTTTGATAATATCCTGCGGTTAACCTGTCTAATTTGTCATAAGCATAACCGTATCTCTTTGGATTAAGGGAAGGATAAGCTCCCAATGTTTCTATACTTCTCCAATCTATTTCAGCTATATTCCCATTGTATCTTGGAATTACATTTTTTCCTGAAAATAAAACGGGGTCAGGATTTTCTATACCATCTTTGCTGTTGTATTTTGCTTTAAAAGCAAACAATTTTCCTCCCAAATCAGGCAGACCCATCTGGTTTCTGTTAATGGCAGTAAGCCACCCCTGATATTGTAATCGTAATCTATACTCTGTAAATTATCTGCCAACTTTCTTGTTGATAAGCTGCGAAAGCTCATCATAGGTATTTTCAGCCAAAAGCTGTTCAGGTTTATCATCTACCTGATGGTAATGCTGCTTCAGTCTGTTCTGGTCATCATACACGAATCTTTCCTTTACTATGACTTCACCTTGGTCATATCTCGATTTTTTATGAGCGGTAACCTTCTGCTTTACCATACCGGCAAAATCATACTCTATTTTAGTATTGGTATATCCGGCCAGGTGATTGATAGAATTAGTTCCTATTATTCGGCCCTTAGTATCGTACCAATTGAAATTCATGGTCCAAGCACCATCTTCTATATTTTTCAAGTAGGATGCCACAGGAAGTCCGGAGGTATTTTTCGATTTACCCTGACCCGGCTGGGCTAATACCTTCTGTCCCAATATTGTCGTTGGAATTTCAACCTGTATATTCGTTGGATAGCTATCATAATAATTAACCGTAAGAATAGTCATACTTCCGGTAGGAAATGCATTTTTGGTATAATAGATAACCAGGTTGTTCAGCGTGAAAGAAGTCTCAGTTCTTGTTTCATTATTCCCTGCATTGGCAGTCATATTATTAACAGCAGTCTGGATCGCTATTCTTGTGGCTGTATTGCTAAAAAATCCTGTATAAACAATCCTGTCGAACTGATCGTACTTCGTGAATAGCCAGCCTCTTGCTCCAAAACTGTTTATAGTTGTTCTTAATACCGCATCCTGGGTAAGTATCAGTCTGTCCTGCTTATCATAAACCATCAAATCCCAGCCTTTTCCCGGAAGTTTTTTTCTGCCAGATCGGTAACGGCTGTCATATCTGTACTGGTAGCAAAGGTTGTCCAGCACTGTAGTGTCCCGGTGTGGCAATAGCAGCAGCGGGAGGTATAATGTATGCCAGCTGTTCATATTCATTATAAACATAGTAGGTATCTGCATTTTCAGATGGACTCAAGAACCTTCCTTGATAATATGGTCTGCCCTCTGCCGTTTTTAAATTCTATGGTTTTATTTCCATCCTCATCTGTTGTTGTATTTTTATACAATTGTCCTTCTGTAAAAAAAGAAGATTGGGACACGGAAGAAATGTATATTTTATTGGTTGCATCCCACGAAGTAACCGTCTCGTATTTCTTTACGTTGTCATTCTGCCTGTTGGTCCCTTCAGCCATACTGAACAGGTTTTGTACTCCATGCGGTTCCTGGCTGGGTCAACTGCTGGATTCTGTCTAGCGGGGAGTTCTCAAACTGTTTTTCAGAGAAGATTTTTTCTCCTGCATAAATGTTCCCGGGATCAGCTACAGGATAAGAAACTGCACCAGAAGCTTGTTGGTACATGGCTCCGCCTGTAGATGAATTCTGTGGAACAGGAAAATATTCTCTTGCCTGTCTTCCTATATTGTCATAAATAAAAGGAGTAACCAAATCTCTTCCTAACGGAGATGCTTTGACATTAACCGTCTGCTTAAGTCTGCCCAGCCCGTCAAAATACTGTACGGTTTGTGATTTCTTTTTAGATGGGTCAGATACTTTTGTAGAGTCAAGATAGTTTATGGACTGTACATAGTTCTCTGTATCTGTTGTCTGGGCATAAGACATCCCTAACGAGCTACAAAGCCAATACAGTAGTATTTTTGTTATTAAGTATTTTTTCATAAGACGTGTTTTTATGGTTTGTAGTTGTATTTGAATTCTTTAAGGATATTTCCGGTTTTATCATTTTCCCTTACTTCTTTCAGTCTTCCGTAGGTATCATACAGATAAACTTCTCTTATCCCGGATGGAGGGGTAATACTGGTTACTCCTTTCAGAAGGTCATAAGTAAAGGTGGTAATCCTGTATCCTTTAAGGGCACTGTTATTTCTGAAGGTATCAAGAGCATTGATCAGGTCTGGTTCCGTATTTGGATCAGAAGCATCATTATCAGAAGCAGTAACAATGGATGCGATCAGTCCTAAACCTGCAAGCTGATCATAGGATATACCTTCAATCTGGGCAATAGGCTGAGTGCTACTATAACCCCATACAAATGCAATAGGGGTTCCTGTCTTTTCTGTGTACTGAAGGATATTTCCATTGGTATCATATTTATCATATTTCAGCTCAGAGGTGACTGTTCCGTTAGGAATATCATATGCTTTTACCAATTGTGGCAGGATCAGGTTTCCTGTTTCGGAAGTAGGTAATGATACCCGGATAAACCGTTTCTGCTTTTGATAATGTTTTTGTGGCAGTGCCTATAGTCTGGCTTGTGACAGTTTCCAGAGGAATCCCGATCATATTTTGTCCTATCATCAGCTGGTTACCTTTTTCATGAGCATAGCTGTAGGCGGTTTCATTAATTCTTCCATCAGAAAAGGTAGTCTTCTGGCGGCCTAGCTGATAATGGGCAGGGTTAGTATAGAAATATTCTGTTTCAGTCTTTACCGGAATACCTTCTAAATAATCTGTCGTCTTTTGAGATTTTAAATAATGCCAGTAAGAAACAGTCCTATATTCATTGATATTGAGATTGTCCAAGATCTGGCAAGATTAACCGAAGTGTCCTTACTGCTAATCCGGTACATTTGTTATTAGGCAGTACCTACATCTGACTGCGGTACACGATGTATGGATGCGAAAGAGAGTCTGCACAGTTCGGATGGTCAAATAATTTTTTACCAGTAAAATTTTTAAGCTCAAACGTGGCTGCATCATTTTTTTCATAAATGTTTTCTTTCTCCTGAATAATATCCAGAGTGGAAGAACCGGAATTTTTTCTGAAGATTAAAGATTTTAGCTCGGTACCATTATCCCAGCCTTTATTGGTCCACGGGACCACTGGTTATTCCACCGGGACCCCATATATTGGAACCTGGATCATCCCTGTGAACCATGAATTCTTTCATTTCACCTCCGTTCTCAAAGTTGGTCTCCACCTTCACTGATGGTTACAACAGGATAAAGGCAGCTCATGGTGCCAGTATCATACAGCGGTATCAGGCTGCTTGAAGAAAGGACAATATCTGAGTTTTCTACTAAACCGTTACAAGCGTGCCATTTGAACCACTACCTGGTGATCCATAACAATCAGTTCTGCCATTTAACCATATCAGCATAATAGGTTTTGTTGCCCTTAAGGCCGGAAGAATGGTTAATATCATCCTTATGGGCATAATAATATCTCTTATAGACAGGCACATTTGAAACAGGATCTACATCTTTTGTAGATTTCACCCTTACTCCTCCGGTATCAAGGTTGGTGAAAAAGGTCTGTGGAGCTGTCTGGAAATAAGATATATTGGTAGCATTATATTACTGCACATAAAATCAGCATGTACTTATACTGGTATAGATTACTACCTGCAACTGCATTGAAGGAAATGTTTTTGGTCCTGCTATCTCTTGTCAGATGATAAATAGTACCATCGATTAACCTGTACATGATCCTGAATAATGGCCGGAGCCGGCAAAACTGTTGCATTCAGGGATTGAATTGGCTGATAATACAGCCCTAATCGTAATGGGTCTGATCCATTACGCGATACAATAGTATATTCAACAGTTCTGTCATCTATGTATTATGCTGTCTGTGTCTACATCGAGGTATTGGGTATAAAGCTCTGGCATAATTGTTTTCTCTCCCCAATAAGTATTTCCTTCGTACTCTAGCTCGGTATAACCCTTAGTGGGATACGTTACTTTCTTCAGCATTCCAAGCTTTGAATAAAGAGGATTAGGCTCTTTATCTGCCCCTCCATAGGCCATATTTTGACAGCCCGTAATCAGGAATATTCCTTGGAACAAGATTGCCATTAAACGCCTTGTTATAATAGCCCCAATGATCCTGTGACTTGGAAAGTCTTTCTGGAAAATCCTGCGGGTTATCATATTCAAAGCTGTATTTTTTCTGGGGATCTTTAAAGGTGATCCCGGTAAGAAAGTTTCTTTTATTAACGGTATTGAGATAATCAAACCCAGTACTTTCAATAATTTCCCCGTTTCTGCCTAAGAAGACGGATTGTTTTTACTTTTACATTTCCATCCACATCAAGGACAGAACTATTGGCTTCATATTCAAATGTAACAGACCCGTCAGCTGTATTATTACTACTGATAGAAGTAATTCTTTTTCCGGAGACCTGCATGGTACTACTGACTATTGGTCCGATAGAAGGTGCCATGGAATATCCTGAACCCTGGCACAAAGGTTGCGTTCCAGGGAACCCCACTGACATTCTTAAAGTCTGGGATTGGGAGGAAGTATATTCAGCAAGTGTGCTGGCTTCGTAATTGAAATAAATTTCATCTCCGTTTGGATTTGACGATCTTGGTAAGGTACCATGCGGTAATAGCACCGGATGGTGTGGAATGTCCGTCTCCTGTACTTGTATAAACAGTACGATTCAGTTTCGGTAAAATAATATTTTTCACCATCGGCTACAGTTAGTGTAAACCACCCATGGCCTGTTTTTTCGATCTTTATAGCTTGCTGATCTACGATATGAGGCTGCCCAGCCTGATCATAGAAAAACTTGCCGGAGTAACCATTAAAGTTAAAAGAATACAGGTCAGCTTCTGTATCTACAGCATCGGTGGCATTTCCTACCGTATACAAAAATTGATTGGTTACAGGGTTAGTGTAAGCTCCACTAACCGTTTCAGGTGTTGTGATATGGGTTGATGCTTCATCTGCCCGGTCTCTTACCATTCTGGTAATAACTCCTCCAAAATTAAGATTCCATCCTAAACCGACATTGGTAGAAAGTTCATCTACTTTGATCCCGTTGGATGAGTAGGAAAGACTTAAAGGCAGATCAATATTTCCTGTTTTATAGGTAAATAAAGGAACTGATATATTGGGTGATCCTGTAAAAAGTCCTACAGGCACATTCCCATAATTTCCCAGTGCATATGCTGTAGGAGAAGGTGGAATGATATTGGGCAGGGTTGCATTGGTTGTGGACTGCTGTGCCTGCATAAAACTTGATCAGCAGCAAAGCAGCCGGTATTAATATTTTTCTCATTTGATGTTTATTATTTCTTTATTAGTTTAGCACTTGCTGTTTTATTATTATCCGTTTTTATCGTCACCAGATAAGCCCCCTGAATCAAGTTCTGGGTATTAATCTTCGTTACTTTATTCTTAGTTTTCAAACTCTGAAGCTGTCTTCCTGCCATATCATAAAGCATAATATCAGCTTCTTTAAAATCATAGCCTATTTCCACATAAGCATAATCTGAAACAGGGTTAGGATAAATTTTAATATCCTGCTTTTCAATTAACTGGTCAAGCTGTTTATCTCCCAGCTTTACAATCTTCCAGTTCTCTTTTCCAAGCTCTTCTGCGCTGGTTCCGGCCAGAATGATTGAGCCGTCTCTGTTTAGTTTTATATCAGATAATCTTTCTTCTCTTTTTCTGGATTCTCCTTTTACATGCTTTCTCCACTTTTCATTACCATCCTGATCCAGGTAAAGCATCCAGAAAGTTTCATCATTAGTCTGTATCTTTCCTTCTGCCTGAGTATAGCCACCCAAAAGAATTCCTTTGGAAGATTTATCATCCGCTGAATGAAGTACGCTTGTTCCCATCAGGATATCCCTGTTTCCGAAATTGTAGGATTTCTGCCAAAGCTCTTCTCCTCTTTCGTTTAAGGAAATTAACCAAAGATCCGTTCCTTCTTCTATTCCTACGGTTTTGTTTCCTGATCTTTCGGATCTGGATTCTCCACCTATTAAATAACCTGAAGAGGTTAAAACTAATGTTCTTATATGATCATCGGCTTTTCCTCCAAAGTCCTTTTCCCATTCTACTTTGTTATCCTTAGAGATTTTTACTACCCAAAAATCGCCTTCACCAAAATTTTCGGTTTTCTTTGACCCTCCTATAGAACTTCTTGAATATATCCCTAGCAATACACCGCCATCTTTAGTGGGAATCATTTTTTCAACTTCGTCTAATCCTTTTCCGCCCAAAACAGATTGAGATAGTTCTTTTCCATCCTTATCAAGCTTTACAATAAGAACATCTTTGGAACCGTAACCCTTGGATGAACCCTGAGCCTGTCGAAGGGTGATATTTCCGGCAACAAAAAATCCTAAATCTGTACTTTGGATAACAGATCGTGCTTCTTGATCAGATTTCGACGCTAAAGATTTCTGCCACAATTCATCACCATTTTCATTCAACCTGATAAGCCATATCTGGCTTCCTCCTTTTGATTCTTCCTTTTTATCCAAACCTTTTCGAGAGTACGAGGTGCCAGAAATCAAAAACCCTCCTTCCTGGGTAGCCACAGAAGCTGACAAATAATCGTGGTTATTCCCGGAGAAATATTTTTCCCAAACCTCTTTCCCTTGCTGGTCAAGTTTTATCAAGTGATAATCGTATCCGTTGTTTTGTTTTGAGGTCACTGATTGCGTTGAAGGGCTGGATTGAATGGAGCTTCCAGTGATTAAGTATTGCCCGTCTATAGTTGTAGTAACCTGGTTTAAAAAATCCTGGGTTGAGGATTTGATGTCTTTCTGCCAAAGTACTTCCTGGGCATTCATTGTAAAAATAGTACACATGATAAGTGCACCTGAGTAAGTTTTTTTCATAGGCATTTGTATGTTGGTTAACGCGCCAAATATAGAATGATCATCTATAATGGCGCAATAGGTAAAAACCCCATATTTTAAAGGGGTATTTTACGGTGTAATTCTTAGAAATGTAAGCAGTACTACTTTTTCGTTTCTACAGCAAAGCTACAAAGCCATAGCGTCAAAACTTGTCGCAATAAATTGTATATACAAAAATATCTTAGAATATTTACGAGAGGGATAATCCAACTTTTAGATTGATTGTTTGAACAATAAAACCTCAGGCACTCTGCTGCATAGATAGTGTTAATAATAGGTCTTTTTCAGTCAAGCTCCGGTATAAACACTACACTGTTCATTACAACATAAGTTAGGCTAAAAGCGTTCGTCCGATACTATTTACCCATTAGCTGCCACTATTTACCCTATAATTGTCACTATTTACCCTATAATTGCCACTATTTATGCACTTTTTTTATTTTATTTTTAGACCTTTACAGTAGCTAAATGATAACGTTTTTCTTAAAAGTTAAGGTTGTTCCTTAGTTAGTTTTCATGACCAGCCATCAATCATCAGTATTGGTAGCTGGTTTTTAACCCCAACTCAAATAGGAGAGATTTTGCCCGCCGTATGGCTGTTTGAATATTTTTCATAATAATTATTTATGGTTGTGCCCCTTAACAACTTTATAAGTTGGAGCAAATGTAATCCCAGCAAGGGATGTACCTCATGAGAATTATATAACCCTCTCCAGATTGTAAAAGTAACCCATAGGTTATATCAAACACCTGTGCCTTTGCAATCTTACTTACGGCAATAATCTTATTGCCTAATTATTAATAATAAAATAGATAACAAAATGAAAAACCTTAAAACAAAAATCGGAATGGTTGCAGTATCTTTAATTATTGGTGTTGCAGCTATGTCATTTTCAATGACAGATAAAAATAATAACAAAGGAGAGGATGATCTACTACGTTGGCGCTATATCCCTAATACATCCGCTGGGGAGAGTAATCAATCCAATTACGAACTCGCAGGAAGCACGCCAGATTGTGATGTGATGAACACTTCAGTAATTTGTACTATTGAAGCTCCGGAAGATGGAAGTACAGGCTTACCAGATTTAAGTCAGGCAACTGTACTAAGCCACAAGTTTGAATAATAAGAAAGGATAGCTTAAATGCTATCCTTTCTTATTGTGTAGAAAACTTATGGGTTTTGTGGCATTCCAGTTATTTGTATTACCTTATCCGGTATCTGGTATACATACCTGTCGCTATTAGGCAGCAACTCATATTCCCTACCATTTATTTTTCTTTTTAAGGTAACTGCAAAATTGGGTTCTTTATTTAACCTTCGCAGGTCTAACCACCTAAGCCCTCTAAAAATTAATTCTTTTCTCCGCTCTTTTAAAATTTTTATCAGCAGCTCATTAACATCTGTTATGGCTACCGGTATAAAAGTACCAGTTTTATATCGATTAGTTAATAGCGTATTTAAATCCTGTAATGCTAAATCTACTTTATTGCTTCTTGCATAACACTCCGCCCTTATAAGCAGTAATTCTCCTGTAGTAATACCTGAAAAAAAGATTGATCGCTATTTGTGTAGGTACCTCTAAAAGCATGGCTACCATCTGGGTTTCTGCTAAAAAACAATAGTTTTCTCAAATCATTTTCTTCATAAGAATTATATAATAGGGTATCTGTTTTAAACGTTGGCGCATAGAATATAGCGGGGGCACCATTTATAGTATAAAAAATAGTTTCCTTGTTTAGCCTGGTAAAAGGGTAGGATGCATTTGCGTTTATACCATTATAATTAAGTAATTGAGGGGTGTATTCGGTTAGTGCTTTATTGGCATAAAGCAATGCTTTGTCATACTGGCGCATAGTAAGGTACACCCTAGCCATAAATGATACAGTTATTTGTTTATTGGGCCTTGTTGCAAAAGCAGAGCTTTCATTTAACAGCGTGACTGCCGTTTCTAAATCGGTAATTACCTGGTCATAACATTGCTGAACGGTGCTCCTGGTTGTTTTTTCATTAAAGTCAGAAGTCATACGTAATGCGATGCCCCAATCAGTACCGGCAGTTGCTGCATCATATTGCTTTGAAAATAGCTGTAATAGGCAAAAAAGAATGGGCTCTGCCAAATAATGCTTGTCCTTTAATATCATCTTTCTGTTGTTGGGTGCCATCAGTAATATTATTTTCAGCTATTGCATCTAAAACAATATTTTTATAATACACAGCTCTATAGGCTGTTGACCAAACGTTACTTTCACTGGCATTAAAAATATCTTTGTCCCATATATACTCATTATGATCTATTAAAGATGCGGCAAGCCAATCTTCAGTTAGTAGATAATAGTCATCGGAGGCTCTTTCCCCATCAGTAAGAGTTGCTGATAGGCCATAGTTTAAAAGTGCTTGAACATCCTGAACAGTAGTGGGTATTACCTGTTTTTTATCGGGTTTTTCGTCAAGAAACTTTTTGCAACCGGGTACAGTTATTGTTATAAATATAATAGATACGGCTATAAAAATACGGGTCATAAACAATTTGCTTTGTGTGATTTAAAAATTAGCTTTTATACCCATTGCATAAGTGCGGGGTAAAGGAAAAAAAGCCTGAGTATAATAATCAGGATCAATCCCCTTTTTGTTGGCCCTCCACAAAATCCCTATATTGTTTATATAGCCGTACAGCTCAATTTGCTTTATAGTTGTTTCTTTAAGGGTTTTCTGTTTGAGCTGGTATGACAGGTTAATATCCTGTAATCTTATATGATCTCCTTTCTCCACTACAGCATCGGAGTTTGCATAAAAAGCATCGCGATTGCTATTGGCTGGATATACCATCGATGGCACGGTTGTTTTTAGTTCATCGCCGGGCTGTTGCCAGCGCAAAGCATAGTCTGAATGTGTGTACCAGACACTAAAGAGATTGTAATAACTTATAGTGCTCCTGCGGAAATAATATCCCAGCTTGTATACAATATTGGCAGAGAGGCTTATGTTTTTATACCGTATGGCATTTCTGAAAGAGCCAAATACTACCGGCACCGCTGAACCGTTATACACCAATGTTTGTGGGGAAGCAGATACAATTTTAGAATAGTTGGTGCTTACCTCACCATCTAAATAACCCTGCGGATCGCCTGTTTGCGGGTTAAGCCCTGCCCAGGCATAGCTAAAAATAGCATACACAGGCTTACCCACTATAGGACTTACCAGGTTACCTAAACCTACAAAAGAGCTTGCCACGGTTGCCTGTATACCATATTGGGTAATTTTGTTTTTGGCATACCCAAAAATAAGATCGGCAGCGTAACCTACTGTAGTATTATCCTTAGTAACAAAGTGCAGCTCAATATCCCATCCGCTACCTTTCATGTTAGCCACATTTCCCCTATAGCCAGGTTTTAAGGAAGGCAGTACAACGCCTGTTGTGGGGTCAATAGGCGCTTCACCTATCAGGTCCGTACCTTTTTTGGTATAATAATCAATACTGCCAGATAGTCTATTGTTGCCGGTTCTAAAATCAATACCCAGGTTGATCATCCTGGATTTCTCCCACCTTAGCTCTGGGTTCCCGGAGCTTCGTACCGTTGCCTCCTGTAATCCTGTAACAGCATTGGGAATAGAAGAATAGCTTAAAGTGGTATAGGCAGAAAGTGTATTATCTACATTGCCATTATAACCATAAGTAAACCTTGCCTTTAGGTAAGGTAAAAAATCTACATGGTAAAAAGCCTCTTTACTTATATGCCAGCTAAGCCCGGCAGACCATAAGGGCACACCTTTTTGGTTAGAGTTTACACCAAAAAGGTTGGAAGCATCCCGCCGCAGGCTTGCTGATAAAATATACCGGTTAAGGAACGTGTATGCGGCATTTGCAAAAGTAGATGTGTACCTAAGCATATTATCAGAAAAATTAGTGGGGTTATCTATTTTAACGTTTCCCCTAATGTTCCTAAAGGTTGGCAAAAGGTCAATATAATTTACATTGCCGTAAGTGAGTATATCATTATTATAACCATAGGTTCTATATATGTTGGATTTGGTGTGCGATTGCCTTATTTCAGCGCCAGCAATTGCTGTAACTTCATTTTTATGGTTCCAAGTCCTGTTAAAGTTTAATTGCGCCCTGCCTGCATGAGAAAATAGTTGAGCGTTATTTTTATCCAATATACCACCTAAAGGAATCGCGTAAGAAATGGCATTGCCATTAATTTGAGAAAACTGATTGATAAGATTTCTTGTATAATAAGTTGCCTGAGAATAATAATTGTTTGCACCCCGCTTTGCGTTTGGTATTGATATTTTACATCAATACCAAACCCCGATAAGAATTCGTAATTAATACCGGTGTTTAAACGTAATTCTGTTTGCAAAGAGGAGTTATCAGCCAATGCTAATTCATCCAGTGGTCTCCACTGCCAGTCTAACAACTTACCCATCCCTACAGTATCTAAATATGCCAGCCTGTAATCTTTAGGCACAGCTAAAGCATTGCCATTTTCATCTGCCAGCCTTGCATAAGGATATAGCTTTTTAGATGTGGGATTTAAGGCTGTAGTAAGGCTATTATCCTCAGCTTTGGTTTGGCTAAAGGCAATTGTTGAAAATATTTGAAGGTTTTTAACGGGCTTAAAATTATTGGTAGAGGTAAGAGTGAGCCTTGAACGTTCATCATGTTTTTGACTGGAATTAATTTTATCCCACCCGGCAGACATGTAATAATTATACTTATCTGTTCCGCCTTTATAGTTAATAGCATATTGCTGATTAATGCTATTTTGGTAGAAATATTTTTTGAGATCGTTTCGTACATCATTCCCCGTTAATTGTTGTAACA
The DNA here is from genome assembly GCF_056172655.1 of Chryseobacterium sp. GTID13. Classification (NCBI taxonomy): domain Bacteria; kingdom Pseudomonadati; phylum Bacteroidota; class Flavobacteriia; order Flavobacteriales; family Weeksellaceae; genus Chryseobacterium; species Chryseobacterium sp. GTID13. The sequence continues at coordinate 19,859 of NZ_JAOCMB010000004.1, forward strand.
GCTCATTAGCCTCTGCTTCGGAGATAAGACCACTTTTTTGCTGCGAAAGTATTTCAACTGCCGGCGATACATAAGGCCGTCTAGTAGTATTATTTAAAGTACTGTTATAATAACCTTTGCCAAACAAAAATTTTTCAACTTCTATAAAATCAGAAGAAGCCATTTCAGGGGAATAATACAGATCTGGCTTAGAACCTATGGTAACATTGCTATTTATTTGTAAGCTAGGCTTATTAGCGTACCTGCCTTTTTTAGTAGTAATTACAATTACCCCGTTGGCAGACCTTACACCCCATATAGATGCGGCAGCAGCATCTTTAAGCAGGGTTATATTTTCTATATCATTGGGGTTAATATTATCAATATCTCCATCATAAGGAAAATTGTCCACCACAATCAAAGGTTCAGCATTTCCAAAAATTGTACTTCTGCCTCTAATAGAAATTTTCTCTCCGCCTGTTCTTCTGTCAAAATATACACTGCTTACTCCTCCAACCTGCTCAAAATATCCGAGCTTATACGTCTGTTAATAAGTGGCTCACCTATTGTTTCAAAAGAGCCGGTAGCCCTTTCTTTTGAAAGTGTTTGGTAACCTGTGGCAACCGGAATGTTGATGTTTTCAATTTCTGCTATTTTGTTCTCCACTTCAATTTTTAAGAAATTTCCGGTTACAGTAATTTCCCGGTCATAAATATTTACGCCACTTAAAATGAGAATAGCGCCTATTTCAATGTTATTTAAAGTAAACCATCCTTTATTATCAGTGTAAGTACCTATAGCCCTATTATTTTTTAAGCTAACACTTACGCCAACAATGGGCTCTCCCTGTATATTAGTTATCTGCCCCGTTACATCAATTAATTTTGCAGAAGAAGGTTGTTGCTTTCTATTAGTAAGTGGGTTATTCTTTATATAGATTACTTTATTTTTAAGATTATAGGTAAGTGGCAACCCTTCAAGGCACTTATTCATTACCTCTTCAATACGGGCACTTTTAACTGATATAGTAATGTTACCTGCTTTTTTCAACTGTTCTTCGGTATAAAAAAACAAATAGGTTGTCTGCGATTCAATTTTCTTAAATATATTTTCGAGGGAAACATTATTTTCCTGTAACGTAATACCCTGCCCAAAACTGCTTTGGGGTTTTACAAAGAATAAAATTAATAACACAAGTGTTGCTATTAGTTTATTTGCTTTACAAAGCAAATAATAACTGTTTCTGCCATGAACGGAAAATAAAAACTCTAATTCAGGTGGTTTTAAATACATACCTCTATAATGCCCGGTTTACACACCGGGAGGTTTGGATGAAAAAATAAGCAGTCTGATGTTGACTTCTACTATATTGCTTGTTTCAGCTTTTTGTTAATACTAAAAGCTGAAAAATATTCTTGTATTTTTGCAGATCATTTTAATACGGTAATAGTTCTTCCCTCAATGCCAAACCTTACCCCGCCGGTTTGCTCCAATATTTCCAAAAAGGCTGCAAGGCTTACGTTTCTGGGTATTTTTCCTGTAAAATGTTGCGACACTTTATTTTGATACTGTACATTTACATTGTACCAACGAGTTGCCTGTTGTAAAACATCCTGTATAGTAGCACCTTTAAATTGGAATAAGCCATTTTTCCAGGCAATTTGCTGCTCTGTATTAACGCCGGTTTTTATTGTAGATTCTCCATTTGCATTAATTACAGATTGCTGTCCGGGCTTTAAAATATAAGCGGATGTATTTTTTACTATTTTTACAGCTCCCTCTAACAATGTTACGTTTGTATAGTTATCATCACTATAAGAATTAACATTAAAATGAGTGCCTAATACCTCTACTTTTAAACCTGTTGAGGTGGAAACAATAAACGGCATTTTTTTCCATTCTTATCAAGATGTTTTGCCACCTCAAAATATACTTCGCCATTTATTTGTACTGCCCTTGAATTTCCAGTAAACGCGGTTGGAAACTTGATGCTGCTACCTGCGTTAAGCCAGGCAGTAGTACCATCATTAAGTATTACATTAAACTGTTTACCCATAGGCGTTACCAATGTATTATAAGATGTTTCTTTTACATGCTGGTAACTTAACTGCCCTGAATACTTTTGTGCATTAAGATTGTTTTGAAGATTAATTGTTCCGTCTTGCATGCTATCTAAACTAATTTGTGTGTTATCTTCTAAAAACAGAATGGCTCCATTACTTCCCGGTGGTACGTCATTTTTAAATCGCTCAGTTATAGGTTGGTTGGCCAAATTGACTTGGGATATAGTTTTGCCCTGCTTACTAAGCATCCATAAATAAGAAGGTACGATAACCAGTATTACGGCAGCAGCCCATTTAAGTATAGGTTTAATTACAAATGGCCTTTCTTTATGTTCTATTTTTTTCTAATCTTAGAAATGATTCTACAGCCTGCATTTTATTAGTCAAATCGGGAAGCCTTCGGCTAAAGTCAACATCAATTTCGTTTTGTAATAATGTCTGGTGTTCAGGTTGCTGAACCAATTTCAAAAATTCAGACAGTTCTTCCTGACTTAAGGATTGCCCTAAATACCTCTTTAGAAGCTGGCTAAACCTTTGATGAGATTGATTTTCCATGTGTATTGTTTTTCATCTCACTAACACTTATAAAACATGTATAACTATTACGACGTGCACAGCTCAAAAAAGTATTAGTAGCTAAGAAAGATTATTTTAGTAATGCTAAGGAAATTAATAAAGAAATAAATTGTACCTTATTTACCTTAATACATTCCTTTATTTGTTTAAGTGCTGTAGAGATATGTACGCGAACTGTGTTTACGCTTATATTCATTTCTTGTGCGATGGCTTGATAGCTCAACCCCCTTTCTCTGCTAAGCAGGTAAGCCTGGCGTTGCTTATAAGGTAGTTGTTCAATAGCGAGCGTTAAAAACTGTTTTTGTTGACGGAGTATTAATTGTTCTTCGGGATTATTTTCTTCCTCCATAAAGCATTCTTTCAGTCGTTGCTGGTACTGCTGCTGGCTAAGGTTTTTGCGAATAAAACTAATAATTTCGTTTCTAGCCACCCTGAAAAACCATGCCTCAAAATTTTCTATTGCAGCCAATTTGCTACGCTTTTCCCACACTTTTAGGAAGCATTGTTGTACAATATCTTCTGCCAGATCACCAACTTTTAAGTATTTCAAAGCAATGCTATAAATTCGTCCATAATATTGATAATAGAGCTGTTGAAAAGCGATAGTGTCGCCTTTCGCTACCTTATAAAGTATATCCTTATTAAAAATAAATGTGCTTGGGTTCAATTGCAGAAACTCTTGTTGCTTTAATTTACAAAAATAAATTGAAGAGGACATCGCTTTAATTTATTTTATCGCTGATAATAAAAAATTGTATTTCTCTTTTTTGTTTTATAAGCCTAAGTCCCTGCTTTTCCAACCATTTTTGAAGAGTTGCAAACTCTGTTTTTCCGGGAGGAAGATTAATATCCAGATTTTGTGTTACTCCGGATTCATCTACAACATATAACGGAAGCTCTCTATTCAAATACTCGGTTAAAACAGCTATAGGAAGATTACGGATTTTCTTTTCATCACTATATTGATCATATAAATCAAGGAAAGAATTTCCTCCTTTGGTATATGCTTTTTTATTTCTTTTTTAGAAGTAAGTACGTAACAATCTGCTTCTTTCATTTCAAACTTTGCTGTTAAACCCAGGTAACGCTTCAGATCAGAAGCCGCTTGTTGTTTAATTTCAATTGCAGTACAAGGTTTGGTTATTAGTTCATAACAATATATATTTTTCTCGCGCCACTCTTTTTTACTTTCACTGCAAGATGAATCCCAACGTAATTGCAACGGATTGGCAACATCAAAAATAATGCGGCTCTCAGGGTAATTTGTAACATCAGTATATGCAATTGCAAAAAGCTGGGGTATAGTACAATTTATTCCGACAAGCCTTGATATTGGTTTAGCTAATTTATCACTAATTCTTGGCTGCACTAAATTCATACCTGGTATAGACGCCGATAGCAGGGATCGATATTTTAAAGTGTAGTTGTAGCCCCCATTGCCATTAATAAAAAGTGGGCTGCTATAATCAAAATCAATATAATCTTCTTTTAAATGAAAATTTACTTTTTTATTGTCAATAACTTTCTGCACATTGTCCTCTGTAATCTGTTGGTAATCGGTAGTAGACAGCAAGGTTCCATTACTGCTAATCCAAACATAATGGGGCACCGACCTGTAAGGAAACATTGAACTTAACAGCGAATCATCCGAAATCTTTGAAATAGTAAGATTTATTCCTTTTTGCTTGGCAAATCGTAAAAGAAAGTCTTCAGCCCTCTGCTCTTTTTCTTTTGTAACCGTGACGATTTTTATCTGATCTTTAAATTGATTCTGTAATCTCTGCATATCCGGTAAATGTTGAATACAAGGAACACATGTTGTAGCCCAAAAATCGATAATGATAAGCTTGCTTTTGTAGTCGTTAAACGTACTTTGTACCCCAGAAGCAGAGGTTCGTAAGGGCGTATTCCAAAAAGTTTCGGGAAGCGAATCGCCAATTTTAATAGCGGTTTGCTTAGGAGATGTAGATTGAGCAAAAGCATTTTGCATAATTATTATACTACTACAAATACATAATACGCATTTTAAAGCCAGGGTTATTTTTTTATTCAGGTGGAAAATCATGAACCAGTTTTTACTTTTGTAATTACAGTTATATAGAACGCCAACTATATACGACGCATGAGTAAATAAAAAGTATTAGTATAGCTGAAATTTTTTTTCGGTCGGATATGGATAATGATATTTATTGAAGTAATGAAATGATGTAAAGCGGCAGTTTTTGAAAGAAAAATATTATCTTGTGTTTGTTTTTAATTCTACATATATTCTAATTGGTGGAGGGCGAGGCTTCGGCTTTGAAAGCTGGGGGCTTCGCTTTCTAATTATAGTAAACTACCAACCCATATATCATGTCCCATTTCTGTAAAGGAATGGGAATTTTATTTTATGTGGAAACAACAACCCTGTCAATAATCAACTAACAAAAAGGCCCGTCCTGGAAAGGACAAGCCGTTGCTAACCTATGAAAATTGATTGCCCTTGAGCTATAAGTTTTCCAATTGCTTATTTTTTCATTTCTTTTTCTTTGGCGCCTTCATAATTAAAATACCTGGATCAATATCTTCATCCTTACTGTAGTCCTTTACAGTGAGGTCTCTTAACTAGAAGTGGTTTGTAAGTGTTGATAACTGTATTTATATCCCTCTCAATGCCAATACCCGGATAGAGTATCGGATATAAGCACTTCATAAGAAGGGACATTTTGGAATGTAACTGTAATGAAATGTTGTTTAGAAAATTCAGTGTTATAATTAAAATCAAAAGTCAATCTATTACCAAAATTCTCCTTAATGTATTGTCATTTACAATTCGGACAGGCTTAATTTTAAGGCTGTCATAGAGAACTCGAAAAAGGTTGGCCAATAAAGAGATTCATGTTTTAATCCAACTTCAGAAGTTAAATAGTTTGCGGTATCAGCATATGTTGTAAAAGTTTGTGCCGATAGCACTTTACCTAAAAATATGGTTGCTATAGCGAGTGTTATTGTTTTCATATTATAAATTTACTTTTTTTAATTTTCACAGCCATTTCCTACTTCAACTGATTTATAATATTGAGTCGTTATATTTGTGCCTCCTAGCGAAATTGTTTGCCCTCCACCAGGGTCAGTTTTACGTTCTGTCTTTGTTTCCTGTTTTGTAAAGGTTTTTGTATCATCATTGTATTTAAAGAAGGTCGTACCCATACCTGTGCCCATATTTTTCTTACTACCATCTGCCTGTCTAACCCTCCCCAAATCAAAAGATTCCATGAAATATAATTGAGCAGGTAATGTTACCATCCGTTCCATCCATATGTAGTTTGATAAAATCATCTCTTACAATTCGTTAAACCTCCTCATATATTTCTGTTCCTTCTTTCCAACCTGTCGGATCATCTTTGTCATAAAACCCTTTTGCGGTGCTTACCGTTACAAAGTTGTTATACTGTGTAGAATTGGTTACACTAAGCATGTGCATATCATCCCCATTTAGTACTATCGATCCTATATAATCGGGGTTGTTCAAGTAACTATTCAGCCCTAAAATATCGGTAGAAGAGTGTACTGCTGACCCCCAGGTGGATGCATGTGTACAATAGCAACAACTCTAGCTCCTCCAGGAGTTACGATATTTACCGAGCTTTTACTATTATCTGTTTGTAATGCTGTAACCTCGTAACCGTCTCCAACTTTCAATATGGCAAAGCCATACTCGTTTATCGAATTCTTTTTATTCTTTAATTCCTGCAACCTGGCATTTACATCGACATCAGCCAGCGCGAGCTTCATCAATGCTGCTAATCGCATGGCTTCAGCACAATCGTCATCTAGCACTGGCAAGTCATCATCATCATCTTCGTCATCGTCAGGAGGATAAGTCGGTGGATTAGGCGGATTTGCTGGCCCTCCAGTTGCTCCTCCACCTGCACTTGGTGGTTGTGGGTTATTAGCACTGCTGCATGTGGGATCAGGTACATATTCTGTCACTGGAATACTTTTACATGTAACATTATATTTGTCCGTGGCTTGGGTCATCCCAACAGATCATTCTGATAACTGGTTAAAGCAATAGGTGGACATTCTAACGGCGCTTCTGTCATCAAACGATCAGCGCCAGTTGCTCCTGATTGTCGTTTGCCTTTACCTGCACGCAACAATTGCATATTGGTGGCAGCTAGTGGATCAATGTCCAGTCGTTGAGTGGCGTAATAGTTTTCGTTCGTCCCCTTTTACCATCCAGGTATTGGCTGGCTGACCGTCCAACAATTGATAACTTTGAAAATTCTTAACAGAGCCCAACATTACCTGTTGCTCCAGGTGCATTGTTGTTCTAACGGCTCCTTCAAAATCCGTAGCTCCTTTTTTCCGAAGAACTAAATTAAAATGAGCGGGTGCTGATTGGTCATCTCCTGGTATAATTTTACCATAGCCTGCAAATTCAAAAGGGATATCGATATAGTCTTTACCTTCCCAATGGCATTGTTTAGCCTTTTGCCAGTTTAATTTACCTGTTAGCATTAGGCTATTAGACGCCTGTACAGAAATAGTTTCATTCTTGTAAGCTGACCCATTTTGGTGTAACCAGCTTTTTGCCTCTGACAGATTAATGGGATCAGATTTAATAAGGCCGTCTTGTCTTTTGCAGGAATGGAAAGTAGTGATCAGAAATAAAAGACAAATGGCAATAGCAGTTGTGCTTTTAACATTGATGCTTTTTCTCATGAATTAATTTAGGGCGCAGGCCAAATTACAGTTGGTGTTTTCTAACAGTACATTGGTGCGCAGGGTGCTAAAATAAGTTTTACAATTGCAAACCTAAATGGATTAAATGTATTAAACAAAAAAATAAATTATAATTTTTTTTAAATAGCCGCTTTGCTAAAAAAATAGCAGTGCTTTAGTAGCGTAGTGATCTCTGAGGGAATAAAAGCTACTATTTGGGGAAGTACTGTTGGATATGCCCGCTATTTATAAACCAGATTGTCCACGTCTTTTTTCTTTTTCTTCTTGCGTGGATGAAAATACTCATCTTCTTGCGGGTCTGCTGAGCTGCCCGGCTGGATTTCCACTAATCCGGCTATTAAAGATATTCCATCGATAAGTAATGCCTCCAACTGTTCGGCAGTACTTTGAAGAGCATTATTTGAACTGTCAAAAGGAGTTTCTCTTTTGTTGTCATTTGTGGTGAGGTTTTGACTACGCTCTGAGGTGTAAAGCTGGCGCTTTTCTTCTGCACTTCCGTTTTTCATGGTAAGGGCATAATTCATGGTTTCGCTGGCTTGGCGTTCAAAGCCGAACATCCTGTCAAAAAGCAGTTCACCGGACTGCTTAAAAGCTGTCCGGTCAAACTGCCCCAGTTTAGCAGAATGTGCCTGGTTTTTTCCGCGTGAGTTATTCATCGGGCTAAGTTTAATGGTATTGGTAATATCCTTGCGGCTGACAATGATCTGTATGTGCATTTGCTCGCCTTCCTTTGGCTGCCCCTGTTTTTTGATGCCTTCTTTCACTTCCGGGTCGCTACCGGAGTAATAACGATGCTGTTCCAACTTTCCATACCAAAGCAGGTCCTTGTTGTTTTCAATGCCCATGCGTTTAAAATTTTGTGCATAAGCGTCCATTACCCCGGCCGCAAATTCTTTTAGCTTCTCTGCGGCTCCCTGCTCGCCATATTGTTCCTTTAGAAAAGTGATCTCTTTTTGGCTGGGACTGATATTGATCAGAAAAAATTTAGCATCCGTTTTCGAGAGTTTAGCAATATTGTTATCTACACTTACCCTTACCTCCTGCGGGCTAATACTCGCGCGGCTCCCGTTGAACCATAATTCAGGGTTTTTGCCTTGCTTTAATGTGGCAAGATTTTCTTTTTCCAGGTACTGCACCAGTGCGCTGCTACTGCCTTTATTATTGCCGGTTTCTGAATCTGTGATATTAATAAACATAGCTTATAGGTCTTTAAGTGATCTGCGGATATGGTTGATAAGCTCCTCTTTTTTACAGAAGCGGTTGTCCAGCCCATTTCTTCACGTTGGGTAATGTAGTATTCCAATAGCTCACTGAACTGTTGTTTGAGTATCTCTTTTTCTTTCTGCCGGGAATCAATCACCTTTAATTCTTTTAAAAGAAGTTTATTCTGCTCCATAATAGAACCGGTCTTTGTGCTTTCAGCAACCAGGTGCTTAGCTATAAGGTCCAATACTTCCCCCAACCTGGCTATGGCTGACGTTAATAATTTTGTATCACTAAACACCGGCAGTAAAAAATCTTTCTCCTGCTGTCGTATAAATGACAGGATACGGTTGATCCCGGCAGATAATTCTTTTTTAAGCAACTCATCTGCCGGATCTGCCGGATCTTTTTACTCCGGTAAAAATAATCCACCATCTGGCAGAACAGCTCTTTCTTACTTCGTCCAAAACTCTTTGCCAGCTTTTCTATCTTAGCATCTGTATCCTGTGGATAGCGAATACTGTTGGTTTCATTTGCTCTCATCTTATCCTGTTTTTAAAACTCATCACTTTATCATCTATTAAAAAACAGTATACCGCCCGGTATACCATTTTGTAAGTAAAATCAATCATTACCAATCCTTAACAACCATAAGTATACCTAAAGCATACCAGAATATCCCCAGACAAAGGTCTGGGGCAAGCGAGTTGGGCCACTGCCCAACTCCCGCTTGCTTTTTTCAAAACATTATGATGTTGATTAATTATTGTATTTATTATATCCATTACAACTATTGTATTCATTATCTATTTTATTAGTCAAATACCGCGTTGGGATGTAGGCGGTCTGGTGTTCACCCACGGTTTTTCCGGTTATATTGATTAAGGCATATCCATCAAAGCCAATATGTGTGCAGGTTTTACAAAGTAACAACAGCTTTTTAGAACGATTGATATGTAAAGCGCGGCAAACCACAGCAAAATAACGCCCCAATAAGCACGTATTATAAAAAGCAAGTAAATTGATATGTCATTTGTATGTACAATTGTATAGCTGGCTGTATGGCCGTAGCTACAGCGATATAAAATGATGTATGGTTATAGATCTGCTCATCCGTATGGCTTTAATGCCGGAAGTATAATTAGCTACAGGGAAAGACAGCTGTACATCCGGCAGGATATATAGCCGGTTACACAGACGGCTATACAAACCGGTATACAACAGTATTGCAGGTGGTGTTACTTACAATATGGCCAGAGATATAGCCGGCTAAATGTTAGTACAGCCGGCCAGTTGTTTGTATAGCCGGCTGGCCAGCCAATGAACAGTCAAACATTTAATATGATAGATATGGAAAACAAAGAAAACAAAAGACCAAAAATTGATGAAGAAGCGTTGATGCAGATAATGGTGGGATCAGCCTCCGAACGTCTTTTCAAAGAGAAGACTTCAAAAGAAGAACTTCCCATCACACCTAAACGGCCAGAGCAAAAAAGCTTTTTAGCAAAAGAAATAGACGAAGAAAATTACAGCGCCCAATTTTTTAAGATTCCTGATTCGGTTGCCCATCAGGGTAAGTCCGTATATATAAGACTGGAGTTTCATCAAAAAATCTCACGGCTTATTAATGTTCTAAATATTGACAAGCTCACTATGTATGCTTATATAGACAATATCATCGAACATCATTTTGACGAGTTTGAACAACAGATATTAAATATTTACCGGAAACATAATAAACCGCTATTTTAAAAATTTATAGAATGTCGGGATAATGAATACCCCGCAAAAAAATCCGCAGCCTGTTTGATAAAATAAAACGTGGGCGTATCGGAAGGATATTTTATCAAGGGGGCTGCACCGCTTTGAACCGCGCAAAGGTGTTTCCGGATGAAAGAAGGAAGTACCTTTGCGCGCACCCGCATTTTTAATCCGGTACGTTTATAGTACCCGGGCCTGATGAGACAATTAAATTTCACCGGCAGAGACTAAAAGCCTCTGCCGGTGATTTAAAAAATTAAGAATTATAAAACACATGCCCGTCATCACTCCAGTAATCGCTTCTGAAAATATCATTGGCGTAGGCTTCATAGTCAAAATATGTTAATAAAAAATCGCTTAAATCTTCTCTTGATTCGATCAGCTCCCTTGCAAAATCTTCATCGCTATCATATTTTCCTATGTAGTCACTTTCAAAAGAGCTGATCAGATCACTGATGTCTTCAGTTGACAGGTCATAATGACCGTTATTACACCAGATCAAAAAAGCTTCCAGATCGTCTTCACCCAGATTGGTGAGTGTGTCAATGACTTCAAAGATATTACTGCTGATCCAGCTTTCATTGATTAGCCCTTCGGGTATGTTTTCATAATCCTGGAACATATATTCCGGGTCTTCTTCGTCCTGGTGCAGTGCTGCGCAGGCTTCATAAAATTCGCTCTTGCTGCTGTAATCGGAAAGATCTAGCCATTTGCCAAATATGGAGCCTTCATTGTATTTGCGGTATGTGCCTACGTATACGCTGGCCGCTGTTATGTCGATTGATCGTGTCATTTTGTTTGGGTTTTAGCGGTTAGTGAACAGGCGGTCAAATCCTGATTTATTCGGTAATGAGAGGAGGCGCCGTTTTGTTTCTCCTTAAATCCATTTTTAATAATATTTAGTTCCATTGCTGACATTTTTTTTATTCGTCTAAAGAGCCGGAGTGTGCCTTGTTTTGTTTCGGGAGCATTAAAAGGTAGTGTTTAGCAGGTGCAAGGTTTTGGGAAAAAATACTACCCCGCCTGGGGGCGGGGTGGAGATTTTTTTCAAATCCTTTAGGACCTGACCTTGCAGCTGCGTTAAGAACACGGAAATACCTTTGCTCCTGAAATGAAACTAACGGCACACCGGCTCTATTAAAAAGAAATGGAAGCAGATGGATGATCTATAAGAATATAAAAGCGATAACGGGAGCGGCCTTTTACAGCCAAATTAGCACAGCATAGGATATTTACTGCTATCCACTTCAATTTCAAGCTAATTTTTCCTGCAAACGTTATAATCATGCTTTTTAAGGAAACCGTAAGCCCTGAAATGTGGGGACTGCTACAGCAGTTAATGAAGGACGAACAGCTAAAGGATTTTGCATTGGTTGGTGGCACAGCACTCAGCCTAAATATTGGACATCGATTATCTATAGATATTGATTTATTTACAACTAAAGATTTTGAATCAAAATTGATGTTGGATTATCTTAAAAGCACCTACAATGCAAATGAAGAAGTAAGTAGACGGGACATCAATACTGTACTTACTTTTATAAATGATGTAAAAGTTGATATTGTTACCCATAAATATCCTTTATTATATCCTGTAGAAGAAAAAGAAGGTATTCGTATGATCTCTAATGAAGATATTGGAGCAATGAAACTTCATGCGTTACATCAGAGTGGAGAACGTTATAAAGATTTTATCGATATGTATTTCTTATTGGAGCAGGAACCCTTAAAATTTTACTTAGATGCATATCAGAGAAAATATGAGAAAGACCCATATTGGGCAGCCATAGGTATGAATACTTATGATAAGATTAGTTCTTTTGATGGAGTTGACATGCTAAAAGAAAAACAACAGGATTGGAAACAAATTAAAAACAGATTGGAAAAGGCAACTCAAAATCCTTTACAAAAATTCTTATCCGAAAAAAAGATCTTACCAATTAACAGCAAGAAAAAGAGAGGTTTTCGTAGGTAGTACGGCGTAAATTTCGTATATTAGTAATAATCAATTTTTGTATAAAGACATGAAAAAGCCTGTTAAACGTGTACCCAATTTACATCCCAAATTCTTTTGGGAATTTAGGTTTGATGAAATTGATTGGGGAGCATACAAAATGGTAATCGCTCGTATTGTTGAACGTGGCGGTCAGAATGAAATTGACGAAATAGTTCGTTTCTATGGCCGCGAAAAAGTTATTACGGCCATACGTGATGAAATTTACTTTCTACCCAACTACGCTATTGAAGATGCATTGAAATTCTTTCCTGAATTAAAGAAAGAAGAAATGTATTGTTACCTAAACAGGAAAGATAAACCGTATCACTGGATATAGATTCCAATGCACTGCGGAAAATTTGTAGAATTAATAAATAATTCTAAATGAGCTATAAAACATGAAAACACGTGGTAATAGTATACCCAATCTTCATCCTAAATTTTTTTGGGATACGAAGGTAGATATGCTGGATTGGCAGAAAGCCTATAAAGCAGTCATCGGACGTATTGTTGAACGTGGTGGTCAGAATGAAATTGATGAAATAGTTCGTTTCTATGGCCGCGAAAAAGTGATTAAGGCCTTACGTGATGAGATTTACTTTTTGCCTAACTACGCTATTGACGAAGCATTGAAGTACTTTCCAGAATTAAAGAAAGAAGAAATGTATTGTTACCTAAACAGAAAGGATAAACCTTACCACTGGATATAGATTCAATAGTAACGGTTTTATAAAATCGTTGCTAATCACCCTGGTACGATCAGTAAAATATTTTCCCTTTCTAATCTTCACTATCTTTTCCTTTCCATTTTCTTAACTGTTCGTATTACTGTTTCCACACGTAGCCCGGTAAGATTAGCCAATTGCTGCCTTGTAAAGGGAATCTCAAAGGAATCTAAATTATGGCTACGGTCATATTCTTTGAGATACCTAAAGAGAGCTTCCAGTCTGGATTGTGTTGAAGACGAAGAAATATGAAAAAGCATCATATATTTAAAATACAACCTGTCTGAAAGAAACTTAACCATATTTTGTGAAACTTCAGCGTTTTGTTGAAGCATGTCAAAAAAGATTGGCGAGATAACTTTAATATTACACAATCTGTTTTAGCTATGGCATTCATAGGATAAGGTCTTTCATTAAATAATTGGGATTCTCCAACGCTTTGACCATCCGTCAAATAATTCTGAATGAATTCTTTTCCGTCTTCATGGTAATTATTCAACTCGACAATTCCATTAACTATCTGAAAGTAATACTTAGGCGTACTTCCTTCTTCAAAAACTACTTCATTTATTAGGTAGTTTTCATATTCAGCTCCATAAGTCATGAGCAGATTTTCACTTACTAACATTTTAATGATGTTTATGATTAAAGTGATCATCTTAGCAAATAAAATGGTCCGGATAGTACATCAAATCTTACACCACGATAGTATAAAAAATGAGTTCTGATTTAGAGCTTAATTTTTTTATCGATAACAAATGTAATGCTACAGAGGTATTGATGACCAACCAGAGAAGCAGCAATTTGAAAAAAGTAACTTTTAAGGGAGTTATATTTTGAACCAAATTTAAAATCAACCGTGTTTGCCAAATGAAATTAAAAAGTTGCTAAAACAAACCCATCATCCAACAATAATCGATAATTAAACAGACGACTTGTTAAGAATCTAAAGGCTTGATTAGTGGTATTATAAATTATTTGTATAAATTTGTTTTACTAATGCTAAACCGTGCTTTTCTTCAAAAAACATATTGATTTAGAACAAAGCTCCTTTGAAGAACTTTACCATCGTTACAAGCCCAATGTCTTTAGATTTCTAGGAACGCATATAGAAAACAAGGAAGACGTATTGGATGTGATGCAGGAAGTTTTCATCCATGTTTGGAACTACAGAACATCACTAAACCCTGCAAATAGTGAGGCGATAATTATTAAAACCTGTAAACAGAAAATTGCTTCTTTTTACAAGACCACTAAAAAACAACCGTTTTACGAAAGGCTTCAACCTGAGATCGAAGACACTTCCACTGAAGAACTGGAATATGAAGAGCAGAAAGAGCACTATGCTGCCCAGATGGAAATCAGTCTTGAACTACTAGCTCCATTGGAAAAGCAAATATTTATAATGAACAAGGTGGAAGGGATAACACAGCAGCAAATTGCTGTTGCTTTAAATCTTTCTCACCGTACTGTAAAATACCATATTTCAAAGGCTATTCTATTTTTGAAAAAGCCTGATATCAATTCTTAAAAAGAGTTAATCTTTCTTAAATAGCGTTAATTTTTTAAACATTCATTGTCCTTTTTTGGCGTTTCGTTCTATTCTATAATAGAGAGACTATAATTATTATGGATAGAAACCGCAAGCGCTTAGCACCTCTTACCCCTGAAGAAGAGTTAAGAGTATGGGAAAATATCAAAAAAGGGATAATTGCCCGGGAGCGAAAAAAACAAAAGCTACGCATGGGTGCAGTAACGCTTACGCTGATCCTTTTGAGCTTTTCCGGCATTATCAGTTACAACACATTTATAAAGCCTGATATCTACTATGCAGCATCCGGTGTTATGGATTTGAAGCTAAAAGACGGCTCGCTGGTACAGCTTTTAAAAGGAGCCAGGCTGACCGTAAAAAAATCCTTTCCTTCCTCGACCCGTGATGTTTATTTGGAAGGAGACGCCGTATTTAAAGTTTCAAAATCAAAGGAGCATCCCTTTATAGTACATGGTAAGGACTACGAGACAAAGGTGCTGGGAACTGTTTTTAAAGTCTTGCAAAGCGGCAAAACGTTCAGTGTGGATTTGTACGAAGGTAAAGTATCGGTCAGCAAAACTACCCAGCCAGAGCAGACATTTGTTTTACGACCAAAACAGACCTTTACCAACTTCGGGATAACTGAAGCCGCAACTGTGTTTAAAACGCCTCAGAAGCCTGCAAACGGAGCTTTAGCTCCAACTAATACACCAGCAGATCCTGTAACGATTACGTTTAATGAATGCCCTGTAAAAAATGCTGTTAAAGTAATAGAACAGTCTTACGGAGTTTCTGTAAGCTATCCGAAGGAATATGAAGAGCAGAAAATATCCGTCACTCATTATAATGCTTCTGCCATAAAGCTACTGCAAGCAATAGCGCTACAATTAAACCTAACAATAAAAGATAAAAATGATACACTATATCAATTGGAAAGATAAGATCTGGTGTGAGCTTACACCGGCAATGATACCAGACAGATGACAGCTAAAACAAAGACCGGCATGTGCCGTGCCGGTCCGGTAAAAACTAATAACAATATTGACGAGTTACTAATTTTAATAATGCAAAAATATGAAAAATGTTTTTTGCTATGCCGTTGCATCTCTTTTTTCGGCGTAGCAACTGTGACTGCGCAACAGCGAGCCAGTGATATCAGGGTCAACTATAGTGTTGACAGAATGCCTGCTGATCAGGCATTAGAGAATTTTTTAAGACCTATAAACTACAATTTGCCTACTCTAAAGAGCCTCTGAAAAATTATAGGATACGGGATGCAAAATGTATCAATGAGACCGTTCCCGCATGTCTCAATAAAATACTGAAAGGATTACCCTTTGAAGTGATCATTGACCAGAACGTGGTTATCATCAGGGAAAAACCAGATTCTAAAAACACAGCTTCCATTAATGCTATAAGCACGGTTAACGGGGATATGGCTATTCAGAATGATACCATTGGCAAACCTATCGATGCAAAAAATAGATGAGATCATACTTAAATGCCGGGTACTATAAAGTAAAGGATAAAGAACGCACCGGGAGCATTGTAAAGGTTATTGCCAAAGATATAGAGAACCAGCCTGTAAGTAATGTACTATCTACTATCCAGGGCAGAATGTCAGGTGTAAGTATCATACAAAATACTGGGGTGCCAGGTGGCGGCTATGATATCCAGATCAGAGGTAAGAATAGTTTAAGAACTATCATCAACAGTGATGTGAACGGGAGTGTTCCTTTGTACGTTATTGACGGTGTATCACTTGGCAGTGAAATGAACTATCTTTATATTCAGGGTCAGTATACTTCCTTGGAAGAAGTCTAAACCCACTGAACAGCATTAATCCAAATGATATTGAGAGCATAGAAATTTTAAAAGATGCAGATGCTACCGCAATATATGGTTCGCGTGGCTCCAATGGCGTTGTACTGATTACGACCAAAAAAGGTAAAAAGGGTAAGACCACTTATCAGTATACATCCAGCTTTTCACTGGGATCAACCATGTCAAAATTAAAGCTGATGAATACAGAGCAGTACCTTGCTATGAGGCGTGAGGCATTTGCTAATGACGGGATCAGTAAGTATCCTGCGGATGCCTATGATGTCAATGGAACCTGGGATCAAAACCGTTATACCGACTGGCAAAAGGTATTAACCGGTAAAACTGCAACAACGGTAAATCATCAATTTAGTTTCAATGGCGGTGGTGAACAGACACAATTTTTAGTAAGCTTAGGCTATTATGAAGAATCGACCGTATTTCCCGGGGATTTTAGGTTAAAGAAATTATCGGGTCTGGTTAATTTAAATCATCAATCGGAAGATAAGAAATTTCGCCTTGCTTACACTGGGATATTTAATCTGGCAGATAACTTTCTGCCAGCTCAGGATTTGTTTTCTAAGGCAAAAACACTATCTCCCAATGCGCCTTCACTTTATAAGGAAGACGGGAACCTGAATTGGGAAAATAACACTTTTACCAACCCGCTTGCTCAGCTTAATAGTTTTTATAAAAGTAAAACTGTAATGATGAATCACAGCATGATGCTTGATTATGCATTGACAGAAGACCTGAAAGTTGTTTTAAACGCTGGCGTTTCAACTCAAAACTCGATTGAAAATAGAATTAACCCATCAACCACATTCAACCCAAGTTTTAATTATGGTAGTGAACGCTCTTCTGTTAATCGCTTCGATCAAAATCTATTAAATTATATTATAGAACCCCGTTTGGAATGGACTAAAAAACTAAATAATCATAGCCTGATTTTTTTGCTGGGAACAACTTTTCAAAAACGGACATCCAATAGTATTTATACACAGGCATCTAATTTTCCCAGCAATGCGCTATTAGATGATCTGTCCGCTGCTAATGTTAAGTCCATAACAAGTCAGCCTGTTATCAATTATGCTTACCAATCTTTTTACGGCAGATTCAATTACCAATATCTTTCAAAATATTTATTGAACGTTACATTAAGAAGGGATGGCTCCAGCCGATTTGGTTTAAATAAACGTTATGGCAACTTTGGTGCTGTGGGAGCCGGATGGATATTTTCAAAAGAAAACTTTCTGAAAAGTCAATCATGGCTAAGCTTTGGAAAACTCAGGGGCAGTTATGGGATTACCGGTAGCGATCTTATCGGGGATTACCAGTACCTGAATAACTATATCACCACTTCCGCGCAGTATAACCAAACATCAGGACTAACACCCGCAAGGCTTTACAATCCTGATTTCAGTTGGGAATCTAACAAGAAACTGGAACTGGCACTGGAAGCCAGCTTCTTTCGTCAGAGATTGGATTTTTCAGTGGCATGGTTCCGGAACCGTTCGGCAGATCAGCTGGTGGGGGTACCACTTCCTGGTACTACAGGTTTCCCTTCCATTCTTGCCAACCTGCCTGCTGAGGTAGAAAATAAAGGATTGGAACTACAAATTGGCGGAACTTTAATCAATAAATCAAACTTTAAATGGAGAGCAGATTTTAATGTCACGTTTCCCAAAAATACACTGCTGTCATTCCCTGGCTTGGAAGGCTCAACCTATTCTAATACTTATGTAGTTGGACAATCGACTTCTATTGTAAAGCTTTTTGAATATACAGGTATCAACCCAACATCCGGAGTGTATACTTTTAGGGATGTTGACGGAAACGGAACGCTTAATGTTAAAGATCGTGCTGTTATAAAAGATTTATCGGTTGAGTATTTTGGGGGATTAATAATTCTCTTCAATACAAAAATTTCAGTTTAGATTTTCTTTTTCAGTTTGTGAAACAAAGTAGTGCCAATAGTTTAAGCCAGAGTTTTTTACCGGGAATAATGGGCAATCAACCTGTGGAATTTTTAGATCACTACTCGCCTGGCTCTTCCAGTGGACAATATCAATTGTATTCAGCGGGCTATAATAGTGCGGCGGTAACAGCCTTCAATAATTATACACAAAGTGATCAGGCAGTAAGTGATGGTTCTTTTTTAAGGTTGAAACAAATTACGCTTTCATACGCTCTTAAATTATCGGATAAAATGAATCTTAAGGTTTTTACTACAGGGCAGAATTTATGGACATGGACAAACTATTTCGGGGCCGATCCCGAAACAAAAGTTTCAAGCTTTCTGCCACCGTTAAAATCTTATACTCTAGGCTTTCAATTAAATTTTTAAAGACATGGAAACAATTAAAATATCTATATACAAGTTTAAATTTATTATCTACAGCTTTCTTGTATTTGCTTTCGTTAGCTGTGATCAGTTTTTGGATGTTGGCGATCCAAATTCGCAATTAACAGCAGATGCTGTTTTTCAGGATAAGAAAACCTGTGAAGCCGCACTCATGAATATTTATGTAAGCACACGGGATACCGGATTTTTAACAGGGAGTAATTCAGGACTAAGTATTCTATTGGGACTTTATACAGATGAGCTAAATTTTTACGCCAATAACCTGCCCTCTCACCGGGAGTTTTATTTAAATACCGTCAACCCGCAGAATCAGAACGTTCTTGATCTTTGGAATACTGCGTATGCTACGATCTATAAGATCAATTCTTTTCTTGAAGGGGTTGAAAAATCTACCGCTCTTGAAGCAAGCTTTAAAGCTAATGTTAGGGCGGAAGCATTAACCCTAAGAGGAATTATTTACTACTACCTCTATAATCTTTTTGGAGAAGTGCCCTATATTACGGGAACTGATTACAGCCAAAACCAAAGACCTTCAAAAGATAAAATTCCGGTGATCATTTCAAAGATTGAAGCGGATTTTCTAAGTGCGCATGATGCCTTTGTAAATTCTGGCATCTCCAATCCTAAGACAAGGATCAATATTTACAGCCTTAAAGCGTTCATGGCAAGATTTTATCTTACTAACAAAGACTGGTTTAAAGCGCAGCAATATTCCAGCGATGTTATTTTAAGTAGCGGTGCTCAACTGGAAAATAATCCGGCTAATGAGTTTAACAAATCCAGCACGTCTTCGCTATGGCAGTTTTCTCCCAATACAGCAACCGGTAATTCACTGGAAGCTACCGCCTTTGTCATCAACACAACACCTCCCGCATTTGTAAGCTTTTCCCCTTTAATGGTAAACAGTTTTGAGAGTGGTGATAACCGCAAAACCAGTTGGATCAAAACAGTTACCAGTGGCGCGGGTGTCTGGTACCAGCCCTATAAATACAAAGTGCTCAATCCGGCACCGCAAACGGTAGAAAATAGTATCGTACTAAGGCTCTCAGAGCAGTACCTGATAAGGGCGGAAGCCTATACTAACCTGAATGAACCCAACCTTGCCGAAGCAGATTTAAACAAAGTGCGCGTTCGCGCTGGTTTAACAGCCCTTTCAGGATCATCGGTAGCTGATCTTCGGGTGAAGATCAAAGCCGAACGGGTACATGAGTTATTTACAGAATTTGGCAACCGATTCTTTGACTTGAAAAGAACCGGAGCATTAAGCAAGTTAATGAGCCAAAAACCTAACTGGAAACCCTATCATGAGTTACTACCGATACCTGAAAAAGAAATCATCTTAAACCCTAATCTATTACCCCAAAATGAAGGATATTAAATTTTTGCGCCTCTTTAGCTTTTTGCTATTTATCTGCGGATATGGCCAAAACGCTGCCCTTAAAAATGATAGCGCGTTTAAATATGACGGATGGTACGACGTGAATTTTGTAACTACGAATAGTAATAAAAGCTGGTTTGTGTATTCTAAATATTTTGGAGAAGGAAAGTCTCAGATGATTTTAAAAAGCAGGTTGAATGGCAATTCCTTTGAAGTGGATAATGTCAAATTTGAGTTTTATGGAAATGATTATTTTGTTTCCATGTCAGATGCAAGGAAAATAACTATTTACGATCTACCAACCCTTGAAAGGACCAGTCTTGATGGATTTGGTAATTTTTATGTAATACCCGGTAAAGGAATGTTATTGGAGCAGGCTGGTAAAGAACCGGGAAACTCCCGTTTTAGTTTATGGGATTTTAAAAGTGGGAAAACCAAATCAATTACAAAAAGCCTAGCTAGGTATAAATGGGATCATGAAAAACTTCGGTTAACATTATTCTTTGCTGAAGGTATTGAGTTCTTTGATTTTAAAAACTCATTGAATTACAAGCTGGATTTACCGGAAAAACATTTTGTTGATCTGTGGTGGACAGATAATAATTACATTGATGTATTGTACACTGAAAACTCACAGTACTATTTAAAAAGAGTTCAGTTAGCTATAAAAAAACAGCAGCCTGCCGTTCCTATATCACTACCTGGTTTGACCGCTGATAAAATTAAAATTGCTCAATCTTTTGGGGATGAAATAGTCTTTGAAGTCGCTTCTGTAAACAAGAATGAAAAGCTGGCTGCAACAGATGTTGAAGTCTGGGGAACAGGTGATAATCATATATATCCTATTAAGAAATCGAGGGATGCTCGTCTTTCAGAAAAAGAATTAATTCTCTTAAAGTATAGTTCAGGAAATATTATTAATAAGTATAAAATTGGATTCCTGGATTATAAGTTTCTTGATAACGGCAAATTCCTGTTAATTAATAAAGAGAAACATCGAGATTATCGATTTCGTAATCACAAAATTGATATTAGCCTTCTAAACTTACACACAGGCATTGAAACATCACTTTTGAAAAATTTCATTGATGACAGTTGGTCGATATCCCCGGATAAATCGCAAATCGCTTTTTTCAGGATAATAACTGGTGGCTAATAGATTTAAAAAACCAACAACAATTTAATCTTACCCAACATTTGCCAGCATTATTTGCAGAGGATAATTTTTTTGTTAACGAACCTTTTAAAAAGTGGTTATGGGGTACGGGTAATAAGGCTTATATCACAGACAAGCAATCTGTTTGGCAGGTCGATTTATCTTCAAAAAAGCTAAATAAACTGCTTAAGAAAGAAAATTTAAAATCATTCTATTCGATTCTTGATTTTGAGAAAATTATAAATCCTAAGAGCATCGTTATTAAGGAAACTACACCGGATGATCATATTATTATTTATCATTTGAGTAGTGCAAGATTAAAGAAGCTTTACAGTACATCCAATGCCATTAATGAATACCCTTTAATGAGGGGTAACAATATTTATTTTAGAGAAGAAAATTATAATGAGCCCCCGAAATTGGTCAGCCTGGATCTAAAAGGCAGCTCAGAAACCCTGATTACTTCAAATCCCGATTACCATCATTATACATGGAGCAAAAGAGAAAGGCTACAGTATTTATCGGCTACCGGTAAAGAGACCCTAACCGGGTTTTTATATTACCCGGTGGATTATACCGCCGGTAAGCGGTATCCGATGATCGTGCGTATTTACCAGAAGCAATCTGAAAAGGCTAAAGTATTTGAGCTACCTTCAGATAGAACACAAGGCGGTTTTAATATAAGTTTCCTTACCCGTCATAATTATTTTGTATTTCTGCCTGACATTGAAACAGAGCCTAACAGCCCCGGAGCTTCCGCTCTGAAATGTGTAGAAAATGCTGTGAAAAAAGTCTTGGAAAAGGAAGTTATAGATGAAGGGAATATAGGACTAATAGGTGCTTCTTTTGGTGGTTATGAAACTAATTATATCGTGTCTCATTCCAACCTTTTTAAAGCTGCTATCAGCGGTACAGGCATGTCAGACCTGACAAGTTGGTATTTTTCGATTTGGTATTTTGACATACCTACATTTTGGCGGTTTGAAGACCAGCAATCCAAAATGACCATGCCGTATTTTGGAAATCCACAACTATATTTATCGCAATCGCCTTTGCTTGCTGCCGATAAGATTAATACGCCGTTATTGATATGGGCCGGAAAAGAAGACACCAATGTAAACATGCAACAGAGCATGTCTTTATATCTCGCATTGAGAATTTTGAATAAGCCTGCCGTCATGTTGCTTTATCCTAAAGAGGGGCATGCACTTGTGAAAAAGGAAAATCGTTTGGATTTAGCCCAGCGGATTTTAGATTGGTTTGATCATTACCTGAAAGGACATACCAAACCCTGGATTGAAAAGAAATTAAAAAAGGACGGCAGTTAAGCCGTCCTTACTTTTTAGGGTTTGTATAAAACAACATCACAAGCCGTACCGGCTTCATTCATTGCAAATAGATCTACTCCGGGGAAAGACTGTGTTGACAGAAGGTCGCAGTTGGGGTCTCTGTACAAGTCTCCGTCACCGGGGAACAATCAACTCCAGGGATATCTATTCTGTACGGCTCTGGATCGGCTGCTGTTTTAACCGATTGAGTGGTGAAAGCTGACACTACAGCTACTACAAATAGTGCAGCGGGAATCATTACTTTTTTCATAATTTACTATTTAAAATTTACGCCTACTCTTAAGGTTTTCGGCTTCCCCTGTTTTTGAACTGTTTTAAAACCGTCTGCGCAAAACGGTAACGAACCAGTTCATTTCCGGAAATAATGTATAGATATTGATCTGTTGTGAGTATTTGTGATAAACTGTTTTTTTGCCTGTTATTAATGTAGAAGCTACCAATGTACTCCTGCTGGTCAGTTTTGTATATGTCGATAATGGAGCCTCGTTGCCAGTTGGAACGGGATTCATATTTACCCATTAAGCCCGATTCATTAAATAATAAATTACGGAAAGCAACCATATTTTTGTTTACCCTTTTTGGAGGTGCCAACATTTTTGTTGTTCCGTCAGATGTTGTTTTTACGCTTACCTGCGCCTGGGTCGTTGTATCAATGGTGTGAAGACTTCTTATTAGTTGTAGGGAATCATCCATTACTAATACCTGGTTGCGATAATAATAGATGTAAATAAGCTTTTGCATTACTTCATCAAAAAGCAGCTTACCGTCCATATCAAATACACCATCTTTTTGCTTACTTAACCGGTTCTCGAATAATTGTACACTAACCTTACTCCGGGGATCAATAATGCCCAACACCTGCGAGTTGGTTTTGCTGCTGGTGGCACGAAAGCCGTAGCGATGATCATCTAACATCACCAATTGAGAAAAGTACGCTTGCTTATAACTGATCGTCTTTGCCTGTTGCGTGTGCAGGTCTCCCTGGTAAATAATGGGCACAGTACCATCATACAGGTAGACAAAGGGATAGTTTACTTTTGCGAGCAGTGATTTGAAAGGATGATCTTTATTATCGAGGGTAATTTGAATCATCTTCCTGCTGTTCAAAGCAGTGTCGATTTCTGTTATATATAAAGGGGTGGTATAATTACCCAGATATATCTTGTCTTTATAAGCTCCGGCAAAATAAAAAGAGTTTACACCAAGATTGATCCTTTTATCTTCTATTACCGGGTGCTGAAGGAAACGGCGTGTAAAATTGTTCTCTTTTTTAATCGTGTGCTCTGAACTGATAAATAGTCCGATAACGATCAAACAGCTTATTATAGAAATAGAAGAAGTATACAGCACAGGTTTTATCCGGTAACCATGTTTTTGTTTTTCAAGCAGGAAGGTTCCCCAAAGGGCCAGCAGAATGCAGGCTATATTAAAAACCAGGTGCTGCGTCCATCCCAGTTTTTCGAGAATCCCACCGCAGGAACAGGGAACAAAATCACTGTAATTAAGGATAAGGTAAATATAAATCGTAAATCCTACCATTAATCCTAATGAAGCGTATAAGCCGGATAAGCGGGCCGTGGATATACACAGCATAATGGCTACTATCAATTCTACAATAATGACCGTATAGGAAATAAATCCCGCATAGGCGCTCAATAGCGGAGATTGTGCCAGCTGCACCTGGAAGTTTTCAAATTCCATTAATTTACTGATGGAAGCGTAAAAAAACAGCAGTACAAAAAAGTAACTGATCAGTGTTGGTATTAAGGAGGCTTTTTTCATCGCAGGGCTTGTTTGATCTGATCGTAAAGCTCTAGCTATTGGCTGTAAAAAAGATGGCAAATAGTAACAAAAACATCCTAAATAGTATCTTTTTTATCGCAAATAGTAGCGAAAACATCGCTAAAAGTAACTGCCAGCTAAAGGTGTCTTAGAAACCTTGGAATAGCCTTTAGATTAATATCATACATTTTAAAGATCCTGTGCATGTTTTTGTAATCTGAAAATCGGTTATTGTAGGCAATTTCTTTCAAGTTCAAATCGGTAAACAATAAGTCATCCAGCACATCAAGCATTTTGATTTTTATATAGAAATTATAGAAGGTTGATCCAAAATATTGCCGGCAATCCTTTTGAAAATGTTGATAGGGCTTGTTGAACTTCAGAACCAAACTACGAAGTGGGATTTTTTCATTCCGGCAGTACTGCTTCAAGCATTTTATTCAGGTATTCAGGTACTATGGTATTGTCGCTTATAAGTACCGACGGAATTTCCAGGTGCTGTATGGAACTTTGAATTATTTCCTGTATTTTTTTATCAATGGTACTGTTAGTCAGTTGTGGCAGATCATTGAGATAATCTTTTATAAGTAACTGCCTTTTTATATATTGGTTAGGCTCTG
Organism: Chryseobacterium sp. GTID13; assembly: GCF_056172655.1. Lineage (NCBI taxonomy): Bacteria > Pseudomonadati > Bacteroidota > Flavobacteriia > Flavobacteriales > Weeksellaceae > Chryseobacterium > Chryseobacterium sp. GTID13. Next base: position 44,892 of record NZ_JAOCMB010000004.1, read on the forward strand.
AGGGAAGGAAGTTAAAAGTTTTGAACAAGCTGATGTAGTATTCAATAAACAATTTGCAGTTGTATAATAATTGATTACATAAGCTGTCGTGCAGGTAGAAATTTTCTCCTGGCAGTCTTGAAAACCGGATCATAGCATCCTGTATTCTTTTATTAAGCAGCGTAATCAGATGTGTGTGCATAGCGTTAGTGGGCTAAGCCACGCCTGAAGCGTGGATGCTTTCAAAGTTAAATATTGAATGGAATGTTTAGTAAAATCAGAAATAGTAAGTTTTTGCTATTTTTTCTAAAGATGTAGAAATTTATTTTAGCAATGTCCCCATTCAGTGGCAATTTTTATTTTCTTACCTATTTTTGGAGGTTAATTTTCGGTAGCTATTCGTAATCATCAACATAAGACAGAGGCTATCCGGGAGGAAAGATTGGCGTAATATCATCTGCTTATACCAATGAAGCTTACTAAGTCTCCCATAACAGAATTTACCTTCTCAAATAGAAGCGGCATCCTTTTGAGCGTTCTTTTGGGCGCAAACGATATAGCGGATAGCCCGGTCCGTCAGCATTAGAGAGTCTGCTTATCGGGGTAATCCAAGCGGTAAAAGCCATGGTGGAAAATTTTCAATGTTCTGCTTTGCGACATTGAAATGGCAATATTAGGATGCTTGGTGCTATTAGACGCCCTTAAATATGTACGGTTAGATTAGCAGTAATTATAATAACTACGATTGCTTCCAACAATAAATAGCTCGCGATTTAAAGCCCAATCAACAAACAAGACATTTTCTAACCCGAATTATACCATAGAAATACAAAGAAACAGTGGTCTGCGTTCCTTTTTTGAATAGAGCCGGTTGTAAGTGTATTGAAATTTTTATATCTTTGATAACGAGTTACAAGGAAGTGTATTGTAAAACAACGCAGTAAGTACCATTACTAATTCATTACCTCCTTTTTTCAAAATCCTCTCAAGCGCCCTTTCAGTAAGGATTTAGCAAATTTGTTGCTATTTTATTTTAA